>NZ_JACIJM010000004.1 GCF_014199395.1 Yoonia ponticola | reverse complement strand
GACGGCTCGATACGACAATGACCTGATGCCAAATCAGCCAATCATTCCGCGCATAGGACGTTGTCCGACACAATCGTCTTTGGCATGCCACGTTCAGCAATGACGCGATCCAGTTCCCGAGCAACGCGTTGACCAGACAACGAAGTGTCCGCGATCAGCACCAGATTCTCGCGGCTGAAGTCATCGACAACTGCCAAGATGCGGAAACGACGCCCGTCTGTCAGTGCATCGGATACGAAATCCAATGACCATCGCTGGTTTGGGCCATCCACTGCCCGGCAGTTGTTTGCTTGAAAACAATGAGAGGGAGGCAACACCATCGGCTTCCTTGTGCCCAAAGCACGTTTCCGACCGCCTTTGCGACGCACCTGCAGCTTCTCTTCGCGGTAGATACGCCTCACTTTCTTGTGGTTCACTTCGAGGCCCTCCCGCGCGATCATCACGTGGATGCGGCGGCACCCAAACCGACGTCGCTCTCGGGAAGCCCGCTTGATTGCATCCCTTGCCCGGCAGGCGATTGCGAAGCAATCTGCCGAGAGGGGGGCAGTTCAGCATCACCACCACGGCGCGACAGATATCTCACTGTTGACCGATCAACTTGCAGCACATCACACGCCCGTCGCTGACTGACCTGATGAACATCCATCAAATGCGCCACGGCTTTCCGCTTCCCAACGGGCGTCACCACTTTTTTGAATTGATGTCTCGTAGCATCGCGTTATCCAACATCTGTTCGGCCAGCAGCTTCTTCAACTTACCGTTCTCCTCCTCCAACGCCCGCAACCGCTTCGCATCAGATGGCTCCATGCCACCATACTTCGATTTGTATTTGTAGAACGTCGCCGAACTGATCCCGTGCCGCCGACACACATCAGCAGTCTTCTCGCCAGATTCCTGTTCCTTGATCATCGCCCCTCTCGGCAGATTGCTACGCAATCGCCTGCCGGGCAATGAATGATCTGTTCATCCGTAAATCGTGTCTTCATTTGTCCGTCCTTTTGTTGGGCGGACTCTACACAAATCTGGAGGAGTTTTAGGGGCGCAGGTCAAACCGCATCCTGTTGGAAAACTACTTCCTACCCGGCGATCTTGAGGCTCAGATCGAAGCCTTCGTCGACCACTACAATCACCAGCGTTACCACGAAAGCCTGAACAACGTTACACCCGCCGACGTATACCTCGGACGCGACAAAGCCATTCTACAGCAACGGGAAAGGATCAAACGTAAGACACTCGAAACGCGACGCTTGCATCACAGACAACGCG
Source organism: Yoonia ponticola (assembly GCF_014199395.1). Classification (GTDB taxonomy): domain Bacteria; phylum Pseudomonadota; class Alphaproteobacteria; order Rhodobacterales; family Rhodobacteraceae; genus Yoonia; species Yoonia ponticola. Next base: position 411,292 of record NZ_JACIJM010000004.1, on the reverse strand, counting down.
CCGCATAATGCAACCAACGAGATGAGCCGAACTCTCTCTTAGTTTAGGCCGCCTTTGGTGCCAAAAACCCTGACGACGGACACCAATCACGCGGCCGAACCATGTTTGGTGCAGTGACATCACCTACATCCCTGTGCGGCGTGGGTTTTTGTATCTGGTCGCGATCATGGACTGGGCGACCCGAAAGGTGTTGGCATGGCGGCTGTCGAACACGCTGGACGCAAGCTTCTGCGTCGAGGCTTTGAACGAGGCCATCGCCAAATACGGCAAGCCCGGAATTATGAACACGGACCAAGGATCGCAATTTACAGGTGCGGCTTGGATCACGGCTCTAACTGAGGCCAATGTCAAAATATCCATGGATGGTCGAGGTCGTTATCTCGACAACTTCTTCATCGAACGGCTGTGGCGGTCACTCAAACAGGAGGCCGTTTATCTGCACGAATTGCAGGACGGGTTCCAAGCCAAACGCGTGATCAACGACTGGATCGGGTTCTACAACTCCGAGCGGCCACACACAGCCCTCGACAAGCGATCACACGACGATGCATTCTTCGACACAGAACGTAACCAAAAGGCGGCATAACACCAACCCGATTACATCTTAGCTAAGCCGTAAAACTGTCCTAAATAGTGGGACCACTTCACTTGCTGAACGTCCGAAAGCTTTCAGCTCAGCACCTCTTAAATGAAGGGCCGATTGAACGTGACCACGAACGTCGTTCCCACACCCACCTCGCTTTCGTAGTCGATTGTCGCGTTGTGCTGCTTCAAGATGTTCTGGCAGATATACATTCCCAAACCTGTCCCGCGCTGTGCTGCGCGGCTGTCAGAGCTATCCACCTGCGAAAACAGGCCAAAAACTTTTTCCTTCGAGCCTTCAGGAATGCCGGCCCCGTTATCTTTGACGGATATTTGAGGTTGGTTATCAACATCACGCAGGCTGATTTCGACGTTTCCGCCAGTTTTCGAAAATTTGAAGGCGTTTGAAAGGATATTCGCAATAACGCGATCCAGCAGATGTTTGTCGCCACGCACATAGCAGGGCTGTCCGGCACCCGAAACGGTCAGCGTCACATCTAAATCGGCGCCATAGTTCTGGTATGCTTCAGCGGATGTTTCGATCATCTCGTTTAGATCGACAGGGACCAGCTTCACTTCGCGATTGCTGAACTCGTTCCGCTGAAGGTTAAGAATATCATTCACCAACGACAAAAGGCGTCCGCTGTTTTGCGTGGCGATACTGATTAAGCGTTGTGTCCGTTGCGGCTCGTCCGTCCGAAAGCGTTCATTCATCAAGCCGAGCGCGCCCATGATCGACGTCAACGGCGTGCGCAACTCGTGACTGACCACGGATAGGAACTCGTTTTTGACATTCTCTGCCTCGACCAGTTTTTCCAACGAATGCTGAAGCGAAGCCGTCAATTCGGCCAACTTGGCGTTCTTGACGGTCACTTCGTTCGAGTAGTCTGCGAGTTCCAGGTTGTCACGGTGCGCGATCAAAAGGGCGCTGATGGCCTTTCCGATCTTTGCCAAAAACGCCTTTTCTTGCGCCGTGTAGGTTCTGGTTTTCGTATCGAAAACACACAGCGTTCCGAGACGCATTTCAGGCGCTGGTTCCAACACCGTCCCAAGGTATGACCGAATGTTTGGATCACCGACCACAAAGGGATTTTCCGAAAATCTGGGGTCAAGCTGGGTGTCCGCGACCTCGAATTGTTCGCTATCCATGATCGCATGCGTACAAAACGACGCTTCCCTGCTGGTTGTGCCCAAGCCCTCTGCGCCGATGTTGGCAAGAATTTCCTGCTGATCCTCATCAATCAACGTGACCAGAGCAATCGGTGCGCCAACCAAGCGCGAGGCGACGTCGCATAACCCTTGAATTTCATCAAATGGCAGCGAAGCATCGAGCCTCATGTCGTTCAGAAATGACAGTCTTTCAGCTTCATTCGTCGGGATTGGTATCGTCATGTGTCAACTCCTCGCGTCCTTGGCCGAAACGGCAGTGTTCACGCGCTGGTTGATCTGATGAAGGACGCAGGTGCAAGCGAAGATTGGAAAAACCGTGACCCGCGCTGCGGATCTTTCGCGACTGCTCTCACAATTTGCTCGTGTCGTGAAGCGTGCCGTATGCTCGTGCCACTCTAAACAATCTCGTGAATTGACATGATTTCGGATGTTGGATAGCCCGATGATATGGCACGACATGGATCAAATAAGGGCACGACACTGCTGGGTTTTTTGTTTCGGCGATTTACCTTCGCCGTGACACTGACGCTCGTGCTGTCCTTGTCTTTGGTGCAGACTATCATGCAGATGGAAAACGGCCCCTCGCAGATGACGGCGCAAGCCATGCCGCACGCTGAACACGCCCCCGCGGGACACACATCCGACAGTGACACGGGCTCGCATGACATGTCGCAGGCTTGTTTTATGGTCTGTACGACGTGGACCGAAGCTGACACCGCGATCACGCTTGTACGCGGCGAATATAGTTCACAAATCCAGTTCTGGAATGTCGATACCAGAGCGTTGTTCCGCCCTGAAATGCCAGAGCGTCCACCGCGTACCATCTGACACTTTTTCGCAGGTGCCAAGGTTAGGCATCAATCAGATAAAGTGCGCCACTGGCGCCAGATGGATTTTTGAAATGACACATACGTTTTCACGACGTGGTTTTCTTGCGGCCTCCGCTGCGTTGACCGCGACAACGACACTTCCACGCATGGCTTTCGCGCAGACCTCGCCGATGGCGCTGACCGCTGGCACGCGGGTGCTTGATATCGACGGGCGTGCGGCCACCGTGTTTGGTCTGACCAATGGGGCAGGGGCGCAGGGCATCATTTTGGACCCCGGTCAACGGTTTCAGGTCGATCTGACCAACACGCTAACCGAAGACACCATCGTTCACTGGCATGGCCAACTGCCGCCAAACCGGCAGGACGGTGTGCCGAACGAGCCGATGTCGCTGCTGAAATCCGGTGAAACGCGCAGCTACGATTATGCGCCCACAACAGGCACGCATTGGATGCACAGCCACGTGCCGGTTCAGGAAATGAACCTGCTGGCCGCACCTTTGATCGTGCGCAGTGACGCCGATGTGGCCGCCGACCGTCAGGACGTCGTCATGTTCTTGCATGACTTTTCGTTCAAATCGCCAGCCGAGGTCTTGGAAGAGATCACAAGCGGGGGGGCGACCCACGATATGGGCGAGATGGACGCGCCTGCGGCCCAGCCAGATGCGATGGCAGGCATGGACCATTCTGGGATGAACATGGGCGGGGACACCGCGATGGGCAACATGGATATGTCCGGTGGTGCGATGGCTGGCATGGATCATTCCACGATGGACATGGATGGTGATACCGCGATGGGCGACATGGAGATGGATCTGAACGATTTCAACTTCGACGCTTATCTGGCCAATGATCGCACGCTCAACGACCCCGATGTTATCCGCGTGGATCGCGGCGGGCGTGTCCGGTTACGTGTGATTAACGCGGCGTCTGCCACGACGTTCTGGATTGATACAAACGGCGTTGAGGCGCGGCTTGTGGCCGTTGACGGGCATGATGTTGAACCGATGACGGGAACCCGTTTCGGAATGGCGATGGCGCAACGTCTTGATATCGAACTTGATATCACGGGCGAGGGCGCATTCCCGATCTTTGCACTACGCGAAGGCGAACGTGAACGCACTGGCATCATCCTCGCGACCCCGCAGGCCGCAATCCAAAAAATCAGCGGCATGGCAGACATGGCGTCACCTGCCTTTGATATCAACATGGAACAGGAATTGATGCTGCGCGCCACAAGCACAAATGCGCTGGCTGATCGTCCGGTGGATCGCAGCCATATGATCATGTTGAATGGTAGCATGGACCCGTACCTTTGGACCATTAATGGCCAGACGTGGGGCGATCACACGCCTATTTCTGTGGTTAGCGGCGAACGGGTTGCGTTGACGTTCCATAACATGTCGATGATGGGCCACCCGATGCACCTTCATGGGCATGTCTTTCAGGTGATTAACATCAATGGACAGGCCATTCGGGGTGCCATGCGTGACACCGTTTACGTGCCGCCGATGGCGCAGGTGACGGTTGCACTCGATGCAGGCGAGGCCGCACGCTGGATGCTGCACTGCCATCACATGCCGCACCTGTCGACGGGCATGATGACCGAACTCGCGGTCAGTGCGGTTTAACCCGTCAACGAAATCGGTTCCGAGGGCGTGAATGCGCTCTCGGGACCTTGTCTGCGTCAGGCTTTTTGTATCGTCAGTATAGGCGATCCACTGCTACTGATGTGCAGAAACCTTGGTGATCGCGGTCCGATTGTGGTAACGAGGCACTAACAAACGCGGGCTAAAAGTCCGGAATAAATCGTCGGCAGCGTCCGACCAACAGGAAACAAACATGACTTTGGGACGCCCCATTATCGTCTTGAATAGGCTGTTCGCTTTGCTGGCGATGGTGTTTGTATTGCTGTCCGCACCGATCAACGCAGGCACATTTGACCCCGAGCACAGCCATGAGAGCAGTGCTGTTGACCAAGCTGTCACAAAGTCCGCGCCGCATGCCGCGTCGTGCCATGGTGCCACCTTTTGCAACCTGATTTTCAGCCAATTTGAAGGCGCGGGTTTGAACCAACTGGCCATCAAAGATGCGTCGAAATTCCCAATCGAAGCCGTCGTGCGTGCCAATCGCGCGGACGAGTTCGACACACCGCCGCCACGAACAGTGTTTTTGTGATCTGACATCTTGTCTTAAACAAAATAACTGACGGAAAAATCATGAATAAGAAAAGCTTAGTCGGCGGCATTGCGATGTCCGCTATTGGGGTTGCTGTGTTGGCGCATAACGGTGCGACAGGGGTGACGCTGGAACGTATGAACGGCATGGTCGCGCTGCGCGGCGTGATGCGGCAGATGGCCCCGATGATGCAGGGGCAAACGGCCTATGACGTGCGGGCCGTCCAAGTGGCGGGTGCCACGATCATTGCGCATGCGGGCGCGAATATGACCAAACTGTTCCCGCAAGAACAGATCGCTGCGGCCTCCTACGCCAAGCCCGAAATCTGGGAAAGCTGGGAAGAATTTTCAGCGTTATCAGAACAACTGCGGGCTTACGGGCTTGGGTTAAGCTTGGCTGCACCGAACGGGTTATCGCGTCCTACGCCAACTCCCGCAGCGATTGATCCTTCCGATCCGGTTGACCATGCAGGCATGCAAATGGGCGACGACATGGCGGACCGTTCGGGCACTGACGTCGCACCGTTCTCGGTTGCCGAATTGATGGGGGTAGCACCACCAAAGAACCGCAATGCGCCAACCCCGACACAGACGTCCTCCAGCGCAAATGCACAAACAGGCGGGTTCGATTTTACGCAGATGGCCGCCCCGCAAGCGTTTGAAATGATTAGCAGTACATGCGCGTCATGCCATTCAGCCTTCCGGAATGGCAGCTGATATGAGAGGTTTATTTCGGTTCGGAATTATCGCCGCCATATTGGGTGGCGCGTTCATCGGCGCGGTTGCCTCGTGGCCTATCGGAAAAGAGGAAACGCTTGGGATGCTGCAAGGCGATCCATATCGCGGCGCTTATCTCGCGCGGTCCGGCGGCTGCATCGCGTGCCACACAAATGTCGATGCGGGAACGCCCGCGCTTGCGGGGGGCGCACCGCTTGAAACACCGTTTGGCACGTTTGTCCCGCCCAACATTACCGCAGACCCTATTGGCGGTATCGGTGGCTGGACGATGGATCAGTTCGCCGTGGCGTTGCGACAAGGTGTCAGCCCAGATGGGCAGGCGTATTACCCCGCATTTCCCTACGAGTTCTACGCTGCGTTTTCGGATCAGGATATCGCTGACCTCTGGGCGGCAATGCAGACCGTACCGCCTGCGGGGCAAGCCGCAGCGCCACACGATCTGGGGTTTCCATTCAATCAACGCTGGAGCCTGAAGTTATGGCGCGCCGCATTCCTGCAGCCAGTCACGGATTTATCGCCGGTGATGGGCAAGTCGGACGCATGGAACCGAGGTCAAGAGCTGGTTAACGGTGCTGCGCATTGTGCCGCGTGTCATACGGGCCGAAATCTGCTTGGCGGACTGAAACCAAGCGAGCAGTTTCTAGGCAACGACGCTTTGCCGGGGGGCAACACGGCACCGTCGATCACCGCCACGGACCTCGCAGCAGGCGGATGGAACGAGGCCGCGATCACCTACGCCTTGCGCACAGGTTTGATGCCGGACGGCGACGTCTTTGGCGGCAGCATGGCCGAAGCCGTGCGCGATGGCACATCGTTTCTGGACGAAGCGGATCGGCAAGCGATCGCGGCCTATTTGATGGATGGCAAAGGCCCCGCCGCACAACAACCGGCCGATAATGGGATGGCGGGTATGGCGCATGAAGGAATGACAATGAACTAAGTAGCGCGATGCAAGCTGTTCATGTCGCGGCGTGGCTAGCTTGCATCGTGCCGCTGGAACCAATTCCAAAACTGGACGTTAATTTTCTATGGGGCTCTCGTTCCCAATTCAACACCTTGGGAGGCCATGTAATGAACACCAATACCACGCAGCACACTAACGCCAAACAACACGGCAACAGCGGATACGGGCGTTTCTTTGCGATGATCGCCACATCGACGGTCGTGATGTACGGGCTGATGTATCTGAATACCTACGCAATCGACCACGTCTTCTTTTCGCAAACGCGGATGTGGATGGCGCTGTATATGGGCGGGATGATGGCGATCATCATGCTCATCTTTATGCTCGGCATGTATTCAAATCGCAAAGCCAACATCGCTATCTTCGCAGGTGCGGCGATTGCGTTTATCGCGGGCGTTTCGCTCGTCCGGACGCAAGCGACAGTGGGTGATGTTGCGTGGATGAAGGCCATGATCCCGCACCATTCCATCGCTATTTTGGTCAGTGAACGGGCGAACTTTTCTGATCCGCGCGTGATCGAATTGGCAGATGCAATCATCGAAGCGCAGCGCGGCGAGATCGCGGAAATGAAGCGTTATATCGCGGACATCGAAGCCAATGGCGACGCGCCAGCGGGTACACCACGCTCGCCCGAGGGCGAGTAACGGTCGCTGATACCACCAGTCTTTCCCGCATAGGCGAAGCTGGCATCTTAACCCTTGATGTGCTATCTCACACGAATGTTAGATTTTTTGGTTGAGCGTCATGCTTAAGATTGCCTTTCGTGCGGATATCGTGAAACGGTCCCTGATCGTGGCGCTGATCGTTGGCACCGTGCTCAACCTGATCAATCAGGGTGACCAGTTAATGTATGCGGGGTCCGTTAATCTTTTGAAGTGCCTTTTGACCTATACGGTGCCGTACTGCGTCGCGACATACGGTGCGGTCAGTGCCTTGCGGGCGCGTTAACTTTGCTCTGCGGATAGTGAGAATAGACAGTATGGCGCATAACGGCGACAGCAAAATGTACAAGATCGGCGAGTTGTCAAAGGTGTCGGGTCTCAGCGTGCGCACGCTGCGCGGCTACGAAGAGTTGGGCATCATTTCCCCCAGTCGGTCGGACGGCGGCACGCGCTATTATGGCGACGCGGAACTTGCTATCGCGCAGCTTGCGATGCGGATGCGCGAACTGAACATTTCTGTTGAAGTGATTAAAACCATAGCAACGCGCAGGCGGGCTTATGAAACGGGCGATCAATCCAGCACTGAAATGATGGGTATTCTTGAGAATTTGACCGACGATCTGCGGGATCAAGCTGCAGCGATTTTGGCGATGCAGGACGAGCTTCGCCGCACCGTTCGACTGCTGAAAGGCTGTCAGGGATGCAAGAACAAACCTACGCCAGAAACGTGTCCGGATTGCCCGATGCAGACAAGTGCTGACCGGCCCGACATGGCGCAGATGATCTGGCAATCGACCTAGGCGGGTACTCTGAATATCTGGCCAACCAGCGGCCAACTGACGTCAAATTCCGCCTCTTCGTCCATGGTTAACTTCGACAAGTCAGGCTCGGGTAAATCGACGCTATCCTTCACGGCACCTTGCACGGCCGACCACGTCGCCATGATCCCTTCCAACCTGTCCAAATTGCACTTGGCGCGTTTGAATGCCTGCGGGCGGGGGATTGAGACACCCGAAAATGCAAGGCCGTCGTAACCGGACAGCGCGAAGGGACGTTGATCTTCCCAATACGGCGCGATGGCATCTAAGATGGGATCGTAGGCGCGTCGGACGTCAGCGGGCAGGGACATTTCCCCCCAGCATAGCGCCGCAAAAACACCGCCCGGACGCAGAATGCGCCGCGCCTCATTCAGGTGTTTCGCGATATCGAAATGATGCAACGCCTGCATCGACACGACCAAATCAACCGACGCGTCATCGAACGGTAAATCTGCCGCATCGGCAGATATGGCTTTGACGGCGGTATCACTGGGTAGAGGGATCGGATCAAGATCAACGGCGTAGGACGTTGCATAACGACTTGCCAGAAATTGCGCGATCTCGGCATGTCCGGCCCCGCATTCGACGCTCGTTTCCTTGTGCAAAGGCAGAGCCGACAACCATGCTAAAAACTGATCTGGTTTCACCGGCTCTGCCTCCATTTCTAGCTCATTAACTCAGCGAATTTTTCCATCTCGCCGTCGTGCATGGTGTGCGACAACTCCGGTTTCGGAAACTGGCCGCCAGAGGCGCGATTGTAATACTCGGTGTAGGCTTTGCGCATCTCGCCCATCACGTCGCCGAACACTTCGCGTTTGGGTGGGATCGGGAACACGGAACAACCGATGATGTCGCGCGATACATGGAAAATACCATGCGCATGCGGGCCAGAGCCAAGGCTCGCGACAGCGACAGGCAGGTTCTCGTAGCACCATTTTGTCAGCTCAACTGACGTATGCTCGAACAGCGCCGCGAAAATGCCAGCGTCGATAGAAGCGCGCACCAATTCAACGATCTGCGCTGCTTCTTCGGCAGTGCGACCCGCTGGCGCGTGACCGGAATTCATCACCGCCCGTTCGCCTTGCACGCCGAAATGCCCGACAACTGGAATGCCCGCCGCGACGATGGCGCGAATATGCTCAACCGTGCCCATGGAGGGTTCGATATGCACACCATCCGCGCCTAGCTTGACGACGCGCGCTGCGTTGCGCACGGATTCCTCAATGGAAATACAGGCTGTGGTGTTCGGCATGTTGCAAATAATGAACGGCGAGGATGCGCCGCGCAGTACGCCTTGCAGCATATAGAGCTGTTCTTCAAAATCTACCGTGGCCATAGATTTGTGTCCCATCAAACCCATCGGGCCGGGGCTGCCACAGCAGAGCAAATCCATGCCCAGATCTTCGGCAATCATCGCGCTTGCGGTGTCGTGGCATTCCATGCCTACGATGCGTTCTCCCTTTGCGACCTTCTCGGCGAGATGCTTTAACCTTGTTTTGCGACGCTTTGTCATTGGTGTTCCTCCCTTATTTTCAGTTATCACCGTCGCGCTAGTCAGTTTCCTCAAAACGTTGTGTCAACGTGCCAACACAACCTAACGCGCGGTGTTTTCGAATTTCTTGACAGATGTACTAATTAGAATAACCTAACATAGGTGTTAGATTTTTAGCGTGAGGGAAAACCGTGCCACAGTCAACCGTCTGGTCAATCCATCCTTCGTTAGCTCGAAAATCGCTATTGAATGACTACTCGCTGGAAATCCCAGTCTCGAAGGTCAGCTCGTTTCATCCACCGCCAGAAATCTTTGTGAAGGGATCAGAGGTTTACCTGCCTCACCTGTCGCAAAAGGACACGGCAGGGTTGAAAGACGCCTGCAAGAAGATCGTCGCGTTAGGGTATCAGCCTGTACCGCACGTGGGTGCGCGTCATTTTGCGGACGAGGCGCAACTGCGTGAACATTTGACTGCTGCGCGTGATGGCGGCGCACGTCGGTTGCTGGTTATCGCGGGGGATCGCGATGACAGTCAGGGGCCATACATTGACGCGATGTCGGTGCTGTCGCATGCCATGGTTTCCGATCTGGGCTTCGCACATGTTTCGGTCAGCGGGCACCCAGAAGGGCACTCAAGGATCAATGGCGATCAGTTGCTTGATGCCTTGGAGGACAAGCTGGAAATGTTGGCCGTGCGCGGCATTCAGGCCTCAATCACAACGCAGTTCGGCTTTGATGCCGCGACTTATGTTCGTTGGATCAACATGTTACGCGAGCGCGACATTGATACGCCGATCAACATCGGGGTCGCGGGCGTGACGTCGATCCCGTCTCTGATCAAATACGCGGCGCTTTGTGGGGTAGGGCCGTCGCTTTCGGCGCTGCGCAAAAGGTCGGGCGCGATGGTTGGGCTGTTAAAAGGCTATGAGCCGACAGAGCTGGTTAACGAGCTGTCACAGACATTAACCTTGAACGACAAAGCGCCAGTGAAACTGCATTTCTTCCCGTTTGGCGGGGCGCGGAAAACCTTTGATTGGATCACCGCACGCTCGGGTACGCCAAAGTAATCGGCACGGCAGGCATGTCAGCTTCCGCGATCCATATCGAAGCAAATTGATCTAGCCGTCTGTCTGTTCCGATATCCACCCTTCATACACAAGCTGCACGCTTGGGCGCTGCATCACAGCATCAGCGATCCGCGCAACGTTCGGAAAGTCCTGTATCGCTGGCTGCCCGCGCGAGGGTTTCAGCCACGTCGTCAGCATAAACAGATAGATATCCGCCGCACTAAAACGATCACCTAGCGCCCAAGTGTTGTTGCCGATCTGATCGTCAATGACCTGCCACGTCTCGCGCAAACGCCGCAACCCACGGCGCTGGGCGCTTTGTTCCGTCTCGGGCGTATCCGCAAAGCGATCAGGGTAGTAATCCAGTTGAAACGCGGTCTGCACAGCATTGGAAAAGTAAAATAACGTCTGCAGAAACAAACCACGCTCGGGGGCGTCCAATGCAGGCGCGAGCATGGCTTCAGGATGGCGGTCACATAAGAAAACCGCAATCGCCGCGCATTCATACATCGCGTTTTCGTCCCAAACCAGCACGGGCACCCAGCCGTTTGGATTGAGCGCCAAGTGCGCGTGCGACCGGGGTTTATCCATATCAATGGTCACTGGAATGAGTTCATAATCGGCCCCAATCTCTTCGAGAATAACCCTGATCCCGAGGGATGCACTCGCGGGCGCGTGGTATAGTTTATAACTCATCTTGCGGCGTCCAATTCAGTATTCATTGTCTTGTGTACGCCAGTTAAGCTGCGCGTTCAAAGCGGTCTGTAAGGCGCTTTTGTAAATGAATGTTCTGTCATCTGGCCGACGTTCAGTGTGGCGCACTCAGCGCACGGCGCGGACTTATACAAAACGGATATTGCACTTTGTCGGGCGACGGGGGCAAAGTTTGTCCAACAATATCTCAGAGTTAGGACAGCTGATGCAAGACGCGCAACCAAGCCCAAAGGCTGCAAAGGTCGAGCCGCCAAAGATCAACTATTCCGTTTCATCGGGTCTGCCGGGGTGGTGTGGCGCACAAAAAGTCAGCATCGCAGTGACGTCTTATCAATCCGGCAAATTCTATCTTTTGGGGCGTAACCCCGAAACTGGCGGCCTGATGGTCAACGAGCGGATCTTTAAAAAAGCGATGGGTCTCGCGACGCCAGAGCAGGGCACAATCCTGCTCGCGACATTGTTCCAGATCACCCGTTTCGAAAACGTGCTAAACGAAGGTCAAGTCGCCAACGGCAGCTTTGACGGGCTTTTCGTGCCGCGCGTACTGCATACAACTGGCGTTCTAGATGCGCATGACGTCGGGCTGTTGGCTGACGGCCGCATCGTGTTTGTGAATACGTCGTTCAACTGTTTGGCTACGGTTTCGGATCGCCATTCCTTTGATGAATACTGGCGTCCGTCATTTATTTCCGACCTCGCGCAAGAAGATCGCTGTCACCTGAACGGCCTCGCGATGGGCGAAATCGGCACGCCGGATCAAGGCAAGGCGCGTTACGTCAGTGCGTGTTCGCGCTCTGACACAATCGACGGCTGGCGGGACCGGCGCAAGGACGGTGGTGTTGTGATTGATGTCGAGACTGGCAAAGTCGTCTGCTCCGGCCTGTCGATGCCACATTCCCCGCGCATCCACCAAGGGCGGCTTTATGTGTTGAATTCCGGCACGGGCGAATTGGGCTGGATTGATACCGACGCGGCACCCGAAGAGGCATTTAACCCGATCAAATTCCTACCCGGTTTTGCACGCGGTCTGTCATTCCACGGCAATCACGCGGTCGTTGGCCTGTCAAAGCCACGTCACGAACGCTTTGAAGGCTTGGATCTGGACCAGCGCCTGACCGATACAGATAGCGAGCCATGGTGCGGCGTGCAGGTGGTCAACCTAAAATCCAATAAGGTCGACCATTGGTTCCGCATCGACGGTGCCGTAACCGAATTGTACGATACTGGCGTCGTGACGGGGCCGTCCTGCGCTATGGCGCTCGGCTTTTCGTCATCGGAAATCCTGAACCTGATCACCCATAGCGACGCACCTTAAGCAGTCGCGAGGGCCGTAGCGATCTGCGCGGCCCCGTCGGCGGTGTAGTGAAACTCGTCCAGATAACTCAAGCGGGCAGGATCAACGTTTGCAATCCGCGCAGACGTCGGCAAGGCGCCCAAAATCGCGTCGGTATATGCGGCATACCGCAAGCGATGCGTCTCAAAACGCCAGCGATCCGGGTCCGATTGGGGAACAGTCAGGCGACATGATTTCTCGGCCTCCGAGAGCTGCGGCTTTTCAAAAGCCGTGTGCTCGGGGTGAAAGAGCAGCGGGCAGCCTTGTGTTTGCGCCAAAGTCGCAATCTGGCCAATCCAGAAACGAGCATAAGTGAGCAGGGACCGGAAGGCCGCAGTCTCTGTCGGGCTGTCGGGCAGATTTGCAGCGATAGCGCCTTTCTGAAAATCAGGAACGCCAAACAGCGGATCGCAATCACGGACAAACGCATAACGCGTCAATGTCCCGCCGGGCAGCAGGGCGATAAACTGCGGTGCTTGCGGGGCTTGGGCGCAAATCCGCAGGGCCACCGCATGCAGTGATTGCAACTGAGCCTCTGGAAACGACAGGTTCAAACACGGCATACCCGTTTGTGCGGCCAACTGCGACGGTATCGTCTGCGCATCACGCGCAAGGCCAAAGCCGAAAACATGGCTCGACCCCAATACCAACCCGTAGGGCTGGCCCGAAAACGCAGCGTTCAGATCATAAGGCGTGCCGTTCAACTCACCGCGCCGGAAGCCGAAACCATCGATGCTAAAAGCCGAGCATTCCGTGTTTGGGGCATAGGCCAGCACGCCAGATCGGTCGATCCAACGACGATGCCGGATATAGGCGCGAATTGGCTCATGGTGGCGTGCGAGCGCACGAAAATCGGCCATATGTGTCAATCCAACTGTAAACTTGCCGTTACGTTAACGATTTCAGGCTATCGCGCAACCTATTGCTTCCAATCAAGGAAATTCAGACGGCAAAATTTATGTGACAATTTAGCAACATAATTGAGTTAGTTATTCGCATAGGCGGAAAATCACCGAAATTGCACAATTGATTGTTAGCAGTAGCGCGTGTCCCACTTCAGGAATTTGCCCTGAGCTGGTTGTGGTTGTGTGCCTTCGCAAATTCACCATCGGACTAAAACCTAAAAATAGAGAAGAATTAATGACACGCATTAGCGCTACCCCACCTAAACTTCGCGGCAAACTTTTGCTCTCAGCCTCACTACTCACAACCAGCCTCGTGGCCTACGGACGCCCGGCGCAGGCCGAGAACGAATGTACCGTTGAAGCTACAAGCGGTACTTACCTCTGCTCAGGCGTGATCAGTGGAAATGAATACCTTGGCGATTGGGGGCGGTCCGTTACAGTCGTCGCGGATGAAACCGCAGACTTCGTGAGCGACTATTATTACAATGTCAACGTGCAGGGGCGTGACATAACGATTACCGTCGAGGAGGGCGCCAAGTTTAATCTGGGACTGGTAGTCGACTCTGGGTATAGTAACTCTGCCACAGGGCAAGGCGGCGTCGATATTGTCTTTAATGGAGACATCAACCAAGCGGAACCCGAAGGCGTACAACCTTTCGACGTCTACTTCGGACACGGCATCGAAGTCAGGGCGAAGTATGGGAACACACGAGTCGTAACCGGATCGGGCGACATCACACTTCTTGACTATGAGTCCAGTGGGATTAGGATTGGTTCGAGATATCCCGGCTCGGGCGATGTCGTTGTTCAAACTGGCGCCGGTGACATTAGCGGCGGCCGAAACGGCATCGATGTCGACGCGCTAAACAACGCGACCGTAACGACGGGTGACGGGGCGATTACTGGTACGCGGAATGGTGTTTCAGTCCTTCAGTCAAATGAACCGGTACTCCCGCGCTTTTATCCCGTATTCGCTGCTCCACAAAACCTCGTAGCGCAGGACCAACAAAAAAAGATCGAGATCAGTACAGGTGTGGGTGACGTCACTGGCGGCAAACATGGGATCGTCGTAAGCGCCGAAAGCGCGGATATTGAAGTCACGACAGGTGCAGGTTCGGTCTCAGGTGGCGTTGCTGGTATCTATATTGATGGCGATAATGACGTTACGGTCCAAACCGGCGATGGCAACGTGACTGGTGCTGGAGAGTGGAGTGACCCCGACGTCGACAGTGGGGACGATCACGAGCGAGAAGGTGCGGAAACCCAGCGTGGTATTTACATCAAGGCTGGCAATGACGTTACTGTTCAAACAGGTGCAGGCCACGTCAGCGGTGACGATTACGGTATCGATCTGCGCGCAAGTAACGACATTACTGTAGCGACGGGATCGGGCGGCGTTGGCGGTGGTGAGTATGGGATCAATCTCGGTTCTGAAAATGATGTCACTCTGACGACCGGCACGGGCGGTGTCACCGGTGGTATCGGCGGTGTTCGCATCAACGCTAGAAATAACATCGCCGTAACAACAGGCGACGGCACGATTTCAGGAGACCGTGGCGGCATCTTTGTCAACCAGGCTGCGGGATATGAGGTCTCCGATGCATCTAATCCTGAAGGGGCGACTTTGCGCGCCGCTTACCCCGTTCCGGACCGCACTGTTGCGGTCAACACGGGCGCTGGTGATGTTTTCGGCGATTATTACGGTATCAAGGTTTTTGCACAAGATGCTGACATTCAAATCACAACAGGGTCGGGCAAAATCGGTCAGCTCGGTGACGAAAATACGGGCGCCACAGGCGCTGGTATCCTTGCCGTTGCTGGTAAATATAGCAGCAGTGGTACGGATAAATATGGCACTAATCTAGATTTTGCCAACGCCGGAGATGTTGAGGTTACAGTTGGCGACGGCGGCATTGAGGCTAGTGTCGGCGTAATCGCATTTGGTCGGAATGCCACCGTCACTGTTAGCGGTGATATCGTTACAGGCGATCACGGGCTTACTGGTATAGTGACAAGCACGTTGCCGGAATATCTGTCTAACTCAGCAGAATCTACGACTGAACCAACAGGGCTGAACTCAATTACGATTGAATCCGGCGCATCTGTGAGCGCAGCTAATGGTCGCTATGGGATTGCGACAAATTACGGCAATTCAGAAATCACAGTCGCTGGTGAAGTTATCGGTGGTGAATCTGGCGCGATCGTAACAAACAAGTATTTCGATAGATATCAAGAGTATACCAGTGCAGGTACCACGCGCATCGAGTTGCAGTCTGGCTTTGCCATCACTGGTGACGTGATTGCTCGTGGCGAGCGCGATGACGACGTTTTGGCGCTTGGTGGTGCGGGTGATCTTTCGTTTGATCTGTCCAAAATTGAAATCGACGCAGAAGAGACGGAAACCGAAGAACCAGAATTGCCGGGACTCATTTTAGCTCCGGCACCTGACGACATCGTTCTGGAAACGGAAAAGCAGTATTACGGCTTTGATCAGTTCGAAAAAGTCGGCAGCGGCACTGCAACGCTTAGCGGTATGAACGACGCGATTGACAACTTTGCGGTGCGCGAAGGCACGCTGCAATTCTCTGATGTCATGGCCGAAGCTATGGCCGTTGACTTGATCGGTGGTCAGGTCACGGGCGCGGGCCGGATCGGCAACCTGATTGCACGCACCGGCACAACAGTTGCGCCCGGCGTCGGTAACGCAATCGCGACTATCGCAGTCGCAGGCGATCTTTCGTTTGAAACTGGCAGCACCCTTGCGGTTGACGTGAACGGCCAAGGCGAGAGCGATCTGCTCGACGTTGATGGTACGGCTGCGATTGGCAGCGATGTTGCATTGGCAATCACTGGTGAAGCTGGTGATTACAGTGTCGAAGACTTGTCATGGACTGTGATCGCGGCAAAAGGCGGCGTGACTGGCACCTTTGGCGAGATCACGGATAGCTTGGTCGACGTACAATTCGCCGATATCTACGACGGTGATACCGTGGTCTTGCAAGCGACCGTCGACGTGCCAACACCGATTGAACCACCTGTCGAACCTGTCACACCCGTTGAACCTGTCACGCCACCAACAACGGCAAGCGGCGTGTCCGACAAATCCAACGGCCCGGCAAGTACTGTCGGTGCGGGCTTCGCAGGTCTGTCCTTTGCAGCGCAACTGAATGGCGTGCCACAACAGGGTAACGGCGCGCAATCAACATCAGCCAAAAGCTTGGTCGGTGAAAACGCTGGCTACTTTAGCTCGAAAGGTGATGCACGCTTTGGCATGACGGATATGACAGTCTTTTTCGGGACATTCACCGAACGGTCTGACATCGACGCAAGCGACACGACACTTGGGTACGAAACAAGCTCTACCGGACTTTTGGGCGGCTTGAGCTATGCTAACACGTTGACAAACAACGTGTCTTACCAAGTTAATCTCGCACTGGGCATCAGCGGCACAAACACACAGACCGACGAAGGGTCCGCGGAATCGACCGATTACCACTTCGGTTTGGGTGGTGTGATGACAAGCGGTCCTCTCGATTTCAAAGGTGCGCTTGGGTACTCCATGGCGGACATTGAATTGGACCGTCTGGTCGGGGATGCAACGGCAACTGCGCAAACTGATGCGCGGACATTGTCCGGTGTGATCCAGGCGTCTTACGACATGGCAGCGCAGGCTGGCCTGTCCGAAAGTGCAAGACTGGCGCCGATGCTGCGTATTCGGGGCTACTCAACCACGTCTGATGCTTACACAGAAACAGGTGCTGGCATTCTGAACCTCAACGTTGGCGAAGTGTCCTCTGATGCGCTTTATGCTGGTGTTGGTTTCGAATTCAGCGACAACTTTGTGGTAAACGGCACGACGCTGCGGCCGACGCTGAACATGGTCTACGACACCAAAATCTCTGGCGACGATACGAGTTCTGCATCGACCATCACTGGTGTGACAGGTGAATTCGACACCATCGTCAACGGCGGTCCTGACAATCTGTTCTCCATTGATGCAGGTGTTGCGTTTGATATCGAAGAGAACGTCGAAGGCTTTGTGAATTACGGCACAACTTTGGGCGAGGACCTGCAAAGTCATCGCGGCACAGTTGGCATGACGATCAAGTTCTGATCTAACAGACGTGCGGGCGCCACATTGCTGGCGCCCGCATTCTTTCTATTGAAGCACCGCGCAGGACCGAGGCTGACATGACGCCCACAGCCATTCTTGACCCCGCGCAACTGGTGGACCGCACGCCGGCCCGCAATGTCGACGACATCGTCGCAAAACTATACCTACACGCGTGGAACGGTGAGACAAAGCCGCAGATGCTTGGCCGGATGCAGTTGATTTCTGACCCTGTCGAGGCTGCAGACTTGCTCATGCAACCCGATCATTTTCCGAAATATTACAGCTTTCTTACCGAATTGGGCCGATCGCGCTTGGATGCGAACGGCGCTGATTGGGAAAAACGACGCGACCTGACGCAACCGCTCTACCGTGAAGCTGCGCGCACTGCGAACCGTGCGCCGTTAACCGCCTCCTACGCACGCTGGCTGACAGATGATGCGATCCAATCTGGCAGGATCGGGCACGCGCTTTTGGCCGCCGCGTCCGAGATTTTCCTACACGCGCTGGGCGGCTCTATTCCGACGGGTCCAGTCGCCGACTGGTTGCTCACGTTGCGCGAAACGGCGCAATTTGCCCAACATGTCGCGATGTTCGATCCTTCGCCTGCGCAACATGCAAAGTTGCGCGAAGACGTGGCGCAGCTACGCCAAGATTTGCGCGGTTTGTTAATCAAAGATGAACCGCTCAAGCATTACCTACATGATCGTTTGGTCGCCTTGGATCATTCCATGGATCTGCTTGGCGAGGTCACGATCAACCTTTTCGCAGGTGTCGAAACAACCGTTGCGTCAATCTCATGGGCGTTGAATATCCTCGCACGGGACCCCGAAATGCAGGCGTATTTGGCTCGCGAAGTGGCCCTTCACGGTACCGATGCACCAGCACTTTCGCATTTTATTCAAGAGGTTATGCGCTACTGCCCGCCAGTGCCACTGCTCGTGCGCACAGTTGCGGCTGACAATCAGACGCTGGCCGGACGCCCCGTTGCCAAGGGCGATCTGATCGCGCTGTCGATTGTTGGCCTGCACCATCATCGCGACCATTGGAATGATCCTGCGAGTTTTGACGCCAAGCGACCCGAGTTTGTCGAAAACAGCTACCACCGCCGCGCGTACCTGCCATTTTCGGCGGGGCCACGGGTTTGCGGCGGTCTTGGCCTTGCGCGGGCAGAGGTCGCGATTGCACTTGGCCAATTACTGCAACGCTACAGGGTTTTGCCCGTCACGACGCCAATCACTTACGAACTGTCGCTGAACCTGCGCCCCAGAGGCACATCGCAACTGCAGTTTGAACCGCTGTAGGCGGGTCGGGCGACGCGCTAGTACCCCGCCGCTGTCATCGCCTGTGTGGTTAAAATCTGCGCTTTCGCTAACGCGTCTTCGACGGTCTGCTGGCCCGTATACGCTGCCGAAAACTCCTGGCTTACTTCGGATGCAATGCTCGCAAACTCGGGGATCGCGGCGAACTGAATCCCGATATAGGGGCTGGGTTCAACGGTCGCATTTTTAGGGTCCGCCGAAAGGATGGACTCCATCGTCATCTGTGCAAACGGCAGCGCTTGATATTCGGGGTGCTCGTAGAGCGACGTGCGCGCACCAGGCGGCACGTTTGCCCAACCCTCGTTTTCGGCCACAAGTTCAATGTAACCCGTTCCAGTTGCCCATTCGATGAATTGCTTCGCCGCCGCCTCTTGGTCTGTACTGGCCGGGATTGCCAACGCCCACGCCCAAAGCCAGTTGGACCGCCGCCCCAATCCGTTGTCTGGTGCAAGCGCAAAGCCGGCTGAATCCGCCACCGTGGACTCTGCTCCAGTGACGAAAGATGCGGCAACCGTCGCGTCGATCCATATGCCGCATTTACCTTGGTTGAATAGGTTCAGGTTCTCGTTGAAACCGTTCGTCGCGTAAGTCGAAGGGCCGGATTCCGCCATCAATTTCATGAAGAAATGGATCGTATCGGCCCAAGGTTGCGTGTCGAATTGTGCGTTCCAGTCCTCGTCGAACCACCGCGCGCCGAACGAATTGGACATCGCTGTGATCAACGCGCCGCCTTCGCCCCAACCCGCTTTGCCGCGCAAGCAGATACCGTTGATGTCGGCTTCGCGGTCGGTCATGGCCGCAGCCGCCTCCGCGATGAAGTCCCATGTTGGGGCTGTCGGCATGACCAGCCCTGCCGCGTCCATCAAATCCGTGCGGTACATGACCATCGACGACTCGCCGTAGAACGGGGCCGCGTACAACGACCCGTCATAGCTTAATCCGTCCACCATGGCGGGCAAAATGTCAGCGGCGTCGTAGCCTTCACTCAGGTCGTCCAGCGGGATCAACCAACCGTTCGCCGCCCAGATCGGCGTCTCATACATGCCAATCGTCATGATGTCGAAATCGCCGGTATTTGTGGTGATATCCGCCGTAATGAGTTGACGTAGAATGTTTTCTTCCAGCGTGACCCAGTCAACCACGATGCCGGTTTCTTGGGTAAAATGATCCGTGTAGCCTTGCATGCGCATCATGTCGCCATTGTTAACCGTCGCGATTGTGATGGTGGTCGCGTGGTTATCGGCCGCAGCGATTGTCGCCGCAATGCCCACCGTGCAGATGCCGCACAGAATGCCAGTGGTATAAGACATCGGTTCCTCCCAGAACGAACATACACATCTCTGCAGTTAGCTATTTTGGATGGCAAATGGTAACAACATTTTACCAATCGGCTAGTCCTTGCCGCTGCTTTGGTTGAATTAATTAGATAAAATCGACTTTACATGTATCAAGTGAAAGCTGTTTAGGACTTGTTAAGCACTTTAGTATATCCGCGTGCGTAAACTGGGAGACGAGCGTGGCGCAGATTGAACGACTGGCGAGAAAGGAGAACGCGCTTTTTTGGCGGTATACGCGTCGCTACCTTTTGGCCATGGGTCTTGTCGGTGGTGCGATCTTGCTCGGGGCGTTCCAGATTAATCAGGCGTTGGAATTGAACCGTCGCGAAGGTGCGATCATCAGCACCGCCTCCACGCAACAACGTCTGGCGCAACAGCTAGTCCTGTTGCCGGAACGGATCGAGGCGGAAACCAACAATTATTCCCGCAATTTAACCTTAGACGTCGCGCGGAACGCAGTGAATGAAATGCGTGCGGGGCATGGTTTCTTGGTGAATGGCCACGGCGACGACATGCCGCCTGCCGCCGATTCAGATGCGCTCAATAATTTGTACGAAACGGGCGGGCTGAACCTTAATCAGAACGTAGAACGATTGCTCGACGCTTATGATTTCTACCTCGACGATCCAGAGGCCGGGCAAGAAGCGGTCAGAGTGGCCAGTTTCAACGCGGAAAATTTCCTCCTGATATTGCTCGAACGGGCCGTCGAGTTGCACACAGCAGCGAGCGAAGCAAAAATCGACCATGCCATTACTTTGCACCGCTTTTGGTTCACGATTGCGCTGGGGCTGTTCGGATTTATCATCCTGTTCGTCTTTCGTCCCTTGGCCCGCAACGCGGCCAAAACCGTCGTCGCGATGAGCGCAGAGATCGACGAGGGCGCAAATCTGCTCTCAAAATCCTTCAAAATCGCGAAGCTGGGGCATTGGCGCTTGGTCAGTCCCTATTCAGAAAAAGCGTGGTTTTCCAAAGAATTGATCGACCTTCTTGCGCTGGATTTGGACGAGGGCGCGCACCCGAGAAAGCTTCTTCAACTCGGCAGCGAAGTCATTGATCCGCTGTCAAATCATGGCGCGATGAATAGGGTTTGGAACACGGGTGTGCCGGATGTTGCGCGTTCGACGTTTCAAAAACCAAATGGCGATGTGATTGAATTGCTGATCCACTTGGATGCCGAACTTGATAGCGCGGGCAACGTCGGAGGCGTCGTTGGGGTGGTCAAGGATGACACCGCAGAGGCGCAGGCTGAACGTGCCCTTGTGAAAAGTTATGACACGATTGAACGTAAATCCAACGACCTGATAGAGGCGCAGCGGCTCGGCAAACTAGGCACCTTTCGCCTGCCGCTGGGATCAAATCGCGTCGGTTGGGACGAAAGCGCATATTTTTTGATGGGCTTCGATCCGACCGAATTTGACCCCCGTATCGAAAACGTCGGACGGCTTTACCTTAATGATGGCTTTGCGCGCATCACCGCGTTGAAGGAAAACGTGGTCCAGACAGGCGAAACCCAATCGGTCATTGTTCAAGCGCGTACCGGAAGCGGGGCGGTCATTGATTTACAGATCCAATTCAAGCTGCAAGTTGACGATCAAGGCGAGCCTGCTGCACTTTTTGGAACCATGCAGGACGTCTCGATTGAACGGGCAGCAGCGCGTGAATTGGAAAAGCTCGCGTTCTTCGACGGGCTGACGGGGCTGGCAAACCGGACGTTGTTTAATCGCGAGTTAAACCGTGTCAGTGCGGACTGCGCCGATGGCGATCAGCGCGCGGCACTTCTGATTATAGACCTCGATCATTTCAAAGAGGTTAATGACACGCTTGGGCATCAAGCTGGTGACGAACTGCTTGGCATTGTTGGTAAACGCTTGACGCAGATATTCGCGGATAACGGCTTTGTGGCGCGGTTGGGCGGGGACGAATTCGCGGTGATTGTCGAAGACTACGCCTCAAAAAACGTCATTGATCAACTCTGCAAAGACATCATCAAAAACATAAGCATCCCCGCGACACTGTCGTCGGGAATGGTGCAAACAAACGCGAGCATCGGCGTGGCGCTTGCCGCCACGGATTCCTCGCAGCCAGACGAACTACTTAGCTTCGCCGATCTCGCGCTATATTCGTCAAAGGCGCAGGGACGGGGCAGGGCAAGCTACTATGCGCCAAGCTTTAGCGAAGCGTTAGAAGTCCGTACATCGCTCGCCGCGAAAATTCGGTCCGCGTTGGATCACAATCGGTTTGAGGCGCATTATCAACCGATTGTTGACGTCGCTACGCAAACGGTTTCGGGGTTTGAGGCGCTACTCAGATTGCCAACCAGCGACGGCAAATATATCCCGCCCTCGCAATTCATTCCCATCGCGGAAAGCTCGCATCTTATCGCTGATCTGGGCAGTTTCATTTTGCACGAAGCATGTCGCGAGGCGCAATCTTGGCTGGCAGACGGGCAACCGCGGCGCACAATTTCGGTCAACGTTTCGGCCGCCCAAATTTGGCACGGCGACCTAGAGCAGGTCGTCGTAAGTGCATTAGATCGATCGGGGCTCGACCCGCAGTTGCTGTGTATCGAGTTAACCGAAAGCGTTTTTGTCGCCGATAATTTCGACAAGTTGGACGAAATTCTATGCCGCCTGAAATCGCGTGGCATTCAACTGGCTTTGGATGATTTCGGCACGGGCTATTCGTCGCTTGGGTATTTGAACAGGCTGCCTTTTGACATTCTTAAGATTGACCGAATGTTCGTGACAAATGCCCATGTCAGCGCTGAAAAACGGAAAATGTTGCGCGGCGTGTTTAGCCTCGCCAAGGGGCTGGATTTAAAGGTGACAGCCGAAGGTATTGAAAGTCATGAAGAATTTGAACTGGTGCGCGGACTTGGATGTGATGTAGCGCAGGGTTGGTACTTTAGTCGCGCGCTTCCTGGCGACGACGCGATCCTGCGCGCCGAGCAACTTGATCAGCAATCTTGCGTTCAGATCGGCGCAGTCGCGGTATGACCTTGCTCCATTTTCGGATCACATCTTCTGCATAACAAAGCGTGTACATTTGTCGGACCATTCAGATATTTCCGCAGTTTTGCCGTCATAACTTGGGTCCAGCACCGCTTCTCTTTGCGCGCCGTTAATCATGCTGCGCAGCAGGCTGGCTGCTTCCGTCAAGTCCACATCGTCAGGCATGTCCGGTTCGGAAAAGATCGCCACAAAGCGATTGTCGAACGCTTGCGCCACCTTTTGGATCGACGACAGGTAGTTGTCGCGAAATTCGGGGAATTGCGCCTGTTCAGCAAAAACGGCGCGGGCTTTCACGACGCCATTGTTGCTGAGGACCAGCTGCGAATATGCGCGCGACAGCGCCAATGCCGCGCCCTGTGGTGTTTCATCAAGCGGCGATGTGTCGAGATGCGCGATGCTCGTCTCAATGGCGTCGTCGGCGACTAACCGAAACAGGCTCGCTTTGTTCGGGACGGTTTTGTAAATTGTCCGCGTCGACATGCCAGCCTTGCGCGCGACGGCTTCGATGCTCGTACCTGAATACCCTTCGTTCAGAAACACATCGGCTGCCGCTTTGATCAATAGCGTCCGCGTTTCGCGTTCTGTGCGCAGGGTAGGGCGGCCGCGTGGTCGCTTTTTCGGGGTCTCTTCGACTTCGGTCATGTCCACTCCTGTTTGTGCTTTATAAAAACGGATATTTTTGTAAATCAAGCGCGTTTGTACCAAACCTGCAAAAACCTACCTCACGTCTTCTTGATCGCCGCATTGTAGCATTGACTTACATCGCAAGATGCTTTTAGAAAACCATGATTTTCCGAATTAATATGACCCCGAGGACACCCGATGAAACTGAACAAAACCGCGGCTATCGCAGTGATCGCCGTTGCTGCGGCCGCAGGCTATCTGGTTTGGACCGTGAGCAAACCCGCAACCTATCTTGTGCAGGGCGAAGTCGAAGCGACGCGCATTGATTTGTCCGCGATGATTTCGGCACGTGTGTCCGAAATGCCTGTAAACGTTGGCGATAACGTCGCTACTGGCGATGTGGTTTTGCAAATGGAAAGTGCCACATTGGACGCGCAATTGGCCGCAGCTCAGGCCGCACTAGACGTCGCCCGCGCCAATCGCGATCTCACGTATTCCACCCGCCCAGAGACGATCACCGCCGCCGAGGCACAGTTGGAATCAGCCCGCGCAAATGTGACGCTGGCGCAAAGCAACTTTGACCGCATCAATCAGTTGCGTAGCGATTCTGTTGTGTCACAGGCTGGGCTCGACCAAGCGTCGAATAGTCTGACCGCCGCAATTCAGGCGCACGCGGCAGCGCAAGCCAGCCTCGATCAGGCGCGGAACGGCGCGAGCCCAGAGCAAAAAGCAGTCGCTGACGCCCAAGTCAAACAGGCCGAAGCCGCCGTTTTACAGACCAGAGCCAGCGTGAATGAAATGACCGTTGTGTCGCCTATCGATGGCGAAGTCACCACGCGCACGTCCGAGCAGGGCAAACTGTTCAGCGCGGGCGCCCCGCTGATTTCCATCGTCGATGTGGACCACGCATGGTTCACCTTCAACCTGCGCGAAGATCTTCTGGAAGGGCTCGAAGTTGGCCAACCGTTGAAAGTGCGCGTGCCGGCATTAGGCGACGACGCTGATCTGATCGACGCTGCAATTGCATCGATCAACGTCCAAGGCAGCTACGCAAACTGGCGCGCAACCAAGGCAACCGGCGATTTCGACCTGCGCACTTTCGCGGTACGCGCAGACCCCGTTGGCGACGTCACAGGCCTGCGCCCCGGCATGAGCGTCCTTGTCGATTGGCCCGCAACCGCACGCAGCGGAAACTAATCCAGTGGCCCCGTCGCATCTTCCCCCCGGTTTTCGCCGCATCTGGCGGCGTGAATTGCGCCAGATCGCAACGCGGCCAGCGCTTGCGTTCATGCTGGTGCCGCTGCCGTTGATCTTGTTTCTCGTGCTGGCCGTGGTCTTTGCGCCGGGCTTGCCGCGTGATTTGCCTGTGGCTGTTGTTGATCTGGACGGCTCAACAATGTCGCACCAGATCGTGCGGATGGCGGATGCGTCGGCTGATGTTGAAGTCGTCGAACAGCTTGCCACGCTCAGCGAGGCGCGGCAGGCGCTTGTGTCTCAACGCGCCTATGCCATTTTGATGATCCCCGCTGACATGGAACACGACCTGCTGCTGGGACAACGCCCCGAAGTCGTCGTCTTTTCAAACAGCCAATTTTTGACCGCAGGCGGCATAGTCGGCCGCAGTCTAACTGCGACCGTCTCGACATTTTCGGCAGGCGTATCGTTAAAGCTATTAGAGGGACGCGGCATCGGCACAGATCGCGCGATGGATTTGATCACACCAATCCCCGTGCAGCAAAGCCCCTTGTTCAACCCGTCACTCGACTACATCCAGTTCCTATTGTCCGCCGTGATGCCAACCATCATGCAGATCTTTATCTGCGCGGCGGCGGTGCTATCGTTTTCACGCGAACGCCATTCGCCAAACGGCATGGCACGTCTGTTGCGCGTCTCGAAAACGCCAAGCCGCGCAATTTTCGGCAAACTGCTGCCTTATACTTTCATCGGCACGTTCGTTTTGCTGCTCGGTGATGTCCTGATGTTTAGCTTCTTTGGTGCCAGCTTTCGTGGCAACGTCTTTGTGTTCTTCCTTAACGGCTTCATGTTCATTCTGACCTGTCAGGCGCTGGGGGCGTTGATCGCCCTGATCGCCAAAGACACGACAGGCGCACTCGGCATGATGGGACTGATCGTGGCACCGTCGTTCGGCTTTGCTGGCGTCAGCTTTCCACGCTTCGGGATGACAGCATTCTCGCAGATTTGGGGCGCAATCATTCCGCTGACACCTTATTTGCAACTGCGGACAGACCAGACCTTGCGCGGCACGCCGCTGGAGTATTCCTTGCCGACAATGGCATGGCTATTCGCCCAACTCGTTGTGTTCTCGGCCCTGCTGTGGCTCATGGCTCGCAAAACAATGACACAAACACCCGTCGTCGCGGACGAGCCAACAGTCGAGACCGCAGAGGCCGCACAATGACCAAGTTAAAGCACTTCCTAGCCGAGGTTCTCGGCGCGCTACGGTCGCTTTTGGCAGATGACAGCGCCAAATCCACAATGATCGTCGGCATTTTGATCTATAGCGTTCTGTACCCACAGCCCTACGTGGGCGAAGTGTTGCGCGATGTGCCTGTCGTTGTGATTGATCAGGATAATTCAAGCGCCAGCCGCGAGTTTGTGCGCGAAATCGACGTGACAGAATGGGTCGATGTGACGATATCCGCACCTGATATGGAAACTGCCCGCGATGCGTTTTACCGCCGCGACGTCTATGGGATCGTCGTCATTCCCGCAGGGTTCGAGGCCGATATCCTTGCCAGCCGTCCAGCACCCGTGGCCGCTTATAGCGACGGCAGTTACCTGTTGATCTACTCAAACGTGATGCGGGCGGTGGCGACTGTCGCGGGGACAATGGGGGCAGGGGTGAACTACGCGCGGCTCACGTCACTGGGCGTGGATGATGGCGTGGCACGCACAATGTTGTCGCCTATTGCGGTGACAAATGTGGCCGTTTTCAACCCACAGGGCGGTTACGCCAGCTACGTCATTCCGGCGGCCTTTGTTCTGATCCTACAGCAAACCCTGCTGATGGGGATCGGGCTGCTGCACGCGGGACGCAGTCTGCCATCTGGTCGCAAGTTATGGGCCACGATCACCGCCTATTTTGCCCTCTATATGATCTGGGTCGCCTTCACGCAGATGACGATCCCTTATCTGTATAGCATCCCGCGCACGGGTGATCTGGTCACGTTATTCATGATTGCGATCCCGTTTATTTGTGCCTGTATGGCGATGGGGTTTGCGATTGCGATGGCCATTCCATGGCGCGAAGGCGTTGTGTTCTTGCTCGTGGTGATCGGGATGCCGTTGTTTTTCCTGTCGGGTATCTCGTGGCCCGTAGAAATGATCCCAGAGCATCTGCGTGCCTTGTCACTGCTTGTGCCATCCTCCACGGCCATTTCCGCCTTTGTCGCTGTAGACCAAATGGGCGCATCGGCGCAGGACGTAGCGGGCGCAATCCAAACGCAGGTCGCACTGGCGGTGGTTTACACGATCGCGGCAGTGGCGTTGTCGCGATTGCCACGCAACCGCGCGAAAGCTTTGCCATAAAAACAGGCCCACCCTAAACCAATAGGGTGGGCCTGCTGTCATATCCGGTTAACCAAAGATGTAGAACGCCAGTTTGTTCCCATCAGGGTCGCGCACATAAGCGCCATAGAAGACATCGTCGATCCGCTGCCCTGGCGCACCTTCACAGGTGGCGCCCAGCGAAATCGCTTTGGCGTACATATCGTTGACTTCGTCTTTGGTCGCTGCAGAAAACGCGATCATCGCACCATTGCCGCAGCTCGGTTCATTCCCGTCAAAAGGTTCGCACACAGCGATCATCGGGGCGTCCAGCGTTTTACCGATCATCGCCAAGCGGCCTATGTCGACCTGAACCGGCGCGTCGAACAAGTCTGTGTAAAAAGCCTTGGCCTTTTTCATGTCTTTGACGCCAATCGTTGAATACCCAATCATCGTGTTTCCTTTTGTGTTAGGTGAGTCTCTACCAACTAGTAGGCAGTTACATTTAGCGCAAGCATTAATGATAGCTTCGCCCGAACCCTTTGGCCGCATAGGGCGAACAGATAACGCATATCAGCCGCTCTCGGTCCTCACTTAATCGCGAGGTCAGCAGGGCAATCCAAATCATGCAATTGACATTCGCACACTAACCTACCTATTGGTAGGGTGCACAAAAGGAAATCACCCATGGAATTGAACGCAGACTTTCGCAAACGTGTCGTCGTCCACTCTGACCAGATCGCATGGACCGCATCACCGATGCCCGGAGTGGATCGTCGCATGTTGGACCGGATCGGCGGCGAAGTGGCCCGCGCGACCTCCATCGTGCGCTATGCACCCAACAGCAAATTCTCGGCGCATACGCACACGGGTGGCGAGGAATTCATCGTTCTGGATGGCGTATTCCAAGACGAACATGGCGACTTTCCAACGGGCACCTACGTGCGCAACCCGCCAACTACGTCGCACACACCGGGGTCTGATGCGGGCTGCACGATCTTTGTAAAGCTCTGGCAATTCGACCCCGACGACCGCACGCAGTTTCGCAAAACCATGGCGGACGACCTCGCCGCACCCGTTGACGGCGTGGCAACCGCCGAGCTGCACCGCGATGCGTTCGAAGTCGTGACCTACCATCACCTCGACGCAGATGCCGCGCTGACCAATGTTGATGCAGGCGGGATCGAGGTCTTGGTTCTCGACGGCGCAATCACCGAAGGTGGCGACACGTTAACCAAGAACGCATGGTTACGCCTCCCCGCAGGCACGCCGTTGAACGCAGTCGCAGGCCAAGACGGCGCAAAACTCTGGATCAAAACAGGCCATCTGGTCCACGCCAAAGCACCCAACCCGTGACAACGTTAATCATCGGTGGCGGGTTGTCTGGCCTCGCGCTTGCGCGGGGGCTTGAGGCTAAAGGCGCGGACTATCAACTGGTTGAGGCGCGTGCGCGCTTTGGCGGGCGGATCAAAACAGAACAGCACGCTGGCGGCCATTTTGATATGGGGCCCGCGTGGTTCTGGCCCGCACAGCCGCGCATCGCCGCCTTGATTGACGCGCTTGGGTTAGAGAAATTCGACCAGTTTGCCGAGGGCGATCTGGTGTTCGAGACAGAGCGCGGCGAAATCCAACGGGGCCGCGGGTTCTCGTCGATGCAGGGATCTTGGCGGCTGAAAGGTGGGCTAGGGGCGTTAATTCAAGCGCTCGTGGACGGATTGCCGCAAGACCGGATGCGCCTCAACGCAGTTGTTACGACGTTAACGCAGACCAAATCAGGCATCCGCGCAACGCTGAACAATGGCGAAACAATCGACGCTAATCAGGTCGTCCTGTGCCTGCCGCCGCGCCTTGCCGCGAACATCACCTACCTGCCAGCACTGCCGCAAAACGCGGTCGCCACGATGCAAAACATCGCCACATGGATGGCCGGACAGGCCAAAGCCGTCGCCGTCTACGACCGGCCATTCTGGCGCGAAGACGGATTGTCCGGCGATGCGCAAAGCCGGATCGGCCCGATGGTCGAAATCCACGACGCATCCCCCGCGCAAGGCGGCCCCTACGCGTTGTTCGGCTTCATCGGCGTCCCGCCTCAATCGCGCAGGGACGCGCAAGCCTTGAGCCAACACCTGCAAGCTCAATTCACCCGCCTGTTCGGTCCAGACGCAGCAAACCCGCTGCAACTGTTCGTCAAAGATTGGGCGTTTGATCCGCACACATCGACGCAGGCTGATCTCGCCCCGCTTTATGCCCATCCGACCTACGGCCTGCCGCGTATTTTGAACAACCTTTGGGACAACCGACTGCAGTTTGGCGGCACCGAAGTGGCGCCCGCATTTGGCGGGTATCTCGAAGGCGCTTTGGAAGCAGCCGAAAACGTCCTACAGACTTTGAAAACCGAAAATAGGTGATCGCAATGCCAACATCTGACACAAAAACCGCTCTTTTGAATTCAGCCGAAACCGCTGCACGGACGCTGGGCTTTGACGGGTTCAGCTATGCGGACCTCGCCGAAGATGTCGGCATCCGCAAGGCGAGCATCCACCACCATTTCCCGTCAAAAGCGAAACTCTCGGTCGCATTAATGCAGCGCTACCACGAAAACGTGCAGAGCATTTGCGCCGAAATAAGCGAAAAATACGCTACAGGTGGCGAGCAGTTAGCGCAACTGATCGGGCTGTACCGAACGGGCAGTAACGGCGGCAAACAACTGTGCCTCTGCGCCTCGTTTTCGGCCAGCCGCGACAGCCTTCCTGCTGATGTTATTGAACAAATCAGCCAGTTTCGTGCAATGATCGTCGGCTGGATGACCAAAGCGTTCGAGACAGGGCGCGACGACGGGTCCATCGCAAACGTCGTTGATCCGGCGCTAGAGGCGGCAGCGGCGCTGTCCTTGCTCGAAGGCGCGCAACTCGCCGCGCGCGCCGAAGAAAATCCCGCGTTCTTTGAAAACGCGATTATGCTTCTGACCCTACGGATCACATCCTGACAGCAGACGTGCGAGCGGCTGCGCGAATGACCACTTCTCATTTACAGCCTCACAGGATAGATTTTTGTGATCCTGGAGGCGCGCATGATAAAAAGTAAACTCACACTCAAGCAACTCGAAGCCTTTGTTCAGGTCGTCGACACAGGCACGTTTCGCAAAGCGGCAGCGGCACTTGGCACAACGCAACCGAACATCTCGGCACGCATATCGTCGCTGGAAAAATCGCTCGACGTGGTTCTAATGCACCGCGACGCAGGATCGGTGCGACTGACGGACGTCGGAACAACTTTGGTCGCAGCGGCGCGTCAGGTGATCTGGTCCGGCGAGGCGCTGCTTGAAGTCGCAAAACGGCAGGATTTAATCAAAGAACGCCTGCGCTTAGGCGTGACCGAATTGATCGCCTGTACGTGGCTGCATGATTTCCTACGCGCCTTCAAGAAATCCTACCCCTCCGTTAGCGTCGAACTTCAGGTCGATTTATCCCGCGAAATTGATCGCAGTTTGGTCAGTGGGCAGATTGATCTGGCCATTCAAACCGCACCTTTTTCAACGGAATTGGGTGGCAATCTGCCGCTTGGAAATGACCGCTATATCTGGGTCGCGACGCCCGAAATCGTGCAGGACATCGGCACCAATCCCGCGATGACGGACCTGTTTAACCATTCAATCCTGACCCACGCACGCCACACGCAATCATCACAGGAACTCGCGGATTTTGCCGACCTCAATAACGTCTCGCAAAACCAAATCGTGCATTCCAGCAGCCTTGCGTCCTGTTTGCCGATGGCTGTGGATGGCATGGGCATCGCCTTGCTGCCCCGCCAAATCGTCAGCGACGCGATATCCCAAGGGCGTCTTGTCGCGCTAAACTGCGACTGGACCCCCAGCGATTTAGAGGTCCACGCCCGCTTTGACGACAAGCGCGTGCCGCGTTTCGTGCGCCACGCCGCAGAGATCGCGCAACAGATCGCGGCCGAAACCAGACGATAACGAAAAGTAACCACCCCTAGAACAAATAACAATTTTTCCTGCTCCTGCGCTCTGCGTAAACTCGCGACAAACGGGCACCTCAAATGCGACCGATGGTCCCGCAAACCATAAGCTGAAAGGATGCTCGGCGATGAAACGGTCTTCGATCCGGCTTGGCGCGGACATTGGCGGGACGTTCACGGATGTTGTGCTTGAAAAAGACGGCGTCGTTTTCTCGACCAAGGTCCTGACGACCTACACCGCGCCGGAAAACGCCATCATCGACGGTATGCATCAGGTCTGCGAAAAGGCAGGCGTCACCCCCGATCAAATCGGCCAGATCATCCACGGCACGACACTGGCCACCAACGCACTGATAGAGCGGCGCGGGGCCAAAACCGCGCTAATCACGACCCAAGGTTTTCGCGATGTGATTGAAATGCGGACCGAAAGCAGGTTCGAACAATACGACCTGAACCTGACACTGCCAGAGCCGCTTTTGCCGCGTCAATTCCGGTTCACCGTCACCGAGCGCGTGAATGCCAAAGGCGAGGTGATGATCCCGCTGGACCGCACCGAAGTCGAAGCCGTCGCCGATCAAATCGCCATAGCGGGCTTTGACAGCGTCGCTGTTGGTCTTATCCATTCCTACCTGAATCCGGCCCACGAACAGATGATCCGCGATGTGCTCGCGGAACGCTTGCCCGACGTCGCCGTGTCGATTTCGTCCGAAGTTTCGCCACAGATGCGCGAATACGAACGCTTTAACACGGTCGTTGCAAACGCCTATATCAAACCCTTAATGGCGTCCTACTTAGGACGTCTCGAAGAGCGGCTCAAAGCCGAAGGCGTCACCTGCCGCGTCTTCCTGATGCATTCGGGCGGCGGCATTATCTCGATCCAGAATGCCGCTGATTTCCCCGTCCGGCTCGTCGAATCCGGTCCTGCGGGTGGCGCTGTTTTTGCAGCACATATCGCGGCGCGCTACGGCATCGACAAGGTGCTAAGTTTCGATATGGGCGGCACCACGGCTAAGATTTGCTTGATCAAAAACCAGACCCCAAAAACCAGTCGCGTGTTCGAGGTCGCCCGCACCTATCGCTTTAAAAAGGGGTCGGGCATGCCGATCTCTATTCCTGTGATCGACATGGTGGAAATCGGCGCGGGCGGCGGGTCGCTTGCGCATGTCGATAGTATGAAGCAAATCCGCGTCGGTCCGGAAAGTGCGGGATCAGAGCCGGGTCCGGCGTGTTACGGGCGCGGCGGCGACCGTCCTGCGGTCACGGATGCGGACCTTGTTTTGGGCAAGCTGGATGCGGATAATTTCGCAGGCGGGTCAATCAAACTGCACGCAGGCCACTCCAAGGCCGCACTGGTAGCGCACGTAGGCAAAACGCTGGACATGGACGCGGTCGAAGCAGCCTTTGGCGTCGCCGAAGTTGTGGATGAAAACATGGCCAACGCGGCCCGCGTACACGCTGTCGAAAACGGCGAGGACCTGTCTGAATACACCATGATTGCCTTTGGTGGTGCAGCCCCACTGCACGCGGGACGTCTTTGTGAAAAGCTGGGTGTCGCCCGCCTGATCGTCCCACCGGGGGCGGGCGTCGGGTCCGCAATCGGGTTCCTGCGCGCGCCTTATAGCTTCGAAGCGAACCGCTCTGTCTACATGAAACTCAGCGATTTTGACCCGCAGGTCATCCGCGATCTGCTGACCGATCTTCAGACCGAGGCGACAGGCTTTGTGCGGACCTGCGACGCGACCTCTGACATCCTGTCCGAATTCAAAGCCTACATGCGCTACGCTGGCCAAGGTTGGGAAATCCCGATTGAGTTGACGCAAGACCAAGCCATGACCCCGGATGCCGCCACCTTCACAGCACGTTTTGAAGAAGACTACGCGAAACTATTTGGCCGCACCGTGGTCGGCATGGATATCGAAATCACCGTCTGGTCGGTGAACGCGACAACGCCGCCAGAAACTGTGGCGCGGATCGCGGCGACTACGGGCGATGGCACCGCGACCAGCCAAGGCCAGCGGTCCGTGTTCGACGCCGCATCGGGTAAATATCTGGACGCAGATGTGATCGACCGCGCAACCATGCAAACCGGACAACGGGCGCAAGGCCCCGCCGCCGTCACCGAAGACGAGACAACAATCATCATTCCCGCAAGTCGCTACGCGATCTGTCAGCCCGACGGTTGCATCGACGTTGTGGTCAAAGGGTAGGGGATCAGCATGGCACAAGAACACTCTAAAGTCGCCTATCAAGTCATGTGGAACCGCTTGATTTCGGTCGTCGAAGAACAGGCCCAAGCTTTGGTGCGCACCGCATTCTCTACATCGGTCCGTGAGGCGGGCGATCTGTCCGCAGGCGTCTACGACACCCACGGCAACATGCTGGCCCAAGCCGTCACAGGCACCCCCGGCCACGTCAACGCAATGGCCGATGCCGTCGCTCATTTTATCCGCCGCATCGGGCGCGAGAACATTTGTGACGGCGACGTCTATATCACCAACGACCCATGGGAAGGCACCGGACACCTGCATGACATCACCATGGTCACACCGTCGTTCCACCAAGGCGCATTGGTCGGTTTCTTTGCCTGCACGGCGCATGTCGTGGATATCGGCGGGCGCGGCCTCGGGGCCGATGCGCAAAGCGTGTATGAAGAAGGGCTCTACATCCCGATCATGAAATTCGCCCATAAAGGCACGGTTGACGAAACGCTGGTCCGCATCATGCGCGGCAATGTGCGCGAGCCGGATCAGTTGATCGGCGACGTCTACGCGCTTGCCACTTGCAACGAAATCGGCCACCGCCGTCTGGTTGAGATGATGACCGAATTTGCGCTCGACGATCTGGACGGGATCGCGGATTTCATCCTTGAAAACTCTCGCCGCGCCACGATTGAAGCAATCGCGGCCTTACCGCGCATGTCTGCGGATGGCGACATGACGGTCGACGGGTTCGACACGCCGATCACGCTTAAAGTCAAAGTAACAGTGCATGAAGACCGGATCGTGTCAGACTTCACCGGCTCGTCCGGCCTCGATAAAAAAGGCATCAACTGCCCGCTGGTCTACGCCAAAGCCTACGCTTGCTACGCGCTCAAGGTCGCCATCGCGCCTGAAATCCCCAACAATGCCGCGTCCTTAGCACCGTTCGAAATTGTGGCCCCCGTCGATACTATCGTGAACGCAGTGCATCCCGCGCCAGTCGCTTTGCGGCACATCGTCGGCCATTTTGTCCCTGATACGGTCTACGCCGCCTTCGATAAAATCGTACCCGGACTGGTGCCCGCCGAAGGGGCAGGGTGCCTGTGCAACTTCCAAGTGTCCTTGCGCCCGCGCACCGATGCGCCCGCGCCCGCAAATGCACGACGCTCCGAAGTGCTGACGTTTAACTCCGGCGGCTCCGGCGCACGGCCCGCCTTTGACGGGTTAAACGCGACGGCCTTTCCATCCGGCGTGATGACCATGCCGATTGAAGCGACCGAACACGCAGGCCCCGTTATCATCTGGCGCAAAGAATTGCGACCCGACAGCGGCGGCGCAGGCAAGACACGCGGCGGTCTGGGGCAATACATGGAAGTCGGCGCGATGGACGGTCACGAATTCGACTTTCAAGCGATGCTCGACCGCGTTGATCATCCTGCACGTGGACGGCGTGGCGGCATGGCAGGGGCCAAGACGACAATCGCGCAGGATGACGGCACCACCATGAATGGCAAAGGTAAACAATTCGTGCCGCACGGGCGCAAAGTGCTGATGGCTTTCCCCGGCGGCGCGGGCTACGGTGCCGCGTCTGACCGTCCCAAAGACCTCGTGCTGCGCGACCTCGCCCGTGGCTATATCTCAGCGCAAGCAGCAGCGCGTGACTATAATCTGACGGCTGACGAGATCAAAACCGTGCAAGACGCCGTGGCAAAAGGCGAAATCGCCTGACGGCAAACGCACGGCTTGTCCCGTCGCACCACACAACCGCCTGCGCTTTACGCGCTACAGTGGCGAACCTGAAGACATCCATATCAACGTCGATCACGCCGACCAGCGCGCCTGACCGACTCACCTGAAATCATGGCGTTCCTGACGGCATGGGAACGGCAGCGTTTGGCCGCAGATTCCCAAATACTGGCATTTCCAGAATAAAATCCGCCATTTATCCACTTGAAGCATGGCCTGCCACGAAATCAAATTCGGGCTAACTGTCGACACTTCTGCGTGAAGACCCTATACGCACCCATTCAATCCGATTGCAGATTGCCAACCACAAGGCCCACGGGCGTTGTGGTGAACCGCAAAAAGAAAGGGACACCGATGAACGCGATCATCAGCAACCCCAACGATCATATCGTTACGGCTGTCCATGTCCCGCGCATGACCGACATGCTGCTTACGTCTGACGGTGCGATCTAACGCACCGATCCGGCGTGTCTGTTGTCTTGGTGCGGCACCGTGCAACACCGCTGCACCCACTCTAAAACTTCGAGAAGGAGGCAAATAAAATTGTCTGACGATAACACCAATCAAGGTATTCCGGCGCCGCAAGGCACCTCGGATATCATTGAGACTGATTACGAGATTGGTCAGGATAACGTAGACGGGTCCGTCGGGCCTTTTGGGTTTGATATTCACAACCCTGTCTTCGGCATTTCTGGCATCGCTATTGTGGCGTTTGTGTTCTTTACATTGGCGCTGCCCGAGCAGGCCGGAGCGTTGTTCCAAGGCATGTTCAACTTTGTCACCAAGAACTTTGACTGGTTCTTGATCGGTGCTGCCGATATTGTCGTGATCTTTGCATTGTTCCTGATCGTATCGCCTTTCGGTAAAATCCGTTTGGGCGGGTCTACGGCAAAGCCTGATTACACCTATGTTGGCTGGTTCTCGATGCTGTTCGCTGCGGGTATGGGCATCGGTCTGATGTTCTACGGCGTGTCCGAACCGCTCTCGCATTTCTCATCTTCCGTGGGCGGTACTGCCCTCGAAGGCGACGTGCGGACCGACTGGGCACCACTCGGCGGCGCATTGGACGACCAAGCGGCTGCTGTCCGTCTTGGTATGGCTGCGACGATCTACCACTGGGGTCTGCACCCTTGGGCGATCTACGCGATTGTGGGCTTGGCGCTTGCGCTGTTCACTTACAACAAAGGTCTGCCACTGACGATCCGTTCGGCATTCTACCCGATCTTTGGCGACCGTATCTGGGGTTGGCCGGGTCACGTCATCGACATCATGGCGGTTTTCGCAACACTCTTTGGTCTGGCAACATCGCTGGGTCTGGGGGCCACACAAGCCAGCGCGGGTCTGAACGAATTGTTCGGCATCCCGATGGGCCGCACCACGGAAGTCATCCTGATTTCCTTGATCACTGCGGTTGCGCTGATCTCTGTGCTGCGTGGGCTTGATGGTGGGGTTAAGATCCTGTCAGAAATCAATATGGGTCTCGCTGGTATTCTGGCGCTGTTCACATTGATCGTTGGACCAACGGCATTCTTGTTTGCGTTCTTCTGGGACAGCTTGAAAGCCTATGTCGAATTCCTGCCTGCACTTGCCAATCCGTTTGGCCGCGAAGACGTGAACTTTAGCCAAGGCTGGACCGCGTTTTACTGGGCATGGTGGATCAGCTGGTCACCTTTCGTCGGTATGTTTATCGCACGTGTCAGCCGTGGACGTTCTGTCCGTGAATTCATCATCTGCGTTCTGTTGATCCCTTCAATGGTTTGCGTGATGTGGATGTCGATCTTTGGCGGCACAGCAATCCACCAAGTGATCATGGACAACTTTGTTGGTGCGCAAAACGCCGAACTGCCACGTCAGTTGTTCCAAATGCTGAGCGAATTGCCACTGGCGCAGATCACATCGTTCATCGGTATCGTTCTGGTCATCGTGTTCTTCGTCACGTCATCTGACTCTGGCTCGCTTGTGATCGACACAATCACAGCAGGCGGCAAAGTCGATGCGCCAGCAGCACAGCGTGTGTTCTGGTGTACCTTTGAAGGCGCTGTTGCGATTGCGCTTTTGTTGGGCGGCGGGCTTGGGGCGCTGCAATCTATGGTGATTTCAACCGGATTGCTGTTCACCGTGATCCTGCTCGGGATGTGCTACTGCATCTTCCGTGGCTTGCAAGACGAACGGGCCGAAGGCAAATAAGCCTTAGCTTTCCTAAAAGACCAATGCGGGCATCCGGTTTCGGGTGCCCGTTTTTTGTGCCCGTTTTTTCCTGTGTGCTGCGCGTCGAGGCGATTAAGCCTGTTCAGAACAGTCGGTTACAGGCATCACAACATCTTCCAACTTGGTAACCAACTTGTTACATCGCGGACGCACTTAGCATAATTTGTTTGAGGAGAACTTCATGCTTAACTTTTTATCGCGGCCGATGGTCCGCATTGTCGATCGGTATTTGCCTGATCCATTTGTTTTTGTTCTGATTTTGACGCTGATTGCCGGACTTGCTGCGGTCCTGACCCAAGGGTCTGCGCCTTTGGATGTTGTCGGCATGTGGGGCGACGGTTTCTGGGGCCTGCTGTCTTTCTCAATGCAAATGCTGCTGGTGCTGGTCACAGGCTATATGATGGCATCTACGCCGCTGGTCCGTCGCGGTCTGTCCGCGCTTGCTGGCATGGCCAACAGCCCCGGTTCCGCGATTTTGTGGGTCAGCTTTGTCTCGCTGGCCGCATCTTGGGTAAACTGGGGCTTCGGTCTGGTTGTTGGTGCGCTGTTCGCACGCGAATTGGCCCGCACAATCCGCGTTGATTACCGCCTTTTGGTGGCCTCTGCGTACTCCGGCTTTATCGTCTGGCACGGTGGCCTTGCGGGGTCGATCCCGCTGTCCGTCGCAACCGAAGGCCACCCGTTTACGGATATCACGGGGATCATCCCGACGTCCGAAACCATCTTTTCCACCTTTAACCTCGCGATCGTTGTGGCGTTGTTCATCGTCGTGCCATTCGTGAACCGCGCAATGATGCCGCGCGAAGAAGATGCGGTCTACGTTGATCCCGCACTTCTGGCCGAAGACGACGACGCCAAAGTCGAAAGCACAACACCCGCCGAAAGAATGGAAAACAGCTACGTGCTGTCCATGCTGATTGGCGCTGCTGGTGCGGCTTGGTTGATCCAATACTTCATGGCTGGCAACGGTCTGTCGCTGAACGTGATTAACTTCTTGTTCCTGACATTGGCCATTCTGCTGCACGGCACACCACGTCACCTGCTGAACTCGCTCAACGAAGCGGTCAAAGGCGGCGCGGGCATCGTGATCCAATTCCCGTTCTACGCGGGTATCATGGCGATCATGGTGCAGTCCGGCCTTGCGGTCAGCATCTCGAACGGTTTGGTGAGCCTTGCGACAGACGTGTCACTGCCGTTCTGGTCGTTCCTGTCTGCGGGTATCGTGAATTTCTTCGTGCCATCGGGTGGCGGTCAATGGGCTGTGCAAGCGCCTGTGATCCTACCAGCGGCCCAAGCCTTGGGTGCCGATCTGGCGCGGACAACAATGGCCGTTGCATGGGGTGATGCATGGACCAACATGGTGCAACCATTCTGGGCGC
Organism: Yoonia ponticola; assembly: GCF_014199395.1. Classification (GTDB taxonomy): domain Bacteria; phylum Pseudomonadota; class Alphaproteobacteria; order Rhodobacterales; family Rhodobacteraceae; genus Yoonia; species Yoonia ponticola. Next base: position 372,422 of record NZ_JACIJM010000004.1, on the reverse strand, counting down.
TGCCTATTCTGGGGATCGCTGGTCTGCGTGCGAAAGACATCATGGGCTTCTGCGTGGTTCACCTGATTCTGTCAGGTATCATCATCGCGGTTGGTCTGACGTTCATCTAACCAAAGCAAAACGGGCACCTGAGATCATCAGGTGCTCATCTATCAGACCTTCGCTGTGCAAACGGCGAAGGTCTTTTTGTTTGTACCGTCTAAGGCTGCCCAATTTCGGGCGCTTACGATTTAGTAATACTTGGGTGCTATCCATGAGGACGGCTCAGAACGAGGCCGCTTTGATCAAAGAACTTGATATGAGGTGTCTGGCTTTTTTACGAAAAATGCGGGATGAAATCGCCCTGTTCAGGGCTTGTGACGCATTGAAAGTTTAACGACATGGCCACGACATTCAACGTAATTTACCTGAGCCGGGTTTCGGAACAACTCGACACGGTTGAGGGAAATGACATTGCTGAAAATGCGTCAATTCTTGTGGGCAGAACTCTCGGCACGTTTGAAAATCCGCTACATGCATGGGTGCAAAGCTTTTCACCCGGGACAGCCGGCTACGGGGACGGCGACCCCACCGCCTACGATTCAGACAATTCCGATGCCTCTGACAGATTCCATATCGAGGGCAGTGGAAATTTCGTTTTCGACAGTGTGGTCATCTATAACGCCACGCTGACTTATGTTGACGGGACAACAGCCTCTATTCAGGCGACCATTATACAGGACGAAGCCGGAAACAGATACCTTGCGCCTGACGAGACCGATGGCAGTGCGACTCAAAACGCGCTTGATGCCAAGCCTATCGCGTCCATGAAAATCGATAGCATCCTTGATGATCAAGTCAGCGGCCTCTCAGCGGACAGGGCCGAGGGCAATTATTTGCAACCCGACGGCTTTATCGCAGCCACCGCAGCGGACGATATCATTGATGTCGGATATATTGATGCCGACGGCGACATCGTTGACGGATACGATGGCGATAACGATGCAATCGACGGCGGAGCTGGCAACGACGTCATCTATAGTGGCGCTGGCAAAGACTTTGTCTTTGGGAATGTGGGCAATGACACGCTCTACGGCGGTGTCGGCGAGGACGATCTATATGGTCTCGACGACGATGATCTGATTTATGGCGGCGATGATGATGACCGTCTCTTCGGTGGGTCAGGCAACGACTACCTCGCTGGCGGCGAAGGTCACGACCTACTCGAAGGGGGCACCGGCAATGACCAATTGCAGGGCGACGCTGGCGATGACACCCTTTACGGCGAAGGCGGTTCTGATGGGCTATACGGCGGTGCGGGCGACGACACGCTCGACGGTGGCAACAGCAGGGACTATCTGTGGGGCGGCGCCGGAAACGATCTGCTAGACGCGGGAAACGGGGCCGATGCCATGTATGCGGGCACAGGCGACGATACCGTCTACGGCGGATCAGGGGACGATTACATCCAACTGACCTCTGGCAATGACACGGTCTATGGTGGCGATGATCGCGAGAACCTCCATATCATCGCGGGCGATTACGCCGATGGTGCAGTCGTCACAGTGGATGGTGGCACAGGCGGCGTCGACAACGATAACCTGACGCTGACCAGCTGGGCGGCGCAGCGCAATCTCGCGTATAGCACCGACGCCGACGGGGATAGCGTCTCTGGCAGCGTCGAACTGTATGATGGCAGCGGCAACTGGATCACCGTTAACTTTTCCGAAATCGAAAGTGTTAGCGCACCGACAACCGACCTGACACCACTGCGCGAAATTGACGGCACCCCTGGCGACGACACTATCGACAGCGGCTACACAGACGACCCGGGCGGCAATATGGTCGACGGCGGCGATAGCTTGCTAGGCAACGACTCTGATTTCATCTCCGCGGGTGCTGGCAAAGATTCAGTGAACAGCGGCGATGGCAACGATACCGTGGATGGCGGGGCCGGCAATGATACGCTCGACGGGGGCAGCGGCGACGACACGCTCTACGGCGGTGCAGGCGACGATACCTTCTCGCTCAGCGGTGAGTTCGGCACAGATACCGTTGCGGGCGGCGAAGGCGGCGAAACCACCGGCGACACGCTCGACCTGAGCGGGACCACCGCCAACCTGACCGTTGATCTGCGGGATGCGGACGCAGAAACAGGCACGATCACCGACGGCACCAATACGGTCACCTACAGCGAAATCGAAAACGTCGCGCTGGGCAGTGGCGACGATACCTATTTGCTCGGTGATGTGTCAGGGGCCGATACGGTCGCAGACTTTGACGTGACTGACAGCGGCGACGGCACGTCGCGCGACCAGCTCGACGTCAACGACCTGACCAGCGACGGCAGCACGCCTGTCAACGCATGGGATGTGGTGGTCACAGATACGGTGGGCGACGGCAGCGGCGATGCGGTCCTGACCTTTCCCAACGGCGAAAGCATTACTCTAGGCGGCGTCAGCCCGTCCGAAGTGAACACCGCCTCATCACTGAACGCCATCGGCATCCCATGTTTCACCGCAGGGGCGCATATTGAGACGGCACAGGGCGATATCCCTGTCGAAAACCTGCGCATCGGCGATCTGGTCCGCACGTGGGAACACGGGTTTCAACCCGTGCGCTGGATCGGATCACGCAAAGTGACCGCCTTTGAACTCGCGAAAAATCCCGACCTGAAACCCGTCGTTATCCGTAAAAACGCCTTCAATAACAGCCGCAAACTGCTTGTCTCACCGCAACACGGCATGGTGGTCGACGTCGACGGGGAAAGCGTGCTGATCCGCGCCAAACATCTGGCCGAATTTTTTGGCGATAGCGTCGCGCGCGTGCAATCACGGGTCGAGGACGTGACCTACTACCACTTCATGTTCGACCAACATCAGATTGTCTTTGCCGACGGCTGCTTAACCGAAGCTTTCTACCCCGGTAAATTCGCGCTTTCATCCATCGGACACGCGGTTCAAACCGAATTATTCGCGCTTTTCCCAGAATTGATCCGCGTTGCTATCGGTGCGTCTGACGTAGGATCTGTCTATTCCGAACCTGCGCGGCACTATCTCAAACGTCGCGAGGTCGCCGAACTCGGGTCATTCCAAAAAGCCAGTTAGCCGCACTCAAAGGTCAATCTCAATCACGCCGTTCGGCTGCGCAGCACGGCTTTGACACAGAATAACCCGTGTCTCGCGCTGTTTCGCAGACAGTACGAAATCGCGGTGTTCAACCTCACCAGACACCAGCCCGCATTGGCAAACGCCACACAAACCGTCACTGCATTTCACATCAACAGGCACCCCGTTTTCCTGCAAAATATCAGTCCCGGATTTATCCACTGGCACGGCAAAGCTGCGCCCGTCTTTCAGTTTTATCGTAAACGGATGGTTCTCGTAAGCGGGCTGTTCCGGCAGGTTGAAATACTCCAAATGCCGCGCGTCATCCGGGAAATCCGCCCGCGTCGCAGCATCAATCACCGCCGACATATAGCGATCAGGTCCGCAGGTATAAACGTGACTGCCCGCAGGGGCCGCTTGCAAAATCGCATCCAGATCAGCCCGCGTATCTTCATCGCTGAAATGCAAATGCACCTTATCCGCCCAAGCGAACCGCGCCAGTTCTGCCAAATATCCAGCAGAGCCGCGTGATCCGCACGAATAATGCAGCGCAAAATCGCGACCAATCGCGTGCAACCGATGTGCAAAAGCAATCATCGGCGTCACGCCAATCCCCCCACCCATCAGGTAGGTTTTGGCAGCATCCTCAATCAGCGCAAAATGGTTGATCGGCTTCGATATAAACACCCGCCGCCCTTCACTAAATATCCGGTGCAGCAAGGCCGAACCACCACGGCCATTATCTTCGCGCAATACGCCAATTTGATATTTTGCCGTATCAGAAGGGTCTCCGGACATGGAATATTGTCGCAGCATCTCGGGGGCTACAACAATATCCAGATGCGCGCCCGCCGTCCACGCAGGCAAGTCCGCACCATCCAAGGCCTCGAATTCATACATCGTCACATCGTCGGTCATCACCTCAACTTTGGACACGCGCACCGCGATCACGGGCGCATCGGTCGGTACGACATAGCGGTGAATGTGATCAGTTTCGCCCTTGGCCGATTTCAACTTATAGGCGTCCGCCGTCAGCATCGCGTGGTACGCTTCGATCCCCTTTTCGCGGTCCATCGGATCAGGGTAGGGCCACGGATGCGGGGCCAACGGGGCAGGGTAAACCGCCAAGGTTTGGTCTTCGTATTTCAGATCCAAATCGACCTGTAAATCGCGTGTATTCACCGGATCAGGCGTCGGTTTATAGCCACCATCCTCGTGCAGCGAAATATCCCACCACCATTTTTTAACCGGATTTAAACCACCATTGCCGACCATATCATCCAGCCTTGCCAGCACAGGCGCGGCCTTGGGAATGTTGCTCGCTGCCCACCGAAACGGAGCCTCAGCGAACAGCCCTTCCAAATTCCACGGACAGGTTTTCATGCACCGGCCGCACATCGCACCGCCGTCCGTCGTGATCCGGTAGGTCGCGCATTTCTGGCTGTCTGATTTCCAAATCTCGTAGCCATTAAACATTAGTTTCGGCCCGGCGGTAATCGCGCCAGAGGGGCATTCACGGGCACATTTATTACAACTTTCGCAGAAACTTTGCAGGCCAAAATCAATCGGCAGATCGTGATCCATCGGCATATCTGTGGTCACAGCACCGGACTTCAGACGCGGCCCAAGGTATGGGTTTAGGATGACTTCGCCGATCCGCGACACTTCGCCCAGCCCCGCAAGCAGCAAAAGCGGCGGCTGCAAGACCTCACCGTCGATCACCGTATGCGCCTTGGCCTTGTAGCCCAGATTACGGATGTGCTGCCCGATCACGCCGCCGATCAACGAGAACCGAAGGTAAGCCCGCATTGACTGCGCAACGGCGATCCAATCATCGCCGCTCGACCCATCCATCGTCTCAAATCCTTGGTCAATAATCATGCTAATCGCTTGATCATGTTCAGGAATAATCGGCGTGCCGGTCGCATCGTGGCTATACCACGTCCAATCCGGACAGCGCGAAAGCCCTACCGCGTCAGCCCCCAGAAAATACGACGCCGCCTTGATATTCGCGGCATTGCGCTGCGCATCTGTGACGCGATACACATCACGGCTGGCCCCGTCCTGCAGCAAGGTAAACGCCCCCAAAGCACGGCGTTGCGCCGCCGCTGGGGCCGCTTTGCGCACATGCATCCCGCCCTTCATCGCGTTTTGCGTGTGCTTGCCCATGTCGCCAAATTGCGCCCGCGCAAACAAATCCGCACGCTTTGGCACGCGCGCCACATTCGGCTCGTCGATATAGGTCGTGGGGGTCGCGACACGCTTAAGTTTTTCAAACGGATGCGCGCCCTCGGCGTAGCGGCGCTGCGCATATGGATCGCGGTTGAACGCGGATTTCTGCGTGCCGTATCCGGTCCACCACGCAGGCCCTTGGGTCTGAAACCACGGTTGATCCGCCATCGCGGCAAGCGGTAAATCATGTGCCAACGGCATCGTCGTTGTGATCGCAGCCAGCCCAAATCGGGTGCCGACCCAAGGGGCAACCAAGGCCCCGTCTTCGATCGTCGCAAGCCCCGTTGCCACCGCGCATTTGCGCAAATCCACGTCAGATGTCGTCGCCGTATGCGCCCGTGCATCCCAGCCTAACAACCTTATATAATTGGCGATAACCGTCGCAGTTTCAGTCGCCCGCAAACACGCACGATGGGCCTGCGCGTCTTTGATCCAGTCACTGCCTGGCTCATAGGGATCAGGGTCGCGGTGGTATTCTTGCACGAATGTGATCGTCGTCGTGTGGGCCGTAATCGGGACCGGATCTGCCTGCATCGACTCCTTCAGATCGGCCATGATCAAGTCGATCCCGGCCGCCAAAGTCTTGGTCTGCCGCGTCTTTAAATCCTCTGCCAAACGGGCAATGTCAGGGTTGCAGGTCGGCGCATCTAACAGACAAGCATCCACCAAAGGCCCAATTCCGACCATCGACGCATCTGAAAAATATCCAAACGATTTCAGATGATGAGATCGCTCGACAAGATCATCAGGAATATCCGCAACCGTTCCATTCACAATCCCCCCGCGAATAGCGTCCATCATAGCCTGAAATTCGCCCATCGCGTTCACGATGCTTTCAGGGTCTTCGGGCCTGTGAAAATTCAACGGAGCCAGCGGCGCGATGTCCAGCGCAGGCATCGCAGAAACCCGCCGCAACCGCTCTGACGGATACACTCCCAAATGCGGCGCACGAGATTTGTCGGAAAATATTTTCATAAAAGTGGCCTTTTGTTGCGGCTATGAAACCGACAACGCAGGGCAGGGGCAAGGCGAAAACGCTTGCGAAGGGTGGCAAAACGATGTCGCCACCCTTCTGAATTTAAAAGACGAAACCGGCTTAGTCGATCGTCGCAAATTGTCCGTATTGGCCGCCGTGAAACACCAGCGGCTCGCCGCCATTGTGCTGCGCTTTGGTCACGCGGCCCACGACGATCACGTGATCGCCTGCGTCATGTGTCGCCTCTAACGAGCATTCAAACGTCGCCAATGCGCCTTCGATAATCGGCATGCCGCAGTGGGACAGATGCATCGGCACGTCCTTGATTGCGGTCTTGGATTTGATGATCGCAGCACAGATATCGCGTTGATCTGCCGCCAGAATATGCACAGCAAAGCGGCGCGATCCCGCGAAATGTTCAAACCGTTTCGACGCTTTGGCGGGCGACCACAACACCAACGGCGGGTCCAGCGATACGCTGGCAAAGCTGTTGGCGACGATGGCCACCGGCCCCTCAGGCCCGTCGGTTGTGATCACTGTGACGCCAGTGACAAATGCCCCTAACGCGCCACGAAAGCTGTCTGGGTCACTACTGGGATTGAAAGTCGCGATTGTGCCTGCGTCCATTATGGAACCTCATTGCCAAGAGCTGCGGTGTAAAGCTGGAACCAAACCTGCCGTGTCATATCGACCTTAAACGCATCTGATAACGCTTTGATCCGGCTTAGGTTATTGGTCCCCATCACCGGCATGATATTTGCAGGATGCGCCAGAAGCCACGCCACTGCAACAGCGCTTGCATCAACACCGTGAGCGGCACCAATTTCGCCCATCAGGTCGCGGGTCGCAGAATTGGACGTCAGCAACGCGCCACCACCCAGCGGCGACCATGCCATGATCGGCACGTCACGTTCCTGCAGATACGCCACATCGCCATTGGTGAAGCCAGCGTTTGCCGTCACGGACAGCTCGATCTGGTTGGTCACAAGCTGCGTTTTCATCGCAGATTGCAGCAGCGTCCAGTCGTGCAGTTTGAAATTCGAGACGCCCACCGAGCGGACTTTGCCAGATGCGACAAGCGCGTCCAATGCGGCACCCGTTTCGTGGTGATCCATGAACGGATCGGGGCGGTGGATCAGCAACGTGTCGATTTTATCAACGTTCATCAGGCGCAGCGAATGATCTACGGACGCTGTGACATGCGCCGCAGAGGTGTCGTAATATTTGCCCGTCGCATCAGCATAACGGCCAGCAGGGGCCACGATATCGCACTTGGTCACGATCTCGATTTTGTCTTTCAGGGCAGGGGCGGCTTTCAAGGCTGCACCCAACACTTCTTCGGCCTCATAGCCGCCGTAAATGTCGGCTTGGTCCATTGTTGTGATGCCTTGCGCAAGGCAAGCTTCAATCTTTTCCTGAACGTGGGCGGGTGATGTATCTGACGCCTCGGCCAGCCGCCACATGCCGTAAACGATGCGGGAAAACGAGAGGTCTTTGGTGATATCGACGCGGTTCATGTGCGTGGTCCTGTGCCTAGTGGTGTTGCGGGTGTCTCTGCTGGCACGCGCCCGTAGGCATGTGGCAGAGAGCATGTTTTAAGGTGTGGCATGACGCGGCTGCCAAAGTGTTCGGCCTCAGCGATATGCGGATAACCCGAAAAGATAAACGAGCGGATGCCCATTTTTTGATAGCTTTCGATCTTGGACAACACTTGATCGGTTGACCCAACCAAGGCGGCGCCACAGCCAGACCGTGCACGGCCAACGCCAGTCCACAAGCCGGGTTCGGTGTAGCCGAATTTGTCAGCCAATTCGCGGGCTTTCGCCTGATGCGCCACACCAAGCGAGATGCTGTCGTGCGCGCGGTCACGGATCAATTTGCCGTATTCGTCGTCCAACTTGCTGGCGATATAATCGGCGTATTCCTTGGCCTCAGCCTCGGTGTCGCGCACGATCATATGGACGCGCAAACCGTAGTCCAGCGTGCGGTTATGCGCCGCTGCACGGGCATGAACGTCCTTCATTCGTTGGGCTAAAACATCCTGCGTTTCAGGCCACATCAGATAGACGTCACACTGCGCCCCGCACAGTTCCAACGCATCGGGTGAGTAGCCGCCAAAATACAACAATGGGCCGCCATTTTGCTGATATGGTTTCGCGGGGCCAGTTGGGACTTTGTCAAAGTCATAGACGTCGCCGTGGTGCGTGATCTCGTCTTGCGTCCACGCTTGACGCAGGATTTGCACAACCTCGTGGCTACGTTTGTAACGGTAAGGAGACGGGGCGACTTCACCCGGAAAATCCGATGAGATCACGTTCAGGGTGAGGCGACCTTTGAGCATGTGATCCAGCGTCGCAATCGTGCGTGCCAGCATGATCGGTTGCACCTCACCACAGCGGATCGCGGCTAGAAAATTAATCTTTTCGGTCAGCGGCGCCATGCCTGCCACATAAGACAATGTGTCTTGGCCAACCTGATAGGACGAGGGTGCAAGGATGTTTCTGAAGCCCTGCTTTTCAGCCGTCAAACCGATGTCACGGCAGTGCTCCCACGTCGATTTCAGGTCCGTATCCGGCACACCTAAAAACTGGTAATCATCTGAACACAATGCAGAAAACCAAGATACCTCTGCGGCATCAAGATCGGGGCTGGTGATTGGTACAATAGTCATCGATTCCACCTCTGGCTGGGCTGTGTTACCTCTTGCCTAACACGCCGGATTGTGTGCATCAATGGTGCATCAATTTGGCTTTGACACGGAAGGGGCCATCATGGCGGACGCGTCGTCATTACCAAAATACATTCAGGTCAGCGAAATGCTGATCCGCGAAATCGCCGCAGGTCACTTGATCGACGGGGCGCGTTTGGCCCCCGAACGGGACATGGCAGCAGAGCTAGGCATCTCGGTCGGAACCTTGCGCAAAGCGCTCAGCGACCTTGAAGGCAAAGGCATGTTGCACCGTGTGCAGGGGTCGGGAAACTACGTGCGTTTTCAGACCGATGTGGCGTCCGTCTATGCGATGTTCCGGCTGGAGCTTATCGGCGGCGGCGGCTTGCCCACAGCGCGGATATTGTCGGTGGATCGCTTGGGGAAAACGGCGGATATGCCCGCCTTTGGCAGTGCGTCCGAGGGCCATAGGATCAGGCGCGTGCGGTCGTTGGACGGCAAAGCGATAGCGCTAGAGGAAATCTGGCTCGATGGATCATACCGCGACCGGATCACGGCCGATGATCTGAGCGAGTCGCTTTACCACTTTTACCGCAACGATTTGGGTCTTTTGATCGGGTCCGCTGTGGACGAAATCGGCGTGGCTGCGGTCCCTGAGTGGGGCGGTGCGGACTACCCCATAATGGCCGGTCAGATGGCCGGATATATTGAACGGATCAGTTATGATGCGGCGGGGACTGCTGCCGAGATTTCAAAGACATGGTTCGATTACAACAAGGCGCGCTATATTTCGCGCCTCGGAAAAGGATGACGACGTTGGAAATGGTCAACTACGGGATTATCGGGTGCGGGATGATGGCCCGCGAGCACATCCAGAATATCGGCTTGTTGCCGCATGGCAAAGTCACAGCGGTCTTTGATCCGGTGCGCGAGTTGGCGCAAACAGCGGCTGATTTGGCGGGCGAGGCTTATGTGGCTGAAACTCTTGAGGATTTGCTGGCGTTTAAGAACATCGACGCGCTGGTGATCGTCAGCCCGAACTACCTGCATGTGGACCAGATGAAGATCATCGCTGCGACCCGTCCGCTGCCCGTGCTCTGCGAGAAACCGATCTATACGGACCCTGCACAGGCGGGTGATATTGCCGCTTTGGCCGCAGATTATCCTGCGCCGTTTTGGGTCGCGATGGAGTACCGGTATATGCCGCCTGTGGCGGCGCTGATCGAGCAGGCAGAGCAGACGACGGGCGGCATCAAGATGCTGACTGTGCGCGAACACCGCTTTCCGTTCCTGCCGAAAATCGGCGATTGGAACCGCTTTAACGCGAAAACGGGCGGGACTTTGGTCGAGAAATGCTGTCATTTTTTTGATCTGATGCGCTTGATTTTAAAGGACGAACCCGTGCGTGTGATGGCCTCTGCGGGGCAGGGGGTTAACCACCTTGAGGAACGCTATGACGACGAGACGCCAGACATTTGGGACCATGGCTATGTGATTATCGACTTCAAAGGCGGGGCGCGTGCGATGTTGGAATTGTGCATGTTCGCCGAAGGATCGCGCTACCAAGAAGAGATCATCGCGGTGGGGCCAAAGGCCAAGATCGAAGCGCTTGTGCCGGGGCCGGGTCGGTTCTGGCCGAAGGCATTGGGCGATGCACCTGTGCCGCAGCTAATTATCTCGCCACGCGCCCCCAAGGGCCCGTTTACGTCCGAGATTCCGGTTGATCCGACGCTGCTTGCAGCTGGCGATCACAACGGGTCGACGTTCTACCAGCACCAACGCTTTAACGCCGTTGTGCGCGGCGAAGGCATCGTGGAAGTCACGGCGGATGACGGGATGAAGGCTGTGGCGATTGGGTTGGCGGCGCAGGAATCCGCGCGGACCGGCCAAGCGGTGACGCTTGATTTCTGAGTGAAACCTTCCCCGCGGGGAAGACGTGCGTTGTGTTTACGATTTGATAAGGCCCGAGGGGGTGGGGCGCCTACGAGATGTGGGCGCCTTTTTTATGGTCAGTGTCGAATTTTCGCGAAAATTCGGGGTGCGTGTTTCGGGCGGAGATGCGTGGGTTTTGGGGTGTGATTTGCGTGCACAAGGCGTGCACAACCTATGCACCGCTGTGTCGGACTTTGGGGTGGTTTGCGAATTTTTGCGAAAATTCGGGTGGGGGCCAGCCCCCATGCCCCCGGGATATTGAAGGAGCCAAAGAAGCGAAAAGGGGCGCCTTGGTTTGGCGCCCCGTTGTTTATTTGACCGCGCCGAGTGTGAGGCCTGCAATGAAGTGTTTTTGCATCAAGAAGAACATCGCCACCGGTGGCAGTGCCGCCACGATCGAGCCTGCAGACATCAGGTGATAGGCCGCCCGATATTGCGAGTTGAATTCGGTGATGCCTGCCGTCACGGGCTGTGCGTTTGGCCCTTGTGTCAGCACCACGGCCCAGAAGTAATCGTTCCAGATGAAGGTGAAGATCAGCACGGCGAGTGCTGCGAGTGCCGGTTTCATCAGCGGCAGCACCACGTAGAGGAAGATGCGCCATTCTGCGACGCCTTCGACGCGCGCTGCTTCGATCAGCGGGAAGGGCAGGGCTTTGATAAAGTTCCGCATGAACAAAGTGCAGAAACCCGTTTGGAATGCGATGTGGAACAAGACGAGGCCCTGCACGGTGTCGTAGAGACCCATCGAGATTGTCAGGTCGCGCACCGGCACCATCAGGATTTGGAACGGCACAAAGTTACCCGCGATGAACATGAAGAAGATCAGCAGGTTGCCTTTGAATTTGTAGACGCCGAGTGCAAAGCCCGCCATGGCCGATAGGGCCACGGCCCCGATCACGGTGGGGATCGTGATGAACACCGAGTTCAGCAGGTATCTTGGCATGTTGGATTCGAAGAACACTTTGCCGTAGTTGCTGAAGAATTCAAACGATGACGGCAGGCCCCAGTAGTTGCCATTGGCAAAATCCGAGTCCGGTTTGATCGAGAACATCGCAACTGCGATCAGTGGCAGCAGCCAGATGATCAGCACGATGGGCAGGATGATCTGGTAAGAAATCTGCCACGACCGCGATGTCTTTTCGATGGGTGTTGGAAACATCTTAATGCCCCCCTTTTTCGTCTTGGTACATCGACCACAAGAAGTAGACGATGAAGAACAGCATCAGGAAGAACAGCACCACAGCGATGGCCGCCCCGTAGCCCATGCGGAAGCCGAATTCTGACAGGGATTCTTCGAACATGTAGAAGGACAGCACGCGGGTTGACCCGAAGGGCCCGCCGTTGGTCATGACCGAGATCAGGTCAAAGGACCGCAGCGCCCCGATGATGGTCACGACAAAGGCGATGAAGGTTGCTGGTTTGAGTTGTGGCAGGATCACATACCACAGCATTTTGTACCCTTTTGCGCCGTCGAGCCGTGCGGCTTCGACTTGTTCTGGGTCAACAGAGTTCAGCCCTGTGAGGTACAAGATCATGCAATATGCCGTTTGTGGCCACAGTCCTGCGGCGATGATGCCGTAGGTCGCGGTGTTCGGATTGCCGAGCACGCCGCCTTTGATCTCTAACCCGAACAGGTCGAGGATCACGGTGAACAACCCGAAGTTGGGGAAGTAGAACCACGAGAACACAAGGCCCACGACGACTTGGGAGATCACAAAGGGGAAGAAGAACAGCGACTTATAGAGCCGGATGCCCGCGACTGTTTGGTTCAGGAACAGCGAGATGAACAGGCCCATCGGGATCGCCAGCAGGTAGAGCACCAGCCATTTCAGGTTGTTCCAGAACGAGATGCCGAATTTGCGGTCGTCGGTCAGTAGCCGTTCGTAGTTGGCAAGCCCGACATAGGTTTTTTCGCCCAAGCCGTCCCATTCGTGGAACGAGATCCAGAACGATTGGCCGATCGGGATAATCACGTAGACCGCGAAGAACAGGATTGGCAGGATCAGGAACAGCCAAGGCGTGATCGCGATCTCGTTGCGTTTATACCAGCCGCGGTTGGTGGATGCGGTGGGTGTGGTGGCAAATGCCATGGCCGTCTCCCTCTGAATTCAGGTCTCAACACATGCGAAAGGCCGGATCGCCTTGCGGATGGATTAAGGGGTGGGGGACGGGCCGATGTGGCCCGTCCGTGTGTTATGTTACTTGTCGTAGACGCGTTCTGCTGCATCTTCCAGACGGGCCAGGATATCGTCGAGGTTATCCGGGAACACCATGAATTCTTGCAGACCTTCCATGCCAACGCTGGCCATTTCAGCCGGGAAGTCACGGTCAAAGAATTGTGCCACGCCGCCCGGGGCGTTTGTGGACAGCATCTCGAAGCCTTGCTCTAGGAATTCGTCAGCATCGACGCTTGCGTTTGCGTTGACTGGCAACTGACCAAGCGCGTCACCTGCGTTGATGGCTGTTTGTACGTCAGTGGACGTCACATAGGCCAGGAACGCACGTGCGTTGTCTTTGTTGGTGGCTTGCGACGGGATGTGGAATGTATCCGTCGGTGCGTCTTCGCCCTGTGGGAAATCGCCGATAGTCGGGAACTGGTAGAAGTCGATTTGATCGTCTGTCAGGCCTGCTTCGCGTAATGGTGCGACCGCAAAGTTACCCATCAGGTATGCGGCTGCGTCGCCGTCTACCATAAAGTTCAGCGCTTCTTGCCAGCTATAAGATTGGTGGTCTTCAACGAAGCCGCCCATGTCGATCAGCTGACGCCAGTTGGCGAATGTTTGACGTACACGGTCATCTGTCCATGCGACTTCGCCGCGGGCCAGTTGCATGTGGAAGTCAAAGCCGTTGGTCCGCATGTTCATGTAGTCGAACCAGCCGCCAGCCGTCCAAAGGAATTTGGTCCCGATGGTGTAGCAAACCCGACCGGATGCGACGATCTTTTCGCAGTTGGCCAGTTCTTCTTCCCATGTGGTGGGCTCGGTGATGCCAAGTTCTTTGTAGATGTCTTCGCGGTAGTAGACGCCCCATTGGTAGTATGTGTAAGGCACACCCCATTGTTTGCCGTCGATGGTCAGCGCGCTTTTCACAGCGTCGAGACCTTCGAGCGAGCCGTCTTCGTACATGTCAGAGACGTCTTCGAACAAGCCAGCTTCGACGTATGGGCCCATCCGGTTGGCCGCGTACCAGTTCACAACGTCAGGTGCGTTGGCTGTCAGCGCGTTACGGATTTGGGTTTTCCAAGCGTCACGATCAACGACCGTCAGCTCGATGTTCAGGTCCGGGTGCAAGGCGCCGAAATCAGCGACAAGCCCTTCGATCACCGCGCGTGGCGCAGGATTGGACATGTCGGCCGTGATATTCAGGTCGCCTGTCAGTGCGTCGCCTTCGGCAAATGCCGCTGTGGCTACGATGCTTGCTGCTGCAAGGGCTGCAAAAGATGTTTTCATGATGGAACGCATTGTGTCCTCCCTAGGTGCTTCCGTCTGTATTCCGCCTGAGGTCCGTCATTGAGTTTCAATATGTGGAACTAGGTTTTGAATATTGAAACTAAAGCGCGACTCGCGTAGTGTTGTCAACAGGTCGAGGTTAGTCCTGTTCAAGTTGCACATCAAACGCCTAGCGTATCTAGTGCAGAGGTCAGTGCGGGCGACCATCCAAATTTCGGGCGCAATCGCGCAGCAACATTCGTGAGGGGGAGACACATATGGCAGGTGTTACACTACATAACGTCATCAAGAAATATGGCGATGTCCAAGTGATCCATGGCATTGATCTGGAAATTGAAGACGGCGAATTCTGCGTTTTTGTAGGCCCGTCGGGCTGTGGCAAATCGACATTGTTGCGGATGGTTGCCGGACTTGAAGAGACCACCAAAGGGTCGATGCACATCGGAGAACGTGACGTCACGCGGATGGACCCATCCCAGCGCGGCGTGGCGATGGTGTTCCAAACCTACGCTTTGTATCCGCATATGACGGTCAAAGATAACATGGGGTTCGGCCTCAAGATGAACGGCCACCCAAAGGCCGAGATCGAAGCAAAGGTGGCCGAGGCGACCCGTATTCTCAAGCTTGAGGATTATCTGGACCGCAAACCTGCCGCTTTATCCGGTGGTCAGCGTCAGCGTGTCTCTATTGGTCGCGCGATTGTGCGCGGTCCCGATGTATTCCTGTTTGACGAACCATTGTCCAACCTCGACGCTGAATTGCGCGTTGAAATGCGGGTCGAGATCGCGCGTTTGCACAAGGAAATCGGTGCGACGATGATCTACGTGACCCACGATCAGGTCGAAGCGATGACGCTTGCCGACAAAATCGTGGTGCTACGCAAAGGTGTGATCGAACAAGTCGGCGCACCGATGGAGCTATACCGCGACCCAGACAACAAATTCGTGGCGGGCTTTATCGGATCGCCTGCGATGAATTTCTTGGACGGTAAGGTTGTGGACGGCGGCGTCGCAGTGGCCGGACTTGGCATGGTTATTCCGGCGGGCTTGTCCACGGCATACAAAGGCCACGCGGTGACAGTTGGCCTGCGGCCTGAACACCTAGAGGTTGATCCAAACGGCACGGCGCTGCGCGTTGATATGGTCGAAAGTCTTGGTGGTGTGTCTTATGCTTATCTGGTGGGCGACACTGGCGAACGGATCGTGATTGAACAACGTGGCGATGACCGTGTGGCTGACGGCGAAACAATCGGGCTAACCGTTGATCCGTCGCGTCTGTACCTGTTCGACGGCGAAACAGAGCAGCGTATCCGGACCTGAGACTGATCAGAGAATGACAAAAGCCGCGTACCTTGGGTGCGCGGCTTTTTTGTGGGCGATTGAAATGTGGAAGATTGGGGGCAGGCACCCCTCGCGTGGGGGATGCCTGAATCTGTCTGGTCTAGCGTGACAGCACGCGGGCGATGTCTTCAGCAAGCTCTAGCACCACTTGCGACTGTGCGCGCGCGATGCCGTTCAGACCTTCGCTGATGACGGGCGTGGTGAAGGCAAAGTTGCGTGCTGTGTTGCGGTAGTCGATACCGTCGCCGCCGATAAAGTACTGACCGCGCAGGGTGAAAATACCGTCGTTGCCTGCCAGCATTTCTTCGACGCGTACTTCAATCGTCACATCAGGGATGCCCGCGAATGGCCACGGATCGGGGCCAACGGTGGCCGACAGAATGTCGTTCAAGTGCCGCGAGATGGTCAGCGTCGTCGCCCGTTCCGGTTCATCCGCCCAGAGCACGTCGCCGTTGGTGGTGATCAGGCCCTCGGGGCTTTCGATGGAAATCTCGTCAGAGGCTGCGTAGCTGGGCAGCGATACCGTCCGCACGATGGCAGAACTGACGTTTGCACGTAGGTCCAGCGTCGAATTCAGCGGTGTCATTTCGACCCGATTGGTGGGGCCGGAACAGGCTGCAACCGCAGTCAGGGCCAGCGTCAAGAAAAGTGGTTTAATCATGATGTTATCGCCCTGTCAGCAGTGAAGAAGGATTACGTTGAATGGTCCGCGCAAGCGAGGTCACAGCGTCGGCTGCGGCCTGAATATCGCGCAGGGTTGCGGCGGTGTCGTTCGAGAACCGCGATTGTTCGCCATATGCGCCCGCGACCGCGTTGATCGTGTTGACCAGCCGCGATGTTTCGGTGGACAGACCCGGCAGGCCGCGTGCGGCAGTGTCGATGGATGTCGCGGCTTGGGCTGCGGCTGCAAGCGCTGCGTTGACGTTTTCGACTGCCCCACCTTCGCGCACAGTGGCGAGGAAGACGTTCAACTCGTCCAATGCGCCTGTCAGTGCGGCTGGCAGTTCGTTTGCGCCTTCGGTCAGCAAGATGCCGTCGATGGTGTCCAGCGTTTGCGTGGCTTGGGCGACGAGGTCGTCGATTTCCACGCTGTTGGCTTTGATCGTCAACTGTTCAATCTGCGCTGTGATCTGCGGCAGGTTGGCGGTCGCGGCCTCTAGCTGTGCCACAAGGTTGGTCGCCCGTGCCGCGAGTTCTGGCAGGGTTTCAACGCTCTCGGATATCGCTTGCGCGGCTGTGCTGGTGTCTTCCAGTGCCGCCGTTAGGTTCTCAACAGCACCACCTTCGCGCACGTCTGTGACCAGCCCGCGAATTTCGTCCAGTGCTGCTGTGACCGTCGCAGGGATCGCGGTGGTGGTTTCATCCACAAGGATCGCGTCGATATTGGCCAGCGTCTGGTTGGTCTGCGCGAGCAGTGCTTCGACCTCAAGCGCGTTGGCTTTGGACGCAAGCGCCTGAAGTTCTGCGATAATGTCGGGCAGGGCCTCTGACGCGGTGCCGATGGTGGCAACGGTGTCGTTGGCGGTGTTCAGCGTGTCAGACAAGGTGCCCACGAGGTCAGCTTCGGTCGCTGATGCTACGATGGTTGCGATTTCGGCCACAACCTCTTGGATGCCTTCAAGCGAGGTTTGCAGCGTGTCTGGTGCGCCTTGGATGCCGTCGGACGCGATGATGGTGCTGATGTCGGCCAGAATGGTCCGCAATTCGAGCGGTGCCGCTTTCAGGTCGCCATCGGTGGCAAGTGCCTCGATGCTGGCCATCAGATCAACGGCCCCTTGCATCAATTCCTCGATCGGCAGATTGTTGATCCGGTCCAACACGCCTTCAGCGGTGGCAGAGACGTCAGACACCAAGGATTCGGTTGTCGGGATGATCGGGAAAGGCTCGCGCAGCGGGTCGAGGAACATCAGGTCCGCGTTTTCCACGTCCACCAGTTCAACCTCGAGCGCACCGGTCAGGATGTTGCCTGTGACCAGCCGCGCCCGCATCCCTTGGGCCACAAAGCTTGCGAAAATCTGCATCGCGTCTTCGTCGGTGGTGTCGTCCGAGATGCCCAAGCGGGACGGGGACAGCCCAAGCGTGGTGCGCAGACGCACACGGTTGTTGCCGTTTTCTTCGACCACAATGGCGTTGATTGCAGAGACTTCACCGACGTTCACGCCTTGGTATTTCACAGCAGAGCCTTGGCGCAGACCGTTGACGGTTTCGTCAAACAGGATGCCCACGGTCATGGTATTGCGATCAGGGCTTTCGAACAGGCTTTCGCGGGCGGCTTGTTCGCTGTCGAACAGGTCAAATGTATCAACGCGCGGACCTTGGCCCAGTGGTTCGCCACCGGACACGACCGTATCAAAGGCGATACCGCCCTCAATCAGCGATGCGATGCTGTCCACGTTCAGCGCCAGACCGGATGCACCCACAGAGACCGAGAAACCGGAGGTGTCCCAGAACCGTGTGTTGGTGGTCACGAGGCGTGCGTATTGTTCTTCGATAAAGGCCGACACGATCACGCCGTTGCCGTTTGGATCAAGCACGGGTTCGTCAAGGAACCCAACCTGCAAGCCTTTGTGCAGGATTGGCGCACCTTGGGCCAGTGACGCACCAGTGGGTGCGCGCAGCACGATTTCAGAGCCCGCGTCGTTGGTCGCCAGCAATGGCGGGTCTTCGAGGCCGATGAATTCGCGTTGGTCAACGTCCGCTTCGGTGTCCCATTTGCCTGCGATATAGGCACCGGACAGCACCGTATCCAAGCCGGACACGCCGCGCAGCGTCACGTCAGGGCGCACGACCCAAAAGATCGCGTCATCATCAAGGTAGGGCGCGATGTCTTTGTCCACGCGCACATGCACCAGCACAACTTCGAGATTGTCCGCAAAGCTGACCTTTTCGACCAGTCCGACGGTGATGTCGCGGTATTTCAGCGGCGTTTCCTTGCTGATACCCGACCCGTTTTCGAATTCGATTTCGATCAGGATGCCGCGATCCTGATAGGTGGACCATGCCACGCTGAGGATCACCCCAAGGGCTGCAATCGGCACAAGCCAGATCCAACTGATCCGTGACCGCTTGCGCGGTCCTGCTTCGCGGACGTCAAGTTGTGCGGGGGATGGCGTATCTGTCATGTGGCGTCTGCCCTATCTGCGTCCCAAATGAGACGTGGGTCAAAGCTTTGTGCGGAAAGCATTGTGAATACAACCGACAAAGCAAAACTGATCGCGGCAATGCCGGGATTGATGGAAGCCAACGAGTCCAGTTGGACAAGGGCCGAAAGAATGGCGACAACGAACACGTCGATCATCGACCAGCGGCCAATGAATTCGACCGCGTCAAAGAGTTTGTGGCGTTGGTGCATGTTCAGCACCCATTTGCGCTGCACGCTGATCGCGAGATAGGCAATGGCCATGAATTTACCCACCGGAATGATGATCGAGGCCACAAAAACGATGGTCGCGATCCCGTAAGCGTGGTGGTGCATCAGATCGACAACACCGCCAAGGATCGTGCTTTCGCTGTGCGACCCTAGCTGATCCGTGATTAACATCGGATAAACGTTGGCCGGAATGAACATGACCAGTCCGGCCACCAGCCACGCCCAGACCTTTTGCAGGCTATCGGGCGCACGGCTGTGCAGTGTCGCGTGACAGCGCGGGCAAGACACGACGTCTTGTTCCTGCACCTGTCCGCAGCGACGGCAAGCGACCAACCCGGCTTCGCGGGCGGTGATCAGACCTGCTGTGTGTCCAGTGCCCGCCATATTGAATACCTACAAATGAGCGTGTCCTGCCAAGCGGTCAGAACAACAAGAAGGGTGAAAGCCCAGAACGCGGGGCCAAATGCGATGGTTGCAAGACCCGCGACTTTGACCAGTGCGACGGCCACGCCAACGATAAAAATCTCGGCCATGGACCACGGACGCAACGCCTCGGCGAGGCCAAAGGCGGATTGTGCGGCGCGTGTCGGTGTGCTGCCTGTGGCAAGCGGCGTCACCGCAAAGATGATCGCGCCAAGCCGCATCAATGGCAGAAAAATGATAAAGCCCGCAACGGCCGCAGCGAGCGGCAGGGTGAAGGTTTCTGAAAAGGCCATGACCGCCCCGATCACGGAGGTACTATTCGACTGGCCCGCCACAGAGACGTTCAGAAATGGAAAGCTGATCGCCGCAACCATCAGGAAAAACGAAGACATCGCCAAGGCCAGCACGCTGACAATCGCGGTACTGCGCTCTTGTTTCAGGACCACGCCACAGCGCACGCAATACGCTTTTGCCCCTTCGGGCAGTGACGCATTGGAATGCAGTGTATCGCAGTGTGGGCAAGCGATGAGATCTGTAGACGGCAACACGGATGGCAGTCCTTTTGCGACGAGTCATGAGTTCATAAAGCAGTGGGCCTTACGTGGCTATGGGGAAATGATTTTCGATTTTCCCATAATTAAAGAGATATGTCGCAGGTCAGGGCGTTTTCAATGATCCGTTTGGCATTCGGGATGTCGTTGCTTTCCGCGCGGCGGGTGGCCGCGGCCCGCGACAGGTTCTGATTCAACCAGCGCTGGATCAGTCTGCCGCGCAACTCGTCCATAGGGACGTCCAGCCGCACAGTCAGATCCCACAGCGGGGTGAGGCTGTCCCATGGGGCCTCGTTGAACATCAGGTAGTTGCCTTCGGCGATGATGACGGGTGCTGTGGGTGGGATATGCAATGCCCCAGCGATGGCGATGTCGCGGCTGCGGTCAAAGGTGGGTGCGATTACATCAGCTTTGGCGTGTAGGCGTTTGATCATAGTGACAAAGCCGTCCGCGTCAAAGGTTTCGGGCGCGCCCTTTTTCAGCAGGATTTCCCGTGCGCTGAGGATCGCGTTATCGAGGTGGAAACCGTCCATCGGCACCACAATCGCTGCGCATTTTTGCTGGTTGAGCCGCCGTGCGACTTCGGATGCCAGCGTAGATTTGCCGCTGCCGGGGGCCCCTGCGATAGCGACCATCACGCGGGGCTGATCTGCCCGCATCTCGTGGATTTTATCGGCCAGAAGGCTGACTTGTTGGGTAATATTTTTCACGTGGACTGCCTGTTTTTCCACGAGTCTAGGCGCGAATGACGCGGGCGAAAACACTTTGTTTGCCGTTGCGCGCATTTTCGGCGCAGGTGTTTTGGCGGGTGGATTAAGGTCGCGCCAGAGCCCTTTGAAATCGTGCGGAATTTTATCCTGTTCCGGCTAATTTCAACTTCGAGTGGAAAAACGCCGAAATTTGCCCTAGGTAAATAGGGCCTAGGTTTCAGGTATGTATCGGAGATGGTTTTGCAACAAGTACTCAAGGTTTGGCATACTGCGTATAGTGTTTGGACTGAGGCCGGCAAACGCCACATCGGATTGATCGCGGCGGGCGTTGCGTTCTTTGGGATGTTTGGTGTGTTTCCGGGGATTGCTGCCGTGATTGCTGTGTTTGGATTGATTGCCGATCCGGTGGCTGTGTCCGACCAGTTGGAATTGATGCGTGATGTGATCCCAGCAGGGGCCTACGGTATCTTTGAGGCGCAGATCAAAAGCCTGCTAAGTGCGCGGTCCGATGCGTTGGGGTGGGCGACATTTGTGTCGATCATGCTGGCGCTGTGGTCGTCGCGTGCCGCTGTGGGCGCGTTGATGAGCGGGATTAATGCGATTGAGGGGGCACCCTTGCGCAACGGCTTCAAGCAGATGTTCGTGGCCTTGTTGCTGACCGCGTCGCTGGTGATGTTGGCGACAGTTGCTTTGATGTCGGTCGTCGTGACGCCAGTGATTCTGGCCTATGTGCCGATGCCACTGTTCACGGCGTGGGCGCTGGAGGCCGTGCGCTGGTTGATCGCATTGACCGTGCTGTTCGGGGGCCTGAGCCTTTTGTACCGTTACGGTCCCAATATGAAGCCGCACCGCAGGCCGTGGATCACCCTAGGCGCTGCTATTGTCGTCGTCGTGTGGATTGGTGCCTCGGCTGGATTGTCGTTCTATCTGACCAATTTCGCGAGCTACAACGAGGTTTATGGCTCGATTGGGGCGGTGATTGGTATGCTGCTGTGGCTCTACATCAGCGCCTACCTGATTTTGTGGGGCGCGATCATCAACGCGAAACTTTATTACATAAAAACCCCTGTAAACGAAGGCGATGAGCCGCCTGAGGATTTACTGGGGGAACTATCGTAAATAGTGGTAATCGTGCCGCAGGTCGGATGAATCGGGCGAAAGTATGACATTTTCCCCCTAGATTTGGTGAATCCGTCCAGCTAACCTCTCGGTAATCAAAATAAGCGTGTCCCGTAAGAGGAGACGCATTCGAGGCGGAGTATAGTATTATGTCAGCGATTGATTTCGTTGTTCGCGGTGACGCGGGCGTTTCTCAACGTGGGTCCCTTGGTGGGGCTGACGGTAATTCACTGGTTGTAGGTGCGGGCCAAGATGTCTCGCTGAACCTGAACCGTGGGGACATTCTTTCCTACGTGCGTCAAGGTCAGGCCTTGCAGGTCACGCTTGTGGACGGGACTGTTTTGACGGTCGAGGGTTTCTTTACTCCTGAAGGCACACCAGTTGCCGACCTCTTTATCTCTTCTAACGGCACATTGGCGCAGGCTGAATTGGTCGCGGGCGAGGGCAACTTGTTGTTCGCGCAATACGTCGACGCAGACAGCTTTGGTAAATGGAGCCCTGACGACGATCTTTACTTTGTACGCGGTTCCGACGTGCAGTTGGCCGGTGTTGTGCCTGCTGACGAAGCAGCGGCCAGCCAGCTTGGCGGCGCGTTCTTGGGCGGTATTGCCGGTCTTCCGATGCTTGGCGCGGGTGCAGCAGCACTTGGCGGTGGCTTGTTGCTTGCTGGTACTGGCGGCGGCAGCGGCGGTGGTGACGGCGATGATGACGACGGCGGCGTTGCTGGCGGCGGCGGTGACGGTGGTGGCGATGGTGATCCTACCGATCCTACCGATCCGACTGATCCAACCGATCCTACGGACCCGACCGATCCGACGGACCCTACAGACCCAACTGATCCTACGGACCCAACCGATCCGGTTGATCCACCTGTTGTAGAGATCACAACTGGTACAAAAACGGCTGGCCACACTGTCAACGATGACGACTACCAAGACGGTGTCACTATCGGCGGTACAGGCACACCAAACACATCCGGTACAATCACCATCGGTGAAGTTACCAAAGACATCACAACAGATGCCGAGGGCAACTGGACTGTTGACTTCACACCTGGTGAAATCGACGGCGGTGAATATGAGACGGGCGTTGTTGTCACGCTGACAAACGGCGGCGGTTCTGCGTCTTCGACTGACGTTGTGGTTCTGGACACTGTTGCGTCCGTCACTATCAACACAGCCATTGTCGAAGATAACGGCCAAATCAACTTTGTTGAGGAATCAGACGGCTTTAAGCTGACTGGTACTGTCGAAGCTGGTTCAACATCCGTGACTGTGACATTCGAGGGTCAAACCTACGACGCTACGATCGACGGCTCTACTTGGTCGCTTGATGTTGCGGCTGGTGTGATTCCGCAGGGTGAATACGATCTGGAAATCGACGTGAATGCAGTGGACGCCTACGGCAACACAGCATCTACATCCGGTACGGTGAATGTTGATACGGTCACTGAAATCACGCTGGATGATACAGCTGGCGGCACTGATGGTGTCATCAACGCAGCAGAGCACGGCACTGGCCTTGCGCTGGACGGGACTGCTGAGGCGAATGCAACGGTTGTTGTGACGCTTGGCACAGGCACTGGCGCGGTTTCCAAAACTGTGACGGCGACATCTACGGGTGAATGGACCGCAAGCTTCACAAGTGAAGAGGTGCCAACAGGTCAGCTGCATGACGTTCCTGTGACCGCGACATCTACAGATGCGGTTGGCAACACTGACACAGCAACTGGTTCGATCACAATCGACACCGAAATCAACGTGACTGTGGGCCATAACGGCGGCAACTCTGACGTTGTGGATAACACCGTAAACGCAACTGAGAAGGGTGATACAATCGTATTGTCCGGTCAGACTGACG
This sequence comes from Yoonia ponticola, assembly GCF_014199395.1. Lineage (GTDB taxonomy): Bacteria > Pseudomonadota > Alphaproteobacteria > Rhodobacterales > Rhodobacteraceae > Yoonia > Yoonia ponticola. The sequence continues at coordinate 348,706 of NZ_JACIJM010000004.1, read as the reverse complement.
CGGGTGCAACTGTTGTCGTGACTGTTGCTGGTGAAGTGCTTGATACTGTCGTCGCAGGCAGCAACGGCGTCTGGATGACCAACTACGCTGGATCAAACATTCCAACGGATGCTGAAGGCAATGTTGCTGTCAGTGTTGTCGCAACCGACGCGGCTGGTAACAGCAAACCGGCATCTACATCCATCAAGTACGACACGTATGTAAACAAACTTGATTTTACAAACGACGCAGGCGTCGTTGACGCGAGCGATCAGGTGATTGCAGGCGACGACGTTGTCAACAAAGCCGAAGCAACTGACGGTGTGACGCTGACGGGTGTTGTCGAAAAAGGCTCGACAGTTGTTGTCAGCTTTGGTGGTGTTCCGCAAACTGCGACTGTGGACACCAACGGCAACTGGACTGTGACGTTCTCTGAAGCAGACATTGCGACTGCAGCAGCGGGTGAGGCAGACCTGTTCACAACAGATATCATCGTGAATGCGACTGATGCGGCTGGTAACGTGAAATCGATCAGCGACACGGTTGAGGTTGATTTGGTTGCACCTGATGCGGCTGATATTGTTCTTGTTGGTACGCAAGATGCTGGGGCATCTCTTATTGAATTGGGTGAGAATGGGGTTGTTGACCCTACATTTGCGCAATTCGTTAATGGCGCAGATAATGCGACTGACGTAAATCTGCGAGACAACACTGGTCCCGTAGACTTCAAGGTTAAGGTTGGAAGTGAAATTCCTGATGGTTCACACCTTATCGTTACCAATAACGATTCCGCAGGAAACTCCACCTCTACGTTGGTTGTGTTGCAAGACAACAACCCTGTAGACCTTGAAGCGGGTGCACTGGACAACTTCAACATCGCCGAAATTAACCTTGAAACTACCAATGGCGTGAGCCTTGAAATCACGGTTGACCAACTGCGAGCGTTGTCGCCTGATACTGATAGGCTGGTTATTCATGGTGGTGCGGATGACACTGTCACAATGTCTGAACTGGATGGTAAGGCTGTAAGCAGCACTGAGACGATCAATGATGAGCTCTACAACGTCTACGACTTGGGCGATGACACTAGCTTGGTCATCGACTCGTCAATCAACATAGTCGTCTAAACTCACGACCAAAGAATAGTCCCGAGGGCGGCGGTTAATGATCGCCCCGGGACCACCCCTCAAAGACCACAAAAATCAGGTCGAGGGTTAGGGCAAGTTTTGGCAGGTAGTGGGGCAGGCACGTGTATGGCTGGTGTAATCTAAAGGGTGTGTTGACGCTAACGTGCGTTGCGAGTTTGACTGCGTGTATGGACGGCGATGCCGGCGTTTCACGATCAAATACATTCACAAATGCGACTGAGGGTGAGGCTGTAGCATCCCCGCAAGCGGCATTGGATGCGAACCTGCAAGACGGGTCGCAATCGCAAATTATCGAAGGTCTTTTAAATCGCCGCTCGGTCTTGGGAACTGGTTCCTACGATCAAGTGGCTGATGCTGTTTTGGCGGCTAATGCGCGGGCGGCTGAGGCTGACTTGCGGGCCGCGACGTTGCGATCTGAGGCGCAGGCGTCGAACTGGTTGCCGACATTGGGTCCGAATATTTCGCTGTCGTCGCTTGGTGATGTTGTGACCGAATTGGTGGTGCAGCAGGTGTTGTTTGACAACGGCAAGAAGCGGGCCGAGCGGGCCTATGCACGTGCTGATGTTGAAGTCGCCGCTGTGGCCTTGGCCCAAGATACCAACCAGCGTGTGCTTGGCGGCTTGGAATTGTACCTGAACGCCGAGGCCGGAAAGGCCCGCGCGCATGTGAACTCTGCCGCGATGCAGCAGATGGAACGTTATGAATATGTGATGTCCGAGCGGGTCCGTGGTGGTGTGTCCAGCCGCGTTGATCATCAGATCGTCCAACAGAAATTGAACGCGATGCAATCCGCGATGTCGTCTGACCTTGAGTCCGCGGCGTCTGCTTTTGCGGAACTGAACGCGATGTCGGTCACGCCATTGGACGGGGTGACGGGTCTGTCGACTATCGGCCAGCCGGGGCCGGGTGCGCAGCCATTGACCGTGATGAAGGCCGAAGCCGAAGCGCAGCGCAGCATGGCCGAAGCCACCGTGGCCCGCGCGGGTTTCCTGCCGTCGTTGACTGCATCGGGTAGCGTCGGATCAGAAGGCAGCGGCGGCGGATTGAACGTCGGTGCTGACAACGGATTTGGCTTTGGCACAGGCGCGTCATTGGATGCGTTAGAAGCCTCTCAGGCCGCTGCAAACGCCCGCGTCGGTCAGGTCCGCGAAAACGCGAACCGGTCGCTGGAATCGCTACGCGCAGAGCTATCATCGTTGCGCCGCCAAGAGGCACAGGCCCAGACGCTTGCCGCCCAAGCCGCCAGCAACTTTTCCATCTTTTCTGAACAACAGCGGTCGGGCCATCGGTCTGTTACCGAAGTTGTCAGCATCTTAGAAACCAAGGTCAGCACGGAACGTGAAGCGGTTGCCCTGAAATACGAAGTCGCCCGCACAGAGCTGAAAATCGCAGCTCTTATGGGGTCCTTGGTGAACGGAGAACAAATATGAGCGGTCCTATTTTAGCGTTTGATATCAACGGATCACGCGGGGCCAAGCTGACACGGATTACGCCCAAAGCGGTGCCCGCATCCGAGGCGATTGACGGCGGTATGCCTGTGCAGCCGAAAATCACAGCACCGCATCCTGATCGGGCCGCGCATACGATGCCGGAACCTGCGGTTGCCCCGCAGGCGCAGGTCGTTGAAACGGCTGACCGTCCGGCGGCATTATATTCTGACGCGGCGGCGGCACGGGCCAATCTTGCGTCTGTTTACGCGGCTGTCTTGGGTGTTGATCTGCCGAAAGTCGAATTGCTGGAACGCATCACAGCGGCAGGTGGCGGTGATTTGTCCGGCACCGAAATCGCCAAAGCGCTGAAGGGCGTGGGGCTGGTTGCACAGGTTCAATCCGCAAACGTTCATCAGTCGTCATGGCCTGCCTTGGCTGAGATGAATAACGGCGAATTGGTTCTGGTTCTGGAACAGGTCGGCGAAACCGTCGTGGTCTATGACGCCGCTGTTGCTGATAACCGCACCGAAGTCGACGTGCTTGATTTCACACCTGTTTTTACGGGTAATGTGATCCGCGCTGACGTGGATGTTGGTGAGCTTAGCCGCCGTCATGCGAATGAGGGCCAGAAGGAACATTGGTTCTGGGGCGAAATCAAAAAGCTGCGCCGGATCATGTTTGAGGTCGCATTGGGATCGTTTGTGGCGAACCTGTTGGCCGTGGCCGTCGCGTTGTTTTCCTTGCAGGTTTATGACCGCGTGATCCCGCACCAGTCTACCGCGACACTGTGGGTGCTGGCGATTGGGGCTGGTTGCGCGATGTTGCTTGAAGCGTTCTTGCGGATTGCCCGTGCGCGTCTGATGGACGGGGCAGGCCGCAAGGTCGAGCTGCGCATTCAGACGTTGTTGATGGACAAACTGCTGGGCATGCAAGCGGGCCAGAAAGGCCAGACGCCAAGCGGGACTTTTGCGGCTGTGCGCGAATTCTCGTCGATCCGTGAGTTTTTCACGGCCTCTACCATCGGCACATTGACTGATCTTCCGTTTATCGTGCTGTTTCTGGCACTTGTGGCTTCCATCGGCGGCAACGTTGTGTGGGTCTTGTTCGCGGGTGGCATCCTGATGGTGCTGCCGTCGTTCTTTATGCAAAAGAAGATGATGAAGCTGACGATGGAAACGCAAGGCGCCTCCACCAAGGCATCCCGTTTGTTGCACGAAGCGATCTATGACGCCGACACGATCAAAGCGCAGCGCGGCGAAGAACGCTTTCGCCGGTTGTGGGGCGAGTTTTCGGCGCTGTCGTCACTGGCCACTTCCGAGCAGCGTAAATTGTCCAGCACCCTGACATTCTGGAGCCAAGGCGTGCAGCAGGCGACATATGTGTCCGCTGTTGTGGTCGGCACCTTCATGGTGTTCCAGGGGCAGTTCACCGTTGGCACGATCATCGCTGTGGGTATTTTAACATCCCGCACGCTGGGGCCGCTGACGCAATTGGCCGCCACGATGGCGCGTTGGTCGAACGTCAAAGCCGCGCTTGAGGCATTGGACGGCATCGCGCAAGCACCGCAAGACGTCGAAGAAGGCCGCACGTACTTGCGCAAAGAGACATTGAAGGGCGGCTACGAGCTGCGCGAATTGTCTTATACTTATGACGATGACGCGGCCAATACGATTGATATTCCGGCGCTTTCCATCAAGCCGGGGCAGCATGTTGCGGTCTTGGGCGCGAACGGATCTGGTAAATCGACATTGTTGAAAGTGTTGTCAGGCCTGCACCGTCCAACGGCGGGGCGTGTGCTGATTGACGGCGTTGATATGGGCCAAGTGATGGCGCGTGATCTGCGCCGTGGCATTGGTTATCTGAGCCAAGAGGTCCGGTTGTTTGCGGGGACATTGCGCGAAAACCTGAACCTGACGCTGCTTGAGCGGGATGATGAACGCTTGCTCGCGTCGCTTGATTTCGCTGGGTTGGGGCCGTTTGTGCGCAACCACCCTAAGGGGCTTGATCTGGAAATCCGCGACGGTGGCGAGGGTCTATCTATTGGTCAACGCCAGTCGATTGGCTGGGCGCGGTTGTGGTTGCAAGACCCGAAGGTGTGTCTGCTGGACGAACCGACTGCGGCGCTGGATCAGACGCTGGAATCGACTTTGGTGGACCGTCTGCACACATGGCTCGACGGGCGCACCGCGATTATTGCGACGCACCGTGTGCCGATCTTGGCGCTGACGGATCGCACGATGATCTTGCAGAACGGACGAATGATGGTCGATGGACCACGTGACGAGGTGCTTGCGCATCTCCAAAAAGAAAAGAAGGCAGGGTAAACCATGGCCACAGTAGACGCAGAATTCTCGGGCAAAATGCGCGGATCGAGCATGACCATTTGGTTGGTTGGTGCGACGGTGCTGGTGTTTCTGGCTTGGGCAAAGTTCGCATTCTTGGATGAAATCGTGCGGGCAGAGGGCGAAGTCGTCTCGGCCTCGCGGCCCCAGATTATCCAGAACCTTGAAGGCGGGATTCTTGCGGAACTGCTGGTCAGCGAAGGCGAGATCGTGGAGCATGGTGATGTGATCGCCAAACTGCGCGGTACGAATTTCCAAACCAGCGTCGCGGATCTGGAAGATCAGGTTTTGGCGCTCGAAGTGCGGCGCTTGCGGCTTGAGGCCGAAATCGCGGGTGCGTTCGAATTTGAAGTCCCTGCGCAGATTGCAGCCCGTAGCCCGAATATCGTGGCGTCCGAGCGTGCTTTGCTTGCCGCCCGTCAGTCCGATTACACGTCCAAGGTCGAAGGCGCCCGCCGTGTGATGGTGGAAACCAAGCGTGAACTGGACTTGATGGAAGACATGCTGGCCCGCGAGATCGTCGCGTTGATCGAGGCCACGAAGGCCCGCAAGGCCCATGCTGACGCTGAAATCCGCTACAATGAAATCGTAACGGGAGCCGAATTGGAACGTGCTGCGGGCTATTCCGAGACGTTGCAGGAACTCGCGCAACTGGGGCAGGGGCTGCGTCAAGCGAATGACCAGTTGTCGCGCACAGTGATTACGTCCCCGATGCGCGGCGTTGTGAATAACCTGTCGATCACCACAATCGGCGGCGTTGTCCGTCCGGGTGAGGAGATCGCGCAGATCACGCCACTGGGCGACGAGCTGTTTGTTGAGGCACGAGTGAAACCGCAGGACGTCGCAAACGTCGTGGCGGGGCAGCGGGCGACGATCAAGTTCTCGGCTTATGATTATACGATCTACGGGTCGATGACCGGCGAAGTGCAATTTGTCAGTGCCGATACCTTCAAAGACGACCGCCAGCCGGACGCTGATCCGCACTATAAGGTCACGCTGCGGGTGGACCGTGATGATCTGGACCAACGTCAAAGCCAGATCGCCATGCGCCCCGGTTTGCAAGCGTCGGTTGAACTGCACACAGGCGAGAAGTCCGTGCTGCAATATCTGACCAAGCCGCTGTATCGGTCACGTGAGGCGCTGCACGAGCCATAGGGGGGGGCGGCAACGCTGACCCTGTGGACCGCGCCTGTGGGTCAAGTCGGGGTGGATTCGGGGCTGTACTGCGCATCTGGAATACTAGTATTGCATTATTTCTGTTGATACCTGCGATCACTTAAATGATCGGTGGTGCGTCGCGTGCGTTTTAAGGAAAGCGTTCTGAAACAACGGCTTCCTGCGACGTTTGGCCACTGCCTTTGACTGCCTTAATACCGCTTTAGCCCGCCACAGATGATTGCAAACAGCCCCACCCATCCTTGCGCAATTTTGTTACGCACGGTAATGCGGGTGCAGCAACAATCATAAGTGGGGGAACGCCTGTGAAAATCGGTGCGCCAAACGAAGTCTTTCCGGGTGAAGATCGCGTCGCAATGACGCCAGCTTCGGCCAAAGATTTGCAGAAACTTGGATACGAGTGTTTGATCGAATCCGGCGCGGGCCAATCCGCAGGTTTCTCTGATGCAACCTATACAGAAGCCGGTGTCGCGGTCGTCAAATCGGCCAAAGACCTTTGGGCTGCTGCAGATATCGTCGCCAAAGTCCGTCCACCGTCAACGGACGAAACCAAGCTGATGCGCGCGGATCAAACGTTGATTTCGTTCTTCTACCCTGCTCAGAACAAAGAGCTGATGGACGCCGCCAACGCCCAAGGGTCTACCGTGATCGCGATGGACATGGTGCCACGTATTTCACGCGCCCAAAAGATGGACGCGCTGTCGTCGATGGCGAATATCGCGGGCTACCGTGCGGTGATTGAGGCGGGTAACAACTTTGGCCGTTTCTTTACAGGGCAGGTGACTGCTGCGGGTAAAGTACCCCCTGCGAAGGTTCTGGTTGTCGGTGCTGGTGTGGCCGGATTGGCCGCGATTGGTACAGCAACATCGCTTGGCGCGATTACATATGCGTTCGACGTGCGGCCTGAAGTGGCTGAACAAGTTGAATCGATGGGCGCTGAATTTGTCTTCCTCGACTTTGAAGAAGAGCAGACAGATGGTGCCGCGACTGGTGGCTACGCCGCTGTGTCGTCGCCTGAATTTGCGGCAGCCCAGCTTGCGAAATTCCGCGAGATCGCACCAGACATCGACATTGTGATCACCACTGCGTTGATCCCGGGCCGCGATGCGCCGGAACTGTGGACCAAGGATATGGTCGACAGCATGAAACCGGGTTCGGTTATTGTCGACCTTGCAGCGGAACGCGGTGGCAACTGTAAGCTGACTGTGATGGACGAGAAAGTTGTCACCGACAACGGCGTGACCATCATCGGCTACACCGACTTCCCGTCCCGCATGGCCGCGCAATCGTCCACGCTATACGCCACAAACATCCGTCACATGATGACCGATCTGACACCCGAAAAAGACGGTGTGCCAAATCACAACATGGAAGACGACGTGATCCGTGGGGCCACCGCGACGCACAAAGGCGAGATCACATTCCCGCCGCCACCGCCAAAGGTCGCAGCGATTGCAGCACAGCCGAAAAAGCCTGCGCCAAAAGAACTGACGCCGGAAGAAAAACGCGCCGCTGAAACAGCAGCGTTCAAGGCGCAGACCAAATCCCAAGTGACGCTGATCGCTGTGGGGGCCGCAGTTCTGCTGGCCATTGGTTTGGTTGCACCAGCCAGCTTTATGCAGCACTTTATCGTGTTCGTATTGTCCGTCTTCATCGGTTTCCAAGTGATCTGGGGCGTCGCCCACAGTCTTCACACACCGCTGATGGCTGTCACTAACGCAATCTCAAGCATCATCATTCTGGGCGCTTTGACCCAGATCGGATCGGGATCGGCGCTGGTTGTTATCTTGGCTTCACTGGCCGTGTTCATGACTGGCATCAACATTTTCGGCGGCTTCCTTGTGACACGGCGTATGCTCGCCATGTTCCAAAAGTCTTAAGGGGTTAGAATTATGGATTTCGGATTTACTACAGCGGCTTACGTGGTCGCAGCCGTTCTTTTCATTCTCTCTCTCGGGGGCTTGTCAGGACAGGAAAGCGCGAAACGTGCCGTATGGTACGGGATTGTTGGCATGGGCTTGGCGGTTCTCGCCACGCTGATCGGACCGGGTTCCGGTTTCTGGTTGCTCTCGCTTATTCTGATCGTGGGCGGCGGGGCTATCGGCTACGTTCTCGCGACCAAAGTGCAGATGACGCAGATGCCAGAACTGGTAGCCGCGATGCACAGCCTTGTTGGTTTGGCTGCCGTGTTCGTAGGCTTTATCGCGCATTTTGAATTGAACCGCGTGATGGGTATGGCTGCAGACGAGATGCACGATCTGGGCACCTTTGCGACGCTTTTGGCGCATAAGTCTCCGGTTGAGATCAACATTCTGCGCGTTGAATTGTTCTTGGGCATCTTTATTGGTGCGGTGACATTCACCGGATCGGTCATTGCTTACGGCAAACTGGCGGGCAAAGTGGACTCAGCGGCTGTTAAGCTGCCGGGCGGTCACATGCTGAACATCGGCGCGGCTGCCCTGACTGTTCTGACGCTGATCTGGTACTTCAACACGGGCGGGTTCTTCCCATTGTTCTTGATGACCTTGGCGGCGCTGTTCATCGGCTACCACCTGATCAAAGGCATCGGCGGCGCGGATATGCCCGTCGTTGTGTCCATGCTGAACAGCTATTCAGGCTGGGCGGCGGCGGCGATTGGTTTCTCGCTCGGCAACGACCTGTTGATCGTTGTGGGTGCGCTGGTTGGCTCGTCCGGTGCGATTTTGTCCTACATCATGTGTAAGGCGATGAACCGGTCGTTCATTAGCGTGATCTTGGGCGGCTTTGGTGGCCCACAGGGCGAACAGATGGCCGTTGAAGGCGAACAGGTTGCGATTGATGCGGATGGTGTTGCCAGCGCATTGAACGAGGCTGATAGCGTCATCATCATTCCAGGGTACGGGATGGCCGTCGCACAAGCACAGCAAGGCGTGGCCGAACTGGTGCGCAAACTGCGCGCACAGGGCAAGAACGTGCGTTTCGCGATCCACCCTGTTGCGGGCCGTCTGCCCGGTCACATGAACGTCCTGCTGGCCGAAGCCAAAGTGCCGTATGACATCGTGATGGAAATGGACGAGATCAACGACGACTTCCCGAATACGGACGTCGCGATCGTGATCGGCTCGAACGACATCGTGAACCCAGCGGCCCAAGACGACCCGAACAGCCCAATCGCGGGTATGCCGGTTCTGGAATGCTGGAAAGCGAAACAAGTGTTTGTGTCCAAGCGTGGGCAAGGTACTGGATACTCCGGTATCGAAAACCCGCTGTTCTTCAAGGACAACACACGCATGTTCTACGGCGACGCAAAAGCATCCCTCGATGCGCTGCTGCCAAAGATCGACTAAGCGCGATCCCATAAAATGCGACCAAAGACCGGCCATATTCTGGCCGGTCTTTTGCGTTTGAGGGGCACCGTGCATGGGGTGCTCGCCTTTGGATTGCAGATCATTAAAACTTGACGGGAATCGTCTGAGCGGCCAGAATTTAGCCACAATTTGAATAATTTAGGCGCAATTGAATCTCTAAAATAGAAACAATAGCGCCTCTCATAAAAGGTTTGTTCCATGTTGGTTTACAATGTTCCGAAAATCGCCGTCACTCTCTGCGCCGCTGCGCTTTTTTTATCCGCATGCGGGTCCAGTAGTTCGACCAGCCAAAGCGGCGTTTTGTCCGCCAGCAGCATCAATCTACGCATGGCCGAGGCGGACGCAGCATTCCTGAAAGTGGTGGGCGATGGCACCGATGAAAATCCGGGCTTTGCGGGCACAAAGTTTGATGCGATCCCGACATCAGGCAGTGCCGTCTATCGCGGCTTTAGCACGGTCGAGATCAACGACGGCGACGACATGGTTCTGGACGCGGTTGGCATCGCCAACGTCAACGTGAACTTTGGCGCGACCGGCACCGAAGATGTGGTGACAGGCAATCTGCGCAATATGCGGGCGGTTAATGCGAACGGCGATACGGGCTACGTGTCCGGCGAGCTGTTGCTCAGCGGTGGGGCGATCGGCAAAGACTTTGACGATGCACCAGACGATGCGCGGCAGAATAGCCTGTTCTCTGACTACGCAGGCACGCTGACAGTACTGGGCGAGACATACGGCCTCGCAGGCGAGCTACAGGGTCAGTTGCACGGCACACGGACCAACGAAGGCGCACGTTCCGTTGTGCGCGGTGTCAGCCTGTCGGACGAAGACAGCGCAGTCGCAGCATCCGTCTCGGGCCTGACCGCGAATATCAGCGTGACAGCCGACAACGAACTTCCAGAGGCGGTGGTGGCGCCTTAACGCGACGCTTTTCGCGATAGGCCCCGGCCTATTGGGGGTGAGATACGATAGAGAAATGGCCCTGCAGGAAACTGCGGGGCCTTTTGGGTTTTGATGGAGGTGTGGGGTTTGCAGGACAAAGCCGACATTGCCGCCGATGATATGGGCGGCTGCTTTCGATAAATGATGTCACAACCAAGCTGATCCCGTACTTTTTTCATGAGCGGGTGTGGTTGCATTCACAGGTGGTATCGAGCGGAAAACCAGTGCTGCCGTCCACTGACATTGATTTTTTCCTTCGTTCCCTGTATAGGTAACGAGACGGACCAAGAAGACTGGCATGTTGCCGGATTTGAAGCGGTTGCTGGAACATGATGTCCAAGCTGCCTGCAGGGTCCAAATAGACCGATCCGAACAGGGTGGTCGCAACCCACATCATTCAGACAGTTACTGCCGATTGCTTTTCAATCGCAGTGAAGAAGGAACACCATGACCAGTTATGCACAAACAAGAGTGTCGAACCCCTCCGGCCACTTTGAAACACCGGATCATGTCTTGAGCGACGTCAATCTCGGCCACGCTGACAAGGTGAAAATATTAAAGTCGATGGCTGCCGATGCGGATCAAAATCTGGAGGCAACATCCGAGGGCATGGCCGGATCAACCCCGTCCTACAACGCGGAAGATCTACAGTCCGCCCTCATTCAACTCGAAAATGTCAAAGATGTTGAAGGCGTAGAGACCACGGACGTCCAAACAGCGCGCTTCCAACGCATCATGGTTCTCACGACAGTCGATCAGCCTCTTAACTGCGAAGTGGCTGGCGTCGCCTTTGACATGGCCGAGAGCGTGGGGGGCAAGGTCTGCTTGCTCAATGTTGTTCCAACAGCCTTCGCGGGGGCAGGACTGGCGGCAGCAGGACCAATGGTCACCGCCGTTCCCCTTGTCGCGACTGATGATGCGCAAATCATCGAAGATCGCCGCGATCAGATCGAAGAGCTGAAGACCGCCTGCGGTTCAAGTGTCGAAACCAAAATCGAGGTGCGTATAGGCCAAATCGAGGAGGTCATCGTCGCGTTTGCCGATGAGTTTGACGCGGATCTCATCGTCGTTGGTTCCCCAAACAGATCTTGGCTTGAAGCGTTTCTCGACACTTCGGTCGCCCGCAGGGTTACGAGATCGGCACTCTGTCCGGTTCTGATCGTACCTGAACCAGCATAACAGTTTTTCTCACATCTTCAGTCAAAAGCTCTTTGCCGCAAAGCTGTCCGGCTTTGCGGCCAGAACGGTGCGCGGCTTGTTGCGACACGTTACACCATTGCACACACGAATTTTAAGGAGACCACTCATGGCCAATCTGGCTAAAACGATCATTTTTACATCCGGCACGTCCCCGAAAGAAACGCCGCTGGATAAGACAACGCGCATTGTGAGACGCATCAACGAAGACGAGGCAGAACTCCGTCATCAAAAAACAGCACGACTTCGCAAAGCGCGGTTTGACAGTGATGCTGACACACCGAACTCGTAACGCAAAAGCTGACATCCGTGGACTGCGCAACATTTGGAACAACGGGCTCGGTGCTGCCATTCGCGACCTCAGCGCCCCATGCAAATTGTCCCGTCTATTTCGTTTCAACAGATCGTTTCGCGTATCGCTACAGTCTGTGTCGTGGGTATCGCTATGTTTTCCTGTAGATTTTGTCTAAACGTTAACGGGTTATTAATACGTTAATGTCTCTCAGGAGTTTTCAGATGTCCCGTATGACCAAAATGAGCCTGTCCGTCGCAAGCCTTGTGGCGCTGGCCGCCTGTGGTGGCTCTGGTGGCTCGTCCAGCTTTGACGCCCTTGTCGACCGCGCGGCGGAGATGGATAAAGATGCGGAGCGGATTGCAAAATTTTCCGGCACCGCATTCACAGCGATGCCGACATCCGGTTCTGCCAGCTTTGACGGGGGCGCGTCGATCTTTATCGATCCTGTGTTTGAAACGGACCCCGATGATATCGCGCTGATCGGTGACGTGACATTGACCGCCAATTTCGGGGCGGGGACGATGACAGGGGCCATTACAAATCTTGCGGGTCTCACGGACATATCGCTTAATAGTGCTGACGTTCTTGCGGTGTCAGGAGAGGTCGCGATTGGCGATAGCCTGTCGATCATCGGTGACGATGAAGATGATAACCTGACGTATCGCCCGAACGACTGGTTGGCGGATTACACGGGTGATCTGACCATTGATGGCGACAGCTATGTGGTCGAAGGCTTTCTGAATGGCCAGTTTCTTGGCACACGTGTCAATCCGACCGGAGGCCAAAGCGTTGTGAAAGCCGTGGTTGGTTTCGACAGTGACGGCTTTGCAACTGTGAACGGTGGCGTGGAAGAAGTTGATACCTATGTCGAAATCTTTGGCGAAAATCGTTAGGCCTGTCGGGCTGTTATCAGCATGACATGATGAAGCGGCTTCGGCGTTTTGCCGAGGCTGTTTCTGTTTGCCGAGGCTGTTTCTGGGCGTGGGGCTTAGGCGTCGCGCCATTTGCCTTGGGCGATCCCGTCGAGCGTCCAGTGCCCGATCCGCCAACGCACCAACCGCAGCGTGGGAAAGCCGATGTGGGCGGTCATCCGGCGCACTTGGCGGTTGCGACCCTCGGAAATGCTGATCTCGATCCATGTGTCTGGGATTGTCTTGCGCACACGCACGGGCGGCACGCGGTCCCATAGGGCAGGCGGGTCGATCAGCGCGACCTTGGCGGGCCGTGTTAGTCCGTCTTTGAGGGTCACACCGTCGCGCAGAGCTTGCAGATCGGCATCCGTCGGGCTGCCTTCTACTTGGACGTAGTAGGTTTTCGGCAGCTTGTGTTTTGGATTACTGATCTGGGCTTGCAGTTTGCCGTCGTCGGTCAGGATCAACAGCCCCTCGCTATCGCGGTCAAGCCGACCTGCGGGATAGACATGCGGCACATCGACGAAATCCGACAACGTCCGCCGTTTGGTGGGCGATTTTGCGTCAGTGAACTGCGAGAGCACGTCGAAGGGTTTGTTCAGTAAAATGGTGCGAGACATGGGGCAGGTCTAATCGCAACCGCCGCGCCGGGCAAGACGTGCGGGACGCTTGCCAGCGGGGCGAGTTGTTACGGCGAAATGAAGGGCAGGGCGCAGTACATATGCGTGATCTGCATGGCGCGAAACTTTTTTTGGGTGCTGTGCATTTTGTATCTTGCAACGAATCCGTTTTCGCCGCAAATGCAGATTTATAGACGCCAACGCACGCGCCTCTGGCCGGTGAAAGTCAACGCACACGTGTTTACGTAGCGACGGTAACGTCTCCCTTGGAACTGAGCGGTCTTTGGTGGGCGATGCCCATTATGGCCGGGTCTACTGGAGATGACCCATGACTTATCACTTTTCGCCCGCTGTGGCGTCCTCTGTTGCTGATTCCCTGTCAAAGCTGGATGCGTTTGTCGCACGCCGTGTGTTTGATCGCCCGACGCTGGTGGTTGATCTGGATCGCGTGGCGACCCAATACAACGCGCTGAAAGCAGGCTTAGGCCGTGCAGATATTCACTATGCCGTCAAAGCAAACCCTGCACGTGAAGTGATTGCCCGCTTGGTTGATCTGGGGTCGCACTTTGATGCAGCGTCGAAGGCTGAAATCAAGCTGTGTCTGGACGAGGGTGCAACGCCGGATCAGGTGTCCTTTGGCAACACGATCAAACGGGCGTCTGATATTGCTTGGGCTTACGACGAAGGTATTCGTTTGTTCGCAGCGGATGCTGACGAAGAGTTGGAAAAGCTTGCGGCACACGCGCCGGGCGCGTCCGTCTATGTACGTCTGATTGTTGAGACATCCGAGGCTGATTGGCCGTTGTCACGCAAGTTTGGCTGTGACCGCGACACTGCGCTGCGTCTGTTGGATTATGCGGTTGCCTTGGGCCTGAATCCGGTTGGGTTCTCGTTCCATGTGGGGTCGCAAACACGCAAAGCTGAAATGTGGGCGCCGTCCTTGGATGCGATGGCTGCGATCTGGCATGCCGCGCGCGCTGCGGGGCACGACCTGACATTGCTCAACATTGGCGGTGGTTTTCCCGCGTTCTACGGCGAAGCGATTGAAGCCCCAACCAGCTACGCATCCCGCGTGATGGCGCAGGTCACTGACCGTTTTGGCGAGGTCGCCAAGATCATGGCAGAGCCGGGCCGTGGTATGGTCGCAGAGGCTGGCGTGATCGTCGCCGAAGTGATGCTGGTGTCGCGTAAATCAGAGCGCGACATGCACCGCTGGGTTTACTTGGACATTGGCCGTTTTTCAGGCTTGGCCGAGACTGAAGGCGAGGCGATCCGCTACCAGTTTGAAACTGCGCGTGACGACGACCCGATGGGGCCGTGCATTCTGGCGGGGCCTAGCTGTGATAGCGCCGATGTGCTGTACGAAAAGCGCCCGATGCAGATGCCGATGACGCTGAAATCTGGCGACCGCGTGCTGATCCGCAATACAGGTGCGTACACATCGACCTATTCGAGCGTGTGTTTCAACGGCTTCCCGCCGCTGGATGTTGTTGTGATCTAAGGGATTTGTGACGATAGCTGCGTACGGTATACGATTGTACGCAGCTAACACATTCATTTAGAACGATTTTTTCTTTACCTGACCGGATTTGGCGTTACATTGCCGTGATGCTAGATAGGTCACGCCCATGTCCCCGATAAAAGATCACCCGTTGCGCTATCCGATGGCGAACGAATTGCACGCCCGCCCGTTTCCGATTGTGGCGGCGCCGAGCAAGGCGGCGTATCTTGCGCTGAAGCCTGCGTCGAACGCGGCGGGGCGGGACCGTGAAGCGGATCGCCTGCATTTGATCGCGCTGCTGGATCGGTTCGGGGCACAACATCCGCAGCCGGACGCGACCCATTATTCGGGGCAAATCGGGAAATACATGCTCAAGTGGGAAAGCCACACAGAGTTTGTGACCTATACGGTGTTTGGCGATGGCAATGCGCAGCGCCCGTTCGATTCCAAAACCTTTGATGTGTTCCCGCAAGATTGGTTGGACGATGCGCCGGGGGTGCGGATCACGTCCGCGTTGATCCGTGTTGAGACGGCTGAGGGTGACGACGGTATTCTGGGCAAAGTTGTGGATTGGTTTGTACCAGAGAGCCTCGCCGTCAGTCGCGTGTTGGATGACGGGCTGGTTGTGGCAGGTGATTTTCGGATTGATGTGGCGGGCCACATGCGCTTTGCGGTGTTTGCACGGCCAGAGACCGGACCGCAGCGCACAGGCCGCGTCGTGCAGCGATTGTGCGAGATCGAGACTTATAAGGCAATGTCGATGCTGGGCCTTGCAATGGCCCGTGATCTGGGCCCCAAAATGGGCGCGATTGACCAGCGATTAACGGCTATGCTGGCGGATATGACGGGGGCGGATGCGCGTCCGGAAACCGTGTTGTATGAATTGCTAACGGCATCGGCTGAGTTGGAGAATATCGTGGCGCAGACGTCGTTCCGGTTTGGGGCGACGGGGGCTTACGAGACGATTGTGAACCAACGGATCGGGGTGCTGCGCGAGGACCGCTTTGCGGGGCGACAGACCTTTGGTGAATTTATGATGCGGCGCTTTGATCCGGCGATGCGGACGGTGACATCGACCCAAGACCGCCTGCATGCGATGTCGAACCGCGCCCAACGCGCGAGCGATCTGCTGCGGACACGGGTGGATGTGGAACGATCAGCACAGAATCAGGACTTGCTCACGTCGATGGACAGGCGGGCTGATCTGCAATTGCGGCTGCAAAAGACGGTTGAAGGGCTGTCTGTCGTGGCGATCAGTTATTACGCGGTGAATTTAGTGCTGTATGTGCTTGGGCCGCTTGAGAAACTCTATGATGTGCCCAAGGTGATGATGGGTGCGATTGCCACGCCGCTGGTGTTGCTGGCCGTCTGGATGATGGTGCAGCGTATACATAAAAAAATGCACTGACGCCGAATTTTCGCGAAAATTCATACGATTTTTCTGGAAAAATCGGCGCGGGTGGCGCGGTTTGTTTGCTTGTTCTCGCGGCGTGCATTGGGCAAGGTGCATCTACATTATCAAGTAGGACCCATCATGCCCGTCAAGAATCGTTTTGCTGAATTGCTGCCCGACATCACTGCGTGGCGCAGGGATTTGCACGAAAACCCCGAGATCCTGTTCGAGACCCATCGCACCTCTGGGATCGTTGCGGAAAAGCTGACGGCGTTTGGCTGTGAAGAGGTTGTGACCGGCATCGGGCGCACCGGCGTCGTGGGCGTGATCAAGGGCAAGACGGATACTGCTGGCCGCGTGATTGGCCTGCGGGCTGACATGGACGCGCTGCCGATCCACGAGGAAACCGGCCTGCCTTATGCGTCGAAAACCGATGGCGCGATGCATGCTTGTGGCCATGATGGACACACCGCGATGCTGCTGGGGGCTGCGCAATATCTGGCCGAGACCCGCAATTTCGATGGCACTGTTGTCGTGATCTTCCAACCTGCCGAAGAGGGCGGCGGCGGCGGGCGCGAGATGTGCGAGGACGGCATGATGGACCGTTTCGGCATCCAGGAGGTCTACGGGATGCATAATTGGCCGGGCGTGCCGCTTGGGTCTTTTGCGATCCGGTCTGGGCCGTTTTTTGCAGCGACTGATCAGTTTGACATCACGATTGAGGGGCAGGGTGGTCATGCCGCAAAACCACAGGAGACCGTGGATTCGGTGCTCGTGGCGGCGCATGTTGTGACCGCATTGCAAAGCATTGTCAGCCGCAATGTGGACCCCGTGGAACAGGCCGTGGTGTCGGTGACATCGGTGGAAAGCAGTTCCAAAGCGTTCAACATCATCGCGCAATCGGTGCGTCTGAAAGGTACAATCCGGACCTTGACGCGCGAGATGCGGGCCTTGGGCGAGGAACGCTTGCACAGATTGGTGTATGCGACCTGTGAAGCCTACGGCGCGACCGCAAAAATCACCTTCATCAAAGGCTACCCGCCGATGGTGAACCACGTAGAACAGACCGACTTTGCGGCGTCCGTGGCGGCCTCTGTGGCTGGCAAATGCGACGAGGCCCCGTTGATCATGGGCGGCGAAGATTTCGCCTATATGCTAGAAGAACGCCCTGGCGCTTATATTCTGGTCGGCAATGGTGACACGGCAGCGGTGCATAACGCGGCGTATAATTTTAGCGACGAAGCGATCCCTGCTGGGTGTTCGTGGTGGGCCGAGATTGTGGAGCAGCGGATGCCAGCGGCGTAAGTGAACGCGGGCCGCGCGCTGGGGGCCGTTGATGTGCAGCCTCCGGCGGGGATTTGAAGAGAGCCAAAGAAGCGGGGCGGTGTGCCCTACTTTTTTGTTTGCTCTGTATTAACCGCCCGTATGCGACATGTGGCGGCTGACTTTACCGTCGGCTTTTTGACGGGAGTAGTCAAAGTCGTGGCCTTTGGGTTTCAGCGCGATGGCGGCTCGAATGGCGTCTTCGAGGTGCGCATCGGATTCGCTGGACCGCAGCGGGCCGCGCAGGTCGGAATGGCCTTCTTGTCCCAAGCAGGTGTAGATTTCGCCGGTGCAGGTCACGCGCACGCGGTTGCAGCTTTCGCAGAAATTATGCGACAGCGGCGTGATAAATCCGATCTTTTGCTGCGTGTCGTCAAGGCGCACGTAGCGGGCGGGGCCGCCTGTGCTTTCTGGTAGATCCGTCAGTGTGGTCCGTTCGGCCAACCGTGCGCGGAGGTTTTCGAGCGACCAATATTGCGTGATCCGGTCCTCGTTGCCGATATCGCCCATTGGCATCACTTCGATAAAGGTGATGTCCATGTCGCGCGACGCGCACCAATCGGTGAGCGTGAAAAGTTCGTCCTCATTGAAGCCCGCAAGTGCGACGGTATTGATTTTGACGCGCATCCCCGCTTTTTGCGCCGCATCAATGCCGCGGATGACTTGGGGCAGGCGGCCCCAGCGGGTGATGTCCGCGAATTTCTGCTCGTCGAGCGTATCCAGTGATACGTTGATCCGTTTCACGCCCGCTGCGGCCAATTGGGCTGCGTATTTTTCAAGTTGGCTGCCGTTGGTTGTCACGGTCAGTTCTTCCAGCGCACCGCTGTCCAGATGCCGGGTCATGGACTGAAAGAACGTCATGATATCGCGGCGCACCAGCGGTTCGCCCCCTGTGATCCGCAGCTTTTTCACGCCAAGTCCGATGAAAGACGAACACAGGCGGTCCAATTCTTCGAGCGATAACAATTCCTTCTTCGGCAGGAACGTCATGTTTTCGGACATGCAGTACACGCAGCGGAAGTCGCACCTGTCGGTGACGGAAACCCGAAGGTAGGAAATGGCGCGGGCGAATGGATCAATCAATGGCTGTGTCATGAGGCGAACGTAGGGGGCGGCGCGGACCTGCGCAAGGTAGCCAAAGGTCCTTGCGTCGGCATATTGACACGATTAACCTCACACACATGAAATTGATCTATATTCTCCCCGTCTTATCCCTTGCCGCTTGTACCGATCCCGCGTGGCAATTGGCGCCGTCTGGTAGTGCTGCTGTGAATGCGGCGGCGGGAACGTCTGTCGTTCCTGCGGAAACCCTGAACCCTGCGCCGCCACCGCCACCCCCTGCTGCGGCCCGCACCGTCGAGGATTTTGACACCACGTCAGCCGAAGATCGTGCGGCGGCTGTGGCCGTGGCCGAACCTGCGGGCGAGCAATCGCTGGGCACCACGAACATCTCGCTCGGGCCACCTGCACAGCCGGGCATTTGGTTAGAGACCGGATTGGTCACGGAACTGACCCAAGGCCGCGTTGAAAACCCTGCGAACGGCAAGTCCGTGAATTTGGAACTGCGCCCATCGGGCGGTCCGGCCACGGCAGGCAGCCAGATGAGCCTTGCTGCCTTGCGTCTTTTGGACGTGCCGTTGACCGCGTTGATCGACGTAAAAGTCTACCGCAAGTAAGTTTACAAAGCGTTACGCTTCGGGGGCGGCTGGCAGTTTGCTGGCCGCTTCTTTACGTGCGAATGGCTTCATCTGGTCGCCGTATTCTTCCAAAAACGCGCGGGTGCGGGGCTGGTCGTGGGTCGAAAGATCGCGCAGCCACCATGCCACGGCTTTCTGGATGAACCAGTCGGGGTCGGTCACATAGGTCGCAGCCCAGCCCAAGATACGCTCGCGGGCTTCTTCTTCGGCAGGTTTCGGGTGGTTCTGTTTGGTCCACGGTAGGGTCATCACAAGGGCTGCGCGTTTGGTCCACATGTGGTCGGACGTGATCCATGTCTCGACTTCGTCCAGCCGTGACGGGTCCGCAACCAGACGTTTTTGCCCAGCGATGCAAGCGTGGTCCGAGATGGCCCATGCGTCGAATGTCGGCACCCATCCGGTGATAATGTCCCAGACGCGGGAATCATCGGGTTTGATCCGCGCTTGCGACAGTAATTTCGCGCCTGCGACCATGCCTTCGTGGATGTTTGTGGCCCATAGGTCTTGGGCCAATTGCAAGCGGTTATCGAACGACAGCTCTGCCCGCCATGCTTTTACATGAACGTCGATTTCGGGGTTCGCTAGGCCCAGATAGGGGCGGTCATTTTTGTGGTAGCTGGCCATGCCAACCGCCTTCAGAGGGTCGCCGCCGAGGGCTGCGATGGCGTCATCTACGTTCATTCGACTGTCACTGACTTGGCTAGGTTGCGGGGTTGATCGACGTCTGTGCCTTTGGCAATCGCGGTGTGATAGGCGAGCAATTGGGCAGGGACGGCGTAGAGGATTGGCGCAAGGAAGGCGTCGATTTCGGGCATGATGATCGTGTCCCAGACCCCGTCGCCAGCTTCAGCCGCGCCCTGTTTGTCGGTGATTAACAGCACCTTGCCGCCGCGTGCCATGACCTCTTGCATGTTGGAGACTGTTTTCTCGAACAGGCTGTCACGCGGGGCCATGACGATGATCGGCACGTTTTCATCGACCAACGCGATGGGCCCGTGTTTTAGTTCACCTGATGCATAAGCTTCGGCGTGGATGTAGCTGATTTCTTTGAGTTTTAGCGCACCCTCATGGGCGAGCGGATACATCGCGCCACGGCCCAGAAACAGGATATCGCGGGCCTCTGCCAGTTGCCGTGCGATGGTTTTGCATTTGTCCTCAATGCCCAAAGCGAGGTTAATCACACCGGGCAGCGCCCGCAGTCGGGACAGATTTTCAGAGACTTCGGCATCGGTCAAATGATCACGCGCGCGGGCGGCTTCAATGGCGAGGATCGCAAGCGTTGTCAGTTGACAAGTGAATGCCTTGGTTGAGGCGACGCCGATTTCCGCACCAGCCAAAATCGGCAGCGCCAGATCGCTTTCGCGGGCGATGGTGCTGGTTTCGACGTTGACGATCGACAAGATCGTATCCGCCTTGCCTTTCATGTAGCGCAGGGCGGCGAGCGTGTCGGCGGTTTCGCCGGATTGCGACACGAACAGGGCTGCCGTGCCAGCGGTCACAGGCGGTTCGCGGTAGCGGAATTCAGACGCCACGTCGATTTCAACCGGCATCCGTGCGACCTGTTCGAACCAGTATTTCGCGACCATACAGGCGTAATAGGCCGTGCCACAGGCGACCATCGTCATGCGTTCGATTTTGGCAAAGTCGATGCCGCTTTCGGGCAGGGTCACAGCGTCCGCATTCGGGCTGATGTAGTGGGACAAGGCACCTTGCAGCACGGTCGGCTGCTCTGCGATTTCTTTCGACATAAAGTGCTTGTGGCCGGCCTTATCGACGCTCGCGTTGCTGATCTCGATGACTTTCATTTCGCGGTTGGTCTGTTGTCCGGTCTCATCGCGGATTTCCACGGAAGTCCGCGTGATAATCGCCCAATCGCCTTCATCCAGATAGGTGATGCGGTCGGTCATTGGGGCCAGCGCAATCGCGTCAGAGCCTACGAAATTTTCTCCGTCGCCGTGACCAATCGCCAGCGGCGATCCTTTGCGGGCGGCGATCAGCAGGTCGTCTTCACCGTCGAACAAGAAACACAGCGCATAAGCGCCTTCGAGCATCGCAATCGTTTTCTCGGCGGCTTCGCGTGGCGCAAGCCCCGCATCAAGGTGATATTGCGCGAGCAGGGCGACGGTTTCAGTGTCGGTATCGGTGGAATAGGTGATGTTGTTTTCGGCCAGAAACGCCCGCAATTCACGGAAATTCTCGATAATCCCGTTATGCACAACTGCGACGCCAGCGGCGCGGTGCGGGTGTGCGTTGCCAACAGTCGGCGCACCGTGTGTCGCCCAACGTGTGTGACCGATGCCGGATTTCCCAGCCAGCGGTTCATGCACCAGCAAATCCGACAGGTTCACGAGTTTCCCAAGGGCGCGGCGACGTTCGAGCCTATCCTCGTGGATCGTCGCAATGCCTGCGCTGTCATAGCCGCGATATTCGAGCCGTTTCAGGCTATCAACAAGGATCGGGGCCGCTTGGTTATTGCTTAATACGCCAACAATTCCGCACATGACTTAATGTCCTTTCGACTGCTTGGCTTTGCGGGCCCGCAGTATATCAAATAGTTTCGTAGCGAAGCCTGCTTTGGTGACTTGGCGCGCGCGGCCCAGCCCCAATGCGCCGTCCGGCACGTCGTCAGAGATCACCGATCCGCTGCCTGTCATCGCGCCGTTGCCGACGGTGACGGGGGCCACAAGCATTGTGTTCGACCCGATAAAGGCGTTCGCCCCGATAGTTGTATGGTGTTTGAAAAAGCCGTCATAGTTGCAGGTGATTGTTCCTGCGCCGATATTTGCTTTTTCGCCGATGGTCGCGTCGCCGATGTAAGACAGGTGGTTGACCTTGGCACCCGCAGCGATTTGGGCGTTCTTGATTTCCACAAAGTTACCGACTTTGGTGTTCTCGGCCAGTTCCGCACCCGGGCGCAGACGTGCGTAGGGACCGATGATTGAGCCGCGCGAGACGTGGCAGCCTTCGAGGTGGCTAAACGCGCGGATGGTTGTGCTGGATTCAATCGTCACACCGGGGCCAAAGACCACGTTGGGTTCCACGATGGTGTCGCGGCCGATCACCGTGTCATGGGCGAAATAGACCGTGTCGGGGTCGGATAGGGTGATGCCGTCTTCCATTGCCGCGATACGCGCACGGCGCTGGAACTGCGCCTCTGCACCCGCCAGTTCAGCGCGGGAGTTGACGCCCAGCGTTTCGCTCTCGTCGCAGCTGACCACTGTCGCAGTGAGGCCCTGATCGCGGGCGATGCCGATGATGTCAGTGAGGTAGTATTCGCCAGACGCATTGTCATTGCCGACCTTGTCGATCAGATCAAACAAGGTCGTCGCATTCGCCATGATAACGCCACTATTACAAAGCGTTATGGCGCGTTCGGCGTCCGTGGCGTCTTTGAATTCTACGATCCGCTCAAGCGTGTCACCAGTGGTCACAAGACGCCCGTAGCGGCCCGGATCAGCAGCCTCGAACCCCAGCACGATAATGTCGTGGGATGCGCGGGCTGTCGCCATTGCCTCTAACGTTTCAGGCTGGATGAATGGGGTGTCGCCGTAAAGTACAAGCGCGTCGCCATCAAAGCCGTCCAGCGCCGTTTTCGCCTGTGCGACCGCGTGGGCCGTGCCCAGTTGTTCGCTTTGCAAAACGGTCGTCACATCGGGGTCCCAGTCCAGCGCTGCCGCTTCGACTTGTTCGGACCCATGTCCTGCCACGATCACAGTTTTTTCCGGCTCTAACGATGCGCCAGCTTTCATCGCGTGGACGAGCATCGGCGCACCAGCGATGTGGTGCAGCACTTTGGGCATGTCGGAATTCATGCGCGTGCCCATGCCTGCGCCAAGGATGATTAATGCTGTGGTCATAATACCGCCTTAAATATCGAGTTGCGCACCTTCTACCTGAGGATGGTGCAACCGCAAGGGCGGGGGCTTCACTTCGCCTTACACATCGTTACAGAAGGGGTAACGGCAAGGAGATGCAGATGCGCACAGTGGTTTTTGATTTGGACGGCACGCTTGCCGATACCAGTGGCGATTTGCTGGCGGCGGCGAATAGTTGTTTTCGCGGTTTGGGTCTGGATGATCTTTTGACGCCCGCTGATCGTGGGACTGCGCTGAAAGGCGGGCGGGCGATGCTGCGGCTCGGGTTCTCGCGGGTCACGGGCTACGGCGAAGACGAAGTGGACCGTCAGTATCAGGCGCTGCTGGACGCCTATGCTCTCGCGATTGACACGCATACGGTGTTCTACCCCGGTGCGATGGAGGCGGTGCGTGCGCTCAAAGACGACGGTTACGTGGTCGCGATCTGCACCAATAAACCCGAAGCATTGGCGCACACGCTATTAACCAGCCTTGGTGTGCGCGACGAATTTGCAGCGCTGTTGGGCGCGGATAGCCTGCCTGTGCGCAAGCCTGATCCAGAACATCTGTTTGAAACCGTGCGCCGTGCGGGTGGCCATATCGACAAGTCGATATTGATCGGGGACACCGTGACGGACCGCGATACGTCGAAGAACGCAGGGCGTCCGTCGATCCTTGTCACCTTTGGGCCGGGGGATGACGATGTGCGCGATTTGAAACCCGAAGGCTTGATCGGGCATTTCGACGAATTGCACGGCGAAGTCCGCCGCTTGATCGGGTAATCTGAAACGGCGGGTCAGTTAATCAAAACGGCGTCACGCGCCATTGACCCCGCCCGCAGCTATCGGCACATTTCCACCATGACAGACATTTTCACCGGCAGTTTCACCCAGCAAGAACCAATCCCCAAAGCAGGCATCGCCGCCGCCTTGGCCGTGATGCAAAGCGGGCGCTTGCACCGATATAACACGCATGGGGACGAGGTGGCCGAGGCCGCTTTGCTGGAAGAAGAATTCGCCGCTTTGGTTGGCTCTAAATATTGCTTGGCGGTGGCGTCGGGCGGCTATGCGATGACCACGGCGTTGCGGGCCTGCGGCGTGGGTCACGGCGATCACGTGCTGACGAATGCCTTTACGCTGGCCCCTGTACCCGGTGCGATTGCGGCGGTGGGGGCGGTGCCTGTATTTGTGGGCGTGACTGAAGGCCTTGTGATTGATCTGGACGATCTGGAAGCAAAACTGGATCAAGCCCGCGTCTTGCTGCTGTCGCACATGCGCGGTCATATCTGCGACATGGACCGCCTGATGGCGATGTGTGACGCGGCGGGTGTCGTCGTGATTGAGGATTGCGCGCACACGATGGGCGCTGCGTGGCGCGGTGTACCATCAGGGCGCTGGGGCAAATTTGGCTGTTATTCGACGCAGACCTACAAGCATATGAATTCGGGCGAGGGCGGCTTGCTGATTTCCGACGACGCGACCGGCATGGCCCGCGCAATCATGTTGTCCGGTAGCTATATGCTATTCGAAAAACACCGCGCCGCACCACCTGCGGAGACATTTGCGCAGATCAAATACGAGACGCCGAATATTTCGGGGCGGATGGACAACTTGCGGGCGGCGATCCTGCGGCCGCAACTGGCGGATTTACAGGCGCAATGTGATCGCTGGAACGCGCTATACGGTGTTGTGGATGCGGGGCTTGCGGATACGCCGGGGCTGACGCGCATTACGCGGCCAGACGCCGAAAGCTATGTCGCGTCGTCGCATCAATTCTTGCTGCTGGACTGGGACGAAGCGGCGATTGCCGAGGTTATCACCCGTTGCGAGGCACGCGGCGTCGCGCTGAAATGGTTCGGCGGGGCAGAGCCAACTGGTTTCACATCGCGCTACGATAGCTGGCGTTATGCGCCATCCGCCCCAATGCCAAAAAGCGATCGCATCCTGAAAGGCATCATCGACATGCGCCTGCCGCTGACGTTCAGCGTGGATGATTGCGCATTGATCGCACGGATCATTCGCGCCGAAGTGTCAGCGGTCTATCAAGCCACCGCTTAGTCGGTTTGGTACAGCGGGATCGTCGAGATCGACATTTTCGCGGACCCTTGGCTTAACTCGGACGCATGGGCCAAGTAGATCAGCGTGTTGTTTCCCGCGTCAAAGATCCGTTTGACCCGTAGGGATTTTAGCACAATCGATTGGCGCTCGCGGAACACTTGTTCACCGTCCGAGCCGCGATCAATATCACCGATCACAATCGGGCCGGTTTGGCGGCAATCAATGCTGGCATTTGACGGGTCTTCGAACCAATTTCCGTTGGAAATCCGGTCAAGGAACGAGCGCTCGAAATAGGCGATGTGGCAGGTGACGCCTTGCACTTCGGGGTCTTGTATCGCTTCGATAATGATATCGTTGCCAACCCAATCGACGCCCACGCGCCCAACTTCGTCGGCCAGCAATCCGGTCGGCAAAACCGCTAAAGCGGCTGCAATAATCGTTTTCATGGTCGCTACATCCCCTATTCTATTGTTCAAATAGTCCGCAAGGCAGTGCTGACAAGGCCGCACCGGCAATTGTTCAGTTGACGCGAGAATGCACCTCTGCCTACAATTGAACAAGCGTTCAATAAATTGCGGGGGGAGTCGCGCTATGTTTCATGCTTCAATGACGTTTGATTTGGGTGATGATGTTAATGCACTGCGCGAAATGGTGCATGGCTGGGCGCAGGATCGTGTCAAACCGATGGCTGCCCGCGTAGACGCGGATAACGTGTTCCCGTCAGAGCTATGGCGCGAAATGGGCGAGCTGGGATTGCTGGGTGTGACCGTGGACGAATCCTACGGCGGCGCGGGCATGTCCTATCTGGCGCATACCGTCGCGGTTGAGGAAATCGCACGGGCGAGTGCCTCGGTCTCGCTGTCCTACGGGGCGCATTCCAACCTCTGCGTGAACCAGATCAAGCTGAACGGCAACGCCGATCAAAAGGCGAAATACCTACCGCGTCTGGTGTCCGGCGAACATGTCGGCGCTTTGGCGATGTCCGAAGCAGGGGCCGGATCGGACGTGGTGTCGATGACGCTGAAGGCCGAAAAGCGCAACGATCACTACCGTTTGAACGGGAACAAATACTGGATCACCAACGGGCCGGACGCGGATACTTTGGTCGTCTACGCCAAGACCGACCCCGCCGCTGGCTCCAAAGGCATCACCGCGTTCCTGATCGAAAAGGAAATGACAGGTTTCAGCACCTCGCCGCATTTCGACAAGCTGGGGATGCGCGGATCAAACACCGCCGAGTTGATTTTTGACGACGTTGAGGTGCCGTTTGAAAATGTGCTGGGCGAAGAAGGCAAAGGCGTGCGCGTCCTGATGTCCGGCCTCGACTACGAACGGGTTGTGCTGGCGGGGATTGGCCTTGGGATCATGGCCGCCTGTCTGGACGAGGTGATGCCGTATCTGGCATCGCGCAAACAATTCGGCCAGCCGATTGGGAACTTCCAACTGATGCAGGGCAAGATCGCGGATATGTATACGGCGATGAATTCAGCCCGCGCCTATGTTTATGAGGTCGCCAAGGCCTGCGACAAAGGCACCGTCACCCGCCAAGACGCTGCCGCCTGCTGCCTCTACGCCTCAGAAGAAGCGATGAAACAAGCGCACCAAGCTGTGCAAGCACTGGGCGGGGCAGGGTTTTTGCAGGACGCACCCGTAGCGCGCCTGTTCCGCGACGCCAAACTGATGGAGATCGGGGCAGGTACGTCCGAAATCCGCCGCATGTTGGTGGGACGCGAATTGATGGGGGCTATGGGGTGATGCGCCTTGCGTGCATTTTGGCTATGATCGCGACACCGATCTTGGCTGAGGGCAGCTATGACGTTTATGATCTGGTGCCTGAGCCTGCCGCGCTGCAAGACTACGAGCCTGACATCCTGCTGAATTGTCTGCGCAACTCCGGGTCACGCGGAAGCCGTCAGGCCTGTATCGGTGTGAGCAGTGGCGCCTGCATGCGTGCTGAAGCGAGCAACCATGCCATGGCTTATACTGCTTGTACGGGCGCTGAGTGGGGCGATTGGGATGCACGACTGAATAGTACCTACGCTGATTTAGTGCATTACCAAACCTATGGTGACAGGGATGAGATGGCAGTTGAGAAGCTGCGCGAAATGCAGCGGGCGTGGATCACGTTTCGGGATGCGGCGTGTGAATGGGACAGTGTCGCTTGGGGTGGCATGCTTGGGGTTGGGGCAGGGCCTGCCGTGGCTGATTGCATGATGGTGCTGACGGCACAACAGACGCTGTTTCTGATGGAACGGGCGCGTATGGAACGCGAGCGCGCGGAACGCAGGATACGAGAGAGGGCGGCACAATGATGCGCATTTGGATGATGACGTCGGTTGCGACGATGGTGCTGCTACCGCAATTAGCCGTAGCACAAGACATGCCCTATGATCCTGCCGCCACGCAAAGCTGTCTCGCGGAAATGGCGGACACCGACATGGAAAACACGAACGTCTGCGTGGGGCGCTCTGCCGAGCAATGTGCCGATGCCTCTACGGGTGGTTTCAGCACCCGCAGTATGACCGCCTGCATGTCTGCCGAATACGGTTTGTTCGACGAGATGTTGAATGTGGAATACGCCAAGGTGCGCGGATTGGCGGCAGATTTAGACAAGCAAGCCAACGGCACCAGCTTTGACGATGTGTCGATGGGCGACAGGCTTGTGCAGATGCAACGGGCGTGGATCGCCTACCGAGATGCGACTTGCGCTTTCGAGCGACGCCAATTTGACGGCGGCACCATCGGGGAATTGGTCTATATCGACTGCCTCACCACGCTCACCGCTGACCAAGCGTTCCGGCTACAAAACAGCGTGTTGGGGCTGTGATGCTGCGGGTGGGGTTCATGTTGGCGTTGATGCTGGCTCCGGTCACGGCGACTGGGCAAACGTTAAAGGTATCGGAAACCATGATCCGGACCTGTGCGGCTGAGACGCCATATGCGGTGGCCCAGCCTACGTGCGCGGGTGATGCCGCGAACATTTGCCAGTCCTTGCCAGGCGGCAGCACGACCAACGGGATTGTGGCGTGCCTGCAGGCCGAAACCGATATCTGGGATGCGATGCTGAATGAAGAATACGGCAAGGCCCGCACCGCTTTTGACAGCGTCGGCGGTGAAGATTTAACGACCAGTTTGCGCGATGCTCAACGGGCGTGGATCGCGTTTCGGGACGCGGATTGTGCGATGCGCTACCACCAATGGAGTGGCGGGACGATCCGGTCTGTAGTCAGTGCCAGTTGCCATCTGCAAATGACAGCCAGCCGCGCCATTGCGCTGCGCGATTTAGCGAGGAATGAACCATGAGCCGATCAGCACATGAAGCGGCCTTGGCCGATGTTGCAACTGCCGCCGCTGCGGCTGCATTGGGTGGCGGTGAGAAATCCCGCGCACGGCATGTGTCGCGGGGCAAGATGTTACCGCGTGACCGCGTGGCGAACTTGCTTGATCCGGGATCGGCGTTTCTTGAGATCGGCGCGACGGCAGCCCACGGCATGTATGATGGGGCCGCGCCCTGTGCGGGTGTGATCGCGGGCGTTGGCACGGTGTCGGGTCGCCAAGTCATGATCGTGTGCAATGACGCGACGGTCAAAGGCGGCACCTACTACCCGATGACCGTCAAAAAACATCTCCGCGCACAGGAAATCGCCGAAAGCTGTCATTTGCCCTGCGTTTATCTGGTGGACTCAGGCGGGGCGAACCTGCCGAACCAAGACGAGGTCTTCCCCGACCGCGACCACTTTGGCCGGATTTTCTATAACCAAGCGCAGATGTCTGCAAAAGGCATCCCGCAGATCGCGGCAGTCATGGGGTCTTGCACGGCGGGGGGGGCATATGTGCCCGCGATGGCTGACGTGTCGATCATCGTGAAAGAGCAAGGGACGATCTTTCTTGCGGGACCGCCGCTGGTGAAAGCCGCAACAGGCGAAGTCGTCACAGCAGAGGATTTGGGCGGCGGCGACGTGCATACGCGTTTGTCAGGCGTTGCGGATTATCTGGCCGAAGATGACACCCATGCGCTGGCATTGGTACGCCAAGCGGTGGCGTCCTGCGCCTTGCCACCCGTCAATGCCACAACGCGCCAAGTGCCGGAACTGCCAGTACTTGACCCAGAGACGTTGTTCGACGTGCTGCCAGCCGACTTGCGCACGCCCTATGACAGCCGCGAGGTGATCAAACGGATCGTGGACGGATCGCGCTTTGACGAATTCAAGGCGCGGTTTGGCGAGACCTTGATCACAGGCTTCGCCCATATCGACGGCTGGCCCTGCGGGATCATCGCCAACAACGGGGTGCTATTTTCCGAGGCCGCGCAAAAGGGTGCACATTTCGTCGAGCTCTGCTCGCAACGCAAAATCCCACTGGTGTTCTTGCAGAATATCACCGGCTTTATGGTGGGTCGTAAATACGAAAACGAAGGCATCGCACGGCACGGGGCCAAGATGGTCACGGCAGTCGCAACCACCAAAGTTCCCAAAATCACGATGGTCATCGGCGGATCATTCGGCGCGGGCAACTACGGCATGGCGGGGCGGGCCTACAGCCCCGACTTCATGTGGACATGGCCCACGTCGCGCATTTCCGTGATGGGCGGCGAACAGGCGGCGGGGGTCTTGGCGACGGTCAAACGCGACGCGATGGACCGCGCTGGGCAGGACTGGTCAGCGGATGAGGAAGCGGCATTCAAGCAACCCACGATTGATATGTTCGCGGAACAATCGCACCCGCTTTATGCCAGCGCACGGCTCTGGGATGACGGGATCATCGACCCACGCAAATCCCGCGAGGTGCTGGCGCTGTCGTTGGCTGCGGCGATGAACAAACCTGTGGAGGACACGCGGTTCGGCGTGTTTCGGATGTGATGGGGTTTTGTCGTAAATTATTCAGTAACGGCGCAAAGGATTTCAGGCATGTTTGACAAAATACTCATCGCCAACCGCGGCGAAATTGCCTGCCGGATTATCCGCACAGCCCGCGAGATGGGCGTGAAAACGGTAGCGGTGTATTCTGACGCGGACGCGGCGGCGCTGCATGTGCGGCAAGCGGATCAGGCCGTGCGGCTAGGCCCTGCACCTGTGGCTGATAGCTATTTGCGCGGTGATTTGATTATTCAGGCGGCATTGGACACGGGGGCGCAAGCGATCCATCCGGGCTATGGTTTCCTGTCCGAGAACCCCGATTTTGTGGATGCGGTGGTCAAAGCGGGGCTGGTGTTTATCGGACCGAGCGCCGATGCGATCCGTGCGATGGGCCTAAAAGACGCGGCCAAGGCCTTGATGGTCAAAGCGGGCGTGCCTGTTGTGCCGGGCTATCACGGCGCGGGGCAAGACCCTGACATGCTGGCAAAAGAGGCCGACAAGATCGGCTATCCCGTGTTGATCAAAGCGGTGGCAGGAGGCGGCGGCAAAGGTATGCGCCTCGTCGAGGCGGGCGCAAATTTTCGCGAAAATTTGGCATCGGCGCAGGCCGAAGCGCAGACATCCTTTGGCAATCCTGCTGTGCTGATCGAGAAATACATCCAAAGCCCGCGCCATATCGAGGTGCAAGTCTTTGGCGATGGCACCGACGCGGTACATCTATTCGAACGCGATTGCTCGCTGCAACGCCGTCACCAGAAAGTCATCGAAGAAGCCCCAGCCCCCGGCATGACCGCTGAAATGCGCCGCGCGATGGGCGACGCGGCTGTCACAGCGGCCAAGGCGATTGGTTACGCAGGTGCTGGCACGATTGAGTTCATCGTGGATGGATCAGACGGGCTACACGCGGACAAGTTCTGGTTCATGGAAATGAACACACGGCTACAAGTCGAACATCCGGTGACTGAGGCGATCACGGGCGTTGATCTGGTCGCGTGGCAATTGCAGGTGGCATCGGGGCAGGGGCTACCGCTCGCACAAGACGACCTGACCATCACCGGCCATGCGTTCGAAGCGCGGCTTTATGCCGAAGACGTCCCCGCTGGTTTTCTGCCTGCAATCGGCACGCTTGCCCATCTGCAATTCCCTGATTTTGCCCGCATCGATAGCGGTGTTGTCGCAGGCGATACGATTTCGCCGTGGTACGATCCGATGATCGCCAAAGTCACGACGCACGGCCCCGATCGGACCACTGCGTTGAAGCGGCTGGGTTTGGCGCTGGATGCGACGCAAGTCGCAGGGACGACGACCAACGTGGCGTTCCTTGCGGCGCTGTCGCGTCATGCGGATTTCGCGCAGGGGCGCGTGGATACCGGACTGATTGCGCGTGATATCGATGCCCTGACAGCGACCACGGACCCTGATCCGCTGGACGTCGCAGCAGCGGCGCTATGTGCTGGGGGGCTGGATGCGGCCCCCACTGCGATGACCGGATTTGCGCTATGGGAGCCATTGGCGCGGACTGTGCAACTGGCGTTGGGCGAGGATGCCTTTGACGCGGTGATCCGCTTTGGCGCAGGGCAAAGCTGCGCGGTGACATCGCCATACGGGACGGTGTCCGTGGCATGGATCAACGACCAATGGCGCAGCGCAGCGCAACGTTTACCGCTGGCGGTCAAGCACGACGCGGCGGTCACGGTCTTTGGCGGCGCATCACACAGCTTTGACATCATCGACCCGCTGGACCGCGCAGGCAGCCAAGCCAGCGGCGACGCGGTGATGGCCCCGATGCCGGGCTTGATCCAAGATGTGGCCGTGACAGTCGGGCAGACTGTAGCCGAAGGCGACCGCCTCGTGGTGCTGGAAGCGATGAAAATGGAACACGTGTTACGTGCCCCGCGCGACGGTGTGATCGCAAAACTGGACGTGGCGCTGGGCGACCAAGTCGTCGCGGGCGCGGAACTTGTGACGTTAGAACCGGAGGACGCCACATGATCCGTCTGCACCACTGCCACCAAACGCGGTCTATGCGCAGCCTGTGGTTGCTACACGAATTGGGGCTGCCGTTTGACCTACAGGTCTATCCATTCGGCAAAGAGATCAAATCGGACGCTTACATGGCGCTGAACCCCACGGGGCGGGTGCCGACACTAGAACTTGATGGGCATGTGATCTGCGAAAGCGGGGCGATTGCTGAGGCGCTGTGTGACTATGCACCGGATGCGGGGCTTGGCCGTGTGGCCGGGGACGCCGACCGCTATGCGTGGCTGAACTGGATTCACTTTGCCGAGACGATCAGTCAGCATTGCGCGGCCCTGACGCAACAACATGTGGCACTGTTCGAAGACCACATGCGCAGCCCGATTGTGATGAACTTAGAAGCGCGGCGTCTGGCGAAAACCATCGGTACGGTTGAGGCGGGTTTAACTGGGTCGGGCTATCTGCTGGAAAGCGGCTTTTCGGCGGCGGATATTGGTGTGGGCCAAGCGGTCTATATGGCGACGCATTTTGTGACACTGGATGATTTCCCGAAGGTGACAGACTGGTACGCACGGCTGACAGCGCGAGAGGCATTCCGTAAATCGCTGCCGCCTGAGGGGACGGACGGGTTGTATGCAAAGGCGTTTTACGCGCCGTGGCCGGTTGAGAAATGAACGGCGCATGTGTGGCGAGCGGCGGACGGGGGCTAGCCCCCGAGCCCCCAGAGTTGTTTTGGCGAAATGAAGGGCTGACAAGATGACTAATCATGTAACGATCCACGAAGTTGGACCGCGTGACGGGCTTCAGAACGAGGCGGGTGTGATTTCCGTGGCGGATAAGGTCGCCTTGATTGACCTGCTTAGCGGCTCTGGTCTGACAGAGATCGAAGTCGGGTCCTTTGTCAGTCCCAAGTGGGTGCCGCAGATGGCGAATACGCCTGAGGTGTTGCAGCAGATGCAGCGCGTGGCGGGGTGTCAATACGGATTGCTCGTGCCCAATATGCGCGGCTGGGACGGTTTCGTGCCATTTATCGGCGGGCCGTTTGAGGTGGCTGTGTTTATTTCTGCGTCCGAGGGGTTCAGCCAGTCGAACTTGAATTGCTCAATCGCGGAATCGGTCACACGGCTGACGCCTGTGGTCAGGGCCGCGCAAGAGGCGAATGTGCCCGTGCGCGGCTATGTATCCTGTATCACTGATTGCCCGTTTGACGGACCGACAGAACCCGAAGCGGTGGCGAGTGCTGTCGCCGCTCTGCGCGATGTAGCCCCGATGCAGGTGTCGCTGGGCGATACATTGGGCAAAGGTGTGCCTGACCGCGTGGCCGCAATGCTGGATGCCGTGTTGCAGGTTGCCCCCGCCGATCAATTGGCCGGACATTTCCACGATACGGGCGGGCAGGCGTTGGAGAATATCACCGTGGCGCTGGACCGCGGCTTGCGGCATTTTGATAGTGCTGTTGGCGGGCTAGGCGGTTGTCCCTATGCGCCCGGTGCGCCGGGGAATGTGGCGACGGAGACCGTTCTGGGCCACTTGGACGCGCTGGGCTATCAGACGGGCGTGGACCGCGATGTGATTGCGAAGGCGGCACGTCTGGCGCAAGCGATGAGAGGATAGACGATGGATCATGTGAACCTAGAGATTGATGGGCGCGGTGTCGCGACGTTGCATCTGGCGCGCTCTGAAAAGCGCAATGCGTTGTCAGCGCAGATGATGGACGAGATCACGCAGACGGCGCGTGATCTGGATGCCAATGCAGCCGTGCGCGTGGTGATCCTCGCTGCTGAAGGCGCTGTGTTCTGCGCGGGTGGTGATCTGGGCTGGATGCGCGATCAGATGGCGTCGGACGATGCCACGCGGGGCAAAGAGGCGCGCCGACTGGCGGGGATGTTGCAGGCGCTGAACACGATGAGCAAACCGTTGATCGGGCGGGTGCAGGGCGATGCCTTTGGTGGCGGTGTGGGCATGTGCTGTGTCTGTGATGCAGTGGTGGCCTTTGATGCGGCGATGTTCGGGCTGACCGAAACGAAACTGGGGCTGATCCCTGCGACCATCGGGCCGTATGTGATGGCACGGATGGGCGAGGGGCGTGCGCGGCAGGTGTTTATGTCGTCGCGCAGGTTTGATGCCAAAGAGGCGCTGGGCCTTGGGATTGTCACCCGCGTTGTGCCTGCGGCTGAACTGGATGCCGCCGTTGCCACGGAAGTGGACCCCTATCTGTCCTGCGCCCCCGGTGCGGTGGCTGCGGCCAAAGCCTATGCGCGCAGCTATGGTCCTGTGATTGATGACGCCACAATTGATCGCAGTATCGCGGCGCTGCTGAAACAATGGGCCAGCGCAGAGGCAGGCGAGGGGATCGCCGCGTTCTTTGAAAAGCGCAAACCGAATTGGATTTAGATCGCAACGCGCGTCTCACCCTAAAATTCTAATAAACTTCGCAATCAAACTGCTGCAGTTTTACTTTATATAAACAAATTTGCCCTCGATTTTGCCTAATAAATGACGCAAAGCCAGCGCTATACCTAACCTCGTTTTGTAGTTGATTTTGTAGCAAGTAAGAGAGGGGATCAGTCGTGCCCTATTTATATGTGTATAGCCCCAGTGACTTTGTGAACACGCCATGGTCTGAAAGTGTGAATGCGTCAGGCTCTGGTCCATACACGTTAGAACTAAAACCCGGCGCGACACCAACCCTCATTGAGGTCACGGACGACGACGCTATTTTTGACGAAGTCGATGCGCAGCAGGTCGTCACCAATGATGTGGACATTGATGGTAATCTCGTCACGGCAGGGACCACGATACACACGGCTTATGATCTGATAAACTCAACGTCAGAGCATAAAGTCTCGTCAATCCACTTTGGTGGGGACGGCCATCAGGGCGGTGCTGTTGATGGCATTGTGTCGACAGTTGCCTTGGAACCCGGCGTTATTTACACGTTTAATGTAAACCGGTCATCCGTTGGCCAAGACAATCCATATTCAGACTATGTTGCATGTTTTACGCGCGGCGCATTGATCGAAACAAACCGTGGTGCTGTCAGGATCGAAACCCTGAAGGCTGGTGATTTGATCGAGACCCGCGACCATGGCTTGCAACCCTTGCGCCTGTTGCTGCGTACCAAAGTCGGGCCGCAGCAATTGGCTGCGAACCCAAACCTTTTCCCGATCCGGATCTCCAAGGGCGCGTTGGCTGTTAATCTGCCAGCTAGCGATTTGCTGGTCTCGCCCCAGCACCGCTTTTTGGTGGTTTCTCCGATCGTAGAACGGATGTTTGGTGCGCCAGAAGCCTTGGTTTCTGCGAAAAAGCTGACGGCGGTGCCGGGTATTTTTGTGGACTACGATGTGCAATCCGTCGAATACCTGCACCTTGTCATGGATGATCATGAAATCATCACGGCAAACGGCACCCCAACAGAAAGCTTTTACGCTGGACCGATGGCGTTACGGGCGCTGTCAGATGAGGCAAAGCAAGAAATCCAGACGTTGTTTCCAGAGATGTTGTCGCGTGAGACATTGCCACTGCAGGCGCGTGAAGTACCCAAAGGTGCTTTGCAAAAACACCTGATCGCCCGCCATTTGCGCAACGTTAAACCGATGTTGCGCCCGACGGCCCATTAAAAGACGACCCATTAATCTGGCAGCAGCGGCGGTGACAGGCGGCGTGATAGGCGTCGACCTTTGCCGTGGGCGCATGAGTTGCGACGTCGTGTGATTGGATGCTTTATGAAGATTGCGCAGCTGATCGATCCTGACCCTGCTGTGCGTTTGGCCGCTGTCAATTTCACTCAGCTTCCCGTTGACCCTATCCCGCGCCAAGGGTAAGTGTCGGCCAGCTACAAAGGCGGGCCTGATCACCCGCCTGTCAGGGAAAGGACCACCCCCGTGCAAGAGATGCTCAACGAATACCTGCCGATTATGATTTTCTTAGGGCTTGCGATCGCGCTGGGCCTGATCTTGATTTTGGCCGCAGCCGTCGTTGCTGTGCGCAATCCTGATCCTGAAAAAGTGTCGGCCTACGAGTGTGGTTTTAACGCTTTTGACGACGCACGGATGAAATTCGACGTGCGCTTCTATCTGGTCTCGATCTTGTTCATCATCTTTGACCTTGAGGTCGCATTCCTGTTCCCATGGGCCGTGGCGTTCAAAGACGTCAGCATGGTTGGCTTCTGGTCGATGATGGTCTTCCTTGGTGTGCTGACAATTGGCTTCGCATACGAATGGAAAAAAGGCGCGCTTGAGTGGGAATAGCAGCCGCTATTTCCTGATCAGCCCCCACACAGTTTTTACCACGTCGCTTGCTTGTCGGGCGACGTGGTTTTGTTTCTAGCCTTATCATGTTGCATGGCCCGCTTGGCGCTATACATCGCCTGATCTGCTTGGCTTAACAGCATTTCCCAGGTGGTGCCGCGCTTGGATAGGGCGACGCCGATTGCGGCTTTGGCCAGAAATTCCCCACCGGGCCGTTTGATCGGTTTTGCCATCAACATTTGCAAGCGCTGTGCGATCTGATCAGCGGCAAGGCGTGGGGTAGGGGTGTTAATCAGGCAGACAAATTCATCGCCACCGATCCGCGCAATATGATCGCTGCCACGCACTGCGGCACGTAGCCGTTCAGCCGTGACACGAATCGCTTTGTCACCCATGTCATGGCCGTAAGTGTCGTTGATGACCTTGAGACCGTTGAGATCGGCAAAGATCACTGCGATTTTTTCCTGCTCCATCAGCGTTTGGATTTCTTCGCTGGACACCACGTCAGCGATGCCTGCACGGTTCAACAGGCCTGTCAGGGAATCAGAGCGGGCAAACGACTTTTCCCGCAGAAACGATTCGGTTTGACGGGTCGAGACGCGCCCGATCATCCAGCTGCCGCCGATTAACAGCACGGCCAGAAACGCAATCACGGGGGCGATTTGCAACGACAAGGCAAAGCCGGGTCGCTCCATCGTCCAGACAAAATACGCGACGGGCGCGCCATTAGGACCAAGCAGGGGCAGGGATTGATCGGTGCGCGGCAGGTTCGCGACGTCGGTGACGATCCACATATCTTCCAGCAGCAATTCCTCGGCCAGACCCTGTGGGTCCAACCAAATCCCGCCGATCAACAGTGAGAACGTATCTGTATCAAAGCCCGTGATATCGAAAGGCTGAATGCGGGCCGCAGACACCAGCGCCAACTGCCCGTCAACCAGCACCGCCCCCGTCACCACGCTGCGCGGCTCAAGCGGGCGGTTCATAATATGCGGCACAAGCGCGTCCGCAATTTCGGGCTTGAAGTTGGACAAATCGGACCCGTCACCGCCAGAAACATAAACAAATTCAGGTTCACCCGTATGGGTCAGCAGATACATCAGATCAAAAGAATCGCTGTCCGTGACGCCCGTGCCGATGTCCTCGTGATGCATCGCCTCGTGGGCTTGCGTGATCCAATGAATGGTCACGTCACGCTGGGCGTAATCTTTGGTCATGATGCCATTGTTGCGGGCCATGAGATTGATCGCGTTTTGGGTCCGCGTATTGGTTTGCGTCGCCGTCAATGCGTTGACTTGATAGGAAATCCACACAATCAGAAGGGTGAAAACAATCACCACACCCAGCGCCGTTCCAAAGGTGGTCCAAAAAATACGTTGAGACACGTTCATAACGCGGTCCCTCTCTCTCTTTTCAGGACAAACATCCTGAACTCATAAACTAAACACCGCATGTACAGGGAGAATCGTAATATAACCTGAACATATCGCTAATCTGATACTACAAATGTGGGGATGAACAGGGTCCACTGTCGTCTTGACCTTTCCGGGCGTGCCGCATACTTCCAAACCTGAAGCAATGTCAGACCCGTTCTGGCGCGTGATCGACCAAACAAGAGGCATCGTTATGGGTATCGCTACAGGATTGAATGACGCTGGCGCCGATAAAGAACATGCAACCCAAGTGTTGAACCAAGAGTTGCAGGACAAGGGCTTTTTGGTCACGTCCACCGCAGACATGGTCAACTGGGCGCGGACTGGATCGCTGCACTGGATGACGTTTGGTCTGGCCTGTTGCGCCGTCGAGATGATGCATACCTCGATGCCGCGCTATGACCTTGAACGGTTCGGAACCGCGCCACGCGCGTCTCCACGTCAGTCTGACCTGATGATTGTGGCCGGAACACTGACCAACAAAATGGCACCCGCGCTGCGCAAGGTTTATGACCAGATGCCGGAACCGCGTTACGTGATCTCGATGGGATCATGTGCCAACGGCGGCGGCTACTACCACTACAGCTATTCTGTTGTACGCGGCTGTGACCGGATCGTGCCAGTCGACATCTACGTACCGGGCTGCCCACCAACAGCCGAAGCGCTGCTCTACGGCATCCTGCAACTGCAACGTAAAATCCGCCGTACCGGCACAATCGTGAGGTAGGAGAACACAAAATGAATTTTCAAGTAGGCGATATCGTCCAATTGCGAAGCGGCGGACCTAATATGACGATTGAATCTTGTGAGGGTGACGACGTTCGCTGTGTTTGGTTCGATGGTAACAGTCGTGAAATGGCGTTGTTCGTTGGCGCAACCTTGGTAAAATCGGAGGGGACTGTTGGCTATCTCTGACGCACTCAAAGAACTTGGCGCCCATATCGAAATGAAACGCCCTGATTGCGTTTTGTCTTGGGATGTCACCCATGGCGAGCTGACATTGAATGTGTCCGCGTCCAACCTTGTGTCCTTTGTGGAATTTCTCAAGACGGATGGCTCGTGCCAGTTTTCCAGCCTCGTGGATATTACGGCGGTTGATTACCCGAGCCGTGCCAAGCGGTTCGACGTCGTTTACCACTTCTTGTCAATGTACCAGAACCACCGCATCCGCCTGAAAACGCAGGTGCGCGAGCAGGACATGGTGCCGTCGATCATTAGCGTGCATCCGTCGTCTAACTGGTTCGAGCGTGAAATTTTTGACATGTTCGGTATTTTGTTCAGCGGCCACCCTGATTTGCGCCGCATCCTGACCGACTACGGTTTCCGTGGCTATCCGCTGCGCAAGGATTTCCCGACAACAGGCTACACCGAAGTCCGCTATGACGAAGTTCAGAAACGGGTCGTCTACGAGCCCGTGTCTCTGGTGCAAGAATACCGTCAGTTCGACTTTATGTCACCATGGGAAGGGGCTCAGTACATCCTTCCGGGGGATGACAAAGCAGAAAAGGCCAAGGGCTAATGCCTGACACCGCCACCCCAACTCGTATGACAGGACGCTGCATGTGCGGCGCTTGTACGTTCTCGGCTGTGCCCGAGACGATGACGGGTGGCGTGTGCCATTGCGATATGTGTCGCAAGTGGGCGGGCGGTGTGTTTATGGCCGTAGGCTGCGGCAGCACTGTGGAATTTGAAGCGGGATCGCCCGTGGTCACGTTTGACAGCAGCGACTGGGGGCAGCGTTTGTTTTGCGGAACATGCGGATCGACGCTGGTTTGGCAGACCAAAGACCTGTCACACCAATCCGTCGCGGCCCCTGCGTTTGACGATCAAAACGCATTCCCGATCACCAGCGAGATTTTCATCGACAGCAAGCCGGATACATTCGCGCTGGCCGGTGACTTGTCCCAGATGACCAAAGCCGAGATCATGGCGAAATATGCACCAACGGGTGACGCATGATGGACGGGCAAACGCTAATGTACGGGCTTGGTGCGACAAAGGCAGGGACGTCCTGGCTGTATCGCTATCTGTATGACCACCCCGAATGCGCTCTGCCGAATATCAAAGAATTGCATTATTTCGACCGGACGGTGCCAAAGCAGCGCGAAAAAGAAGTGCTGCGGTTGGAAACTATTCGCGCTGAATTACTGGCAAAATCCTTGTTGGCTGACAAGCGCAAAGCAGAACGCCTTGAAAGCCGCCTCGACGAGATCGAAGCGTGGATCAAAGTTATTAAAGCGGGCGGCGTCGATCACACAGGCTATCGCGATTTTCTGACGCGCGACGCCTTTTCCGACACGCGCTTGGTCGCGGATATCACGCCTGCTTACGGGTTGATGGACGAAGAGACGCTGATCAAAATGCGCGACATGGGGCCGGACACGCGCTTTGTGTTGTTGCTGCGCGACCCGTTGGACCGTCTGTGGTCCAACCTGCGGATGATGGCGGGCTGGCGCGTCAAAGACGGGGAAACCCTGACGGATGCTGCGAACACGCTGCTGGACCGGCTGCTGGCTGGCGAAGAAAACGGTGTGGCCAAGCGGTCTGATTATGAGACCATGCTGACCCGCATCATGAACGTGATCCCGCACGAGCGGTTGCATATCACGTACTTTGAAGACCTGTTCACACAGGAATCCGTTGATAAGATTTGCACGTTTCTGGGGCTATCGCCACAGGTTGGCGAATTTGACCGCGTGGTCCATGCGTCGCGACCTGCGACACTCGACCCTGTCCGTGCGAAAGACCTGCGTGAACTGTTACTTCCGCAGTATGCTTTCGTTGAAACGCTGTTGGACGACGTGCCTGCACGCTGGCACCATAACAAAGGGGTCCTGATCTGATGGAACTCATTTTTGAGACACTGAATACGGGTATGGTGGGCGTAGGCTTGCTGATACTTTCCTTGCCGCTTTTGAAGGTAATCCACGATGTCGCAAACAGCGACGGGCGTGATCCAAGTGGCGTTCAACAGACACGAGAGCTTGTAAAGGTGCATGATGATGGACGGTGATATTCGCGTGAACACCTACGACGATGGCTCTACCGATGCCGCCACAGGTGAACAGAAAATCCGCAACTTTAACATCAACTTTGGACCGCAGCACCCTGCGGCCCACGGTGTTTTGCGTCTGGTGCTGGAACTTGACGGCGAGATCGTAGAACGCTGCGATCCGCATATCGGCCTGCTGCACCGTGGCACTGAAAAGCTGATGGAAAGCCGGACGTATCTGCAAAACCTGCCGTATTTCGACCGGTTGGATTACGTGGCCCCGATGAACCAAGAACATGCTTGGTGCTTGGCGATCGAGAAACTGACAGGCACCGAAGTGCCGCGTCGTGCCTCGCTGATCCGCGTGCTTTACTCTGAAATCGGCCGCGTGCTGAACCACCTGCTGAACGTCACCACACAGGCGATGGACGTGGGCGCGTTGACACCGCCGCTGTGGGGCTTTGAAGAGCGCGAAAAGCTGATGATCTTCTACGAACGGGCATGTGGTGCGCGTCTGCACTCTGCATATTTCCGTCCGGGTGGGGTGCATCAGGATCTGCCGGATCAGCTTGTCGAAGACATCGACACATGGGCTGTGGAATTTCCAAAGGTACTCGATGACATCGACGGGTTGCTGACTGAAAACCGTATTTTCAAACAGCGGAACTGCGATATCGGCGTGATCACCGAAGAAGACATCCAAGAAT
Source organism: Yoonia ponticola (assembly GCF_014199395.1). Taxonomy (GTDB): domain Bacteria; phylum Pseudomonadota; class Alphaproteobacteria; order Rhodobacterales; family Rhodobacteraceae; genus Yoonia; species Yoonia ponticola. Next base: position 307,279 of record NZ_JACIJM010000004.1, on the reverse strand, counting down.
GGGGTTTCTCTGGCGTGATGGTGCGCGGCTCTGGCCTTGCGTGGGATTTGCGCCGGTCACAGCCATATGAATGCTACGACGAGTTTGAATTCCAGATTCCTGTCGGCGTGAACGGCGATTGCTACGACCGCTACCTGTGCCGCATGGAAGAAATGCGCCAGTCTACCAACATCATCCGCCAAGCCTGTGAAAAGCTGCGGGTTGAAAAGGGTGACGTGATGGCACGAGGCAAAATGACGCCGCCAACACGTGGCGAAATGAAAACCTCGATGGAAGCCTTGATCCACCACTTCAAACTCTACACCGAAGGGTTCCACGTACCGGCTGGTGAAGTGTATTCATGTGTTGAAGCACCAAAAGGCGAATTTGGCGTGTTCCTCGTCGCAGACGGCAGCAACAAACCATACCGCGCCAAATTGCGCGCACCGGGTTTCTTGCACCTGCAAGCGATGGATCACGTCGCTGTCGGCCACCAACTGGCAGACGTTGCTGCGATCATCGGGACGATGGACGTCGTGTTCGGCGAAATCGACCGCTAAGTTATTGTAAGTAGAGTAGGGGATAAGATGATGACGATGAAAACCGTAATTGCCGCCTTCGCGGGCCTTGCTTTGGCTGCATGTGCAGGCACGCAGCAACTCGACACTGTGTCCACGTCAGTGCCCACACCGCAATTGACCGACAAGCAACGCTTTGTCGCGGCGATTGAAACCAACGGGTGCTTGATCAACGTCTCGACCATTGGTCCGATCATGTCCCAAGCGTCGATCAACCAGAACCAACTGGCGGGTCTGACTGTCGAACTTGAAAATGACGGCGTGCTTTCGCCTGACGGAACAGACACCGTGCGTCTGTCTTCGAACAACTGTATTTAACACGCAGCGGTCGGCCCTTCTTGTAGGCCGCCGCCGCCCCTTGACGAACCGGAAGATCTCAGATGCTGCGTAGATTACACCACGAACAGCCCGACAGTTTCGCCTTTACGCCCGAGAACCAGAAATGGGCCGAAGCGCAGACGACGAAATACCCTGAAGGGCGTCAGGCGTCTGCGATTATCCCGATCCTGTGGCGCGCGCAGGAACAAGAAGGCTGGCTGACCCGCCCTGCGATTGAATATGTCGCGGAAATGCTGGGACTGGCCTATATCCGTGCGCTCGAAGTGGCATCGTTCTACTTTATGTTCCAACTGCAGCCTGTTGGCACTGTTGCACATATTCAAGTTTGCGGCACGCTGTCCTGCATGATCTGCGGTGCGGAAGACTTGATCGGTGTGTGTAAAGACAAAATTGCGGACAAGGCGCATGCTCTGTCGGCTGATGGCCGTTTTTCATGGGAAGAAGTCGAATGTCTCGGCTCGTGCGCCAACGCGCCAATGGCCCAAATCGGCAAAGACTACTACGAAGACCTGACTGCTGAACGCCTGTCAGAAATCATCGACGAAATGGCAGCAGGCAAGGTGCCAACACCGGGTCCGCAAAATGGCCGTTACGCCGCAGAACCGCTTGCCGGTCTGACATCATTGACCGACCACGACAGCGGCAAAACGCAGTACAACGCGTCCGTGCAGCTTGCGACCGATCTTGGTGACACGATCAAACGGATCGACGGGACCGAAGTGCCGATCTTGACGCCGTGGCTCGACGGTGAAGTCAAAATGAAGCCGGCTGAAAAGAAAAAGCCAGCGCCAAAGAAAACCGCTGAACAAGAGGCGATTGACGCCAAAAAGACGCCAGCAGCACGTGCCGCAGCGATCCGCAGCGCCGAAGATACTGGCCCGACACCGAAATCCAACGACGAAGATCGTCCGGCCCGCCCAGAGACAGCGGATGCAGCGGACGCGGATGTGCCTGTGTCGAAAACGGCCGCGAATAGAAAAGCAGAGCCGGAAGAAAAACCAGCAACGACGCCTGCACAGACTGACAGTGCGACCAAGGACAAGGTTAAACCAGCAGCAGCACCCGTTGCCGCTGACGGCCCTGAAAAGCAGCCAGACGTCCTGACCGCCGCCCGTGCATCCGGTGCTGATGATCTGAAACGGATCAGCGGCGTGGGACCAAAACTCGAAGGCGTGTTGAACGATCTTGGCTTCTACCACTTTGACCAGATCGCGAAATGGACAGCGGAAGAAATCCAATGGGTGGATAACCGCCTGAAATTCAAAGGCCGCATCGTCCGCGATGATTGGGTTTCGCAAGCAAAAGCCTTCTCACAGGAGTAATCGCAGCAGGTAGGCTCCGCAAAAGTCACATTTTTTACAGACATCCCCAAAATTGAGCTATCTTAGTTTTGGGGGGGACCAAAGGCGCAGAGATCGCCTGATCCCTGACTGATAGAAAGTGGCGGTAGACGCTACGTGTAGGGAGAAATAGCTTTATGAGGAATATCGGACCATTCGGACTTGAGAACCGCATTTTTGCGGGCCTTTGTGGTGTCGGCGTACTTCTTTTGTCATTGATTGTATTTGGGTGGGGCTTTTTCGGCTCGCTCATTTTCGCCGCGATTATCGCGATTATCGTTCTGTTTTATTTGATGATGCAGGGCGGCAGCGGCCTTGAGACGACCAGTTCCGGCTCGCAAGGGCAGGGAACGGCAACACCCGCCAGCAGTGCGCCACCTGCGCCCGCGCCAGAGAAGGTCGCAACTGCGATTGATCCACAGATCAAAACCGACAAAGCCATGCAAGACGACACAGGCACCAGCGGGGCCGTGGCCGTCGATCCGCAGATTAAAAGCGACGCGCCAGATGTAGCCGACACGCTGTCCACAGACGCCGACGTCACGCCAAACGCGGATGTGACAGAGCCCGTCGAAGAATGGAAAAGCGAAGGCGGCGGTTTTGCCGCTGATAAAGCGCCCGTTGTCGATGAAACGCTGGATACACCTGCAAAAGTTGCGGAAGCCTCTGCCGAGATGCACAAATCATCCGGCGACGCTGATGACGCGAACCTGCCCGAACGCGAGGCCGAGTGGAAAAGCGAAGGCGGCGGCACGGCGTCTGAAAAAGCGCCTGTTGTCGATGAAACGCTGGATACACCTGCGAAAGTCGCACAAGCCTCGGCTGAAATGCACGGCAGCAAGGTCAATCCAACCGCGTCCTTGCCCGGTCAAGACGATCTGGCCAGCCGCAAAGGCGAATGGAAACTCGAAGGCGGCGGCTCTGCGGCGGTGAAAGCACCGGACGTGGACGTGACGCTGGATACACCCGAGAAAGTCGCCGACGCTTCAGCAGCTTTGGCCGCCGAAGCAGGCGATCAGGACTATGACGGTGACGGCATTGTCGAAGGGATCCGCGAGGGCAGCAAACCCGCAACACTGACAGCCGCCCGCGATGGTGGTGCTGATGATCTCAAACAGATCAAAGGTGTCGGTCCCAAAATGGAATCCATGTTGCACGACATGGGCTTTTTCCACTTTGACCAAATCGCGGCATGGTCCGGCGACGAAGTTGCATGGGTGGACGCCAACCTCAAAGGCTTCAAAGGTCGCGTCAGCCGCGACAATTGGGTCGATCAAGCCACAATCTTAGCCTCGGGTGGCGAGACTGCGTTCTCCACGAAAGTAGGGAAAGGCGGCGTTTATTAACGCTGTAACGATATGACACCCACAGGTAAAACAGCAGAAGCAAAAGCAGGTCAGCGCACAGCGTTGATGATGGCTGCAACTGGCGTCCTGTGGGTGGTTTTCACCGCAATTGGCAAAGAATACGGCTGGCCCAATCGGGTCATCGCGCTTTTTGACCTTGCAGCGCTCGCCGGTTTCGGGTTTGCGCTATGGAACACCTATAAACTCTGGCGGGCCCGCCAGACCGACAAAGGCTGAAACACGATGATGCATAATATGGGTTTGCCCAGTTTGTTGATGATTGTTGTTTATATGGCAATTGTCGTTGTTCCATTCTATCAGATATGGAAACGCACAGGGCATAACGGTTGGATTGCACTTTTGATGCTCGTGCCACTCGTGAACGTTGTCATGCTCTACGTCATTGCATTCAAGCAGTGGCCCATCGAACAAAAGTCTTAAGGAACGACCATGCTGAAAGACCAGGACCGCATTTTTACCAACATCTACGGGATGCATGACCGCACTTTGAAAGGTGCGCAGGCGCGTGGGCATTGGGATGGCACGGCTGATATCATCAAAAAAGGCCGCGACTGGATCGTTGACGAGATGAAAGCATCCGGCCTGCGTGGCCGTGGTGGCGCTGGTTTTCCGACTGGTCTGAAATGGTCTTTCATGCCCAAAGAAAGCGACGGTCGCCCGTCCTATCTGGTTGTGAACGCTGACGAATCCGAGCCGGGCACATGTAAAGACCGCGAGATCATGCGCCATGATCCGCACACATTGATCGAAGGCTGCCTGATCGCGTCGTTCGCCATGCAAGCCAACACCTGCCACATCTACATTCGCGGCGAATACATCCGCGAAAAAGAGGCACTGCAAAACGCGATTGACGAAGCATATGCTGCTGGTCTCGTGGGCAAAAACGCTTGCGGCTCTGGCTGGGATTTCGACATTTTCCTCAGCCACGGGGCAGGGGCGTATATCTGCGGCGAAGAAACCGCATTGCTCGAATCGCTTGAAGGCAAAAAGGGTATGCCGCGGATGAAGCCGCCATTCCCTGCGGGTGCGGGCCTCTATGGCTGCCCGACAACTGTGAACAACGTCGAATCAATCGCTGTGGTTCCGACCATTTTGCGTCGCGGCGGTAGCTGGTTCGCGGGCATGGGCCGTCCGAACAACGCAGGCACAAAGCTGTTTGCGATCTCCGGCCACGTGAATAACCCCTGTGTCGTCGAAGAAGAAATGTCGATCACCTTTGAAGAACTGATCGAGAAACATTGCGGCGGGATCCGTGGCGGCTGGGACAACCTGCAAGCCGTGATCCCCGGTGGGTCGTCCGTGCCCTGTGTGCGCGGCGAGCACATGAAAGACGCGATCATGGACTTTGATTACCTGCGCGGTGAACTTGGCTCTGGCCTTGGCACAGCGGCGGTAATCGTGATGGATAATTCCGTCGATATGATCAAAGCAATCTGGCGTTTGGCGAAATTCTACAAACACGAAAGCTGCGGCCAGTGTACGCCGTGCCGCGAAGGCACCGGCTGGATGATGCGCGTGATGGAACGTCTGGTCAAAGGCGAAGCAGACATCGAAGAAATCGACATGCTCTGGGACGTGACCAAACAGGTCGAAGGCCACACAATCTGTGCTTTGGGCGACGCGGCTGCATGGCCGATCCAAGGTCTGATTAAAAACTTCCGGCCTGAAATTGAAGACCGCATTCGCTCGAAACGCGGTGTGATCGCGGCTGAATAATGCGCAAGTTGGGTCTTATCTTGGTTCTGGCCGTCGCTGGGTGCGCCCCGCGCCCTGCCGCCATGATCCAAGGCGACCCAACGGCGACCGCAGCCCTATTGGCGCTACCCGAAGCGCAGTTTTTCGCGCAGATGGCACTGGCCGAACAGGTCGGTGCCGCCTGCACATCCATCGCCTTTAACCAAAGTTTCAGCTACGCGCTTGTAGCCCACCGTTTCGGGGCAGGGCGGCGCGGACTACGGGCCGCGTCCAACCACCGCGCCACTGAACTCGAACGCGATGTGGCGATGCGATCCTTGCAAGCGCGCTATGATGTGACCTTCGATCAGGGCGATCTCTGTGCCATTGGTTCAGGTGAAATCGCCCGTAAATCAGCGCTTAGCGCGGTTCTGATCCCCGCCTAACACCGTAGACTTATGACGCTGCATGGCTAAGCTGTCGGAAACGACATCGGGGGCCGCCATGACTTTTCTCAAAATATCAGCACTGTGCAGTCTGGCGGCCTTATCCGCTTGTAGCATCCCCGCACGCCCCCAAGTCCCCGCAGGCCAACTAGGTCTCGTCATGGATTTGACCGCGTTTAACCGTGGCCAATGTGACGTGGTTGGCGACGGGTTCGCTGTAGAGAAAACCGTGGTGCTGAACGGCGACTACTTCAAAGTTGTGGGCAACATCTATAACTCGCAGCTGGTTTGCACGCTCGACAACGGCCAACGGGTCCGCACGGTCACGCATCACCAGTTCTACGACCAAGGCCAATTCACCTACGCCGCCATCGTCGTTGGCCGCATCCTAGGCGCAGGCGAGACCGAGATTTACGGCTACAACGATGGACCAAATGGCAAGGTCGACGTGAACGGATTCTTCGTGTTCGAAGCGTATTAGACCGCAGCCGTTTGTCTTCCATCCTGTTCTTAACTAGTGATGCCTCATGACCCAAACCATGCACCTTGCCGAACTCAACGTTGGCCGCTTGATTGCCCCCACGGATGACCCGCATGTCGCGGAATTCATGGATAATCTCGACCGGATCAACGGGCTGGGCAAACGGATGCCGGGTTTTGTGTGGATGATGGAAGGCTCGGGCGAGCCGGGCACAGGCAACACGGACGTGAAACTTGACGGTGATCCGCAATTTGTTGCGAATCTGACCGTTTGGCAGGACTTCGACAGTCTCTCGACCTTTGTTTATCAAACCCTACACAAGAAATTCATGGACCGCCGCACCGCATGGTTCGAGGTCTTGGGCGACAAACATTTCGTGATGTGGTGGGTGCCTGCGGGGCATCAGCCGACAATTGACGAAGCGATGGATCGCTTGAAACACCTGCAGCAAAACGGCGAAACCGACCACGCTTTTGGGTGGACCTTTATGACGGATAAGACATGAAAACCTTATGGGACGGGCTACTGAGCCTTCTGGCCGCAATCGCCACAGCAGTCATCACAGGCGGCCCGAGCTGGTTCACCTATCAAGCCACCGAAGCAGGGATCGCGCCGAAATGGGCGCTTGGGTTCGTGTTTTTGCTGGGCGGCATGGGCGCAATCCTGACAATCGCATTTTTGCGCAAAGCCAAGGCTGGCATCAGCCCGACACGCGACCGCAAACGCAAATAAGCGGGCGATTGGTCCGGCATTCCTGACTTCGCAGCGGGAGCCAATCGGGTTAGGATGTTTGCAACCACTAAAGGGACCACCGATGAAAACCGCTTTTCTGATCGCCTTGCTCCCTGCGATCATCGCCACGCAGTTGACCGCGCAAGAAGCACAAGTCACCGAGACCCGCGTCGAAGGCGCAGCCACGTTCGATCATTCGGTGACGGGGATGACAGGCGATGGCGAGACGTTATCATTCACCGTTGTATCTGTCCCGACGACCGTCACCTACACGCGCATCTCGGGCGATCCGTTGACCGTGGCCGATTCAGTTGCATTAGAACCAAACGCCTACCTCTGCGACGGACCCGAGATGCGCAATCAAAGGGCGGTGGTGAACGATGATCGGATCATCTTCACCTACGACTGCCTAAGAGCCGATAAATAAGCCCGATTTCGCTGCTATCAGAATGGTGATATTGAATATCAGACCGCACCACCCGATGTGTGAACCAACAAACAATTGAGCAGCGCAGTTAGGATACGGTCATGGCACCTTTGACAAAAATGGCGATAGCAGGGGCTTTGTCCCTTGGGATGATGGCAAATGCGGCGTCAGCACAGCAGCAATCTTTGCGTGACGTGGGCTATGTGACCGAAGGCTTGATCGCCGTGGGCATCGCTTACGAGATTTCCGAGGTCTGCAATAGCATCTCTGCGCGGACATTGCGGGGGCTGGGCTATCTGAACCAACTGTCGAACCACGCCAAAGACTTGGGCTTTTCATCGGGCCAAATCGACGCCTACCGCAAAGATAAAGCCGAAAAAGAGCGGCTCGAATCCGTGGCCCGCCAGCGGCTTGTGACAATGGGCGCGACGCCGGGAAATGCCGCATCACATTGCGCTGTTGGGCGCGCTGAAATCGCAAAAGAATCCACCATCGGATACTTGTTGCGGGGCTAAGGCGGAACAACCTTGCAATTCAGGCTCAAAAAGATCGCCCGACGTCTGGTATCGGATGCGACCATCCGTTAGAACGCCTCCCAAAGCGGTCGCACATTTTGGTGTGTGATGCTGCCACGGGATTGATAAAGGCGCGATATGTCTGATCTGAAAAAAGTCGTCATTGATGGAACCGAAGTCGAGGTGGATGGGGCGATGACCCTGATCCAAGCCTGCGAAGAAGCCGGCGTCGAAATCCCACGGTTCTGCTACCACGAACGTCTGACCATCGCGGGCAACTGCCGCATGTGTCTGGTCGAGGTTGTCGGCGGCCCGCCAAAGCCAGCCGCGTCCTGTGCCATGCAAGTCCGCGACTTGCGCCCTGGTCCAGAAGGCCAGCCGCCAGTCGTGAAAACCAATAGCCCTATGGTCAAAAAGGCCCGTGAAGGTGTGATGGAGTTCCTCCTGATCAACCACCCGCTGGACTGCCCGATCTGTGACCAAGGCGGCGAATGCGACCTGCAAGACCAAGCGATGGCTTACGGCGTAGACTTCAGCCGCTTCCGCGAACCAAAGCGGGCGACCGAAGATCTGGATCTCGGTCCACTGGTCGAAACCCACATGACGCGCTGCATTTCCTGCACCCGCTGCGTGCGCTTCACAACCGAAGTCGCAGGCATCCACCAGATGGGCCAAACGGGCCGTGGTGAAGATGCAGAGATCACATCTTACTTGGGCGAAACGCTCGATTCGAATTTGCAGGGCAATATCATCGACCTGTGTCCGGTTGGCGCACTTGTGTCCAAACCATACGCATTCACGGCACGTCCTTGGGAATTGACCAAAACCGAATCCATCGACGTGATGGACGCGCTTGGCTCGAACATCCGCGTCGATACCAAAGGCCGCGAAGTCATGCGATTCTTGCCGCGCAACCATGACGGCGTGAACGAAGAATGGATTTCTGACAAAACACGTTTCGTTTGGGACGGCCTGCGCAGGCAGCGTCTCGACACACCTTACATCCGTGAAAACGGCAAACTGCGCAAAGCCACGTGGCCGGAAGCATTAGCTGCTGTTGCAGCTGCGATGCAGGGCAAAAAAGTTGCAGGCCTCGTTGGCGATCTGGTGCCAGTTGAAGCCGCATTCGCGCTCAAGCAATTGATCGAAGGGCAGGGCGGCAACGTCGAATGTCGCGTCGATGGGGCGAAACTGCCAATCGGCAACCGCTCTGCTTATGTTGGCACAGCCGCGATCGAAGATATCGACGACGCGAAAATGGTTCAGCTGATCGGCACGAACCCGAAACTGGAAGCCCCTGTGCTGAACGCGCGGCTGCGCAAGGCATGGTCTGCGGGCGCTGATTTTGGCTTGATCGGTGAAAACGTCGATCTGACATTCCCGACATTCCACATGGGCACCGACCGCGACACGCTGGTTGAAACTGTTGGCAAAGACTTTGGCGACGTTCTCGACAAACCATCCATCGTGGTTGTCGGCATGGGCGCATTGCGCGAAGCCGACGGCGAAGCGGTGCTGTCCCAAGCCATGGACTTGGCCACAAAGACAAAATCCAAATTCCTCGTGCTGCACACGGCCGCTGGCCGCGTGGGCGCGATGGACGTGGGCGCTGTCACTGAGGGCGGGCTTGATGCTGCACTCGACGGGGCAGAGGTTGTCTATAACCTCGGCGCTGACGAAGTCGAAATCAAAGACGGCGCGTTTGTGATCTACCAAGGGTCGCACGGTGACCGTGGCGCACACCGCGCTGACGTGATCCTGCCGGGTGCCGCCTATACCGAAGAAAACGGATTGTTCGTGAACACCGAAGGGCGTCCACAACTGGCGCTGCGTGCAGGTCACGCACCGGGCGAAGCGAAAGAAAACTGGGCGATCCTGCGGGCCTTGTCTGCGGAACTGGGGGCCACACTGCCTTACGATTCCATGGCGCAACTGCGCACAGCAATCGTCGCAGCACACCCGCATCTGGGCAAAATCGACGGTGTCGCAGAAAACGAATGGCAGCCAATCGCGGTCAAAGCGCCGGGCAAAGCGAACTTTGTGAACGCCGTGACCGATTTCTACCTGACCAACCCTATCGCACGGGCCTCGCAACTGATGGCTGAACTGTCATCAAATGCCAAAGCCCGCGCCAACGCACCACTGGCCGCCGAGTAAATGCGGGCCGCCGCCGTCATAAGCGCTGTTGCCCTCGCGGGCTGCACCAGCATCGGGACCGCAGACGTGTCCCGCGATGCGTTTGCGCCTGTGTACCACGGCATCGAGACGCGGTTGCTGGACGGTGACTTGGTGAACTTTCGGGTGGCCATGACGGGCGCACAGACCCAAGCGGACGTGGATCAATACGCCCGCTGCGCCGCGGCCCAATATACCCTGATCCGGGGCTATGGATTTACGCGCCACGTGCGCACGACAAGCGCCCAAAACGGGGCAATTTGGACCGGTGACGCGGTCTTTGTGATTTCGCCAGAGTTGCCAGCAGGCAATCGAACAATTGACGCCGAAGTGACCGTCGCAGATTGCGGCGCGTCCGGAATTCCAACGGTGTAGGGGACCAGAATGATTGAGTTTTTCACCAATACCAACCTTGGCATGGTCCTTGTGATCTTAGGCCAATGTCTACTGGTTTTGATCCCGCTGTTGGTCGCCTTGGCGTTCCTGATGTATGCTGACCGCAAAATCTGGGCCGCTGTCCAGATGCGCAAAGGGCCAAACATGGTTGGCGCTTTCGGGTTGTTGCAATCCTTTGCGGATTTCTTGAAATATATCGTCAAGGAAATCGTCGTGCCTGCGGGCGCTGACAAAGGCGTCTTCTTCCTTGCGCCAATGATTTCGTTCGTTCTGGCCGTGGTTGCATGGTCGGTAATCCCGTTCAATGACGGCTGGGTCGTGTCCAACATCAACGTGGCGATCCTGTTCGTCTTCGCGGTGTCCTCGCTCGAAGTCTACGGCGTGATCATGGGCGGTTGGGCGTCGAACTCGAAATACCCGTTCCTCGGCTCGCTGCGCTCCGCAGCCCAGATGATCTCCTACGAAGTCTCGCTTGGCCTGATCATCATCGGTGTGATTATCTCAACCGGTTCAATGAACTTTGGCGCGATTGTCGCAGCGCAAGACACAGATTACGGCATCCTAGGCTGGTACTGGATTCCACATTTCCCGATGGTGTTCCTGTTCTTTATCAGCGCTTTGGCGGAAACAAACCGCCCACCGTTCGACCTTCCCGAGGCGGAATCAGAACTGGTGGCTGGCTACCAAGTTGAATATTCATCCACACCATTCCTGCTGTTCATGATCGGCGAATTGATGGCTGTCGTGCTGATGTGCGCGCTGATCTCGCTGCTGTTCTTCGGTGGCTGGTTGTCACCACTGCCATTCCTGCCGGACGGTGTCCTGTGGATGATCCTGAAAATGGCGATCGTGTTCTTCTTCTTCTCGATGGTAAAAGCGATCACACCGCGCTACCGCTACGACCAATTGATGCGGATCGGCTGGAAAGTCTTCCTGCCAATGTCCCTCGCATGGGTCGTGTTCATCGCCTTCATGGCAAAATTCGAAGTGTTCGGCGGCTTCTGGGCACGCTGGGCGGTAGGAGGCTGATATGACCCAAATCGACTACACCCGCGCCGCGAAATACTTCCTGCTTCAGGATTTTTTCCAAGGCTTCAAGCTGGGCTTCAAATACTTCTTCGCACCCAAGGCGACGTTGAACTACCCGCACGAAAAGGGGCCACTTAGCCCACGTTTCCGCGGTGAACACGCGTTGCGCCGCTATCCAAATGGCGAAGAACGCTGCATCGCCTGTAAACTCTGCGAAGCGGTGTGTCCGGCCCAAGCGATCACCATCGACGCGGAACCACGCGACGATGGATCACGCCGTACAACGCGCTACGACATCGACATGACCAAATGTATCTACTGCGGTTTCTGCCAAGAAGCCTGCCCAGTGGACGCGATTGTCGAAGGTCCGAACTTTGAATTCTCCACGGAAACCCGCGAAGAACTCTACTACGACAAAGACAAACTGCTGGCGAACGGCGACCGTTGGGAAGCCGAAATCGCACGCAACTTGGAAATGGACGCACCTTACCGATGATCTGCGGACGGGTTTCATAAGATGAGCGCTTGGGGAACAGGTAGCTTTGACAACGACGGGGCGTTGGACTTTCTTGCGGATTACCGCGAGGGGACAGCCGCCGTTGTGGAAACCGTTTTGCGTGACATCGCGAACCTGGACGACGGCACCTATATCGAAGCCGACGCAGGGCAGGCGGCGATGGTCGCGGGCGAAGTGATCGCCGCGTGCCACGACAACCCGTCAGAGGCGCTTGACGAAGACATGTTGGCCGATCTGCAAACGCACCGCGCTGCAGTGGTGGAAAATCTTGATCTGATCGACTATGCTGTGACGGCCATTCCAAAGGTCTTGGCATCAGAAACATCCGAAGTTGCTGAATTCTGGGAAAATGCGTCGCCCGAAGACGCTGAGAAATTCCAGAACAACGCGGCTGATTTACTGACACGCTTGGGGGATATCGTATGACTGAAAATCCATTCGAAGCGATGATGAAGATGGGGCAGGACTGGGCCAAAGAAATGAACCCAGAACTGGAAAAACTCGTGCCCAAAGGGTTCGAGGACATGTTCCCCACCATGCCAAAAGACATGATGGAAATGTTCATGGGCAAGGGGGCTAACCCCGAAGGTTTGGATGCGAAAACCAAACTCTTGCTGACCTTGCACGGGCTGACCATCGCCGGCGCACTTGCTGAGCCGCAAATCAAATTGACCGTGCGCCACGCCGTCGAGGCCGGAGCGACTAGCCAGGAAATCGCAGAAACCATCGCCCAAGCCGCGATGTTTGGCGGTGTACCTGCGATGACAAAGGCCATGGAATTGGCCACAGATGTTCTAGACAAGGACCAAAGCGCATGACTGTTCTGTCGTTTACCTTCTACCTCTTTGCCATTTCCGCACTTGTGGGTGGCCTTTTGACGGTGATTAGCCGCAATCCGGTGCATTCGGTGCTGTGGTTGATCCTTGCGTTCCTGTCGTCGGCGGGTCTGTTCGTCATGCTTGGCGCTGAATTTGTCGCGATGCTGCTGATCATTGTTTATGTCGGCGCGGTTGCGGTGTTGTTCTTGTTCGTTGTCATGATGCTCGACGTCGATTTCGCTGAACTCAAGGCGGAAATGACCAAATATTTGCCGCTCGCGCTACTGATCGGTGTGGTTTTGGTCATGCAACTGATGATCGCACTGGGCGCGTGGGGCTTTTCCGACGGGGCGCAACTGCGTGCGCAAGCGCCGATCGCTGACGTTGAAAATACCGCAGCCCTTGGCCTGTTGATCTACGACAAATACTTCATGCTGTTCCAATTGGCGGGTCTGATCCTGCTGGTCGCGATGATCGGCGCAATCGTTCTGACACTGCGTCACCGTGTTGATATCAAACGCCAAAACGTACTGGCGCAGATGTACCGTGATCCGGCCAAAGCGATGGAAATGAAAGACGTGAAACCAGGGCAGGGGCTGTAAGCACCACCCACTCACGTCAGAGATCAAAGGCCCGTTGGTTGCAAAACCGGCGGGCCTTTTTCATGTCCACATGGAAACAATCTGTTTCGGCCTACAGCGCCGCGATTGCCGAAATTTTGCCTTTTAGCGGGCCAATCTTCATAATTATGCCACGGAATTCAGGTTAATTCAGCAGGCTGGCTTGATCTTGCTGGTGGTCATCTGACTGAGGTATTTTCCTCACCTAGACACCACTCCATTGATTTTAAACAGTAAAACGGTTTGACCTAAAGGGGCTGCTTCCTTTTGCCAAGCCGATGGAATTGAACGACTTGAAATATGGACAAGGACTAAAACGATGAAAAAAGTACTTATTGCTGCCACATTTGCAGTATGCGCGTCGGTAGCTTCTGCGCAATCAGAGTCCGAACTGGACAACGCGGCGGTCGAAACTTCTGAACAAAGCGTCAGTTACACCGTGGTGAGCGAAGGCTCTATGCCAAACGGCACCCATGCCATCACCGTGCGCAGCAATGACGTGGGCGAAAACACCTACACAAAATTCTCCGTCAGCTGCGATCCCTACCTGATTGGTGTCGTCGCGACTGCCGACTCGATGGACGAGCTGTCCGACAACCCGAACAACGATCCAATCATGGAAGAAATCGTGCGTGGCTCTGGCGAAAACCAGATCGCCGATGAAGCCTGCGGTATCTAATTCGCACAACTTGTCCTTGTGATCGGGCGAAACCAACTGGCGCATGTGCCCCCACTTTGCCCACGCGGTTTCGGTCGATCACGGACGATAATGTGACACGATAGGGGCTGTCGCGGCCCCTTTTCTACGTCTGATCGCAGGCGGAATGCCTTCAGAGAATCCTCTGTGATCGCAGCACAGGGCAGGGCAGTGTGACCTGAAAACCTCGATGCCTCGGGCCCCATCCGGACATAAACCTTTCAGTCACTTACGGTGCCAAATTCCTAAATTTCGGCCCGTTCAGAAATTAAAGCCTATATAGAGCGCCCTCAATCGCAGTTTGACGGGTCGTAGGGCTTGAACCTCTACCCCCAAACTGACTATGACGTGATGGAAATACCGCGCCCGCGCGTCGGGTGCCGAACCGGAGATCGCCACTCCGAAGGGGATGCACAATATGATCGGACTTGAACATTATCTCGCGGTGGCAGCAGCCCTGTTTGTAATTGGGATTTTCGGACTTTTCTTGAACCGTAAAAACGTGATCATTTTGCTGATGAGCATCGAATTGATGCTTCTCGCGGTGAACATTAACCTTGTCGCCTTTTCTAGCTACCTCGGTGATCTTGTCGGCCAAGTGTTCACATTGTTTGTGTTGACCGTCGCCGCTGCCGAAGCCGCGATTGGTCTTGCGATCCTTGTATGTTTCTTCCGCAACCGTGGCACCATTGATGTTGAAGACGTCAATGTGATGAAGGGCTAAGACTATGGAAACCATCATCCTCTTTGCCCCGCTTGTTGGCGCGCTTATTGCTGGCTTTGGCTGGAAGATCATCGGCGAGTCTGCGGCGCAGTATTTGACCACTGGTCTGTTGTTCCTGTCCGCGATCCTGTCTTGGGTCGTGTTCTTCAGCTTTGACGGCACCACCGAGAACATCCAGATCATGCGCTGGATCGAATCCGGTAGCCTGTCCACGGACTGGGCGATCCGGATGGACCGCCTGACCGCGACCATGTTGATCGTGATCACCACAGTGTCCGCCTTGGTGCACCTGTATTCATTCGGCTACATGGCCCACGACGAAAACTTTGGCGAAGGCGAAAACTACAAAGCCCGCTTCTTTGCCTACCTGTCGTTCTTTACTTTCACGATGCTGATGCTCGTGACCGCCGATAACCTCGTGCAGCTGTTCTTTGGCTGGGAAGGTGTGGGCGTCGCGTCTTATCTGTTGATCGGTTTCTATTACAAGAAACCATCCGCCAATATCGCCGCGATGAAAGCCTTTGTCGTAAACCGTGTTGGTGACTTTGGCTTCTTGCTGGGCATCTTCGGCATCTACATGCTGACCGACAGCATTAAATTCGACGACATCTTTGCGCAAATGCCGCAGATCGCTGAAACCACAATGTCCTTCCTTTGGTTGGACGTGAACGCGGCCAACCTGTTGGCGTTCCTGTTGTTCGTCGGTGCGATGGGCAAATCAGCGCAACTGTTCCTGCACACATGGTTGCCAGACGCGATGGAAGGCCCGACACCTGTGTCCGCCCTGATCCACGCCGCGACCATGGTTACGGCGGGTGTTTTCCTTGTGTGCCGCATGTCGCCTCTGATGGAATTTGCACCTGAAACCAAAAACTTCATCGTGTTCATGGGCGCATCGACTGCATTCTTTGCCGCGACTGTTGGCCTTGTGCAAAACGACATCAAACGCGTTATCGCCTATTCCACCTGTTCGCAGTTGGGCTACATGTTCGTGGCCGCAGGCGTCGGTGTCTATTCTGTTGCGATGTTCCACCTGCTGACACATGCGTTCTTTAAAGCGATGTTGTTCTTGGGCGCGGGCTCCGTGATCCACGGGATGCACCACGAGCAAGACATGCGGAACTACGGCGGCTTGCGTCACAAGATGCCAAAGACCTTCTGGGCGATGATGATCGGCACATTGGCGATCACTGGCGTGGGTATCCCACTGCTATACATCGGTTTCCCCGTTGGGTTCGCAGGCTTTGTGTCCAAAGACGCGATCATCGAATCTGCGTTTGCGTCCGGTAACGGCTACGCCTTCTGGATGCTCGTGATTGCAGCCCTGATGACCAGCTTCTACAGCTGGCGTCTGATGTTCCTGACGTTCTACGGCAAACCGCGCGGCGACAAGCACACGCATGACCACGCCCACGAAAGCCCGAACGTGATGTTGGTGCCTTTGGCTGTACTTGCCGTCGGTGCGATCTTCTCGGGGATGTTCTTTTACAAGGACTTCTTTAAGTCCGACCAATACGTTGGTGAATTCTTTGGTGTGATCGAAAAATCAGACTACGCAGAAGACCACGCAACCCTCGGGTTCACACTGGTATCACCTGCCCATGCGGCAACCGAAGCCACCGACGAGGCCGAAGGCGACCACGCCAGCGACGACGCCGAAGGCGACCACGCTGGCGCATGGCCCGCAACACCGGGGCAGGGTGCGATCTTTAAACACCCCGACAACCACGTGTTGCACGAAGCACATAACGTGCCGGTTTGGGTCAAGCTGTCACCGTTCTTTGCCATGCTCGCGGGTTTTGCACTGGCGTTCCAGATGTACATCCGTCGCCCTGATCTGCCAGCCAAACTGGCCGCACAACAGGCGCCGCTGTATAACTTCTTGCTGAACAAATGGTACTTTGACGAGCTGTATAACGTCATCTTCATCCGTCCAGCAGTCGCCATCGGCCGTTTCTTGTGGAAGCAAGGCGATACCAAAACAATCGACGGCGGTATCAATGGCGTGGCTTTGGGCATCGTTCCATTCTTCACACGGCTCGTGAATAAAGCGCAGTCCGGCTACATGTTCACTTACGCATTCGCGATGGTTCTGGGGATTACTGTGCTTCTCACATATGTCACTCTGTTTGGGGGGGCGCACTAATGAGCAACCTTCTTTCACTGACAACATTCATCCCGCTTGTTGGGGCAGCAATCCTTGCGCTGTTCCTGCGTGGCAACGACATCGCCGCACAGCGCAATGCGAAATGGGTGGCGCTTGCCACTACAATCGCGACCTTCATCGTGTCCTTGTTCATCATCGGCCAGTTTGATCCGTCAAACACCGGCTTTCAGATGGTCGAAGAACGCGACTGGCTGCTGGGCCTGAAATACAAAATGGGCGTCGACGGGATTTCGGTCCTGTTTGTGATGCTCACCACATTCCTGATGCCGCTTGTGATCGCGTCTTGCTGGAACGTCTCTGACCGCGTCAAAGAATACATGATCGCGTTCTTGCTGCTGGAAACGCTGATGCTCGGCGTGTTCATGGCGCTGGACCTCGTGCTGTTCTACCTCTTCTTCGAGGCTGGTCTGATCCCGATGTTCCTCATTATCGGCATCTGGGGCGGGGCGAACCGGATTTACGCATCCTTCAAGTTCTTCCTCTACACGTTCCTCGGCTCGGTTTTGATGCTGGTGGCGATGGTGGCAATGTTCACTGACGCTGGCACCACAGATATTCCAACGCTGATGACACACACATTCGCGAACGAAAACTTCTCGGTCCTTGGCGTGCAGATCATCGGCGGTATGCAAACCCTGATGTGGCTCGCCTTCTTCGCATCCTTCGCTGTGAAAATGCCAATGTGGCCGGTCCACACATGGTTGCCAGACGCACACGTGCAGGCCCCGACAGCGGGTTCCGTCGTGCTTGCGGCGATCCTGTTGAAAATGGGCGGCTACGGCTTCTTGCGCTTCTCGCTGCCCATGTTCCCAATCGGCTCCGAAGTCATGGGGCCGCTGGTTCTGTGGCTTTCCGTCATCGCGATCATCTACACGTCGCTTGTGGCTTTGGTCCAAACCGACATGAAGAAACTGATCGCCTATTCCTCCGTCGCCCACATGGGTTACGTGACAATGGGTATCTTCGCGGTCAACCAACAAGGTATCGACGGCGCGATCTTCCAGATGATTTCCCACGGCTTTATCTCTGGCGCGTTGTTCCTTGCAGTTGGCGTGATCTACGACCGGATGCACACACGTGAAATCGACGCTTACGGCGGTCTGGTGAACCGGATGCCAGCCTATGCGCTGATCTTCATGTTCTTCACGATGGCGAACGTCGGCCTTCCGGGGACCTCTGGGTTTGTGGGCGAATTCCTTGTGCTGATGGGTATCTTCCAAGTGAACACATGGCTTGCCGTATTCGCAGCAACAGGCGTGATCTTGTCGGCGGCCTATGCGCTATGGCTCTACCGCCGCGTTGTGATGGGCGACCTGATCAAGGAAAGCCTGAAAACAATCACCGACATGACCAGCCGCGAAAAATTCATTATGGCTCCGCTGATCTTTATGACCTTGCTGCTGGGTGTTTACCCCGCGCTGGTTCTCGACATCATCGGGCCAAGTGTTGCCGCTCTGGTTGACCAATATGACACCGCAACAGCCGCTTTTGGCGCTGCTGCTGATCTCGCCGCCGCACCTGCAGCGCATTAAGGACAGACATCATGATTTCCGCTGACCTTTCCATTGTCCTTCCCGAAGTCCTGCTGGCGCTCTACGCGATGGCAGCCCTTCTGATCGCGGTTTACACCAGCAAAGACGGCATGGCCTCTTTGTTGACGTGGACCACGGCGGGCGTGTTTGTCTTGCTAGCCGTCTGGATGATGATCAACGGCTCAGGGACCCAAGAAGCGTTTGGTGGCATGTTCATCAACGACGGCTTCGCGCGGTTCTCTAAGGTTGTGATCTTGCTGTCCGCAGCTGCGATCCTGCTCATGTCCGAAGGCTACATGCAGCAACGCGGCTTGCTCAAATTCGAATATCCGATCCTGCTGGCTTTGGCTGTTGTCGGCATGTTGGTCATGGTATCGGCGGGCGACCTGATGGCGCTGTATATGGGCCTCGAATTGCAGTCTTTGGCACTCTACGTGGTTGCATCGCTGCGCCGCGACTCAGTCAAATCGACTGAAGCGGGCCTAAAGTATTTCGTTCTCGGCGCGTTGTCCTCTGGTCTGCTGCTCTACGGCGCATCGCTGACATACGGCTTTGCGGGCACCACATTGTTCTCGGGCATTATTGAGGCCACATCGGACGACCCATCCTTGGGCTTGCTCTTCGGCGTCGTGTTCCTGATCGCTGGTTTCGCGTTCAAGGTTTCGGCAGCACCATTCCACATGTGGACACCAGACGTCTACGAAGGCTCACCAACACCAGTGACAGCATTCTTTGCGACAGCCCCAAAGGTTGCAGCCATGGCCCTGTTCGCCCGTGTTGTGCATGACGCATTCGGCGGCATCGTCAGCGACTGGCAACAGATCGTGGCATTCTTGTCGGTTGTGTCAATGTTCCTCGGCGGTATCGCCGCGATCGGTCAGACGAATATCAAACGCCTGATGGCGTATTCCTCGATCACACACATGGGCTTTGCGCTGATGGGCTTGGCGGCTGGTACGGCATTCGGCGTGCAAGCGATGCTGATCTATATGGCGATCTACGTAACCATGAACGTCGGGACATTCGCATTCATCCTCGCAATGGGCCGCGACGGTCAAGTTGTGACGGATATCAACAGCCTCAAGATGTACTCCAAGAACCAGCCGGCACGTGCGCTTGCAATGCTGATCCTGATGTTCTCGCTGGCAGGTGTGCCACCGCTGGTCGGCTTCTTTGGCAAATTCTACGTGCTGCGTGCAGCCTATGACGGTGGCCTTGCATGGCTCGCGGTTGCGGGTGTTGTGGCCTCTGTGATCTCGGCGTTCTACTACCTGCGCATCGTGTATTTCATGTACTTCGGTGACGAAACCGAAGGCGCGTTGGATTCCAAAATGTCACCTGTTCTGTGGGCGTTCCTGATGGGCTCTGCGGCGGCGATGGTGTTTGGTGTGTTCAACCTGTTCGGGATCGAACCTGCGGCAGCAGCAGCGGCAGCGACGCTTGTTAACTAAGAAGATGCTTTGCATTCTGCTTGGCAATCAAGCATCGTAAATCGCGGTCGACCAACGGGAAGGGCAGCGCATTGCGATCTCACTCTCCAACAGGCGGTGACGCGCCTTTAGGCCCTGAATGGCCCGAAGGCTATGACCGGATCATCCTAGAAACCGTCGATAGCACGATGGCAGAGGCCGCACGGCAGGCCACAAGCCTGCTTAAACCGACATGGATCATGGCAGAAACCCAGACCGCAGCACGCGGACGGCAAGGGCGGCCATGGATCGTGCCACCGGGCAATCTGTCGGCGACGCTGATCCTCAAACCCAGTTGCACCATGGCCGAAGCGGCCAAGCGGTCGTTCCTCGCGGCCAATGCGCTCTACGAGGCGCTGGCCTATTACGCGGACCCCGCCAAACTCGGGCTGAAATGGCCAAACGACGTGTTGCTCAATGGCGGCAAAGTCGCAGGCATCCTGCTGGAAAGCAGCGGCAATGGCCACTACCTGAACTGGCTCTCCATCGGGATCGGCGTGAACCTCGCGCATGTACCAGATGGCGTGACCGACGCTGCCTTTGCACCGACCAGCCTGCACATGGCCAGCGACGACACCGTTGCACCTGATGATTTCCTAACGAAACTCGCGTCAGCCTATGCCACCCAAGAGATGAAGCTTGAGACCATGGGCTTTGACCGTATCCGCGAAGACTGGCTGCAACACGCGGCCCGCTTGGGCGAAGTCATCACCGCACGAACGCCGCTTGCCGACTTTACAGGCGTGTTCGACACTATCAACGCAGACGGGCACCTGATCTTGCAAACGGCTGACGGGCCAAAGGCGATTCCGGCGGCGGACGTCTATTTCGGTTAGAAAGGACTGCACATGCTTCTGGCAATCGACTGCGGTAACACCAACACAGTTTTCTCGATCTGGAACGGCACCCAAGCCATCGCGACATGGCGGACTTCGACAGAATGGCAACGCACAGCGGACCAATATTACGTCTGGCTGTCCAGCCTCATGGCATTCCAGAAAATCGACGTGGTGATCGACGAAGTCATCGTCAGCTCAACCGTCCCGCGCGTCGTGTTCAATCTGCGTGTGCTGTCTGATCGCTACTTTAACTGCCGCCCGCTGGTTGTGGGCAAAGCGGGCTGCGCGCTGCCCCAAGAATCCCGCGTCGATATCGGCACCACAGTCGGGCCGGACCGGCTCGTGAACACCGCAGGGGCTTACGATCGCCACGGTGGGGATCTGATCGTTGTGGATTTCGGAACTGCGACAACTTTCGACGTTGTGGCGTCTGACGGGGCATATGTCGGCGGTGTGATCGCACCTGGCGTCAATCTGTCGCTTGAGGCATTGCATAACGCGGCTGCGGCCTTACCTCATGTAGACATATCCAAACCGCAGTCGGTTGTGGGGACCAATACGGTTGCCTGCATGCAGTCTGGTGTGTTTTGGGGTTACATCGGTCTAGTGCGTGAGATATGCGCACGGATCAAGGCGGAACGCGGCGTGCCGATGAAGGTCATTGCGACTGGTGGTCTGGCCCCGTTGTTCCAACAATCCGAGGCGCTATTCGACGCCTTTGAAGAAGATTTGACGATGCACGGATTGATCGTGATTCATCGCTACAATAAGGAAATCGCATGAGCAAAGGCTCTGACCGCTTGATCTATCTGCCCCTTGGTGGGGCTGGTGAGATCGGCATGAACGCATATGTATACGGCTACGGCAAACCAGGCAGCGAGCGCCTGATCGTGGTTGATCTGGGGGTCACTTTCCCCGACATGGACACCACACCGGGCGTGGATCTGATCCTGCCTGACATCACATGGTTGAAAGAACGCCGCGCACAAATCGACGGTATTTTCATCACCCACGCACACGAAGACCACGTCGGTGCCATCGGGCACTACTGGGACCAGTTGGGCGCACCCGTCTACGCGCGGCCATTCACGGCCAATATCGCGAAACGCAAAATGGTTGAGAACGGTCAACCCGAGGGTGCTGTGAACGTTGTTGGGGTCTATCCCGAAGTCATCAAATGTGGGCCGCTCTCTGTGTCCTACCTGCCGATCTCGCATTCGATCCCTGAAAGCGCAGGTCTGTTGATCGACACCCCAGAAGGCCGCATTCTGCACTCTGGCGACTTCAAAATCGACCTGACACCGGGCGTTGGTGATCCGTTTGATCCCGAACTCTGGGCCGAAGTGTCCAAAGACGGCGTCAAAGCACTGGTCTGCGATTCGACCAACGTCTTTTCCGACGCGCCGGGCCGATCCGAGATGACCATCGGACCCGCAATCGCGCAGATGATGAAAGACGCATCTGGCATGGTTGTCGCGACGACATTCGCGTCCAACATTGCCCGTCTGAAAACGCTCGCTTTGGCGGCAGTCGAGGCAGATCGGTCCGTCGTTTTGCTAGGTCGCGCCATGCGCCGCATGGTCGAAGCCGCAACCGAAGTTGGCATTCTCAAAGGCTTCCCACCCGTGGTCAGCCCCGAAGATGCGCTGCAAATGCCGCGTGAAAACGTGATGTTGCTCGTAACCGGATCGCAAGGCGAACGCCGTGCGGCCTCTGCACAGCTTGCGAACGGCAACTACATGGGCATCAAGCTCAAGGAAGGGGACACTTTCTTGTTCTCGTCCAAGACTATTCCGGGCAATGAACGCGGCGTGATCCGTATTATGAACCAACTCTCCGAGTTGGGCGTGGACGTGATCGACGACGATGGCGGCAAATACCATGTCTCTGGCCACGCGAACAAACCGGACATCGAGGCGCTGCATGAAATCGTGAAGCCGCAAATGGTGATCCCGATGCACGGCGAACACCGTCACCTGCGCGAACACGTGAAACTGGCGAACAAACATGGCCGGACGGGTATCGTGGCTGTGAACGGCATGATGATCGACCTGTCAGGCAATACGCCAACAGTTGCGGAATACATCGAGACTGGCCGGACCTATCTCGACGGGACTGCAAAGATCGGCCAATTCGACGGCATCGTGCGGGATCGTATCCGCATGGCGCTGAACGGACATGTGATTATCACGCTGATCGTCGACGAAAACGACGAACCGCTGGGCGATCCGTGGGTCGAGTTGAACGGTCTGGCCGAAGTCGGCGGATCGGGTGCAGCCTTGGTCGATGTGATCGAACAAGACCTGTCGCAATTCATCAACCGCGCCAACGCAAAAACACTGCGCGATGATGTGAAACTCGAAAAAGAGCTGAAAACTATCGCGCGCCGCACGACCCAAGGCGAAATCGGCAAAAAGCCCGAAGTCATGGTGATCGTGTCCCGCCTCAGCTAAAGCGCTTGCCCGTCGTGGTGCTCGAATTTTCGCGAAAATTCGGAGCTGCGTCGGGCGGAGGCATGTTTGTGTCAGGCGTCGCATATGCTGGAACCGTTGGAGCCTCCGGCGGGGAGTTCGAGCCGTCTTGCAAATGATCCGGGGGATCATTTGAGGCGCTGAACGGGCGGAGCCCAAAAGAAGTCAAAGAAACGGGGCGTGCCGATCATTATGATTGGCACGCCCCGTTTTTATGTCAGTGCTGATAAGGTGTTAGACCTTAGCACGATCCGCAAAGCTAAGCGCGATAAACGCAGGTGTGTCGTCGCCCAGACCAACCACTTTGTTGTCGTTATGACGGTTGTTGTTGTTATTGCCACGACCACCACGGCCACGATTATTGTCGCGCTGGTTGTTGTCGCGTTGATTGTCGTTACGCTGCTGCTGCGGTGCAGCCTCGCGGGGTGTATCCTCACGCGGGGTTTGCTGCCGTGGCGCACGTTCGCGGCGTGGTTTTGCCTCGCGCGGGGCCTCGTCTTTGGGCTGCTCTTGCTGCTGCTGGGCCGCTGCCTGTTGCGCAGTATCCGCCGCAGGCTTGTCATCGGCCGCTGGTTTGCGCCGTGTCCGTGTCCGCTTTGGACGCTCGGTCTTTGGCGCATCATCTGTTGCAGCTGCCGCCGCCGCAGGGGCCGCTTTGCCCATCGGGCTGTCCAAACGCGGAATTTGCTCGTTCACGAGCGATTCCACATCAGCAAAGTTCTTTTCATCACGCGATGTGCAGATCATGATCGCGGTGCCTTTACGGCCCGCACGACCTGTCCGACCAATCCGGTGCACATAGTCTTCGGCATGTGATGGCACGTCAAAGTTGAACACATGGGTCACAGCCGGAATATCCAGACCACGCGCAGCCACGTCAGAGGCCACGAGAATCTTGAGTTCATTGTCGCGGAACTGTTCCAGCGTGCGTGTCCGGTGGCTTTGGTCCAGATCACCGTGAATAGGGGCTGCGTTAAACCCATGTTTATTCAATGACTTAGATACAATATCCACGTCCGATTTACGGTTACAGAAGATGATTGCGTTTGTGCAAGCGTCACCTTCAGCAACGATCAGTTGCCGCAGCAAATCGCGTTTTTCTGCAGGTTCTTTCGGCTTGCTAGAGCCTTTGAACATCACAACACCTTGCTTGATGTTGGTGTTTGTGGTCGCCGCACGCGCCACTTCGATCTTGGCCGGATTGGACAGGAACGTGTTGGTGATCCGCTCGATTTCCGGTGCCATTGTGGCTGAGAAAAACAGGGTCTGGCGCGTAAACGGTGTGCGCTTAAAGATTTCTTCGATATCGGGAATGAATCCCATATCCAGCATCCGGTCAGCCTCGTCGACGACCATGACTTTCACGTCGGTGAGAATCAGTTTGCCGCGCTCCAAATGGTCCAGCAAACGACCTGGCGTGGCGATCAGAACGTCCACACCTTTGTCGATCAGCTTGTCTTGGTCCTTAAAGGACGTGCCACCAATCAGCAGCGCTTTGGACAGCTTTGTGTACTTCGCATAGGCGTCAAAGTTTGCAGCAACCTGTGCCGCCAATTCGCGTGTCGGCGCCAGAACCAGCGACCGTGGCATCCGCGCCCGCGCACGTCCACGCCCCAAAAGCGTGATCATAGGCAGTGTAAATGCAGCAGTTTTACCAGTACCGGTTTGGGCAATGCCCAAAACATCGCGGCCTTCCAAGGCGGGCACAATCGCGCCAACTTGAATGGGGGTAGGGGTGTCGTAGCCCGTCTCTGCAACGGCTTTGAGAACCTTATCGCTCAGGTTCAGGTCAGAGAATTTTGTCATAGGCGCCTTTCGAAATGTTACGGCTTTTAGAGGCCGCAAGATCGCGCGGCCCGCCCGACCGGATTGTCAGGGCGTTGGACACGCGCTTACTATGCGCAAAGGCGTCAAACGTCAAGGAAATCAGGAATTTGTCCTGATCCGACGGGCGGCATCGCCGCTTTTGCAACTATAGCATGTATGGCTGTTTCGAATTTGGCACAAATATGCCCCGCGACAAGCCCGTCACCGCAGGGCAAACTGTCTTAAATCGCTTGTGGTGTGGCCACTGCGCGACGGCCGTCAAGCGCGCGCCAGATCACAGCCGCGATCAGCGTCATGCCCACATGACCCACAAAAGACGACTGTGTATAGGTGCCGAAACCCATCATGAATGTGCGGCCAACAACAGGGGCCAGAATGCCCTGAGCGATGAACCAAAGGGCAAGGCCAGACACAAAACCGCTAGCAATATAACCTAGTTTTGTGACCATCTTGGTCAGGTAAACAAAGGCCACAAAGCCAAACGCACCAATCAGGAAATGCAGCACAAACGCGCCCGCATGCGGCAGCGTGACGCCCGTCGCGATCTTGGTCAGCGCAATCACCAAATTAGACGGCTGCAATGTGACGCCGAACAAAACGGGCGAAATAATCCAAGCGTAGAATTCGAACAGAATTTCAGCGGCGAGGCCAGCAATGGCGAGGTGTTTAATGGTCGTGAGCGATGGCATGGTGGGTCCTTTTAACTATGCATTTGCAGCAAGTAGGACACTGTTAGGGAAAAGGCTTCCCCGCCTTCGTGGAATGTTAACGCCCGTGATGCAGCGTGATCTGGGGCCGTTAGTCGGGTTCACGCCACCACAATAATGCGGTGGCGTGCGGGCTTGCGGCCCTAAACCATCATCTCTTTCGTCGCACTCAACGTCACATCAGGATAATCGCGCCCAACGCGGTCAATATCCCATTGCAAGCGTGTCAGGAACACAACGTCCCCGTCGTTGTCCGTTGCGATATGCTGCTTGTTGGCATCCGCGAATTTCTCAACCGCGTCTTTGGCCCCCAAAACCCAACGGGCCGAGGTGAATTGCGAACCTTCAAACCGCACAGGCAGCCCGTATTCCAACTCAATCCGCGACGCGAGAACCTCAAACTGCAACGCGCCCACGACGCCCACGATAAAGCCGGACCCAAAGGTCGGTTTGAACACCTTGGCCGCACCTTCTTCGGCGAATTGCATCAGCGCCTTTTCCAAATGCTTGGCTTTCATCGGATCACCTGCACGACAAGACTGCAGCAATTCAGGCGCAAAGGACGGAATATTCGACACGCGGATCGCTTCGCCTTCGGTCAGTGTATCGCCGATGCGCAGCTGCCCGTGGTTAGGAATCCCCAGAATATCACCCGCATAAGCTTCTTCCGCCAACTCCCGATCAGCCGCCAAGAACATCACCGGATTGGTGATCGCCATCTGCTTTTTCGAGCGCACATGCGTCAGCTTCATGCCACGGGTGAAATGCCCCGACGCCAAGCGCACAAAGGCCACACGGTCGCGGTGTTTCGGGTCCATGTTGGCCTGCACCTTGAAAACAAAGCCGGTGACCTTCTTTTCTTCAGGCGACACATTGCGCGGCGTCGCAGATTGCACCTGTGGTTCCGGTCCGTATTTCGCAATTCCGTCCATCAATTCTTTGACGCCAAAGGAATTCATCGCAGAGCCGAACCAGATCGGTGTCATCGTCCCGTCAAGCAAGGCTTGCGGGTCAAGTGATGGCAGCAATTCCTTGGCCATTTCGATCTCTTCGAGAAACTTCGCGAGCAGATCAGCAGGGACCAATTCGGCCAGTTTCGGATCGTCGAGGCCATTGATTTGGACGCTTTCCGCGACCTTGTTCCGGTCAGCGCGGTCCATCAATTCCAGCTTGTCGCGCAGAATATCGTAACAGCCAATAAATTCACGACCCACACCAATCGGCCAAGACGCAGGGGTCACGTCGATCGCAAGGTTCTCTTGGATTTCGTCAATGATTTCAAAGGTATCGCGGCTTTCGCGGTCCATCTTGTTACAGAACGTCAGGATCGGCAGATCGCGCAGGCGGCAAACCTCAAACAGCTTTTGCGTCTGACTTTCCACACCCTTGGCACCATCAATGACCATCACGGCCGCATCAACAGCGGTGAGCGTCCGGTAGGTATCCTCGGAAAAGTCAGAGTGACCGGGCGTGTCGACGAGATTGAACCGATATGTCTCGAAATCAAACGACATCGCGGACGCAGAAACCGAAATCCCGCGATCCTTTTCCATCTGCATAAAGTCGGAACGGGTGCGGCGTGCCTCGCCTTTTGCACGCACCTGACCCGCCATCTGAATAGCGCCACCATACAGCAGAAACTTTTCAGTCAGCGTCGTTTTACCGGCATCGGGATGCGAAATAATCGCAAACGTGCGGCGGCGGGCAATTTCAGGCGGTAAGGTCGGGCGATTTGTCATGGGATGCGTTTACGCGGGGCAGGGCGGAAGGGCAATTGGCAAGCGAACGGCAGTGCTATTTATCCGATCCCGCAGGCGCGGTAATGCTTTATTAACCATTCTAGCCGACGAAGGTGTATGCGGTATTCACTTTTCCTTATCGGTTTCTTGGCAGGTTGCAGCGGTGGCGGCGGCGATACCCCCATTGATCCCATCGACGAGCTACCCAAAACGATTACCCCCGAAATCGACACAGCCCCAACAGGCACCGCGTCCTATCGCGGACCGACCAACATCGGCTTCACACCCGCCTTGTCCACGCCCGTCACCTTGGCGGGGACCATGAACTTGAACGTGAACTTCGACCGTGCGCTTGATGCGGTCACAGGCAGCGCCAGCGCGTTTGAAACCGCCGCAGGTGCGCCTGTCACGGGGAACTTGCACCTCAGCGGTGGTGAACTAGACGATAGCGGCACGACCTTGCAATTCGGCGGCAAAATCTCGGGCTCATTGCGTTCCGGCACCACGGGTTATTTGATCGCGGGCGCATTGTCGGGCGAATTTCTGGGCGAGGATGAAACCGCCGTCTCTGGCCGGATCACAGGCAACGCTTACCAATCCGGTGTGCCGACCAATATGTCAGGCACGTTCCAAGCCGGACGCTTGCCGTAATGCGACGCGACTAATCAGGCTTTAGTCAGACGACGCCTTGCGCAATAATTCCACGGCACCCGGTTTCGACAGCAGCGTCTCTTGGACCTCATAATCCAAATGCGGACGGTGCGCGTGACCCGCACCCGATCCCGTCATGCCCTCTGGCAATGCCGCACGGGTGCGCGGATCAATCAACAGCGATTCTGCGGCGATGCCTTCGGCGTAAATAATCTGGTGATTCTCGAACAACAGCTGGAAATAATCCACAAAACCGTCGCCCAATTGGTAAACGGTATCGCCGTTAATCAGATGCCGGACCTTCACCAACACCTCGGAACGACCCGCGCCCAAGCGGTCTTGGCGTTGATACACAAACAAACGGTGATCGGGGCTGACAATCAGGTCATTTGCGTTGTGCAGCACACCCTTTTTGATCACGACAGGGGCGTAGCTGCCCATCGCCCGCAACGTCGTTTGGTTGATCCACTGGATTTCCTGCGGACCATCATCGCGGGTCAAAACTTTGTCGCCAGCCTTCAGGTCTTCAATCGGCGTCTGCCGCCCTGACGCCATCGTAATGCGGGTGCCGCGCGTGAACGACACACAAGCGACCTCGGCAAAGCGGGCAATCGCCGCGTCAGAATCGATGCCGACAAGCTGGTAATTCATGTCAGGTTGCAGCGTGGCCAGCGGTAGAAAATAGATTTCCTCGACGCCGCCCGCTTCGATCTCGACAAAGATCAGACCTTCAAACGTGGTGCCATCAGGGGCCATCACGGTGATGCAGGAATCCAGCACAACCTCATTGCCTGCGGTGCCAAACTGGCTGTCATCCATCAGCAAAAAGCCGGGACCATCATCGTTAATCGCCAGCGACAACCGACCGCGATCTGCCGACCGCTGCAACTGATACATGTCGTCCATGACCAATTCGTCCGCAAACGACAGGGTATCCCCCTGCGCCACACCTTCCGTCACGAGCAAATCAGCGGCCTTATAGACCGAAATTGTTTGCTTTGTCAGGAGGTTATCGGATTTGGGCATGTGTATACTCTAACAAACACTGGTTTTGAAACTGTGGTACTCAAACTAGGTGGCTGACAGGCTAAGGTCAACGCAAACCATTGAAAAAAAACGCAGCGTTGCTGGCCCTCTATGGCGGTGCTAGTCATGGCCGGGAAACAAGTTGGGAGACGATCAATGGATCTGGGAATCGCAGGAAAGCGCGCATTGGTTTGCGCAGGTTCAAAAGGATTAGGCCGTGGCTGTGCCGAAAGTCTGGCTGCGGCTGGCGTGAACATCGTGCTGAACGCACGCGGGGTCGACGCACTGGAAGCAACCGCCGACGCGATCCGCAAGGCGCACGGCGTGACTGTCGAAACTGTCGCCGCTGACGTGACCACCGACGCAGGCCGCGCCGCCGTTTTGGCCGCTGCGGGCGACATCGACATCCTCGTGACCAACGCAGGCGGCCCACCCCCGGGCCTGTGGTCGGATTGGAACCGTGACGACTTTATCGCGGCGATGGACGCCAACATGCTGACGCCAATCGCACTGATGCAAGCAGCACTGCCCGGCATGATCGCCAAAGGTTGGGGCCGCGTCGTCAACATCACCTCCGGGTCCGTTAAAGCACCGATTCCCCAGCTTGGCCTGTCCAACACTGCTCGCGCTGGCCTGACCGGATTCGTCGCTGGCACCTCGCGCCAAGTTGCCGAACACGGCGTCACTATCAACAACTTGCTGCCCGGCATCCACGCAACCGACCGCGCCGCGTCGCTTGATCAAGGCGTGATGGACGCGCAAGGCATCGACCGCGCCACCGCCCAAAAACAACGCGAAGCCACAATCCCGGCCCGCCGCTACGGCACGGCCTCGGAATTCGGGGCGACCTGCGCATTCATGTGCTCGCAACACGCGGGCTTTATGGTTGGGCAAAACGTCGTGCTTGACGGCGGCGCAATCAACGCGACGCTGTAAATCATGGCATCGGGGTTCAGCCTAAAAGACGACCTGTTCAACCGCGACACCGTCACGCGGTTGGCGCAAGACTTTGAAAAGGCAGGCGTCTTTGGCGCTCAGTCGTTCATCGATCAGGTCATGGCAGGGCTGGCCCCGTTAGAGTTAAAAGCACGGATCGCATGGATCGCGACCGTGCTCGACGACCATCTGCCTTGCGATTTTGAAGACGCAGCGCAGGCGATCCACGCAGGGTTGCCACCCGAATTGGACCCCGCCAAAACCGACGACGACTTTGGCCATTTCATTTATGCACCTTTGGGTGTTTACGTTGAAAATCATGGACTTGCAGAGCACACTTCTACCTCTCTGGACCTACTTGAAGCGATCACCAAACGGTTCTCGATGGAGTTCTCGATCCGCGCTTTCCTCAACACCCACGAGGCTGCGGTGTTAGAGCGCATGCAAGACTGGGCGGTAGACCCGAATTATCACGTGCGAAGGCTGGTCAGCGAAGGAACGCGACCGCGTCTGCCGTGGGGCCAGAACGTCGGCTTGACCCAAGATCAAACACTGCCGCTGCTCGACAAACTGCACAGCGATCCCACGCGCTATGTGACAAGATCGGTCTCTAACCACCTGAATGATATTACTAAAAAGTCGCCGGACCTCGTGGTGGATCGCCTGTCACACTGGCAAACTGTGCAGAGGCAAGACAGCAAAGAACTCGCATGGATGGCGAAACACGCCCTACGCGGCCTCGTCAAGTCAGGCCATCCCGCAGCCATGGCGCACCTCGGTTACGCCCCCGACGCAGTGGTGAAAATCACGGACTTTCAGTTCAACCCCGACACGATCAAACGCGGCGAAACCGCTGAAATCAGCGTGACATTAACCAGCACATCCGACACGCCGATCATCGTGGATTACGTCATTGATTTCGTGAAATCAAACGGGTCAACTGCACCAAAAGTGTCTAAATTCAAAGTGCTATCGCTCAAAGCTAATGTTCCAGCGACCTTGGTCAAAAAGCATACCTTCAAAGACAACGCCACCACCTTCAAACTCTACCCCGGTGCGCATCAGGTCCATCTGCAAATCAACGGGCGCATCCTTGCCAGCCTGCCATTTACCCTGACCTGACTTGCCCCCGCTGGCCACTGTTGCTAGGGACGCAATAACCCATGGTTTCACTAGGGATTGCCCCACATGACGACGCCGCGCCTTGAAATTCGTAATCTTCGCAAGGCCTTCGCTGGCCGCGAGGTCGTGAGTGATGTGTCGCTAAGCGTCCTGCCGGGGCAGGTAACGTGCCTGCTTGGGCCGTCCGGCTGCGGTAAATCCACGACCTTGCGGATCATCGCGGGCGTCGAAAGCCAAGATAGCGGTAGCATCCATGTGGACGGCCAGCTTGTCTGCGACGGTCTTGTGTCGATCCCGCCGGAATCGCGGTCCATCGGCCTGATGTTCCAAGATTTCGCGTTATTCCCGCATCTTAGCGTTACGCAGAACGTCGCATTTGGCCTGCATGGGGCGAAAAAAGCCAACACAGATCGCGTCAGCGAACTGCTCGCCAAGGTGGGCATGTCGCGCCACGCCGACGCCTATCCGCACGAATTGTCGGGTGGCGAACAACAGCGCGTCGCATTGGCCCGCGCCCTTGCGCCGAAACCGCGTATCATGTTGATGGACGAACCTTTTTCCGGCCTTGATGACCGCCTGCGCGACGACATTCGGGACGAAACGCTCGAAGTGCTCAAGGAAGAAGGCACCGCCGTTTTGCTGGTCACGCACGAACCGGGCGAAGCGATGCGTATGGCCGATGAAATCGCGTTGATGCGCGGCGGTGTTGTTGTGCAACGCGGCGCGCCCTACAACATTTACAACGCTCCCGCAGATCGCGAAGCGGCGGGTTTCTTTAGCGATATCAACGTCATACCGAGCGAAGTTCAAGGGGCATTGATCGACACGCCTTTTGGTCAATTTCTCGCACCCGGCTTTCCTGACGGCAGCGCCGTCGATATCGTGATCCGCCCCCAGCACTTGAAAATCGACTTTGATCGCGGTGGGCGCGGCCCCAATCCAACCCCCGCCGAAGGCACCGCCGCACGCGGTATCGTGCGCCGTGCGCGGTTCATGGGGGCCGAAAGTCTGGTGGAATTTGTGATGGATTACGACGGTTCGGTGCTCAAGGCGCAGATCCCGTCCGTATTCCTGCCGAACCCCGGCACGCCGCTGTGGATCATGATCCGCCGCGACCGCTGTTTTGTATTTCCACGCAACTAGTCGCGCTTCAACCGTCCCGCACGTCCGCCGCGTCGTTTAGTGATCAGTGGCGCACGGTCTGGCAAATCATCCATCACCGCTTGCCGTGCCGCTTTCGTCATGCTCGACCATGCCCCAATTTCGTCAATAGTCCGTAAACAACCGGTGCAAAGCCGCGTTTCGGGATGGATCACGCAGACTTTCACGCAGGGGCTATCGATTTCGGCACGCTTCCAAATCTCGTCGGTCATGGGTTCGCCTTCATGTAGCACAATCGGTCCAGCAATCCTTGCAGGATGAAGCCCGCAGCGACGTGGTCAATCACGTCAGCGCGGCGTTTGCGCGATGTATCAGCGGCGATCAACACGCGCTCGGCCTCAACCGTAGACAGGCGTTCATCCCAATAAGCGATTGGTAAATCAGTCAATTTTTCCAAATTGCGGGCAAAAGCACGGGTCGCCTGACAGCGCGGACCCTCTGATCCGTCCATGTTGCGCGGCAGCCCCAAAACCAGCCCTGTGATATTCCGTTTTTCGCAAATCTCGAACAGTTTCGCCGCATCCAACCCGAACTTTTTGCGCCGGATCGTCTCGAGTGGTGATCCCACTTGCCGCATCCCGTCCGATACCGCGACGCCAATCGTGACCGTGCCCAGATCAAGCCCCGCGATGGCCCCAAAATCCGGCAAAGCCGCCAGAAAATCTTCCGAAGTTTCGCATATCATTCGGCAATCCCCGCCCGTTGTGCGGCCTCGTCCAACTGTGCGAGCGCCGTGTCAGATGCCCCGAACACGTCACGGGCCTCTGCTAAAATTGCGCGTGCATCGTCGAGCTGACCTTGCACGCCATACGCCACGATCAGACGCGCCCATTCGTCGATGGGGCCGCCTTGGCTGGCCAAACGGTCGGCGAGACGGCTGACCATACCGGCGATCATCTCGGCTTGGCCTGCGTCATCCGCGCCTTCAGCGGCATCAAGCATGTCATCCAGCGCGACGTTGGTGGCAGGCGGCGGCGTGTAACTGGTGCCAGCCCGCATCGCCACATCCCCTACAAAGCGGCGGGCAAGGGCCAGATGAAACGTCTCGGCCTCGCCGCGATCCAGAATACTACGCCAAAGTTGCAACGCCCGATCCGGCCTGTCGGTCTGGTCATACAGCGCACCCAGATAATAGCGGCCCGCGATGTTTTCCGGTTCGATCTGTAGCACCCGCAGGGCCAGCATTTCGGTCTCTGGCGACACATATCCATCAGCGGCAGTGGCGTATAAATCAGCCTGCGTCACAAGGTCGTCAACCGTCACGCCATTGCCCTTCAACGCGATCACTTGGGCCTGCGCCTTGGCCGCAGCGGTGTAATTACGCATCTGGCTTTCGTGGTAAGCCAGCAATTCCCAGCCGCGTATCTCGTCAGGGCGGGTTGGGACGATCTCGCGCAACTGCGCGATTGATTCGATGTAATCCTCTGGAAAGTCCGGCGCCGCGATGTCCGGCGCATTTGCCACCGCTTCGGCCTGGGTCGGGCGGTTCTCGCGAAACGCATCGCCATTTGCGATCCGTTCAGCACGCGGCATATCGGGATAGCCTGGCGCGCCCAGTTTCACGTAAACCCCTGCGGATGCGAGCAAAAACACCGCCGCCACAGCAACAGCCGCACCCCGATTAAGCGGGCTTTCGGTGGTCACAGTAGCTTGCCCCGATGCCGCCAGTAGCCGCCGCGCGATGTCCGTTTTGGCCCGCTCTGCATCCTCTGCCGCCAGCACGTCATGGGCCACGTCGCGGTCCACCTCTTCCAGCTGCGCCTTGTATAACGCGACTTGCGGGTCTTCGCCCTGTGCAAACGGTGGGCGGATCAGCGGTGTTATCACCACAGCGCCCACGATACAGGTTAACAAAAAGCAAATGATCCAGAATAGCATATCGGCAGGTCCCCTAATTGCACCCTACCTAACCGCCCAAAGCTCCCGCGAAAAGGGGATGCGACATCACGGTCCAAACAGGTGCGACAACTTGCGCGGACGAATGTCGCAAAAACCACATCCAACGCCGCAGTTAGTAGCCTTTCACTCGGCTCAAAGGTTCACTAGGATCATCAGGGACGTGTGAACAAGAGGCTGCACCGATGAAACGCTATTCTGCATTTGCAATCGCACGCGAGGCTTTGCGTCAACACACGGGCTGGGACCGCGCATGGGCGAAACGTCCGCCGAAATCAAAATACGACGTGGTGATTGTAGGGGCAGGCGGGCACGGCTTGGCCACGGCCTATTACCTTGGCAAAAACTTTGGCATCACCAATGTCGCGATCATCGAAAAAGGCTGGCTTGGCGGTGGTAACACAGGCCGGAACACGACGATCATCCGGTCCAACTACCTGCAAGACCCCTCCGCTGCGATCTACGAAAAATCCCGCAGCCTGTACGAAAACCTGTCCCAAGACCTCAACTATAACGTCATGTTCAGCCCACGCGGCGTCATCATGCTGGCGCAAACCCAGCACGAAATTCGCGGGTACCAGCGCACAGCGCACGCCAATTCGCTGCAAGGCGTGACCACCGAATGGATCAGCCCAGAGCGCGTCAAAGAGCTTTGCCCGATCATCAACCTCGACGGTCCGCGCTATCCGGTGCTTGGCGGTCTCTGGCAAGAACGCGGCGGCACAGCGCGGCACGACGCGGTGGCATGGGGCTATGCGCGGGCCTGTTCCGACATGGGCATGGACATCATCCAGCAATGCGAAGTCACAGGCGTTAAAAAAGAAAACGGCAAAGTCACAGGCGTGCAAACCACCCAAGGCGATATCGGCTGCGATAAACTGGGCATGGTCGTCGCAGGCCACGCATCGGTGCTGGCTGAAAAAGCAGGCTTCCGACTGCCGATGGAATCAGTCGCTCTTCAGGCGTTGGTGTCCGAACCGATCAAACCTTGCATGGACGTCGTTATCATGGCGAACACCGTGCACGGCTACATGTCGCAATCGGACAAAGGCGAAATGGTCATCGGCGGCGGCACCGACGGCTTTAACAACTACACGCAACGCGGATCATTCCACCACATCGAAGAAACCGTGCGGGCACTGGTCGAGACCTTCCCGATGGTGTCACGCCTCAAAATGCTGCGCCAATGGGGCGGCATCGTGGACGTGACAGGCGACAGGTCCCCGATCCTGTCAAAAACCCCCGTCGACGGCATCTTTGTCAATTGCGGTTGGGGGACAGGCGGGTTCAAAGCGATTCCCGGATCAGGTTGGGCCATGGCGGAACTGATGGCCAAAGGATCATCACCGCTGACCGACGAGTTTTCGATGCACCGCTTCCGCGAAGGCAAATTCATCGACGAAAGCGTCGCAGCAGGGGTGGCGCACTGATGGCGCTGTCACAATCCCACACATCGGCGGTCTACCGCGCACGGCTGGATAGCAATTGGGCCGATCTATGCCGTTCTAAGGTTGTGCGCGCAAACCCGTTTCCCAAACACGCGTCGAGCGGCCAAAATAATCTCCAGACACAGGAGGCAAGCACATGGTCGATTTTAGCACACCCAAGCGACGGCCTAATCAAGGTCGCACGAACAGTCTGTTTATCCTTTCTTTGTGCATCATTGGATTGGTCGCATACGCGTTCGTCGACTCGTCTATCCGCCCTACGTCCATTGACAGTGCATCAGCGTCACAAACGCTGCTGGGACACACTTCAAACTAATACCACTCACGTTACTAATGAGTTAAAAAGCGGTCGCAATTTTGCGGTCGCTTTTTGCGTGGGTGCCCTGTCTTTCGTGACATCGCTGTGCACGGGTTGTGCACGGGTTGTGCACGCAAATCACACTTCATATCCCGAGGCTGCCTCATGCTGACTTTGCATTGCCCATATTGCGGCGTTGATGCCGATGAAACCGACCTTCACGCAGGCGGCGAGGCGCATCTGACACGCTTCGGACCCGGTGCCAGCGACGACGACTTCGAAGGCTACCTGTTCACGCGGAAAAACCCCAAAGGCGTGCATTTTGAACGCTGGAGACATGCTTACGGTTGCGGCAAATGGTTCCTTGCGGCCCGCTGCACAGCCACGCTCGAAGTCTTCGCGACGTATTCTGCACAGACCGTAGCACCGCCCGCCGACGTGCGCGCCGCCATCACCGCAAAACGACCGGATTGGTCATGGGGAGACCTGTCATGAGCACACGTTTAGCGTCCAAAGGCCGTCTTGTTGATACCTCCAAGGCGATATCATTTTCGTTTAACGGCAAGAACTTACGCGGCTATGCGGGCGACACGCTTGCCTCTGCGCTGCTGGCCAACGACCAGATGTTGGTCGGGCGATCGTTCAAATATCACCGCCCGCGCGGCATCGTCTCAGCAGGGCCAGAAGAGCCAAATGCGCTGATGAACATGGGAGAAGGCGCGTTTTTTGAACCCAACCAGCGGGCGACAACGACGCTGTTGTTTGACGGGCTGAAGGCCGAGTCGCAAAACCACTGGCCGTCGCTGGAATTCGACGTCGGTGCGATCAATTCCAAGCTGTCGCGCTTCTTGCCCGCTGGTTTTTACTACAAAATGTTCATCTATCCGCGGCCATTCTGGAAACACGTCTACGAGCCGATCATCCGCAAATCCGCGGGCCTCGGCAAAGCGCCCATCGGGCGCGACGGCGACACCTATGAGCATTTCCACGCGCATGTTGATGTGATGATCGTCGGTGGTGGAATTGCGGGTCTTTCCAGTGCCTTAGCCGCAGGACGGGCAGGGGCGCGGGTGTTGTTTATGGAGCAAACCGCCGCTTGGGGCGGCCGCGCGGCCGTAGACGAGCCTCAAATCGACGGCATGAAAGCCACCGCTTGGATCGCCCAAACCGTCGCGGAATTAACCGCGATGGATAACGTCACAATGCGCCTGAATTGCATGGGCGCTGGCGTCTACGATCACGGCTATATTCTGGGCTACGAGCAGCTGAACGAGGGCGGCACCGATGCGCCGCGTCACCGTCTGTGGCGTGTGCGTGCGAAACAGGTGATTACGGCAACGGGTGCAATTGAACGGCCTTTGTCGTTCTCTGGCAATGACTTACCGGGTGTTCTTCTTGCGGCGGCTGTGCGCGATTACGTGGTGAATTTCGGTGTATCCATCGGGGATCGCACCGTGGTTGTGACCAATAACGACGACGCCTACCGCACGGCGCTTGTGTTGAAAAAAGCAGGGCTCTCGGTGCCGGCAATCATCGACGCACGGCCCGACG
Source organism: Yoonia ponticola (assembly GCF_014199395.1). Lineage (GTDB taxonomy): Bacteria > Pseudomonadota > Alphaproteobacteria > Rhodobacterales > Rhodobacteraceae > Yoonia > Yoonia ponticola. The sequence continues at coordinate 269,585 of NZ_JACIJM010000004.1, read as the reverse complement.
CAGACGGCCCGCTAGCCCAAGCCGCACGCGACGCTGGCATTCGCGTAGAGACCGGCAAAGGCATCGCAGAGGTCAAAGGCGGCAAGCGCGTCACCGCCGTCGCGATCTGCGGTCAAGCGGGTGAAGGTGCGGTTGTTGAGACGATTGAATGTGATTGCGTCGCGATGTCCGGCGGCTGGTCTCCGGTTGTGCATCTGTGGTCCCATTGCGGCGGAAAACTGACCTGGGACACCGATCAGGCGATGTTCAGGCCGGATGAACAACGCCCGCCAACCGACGGAAATGGTTCAGGTTTTGTCGTTCCTGCAGGGATCGCGAACGGGCATTTGTTCACCACTGACGTTTTGACCAATGGCTTTGCCGCTGGACAGGCTGCGGCCACAGCTGCGGGTGCCAAAGGCAAGGTCGGCAAAGCGCCCGAAGGCTACGACGAGGCGCAAGAACCCATCGTGCCAGTCTGGCTGATGCCGCAGGGCGCAAGCCACGAATTGCGCTCCAAAGCGTGGCTCGATTTCCAGAACGATGTGAAAGTGTCGGACGTGCAGTTGGCCGCACAAGAAGGCTTTGAAAGCGTCGAACACACGAAACGCTACACAACGTTGGGCATGGCAACGGACCAAGGTAAGTTGAGCAACATCAACGGATTGGCGGTTCTTTCTAAAGCGCTGAATGCTGACATTCCTGACGTGGGCACAACCACTTTCCGCCCGCCTTACACGCCGATTTCTATGGGCGCGATTGCGGGGGCTGCGCGGGACGATCTCTTCCAGCCGATCCGCAAAACGCCGATGTATGATTGGCATGCAGGGAACGGTGCGGACTTTGAGCCTGTCGGCCAATGGCGGCGGCCCTATGCCTATATTCGCGGCGACGAAACGCTGCATGACGCGGTTAATCGCGAGGTCACGCAGACCCGCGAAAGTCTGGGGCTGTTGGATGCTTCGACGCTGGGCAAGCTGGTTGTCAGCGGGCCGGATGCGGGCCAATTCCTTGATATGATGTACACAAATCTGATGTCGTCGCTGCCCGTGGGCAAGTGCCGCTATGGTCTGATGTGTACTGAAAACGGGTTTTTGATGGACGACGGCGTGGTTGCGCGGATCGACGATCAGACGTGGCTGTGCCACACGACGACGGGCGGCGCCGATAGCATCCATGCGTGGATGGAGGATTGGTTGCAGTGCGAATGGTGGGATTGGAAGGTCTATGTGTCCAATGTGACCGAGCAATTCGCGCAGGTTGCCGTGGTCGGACCAAACGCCCGCAAGGTGCTGGAAAAACTGGGTGGCATGGATGTATCCAAGGATGCGCTGCCGTTTATGCAATGGCGCGACGGCATGTTGGGCGACTTTAAGGTCCGCGTCTATCGTATTAGTTTCTCAGGAGAATTGTCCTACGAGGTCGCCGTGGATGCGGGGCAGGGTCGGGCATTCTGGGGTGCGCTTTTGGACGCAGGTGCAGAGTTCGACGTGATGCCTTACGGCACAGAAGCGTTGCACATCATGCGGGCCGAAAAGGGCTTTATCATGATCGGGGACGAAACCGACGGCACGGTGATCCCGCAGGATCTCAACATGCAGTGGGCGTTGTCGAAAAAGAAAGACGACTACCTTGGTAAACGCGCACAGGAACGGTCGCACATGGCTGATCCGGACCGTTGGAAGCTGGTTGGGCTGGAAACGCTGGACGGATCGGTGCTGCCTGATGGGGCTTATGCGATTGCGGAAGGCACCAATGATAATGGACAACAAAACACAGAAGGTCGTGTAACATCAACGTATTACTCGCCGACGTTAAAGCGCGGGATTGCGATGGGTTTGGTGCATAAAGGGCCGGACCGGATGGGTGATACGCTACGGTTTACCAATATCGGTGGCGAACCGATTGAAGCGAAAATCGTCGATCAGGTGTTCTATGACAAAGCAGGGGAAAAGCAGGATGTCTAACGCGATCAGTGCTTTAGAGGGCCGTGCAGTGGCTGGCGACGTGACAGTGACGGACATGGGACTGCAAGGGATGATTTCCCTGCGCGGCGATCTGTCGGACAAAGCGTTAACCAAAGTTTGCAAAACGGTGACAGGTGCGGACGCGCCGAAACCTTTGCAAATGGCGGTTGCTGGGCCGAATGGCTTTGGCTGGATGTCACCGGACGAGGCGTTGCTATTGGTGCCCTATGATGCCGTGCGCGATGGATTAACGTCGATCAATAACGTATTGTCAGGACAGCATTTTTTGGCATCTAATGTGTCTGATGCACGGGCGCATATTGTCGTTTCAGGTGCTTATGCTGACGAGGTGATCGCGAAGGTAGCGCCAGTTGATATGCACCCCGATAGCTTTGCCATTGGCGATTTTCGTCGTTCGCATTTGGGTCAAGTCGCTGCTGCATTTTGGAAATCGGATGCAAACACGTTCCATGTAATCTGTTTCCGCTCGGTCGCGGGTTACGTGTTTGACCTTTTGGCCGCATCAGCCAAGGCCGGACCCGTCGGTTATACCAGCTAAGTTTTGCAACATTCCCGTCTGACGGGTTGACGTCGCGCTATTTTGGGCTTTGTTACGGGGTAACGAAACTCTAGCTAAATGAGGCTCACCTATGGCTTTCGAACTTCCTGATCTTCCTTATGCACACGACGCGCTGGCTGACCTTGGCATGTCCAAAGAGACGCTTGAGTACCACCACGACCTGCACCACAACGCTTATGTCACCAATGGTAACAAGGCGATTGAGGGCACAGAATGGGCTGATAAATCTCTCGAAGAGATCATCAAAGGCACATACGACGCGAATGCAGTTGCTCAAAACGGCATCTTCAACAACATCTCGCAGCTTTGGAACCACAACCAGTTCTGGGAAATGATGGGCCCTGGCAAATCTGCCATGCCATCCGAATTGGAAGCGGCGATCAAAGACAGCTTTGGCTCCGTTGATAAGTTCAAAGAAGACTTTTCCGCTGCTGGCGCGGGCCAATTCGGGTCTGGTTGGGCTTGGTTGGTCAAGGACGCTGACGGCGGCCTGAAAATCACCAAGACTGAAAACGGTGTGAACCCGCTTTGCTTTAACCAAACAGCGCTTTTGGGCTGTGATGTGTGGGAACATTCCTACTACATCGATTTCCGCAATGCGCGTCCAAAGTACCTGACAAACTTCCTTGATAACCTCGTGAACTGGGAAAACGTCGCATCCCGGATGTGATTTATCTCTGAGACCGAAAAGAACCCGTCGCAGCAATGCGGCGGGTTTTTTTGTGGAACGGAACGGGGGGCTGCGGGTTGGTTAAGCAACGCAACTGATAGGAGCATCCCATGTCCGACCAGAAAAAACCAAACGAGACCAATGACGACGACAAGCACAAAGAGAACGGCAAGCCGGGTGCCTTTGGCAACGAAGACGACGCGCCTGCGGGGACGTCAGGCGTCAGCGGAACGCGGCGCGGTCCGGAGCGGATCAATCCCAGTGAGGATGTTGACAAGTAATTAAGATTTCAGCCGACACCCGTATATTTCGGGCGTCGGCTTTTTCATTTGTTCCGATCTGCGTTAGGCGAGAGTTGTGCGCAGATTGGTTTCTAGCGTGTCCACATCGTCTACGAATGTGATGAAATCCAGTAGGGACGCTTCGGCGAAACCTTGGCCCACGATATTGTCCATAAGCACTTTAAGAGGGTCCCAAAAGCCGTTGATATTCAACAGGTAAATCGGTTTGCCATGCAGGCCAAGTTGCCGCCATGTCAGGGCCTCGAAAAACTCGTCCAGCGATCCAGCGCCACCCGGTAGCACCACCACCGCGTCGCAGTTCATGAACATGACCTTTTTGCGCTCGTGCATGGTTTCGGTGATGATGAATGTGTCGAGGTCGCGTTTGCCGACTTCCCAGTCCAGCAGATGCGTCGGGATCACGCCAAAGGTCCGTCCGCCAGCAATTTGCGTTGCATTGGCGACGCGCCCCATCAGACCCACATCACCCGCACCGTAAACCAAGCGCCAGTCGTTCGCCGCGAGCATTGTGCCTGTGGCTTCGGCTGCTGTGGCGTAGGCCGGATCTGTGCCATCGCGCGAGCCGCAGTAGACGCATACGGAGTTTGTTTTTGCTGTCATATTTCTAACTTTCGTCGTGTCTTGCCATATTTGGGCCTTTGACCGCTCATAACTCTGTTGCTAGGCTCTCTCAACCAGTCAAACGCCGCCAGTCAACGTCCGCTATCCGACGTTCTGGGAGGCGGGTGGCGCGAATAAGGACCATGCCGTGGCCAGACCATCTTCTAACGCATATGCAATCGCGGGCGGTGTTGCTGCTGCTCTTGCCATCGGTGCCGCCGCTGTGTGGTTCGGACCGCCTGTGCAGGACGCGGACGTCGCGTCTGGTGCGGGGCCGCAGGTGGCTGCTGTGACGACGCAAGATGCCGCTGCCGTTGACGCGCCAAAGGTGACGGTAACGCAAGGCTTGCCCACGATTGACACGTTCTACCGCAGTCCCGACGATACAACTGTGATCGCTGGCATGGCCGCACCGGGGCAATCCGTGGCGATTATGCTGGGTGGTGACGTGGTGGAAACCGTGGTTGCGGGGGCGGATGGTGCTTTTGGGGTTGTTGTAGCTATCACGGCCAGCGACCAGCCGCGCCGTGTTCAACTGGTCGCTGATCCGGATGGGGCGGCTTTGGCCTCGGCCGAGAGTATCATCGTGCCGCCGAAAGAGATTGCTTTCGTGGCTGAAGTCGTCGCGGATGATCCTGTGGCGGTGCCTGCTGCGGCGGAAGACCTGACGCCACCTGCGGCCCCACCGACCTTGATCGCTGACGCCGATGGTGTCCGCATCTTGCAGGTCGAGACCCAATCGCCCGCGCAGCCGGACCTGACCGAAAACATCGGGCTGGATACGATCACCTATGATCCGAGCGGCGAAGTGCAACTGGCGGGGCGTGGCGCTGCGGCTGGCGGCTTTGTGCGGATTTATCTGGATAACGAGCCGATCACGGAATCTCGCATTTCCGGCGAGGGTGATTGGCGCAGTGATCTGCCGCAAGTTGATACGGGGCTTTACACGCTGCGTTTGGACGAGGTGGACGCCGACGGTGTTGTGCAGTCCCGCGTTGAAACGCCATTCAAGAAAGAAGAACCCGAAGAGGTCGCCGCGATCCTAGCCGAGGAAACCGCTGCCGAGGGCTTTGATATTGCCGTGAAAACTGTGCAACCGGGTGCCACGCTTTGGGCGATTGCAGAGGAACAACTGGGCAGCGGTGTCTTGTATGTGTCTGTTTTCGAGGCAAACCGCGATTTGATCCGCGATCCTGATCTGATTTACCCCGGTCAAGTATTTCGCATTCCCGATCCTGCGCAATAGACTGGTCATTTCCGGTGTGGCTGTTACATCAGTGGCCTACCCGGAGAGACCCTAAATGCGCCAACTGACCAAGACCGATGCCAACCTAAACAACGCAAAAATTCAAGGCTGGAAGGTGATCAAACGGGTGATCCCGTATCTGTGGCCTGCCGGAAATACCAACGTCAAGGTCCGCGTTGTCGCCGCGATGGTGGCGCTGTTTGCGTCGCAGATCATCGCCGTGCTGACCCCGCAATTCTTTAGCCAAGCGGTTGATGTCATGGCCCCCGAGGGCGCTTCGGCTGCGACTTATTTGGGGTTGGGCGCTGTTGGGTTGACGCTGGCGTATGGCATGTCGCGGCTGTTGTCGGTCGGTTTCCAGCAGCTACGCGATGTGATTTTTACGCGGGTCGGACAACGGGCGCTGCGACAGTTGGCGCTAGAGACCTTTACCCATATCCACCGCCTGTCGATGCGCTACCACATCACCCGCAAAACGGGCGGATTGAGCCGGATTATTGAACGCGGTGTCAAAGGCGTGGAATTCCTACTGCGCTTCTTGCTGTTTTCCGTGGGTCCGCTGATCTTGCAATTGCTGATGATCGCGGGCGTTTTGTTCTTTACGTTCGACGTTTGGTATCTGGTGGTCGTGGCCGTCACGATTGGGCTTTATGTCTGGTTCACCTTTGCCGTGACCGAATGGCGCGTGAAAATCCGCAAGGAAATGAACGACCAAGACACCGACGCGAACCAAAAGGCGATTGATAGCCTGCTAAACTTCGAAACCGTCAAGTATTTCGGCGCGGAAAAGTGGGAAGCAGACCGCTATGACGGCGCGATGCGGCAATATGCAGAGGCGGCTGTTAAGACAAATTACACGCTCGCATTTTTGAACTTTGGTCAGGCGTTGATTATCACCTGCGGCTTGGTCGGCGTGATGGTCATGGCCGCGATTGGCGTTGAGAATGGCGCGTTGACCGTCGGGGATTTTGTGTTGGTGAACGCCTATATGATCCAGATCACGATGCCGCTGAATTTTCTTGGCACGGTGTACCGCGAAATCCGTCAGGCCTTGATCGATATGGGCGATATGTTTGATCTGCTGGAACAACCCGCCGAAGTGAATGACAAGCCGGATGCAAAGCCGCTGGTTGTCACTGGCGGCGCTATCTCATTGCATGACGTGGCTTTTGGCTACGACGCGGCGCGGCCTATTTTGAAGGGCGTCAGCCTTGACGTGCTGCCCGGTCAGACGGTTGCGATTGTGGGCTCTAGCGGCTCTGGGAAATCCACCATCGGGCGGCTGTTGTTCCGGTTTTACGATGTGGTCGGCGGGGCGTTGACGATTGACGGCCAAGACGTGCGAGACGTGACGCAAGTTAGTCTGCACAGCCAGATTGGCGTGGTGCCGCAGGACACCGTTTTGTTCAACGATACCGTACATTACAACATCGCTTACGGGCGGCCTGTTGCGACCGAGGGCGAGATCATTGCCGCTGCAAAAGCCGCGAAAATCCACGATTTCATCATGTCACTGCCGGAAGGCTATGCGACCCAAGTGGGGGAGCGCGGTTTGAAACTGTCGGGCGGTGAAAAGCAACGGGTGGGCATTGCGCGGACCTTGCTCAAGAACCCGCCAATCCTGTTGTTGGACGAGGCCACATCGGCGCTGGACACCCAGACCGAGATGGAAATTCAGGCAGAACTCAAGGCGATGGCGCAGGGCCGCACGGTCATTACAATCGCGCACCGTCTGTCCACGATTGCGGATGCCGATCAGATTGTGGTGCTTGAAAACGGTGTGATCGTCGAGCGCGGCACGCATGATGCGCTGCTCGTTGCGGATGGCCGTTACGCCCAATTGTGGAACCGTCAGGCCAGCGACGAAACCGTCTAAACGCCGCTTGTGCCGCACCGCAGGATTGCTATGTGTGGCGCGTAGAAATTGAGTAAGGTCTTCCCCCATGACACTGATGCGTTCCGCCCTGATTTTGGGCCTTTTATCGGCTGTCGGTCCCTTTGCGATTGATATGTATCTGCCAGCCATGCCCACGATTGCGGCAGGCTTGGACGCGGATGTAGCCACGGTGCAATTGACGCTGACCGCGTATTTTGTGGCCTTTGGCATCGCGCAATTGTTCTACGGCCCTTGGGCGGATCAAGTCGGCCGCAAGATCCCGCTTTATGTGGGCTTGGGGATTTTCATTGCAGGATCAATCGGTTGCGCCGTGGCCCCGTCGATTGGCGCATTGATCGCGTTCCGCGCGTTGCAAGGCATCGGCGGCGCGGTCCTGATGGTGGTCCCGCGTGCCGTGATCCGCGACATGCACACAGGCGCCGCCGCGACCAAGTTGATGGCCATGGTGATGCTGGTGATTTCGGTCTCGCCGATGCTGGCCCCCTTGGTGGGCAGCGGCGTGATCGCGGTGGCCGATTGGCGTGTGATCTTTTGGTTGCTGTGTCTGGCAGCGGGATTGTCGCTGGGCATGACGGCGATGGTCTTGCCTGAAACGCTTGCGCCTGCCGCACGGGTCAAAGTGAACCTGCGCAACTTGATGAAGGGCGCCAAAGTCCTGCTGACAGATCGCGTGTTCATGGGCCTGACGTTGATCGGTGGCTTTGGATTTGCCAGCTTTATGGTGTTTATCGCCAGCGCGTCATTCGTCTATTCCGGCCAGTTCGGTCTGTCGCCAACAGGGTTCAGCGTGGCTTTTGCAATCAACGCCATCGGCTTTTTCGCAGCGTCGCAGGCGGCTGGGCCATTGGGCGAACGGCTGGGCGTTTTGCCCGTGATGCGCGGCGCTGTGATCGGCTTTGCCGCGTTTTCGATGCTTTTGCTTGTGGTGTGCTTGGCTGGATTTGTCAGCCTGCCCGTGGTCATCATCGGGTTGTTCTTTGCCAACGCTTGCCTCGGCCTGATTATTCCCACGACGATGGTCATGGCGCTCGACCCGCACGGCGATATCGCAGGCTTGGCGTCGTCGCTGGGCGGTACATTGCAGATGCTGACCGGAGGGCTGATGGTTGTGGTCACAGGCGCGTTCTTTGACGGAACGGCCACGCCGATGGTCGGCGCAATCGCACTATGTGCGGTGATCGCACTGGGCATCGCGCTATGGACATTTGCGGCGATGGGGCGGACGGCGTCTGCGTAACTGCTGGCCAGATCGGGCGGTTGTTTTTACGAACGCCCGATTATGGAACCGTGGGGCGCACGAGGCGGTTAGTCCTGCGTAGCCACGCGGGGACGACAGCATGACAGACGACACCAAGGCCGATCCGATCACTGATATCGCGACGCATTTGACCGAGGCATCCCACGGGGATGCGGTGACGTTTGACGACTTGCTGCAAGAATTTGGCCGCGAAGCATTTGCGACCTGTTTGCTGGTGGCGGGCGTCGTGCTGGCGTCACCCTTAAGCGGTGTGCCCTTTGCGTCGTCGATCTTTGGGGCGTTGATTTGCCTGATTTCGGCGCAGGCGGCCTATGGTGCGAAAACGATCTGGCTGCCCGCATTTTTGCGCAAGCGGTCGGTTTCAGCGGACAAGATTGAACGGCTGCAATCGGCATTAGAGACCGCCGGAAAGGTCTTTGACAAGTTTAGTCGCGACCGGATTACGGGCTTGGTTGGCCCCAAGGCACGGCGCGTTTTATATGCGGTTTGTGCGGTGGGCGGCCTGTGTCTGCCGTTGCTGGAAATCGTGCCGTTTTCGTCCAGCGTTGTGGGCCTCGGCGTCGCATTGGTGTCGCTGGGTATCTTGGGCCGCGACGGGTTGTTTGCCTTGATCGGGGTGCCAGTGATCTTGTTTGGCATGTCGATCCCGTTTTGGGTGGCAAGTGCCGTGTTGGGTTAATTGGCAGCCTGTGTTGAGGGCAGGTCGTCTTCGGTCCAGATGACCTCTGGGGCTTTGATGCGTTTGGCCTCGCGTGAGAGCGCCCAGTCGCGGGCGTAGCTGCTGCTGCGCCCCATCGACAGACGCGCCAAGAGCCTCGCAAACCACAGCACATAGGTCGATGCCCAGACCCGTAGCGCCAGCATGGATGGCGTGAATACCAGCGTTAGCATCGTCGCGATTCCAAGTCCAAACACAACAGCCGTCGCCAGTTGTTTCCACCACAGCGCCGTTGGGCTGTCGATGGAATAGCCGCCGTTCATAAAGTCGAGGCTGAGGCCGAACATCATCGGCGCAAGACCCGCCATGGTCGTGATTGTGGTCAGCAGGACGGGACGGATGCGGTCTTCGGCTGTGCGCACGATCGCCTCGGCGCGGGGCATGTATTGGCTGTATTCTTGGTAGGTGTCGATCAGGATGATGTTGTTGTTCACCACGATCCCCGCCAAGGCGACGATGCCTGTACCCGTCATAATCACCGAAAACGCCTGATCCATGACCAGCATCCCGATCAGTGTGCCAGCGGTCGACATGACCACGGCCAGCAGCACCAGCACCGAGTTATAGATCGAGTTGAATTGCGCGAGAAGGATGATGAACATCAGGCCAAGTGCGCCGATGAAGGCATTGCCGAGGAAGGCTTGGCTTTCGGCCTGGTCTTCTTGGTCGCCGGTCCATTCCCAGTCGACGCCAGCGGGCAGGGGATTAGTGTCGAGCCATGTTGTCAGCGTCGCGATGCGTTCGTTGGCATTCACGCCCGTTTCCACATCAGCCTTGAGATCAAAGTACCGTTTTTGGTTAATCCGGTCGATCTGCGCGAGCTTTGGCACGGGCGTGCGTGTGATGAAATTCGACAGGGGCACAAGCCCCGCATTGGTGCGGACCCGCAGGCTGTCGAGCGTAGACAGCACACGGTCATTTTCAGGTAGTCGGACGCGGATTTCGATTTCCTCATCCGAGCTATCCACCCGCATTGTGTCCAGCAAAATGCCGCGTGTGACCATCTGCACCATCGCGCCCACAGAGGCCACGTCAGCGCCGTAGCGTCCTGCTTTTTCAACGTCCACGTCGATCTGCCAGTCGATACCGGGCAGGGGCAGGGTGTCTTCGATCAGGGTCAGCCCGTCGGTCATCTCGAACTGCGCCCGTGCAAGGGCTGTCGCTGCGCGCAGGTCGTCAAAGCTGTCGCCTTTGAGCCGCAGGTGCAGGGGTTTGCCCGCACCCGGGCCCATGGCTTGGGCGAGGATTTCGGACTGGATTCCGGGGATCAGGTCGAGTTGGCTTTGCAATTCCGCCAGCACGAGATCGCCGTCGAGTTCGGGCCTGTCGATGCGGTCTTCCCACGGGATTGTTTCGAATTGGATTTGGCCGATGGTGTCGCGGGGCGGTTGGGTGCCGCCTGTGTTGGAATTCAAGCCACCGTCGCCCGCGAATGAAAAGGCGTTCATCACACCTGCATGGGCCAGCACAATGGCTTCGGCTTGTTGAACGAGGTGGTCTTTTTCCGGCAGGGACAGGTTGCCGCGTGCGCGGACGTAGACGATGCCTTGTTCCGGCTCGGATTCCACGAAAAATTCGACGCCGTTATTGTTGGCTCCGAAGTAGGTGAAGGTGGACATCACAAAGAAGCCAACAGCGCCCACGGCCACCAGCGGCATGATCGGGTTGCCCGCGATCAGGTGGATGAAACGGCCAAATAACGATCTGCGGTAGCCCGCTTTGATGGTTTTTTGCGTGCGTGTGACGGTGATTGATCCCAGCGTGATTGAGGTCAGCATCGCCCCGATGGTGAACAGCACCATCCCCGGAAAGGATGCGCCAAAGCCGCTGGTTTGCACCGCGTCGCCGGATAGATAGGCAGGATTCAGTGTCAGCATAGCGCCTGTGAACACGATCATCATTGTGACGGGCACGAGGGCTGCGCGTATGCCCCACCACAGATGCGCCCGCATCCAGTCCGAGGCCCAGCCGAACATGCGGCTCATCCGGCCTGTGACGCCGCCCATGACGGGCAGGTAGATCAGCGCCACAACCAGCGATGCACACAGCACAAAGATCAACGTGACGGGTAACATGCCCATAAATTGCCCCGGCACACCCGGCCAGAACAGCATCGGCAGGAAGGCGCAAAGCGTGGTCGCTGTCGATGACACGATAGGCCAGAACATGCGTTTGGCGGCTTCGGTATAGGCGTCCATCGGGCCAGAGCCGTCTTGCATCCGTTTATCGGCATATTCGACCACGACGATGGCCCCATCGACCAGCATCCCCACGGCGAGGATCAAGCCGAACATCACGATATTGGAAATGGTGATATCCATGACGGCGAGCAGCGCAAAGCACAGCAAGAACGACGTGGGGATCGCAAAGCCCACCAGCATCGCGGGGCGGGTGCCAAGGGCTGCGAGCACGACGATCATCACTAGCGCAATCGCCGTCAGCACCGATCCCTCAAGCTGGCTGACCATCGACGCCACCGCGCGGGATTGGTCGTTGGATGTGCCCACATCAATCGCGGCTTGCAGTTCTGGCGTCCAGCCTGCGCGGACCTCTTCGACGACCACGGCCACTTCGGCGGCGGTGTCGATCAGGTTGTAGCCTTTGCGTTTCACGACCTGTAGCGCCACGGTATTCACGCCATTAAAACGGGCGGTGCCTGCGCGGTCCTCGAATGTCAGGCGGATCAAGGCCAGATCGCCCAGCGTGATCACGCGGTCGCCGTTGGTTTTGACAGGCAGGTTGTAGATGTCTTGGGGGTCGTCAAATGACGAGGGAATTTTGATCGCAAAGGTGCCTTGCGCGGTTTCCACTTCACCTGCCGCGATCAACAGGTTGTTGCTGGACACGACGTTGATCAGCTCGCCTGCGGTGACGTTGTAGGCCTCTAGACGTAGCGGGTCGATCACGACTTCGAGCATCTCGTCGCGTTGTCCGGCAAGGCCCGCCTCTAACACACCGTCCATGGATTCGAGGCGGTCTTGCAGGTCTTTGGCGACTTGCAGCAAGGTCCGTTCCGGCACGTCGCCTGTCAGATTGACGATGACGATGGGAAATTCGGAAAAGTTGATTTCGTTGATGGTGTAGTTGTCAGCACCAGTTGGAAAGCCGCTTTGCGCTTTGTTCATCGCGTCGCGGATGTCGGCCAGTACGTTGGTTTTGTCCCAGCCGAATTCGAATTCAAGCGCCACGCCTGCGTAGTTTTCAGCCGCCGTACCGGACATGGATTTCAACCCGTCCAGATCGGATAATTCGGTTTCCATCGGCTTGACCAGCAGGGTTTCGGCGTCTGCCGCTGAAATACCGGGGAAGGGGACAGAGACAAAGATCGCGGGGATCTCAATGTCCGGTTCGCCCTCTTTGGGCAGCGACACGTATGCAAAGCCACCAGCGAGCAGTGACAGCGCGATAAAGGCAAGGACCATGCGGGCGCGTGATGCGGCCCAATCGACCATGCCGTTCATCCTTTGACCGCCGTGTAGGTCGGTTCAACTGTTACACCGTCGATGACAAATTCTTGGCCGATGGTGATGATGTTCACGCGGTCAGGCAGGTCCGCGACCCAGACGCCATCCACGGTGTCGGTCAACATGGTCACGGGCATGAACAAGGCGGTGCTGTCTGCCGCGACCGTGCGCACGCCCAATGCGCCCTCGTCGTTGAGTGTGAGCGATGACTGCGGGATCAGGTGGGCATTGCGCCCGTCAGAGGCCACGACGATTTCGACCGTCTGGCCTGCGCTGACTTTGCTGTCTGCATTCGGCACTTCGACTTCCACGCGGAAGGTGCGGGTGGTCTCGTCGGCAGAGCGCGACAGAAAGGTGACTTGTCCGGTGATCTCTGCGCCAGTGGCGAGCGTCGCGCGGGTCATGGCCCCGACTGTGACCTTGGCCACGTCGGTTTCCGGCACGAATCCCACCAGTTTGATCGGGTCGAGCTGCACAATCGTGGCACACGACGCACCGGGCTGCATCAGTGTGCCCAGCTCCGCCGTGTCGGTTTCCAACAAGCCGCTGAAGGGCGCGTGGATCGTCAGGCGGTCAATCTCGGCTTCGGCGGCGGCGACACCTGCTGATGCAGCCTCAATGCCTGCTTGCGCGGATGCTGTGCCGGATTGGGCGCGTTGCAATCCTGCGAGTGCGGCCTCAGATGCGGCCTCGGCGCTGATCAGCTGCGTTTCAGAGCTGACACCGCGTTCATTCAAGCGGCGGGCGTTTTCGACGTTGATGTTGGCTTCGCGCAGGCGGGCTTGAGCTTCGGCGATGGCGGCTGCGGCTTCGGGGACACGACCGCGTGCTTCGGCAAGGCGGGCGCGGGCTTCGGCCAGACTGGCGATGCGGGTGCCGGGGGCCAATTCGCAGAGCGTGTCGCCTTGGGCAACATAAGCGCCTTTGTGGATCGGCTCGGATATAATCAGGCCTGACGTCTCGCCAGAGACATTTACTTGACGCGCGGCCTCTGTGCGGCCGCGCAGGATCACGGCGCTGTCGATGTTGCGTGCCGTTGATGCCAAGGCCACAACCCGCACGATATGATCGCGTGTGGCGACCTCTGGTGCAGGGGTGGCCGGATCAACCACGGTGATGTCCGTATCGGGTCCCTTGGCAAAGGCCAGAACGCGGTCCCGTTGCAGTACAAGCAGGCCCAGAATAGCCGCAACCAAGATTGCGGTAATGATTGGGATTATCTTCATAGTCTGGCCTTCGCGCTGGTTTGCAGCAGAAAAAAGAAGGTCGTCTGCATGCTTTTGTCGTCAAATGAGCGGTCAGGACTGACGAAAGACCACGGCAATATATTGCCGACTTTTAGGTCTTTTAGGGCTTTTTCGCAAGGTTGTTCTCTGCACTGCCGCATCGGCGCGCAGGCACACTAAATTGCCGATGCTCAGGATCGTGAGGCGGTGGGGTCTTGGCAATCTGCCAGCCTTCGCGATATGTACCACCGGAAAGTCATATTGCGCCCCTGAAATAATGCGGTGCAATGAGGGGGATACCGTGAGCGACAGCGATAGTTTTATCAACGAAGTGTCTGAAGAAGTCCGCAAGGACCAGCTGTTCGGATACGTCAAGAAATACGGCTGGATCGCGGTGACGCTGATCGTCGTGTTGGTCGGCGGGGCCGCTTATTCCGAATGGACCAAAGCACAGACACGCGCGTCGTCCCAAGCCGCAGGTGATGCACTACTGGATGCGCTTGAAAAAGATGATGTGGACGAACGTGCGGCGGCCTTGGCTGCTGTGACGACCGACGGGCCTGCGTCCGCTGTGGCAGGGCTGTTGACCGCTGCTGCACAACAAAACGCAGGTGATCTGGCGGCGGCAAAAGCCACGTTGGACGCGATTGTGACCGATAGTGCGACGCCGCAAGTCTACCGCGATGTGGCTGTTTTCAAATCTGCAATCATCGTAATCGAAGGTGAAGATCCTGCTGCGCGTCGCCAGATGTTGCAATCTTTGGCTGTGCCGGGCTTGCCGTACCGCTTGCTTGCTATGGAGCAAATCGCGATCATGGATATTGCAGCGGGCGACACTGAGGCTGCTGTCACCGGATTGAAAGCGATACTGGAAGACGCCGCTGTGTCTCGGGGCTTGCGTGATCGGGCGCAAACCTTGATGATAGCGCTTGGCGAAGAAGACGAAGTAGAACCCGCAACGGCTGCTGAATAGCCCGTGGTGGATAAGAAGAAGATCGCGAAGGGGCAATCGTCGTGACAGGTTATTTCCGAATGAGTGCCGTATGCGCCTTGGCGTTGGTGGTTGGCTGTGGTGAAACAGATGTGATCCTGCCAGGGGAGCGTTTCGACATTCGCCCGCAGCAAAACACCGTGAACCAAGCGTTGCCAATCTCGCTACCGGCCCAATCTGCAAACGCATCGTGGACGCACCGCAATGGCAACGCGTCGCACCAGTTGTCGCATGCGGCACTGTCCGCCACACCGCAGCAGTTGTTTGCCGTGTCCATCGGTGAAGGCGATAGCCGCCGCGCACGGATCACCGCAGAACCTGTGGTGTCGAACGGTGTGATCTACATGCTTGATTCCCGTGCCACGGTGACGGCGACTGCCACGAACGGTGCGCGTCTGTGGTCAGCGAACCTGACACCGGGCAGCAGTGCGCTGGGTGATACATCTGGCGGCGGCGTGGCTGTGTCGGGGTCTCGTGTGTTTGTAACAACCGGATTTGGCGAAGTTGTGGTGTTGGACGCTGCATCGGGTGGCGAAATCTGGACCCAAGATCTGGACGCGCCGGGCGTGTCTGCCCCAACCGTGTTTGGTGATCTGGCGTATATCGTGGGCCGTGACGGCACAGGTTGGGCGCTGGACGTGGCCGATGGCCGTATTCGCTGGCAGTTGACCGCAACCCCTGCGTTGGGTGTGTTTGCGGGCGGTGCTGGTGCGGCTGTTGATAGCGACATTGCCGTGTTCCCATTCCCGTCTGGTGAAGTCATCGCGACATTCCCCGAAGGCGGACTGCGCCGCTGGTCCACTGTGATCTCTGGCGCACGTGCTGGCAGTGCTGCGGCCACGATCAGCGATATTGCGGGCGATCCTGTGATCCGTGGTGATAGCGTCTACGTCGGCAACTTTGCCGGACAGATCGTCAAACTGGACGCGTCAAACGGCGACCGCATCTGGACAGCAAGCGAAGGGGCGATCAGCCCTGTTTGGCCTGTTGGCAATTCCGTTTTTGTGGTAAACGATGTGAACGAGTTGATCCGTCTGAACGACAGCGACGGCACACCGGTTTGGAAGGTACAACTGCCCGGACTGGTTGAAGCTGGCACATTCGGCAGCTCGAACGAAGTTGTGGCCCATTACGGTCCGGTTTTGGCAGGCGGTCGTCTGGTCGTCGCCTCGTCTGACGGGGTGATCCGCCAGTTCGATCCGGTCTCCGGCGCATTGGTCGGGGCGATCCCGATTGAAGGTGGTGCGGCCTCAAATCCAGTTGTTGCGGGACAGACCCTTTACGTTGTCTCGAAAACAGGGCAATTGCACGCGTTCCGGTAAGCTGCGCCTTTCGCTGCTCCGGCTAGGAGAAGAAGCATGAGTTTTACCCTCGCAATCGTGGGTCGTCCCAATGTCGGGAAATCCACTCTTTTCAACCGCTTGGTTGGGAAAAAACTGGCTTTGGTTGATGACCAGCCGGGGGTGACACGTGACCTGCGCGAAGGTGCGGGACGGATTGCTGACCTCAAATTCACGGTGATTGATTCTGCTGGATTGGAAGATGCGACCGATGATAGTCTGCAAGGACGGATGCGTCGCCTCACCGAACGGGCCGTTGAGATGGCTGATGTGTGTCTTTTCATGATCGACGCACGGGCAGGGGTTCTGCCTGCGGATCAGGTCTTTGCCGAGATTTTGCGCAAGAAAAACGCGAACGTCATTCTGGCTGCGAACAAAGGCGAAGGCCGCGCGGCTGACGCGACGATCCTTGAGGCCTATGCGTTAGGCTTGGGTGAGCCGATCCGCATATCTGCTGAACACGGCGAAGGCATGGGCGAATTGATGGACGTGCTGCGTCCGATCTATGACGCCAACGTCGAAAAAGCCGAAGCTGATGCGCCGGATGTTGATGTTGATGTGTCGGATGACGACGACATTGATGCCATTCGCGTGCCTACCCGCGAGAAGCCATTACAGATTGCCGTCGTGGGCCGCCCGAACGCGGGGAAATCCACGTTGATTAACCAGATCATCGGCGAAGAGCGTCTGCTGACCGGCCCAGAGGCTGGCATCACCCGCGATGCGATTTCCGTCCAGCAAGATTGGGACGGCGTGCCGATGCGGATTTTTGACACCGCGGGTATGCGCAAAAAAGCCAAGGTGCAGGAGAAGCTGGAAAAGCTGTCCGTGTCTGATGGTTTGCGTGCTGTGAAATTTGCCGAAGTTGTTGTGGTCTTGCTTGATGCGGAAATTCCGTTTGAGCAGCAGGATTTACGGATTGCCGATTTGGCGGAACGTGAAGGCCGCGCCGTGGTGATTGCGGTGAACAAATGGGACGTTGAAGAGAACAAGCAAGACAAGCTTAAAGAGCTGAAAGAAGAATTTGCGCGTCTCCTGCCGCAGCTCAAAGGTGCGCCTTTGGTGACTGTGTCCGCGAAAACGGGCAAAGGTCTGGACCGTTTGCAGCAAGCAATCATGCGCGCGCATCAGGTTTGGAACACACGTGCCACGACGGCGCAATTGAACCGTTGGCTGACGGGGATGCTGGAACAGCACCCGCCGCCCGCACCCGGTGGTCGTCGGATCAAGATGCGCTACGCGACACAGGTGAAAACCCGTCCGCCAGCCTTTGTTGTGATGTCGTCGTTCCCTGATCTGGTGCCGGAAAGCTACCGTCGCTATTTGGTTAACGGCTTGCGTAACGACTTTGATATGCCGGGCACACCGATCCGGTTGTATTTGCGCGACCAGGGCGACAAGAACCCTTATAAAGATAAGAAAACGTCGCAGCCGTCACGCCTGTCCAAGCACCTTAGTAAGGCTGGGACGACCGACCGCGCAGGTAAGTCCAAATCATAACGATCAGCAAGGCGGCGATCCCGCCTTGCGCCAACCAGACGACGGATTGCGGTCCAGTTTGGTTGGCCACGATAATACCGACCAAAGCCCAGACGATGGTCAGCAGATAGGCCGCTGACGGCAGCTTTGCAAAGACGGCGAGCGCCACGATCAACGCGCCCGCAATCCCGACATAAGCCCAACCAAGGCTGTCAGACGCCACACCATAGCCCGCCATGGTGCTGCCGATGGACACAAATGACGCGGCGGTCAGCCAACCTGCGTAGATTGCGACAGGCACGCGCAGCAACCAGCGGTCAAATACGGGCGTGCGCAAAAAGGCCATGATCGCGGTGATTGCCATTGCGATAATCATCACCGTCGCCAGAACAGCGCTTTGTGTAGCCACGTAGAGCCACGGCGTCCCAATCACCAGACTCGCGATCAGATACGGGCGGGCGGCGTTCCACGCGGGGTCGTCGTCACGCTTCCACAGTCCAAAGACTGCTGACACCACCAGCCACGCATAAATCAGCCCCCAGATGCTAAAGGCATAGCCTGCGGGCTGGATCGGCGGATCAACCTGCGGGATCGGCAGTTGGTTGGATTCAAAACCGGTGAAGGTTGTGAAAGCGGGCGAGATCACAAAACTCGCGGTGAACAGAAGGGTGAGGACAGCTTGTTTCATACTATGAATACGCCTGACGCGCGGTTTGGTTCATTTTTAGGTCAGGAAAAGCAGACTTGTTGACGTAGGGGAAATCTATCAGGCTTTCTAAAACGGAGGCACCCACGATGAAACGCATTGCGATCTTTTGCGACGGCACATGGAACCGGCATGACGCGCCGCACCCGACAAACGTGGTTCGCATGGCGCAAGCGGTGCGGCTGACCGCCGAAGACGGAATGACCCAGCAGGTGATTTATCAGATCGGCGTGGGGTCGGGGCGCGGTAGTAGCAAGCTGGCCAAAGTTTTGGACAAATTCGGCGGCGGTGCCTTGGGTTGGGGACTGACCGAGAACATCGAAGAGGTCTACCGTGCATTGGTGTTCTGCTACGAGCCGGGGGATGAGGTGTTCATCTTTGGCTTTTCACGCGGGGCCTATACGGCGCGGTCGCTCGTGGGCTTGATCCGGTCGTGTGGTATCCCGCCGCGCGATGCGGTGGGGCGGGTGTCAGAGGCACTGGACCGCTATCGGTCACGTGATGAAAACACCAAACCGGACGACCCGCAGAGCTTCCTGTTCCGCCGTGATTTTTCGCCTTATACCGCCACCAGCGACGCCGAATATAACTGGCGGGTGCAGACCAAAGCGGGGCTGTGCGTCAGGCTGAACCTGAAATACGTGGGCGTTTGGGATACGGTGGGCGCTTTGGGCGTTCCGGGTTTTCTGGCGGCGGCCAAACTGCTGAACAAAAAGTACAAGTTCCACGACATGGAGCTGTCGCGCAGTGTGTTGTCAGCCCGTCATGCGGTGGCGATTGACGAGCGGCGGCGGACGTTTCCGCCAACGTTGTGGGATAATCTGGACAGACTGAATAAGGTCGCGATTGCGGGCGAGGATGATGTGTCGTTGGACCCCAAACAGGTTGGCACGTGGCCGTACCGTCAAGAATGGTTTCCGGGCGATCACAGCACGATTGGTGGCGGCGTTGAAAAGGACGGGCTGGCAGCCGCAAGCTTTGGCTGGATCGCTGAGGGCGCTGTGAATGCGGGGCTGGATATGCGGCCAGAGGTGATCGACCGGATTGCGGGCAATTACAACGTGCGCGAAACGGTGCGCGGCAAAAAGGCCGGCATGTTTGACGGATTTATGGAGCGATTTTCGCGGGATCGCGTCGGCCCAACTGATCCGATTACGGTGTCAGAGGTGACGCGGGCGCGGATTGCTTGTGACGCAAATTACAGGCCCGGATCGCTGGCGAACGTGATGGATGCGGTGCAGCGGGCGCTTGGTAAGGACCCGCTGCTACCTGATTAAACGAGTGTGCCGTCAGCGCTGATGCTGGTTTTGCCACGCAGATACGGGTGCAGGGCCGTTGGCAGATTGATGGACCCATCTTCCTGTTGACCGTTTTCCAGCACAGCGATCAAAGCACGCCCCACCGCAAGGCCAGAGCCGTTCAGCGTGTGGACGAATTCAGGCTTGCCGCCGCCTTCGGGCTTGAAACGGGCGTTCATGCGGCGCGCTTGGAAGTCGCCAGTCGTGGAAACCGAAGAAATCTCGCGGTAGGCGTTTTGACCGGGCAACCATGCCTCAATATCATAGGTCCGACGTGCACCAAAGCCCATGTCACCTGTGCAAAGCAGCACTGTGCGGTAGGGAACTTCGAGACGCTCTAGGATATCTTCGGCGCAGCGCAGCATCCGTTTTTGTTCGTCATCTGATGTGTCAGGGTGGCAGATTGTAACCATCTCGACTTTCTCGAACTGATGCTGGCGCAACATACCGGATGTATCGCGGCCTGCGGAACCGGCTTCAGAGCGGAAGCACAGCGTATGCGCGGTCATGCGGCGGGGTAGGTCGGATGCTTCGAGCACGTCACCTGCGACGGAGTATGTCAGCGTGATTTCGGAGGTTGAGATCAGCCACCAGCCGTTGGTTGTTTGGTAGCTGTCCTCGCTGAATTTCGGCAGTTTGTCGGTGCCGTACATCGCCTCGTCACGGACCAGAACGGGTGTCGAGATTTCCTCGAGCCCGTTTTCCTCGACATGCACGTCGATCATAAACTGACCCAATGCGCGGTGAACGCGGGCGACTGCGCCTTTCATGTTCACAAAGCGCGAGCCCGATGTTTTGCCAGCCGTCGCAAAATCCAAACCCGGCATTGCGGCAGGGATTTCAAAGTGTTCCTTGGCAAAACTCATGTCAGGAACGCTGCCCCACGTTTTCACTTCGACGTTATCGTTCTCGTCAGCGCCGTCTGGCACGTCGTCGTATGGCAAGTTCGGGATCGTGGCGAGAAGGTCGGTCAGGCGCTGGTCTTCGGTTTTGGCTTCGTCGTTCAGCCGCGCGATGTCCGCTTTTTTCTCGGAGACCAAAGCACGCAGGCGTTGGAATTCATCCTCGTCACCGCGGCCTTTGGCGGCGCCTACTTCTTTGGCGGCCTTGTTTGCATCGGCCTGCGCGTTTTCGGCTGCCTGAATTTTCTCGCGGCGGGCTGTGTCGATCGCCAGAATCTCGGACGACAAAGCTGCATCGCCACGGCGGGACAGGGCCGCATCAAAGGCGGCGGGATTGTCACGGATCATGCGGATATCATGCATTTGTTCAGTCCTTGTCTGGAAAGTTGTAAAACGTGCCCCCATATGCCTGAAACAAAGGGTGCTGTGAACCACGAAAAGCGCAGATGTCGCGTTGCCATTTTGGGCGCTCCAACCTAATGTGCCGCGACTTCGGGCTGTGTGCCTGATCTAACATCAAACGTGGGCAGCCTTGCCTGCCATAGACAATAAAGACTGGGGACTATCCATGGACGGCATTCAATCACTTGTGCCACTGCTGCTTATTTTCGGGATCATGTATTTCTTGCTGATCCGCCCACAGCAGAAAAAACTGAAAGAACATCAGGCGATGGTAACCGCGCTGCGTCGGGGCGATCAGGTCATCACCCAAGGCGGCGTGATGGGCAAAGTGACCAAAGTCAAAGACGACAGCAACGAAGTTGAAGTTGAAATTGCACAAGGCGTGAATGTTCGCGTTGTTCGGTCCACAATCGCGACCGTTGTGAGCAAGACAGAACCAGCCAAGTAAACGCGACCAAACGCGCTTGATTTTTGGCCGGGGAGGCCACAACCGATGCTTCAGATTTCCGCATTTAAGCAAACCATGATCTGGCTGACCTGCGTGGTTGGTCTTTTGTTGGCTTTGCCCAATGGCTTTTATTCTAACGTAGAAAAGCACAATGATGCGGCGGTCTTGGTTGAGGCTGGCCAGTCGAACGAACAGCTAGAGGCCGATTACGGCCTTTGGCCGGATTTCCTGCCCTCTGGTCTGGTTAATCTGGGTCTTGATCTGCGCGGCGGCGCGCATTTGCTCGCCGAAGTGCAGGTGGATCAGGTTTATGCATCCGTCATCGACGGCATGTGGCCAGAGGTCCGCGATACGCTGGCCGCAGAACGTGACACGGTTGGTTTTGTCCAGCGTGATCTGGATGCGCCCGAAGATGTGCTGCGTTTCTCCATCTCCGAAGAAGCAGGCGTGTCCGAGGCATTAGCATTGGTGCGCGGTTTGGCGCAGCCGATTGTCAGCCTGACAGGGGCGGGTGCCAGCAATATCGACGTATCGGCCAACGGCAACGTGTTTACTGTCACGCTGTCTGACGCTGAAAAAGCCGCAGTTGATGAACGTACCATCTTGCAATCGCTCGAAATTATCCGTCGCCGGATTGACGAGGTTGGCACACGCGAACCCACAATCCAGCGCCAAGGCACATCACGGATTCTGATCCAAGTGCCGGGCATTGGGTCTGCTGAAGAGGTCAAAGACCTGATCGGCACCACCGCCCAACTGACATTCCAGCCTGTTGTGGGCAGCGTCAGCGATCCAAACACGAACCCCGGTTCGGGCAACGAATTGGTCCCATCGCTGGATCAACCGGGCCTGTATTACATTCTGGAACGCAGCCCTGTTGTGACCGGCGAAGAACTGACCGACGCGCAGCCTGCATTTGACCAGAACAGCCGTCCTGCGGTGAATTTCCGCTTTAACCCGACGGGTGCGCGTAAGTTTGGTAACTACACGCTTGAAAACATCGGCGCACCGTTTGCCATCGTGCTTGATAACGAAGTTATCAGCGCACCGACCATCCAAAGCCATATCCCGGGTGGGTCCGGCATCATCACGGGTGATTTCTCGGTCCAAGAATCAACAAACTTGGCCGTATTGCTGCGGGCAGGGGCGTTGCCTGCGGAACTGACATTCCTTGAAGAACGGACCATTGGACCAGAGTTGGGCCAAGACAGCATCGATGCGGGTAAAATCGCCTGTATCGTCGCGGGTCTGGGCATTCTGATCTATATGACCTTGTCCTACGGGTTGTTCGGTATCTTTGCGAACATCGCTTTGATTATCAACGTCGGCCTGATCTTTGGCCTGTTGTCGATGATTGGTGCCACGCTGACATTGCCCGGCATTGCAGGGATCGTGTTGACGATTGGTATGGCGGTGGACGCCAACGTGATTATTTTCGAGCGCATCAAAGAAGAGATGCAAACCGCCAAAGGATCAGCCCGCGCGATTGAGCTGGGCTACGAGCGCGCATTGTCATCAATCTTGGATGCGAACGTCACGACATTCATCACGGCGTTGATCCTGTTCCTTGCGGGCTCTGGCCCAGTGCGCGGCTTTGCGATCACCTTGGGTCTCGGCATTCTGACCTCGGTCTTTACCGCGATCTTTGTGACCCGTTTGATTATTGTCATGTGGTACGGTCGCAAGCGGCCAAAAGATTTGCCGATCCGTGGCGTGTTGAAACTGGTCAAAGACAACACATCGTTCAACTTTTTCGCGCGTGCAAAGCTGTGGCTGGGCATGTCAGCGGTGCTGGTTGTTGTGGCCTTCGGATCGTTCTTGGCCCAAGGGCTGAACTACGGCATTGATTTCCAAGGTGGCACGTCCATTCGTACCCAATCCGAGCAGATAATTGACGTGGGCGAATACCGCGACGCGATTGCCCCGCTGGACCTCGGGGATGTGACCATTACCGAAGTGTTTGATCCAAACTTTGCGGACGATCAGAACGTCGCCATGATCCGTATCCAAGCCCAAGACGGGCAGGAAAGCGTCGGGATCGACACGATTGACGCGGTGAAAGACGTGCTACTCGCGATTGACGAGACAGTGACCTTCCCATCCGTGGAATCAGTTGGACCCAAGGTATCGGGCGAATTGATCCAGACCGCGTTTGTGGCTGTGGCCTTGGCCGTGGGGGCGATCCTGCTTTATATCTGGATGCGCTTTGAGTGGCAGTTTGCTGTGGGTGCTGTGATCGCACTTGTGCATGACGTGGTGCTGACAATCGGGATTTTCTCGGAGCTACAGATCAAGTTCGATCTGGCGATTATCGCGGCCTTGCTGACCATCGTGGGCTATTCGATCAACGATACGGTGATTGTGTTTGACCGCGTGCGTGAGAACCTGCGCAAGTACAAACAAAAGCCGCTCAAAGAGGTGTTGAATATCTCGATCAACGAAACGCTGAGCCGGACCTTGATGACATCGGTCACCACGATGCTGGCTCTTGTTGCGCTGTTTATCTTGGGTGGCGATGTGATCCGTGGCTTTGTCTTCGCGATGATGTGGGGCGTGTTCATCGGGACATATTCTTCGATCTTCGTGGCGTCGTCCGTGCTACTGATGCTGGGCGTCAAGCGCGACTGGTCGAAAAAGTCGCCTACCGTTGGCAACCAATACGCCAACATTGACGCCTAAGAGGGGACCGCAATGCGCCTGCACGAAATCCACTACGACGACAGCAAACCGATTGACGGCTACGGGCCGGGTTTCTTTCGGATCGGTGGACAAGTGTTCGACGGTGCGATCTGCGCGTTCTCCACAGGTGTTGTGTCGTGGGATGGGTACGGCGACATGGCGACGATCCTGTCGAAAAAGGACGACATCGACGTGTTGTTCGTGGGCACTGGCGCTGAGATCGCACATATCCCCGCCGATTTCCGCGATCCATTGGAAGAAGCAGGCATCGGCGTCGAGGTCATGGCCTCGCCCGCTGCCTGCCGCACCTACAACGTGTTGTTGTCCGAAGGGCGCCGCGTCGCGGTGGCCCTGATGCCGGTGTAAGACATGCTAACCGTCCGCGATCTGACATGCACACGCGGCGGCGCGGCGGTGCTGGCGGGTGTCGGATTTACGGTCAACGCGGGCGAGGCGCTTGTGCTGCGCGGCCCCAACGGGATTGGCAAAACGACGTTGCTGCGCACCATCGCAGGGTTGCAACCTGCGTTGAAGGGCGAGGTTCTGGCCGCGCCTGAAACAACCGCCTACGCGAGCCACGCGGACGGTGTCAAAGACGCGCTGACGGTCCGCGAAAACCTGTCGTTCTGGGCCGAAGTCCACGGCAGCACGCTGGATGACGCGGCGTTCGACCATTTCGATATCGCTGATTTGAAAGACCGGATCGCTGGGACATTATCGGCGGGACAAAAGCGCAGGTTAGGCCTCGCGCGTTTGGCCGTGGTCAAACGGCCCGTGTTGTTGCTGGATGAACCGACTGTGTCGCTGGACGGCTTTTCGGTGAAACTCTTCGCGAAATTCCTACGTGACCACCATCTTGCCAAAGGCGGGGCGGCGGTGATCGCAACCCATATCGACCTCGGGCTGGACCTGCCGGAACTGGACCTGACACCGTTCAAAGCAACAGAGGCCGATAACGACGGGGCGTCCGACGAGGCGTTCTTGTGAAGGCTTTACTGCTCCGTGACCTGCGCCTTGCCATTCGGGCGGGCGGCGGCTTTGGCCTTGGGCTCGCGTTTTTCCTGATCGTGGTTGTGCTCGTGCCGTTTGGTGTTGGCCCAAATGCGGACCTGCTGAGCATTATCGCACCTGGCATCTTGTGGGTCGCGGCCTTGCTGGCGGCGCTGCTGTCATTGGACCGGATATTCGCGCTTGATTTCGAGGACGGATCGCTGGGCCTACTGGCCACATCACCGCTACCACTGGAAAGCGTGAGTGTGATCAAAGCGCTTGCACATTGGATCACCACGGGCCTGCCGCTGTGCTTCGCAGCACCCGTCCTTGGGTTCCTGCTGCACCTGTCACCCGACGCCTACGCCTACCTGATCCTGTCGCTGCTGATCGGCACACCCGGCTTGTCGATGATCGGCACATTTGGGGCGGCATTAACTGTAGGACTGCGACGCGGTGGCCTCTTGCTATCGCTACTAGTTCTCCCGCTATATGTGCCGACGCTGATCATGGGCGCGGACGCGGTGCGCAGGGGGGCAGACGGGATGGCGGCGACCACGCCATTGATGCTACTGGGCGTGATCACATTAGGGTCAATTGCGGTGCTACCGTTCGCGACGGCTGCTGCATTACGGGTCAATCTGCGCTAATGCTGGGTTCGACCAAGGGAGAGACGGAAAACGATGTCATTGTGGGAATATGCAAACCCCAAAAAGTTCATGGATTGGACGGCACCCGTGCTGCCTTGGGTGGCAGGATCAGCGGCGCTGTGCCTGTCCGTTGGGCTGATCTGGGGGTTCTTCTTCACGCCTGATGACTTCCGCCAAGGATCAACGGTCAAGATCATCTACCTGCATGTGCCAGCGGCCTTGATGGCGATCAACGCATGGCTGATGATGCTGGTGGCCTCGCTGATCTGGCTGGTGCGCAGACACCACGTCTCGGCACTGGCAGCCAAAGCGGCAGCACCCGTGGGCATCACAATGACACTGATCGCACTGGCCACAGGGGCGCTGTGGGGATCACCGATCTGGGGGACATATTGGGAATGGGACCCGAGACTGACGTCGTTCCTGATCCTGTTTCTGTTTTACCTTGGGTACATGGCCCTGTGGTCCGCCATCGAAGACCCCGACACAGCGGCCGACCTCACCTCAATCCTGTGCCTCGTGGGCTCAATCTTTGCGATCCTGTCGCGCTATGCGGCACAATTCTGGAGCCAAGGGCTACACCAAGGCGCATCGCTGTCGCTGGACAAAGAAAAAAACGTGTCAGACGTGTTCTGGCAACCGCTGGTGATCACAATGATCGGGTTCGGATTGCTGTTCCTCGCGCTGGTCCTGCTACGGACCCGCACGGAAATACGGATGCGACGGATCAAAGCACTACACGCAAGAGCAAGGAGAGCATGATGCCAGATTTAGGCACATATGCGTTTGAGATTTTGATGTCCTACGGCATATCGCTGGGGCTACTGGGGGCGCTGATCTGTGTCAGCATCCTGCAATCCAAACGGGTTAAGGCTGCACTGCAACAGGTTGAGAATAATGGCTAAAATCCCACCAATGCTGATCCTTCCGCCGGTGATATTCGCAGGCCTTGCAGGACTATTCCTCAGCGGCATGTTCCGCGAAAATCCGGGGCAACTGCCATCAACCTTTGTGGGACAAACGGCACCGCCACTCCCGACCGAATCCGTCACCGGACTACCGTTGCTCACTGCCGAAGACCTCGCATCCGGCGAGGTCACCATCGTGAACTTCTGGGCCAGCTGGTGCCCGCCATGCCGTGCAGAACACCCGTATCTGCTGGAACTCGACGCGCAAGGCTACCGTGTGGCAGGCGTCAATTTCCGCGACCTGCAAGACCAAGCGGTCGAATATCTCAAAGACGACGGCAACCCATTCTTTGCCACAGGCTTTGACCCGCGCGGCAGATCGGCCATCGACTGGGGGGTCACGGCACCACCCGAGACCTTCATCATCGGACCAGACGGCACAGTGCTGCACCGCCAAGTTGGACCGCTCGTCGGATCAGTGGTCGAGCAACAATTCCTGCCAGCGTTGAACGCAGCAATCGACGACCTTTAAGCTTCTTTGACTTCTTCTAAATCCCGGGGGAGCCCGCAGGGCGGGGGCTGGCCCCCTCGATTTTTCGCGAAAAATCGCTCTCCCGACCAAACATATGTCCCATAAAAAGGGCCCCAAACGTCTCCGC
The DNA here is from genome assembly GCF_014199395.1 of Yoonia ponticola. Classification (GTDB taxonomy): domain Bacteria; phylum Pseudomonadota; class Alphaproteobacteria; order Rhodobacterales; family Rhodobacteraceae; genus Yoonia; species Yoonia ponticola. Next base: position 242,226 of record NZ_JACIJM010000004.1, on the reverse strand, counting down.
TTGGGGCCTTTCGAATTTTCGCGAAAATTCGTTTACGCAGATTTGGACAGGTTCCGCAGCACGTAGTGCAGCACGCCACCGTTTTCGATGTATTCTATCTCAACAGCTGTATCGATCCGGCATTTTACAGTGATGTCTTTCACTGTGCCGTCCGCCATCGTGATTGTCGCAGGAACCTCTTGCAGTGGTTCAATCGTGTCGAGACCAGAGATCGCAACCGTTTCGTCACCGGTCAGGCCGAGTGATTTGCGGCTATCACCACCTGTGAATTCGAACGGGATCACACCCATGCCAACAAGGTTGGACCGGTGGATACGCTCGAAGTTCTCAGCGATCACGGCTTTCACACCGAGCAATGCCGTCCCTTTGGCCGCCCAGTCACGTGAAGACCCTGCACCGTACTGCTCACCTGCGAAGATGACCAATGGTGTGCCTGCTTCTTGGTGCGCCATAGCTGCGTCAAAGATTGCCGCTTGCTCGCCGTCCGGGCCTTTGGTGTAGCCGCCTTCAACACCGTCGAGCATCTCGTTCTTGATGCGGATGTTGGCGAATGTGCCGCGCATCATGACTTCGTGGTTACCACGACGTGAACCGTAAGAGTTGAATTCACGCACAGGCACCTGACGATCAATCAGGTACTGACCTGCAGGTGTTGTGTCTTTGAATGAGCCGGCAGGAGAGATGTGGTCAGTTGTGACCATGTCGCCCAGCACGGCCAGAACTTTGGCACCTGTGAGGTTGGTGATTTTGCCCGGATCTTTGGACATGCCTTGGAAGTACGGCGGGTTCTGGATGTAGGTCGATGCCGCTGGCCAGTCGTAGGTCTCGGAATCTGGCGTTTGCACAGCTTGCCACTTTTCGTCGCCTTTGAAGACGTCCGCGTATTTCTTGAGGAACGCTTCGCGGGTCACTGTTTTCTCGACCAGTTCGTTGATCTCTTGGCTTGTTGGCCAGATATCTTTCAAGAATACGTCGTTGCCGTCGCGGTCCTGACCGATTGCGTCTGTGGACAGGTCGATGTCCATGGTGCCAGCCAGCGCATAAGCCACAACCAATGGCGGGGACGCGAGGTAGTTCGCGCGCACGTCAGGGCTGATACGGCCTTCAAAGTTGCGGTTACCCGACAGCACGGATGTTGCCACCAAATCGCCTTCGGCAATCGCGTCGGACAGTTCTTTTTGGATCGGACCAGAGTTACCGATACAGGTCGTGCAGCCGTAGCCAACAAGGTTGAACCCGATTTTGTCGAGGTCTTCTTGCAGGCCAGCGGCCTCAAGATATTCGGACACAACTTGCGAGCCAGGTGCAAGCGATGTTTTCACCCAAGGTTTGCGATCCATCCCAAGTGCTGCTGCTTTGCGTGCCACAAGGCCCGCGCCGATCATCACATATGGGTTGGATGTGTTGGTGCAGGACGTGATCGACGCGATCACAACCTTGCCTGATTCCATGGTGTAATCTTCACCAGCAACAGCCACTTCTTTGCCCATTGGACGCTTGAAGGTTTCTTCCATTTCACGTGTGAACGCGGTTTTGGCGTTGGTCAGTGCCACGTAGTCTTGTGGACGCTTTGGACCGGAAATCGCAGGAACGATTGTGCCCATATCGAGGGACAATGTTGCTGTGTAGATCGGTGCGTAATCCGCATCGCGCCAGAAACCGTTCGCTTTGGCGTAGGCTTCGACCAATGCAACGCGGTCTTCGTCGCGGCCTGTGTTGCGCAGGTAACGCAGTGTTTCGTCGTCGATTGGGAAGAAGCCACATGTCGCACCGTACTCAGGCGCCATGTTTGCGATTGTTGCACGGTCAGCCAATGGCAGCACGTCCAGACCTTTGCCGTAGAATTCGACGAACTTGCCAACAACACCGTGGGCGCGCAGCATTTCAACGACTTTCAGCACGAGGTCGGTGCCTGTTGTGCCTTCCATCATTTCGCCTGTCAGCTCAAAGCCGACGACTTCGGGGATCAACATGGACACAGGTTGGCCCAGCATTGCAGCTTCGGCTTCAATACCGCCAACGCCCCAACCCAGAACGGCCAGACCGTTCACCATGGTTGTGTGGCTGTCAGTGCCAACGAGCGTGTCAGGGTAGGCCACTTCGACGCCGTGTTGGTCAGTATCGGACCAAACAGTTTGCGACAAATACTCAAGGTTCACCTGGTGACAGATACCTGTGCCCGGAGGAACAACGCGGAAGTTGTTAAACGCCTTCTGGCCCCATTTCAGGAACGTGTAGCGTTCAAGGTTGCGCTCGTATTCGCGGTCCACATTCATTTGGAACGCACGCGGGTTGCCGAATTCGTCGATCATCACAGAGTGGTCAATCACCAGATCAACAGGGTTCAGCGGGTTAATCTGCTGGGCGTCGCCACCAAGTGCCACAATCCCGTCGCGCATCGCGGCCAAATCAACCACGGCTGGAACGCCGGTGAAATCCTGCATCAGAACGCGGGCAGGGCGGTAGGCGATTTCGCGTGGGTTCTTACCACCTTTGTCGGCCCATTCAGAGAACGCCTTGATGTCGTCCACGGACACGGAAAAACCGCCGTCTTCGAAGCGCAGCATGTTTTCCAGAACAACTTTCAGCGCGGCTGGCAGCTTGGAAAAGTCACCAAGGCCCGCAGCTTCGGCGGCTGGAATCGAGTAATAGTCAATGGACTGGCCACCAACGGTCAGGGTTTTACGGGTTTTGGCGGTATCTGTGCCAACGGTTACAGTCATGGCTGTCCCTTTCAAAAATGGAAGATTTGGCTTGCTTTGGCTTTTGCACCAAGGGGTGCGGGGGATCAAGTCTTATTTTGTATACCGTTGCACACAATGGAGCCTCCGTTGTATACCACGGTACAAATGCGTGTCCTTTCGGGCGCGTTTCACAAGTATGACAGTGTCCTCGCGATTGGTTGATTGGCCTGTGGCGGTGACTTTCCCTAGATATAGCATACACGCTAACAAAATGAGACCAACAATGCGCCACGTTTTGCAGACCGCCGCCCTGATGACATCTTGCCTTGCAGCCCCCGCAGTGGCGGATATGTCGCCTGTTGTGGTGGAACTCTTTACGTCGCAAGGTTGCTCGTCCTGCCCGCCAGCAGACGCAATGCTAACGGAACTGGCCGCGCGTGACGACGTGATCGCCTTGGCGCTACATGTTGATTACTGGGATTATATTGGTTGGAAAGACGTGTTCGCGCAACCTGCCCATACCTTGCGCCAGCAAGATTATGCACGGGCGACGGGTGACACGACGATATACACACCGCAGTTTGTTGTGGCGGGCAAAGACTTTGTTGTTGGTGCACGTGGCATGGCTGTGGTTGATTTGATTGCAGAGCATCGCGGACATGAAAACCCTGTCGCAGTGGCGCTGGATTGGTCCGGCGATACGTTGACGGTGGACGCCGAATTTGAAGCGGTGCCTGTGGATGGTGACTATGTTGTCCAGCTTGTTCGCATTCTGCCAGAGCAAACCGTCGACATTGTGCGCGGCGAAAATGCCGGAAAAACAATCGTTTATTCCAACGTAGTCCAGTCCATTGACGTATTGGGCGAGTGGGACGGGACCAGCCCTGTCAGCTACGAGGCGGATGTGACCGATGCAGAGCAAGTCGCGGTGATTGTGCAGCTTGGCACCAACGGGCCTGTTGTGGGCGCGGCTAAAATCAACAACTAAGACTTGGGCGTCTTGGGCTGTTTCCAACGGCGATGCACCCAGAACCATTGCGACGGCGTGGCGGTGATCCGCGCTTCGAGCCGTTTTGTCATCTCAGCCATCATGGCGTCGGGCGTATCGGGTGCAATCGGGGCTTCGACATGCACGTCAAAGCCAAAACCGTCGGGTTTACGAATACCGAAATAGGGAATCACTTCGGCGTTAAAGCGTAACGCGAGATCTGCCGCCGATGTGGCTGTGCGGGCAGCATGGCCCATGAACGGGATGTTAATGCCGCCGCTATTGGCCACATCAAACAAGAGCGTCGCCATGCCGCCGGATTTCAGATGTTTTGCAAAACCGATGGTGCCTTGGCGGCCTTGGGCGAACACAGGCCCGCCCCATGACGACATGGTTTTGGCGTAGTGGGCGTTGAAATGCGGGTTTGCCATCGGGCGGTAGAGGCCACCAATGGTGAGGCCGGTTTGGGTCAGAACGTGACGCGGGGCTTCGTGGTTGCCGATATGGCCCGTCACAAAAATCACCGGTTTATTGGTCGCACGAGCGTTTTCCAGCGCGTTCAGCCCGTCGCCCGTTGGGGCAGTTTCTGCGAGGCGTGGGCCAAATTCGCGCCAGCTGTAGTTTTCGATCAAGGTCCGGCCAAAGTTATCGCAGACGGCAGTGGCCATTGCGCGGCGGTCCTCTGGCGTTTGATCGGGGTAGACCATCGCAAGGTTGGTTTCGGCGCGTTTTCGGTAGCCGCTGATCGGTCCAATCCCGTTGGCGACAATCCGGCCCATGGTGCGCACGCGCTTTTCATAGGGCAGGCGCATCACTGTGCCCAACATGCCGCGCAGCACACGGTCGGTCAGCCAATCGGCAGTTGTCGCGGGTCTTAGTTCCATGCGGTTTAGTCCAGTGCCCGTGACATGCGGGGGCTGCTGGGGGCGCCCAAGGCGGTCAGTGCGTTAGTGTAGCGTCGCGCGATGAAGGCGTCGCGGCCAATGGCGTGCCAGCCTGTGCCGATTGGGGTTGTGTTCTTTGTCATGCGGCTAGGATACCTGAGGACAACGCAGAGTGTCCATCGCCGATGCAGGTGGCGCGGTTATTCCCCGCTTTCGCTAGTCCCCGTCTTCATCGTCGTCATCCGTTGACAGGTACGTAATCCCACCTTCGTCGGCCAAGGCCCGCACCGCGCTTGTCACAGCGTTCATCGCGGCTTCGCCTGCTTTGCGTTTGATCGGGCCTAACTCTTCGATCGCTTCGCGGATTGCGCTCGCCATGCGTTGCGACATGTTCGACAGGATGTATTCCGCGCCAGCAGCCTCGGCGTCAGAGCCCGCGAGTGCTGCACCAACAGCCATGTTCAACTGATCCGCGTCCACGCCTCGGATACAGGCGGGGATATCGGTGCCTTTGACCCGTGTAGAGATGTCGGCGAAGGTAAAGATGTTCTTGCGCACGTTGTCTGCGAATGTCGGGTCGTCGCCGTTCAGCGCGGTTAACACATCTTCGCGAGTCATTGCGGGGCTGGTGTTCAGGATCGCGCCAAGGCGGGCGTCAGGGCCGCGATTAAAGGCGATGGTCGATTTATGGCAGTGGTCGCGCATCAACGCCTTGCCGATGTTCAGAACCGCATCAGGTGAGACTTGCGAGGTTTGCGACATACCAAAGCTGATCCTGCGCGCGCGATCACCGGGCAGTTTACCCAACACGGTTGCGGCCTTGGTCACGGGCAGCTTGGACAGGACAATCGCGCCGATATGGGTGCTTTCGGCTTCCATCAAGCTGACCAATTCATCTTCGGTCAGGGCTGTGATCATGGGCCAAGGGTCACCATTTTGCGAGGCGATGATTTCAGCGCGCAGCCGTTCAGCAAGGGCAGGGCTGATTTTATCGCCCAACTCGTCGAGGGCTTGCAAGGTGCTGCCGGGGGCGATCAATCCAATCGAATCCAGCTCTTTGAGAAATTCGGCAGCGACGGCTGCAACCGTCGGCTTATCAACCAACCGGATTGCACCGAGTTCGTGCGCGAGTGCCGCCTGCAGTTTTTCCGGCATCCGCGTTAGCGGGATACCGCTGCCGTCACGGAACAGCATTTGCACGATAAGCGCAGCTTTTCTGCGGCGTGTTAAGCCGCCAGACTGCGCGTGGGATGGGGATTTGATTTGGCCAAGATGTTGCATGGCCCTGTTGTGTCACTTCGTCCTGAACAAAGCGTAAAGATTATCAACTATCCGACGGATGTGTGTAAAGAACTGACATCTCTTTGAGAGCCGCTGCCGTTTCAGGCGAAAGCGATTGCAGATTGTCGGTCAGCGCATGGATATCATTCAGATGGCCCATGATCTCGTCGGTTTCTTCTTGGGTGAATTCGCGCTTATCGCAGGCACAGGCACAAAAACTAGGGCTCGTGTCGTTACCCAAGGCGCAAATCAGACCGTAATTCAGATTGTGCTCTGCTGCGGCCTTAAACACGCCAGCGGTGTCCATATACGCAAGCTCTGTCCACGTTCGCACACCGCGATTTTCAAAGCCCCAGTGCACAGCAGGGTCGGACATCACGTAGCCACGTTTTGTGTAAACATCGAGCCATTTGCGGTCATATGTCTGGAACAAAAACGTAGGCGTCGTGAACCGAACATGCAGCGCCATCGCAAATCCCATCGGGGCTAAGGCCATGAGAGCGGCCAATTTGTTTTGGATTTCAGCCTGTCCAGCCATTTAATCGAACTCGCTTTATAGTTGCCTGAGCCGCATTAACCTTTATACGATGCTAATACGCCCATGAATTTCAGTGTACCTTGGTTAGTGTGGATGTGTTAGTGCTTTTTTTGAGTGGGGCTCAATAGGATAATCGATGGAACGGTTGTTAACCCCCGAAGATCTAGGCCAACTTGCACCTGCTGGATTTCACATCGCACTGCGTATTGGCTTTGCTTTTCCGTTGGAAGAGGAAAACGCGTTCCCCGTCCCTTGGGTTGAACATTACACCTCTCAACGCTTCATGCTTTTCGATCCGGTGATCCGCTGGGTCTATGGCGGCACTGCTGTGATGTCGCGCTGGAGCGAGATCGAGCTAGATGATCCGCGCCGCGTTCTGGCCCAAGCCCAAACATTTGGTCTGCGCTACGGTGCGGCTGTCGCTGTGACGGATAAAACCACCGCCGGATTGCGGTCGTTTGGATCGTTCGCGCGCAATGACCGCGAGTTCAACGATCTAGAGATTCGTCTGCTCTTGGCCTTCATCCAACGTCGCCACGAAGAGACCGCACCACCGTCGAATCTGACCCGTGCAGAGCTCGAAGTGTTGCTGATGATTAAGGACGGCAAACGGATTAAGCAGGTCGCTCATGAATTGGGCGTCAGCGAAGGTGCAATCAAGCAGAGGTTGAAGAACGCCAAGCTAAAAATGGGTGCAAAAACAGGCCCTCAAGCTGCCGCAATGGCGTCCCAATTTGGCCTTATTTGAATAGATGTTTAACTAAAAAAACAATTTTCCAAATGATCTTAAATAGTTAATGCAACTTTGGCGTTAGGGGCATTAACCATAAATTTATTTAAAAACAGCGCTAAAATGCTATGCGTGGGCTCTCAATAATGGAGAGGCTATCATGGAAAACATCACTTTTAATCTCGCGAACATGCACCAGCACGGTCCAGCGTTTTTTGAATTTCTTGCTCTGCGCAAGAAGTTCTTCGTCGACAATTTGGGGTGGGATATCCCGCACGACGACGCCCACGAGATGGACCAGTATGACAACCCTACGGCGAGCTATTCGCTCGTTCTGCAGGACGGAAAAGTCATCGGCGGCGCACGTGTTATGCCGACAACTTCGCAGTGGGGAACGCACACTTACATGCTGCGTGACGCGGTGCAGGGCAAGCTGATCGACATCCCGTCAACCATCATGAGCGACGACATTGTCGACGCTGATATGTGGGAATGTACCCGCCTTGTGATGTGCGACGGTGTGCGCACTCATGCTGAGCGTAGCATGTGTTTGCGCATGGTTGTGGACGGTCTGATCGACCTCGCAAACGAGAAGGGCGCGACCAAATTGATGTGTCTTTCGACCTTGGCGATGATGCGCGCTTTGCGTCAGTTGGGCTACGATGCCGAGCGTATGGGAGAGACATTCCTGAACGATGGTGACGGTCGTCGTTACGCCGTTCTGGGCATGTCAGCTGCGCGTCAGACTGCGTTTGTACCGACTGCGACACACCGTCCGCAACCACAGCCATTGCACGCGCCATCTAAGGTATAATTTTACCTTTAAGACATCAGACGGGGGGCAATCTGCTGCCCCCCGTCGACGCTGATTATGCAAGGATTGGGACCGAATCAAGAGGGCTGTAAAAGGCCGTCTGCACAGGAATGTGGCGATTCGATGTCCGGTTTTGACGCCGATGACCGGCGATATGGGCCTCAAAGTTCACGTCTAAGGTGAATCCCCGAAGGGAACACTCAGACGCGAACGCTGAAAAACGGGTGGCTAAATTAACCAAATACCCGCTTGAAGATCGTGTCGACGTGTTTGGTGTGGTAGCCAAGATCGAACTTTTCTTTGACTTCTTCCGCCGACAGGGCCGCCAGAACGTCCGCATCACCGAGCAATTCGGTTTGGAAGTCTTTGCCTTCTTCCCAAACCTTCATCGCATTGCGCTGTACCAGCTTGTAGCTGTCCTCGCGGCTGACACCAGCTTGGGTCAGGGCCAGAAGCACGCGCTGGGACATCACAAGGCCGCGGAACTTGTTCATGTTCGCCAGCATGTTGTCGGGGTAGATCACCAATTTCTCGATCATGCCTGCCAGACGGTTCAACGCAAAGTTCAGCGTGATTGTGGTGTCCGGCCCGATTGTCCGCTCAACAGAGGAATGCGAGATATCGCGTTCGTGCCAAAGCGTGACGTTTTCCATCGCAGGTGTGACGGACATACGCACCAGACGCGCGAGGCCTGTCAGGTTTTCGGTCAGCACGGGGTTGCGTTTGTGTGGCATCGCGGACGAGCCTTTTTGACCCTTAGAGAAAAACTCTTCGGCTTCAAGGACTTCGGTACGCTGCATGTGGCGGACTTCGGTGGCGATGTTTTCCATCGAGGATGCGATCACGCCGAGCGTGGCAAAGAACATCGCGTGACGGTCGCGCGGGATGACTTGGGTTGAAATCGGCTCTGGTGTCAGGCCCATTTTCTCGCAGACGTGTGCTTCGACGGATGGGTCGATGTTTGCAAACGTCCCAACAGCACCGGACACAGCACCTGTCGAGATTTCGTCGCGGGCAGTTTTAAGGCGTGTCAGGCCACGGTCCATTTCGGCATAGAACCGTGCAAATGTCAGCCCCATGGTGGTCGGTTCGGCGTGGATGCCGTGGGAACGACCAATGCGGATCGTGTCTTTGTGTTCCAGCGCACGGGATTTCAGAGCGGCCAGAACGCGTTCCATGTCCTTGATCAGGATGTCGGATGCGCGGACAAGCTGCACATTAAATGTGGTGTCCAGCACGTCGGAAGACGTCATGCCTTGGTGAACAAAGCGGGCTTCGTCGTTGCCGATGATATCCGCGAGATGCGTCAGAAATGCGATGACGTCGTGTTTTGTGACCGCTTCAATCGCGTCAATCTTGGCCACGTCGAATTCAACGTCCTTGGCTTTCCACACCGCGTCCGCGTTTTCCTGCGGGATCACACCGATGGCGGCTTGGGCATCACAGACGTGTGCCTCGATCTCGTACCAGATGCGGAATTTTGTCTCTGGGGACCAGATGGCAGTCATTTCAGGGCGGGAATAACGTGGGATCATGAGGATCAGGCCTTTTGTGAATGGGCAACAGCGTTCACGGGCGTCATAAGGCGGTGGGGCCTCAGGCTCAAGTAGGAGACGACAGAACATGCTGACAGCGACGGATTTTGCAGGCGATTGGCGGCTTGCGCGGGTGATTACGGACCGGCACAGCGGCATGGACGGGACATTGGCTGGCATGGCGACGCTATCAGGGCTGGGTGCTGATCTGCGGTACGACGAGACGGGGCGGCTGACGTTGAAATCCGGTCCCGTGATGGAGGCGACGCGGTCCTATCTATGGTATATCGGGGCAGGGTTGGTGACGGTGAAATTTGGCGATGGTGCTGATTTTCATAGCTTTGTGCCCGCAGGCCAAGCCCCCGGCACGACGCATCTGTGCGGTGCGGATCTGTATGACGTGACCTATGATTTTCGCGATTGGCCGCGTTGGCGCGCCACATGGACGGTGCGTGGGCCGCGCAAGGATTACACGTCGGTGTCCGATTACACGCCCGACTGATCGCGCAAACGTCTTGCATGTGCAGCATGGCTCGGCGATAAGTTTGACAACGGATAACAAAAACGGGGGAATGCCAATGGCACTCGCACTCAACGATAAAGTTCTGATCGACACATTTGCGAATAACGAAGGCGCTATGCGCCGCGCGAAACAAGCGATCATGGTGGTGCTTGGCGTCGCCGTTCTGGCGCTGACTGCTAAAATGCAGTTCTTCATTCCGGGCAATCCTGTGCCTGTGACACTGACTACATTTGCTGTGCTGACAATTGGCGCGGGCTACGGCGCACGTCTTGGCGCGTTGACAGTTGCGGGCTACCTGGCACTTGGCCTGATGGGCATGGACGTGTTTGCGGGATCATCCGCTGAAAACGCAGGTCTGGTCTACATGATGGGCGGCACAGGCGGCTACCTTGTTGGATATATGCTGGCGGCTTTGGCGCTGGGTGTTGCAGCACGCAAAGGCTGGGACCGCAATGTTGTGACCATGGGGCTGGCGATGCTGGTTGGTTCCGCATTGGTCTACATCCCGGGCCTGTTGTGGCTGCACCAGTTCGCATCCGGTTGGGAGCAAACACTGGCATGGGGCATCACGCCGTTCTTGATCGGTGACGCGCTGAAATTGGCACTGGCAGCATTGATCGTTCCAGCACTGTGGAAGCTGATCGGCAACGCACGCAGCTAAGCGCACCCATGGTTTGAGACCGCGAATTTTCGCGAAAATTCGTTCGATTTTTCTAGAAAAATCGGGGTCAAATGACAGGTGATTGAAAGGCGCAGCTTTGGCTGCGCCTTTTTTGTTTTGGGTTTGGCTATCGGTGGACATGTGGGTTTTGGAATGTCCTGCAGCCTCCGGCGGGGAGTTCAAGCTGTCTCGCAAATGATCCGGGGGATCATTTGAGGCGCAGAACGGGCAAAGCCCCGAAGAAGTCAAAGAAGCTTGGTGTTACGCCAGTGTTGTGACGATCTCGTTTGTCCGTTCTAGGGTTTTGTGGACGGGACATTTGTCTGCGATTTCGAGCAGTCGTGTTCGTTGGTCGTCGTCGAGGTCGCCCTGCAGGTGGATGGTCCGTGTGAAACAGTCGATTTTGTCGCCTTGTGCGCTGTCAGTCGCGTGGCATTTGCCGTGGTCGACATCGACGCTGACGCTGTCCAGAGGCCAGCCTTTGCGTCGCGCGTACATGCGGATTGTCATGGAGGTGCACGCCCCGAGGCCCGCCGACAGCAATCCGTAAGGCGAGGGGCCTGTGTCGGTGCCGCCGAGCTTTACGGGTTCATCTGCGGTCAATGTATGCCCGCCCGTTGTGATCGTTTGTGCAAATCCGCTGGCGTCGTTTTCGGTCACGCGCAGGATGCCTTCGGGGGCTTTGGGTGTTGCTGGCTTGGCCTGTTGCGGCAGGTAGCGGCGCGACCATGCGGTGATGACCTCGACGGCGTAGTCCGCGTCGGCGGCACTTGAGAGCAGGTGGTCGGCGTCGTCTAATGTGACAAAGCTTTTGGGGTGTTTGGCTGCGAGGAAGATTTCGCTCGCGTTCTCGATACCCACAACCGTGTCGCGGGGGGCGTGCAGGACCAGCAGGGCCGCCTTGAGTTTCGCGAGTGCCGGTTTCAAATCGCTGGTGGCCACATCGTCGACAAAGCCTTTGCCGATGTTCAGGGACCGCCCGCCGAGGTCAACTGCCGCGACGCCGTGCTCTTTGATCGTAGCCAGCGCCGCGCCAAAGTTGTGCGTTACGTGGCCCGGATCAGCAGGCGCGCCGATGGTCACGACACCTTTGATTGACGCGATATCGGGGGCCGCGCGTAGCACCGCCGCCCCGCCGAGCGAGTGGCCGATCAACAGCGACGGCGTCATGCCGCGCCGCGCGAGTTCTGACACGGCAGCATGTAGATCGGCGACGTTCGAGCTGAATGTCGTGGTCTCGAATGCGCCCTCGGAATTGCCCAGACCTGTAAAGTCGAACCGCAAAACGGCGATACCGTGATCGGCCAAACCAGCCGCCACGCGCCGCGCCGCTATGATGTCTTTCGAGCAGGTGAAGCAATGCGCGAACAACGCAACGGCCCGTGGTTTGCCCGCGGGCAAGTCCAACCGCGCGGCAAGCATTTCGCCGGAATGGCCTGGAAATGTGAATTTTTCGGTCTGCATGGACGGCCTCTTTGATCTGATGTTGGGGCTTTGGTGCCGTGTGGCGCGGCGTTGCGCAATCTTTGCGTCGTCATGTCACGCGATGGTGACGTTTGTTGCGGTTTTGGCTAGGGTCGCGGAAAATGCCCCCACGTCCCCCAAGGAGATCGCCGTGACTGTCACGCTCGCCCACATCCAAGCCACCCATGCCGCGATCAAATCGGCCACGATTGAAACGCCATTGGTGCGGGCGACGCGGTTGTCGCAGCACCTTGGGATTGATCTGTACCTCAAATTAGAGAACCTCCAGCACACCAATGCGTTCAAGGCGCGGGGTGCTTTGGGCAAGCTGCTGACCCTGCCGGATGACGCCCGCGCGGCGGGTGTGATTGCCTGTAGCGCGGGCAACCACGCCCAAGGGCTAGCCTATCACGCGACCCGTCTTGGCATTCCATCCGTGATTGTGATGCCCGAGGGGACGCCGTTTAATAAGGTCAAACGGACCAAGGATCTGGGGGCCGAGGTGGTGATCCACGGTGTTGGTTTCGACGATTCCGTGCAGTTCACGCTTGATCTGGCGGCGGAACGCGGCATGACCTTTGTGCATCCGTTTGATGATCCGGATGTGGTTGCGGGGCAGGGTACTGTGGCGCTGGAAATGCTCGCGCAGGAACCTGATCTGGATTGTATCGTGGTGCCGATTGGCGGCGGTGGTTTGATCGCTGGCATGGCCATTGCGGCGAAGGGGCTAAAGCCACAGATCGAAGTGATTGGCGCACAGGCCCATTTGTTTGACGCGGTGAAGGCGGACTTTGATCAATCTGGCACGCATTTCGGCGGGGCGACCTTGGCCGAAGGGATCGCGGTGAAATCGCCTGCACCTGCGAATTTAGCGGTGATCCACGACCTTGTGGACCGCGTGGATTCCGCCGCTGAAGTCGAGATTGAACAGGCGGTGTTTGATCTGGTCTCTGTCGAAAAACTGGTGGCCGAAGGGGCTGCGGGCGCGGGCCTTGCGGTGATCAAAAACAACCTCGCCAAGTTTGCAGGCAAAAAAGTCGGCTTGCTGATCTGCGGCGGTAATATCGACAGTCGGGTGCTGTCCACGCTGATCCTGCGCGGGTTGATGCGCGACGGACGAATCACGCGTCTGGTGTTTGAAATTGCGGACACGCCGGGGCAATTGGCGCAGATTTCGCAAATCATCGGGGACGCAGGGGCCAACGTGATCGAAGTGATCCACCAGCGCATGATGCAATCGGTCTCGCTGAAACAGGCGGAGCTAGAGGTGGTGATCGAGGCGCGGGACCAGTTCCATGTGGACGAGATACTGGGGGAATTGGAGGGTGCAGGGCTGCGGGTGCGGGTGGCTTGACGATGCGCGGATGTCAAGTGAATTTTGAATGAGAAATTTGTATCGTAGAATCTAGTGTAAGCTAAAAGGTTGAGCAGACGTATGAGCCGCAGCAAAGCAAAGACCACCATACTGAATTGGTATGACAAAGGAGAACCGACCAAAGCGGATCGAGCGCTATTCGCAAAAGATATTGATCTCTTTTTTGAAGAACTTTCGGCGCGGGAACACTGGGGAGAGTGCTTGTCAACTTGCCTGAGAGATAGTGTTGAAACCAAATTCTCCATGGGTACGAAAAACTGGCGTGCGGATCCAACTAATAGCGGATTGGTCGTCACTACAATAGTACCGGGGTGGGGTTATGGCTGGAGAAAGGTTTTCAAGAATGAAATGTCAGAAGACTTTTTCACATGGTTAGGACATTTCTGCAGGCAGTATATTCATCGTGCTATGATCTGCAAAGTACTCATGGCAGCGTGGGAAAAAGATGGTGATATTTTACATCCGTTTGGATTTCGGAGTTCGTCGATACGCTTCGATGACACTGATGGCTCAAAAGCTGAAGTCTTAGTTTCGGAGGCATCAAAATTAATCGAGGAATGTGGCGCACCGCAATTTGGTTCAAAAAAATTTCAGTCAAGATGGTTACAACGAAATACACTTGATCCGTCCGTCCACCAAGGAATCTCACACTTCCTAAGGGCACAAAGCCTTTTAAAAGCTGGCTTTGAAATTGAAGCGCTTGTTGCGTTGGACTGCACGATCCAGTCCCTGCAAAATATGGACTGGAGTTGGGCAAGCGGCAATCCAAAACGCAGTCGCAGAGATCTTTGTCGAGTGCTTGGCTTCGGTGTTCCTACTCAAGATCTTTCTGAAGAAATATATTTTCTTCGAAATCAGTTTGGCGCACATGCTGGAGGTTGGCGTTGGTGGGATACCGGTGAGCATTTGGGAGATGATGTGTGTGAAAGGGGAGCGCGTTTAGCTAGTAGAGTGCTTCGAAAAGCTGCTGACATTGAACCAGAGCATCGGACTATCGAACCAAATCCAGAAAATTGGGCTAAATGGTTAGAGCAGAACTTTGATGCGATTTGGACCGCTGTTTGGTTCAAGGACCCCTAGTAGTCTCAACGATTGTTCGCTCGCAAGATGTACAAAAAAGGCGCCCCGCTGGGACGCCTTTCTTCATTTCAAACCACTGCCGATTAGCAGGAGTAGTACAGTTTGTACTCAACTGGGTGTGGTGTGTGCTCGTATTCGAACACTTCGTCCCACTTCAGGCCGATGTAGCCGTCGAGTTGGTCTTTGGTGAACACGTCGCCTGCGAGCAGGTAGTCGTGATCCGCTTCCAACGCTTCAAGTGCTTCGCGCAGGCTGCCGCAAACTGTTGGGATTTCCGCCAGTTCTTCTGGTGGTAGATCGTAGAGATCTTTGTCAGATGCTGCACCCGGGTCGATTTTGTTTTTGATGCCGTCGAGGCCAGCCATCATCAGTGCGGCGAAGCACAGGTATGGGTTGGCTGCTGGATCAGGGAAACGTGCTTCGACGCGTTTTGCTTTGGGGGATTCGGCCCAAGGAATACGCACCGCACCCGACCGGTTAGACGCAGAGTAAGCGCGCAGAACTGGTGCTTCGAAACCTGGGATCAAACGCTTGTAAGAGTTTGTCGTCGGGTTTGTGATCGCGTTCAAGGATTTCGCGTGCTTCAGGATACCGCCGATGAAGTACAATGCTTCTTGTGACAGATCAGCGTATTTGTCGCCTGCGAACAGTGGCTTGCCGTCTTTCCAGATCGACATGTTCACGTGCATACCAGTGCCGTTATCGCCAGCGATTGGCTTTGGCATGAATGTCGCGGATTTGCCGTAAGCTTGGGCGACGTTGTGCACAACGTACTTATACTTTTGGATTTCGTCGGCTTGGTGGGTCAGTGTGCCAAAGATAAGGCCAAGCTCGTGCTGGCAAGACGCCACTTCGTGGTGGTGCTTGTCGACCTTCATACCCATGCGTTTCATGGTGGAAAGCATCTCGCCGCGCATGTCTTGTGCGTCGTCGATTGGGTTGACGGGGAAGTAGCCGCCTTTGATGCCCGGACGGTGGCCAGTGTTGCCCATCTCGTATTCGGTGTCTGTGTTCCAAGATGCGTCAATCGCGTCAACTTGGTAGGATACTTTGTTGATGCCAACAGAGAAGCGCACGTCGTCAAAGACGAAGAATTCTGCTTCTGGGCCAAAGTATGCTGTGTCGCCGATACCGGACGCGATCAGGTATGCTTCGGCTTTGGTAGCAGATCCGCGTGGGTCGCGTGAATATGCTTCGCCAGTGTCCGGCTCAACCACGTTACAGTGGATGCAAAGTGTTTTCTCTGCATAGAACGGGTCAAGGTAGGCGCTGCTTGCTTGTGGCATCAGCTTCATGTCGGACTGGTCAATGGATTTCCAACCAGCGATGGACGAGCCATCAAACATCAGTCCTTCTTCGAGAAAATCTTCGTCAACCAGATCAGCAATCATCGTGACGTGCTGCAACTTGCCGCGCGGGTCAGTGAAACGCACGTCGACGTATTCGACGCCTTCGTCTGCGATCAGTTTGAGAACAGCTTTGTTGTCCATCTTTAGGTCCTTTAGTTTCGTAACTTTTAGAGGTTGATTGTGTGGTGCGGCTTACAGGGCGTCGTCGCCTTGTTCACCGGTCCGAATACGAATGGCTTGTTCAACAGGCGAGACAAAGATTTTACCGTCGCCGATTTTGTCAGTCTTGGCCGCGCCGATGATCGCCTCAATAGCGTCATCAACTTGGTCATCAGCGAGAACGATCTCGATTTTCACCTTTGGCAGAAAATCGACGACGTATTCAGCGCCGCGGTATAATTCAGTGTGGCCCTTCTGGCGGCCAAAGCCTTTGACTTCGACGACGCTCAGGCCTTGGACACCAACGTCCTGTAGGGCCTCTTTCACTTCGTCGAGTTTGAATGGCTTGATGATGGCTTCGATCTTTTTCATTGGCCGCGACTCCCCTTCATATATTCCCCATTGCTCAGATCATTTCTGTGCGAGAGGGACAATTCAACCGCTGTGTTTGGGCTGCTCTAAAGGGGTAATTTCTGGAGGGTGCCTAATTTTTGTGCAAATGGGCGTAAATGTGGGCTGTTTGCAAAGTCTATCTGCTGAAGTGCTGATCGATGCCCGTTTGCCTGCTTAAATTGGTAGCGTCCGGTGCGTCTAGGGCCGCGCCAGTCCGGCGTCTGTTCCGGCGTTGCTATCGTCACGTCAAATCAGCCGCATCTGCGCGATGACTGTCGTGTCGATACGCCAAGAGATTCGGTTTGAAAATGAAACTGGCGGTCAGACATGAAAAAAGACGCGTGGGGGACACGCGCCTTTTGTCATTTTGATCGGTTGGGATGGCCTGCGCGGGAGGGTTATGCGCCTGCAATCATCTCAATTCCGTCAGCGTAAACGATGTGTTCGCGGTCGAAGATGATGTGGTAAACGGCCATTTCACAAGTCTCGGCAACGGTCAGGAATTCGCCGTCAACCAAACGTGCGGCAGGCACGCTTGCCGCGGCTTTGCCGAACAAGGCTTCAGCGCGCCAGTCGCGGATGTGCAGTTTCGCACCGGCAGTCACAACCATATCGCGGTCAGGGCGTGTGTGGCCAAGCGACCCTGCTTTGATGCTGATCGGCTGAACCAGTTGTTTTGAAACGGAAATTTCTTTGATAACGCTCATGCCGCTGTCGCGGGTGATGACACGATCGCCAACAGACAGATGCTCGATCGGCATTTCGCCGTCCAGCGTCATGATAGACGTGCCAGCGCAGATGCCAGTTTGAACGGCTACTTTAGTCTTTGTTGGTGCCGCTGTGGCTGTCATCTCGGTGTGCATTTCGTAGTCCCCTGATACGTTCATTTTGTTGCTTGCAGGTGTGTTGGCCAAATGTGGCAGCAATACGTTTATGCATGGTTTATTTTTGGATGATTTTTCTGCTCGCATCCCAGTCAAACCTTTGCTAGATAGCGGCCAACCTAGAGGGGCAGGCCCTAAAACCTGCCCCTTTTGATCAATGCGGGTGTGGCGGAATTGGTAGACGCACCAGATTTAGGTTCTGGCGCCGCGAGGCGTGGGGGTTCGAGTCCCTTCACCCGCACCAAAGGATAGAAGTAGAAGGAAATTCCATGCAGGTCACTGAGACCCTCAACGAAGGCCTGAAACGCGGCTACGCGATTACGGTAACAGCAGCTGAACTTGATGCAAAAGTTGTTGAAAAGCTGAAAGAAGCCCAGCCAGAAGTGGAAATGAAGGGTTTTCGTAAGGGTAAAGTCCCGATGCCAATGCTGCGCAAGCAGTTTGGGCAGCGCGTTATGGGCGAAGCCATGCAAGAATCCATCGACGGCGCAATGTCCGAGCACATGGAAAAATCCGGTGATCGTCCAGCAGCACAGCCAGAAATGGTTATGGCCGACAAAGACTGGAAAGAGGGCGACGACGTTCTGGTGAACGTGTCCTACGAGAAACTTCCAGACGTGCCTGAAACAGATTTCTCAGCGATCAAGCTTGAGCGTATGGTTGTCAAAGCGGACGACGAATCTGTGCAAGAAGCATTGGATAACCTTGCGACCAACGCACAAAACTTTGAAGACCGCAAAAAAGGCTCTAAAGCCAAAGACGGCGATCAAGTGACGTTCGATTTCCTTGGTAAAGTAGACGGCGAAGCCTTTGAAGGTGGCGCTGCTGAAGATTACCCACTGGTTCTCGGCTCTAACTCGTTCATCCCGGGCTTCGAAGAAGGTCTGGTTGGCGTGAAAGCTGGCGACGAGAAAGACGTCGAAGTGTCTTTCCCAGATGATTACCAAGCAGCGCACCTCGCTGGTAAAGCGGCTGTGTTTGAATGCAAAATCAAAGCGGTAAAAGAGCCTAAAGCGGCTGAAATCAACGACGAGATGGCCAAGCAATTCGGCGCTGAAGATCTTGCTGCGTTGAAAACTCAGATCACTGAGCGTCTTGAAGCAGAATACGCAGGCGCTGCACGCGCGGTGACAAAGCGTGCATTGCTTGATGCGCTTGACGGTGTGGTTGACTTTGAACTGCCAGAATCACTTGTTGAAGCTGAAGCAGGTCAAATCGCGCACCAGCTGTGGCACGAAGAAAACCCAGAGGTTGAAGGCCACGATCACCCTGAAATCGAGACAACTGACGAGCACAAGAAGCTTGCAGCACGTCGCGTGAAATTGGGTCTGTTGTTGGCTGACATCGGCCAAAAAGCCAACGTTCAGGTGTCCGATTCTGAAATGACACAAGCGATCATGAACCAGGCACGTCAGTACCCGGGTCAGGAAAAGCAGTTCTTTGAATTCGTGCAGCAGAACGCACAGTTCCGTCAGCAGCTTCAAGCGCCAATGTTCGAAGACAAAGTTGTGGATCACATCTTTGATGCGGCATCCGTGACTGAAAAAGAAGTCAGCAAAGACGATCTGCAAGCGGCAGTTGAAAAGCTCGAAGAAGAGTAAATTCAAACGCAACACGATTTTGAAAAGGCGTCCCATCTGGGGCGCCTTTTTTCATTAACCATCGGAAAAGTATGGATAACCTGACTAATTCCCCGTGGATTAATGGTTCTCAGGTCGATTTTTGTCGGTTAGCCTTGGCTCACGAAGTTTGGTTAAGGAACATATTATGAAGACAGTTTTACTATCCGCAGTTGCGGCTCTGGGTTTGGGTACGAGTGCAATGGCTTGTCCGAATTTCAACATGCAGGCCGCGGAATCTTTTGCGGCATCCGGCGCTCAATTACGAGCGGCAAAGACCTTTAACGTTGTGGCTGGTGGCGAAAATTACGTCTGGAATTGCTCGAATGTACGTCCAGGCACGGATCAAGGGGCAGGGTACTTTACCTCGCAGCCTGATTTCTCGTTTGAATTGAGCGGCATGGCCGGCATGCGTTTGGTCGTGAGTGCGGTCAGCGAATGCGATTCGGCGTTGCTGATCAACACATCCTCGGCCAACTGGTATTATGACGACGATGATAACGGCAATCTTGACCCGAAAATCACGCTGACACGTCCGGTTGACGGCCGCATCGACATCTGGATGGGCACATATGACGGCGAATATTGTAACGCCAACCTGCGTTTGGAAACTTTCGCGCGTTAATGGTCTGCGATGGGCCGCGATTCGTGTCGCGGCCTAATCTAACGGCGGGGTTTCTGGCACCGCTGGCACGCGAAATCCCATCGCGATCCATGCGCCCATGAGTTTCGCATAAAACCCCAAGCTGTGTTTTTTCGGGTTCGGCACATCGTCCGGCAGTGTCACGGAATCGGGTAGATCACCCGCCATCGTCCGCATGTCCAGCGGTGGCCGCGCGTCATCAGGCCAAAGTCCGGCGTAGATACTCAGCCAATGACCCTGCAAAAACTCCAAGAAAATCGGTGTGTTACAACACGTTGCGACAACGCGCCGCGTCTTTGCATCGGGCGACATACGGATTTCGCGTAGGGTCTCGACGCCCGACACAAACCGCACCCGATCCTTGCGATACATCACAAATGGCGTCGTTTCATAATCCGTTAAGACCTGTGGCGCAGCCTGCAGTTTCTGAAGTTTCAAACCACTGACCCGACACGACGTGCAGCAACATTCGACGCTGGCAATCGGCGATCCGATCACATCAATACAGGTCTGCCCGCAGGTACATTTCAGAGAAGTTGTTTCTGTCATGCTTTGTCTTTTCCCATGCAGCACCTGTCAGATGATACTGCCCAAAGTCATGCACGCGCGTAAAGACATTTCATCGCGGCCGATTTGCCGCATTTGCGCAGCACCCGTGAAAAAGCTAGATTCGTGGCGACGGGATATGCGGCGACATCCGTATTACGACGAAACATCTTAACGAGGCGGACAGCTATGACCAAACTTTCAGATACTCCAAATCGATTCGGCCTCGTTAGCCGTATATTTCATTGGGGTATGGCCGCTTTATTCGCGATGCAATTCCTGTCAGCCGCCGCACATTGGGCGCTGCCTCGTGAAAACGCGCTGCGCGAAACGCTCTGGAGTTATCACACAAATCTTGGCGCCACGCTGTTCATGCTGGTTCTGCTTCGCGGGATTTGGGGGCTTTTGAACATGAAAAACCGTCCTGCGCATGTGGGCGGCGTAATGGGGAAGGCGGCGAAATTCGGGCAGGCGGGGCTCTACGCTTTTATGATTATCGTGCCGGCAGTCCGGTTACTCGCGGCGTTTGGCAGTAAACGCGGTTTCAGCTATTTCGGGATGCAGGTCTTTCCGCCACGCGAAACCGCAATCGCGTGGACACAGGCCGCTGCCGAATGGCACGGCGAAATGGGCTGGATTTTGGTGGCGCTGGTGCTGGGACATATTGCGATGGCGATCGTTTGGCACAGGTTGATCCAGCGTGATGATGTTTTGAAACGCATGGCCTGATCCGCCCGACGCCACATTCATCCACCCAACAAAAAAGGCCGCAGCATCCGCTACGGCCTTTTCCAATTCTAAAACGATAAGACTTAGTCTTCGGAAGCAGGTGCTTCGCCGTCGTCGTCCATCTGCGCGCCGCCGATATCGTCGAACAGCTCGTTGATTTCGAACTCAGCAGCAGCTTCTTCTTCGGCAGCCAATTCTTGGATCGACTTGCCTGCAGCTTGCAGTTCAGCTTCTTCAGTTGAACGTGCAACGTTCAATGTGATTTCAGCAGCAACTTCTGGGTGAAGGTTCACGGTTGCAGTGTGCAGACCAAGATCCTTGATACCAGCAGCCAACACAACCTGACGTTTGTCGATTGTGAAACCGTCAGCTTCTGCCGCGTCGGAGATGTCACGTGGTGTGACAGAACCGTACAACGAACCCGCATCAGACGCAGAGCGAATGATGATGAAAGACTGACCATCGAGCTTTTCAGCCAATGATTCTGCTTCTTTTTTGGTTTCGAGGTTGCGTGCTTCGAGTTGTGCTTTTTCAGCTTCGAAACGTGCCATGTTGGCAGCATTTACGCGCAGTGCTTTGCCCTGTGGCAGCAGGAAGTTACGTGCGTAACCTTGCTTAACAGAAACAACTTCGCCCATTTGGCCAAGCTTTGCGACGCGCTCAAGTAGGATAACATCCATTGTGGGTACTCCTTACTTAACAGCGTATGGCAGCAGGGCAAGGAAACGCGCGCGTTTGATCGCACGAGCGAGCGCACGCTGGTTCTTGGCACCAACAGCTGTAATACGGGCTGGAACAATTTTACCGCGCTCAGAGATGTAGCGCTGCAAAAGGCGAGTGTCTTTATAGTCGATCTTAGGGGCGTTTTCGCCCTCAAACGGATCAGACTTACGACGACGGAAAAATGGTTTAGTAGCCATGATTAATGTCCTTTCCTGATCCGATTAGCGACGTTCACGTGGACCGCGGTCCCGCTCGTCACGTTTTTGCATTTGAGCCGATGGGCCTTCTGCATGTACGTCGACCTTGATGGTCAAGACGCGCATGACGTCTTCGTGCAGACGCATCAGGCGCTCCATTTCTTGAATAGCAGGTGCAGGTGCATCTGTACGCAAGAAGGCATAGTGGCCTTTACGGTTCTTGTTAATTTTGTAGGCCATCGTTTTGACGCCCCAGTATTCGTTCTCGACCAGCTTACCGCCGTTGTCGGACAGAACCGTACCGAAGTGTTCGATCAGGCTTTCTGCTTGCGTGGCAGACAAATCCTGCCGTGCAATCATAACATGCTCATATAGCGGCATGCGATCTCCATTCATGTTCAGCGCATTTCATAGTGTGAGGCACGATATACATCCGCTACACCCCACTCACGAGAGACTGCGCAGTTCATAATACTTTGCAGCGGACGGTGCCTTATACAGTGGGCGGGGTGTATTGCAAGCGCTCAAGTGCCGCATTCCAGCGTTTAAAATCACGGTTTTTTGGGGCATTTTGGATGGTGTCGCAAGGCCATGTCGCAGCTAAGCAAACGTCGTTTTTTATCGGCGTTAACAAAAGATTAATATTTTCTTGCCAAATGCCCAGAAATTGCCCCGATATCGCCCTGATCTGCCAGTCAATTGATCTCAGTTCTCTAGGGGAGATTGAGTTACAATGTCTGACACTTTGACCAACACCACTGATTTAGCCGCACAACTGAGCGGCGACTTGCCACGCGACGGGTTCCGTACCGAAGAAACGCGCTGGGGCTATATTGTGCGCACGACGCAGGATTCTGGCAACGGCATGATCGTCACCCAATCGCTGAGCTTGCTGGCAGGGGCTGCATTGCTCGCGGCCGCTTTGGGCATGTGGCTGATTCCCGGCATGATGTTCAGCGCCGAGGCGATTATCATGCGCCTGTTCGCCACAATCATGTTCGTGTCCGCATCCGCATTGCTGCTCTGGTACGCAAGCCGCGGCACGGTCTCTGAAATTCAAATCGACACCACGCGCGGCGAAATCCGCGAAGTGATCCGCAACCACACCGGCAAAATGTCACTGCTCGCGTGCTACAGCTTTGACGCGATTGGCGACGTGGCCCTAGTGTCCGCTGGTGATAATGTGGCGAGCCTCGTGCTGCGCTATAGCAATTCCGCCGATACCGTCGAAGTCGCATGCGGCGACGAATTGGTCCTCACGTCCTTGCGTGAGCGGATCAACCGCGACGTAATCACAGGCGCGTCTCACTTAGCCAAACGCAAAGCCGAAATCGACGCCTTCAAAGTCGCGGCGTAACGCCCCGACCGCACAACCCCATTCCCCATAGTGCCATTGTGGCGCGGATTTGCTTCGGCGGATTCGCGCCATTTTTTGATTCACACGACTTGTTCATAAATGCGCAATTGTGAACCGGTGTTAGCTTTGCAACAACCTCATCTATCAAATTCAGCACTCTGGCTTTGACCAACTTAGGAGCGACCACATGAAAAATATCGTACTTGCAGCACTGCTTGCCTCACCTTTCGCAACAGCTGCCGCCGCAGCCCCAGAAGCCTACGTTCTGAACGAAAGCCACAGCCAGTTGGTGTTCACATACAGCCACGCTGGTTTTTCAACCACATACGGCATGTACTCCGGCTTTGGCGGCGACGTGATGTTCGACGCAGAAGACCCTGCGAATTCATCCGTTTCCATCACATTCCCTGCGGAATCCATGATCACAGGCTGGGACGCGCGGACGACACATTTCGTGCAATCCGGTGATTTCCTTAAGATCGGCGATTTTCCAGACGTGACATTCGTGTCCACCAGCATCGAAGTAACGGGCGACGACACGGCCAACATCACAGGTGACTTGACGCTGAACGGCGTGACACAATCCGTTGTGCTGGAAACTGTCCTGAACGCACAAACCGACGAATACCCGTTCCCGCCGTACCAAGGCCGCAAAGCACTGGGCTTGGACGCGACAACCACATTGAGCCGCTCTGCGTTCAACATGGACATGTTTGTACCATTCGTTCCTGACGAAGTGCCTGTCGAAATCTCGATCGAAGCAATCGCTGCGGAATAATCTTTAGACACTACATGGAAAGGGCCGCGCATCACTGCGCGGCCCTTTTTTGTTACGCGCCGCGTTGTGCGGTGAGTGAGATGTTTACGATGACGTCAAATCCGAGGTTCGCGGCGCTCGTCTGGCTTTCCCCGACATTGAACGCCAACCGCTCGAGTGTCACTGTGCCCGTCATTTGCGCCGTGTCGCCGTCGAGAATCAGGTCGAACGGCATTTGCACGGGAACGGTCACGCCTTTGATTGTGACGCTGCCGTCCGCGATGTAGCTGTCACCGTCAGGCTTGATTTGGGCGGTGAATGTGGCGGTGGGGAAGGTTTCGGCGTCGAAATAATCCGCGCCCATCGCCTCTGATGTGACAGACCCAAGTGTGAGCGACCCGATGGAAATCACCGTGGTAACGTCGCCCATGATATCCGCAGGGGCAGGGTCAAAGCTGATCTCGGACGTCCAATCCGCAAAGCTGCCCGACACGTCGCTGCCAAATTGCGCGACTGTGATTGCGATTTCGCCGTCCTGCACGACCCATTCAGAGGCCACAGCATCAAGCGCGGTTGCCGCGACTGTTGTCTCGTGGCGGTCCAGAAATCCGAACGCAAAGGCCGCAAAACCCGCAAGGGCGAAGGCCGCAAGCGCCGCAACGCGCGGACCGAAATGCGTGACATGCGGCGCGACGACAGGCGCGTTCGCACGCCCGAACCACATCCGCCGCAGGGTCGCGTCACGGTCTACGAACTGATGTTTCAGCGCGCCCGCGATATGCAATAGAATCGACGCGATCATCAATTTGCCGAACATCCAGTGCAGGCCCGCAAAAACGCCCGCGACAGCGTTAGATTGCGGCACAAAGAACAGCGATTGCCCAAATGGCCACCAGATCGGCGCGAAACCAGAGGTCGCCGCGTGTTCGATCCATCCGGTCAGCGGCACGGCGACTAATGAGATATAAAGTACCCAGTGGATGACTTCCGCCAGAAATGTCTCTGCCTTGCGGTTGGGATGTAATGGGCCGGGCTTGGCCTGTGTGACCGCCCAAAGAATGCGCAGCAGGGCCACGAAAAACACCGTCACGCCCAAAGTTTTGTGGATCGAGAACACCCACGCTTTGCGGGCGAGTTCGGCGTCGGTTTCAAAGGGCAGATCGTTGGCGATCATGCCCAGCGGGATGATCGCGAGGATCAGCAGGGCGGTCAGCCAGTGAAATGACTTGGTGACGATATGGTAACTTGTTGACTTTGACATGGGCTAATCCTTGGTCGGTTTTGCGATGTTTTACGCGGGTCCGACGGTTTTTGGCATGGGTATTTTCGCACAGCTGCTGTGTACGGGTTGTGCACGCCTTGTGCACGCATTGTGATTTGCGCCTTTCCTTGTGCGCAAGCGACAGGCGCGGTAATGATGAAAAAACGTTATGAACAAGATGGGGACGCGCAATGCGGGCATTTGTATTTCCGGGGCAAGGGGCGCAAGCCATTGGAATGGGTAAGGCTTTGGCCGATGCATATCCAGCGGCGGCAGCAGTTTTTGCCGAAGTCGACGACGCTTTGGGTGAAAAGCTGTCAGACTTGATCTGGAACGGTGATATCGCCGATTTAACCCTGACGAAAAACGCACAACCAGCACTGATGGCGACATCCTTGGCCGCGATGAAAGCACTGGAATCAGAAGGGGTTACGATCACTTCTGCAGATTTCATGGCAGGGCATTCGTTGGGCGAATATTCGGCGCTGGCGGCGTCCGGTGCGTTGACAATTTCCGACACGGCCAAACTGTTGCGCCTGCGCGGATCAGCGATGCAGGACGCGGTGCCTGTTGGTGTCGGCGCTATGGCGGCCTTGCTGGGCCTCGATTTTGCAACGGCACAAGCGGTGGCCGAAGAGGCTGCACAGGGCGAGATTTGTCAGGCTGCGAATGATAACGACCCAAGCCAAGTGGTTGTTTCCGGTCACAAAGCAGCGGTCGAACGCGCCGTTCTGATTGCGAAAGAAAACGGTGCCAAACGCGCAATGCTACTGCCCGTCAGCGCCCCGTTCCACTGCGCCTTGATGGCACCTGCGGCGGAAAAGATGGCCGCAGCTTTGGCCGATACGACGATTAACGCGCCTGCAGTGCCTTTGGTCGCGAATGTTGTGGCCGAAGCGGTCACAGACCCCGATCAAATCCGCAAATTGCTGGTAGAGCAGGTCACAGGATCGGTCCGCTGGCGCGAGAGCGTGTTGTGGATGGGGTCGCAAGGCGTTGATACTGCGTGGGAAATCGGGTCGGGCAAAGCCTTGTCCGGTATGATCCGCCGGATCAACAAAGACATCACATCGCTGAATGTCGGCACACCTGATGATGTCGCGGCTGCTGTCGCGTCACTTGCATAAATTAGATTAAGAAAGGGTCATACATGTTTGATCTGACTGGTAAAAATGTACTTTTGACAGGCGCGTCCGGTGGTATTGGCGGGGCGATTGCCCATGCCTTGCACGACGCTGGCGCCACGATTGCGCTGTCCGGCACGCGGGTTGAACCGCTCGAGGCGCTGGCTGCTGAGCTGGAACGCGCCCATGTTCTGCCATGTAACCTCAGCGACGCTGACGCCGTAAATGCCCTGCCGAAACAAGCGGTTGAGGCGATGGGGTCGGTTGATATTCTGGTGAATAACGCTGGCATCACACGCGACAATATCTTTATGCGCATGTCCGAAGAGGAATGGTCATCGGTGCTAGAAGTTAATTTAACGTCAACGATGCGTCTGTGCAAAGGCGCAATTCGCGGCATGATGAAGTCCCGTTGGGGCAGAATTATCAATATTTCCAGCGTTGTAGGGGCCACGGGGAACCCGGGTCAGGCGAATTATGCAGCCTCTAAGGCGGGTATGGTCGGCATGTCGAAATCCATCGCTTACGAAGTCGCAAGTCGTGGCATTACAGTAAATTGCATCGCACCCGGTTTCATCACCACGCCGATGACCGAAAAACTGACCGACGACCAAAAATCAAGCATTCTCAACAACGTACCGGCTGGACGTATGGGCGAGGCGGCTGAAATTGGCGCGGCTGTGCTGTATCTTGCCAGCCCGGAAGCCGCTTATATCACAGGTACAACCTTGCATGTGAATGGCGGTATGGCCATGTTGTAGCAAGCCACCCCAATGGGTGCTTGTCGAAAACATTTGCGTCGCGTAATTTCTCTGTTATAGGCCACGCAGATCAAAGAAAGGCTGTCGTCAAAGACAGCTTCAAATCGGGTTTCGACCCAACAGACCGTGAGGATTAGTCCATGAGCGACGTCGCAGACCGCGTACGCAAGATTGTTGTAGAGCATCTTGGTGTAGAAGAAGACAAAGTAGTTGAAGGTGCATCCTTCATCGACGATCTGGGCGCAGACAGCCTCGACACTGTTGAGCTGGTAATGGCTTTTGAAGAAGAGTTCGGCATCGAAATTCCTGACGATGCAGCTGAAACAATTCAGTCATTTGGCGACGCTGTAAAGTTCATCTCTGCAGCACAATAAATTCGTCACATTGTGACAGGAAAGGCGGCCCCGTGTAATGCGGTGGCCGCTTTTTTGTTGTTTGGCGGGGGCGGTCGCTGGCCAGAGAATCGCGTATTGGCCGGGGTCCTATGTATTTTTTGACCGCCCGTTTTGAGATTCGCGCGAAGGTCGCGTGTGGTGTCATGTAGGCGACATCCCCTTGATCTACGTGGATTTAAGTCTGTTTGCGGGGCTGAAATCCACTTTTGCGCGTTTACAGAGGGGCCTGAAAGCCGCTGAGATTGCGACGCTCATGTTCACTGCACTACCGTTATCCCTTTTTTCATTGGCACAGATCGGTTAACGCGGCGTGAAAACCAGTGCTGCCCTTGCGACTGCGGTAGCCTGTAGGGTAAGAGTGGCGTTGAAAAACCACGCGAAGAGGTGAGGGCAGTTCATGCGTCGTGTTGTTGTGACTGGATTGGGGCTCGTCACCCCGTTGGCCGATGGTGTTGAAAACACTTGGTCAAGATTATTGGACGGACAATCGGGCGCGGGTCCGATCAAGGGGTTTGATGCCTCTGCGCTTGCGACCACGTATGCGTGCGAAGTACCGCTGGGCGATGGCACAGACGGGACGTTCAATGCGGATACCTATATGGCGCCGAAAGATGCCCGTAAGGTCGATGAATTCATTCTGTTTGGTGTGGCTGCGGCCCAACAAGCGGTTGAAGATTCGGGCTGGGTGCCTGCGGATGACAATGATCGTAACCGGACGGGCGTTTTGCTGGGATCTGGTATCGGTGGTCTAAAGTCGATTTCTGAAACCGCTGTGATGATTAAAGAAAAGGGACCGCGTCGCGTGTCGCCATTCTTTATTCCCGGTGCGTTGATCAATCTGATCTCTGGTCAGGTGTCGATTAAATATGGCTTCCGTGGTCCGAACCATTCGGTTGTGACGGCGTGTTCCACTGGCGCACACGCGATTGGTGATGCGGCCCGTTTGATCAAATACGGCAACGCCGATGTGATGGTTGCTGGTGGCGCTGAGGCTGCGATCTGTGAAGTTGGGATTGCGGGCTTTAACGCTTGCAAGGCTTTGTCCACGAAACGCGCTGATGATCCGACAAAAGCATCGCGTCCTTATGACAAGGACCGTGATGGTTTTGTGATGGGCGAGGGCGCTGGCGCTGTTGTTCTGGAAGAATACGAGCACGCGGTTGCCCGTGGTGCCAAGATCTACGCCGAAGTGTTGGGTTACGGCCTGTCCGGTGATGCCTACCACATCACGGCGCCGTCCGAGAGCGGTGAAGGTGGCGAGCGGTCTATGCGCATGGCCTTGGACGATGCCAATCTGGCCCCTGCGGACATTGATTACATCAATGCGCACGGCACATCGACGATGGCCGACACGATTGAATTGGGCGCTGTAGAGCGGCTGCTGGGCGATCACGCATCAAATGTGACGATGTCGTCCACCAAGTCTGCGACTGGCCACTTGTTAGGCGCTGCTGGCGCGATTGAAGCGATCTTTTCGATCCTTGCGATCCGCGATCAAGTGGCCCCGCCGACGATCAACTTGGATAACCCTGCGGTTGAAACACCAGTTGATTTGGCACCAAACGCGAAACGTGAACGTAAGATTGAGATCGCGCTGTCCAACAGCTTTGGCTTTGGTGGCACGAACGCCAGCGTGATCTTCGGGAAGGTCAAATAGATGTGGCGACACATTGCGTCTAACGCGCTGACGTTGTTCATCGTTTTGTTGTTCTTGATTGGTGGCGCGGTTGTCTGGGGATCGGGGCAGTATTCTGCGACGGGTCCACTGACCCAAGCGATCTGCCTGCGCGTCGAAAGCGGGTCCAACATGCGGATCGTCAGCAACACGCTGGACAAACAAAACGCTGTGACATCGCCGACGATCTTTCGGATTGGTGCGGATTATTCCGAGAAAGCTGGCCAGCTAAAGGCTGGATCGTTCTTGGTTGAGGCTGGCGCGTCGATGGAACAGATCATTGACCAGATCACCACAAGCGGCCAAAGCACATGCGGCACCGAAGTGGTGTACCGCGTGGGTGTGAATAGCACGACGGTTCTGGTCCGCGAGCTTGATCCGGCGACGAACCACTTTGTTGAGATCGCGCTGTTTAACCCGTCTGAAGAAGACGCGCCTGTGGCCTATGTCGAGGTCAAAGAACAGGCCGACACACGTTACCGCGCTGCGATTGCCGAAGGTGTGACCAGCTGGCAGGTCGTCGATGCGTTGAACAATCTCGACCTGTTGGGCGAGGATTATGGCGATTTGCCTACTGAGGGATCGCTGGCACCAGACAGCTATGAATTTGATCCGGGCGATTCTGTGGCCTCGATCATTGACCGTATGTCCGCGAGCCAGTCCCGTATTCTCGCGAATGCTTGGGAAAATCGCGCCGAAGGTCTGCCCTTGGCCAGCCCGGAAGAAGCGATGATCCTTGCGAGTATCGTTGAAAAAGAAACGGCTGTGGCTGACGAGCGTCGCCAAGTGGCGAGCGTGTTTGTGAACCGTTTGAACCTAGGAATGCGGCTGCAAACCGACCCGACTGTGATCTACGGGATCACCGAGGGCGAGGGCGTGTTGGGCCGTGGTTTGCGTCAAAGCGAGCTGCGCCGCGAAACACCGTGGAACACCTACGTGATCCCCGCACTGCCACCCACGCCAATCGCCAACCCAGGCCGCGCGGCGATTGAAGCGGCGCTGAACCCCGACGACACGGACTACATTTTCTTTGTGGCGGACGGCACGGGCGGACACGCATTTGCAACGACGCTGGACGAGCACAACCGCAACGTAGCGCGCTGGCGTGAAATCGAAGCGGAACGTGCGGCGAACTAGTTGGATGATCTGAATTTATTCAGGTTTCGTTCGTAGAAATACATGAACCGCCGCGCACCTTGATTGGGGCGCGGCGGTTTTTTTATTGAGGGGCGCTGGTGCGCAATGATGCTTTAGTGTGCTGTGGGGGAAGGTCGGAAATGCGGGACGAAGTTTGCATTCGCGGGAGTTGCACCAAACTCCGCTTCGGCAAGCGGTTCAACAAAAGACCATTATCGCAGTTGAGGAAAACGGTTTAGCCTTGTCCATAACCGTGCTTCTCTTTCGTTCATTTCTCTGACGCCATCAGTTCTTATTGCTGGGAAGCCAGCGCCAACGCTCCAGATACAGAGTTAACTACGATCATCATATTAGAGATACTTGAAACAAGGCGGTTTACTGTTGCTCGGCTTTCAGAATTTGCAGCAGAAACGGGGCCAAAGTCGCTTTCTAGAAGGCTTGCAACCAAGTTCGCGATTACCAAGCTCTGATCGGCAGAATAGCGGCTGAGATCGGCCGCATTTTCGATCTTAGCGTTCCTAACTAGTTGAATAGCACCTTCGTCGATTTGTTCGACGGCTTCAATTGATACGATGAGCGCTTGAAGATCCTCCGTCTGGAGATCTCGAAATTGGCTCGCCGCTAAAACAAGTTTCTCTATTGCCACAGAGGCCGCTTCAACGGAATTTACGCTCGTCTCGCCTTGCTCGATTTGGCGCAGCATATCGTGAATTAAAGTCAAACCTTCTAGGGTATTAACCGCAGCCTCTTGAAAGCGCGACAGCGTCTCTTGCGAAACTGTTCCAGGCGAGGGTTGGAAAAACCAAGCATTCGCAGGCAAAGCATAAAGAATAGTGCTGAGAAGCACGCCAATCAGTCTTTTACGCATCGCTGCACTCCATTAAAATATCGGTAAAATCGCTGGGGAAATCGCCACGGCCAAGTAAGGGAGCGGCAATTTCCCGAAAGCCGGTGGAATTAAATACTTGGCACATGTCTTGTTCTACGAGTTTCCACGTTTCATCATCAATCAAATTTCCGCGCCGATAAATGTACTGTTCTGAGAAAAAACTCAGCGTCTTTTGAACAAAAACAGTGTCTTCTAGCTTGGAAGGCTCTAGACTGAACAGCCTCTGAGCTAAATTGGGGTTTGCCGCGAGAGAATCGTAAAGGTTTCTACCATGGGCGAGCGACGTGCCTATCACTTGGGCCTGAACTGCTTGCCGGGTCAGGTAGAATTGCCAAGCGCTAACGATGACAGAGAAAATCAGTACAATTGCAGAGAGTATCGAAACAATTGAAGCGATTGAGGCAATCTCATCTTTATGTTTTTTGATTAAATACAAATTGAAACCTATTGCTTAGCCGCTTTGCAGCGGCGCACCAAATCTCATTTATTTTATAGATTGAATATTTCTATATTATAAAATTTAGTTGATTCGCACAACCTAAAATGGAAGTTTGGCATCCCATGATGCTTCAGGCACTGGACAAGATACTACTGCCACTATCTATTCTGGCAAAAATCTTGTTAAAAAATCTAGCAGATTTTGAACGTATTTGTCTCACCTAATTCTTTGCGGACGTTGGTGCAAAAACGCAGCATTTGGCACAATGGATTGGGAACAGCCATTAGCTGCGGCCCATTCCAAGGTCAGCTTTTCCCGTTCCATGGCACGGCCATCAACCACATCCCCCGCACGGTAATCGCTTGGTAATGCCCGCGTTCGCTGCGTCGTGCTGGGACGTTGACGTGTTTGCTGCTGTTCGCGTAAATTGAAGGTACGCTAGAAAATCAGCTCCAAAGTTACCTTTCGCAGTTCGGACGCTGTGTGTGGGTTGGTTTCTCGACTGTACGGAAGTTTCCGACAGGTATCAGCAGCATGATAGAAAACGACGACGGCCTTAGCCGTGAAGACGCAGCGCGGCTGCGCATTTCCCAGATTTCGACCCTATTTGTCGAGATGCGCACATTGTTGGCAAAGTGGCTGCATGACGCAGGCCCCGCCGCTGACGCGACCAACAAGCAAATGATGAACAAAATCAATGAACTGCAGGGTGCGCACATGATGGTGTTGCGCGCAGAAGAGGCATTCCATGACAAATTCGATACAGACGAAATCGCAGATGGCATCGACTACGACGCCGCACGGGATGACATCGGGCGCGAGTTGGATCGCCTCAGGGCCGCATTTACAGCAGGCGCAGTTTTTGAACGGTCTCACGACCGCACAGATTGAGGCCCTGCCGTATTTGTTTGATTTCTGGGCCTTGCCACATCAGCGCCCGCCTGCGGGTGATTGGCGGACGTGGGTGATTATGGGCGGTCGCGGTGCGGGTAAGACCCGTGCGGGCGCGGAATGGGTCCGCTCTCTTGCAGAGGGGCCGACCCCAAATGCAAAAGGGCGCGCGCGCCGTATTGCGATTGTCGGTGAGACCGTGGATCAGACCCGCGAGGTGATGATCTACGGCGAAAGCGGTATTCTGGCGGTATCCCCGCCGGATCGCCGCCCCAAGTGGATTGCGGGTCGCAAGATGCTGGAGTGGCCGAACGGCGCTACGGCGCATGTGTTTTCTGCTCATGATCCTGACGCGCTGCGCGGTCCGCAGTTTGATGCTTTGTGGGCAGATGAAGTCGCTAAGTGGAAGTCCGGCGAGGATGCGTGGGATATGCTGCAATTTGCGTTGCGGCTGGGGGATAATCCGCAGGCTTGTGTCACGACAACGCCGCGCAATGCGCCTGTGCTTAAGGCATTGCTGGCCCGCGACAGTACCGTGACGACCCATGCGCCAACATCGGCGAATGCGATGAACCTTGCGGCTGGCTTTATGGAAGAAGTCACGGCGCGGTATGGTGGCACCCGCTTGGGCCGTCAGGAGTTGGAGGGCGTTATGCTGGGCGATGCTGAGGGGGCGTTATGGTCAAGTGATGCGCTTGCTGCGGCCGAGGTCCGCGAGGTGCCGCAGTTGGACCGGATTGTCGTGGCCGTTGATCCACCTGTGTCGCATCACGGAAAATCCGATGCTTGCGGGATTGTCGTGGCGGGGGCTGTGACCAGCGGTCCGCCGCATACGTGGCGGGCTTATGTCTTGGCCGATCTGACCGCCCACACGGATTCGCCGACGGAATGGGCAAAGGTGGCGATTGCGGCGATGGACCGTTTTGGTGCTGACCGGATGGTCGCGGAAGTTAATCAGGGGGGCGATATGGTCGAGAGCGTCGTGCGCCAGATTGATCCGATGGTCCCCTATAAGGCGGTGCGTGCGTCCAAGGGCAAGGCGGTGCGGGCCGAACCTGTGGCCGCATTATACGAGCAGGGGCGTGTGAAACACCTGCGCGGATTGGGTGAATTAGAGGATCAGATGTGTCTGATGACCAGCAATGGTTTCACCGGATCGGGGTCGCCTGACCGTGTGGATGCACTGGTGTGGGCGCTGAAGGATTTGATCCTTGATCCGGCTTATGCGTGGCGGTCGCCGCGGATGCGTACGCTTTACTAAAAGAATGCGCAGGGCGTTGCATCGCCCTGCGCACGGGGCGTTTCAGACTCGTCAAGACCTATCAGGGATAAGTGTTTCATCGCAGCGACAGACAAAGGTCTTTCGCCGCCACTTGAAGGAGACTTGCATGTTTGAATTTCTCAACCGGTCTGCGGGCAGCAAAGAGGGCGCGGCACAGGTCGTTCCCGCTGCAAAGGCGTCAGCCACCGGACCTGTGGTTGCGATGCAATCGTCGGGCCGCGTGGCGTGGTCGCCGCGTGATACGGTGTCACTGACGCGCAACGGGTTCAACGCCAACCCGATCGGGTTTCGCGCTGTTAAGATTATCTCGGAAGCCGCTGCCGCGTTGCCGTTGGTCGTCCAAGACCGCTTGCGCCGTTATGATGTGCATCCGGTGCAGGAATTGCTGGCCCGTCCAAATATGGCGCAGGGCCGTGCGGAATTGTTCGAGGCGCTGTTTGCGCAGGTTTTGCTAACGGGGAACGGCTATCTTGAAGCAGTGGCTGACGACGGATTGCCTGCAGAGATGCATGTGCTGCGCTCTGACCGGATGAGCTTGATCCCCGGTAAGAATGGCTGGCCAGTTGCCTACGAGTATAATCTGGGTGGTCGTAAGGTGCGGTTTCCGGTGACAGAGGGTCTGAGCACCGTTTGTCATATCAAGAGTTTCCACCCGCAAGACGACCACTACGGGTTCTCTGCGATGCAGGCGGCGGCCAATGCCGTGGATGTGCATAATGCCGCGTCGCGCTGGTCGAAGGCGCTGTTGGACAATGCCGCACGGCCATCGGGTGCGATTATCTACAACGGCGGTGAGGGGCAGTCGCAACTGACCCATGACCAATACACGCGGCTCGTGGACGAGATGGAAAGCCAGCATCAAGGGGCCAAGAACGCAGGGCGTCCGATGTTGCTGGAAGGGGGCTTGGATTGGAAACCAATGGGGTTCTCGCCCTCGGATATGGAGTTCCAGAAGACTAAGGAAGCCGCCGCGCGTGAGATTGCGATTGCTTACGGTGTGCCGCCGATGTTGCTTGGCATTCCAGGGGACGCGACCTACGCGAATTATCAGGAAGCGAACCGTGCGTTTTACCGCCTGACGGTGTTGCCGCTGGCCACCCGTGTCACCAGCGCGATTGCTGATTGGCTGTCGGATTTCACGGGCGAGCGATTGGATGTGCGCCCTGATCTGGACCAAATCCCTGCGCTGTCTGCAGAGCGCGATGCGCAGTGGCGGCGCGTGGCGGATGCATCGTTCCTCAGTGCCGCTGAAAAGCGCAACTTGCTGGGATTGCCTGCGCTGGAGGTCAGTGATGACGGGTAAGGTTTTTGATCTTGAGGGGCGGGCCAAAACTGTAGCGCCGCCGCCCGTATCCGATTTCTGGTTTGCCCAGTTGGATGTGCGGCTGGGCCGGATCGAGTTCATGGTGGCACGGTTGGAATGGCAAATCCTGTTGATTGCCTGCGGCGCGTTTGGGCTGCTGGTTCTGGAAATTTTGCAAGCATTACGTGGCTTCTGAGAGGATAGAATATGAATTTGGAACACAAATATTGCCAGCTTGGCACGGATGTGATGGTCAAAAACGGCACCGAGATTTCGGGCTATGCGTCGCTGTTTGGTCTGACCGATCAGGGTGGTGATGTGGTGGATGTGGGCGCGTATCGCCAGTCGCTAGGCGCGTCCAAGGCCAAGGGGTGGTCGATCAAGATGCTTTGGCAGCACGACCCCAGCCAGCCGATTGGCGTTTGGGACGAGGTACGTGAGGATGCAAAGGGTCTGTGGGTGAAGGGCCGTTTGCTGCCTGATGTGGCCCGCGCCCGTGAGGCTGCGGCCCTTTTAGAGGCGGGAGCGATTGATGGTTTGTCGATTGGCTACCGCACTGTGAAATCCACAAAAGACAAAGCTGGCAAACGCCATTTGTCCCAGCTTGAACTGTGGGAAGTGTCGCTGGTGACGTTTCCCATGCTTCCCGATGCGCGGGTGGGGGCCAAGGGCGAAGACCCCGACGCGCCGGACCTGCGTGAATTGGCGGCTGTCCTGACGGACGCCCGCCTGACGATTGCCCACATCTAGGGCGAGCCGCTGATCAACTTTTAAGGAGTGGAACATGACCACAACCGGGACCGCGTCCCGGGCCGGGAAAGGCATGTCAGACGACATGTCTCCGGCCCAAGAGTTACGGGCTGCCTTGGGCGGCTTTGTGGCTGACTTCAAAGATTTCTCCAACGGCGTAAGCGCCAAACTTCAAAAACAGGAAGACCGCATGAACAAGCTAGATCGAAAGACCCTGATGGCTGCACGCCCGTCCTTGGCTGTATCCGCTGAAATGGATGCGCCACATCAAAAGGCGTTTGCCGCCTATCTGCGCTCTGGCGATGATGATGGCTTGCGTGGCTTGGATATGGAGGGCAAGGCGCTGAACACGTCTGTGGCTGCTGATGGTGGCTATTTGGTCGATCCGCAGACGGCTGACACAATCAAGGGCACGTTGAGCGCCACCGCGTCGATCCGTGCGATTGCGCAGGTTGTGACTGTGGATGCCACGTCGTTTGATGTGCTGGTCGATCACACGGATATGGGCGCTGGTTGGGCCACGGAAACCGGTGGCTTGACCGAGACCGCGACGCCGCAGATTGACCGCATCACGATCCCGCTGCACGAGCTGTCAGCTTTGCCAAAGGCGTCGCAGCGTTTGCTGGACGACACGGCGTTTGACATCGAAGGCTGGCTGGCGGGCCGCATTGCCGACAAGTTCGCGCGGTCAGAGGCGAATGCCTTTATCGCGGGTGACGGTGTGGACAAGCCGAAGGGTCTGCTGACCTACCCGACTGTGCACAATGACGTGTGGGCTTGGGGCAATATCGGGTATGTGCCGACGGGTGCTGTAGGTGGTATCAATGACGCTGATCCGATTGTGGACCTCGTTTATGCCGTGGGTGCCCAGTACCGCGCGAATGGCACGTTCGTGATGAATTCCAAGACGGCTGGCACCGTGCGCAAGTTGAAAGACAACGATGGTCGTTTCTTGTGGTCTGATGGTCTGGCCGCCGGAGAGCCTGCGCGTCTGATGGGTTATCCTGTGCTGATCGCCGAAGACATGCCGGACATTGACGACGACGCCTTTGCGATTGCCTTTGGTGACTTTGCGGCAGGCTACACTGTCGCTGAACGCCCTGATCTGCGTGTGCTGCGCGATCCGTTCTCTGCCAAGCCGCATGTGCTGTTCTACGCCACCAAACGCGTCGGCGGGGCCGTGTCGGATTTCGCCGCCATC
The DNA here is from genome assembly GCF_014199395.1 of Yoonia ponticola. Taxonomy (GTDB): domain Bacteria; phylum Pseudomonadota; class Alphaproteobacteria; order Rhodobacterales; family Rhodobacteraceae; genus Yoonia; species Yoonia ponticola. Next base: position 205,205 of record NZ_JACIJM010000004.1, on the reverse strand, counting down.
AAACTGCTGAAGTTCGCGGCCAGCTAACGCTGTTGTCGTGAAACGGGGCGGGTTGTTGTGATCCGTCCCACCCCCCGAATGCACATCTGGCTTGCAGCGTCGTCTAGCTGCTCCCTTCCGTCCGAGCGGCGTTGCGGGTGTGCATTCGGGTTCTCAAAAGGCCGTAACCGCAGGATAAGTCGGAGTATTCCATGATGTTAGTCGAACAGACCCCAGTGCCCGCAGCGGCCCTTCCGGTCGCGCAATTTAAAGACCATATGCGGATGGGATCGGGCTTTGCCGATGATGATTTGCAGGACGGTTTGCTAGAGACCCATTTGCGGGCAGCGATTGCAGCGATTGAGGCGCGGACTGGCAAGATTTTGATTTCACGCGACTTTACGTGGACGTTGACCTGTTGGCGCGATGCGTACCGCCAACCGCTGCCGATTGCGCCCGTGGCTGCGATTACAGAGGTGACGTTGATTGACCGTCTGGGTGTCGAGACTGCCGCGCCTGCGTTGGGTTGGAAGCTGGAAGTGGATGCACACCGTCCGCGTTTGCTGGGCTTGGGCGGCACGCTGGCGACCATCCCGCAGCATGGGTCTGTGCGGATCGGGATGCTGGCGGGTTACGGCGCGGAATGGACGGACCTGCCGACAGATTTGGCCCAAGCGACGTTCCTGCTGGCCGCGCATTTTTACGAATTCCGTCACGCCGGTGCAGGCAGTGACATGCCAATGGGTGTCGCCAGCCTGATCGCGCCGCACCGCAACGTGCGTTTGTTTATGGGAGGTCGGACATGAGTTTACCACGTTTGACACGTCAGATGACTTTGGAAAACCCTGTGCGGGTGGCGGATGATGCGGGTGGCTATGTCACCACTTGGGAGCCGCTGGGCACGTTATTTGCCGATGTGAAAACCGGCACCGGTCGCCAAAGCGGTGATCTGGTTGCCACCCTGTCGAAAAATACACTGCGGGTGATTGTGCGTGCAGCGGCTGTTGGTGCGCCGTCGCGGCCCAAGGCGGGACAACGATTTGTCGAAGGCGAGCGGGCTTTTCGTATTGATGCGGTGACGGCCTATGATCGCGGTGCGCTGTACCTGACCTGCTTTGCGATTGAGGAGGCCGTGGTATGACCTATGCCGTCAGCGGCGCGTTGCAGTCCGCGATATACGAGGCGCTTCAGACCGATCCTGCGTTGACTGCGCTGGTGGGCGATGCGGTGTATGACACTGTGCCAGCAGGTCCGCGTGCGGAGGTTTATGTGTCGCTGGGCGCTGAACAAGTCCGCGACCAGTCCGATGGCACGGGCAACGGTGCGCTGCATGAATTGGTGATCCGCGTAGTGTCCGAGCAATCGGGTTTCGCGCGTGCCAAGCAGGTCGCGGCGGTGGTCAGTGACGTGCTGCACAATGCGGATTTGACCCTGTCCCGTGGCGTGCTGGTGTTTCTGCACTTTTCAAAGGCCCGCGCCCAGCGTGCCCGCACTGGCACTGCCCGCCAAATTGATCTGACGTTCCGCGCCCGCATTTGCGACGGCGCACCCGTAACACCCTAACTGATATAAAGGAGGACACCCGATGGTGGCCCAGAATGGTAAAGACCTATTGGTCAAAATCGACATGACTGGCGATGGATCGTTTGAGACTGTGGCGGGGCTACGTGCCACGCGGATCAGCTTTAACGCGGAAAGCGTGGATGTGACGTCATTGGAAAGTACAGGCGGCTGGCGCGAATTGCTGGGCGGTGCTGGGGTGAAAACCTGCGCGATTTCCGGCTCTGGTGTGTTCAAGGACGCGGATAGCGATGAACGCGCGCGGCAGATCTTCTTTGACGGGGAAACGCCTGATTTTCAGGTGATCATCCCTGATTTTGGTACCGTGCAAGGCGCTTTCCAGATCACGTCCGTGGAATATTCCGGCGCTTATAACGGCGAGGCGACCTATGAGTTGGCCATGGCATCCGCGGGTGCGATTACCTTCACGGCGACGAGCTGATGGCGAACCCTTGGGCTGGTGAAGTGACCATCACGGTGAACGGCATCCCGCATGTCTGCAAGCTGACCCTTGGGGCCTTGGCAGAGCTTGAGGACCGCTTGGGCGAGGACACTTTGGTGGCTTTGGTCCAACGGTTCGAGAGCGGTGCTTTTGCGAGTCGCGATGTGATGGCGTTGATCGTGGCGGGTCTGCGCGGAGGCGGATGGTCCGGGACGTCGGCGGAGTTGCTGACAGCCGACATTGGCGACGGGCCTGTAGATGCCGCAAGGATCGCGGCGCAACTGCTGGCGCGTGCTTTTGGGACTGCGGCATGAAGTTTGACTGGCCTGCGTTGCTCAAGGCTGGGGTGCGCGGTTTGAGCCTGCGTCCCGACCAGTTCTGGCAACTGACCCCCGCAGAGTTCCGGCTGATGCTGGGGATTGATGCGGGATCAGCGCCGATGGGGCGCAGCGCGTTAGATGCGTTGTCCCAAGCGTACCCCGATGAAAAAAGGACATCGACAGATGGATGAATTTGACGAAGACCAGTTTGGTGCGGCGGCAGATGATGCGGCCCGCCTGACGGGGGAAATCCGCGAAATGCGTGCGGCCTTTGCCGATACGTTCAAAGAGGCCACGAACCTGGATCGTGGCTTGTCCAATGGCTTGCGCAATGCCTTCGACGGTTTGGCATTCGACGGGCTGAAGCTAAGTGATGCGCTGGGCATGGTGGCGTCGAACATGATCGACACAGCTTACGCGGCGGCGATCAAGCCTGTGGCCAATGGCATGGGCACGGCGATTGCCGACGGGATCAGTGGACTGGTCGCGGGGGTGATGCCGTTCAAGGATGGTGCGCCGTTTTCGCAAGGTCGCGTGATGCCCTTTGCGCTGGGCGGTGTGGTCAGCGGGGCCACGACGTTCCCGATGCGCGGCGGCACCGGACTGATGGGCGAAGCGGGACCAGAGGCGATCATGCCGCTCGCGCGTGGGTCAGACGGACGGCTGGGCGTGCGCACCCAAGGTGGTGGCGGCGTGAACATCAATATGAATATTTCCACGCCGGATGTGACCGGCTTTGAACGCTCGCAAGGTCAGATTGCCGCGCGTGTGGCGCGCGCAATTGGCCAAGGTCGCCGGAATCAATAGGAGCAGCACAGATGTCATTTCACGAGATCCGCTTTCCCGCGTCGTTATCATTTGGGGCCATTGGTGGCCCAGAGCGACGCACAGAGATTGTTACCCTTGCCAACGGGTTTGAAGAACGCAACACGCCGTGGGCCCATTCGCGTAGGCATTATGATGCGGGGTTGGGTCTGCGGTCTTTGGATGATGTGGCGCTTTTGGTGGCGTTCTTTGAAGCGCGGCAGGGCCAGTTGATCGGGTTCCGGTGGAAAGACTGGGCTGACTACAAATCCTGCAAGTCCTCGGCCAATCCCACCGCCCATGACCAGTTGATCGGGCAGGGTGATGAGGTCACAACCGCGTGGCAGTTGATCAAGGCTTATCCGTCCGGTGACGCCAACTACAACCGCCCCGTGACGAAACCCGTGATGGGATCGGTGCGCGTGGCTGTGGGGGGCGATGAATTACAGGACTGCATTGATTACACCGTGGATACGCAGCGTGGTATTGTGAATTTCGCGGAAGCCCCGCCGATTGGCGCGGAAATCCGTGCGGGATATGAATTTGACGTGCCTGTCCGCTTTGCCTCGGATCGCATCCAGACATCTGTGGCGAATTTCCAAGCAGGCGACGTGCCGAATGTCCCTGTGGTCGAGGTGCGGGTATGAGTAGGCAGCTTTTGCTTGAACACCTCGCCACGGGCCTGACCCATGTGTGCCAATGCTGGGCAATCAAGCGGCGCGACGGCGTTGTGCTTGGCTTTACCGATCACGACCGGACGCTGCGCTTTGACGGTGTGGATTTCGTCGCTGACAGCGGCATGACGGCGCGTGCGCTCAGTAGCACTACGGGCCTGTCGGTGGATAATACCGAAGCTGTCGGCGTGCTGACCGCTGCGACCATCACCGAGACTGATATCGCCGCAGGTCGGTACGATCAGGCCGAAGTGACGGTGTGGCAGGTCCGTTGGGATGATGTGACTGCACGGCAGGTCAATTTCCGTGGCACGATGGGTGAAATCACCCGCAATGGCGGCCAGTTCCAAGTTGATCTGCGCGGGTTAGCAGAGGCGCTGAACCAACCGCAGGGGCGGTCTTACCTCAAGACATGTTCTGCTGTGCTGGGCGATAGCCGCTGTGCGATCAACACGCAGACCGAAGCCGCTTATGTGGCCGAGGTGGACGTGGACCGTGCCACGGACGGGCAGAGCTTTGATCTGGCGACGCTGGTGCCGTTTCATGCGGAGTGGTTCAAGAACGGGTTCTTGCAGGTCATGACGGGAGCCGCAAAGGGGCTGTCTGCCACGATCAAAGAGGACCGCTTAGTTGGCACCCGTCGCGAGGTACTGTTGTGGCAGCCGCTGGGCATTGCGATCAGTGTGGGCGATCAGCTGCGGCTTGTGGCTGGCTGTGACAAACGGGCCGAAACCTGTCGCGAGAAATTCAGTAACCTCGCCAATTTTCAGGGCTTCCCGCATATTCCGGGTGATGACTGGCTGATGGCTGTGCCGCGCTCTGGTGATGTGAACAACGGAGGGAGCCTGCTGTGAACGATATCGTCGCAGAGGCCCGCAGTTGGATCGGTACGCCTTATGTGCACCAAGCCGCCGTCAAAGGTGTTGCCACCGATTGTCTGGGCATGATCCGTGGGTTGTGGCGCAGTCGCTACGGGGAAGACCCGCAGGACGTGCCCGCATATTCTGCCGATTGGGGAGAGCCGCAACGCGATGAACGTCTGTGGCAAAGCGCCCGTGACCACTTTGACGACGTCAGCGACCAGCCGATGCGCGCCGGACAGGTGATTTTGTTCCGGATGCGTGACGGTTGGGTTGCGAAACACTTGGGCGTGTTGGCAGAGGTGGGCGATGCCCCGACCTTTATCCACGCTTATGCCGGACACGGGGTCACTGAGAGCCCGTTGTCCGCCCCTTGGCAACGGCGCATCGTTGCCCGCTTTGAATTTTTAGAAGGATAATCCCTATGGCTACGCTTGTCTTGTCTGCAGTTGGTATGTCGCTTGGGGCCAGTGTCGGTGGTGCCGTGCTTGGGGTGTCGGCTGCGGCCATTGGGCAGGCGGCGGGGGCCACTGTAGGACGTATGATCGACCAGCGGATACTGGGGTCGGGCAGTGCGGCGGTGGAAACAGGTCGTGTGGATCGGTTCCGGATTACTGGCGCTGGTGAAGGTAACACGGTTGGTCAGGTATATGGCCGGATGCGTGTGCCAGGACAGGTGATCTGGGCCACGCAGTTCCAAGAGAGCAGCGAGACCACTGGCGGCGGCAAAGGTGCCGGTGCGCAGCCAAAGGTGACGGAATACAGCTATACGGTCAGTCTGGCTGTGGCCTTGTGCGAAGGCACGATCACCCGTGTGGGCCGTGTCTGGGCGGATGGTGTGGTGATGAGCCACGCCAAGCTGAATATGACCGTTTATGATGGCTCCGCGTTCCAATCGCCTGATCCCAAAATCGTCGCGGTTGAAGGGGCCGACAACGCGCCTGCCTACCGCGGTATAGCCTACGTGGTGTTCGAGGACTTGCCGCTTGCGCAATTTGGCAACCGCGTGCCGCAGTTCACATTCGAGGTGATGCGCCCGTCCGAGGAAGGCGCACCTGCCGCCGTGGCCGACATTGCCCGCCAAGTGCGTGGCGTCGCACTGATCCCCGGTACGGGTGAATATGCGCTGGCGACGCAACCCGTGCGCTTGTCACCCGCGTTTGGCGAGCAAATCGCGATCAATGTGAATTCTCCACTGGGCGGTACGGATTTCTATGTGGCGTCAGAGGCGTTGCGCGAGGAACTGCCCAATTGCCATTCCGCGTTGCTGGTCGTGTCATGGTTTGGCAATGACCTACGCTGTGGGGACTGTGAAGTAGCCCCTAAGGTGGAACAGACCACGGTAGACGGCGACGTGATGCCGTGGGTGGTGTCTGGCCAAGCGCGTGCTGCGGCTGGTGTGGTGCCGCTGTCGGGTGATCGGCCCGTGTATGGCGGCACGCCCTGTGATGCCTCCGTGGTTGAAGCCATCAAGGGGCTAAAGGCCCGCTTGCAAGACCCTGTGTTCTATCCGTTCATCCTGATGGAGCAACAAGACGGCAATACACTGATCAACCCTTGGACAGGGGGTGCTGGGCAACCGCCCTTGCCGTGGCGCGGGCGGATCACAACGTCACTGGCCCCACAGATGGACGGCACACCGGACCAGACGGCTACAGCCACCGCTGAGGTCGCGGCGTTCATGGGGACAGCGCAGCCCGATGACTTTGCCATCGAGGGCGAGACAGTCACCTACACAGGCCCCAAAGAATGGCGCTACCGCCGCTTCATCCTGCATTACGCATATCTGTGCAAAGCGGCGGGCGGTGTGACTGCGTTTTGTATTGGCTCTGAGATGCGCAGTCTGACGCAAATCCGTGGGGCAGGTGGCACGTTTCCCGCTGTAGACGCGCTGATCCAACTGGCAGGTGAAGTCCGCGCGATCCTAGGGCCGGATACCAAGATCAGCTATGCGTCGGATTGGTCCGAATACCATGGGTATCAGCCTACGGGGACAGGCGACAAAATCTTTCACCTTGATCTGCTCTGGGCGGACCCAAATATCGATTTCATCGGGATCGACAATTATATGCCGCTGTCCGATTGGCGCGACGGCGTAGATCATGCGGACGCAGATGCGGGGTCGATCTATAACCTTGATTACCTGTCAAACAATGTGACGGCAGGCGAAGGCTACGACTGGTATTACAAGAGCGATACGGCTCGCGATGCACAGCGCCGCTCTGAGATCACAGACGGCTTCGCGGACGAGCCTTGGATTTATCGCTACAAAGACCTGCCTAACTGGTGGGGCAACGCGCACTACAACCGGATAGACGGCATAAGGTCCGCGATCCCAACCCCTTGGCAGCCACAAAGCAAACCGATCTGGTTCACCGAACTGGGCTGCGCGGCGATAGACAAAGGCACCAACCAACCTAACAAATTCCTCGACCCCAAATCATCTGAATCGCAACTGCCGCATTATTCCAACGGGCGGCGTGATGACTTTATGCAGATGCAATATCTGCGGGCGATCTATGGGCATTACGCGGATGTCACGAACAACCCTGTATCGGCGCTATATGACGGATCTATGGTGGATATGTACCGCGCCCATGTCTGGGCATGGGATGCGCGGCCATACCCGTATTTCCCCGGTAATCAGGAATTGTGGTCTGACGGGGATAACTACACGCGGGGGCATTGGCTGAACGGGCGTAGTTCCAGCCGCACGCTGGCGTCTGTTGTGGCGGACATATGCGAACGCTCTGGGGTGACGGCATACGATGTGACACGGCTCTACGGGCTAGTACGCGGCTACCATATCGCAGACGCCGGATCAGCACGAGCGGCCCTGCAACCGCTGATGACCACCTACGGCTTTGAAGCGGCAGAGCGCGACGGCACATTGGTCTTCACCAACCGCACAGGCCAGCCAGTACAGACGTTAACACCAGACACGCTCGCCTTTGACCCAGACCGGCCGACGGCGATCAGCCAAATCCGCGCACCATTGGGGGAAATCGCAGCCCGTGTGCAGTTTGAATTCATCGACGCAGAGGCCGACTTTGAAGGGGCCGTCACAGAAATTTCGGACCCCGAACAATCGACACTAGGCATTTCGCGCACATCAGTCCCGCTCGCGCTCACACGGGCAGAGGCACAAGGCGCCGTGGGCCGCTGGCTTGCTGAGACCCGTGTGGGCCAAGACGGCATCAGCTTTGCATTGCCACCTTCACAACAGGCGCTGGGCGCAGGCGATGTGATTGAGCTGCATGTGAACGGTGACCAAGGCACGTTCCGCATTGACCGTGTCGAAGACGCAGGCTTGCGCTTGGTCGAAGCCACTCGCGTGGACCCAGAAGTCTACCTGCCGCAGAATATTCCCGACATTGCCCCCAAGCTGAAACCCTACGTGGGACCAGTGCCTGTGCAACTGCAATTCCTCGACCTGCCGTTGATCACGGGGGACGAAAACCCCCACGCACCGCATGTGGTAGCGAGCGGGCGGCCTTGGCCGGGGCAGGTGGCGCTCTATACCAGCGGGACCGACAGCGATTATACGCTCGACCAGATCATCCAGCGCGAGGGGACCATGGGGCAGTTGGTGACGCCGCTGCAGCGCGGACCGGTTGGGACGTGGGACCGCCAAGACGGGGTGACGGTCAAACTGATCCACGGAACGCTTAGCTCTGCCGAGATCGCAAGCGTGCTATCCGGTGCGGGTGCCATTGCGATAGGGGACGGGAGTGCCAGCAACTGGGAAGTGCTGCAGTTCACCAAAGCCATTCCTGTCAGCGCCCAAGAATACCAGCTGTCCGGTTTCTTGCGGGGACAGGCCGGCACCAGTGCTATGATCCCTGACGTCTGGCCCGCAGGATCAGCGGTGGTGGTTCTGAACGGGGCAATCAGGCAAATCAACGTGGCGTCCACCACACGCGGCACCGACCGTCATTTCCGCTACGGACCGGCCTCTGAGCCGTTGGGGGACGCATCCTACCGCTATGACGTCGCGAGCTTCGCAGGCAACGGCTTGCGGCCTTATCCGGTCGCACATCTTCGGGCACAAGCGCTGGGCGCCGAACAGCAGATCACATGGATCAGACAGACGCGGATCGACGGCGACGATTGGTCTGGGCTTGACGTGCCACTGGGCGAAGAGCGTGAAACCTATCTACTCACGTTCCACGTCGGCGGGGTACTGACCAACACAGTCATCGTCAGTGACCCCACATGGACCGGACCACTCAGCGTCGGTACAAAAGTCAGCGTCGCACAGGTGTCGGACCGCTACGGGGCAGGGCCTGCGCAAACCATCGAAATCGGGGCGTGACATGCGTCCCATTCATCTCTCTGACCTGCATTACGCGGCCTGTGCGCTAAAAAATGAACCTGAAATCACGCGACCAGCCACGCTGCAATCGGCCCTCGCGAACGCGGACACAGCCGACCGCTACCGCAAACGCCTGCGCCGTGCGCATCCCGATTACGGCACAGGCACCCTGACCAGCGCCTTGGCGCAGCATCACCCGATTGACGACACAACGCCCCACACAACCGCTTATCTGCAAAGCATGTTGGTTGTTATCACAGGGCTTTTGACCCGCGCCGCGGCGAAACATTGACTGAAATGCACCTCACGGGGTTTTTTCTTGTCCGCTTGGGACTACTTAGATTAGAACGACCAGACACAAGCGCAAGGACGTGACCCCATGGCCCCTCAAACAGCTGCCCTCTCGCAGGTCGATCCCGTTTGGCACCGCATCCGCGAAGAAGCCGAAGCCGCCGTGCTCTCCGAGCCGTTGATGGGCGGCTTGATCCATGCGGGTATCTTGCATCACGCCAGCTTCGAGCGGGCATTGGCGTACCGTATCTCGATGAAGCTCGCCTCGCGCGAAATGTCCGAACAAATCCTACGCGAAATCCTCGACGAAGCTTATGCAACCGATGCGTTCATCACCTCGGCGGCACGTGCCGACCTCGTAGCGATTTTTGACCGCGATCCGGCATGCCACCGCCTGATGCAACCGCTGCTGTTCTTCAAAGGCTACCAAGCCGTGCAAGCTTACCGCCTCGGTCACTGGCTCTGGATGACGGGCCGCAAAGACCTGTCGTACTTCGTACAAATGCGGGTCTCTGAACTCTTTGGTGTCGATATCCACCCTGCGGCTCGGATCGGCAAAGGCATCATGATCGACCACGCACATTCCATCGTTGTGGGCGAAACGGCAGTCGTAGGCGATAATGTCTCAATGCTGCATTCGGTCACACTTGGCGGAACTGGCAAAGAAGACGACGACCGTCACCCCAAAATCGCGGACGGTGTGCTGATCGGGGCAGGTGCCAAAGTGCTTGGCAACATCACCATCGGCCATTGCAGCCGGATTGCGGCAGGCTCGGTTGTCCTCGAAGCCGTGCCGCCGATGAAAACCGTCGCAGGCGTACCAGCACGGATCGTCGGCGAAAGCGGCTGTTCACAACCATCGCTGACCATGGACCACCTGTTCAACGCGATCAGCTAAACGCGCCCCTCAACGTCAGCCACGCGTCTTGGCTTCTTTGACTTCTTGTAAATCCCGGGGGTGCGGGGGCTGGCCCCCGCTTTATCGGCGGCGTCAGCCGTCGAAATCCCTCAAAACCCGTCACAAGCCCAAACGCAAAACGCCGGACCCCAAAGGCCCGGCGTTTTCTCATCTCAGTAACCTGACCTTAAGCCAGCATCGTCATCGGGTTCTCAAGGTTGTCCTTGATCGCGTTCAACAGGTTCGCACCCATCGCGCCATCAATCACACGGTGATCAACGCTCAGCGTGGTGGACATCACAGTCCCCACCGTCAGCTCACCGTCAGCGCCCACAATCGGCTTTTTCGCGCCAGCCCCAACAGCCAAAATCGCGGCGTGTGGCGGGTTGATGATCGCGTCAAAGTTATCGATGCCGAACATCCCCAGGTTGGAAATCGCGAAGGATCCACCGCTGTATTCATGCGGCGCAAGCTTGCGGTCACGCGCGCGGGCCGCGAGGTCTTTCATCTCTGCGGATAGCGCCGACAGCGACTTCATTTCCGCGTCTTTCAACACAGGCGTGAACAAACCACCTTCAATCGCCACGGCCACAGCCACGTCGGATTTCTCGAACTGCAACGTGCGATCACCGGCCCAAACCGCGTTGGCTTCAGGGACTTGTTGTAAGGCCAGCGCACAGGCTTTGATGATGAAATCATTCACCGACAACTTTACGCCACGTGGTTCAAGCTGCTTGTTCAACTGGCTGCGGAACTTCAGCAGTGCGTCCAGATTGATATCGCGGCGCAGGTAGAAATGCGGCACGGATTGCTTGGCCTCTGTGAGACGCGCAGCAATCGTTTTGCGCATCCCGTCCAGTTTGACTTCCTCGAACGGGCGATCCGCGTAGGTTTTCAGAACCGCATCGGTGCTTGGACCGCTGGCCAGTGCCGCCGCAGGTGCAGCAGATTTGGCAGCAGCAGGTGCCGCAGATTCGGCTGGTTTTGCGCCTGCTTTTGCGTTTTCAACATCCGCTTTCACGATACGACCACGGGGGCCGGACCCTGTGACGTCCGCCAGATCAAGCCCCTTATCCGCCGCGATCCGCCGCGCCAGAGGTGTGGCAAACACACGTTCACCGTCTTTGACTGGGGCTGCTGGCGCAGGTGTTGCTGCCGCCGCTTTGTCGTCGGATTTGGCAGGCGCGGCTTCAGCCGCAGGTGCTGCTTCCGCTTTGGGCGCGGGCGACGATCCGATGTCATCGGCGCTTTCGCCGTCTTCTAACAGAACGGCGATCACTTCGTTGACTTTGACGCCCTCGGTGCCTTCCGCGATCACGATCTTGCCGATCACGCCTTCATCGACGGCTTCAAATTCCATCGTGGCTTTGTCGGTTTCGATCTCGGCCATCACGTCACCAGACGCGACGGTATCGCCTTCTTTCACCAGCCATTTGGCAAGCGTGCCTTCCTCCATCGTGGGGGACAGGGCGGGCATGAGAATTTCGATTGGCATGTTATTCTCTCCTTACCGGTAGGTGACTGATTTACACGCATCAACAACTTCGTCCGTTGTCAAAAGCGCGTGTTTCTCAAGGTTCGCCGCATATGGCATCGGCACGTCTTTACCGGTCAAGGTGATCACAGGCGCGTCGAGATAATCGAACGCTTCTTGCATGATCACACCAGAGATGTAGCCGCCAACGCTGCCTTGTGGCCAGCCTTCTTCGACGGTCACACAGCGGTTGGTTTTGCGCACGGATGCGAGGATGGTTTCTGTATCCATCGGACGCAATGTCCGCAAGTTAATGACCTCGGCGTTGATGCCTTCCGCTGCCAATTTCTCAGCCGCTTCAAGCGCGTATGTCATGCCGATCCCGAAAGATACGATGGTCACATCGTCGCCTGCGCGTTCGATTTTAGCCTTGCCGAATGGAATAGTGAAATCATCCATGACAGGCACATCAAAGGATTTGCCGTACATGATTTCGTTCTCAAGGAAGATCACAGGGTTGTTGTCGCGGATCGCTGTTTTCAGCAAACCTTTGGCATCCGCCGCAGAATACGGCATCGCAACCTTCAAACCCGGCACCTGCATATACCATGCAGCGTAACACTGGGAATGCTGCGCACCCACGCGGGCCGCCGCACCATTGGCACCACGGAACACCATCGGTGCGCCCATCTGACCGCCGGACATATACAATGTCTTAGCGGCAGAGTTGATCAGGTGGTCAATCGCTTGCATCGCAAAGTTGAAGGTCATGAATTCCACAATCGGACGCAGACCGCCGAATGATGCACCTGTCGCGATCCCAGCAAAACCATGCTCGGTGATCGGCGTGTCGATCACACGTTTCGCGCCGAATTCATCCAACAGACCTTGGGAAATCTTGTAAGCACCTTGGTATTCGGCAACTTCTTCACCCATCAGGAACACGTCGCCGTCGGCGCGCATTTCTTCGGCCATCGCGTCACGCAATGCTTCGCGAACGGTGGTTTTCTTCATTTCCGTGCCTTCGGGCCAGTCTGGTGACTGATCTGGGGCAGGGGCTGCAGGTGCTGCGGCTTCGGCTGGTGCTTTTGCTTCAGCAGGGGCGGTGTTGGATGCAGCAGCGGCAGGGGCCGCAGTTGCGCCCGCTTCTGGCACGTCTTCGCCTTCTTCCACGAGGATCGCGATGACCTCGTTCACTTTGACGCCCTCAGAGCCTTCGGCAATCACGATCTTGCCGATGATGCCTTCGTCCACAGCCTCGAATTCCATCGTGGCCTTGTCGGTTTCAATCTCGGCCATGATGTCGCCAGAGGAAACAGTGTCGCCTTCTTTGACCAGCCATTTGGCCAGCGTGCCTTCCTCCATGGTCGGGGAAAGCGCGGGCATGAGAATTTCGATAGCCATTATGCTGTCTCCTGCGGCAGTTCGTCGGCGTAGATATCTGTCCAAAGCTCTTCCAACGCGGGCTCCGGGCTTTCTTTCGAGTATTCAGCAGCCTCGTTCACGACAGCTTTGATCTCTTTGTCGATGGCCTTTAGGTCATCTTCGGACGCATGTTTGCCTTTCAGCAATGCCTCGCGGACCTGTTCGATCGGATCACGCTCGTCGCGCATTTTCTGCACTTCTTCGCGGGTCCGGTATTTCGCAGGGTCGGACATGGAATGGCCACGGTAACGGTATGTTTTGACTTCCAGAATATACGGACCCTTGCCAGCACGACAGTGCGCCACAGCGCGTTCGCCCGCTTCTTTGACCTTGATCACGTCCATGCCGTCAACTTCTTCGCCCTCGATGCCGTATGCAGCACCGCGTTCCCACAAAGACGGGGATTTGGTCGAGCGTTGAACGGATGTACCCATCGCATATTGGTTGTTCTCGATCACAAACACGACTGGCAGTTCCCACAGCTCGGCCATGTTATAGGTCTCGTAAACCTGCCCTTGGTTTGCCGCACCATCACCGAAATAGGTGAATGTGACGTTGTCGTTGCCTTTGTATTTGTCAGAGAACGCCAGACCGGCACCCAGTGGCACCTGTGCTGCAACAATCCCGTGGCCGCCGTAGAAATGCTTCTCTTTCGAGAACATATGCATCGAGCCGCCTTTACCTTTCGAGAAACCACCTTCGCGGCCTGTCAACTCGGCCATGATGCCTTTGGGGTCCATGCCGCAGGCCAGCATGTGGCCGTGGTCGCGGTAAGATGTGACGCGCTTGTCACCTTCTTTTGCTGCGGCCTCTAGGCCCACAACAACAGCTTCCTGACCGATGTAGAGGTGGCAGAAACCGCCGATAAGACCCATGCCGTAGAGTTGGCCTGCCTTTTCCTCAAATCGCCGGATCAGCAGCATTTCCCGATAATGTCCCAGCAGTTCCTCAGCTGAAACGTTTGACTTCGCGGCGGCCTTCTTCGGCGGCATGGGCGGTCCTCCATCCATTTTGATAGATAGTTTAGTGTTAAACTATTTCTTAAATCAAAACACATGACGTCAGGATATGCAAACGGGATATGCGGGAAATATGCAGGGAAAATGCGGCAAGCTGCGCGCAATGTCAGGCAGGCGACGGTCAGGGCGGCTGGCTTATGGCGCAACTGAGGATTGTTTTTGCGACCGTGCGTCCAGATCAGGCAGGAACAAACTGATCTGCGTGCCAGAATGGGACGACTGAATGGCCATGCCGCCTTTTAGTTCTTTCAACATCCCCGCAACCATCGACAGGCCCAGCCCTGTGCCTTTGCCGACAGGTTTGGTGGTGAAGAACGGATCGATCACTTTGGGCAGGATCGTCTCTGAAATACCGTGGCCCGTGTCTCTGACCACAATCTGAACATGGGCGCCGGGGTCAAGTTCCGAGCCATCGGCAAGCGGCACCTGCTGCGTGGTTGTGACTTGATCCGCGCGCACACTCAGATGACCACCCAGCGGCATCGAATCCACAGCGTTCACAATCAGGTTGATCAATCCGGCGACAAGTTGGCTGCGATCCGCGTTCACTTTGATCGTAGGATCAATCTCGTGAATGTTGAACGTGACCGATGTGGGGATCAGGCGTTGGGTCAGAATACGCAGTTCGGCATAGAGATCCGACAGATAAATCTCGGTGATATTCGGTCTTTCCGCGCGGGCGAAAATCGTCAATTGGCGCACGGTCTTTGCTGCTTGCCGTGCGGCGACCAATGCGTTCTCTACATCCGCTGCGCGTTCAACCGGATCATCTGTGATCTGGATCAGTTCAAGACTGCCAATAATCGCGGTCAGATTGTTGTTGAAATCATGGGCAACGCCCCCCGCCAACTGACCCACCGCCGCCATCTTTTGGGCCTGATGCGCCTGTAGTGCTGCAGTCTCGCGCGATTGCCGTATCTGGCGCGTGACCTTCATCGTTCTGATGAAATAATACACCATCGCAATGGCAGATGTAGCCGCCCCGAATAACGCCAGCGGCGTGTCAAATGCGGGCAGGAAACCAATGAACAATATCGCCGTTATGCTGGACACAATGGCGACAATACACACATTAAACATGCGCATGTTGTCGTTGCGCTGTGCCAGAAACAGCATCTGTGCTGCGATCAACATACCGCCCACAAACATCAAGGCGCGGTTCGGCCCAATCAGCATGAGCGTTGGAAGCCAGGAAAACGCGATATGTGTCGTACTCAGCAAAATAGCGGCACGGGTGGCCTCGCTGCGGTGCACAAAGTTGGACCGTGAAGACACGTAATAGAAATACACAGCATAGGACGTCAAAAAGATAACGGGCCAGACCAACGCCATCACCCAACCCGTATACAGGTGGATCAAAATGCCTGCGATGCTGACCGCGACCAGCCGTGTGTAGGGTTCGTAAAGTTCGCCATATTCAAAGTCGCGCAGGAGCCTGATTTCTGCGTCGTAGTTCTTTGCTTCAGTGGCCATCGTTGATCTATCCATGCAGCCAGAACAGTCGAAAAAGGTACAAAACAAGTGGCCGCGCGCGCTTGCTGACGTCCAACAAACGGCAATAGATTTAAAAAATCAATAGTTACATGAAGTTGATCGACGGCCTGAACGCGCAGAAAAATCGGCAATGCGCCTTACTGGATGACGATCTCGTCGGCGCGGATCATGCCCAGCACATCACGCGCTTGTTCGTCCAGCAGGTCCAAGTCCAAATAGGTATCCGACAATCTGTGTGTCAGGTTTTCCATGCGGGCGACTTCGGCGTTTAGGGTCGCGAGCTCTTGGGAAAGCGCACGACCCTCTGCTTTGACTTCCGCACGTTTGAACACCCCGTAATCACCCTGCACAGCGGCAAAAGTGAAATACAGACCCATGGCCAAAAGCCCGAGGAAAGAAAGGAGTGTGCCCATTGCTGGGCGGCTTGGTTTTTTCATACTGCCTCAAAATGCCGTCTTCTTTGGACGATCTATCGCTAGAATCGCACATCTGATTCGGTTTGTGAATCCTAAAAGTGCATGTTGAATCAAGTTTCTTTAAAGTTTTTTCCATTTCGGGGCGCTGGTTGACCGATCCGGAACCTAACAGTGTACAGTGAAGCGATAACCGCAGTTTCACGGACCTTACGGCACGCGCTCCGATCCCTTGCGCCTCAACTTCGCGCCCTTTACCTGACCCCAAACCTGCACAAAAGGCGGCTGCTATGACCACGATCAAACTCGCAATTGGCAGTATTCTCATCGGGTTCGCGGTCTTGGGCCTCAAGGCTGCGGCTTATTGGATGACCGGATCGGTTGCGCTGTTGTCGGACGCGCTGGAAAGCACGGTAAATGTCGCCACAGCCTTTGCCGCATTGATCGCCATTCGTATCGCAGCAAAGCCAGCAGATGATGCCCATCCCTATGGCCACCACAAAGCCGAGTTTTTCAGTGCCGTTCTCGAAGGCATCATGATTATCGTCGCCGCGGTTCTGATCTTTAAACAAGCCTACCACGGCTTTGTTCACCCCACGCCGATCAACGCGCCCACGGCGGGTTTGATCGTGAACATGGCGGCCACTGTCATCAACGGGCTGTGGGCATGGGTGTTGATCACACGCGGACGCAAACAGAAATCGCCCGCCTTGGTGGCTGATGGCAAACACCTGTTCACCGATGTCCTGACCTCTGTCGGGGTTGCGGTGGGCGTTGTTCTCGCCGTTGTGACGGGGTGGTGGATCCTTGATCCCGCGCTTGCAGCACTTGTCGCAGTCCACATCCTGTGGTCCGGCTCGAAAATCGTAAAGGAGTCGCTCAGCGGTTTGATGGACGAAGCCGTGTCAGAGCAAGTTCTGGACGACATCCGCACTGTCATCGCCGCCCAAGCCGAAGGCGCAATCGAGGCGCACGACCTGCGGACGCGCCACGCGGGCATTGTGACGTTTATCGACTTTCACCTTGTCGTGGCGGGTGACACCACCGTCTTTGAGGCGCATGAAATCTGTGACCGGATCGAGACCGCGCTGCAAGACCTGCTCGACGACGCAAAGGTGACGATCCACGTCGAGCCGGAACATAAGCTCAAGGAAACGGGCGCGATCATCATCGAATGACCCGCTGACACGCAAAAGCCCCGCACCAAACAATCCCGAAAGACCATTCAGCGCGGGGCTTGGTTGTCGGTTTTATCCTGCGACAGAGGCCGCGTAGATGGAATCGATGGTGTCGGACAGGGTCGCGTTGAAGGCGGCGTCGTCTTGTTGGGCCGATAGCCCTTCGGTCAGCGCACGTGAAAAGCTCGCGATGATGCCGTTGTTCTGCGCCAGACGTGTGTTCGCCTCGTCGCGGTCATAACCACCGGACAGCGCCACAATGCGCAGTACTTTAGGGTGATCGACCAGCGGCTGATACAGGTTCGCTTTTTCCGGCAATGTCACCTTGAGCATGATCTTCTGATCGTCGGGCAGGCTGTCCAATTGCGCGGTGATTTCGGCCAGCAGCATGTCTTCGGCGGCGGCTTTGTCCGGGATCGAGATTGTGACTTCTGGCTCAAGGATCGGCATGAGGCCGTGCGCAAGGATCTGTTTGCCGAATTCAAATTGCTGGGTCACGATGTCTTTGATGCCAACAAAATTGGCTGCAGACACAACAGACCGCATCTTTGTGCCGAACATGCCCGCCGTCTTGGCGCGGGTCAAAAGCGCGTCCAGCCCGTCAATAGGCTTCATCACCTGCACGCCGTTGTGCAAGTCCTTCAGACCCTTATCGACTTTCAGGAATGGCACAACGCCGTGGTCTTCCCACAGAGTTTGTGCGGCTGGTTTTCCACCGATCTGGCGGTCCATTGTCATTTCAAACAGGATCGCGCCGACAACCTTGTCACCGGTAAAGCAGGGCGCATTGACGATCCGTGACCGCATCTGGTGGATCAGCGCGTACATTTCGTCGTCGTTGTCATAGGCGTCTTCCTCAACACCGTATAATTTCAATGCCTTGGGGGTAGACCCGCCGCTTTGATCCAAAGCCGCGATAAAGCCTTTACCGGCCAAAACTTGATCCCATTGCGCTTGATTAGACATGTCGAGCATCACCATTCCCTTGCATGAAGGCCACCGCGCCCCCGTTTCCTATGTGCTTAGGTCAGGGGCGCGGGACGTGCAATTATGGTAACGCTAACCGTTAGCGCTAAACTGGAATACTAGTCTGAAATAGCAGCAACGCCCGGCAATTCCTTGCCTTCCATCCATTCCAAGAACGCACCACCTGCGGTTGAAATGTAGGTGAAACTGTCCGCAACACCCGCCTGATTCAGCGCAGCCACAGTGTCACCACCGCCAGCCACAGAGATCAGCTTGCCCGCATCGGTCAGCGCACCTGCGGCTCTGGCAGCGGCATTGGTGGCTTTGTCGAATGGTGCAATCTCAAACGCACCCAGCGGGCCGTTCCAAACCAGCGTTTGCGCGGCCTCTAGCGTCTTGGTGATATAGGCAACCGTTTCAGGTCCGGCATCCAAGATCATCGCATCCGCAGGGCAGGCGTCAGGGGCGACGGTTTCATTCTCGGCACCCGCCTTGAATTCACGCGCCACAACGATGTCGCGCGGCAGGATGATTTCGCAGCCAGCCTTTTCCGCTTTGCCCAGAATCTCGCGTGCCGTGTCCGCCAGATCATGCTCGCACAGGGATTTGCCTACGTTGATACCTTGGGCGGCGAGAAAAGTGTTCGCCATGCCGCCACCGATCACCAGATGATCGACCTTGCCGACCAGATTGCCCAAAAGGTCTAGTTTCGTGGACACTTTCGCGCCACCAACCACAGCCACAACCGGACGCTTCGGCGTGCCCAAAGCAGCCTCTAATGCGCCCAGTTCAGCCGCCATCAAGCGACCCGCGCAAGACGGCAACAGCTTTGCAATCGCCTCAGTCGAGGCATGGGCGCGGTGGGCCGCAGAGAACGCATCGTTCACATAAATATCGCCAAGCGACGCCAAACGCGCTGCAAAACCCGCATCGTTCTTTTCTTCGCCTGGATTAAACCGCAGGTTTTCCAACAACAAAACCTCGCCGTCTTCCATCTCGGCCACGGCGTCCGCGTAGTCGCCACTCACAAAGGTCACAGGCAGGCCCAGCGTGTCGGACACGGCCCCCGCGATATGTTCCAGCGACATTTCAGGGACAACCTGACCCTTTGGACGACCAAAGTGGGCCATCAAAATGACCTTGCCGCCAGCCGCCTGAATATCGTCGACAGTCGCAGCAATCCGCTCAATGCGGGTGGCATCGGTGACGCGGCCGTCTTCCATCGGCACATTTATGTCAACGCGGACCAAGGCGCGTTTGCCAGCAAAGTCCATATCATCAAGGGTTTTCCACGTCATGAGCCGTCTCCTAAGTGTGCTTTGCACCTTTCCTGCGGCAAGCACCCGAAAACGTCAACTAGCACTCCCTTGGCAATCGCGTCTTTGCGCCATATGTCAGGGGCAACCGCAGATAAAAGGGAGAGCCCAATGGCCGATATCAAAGATCCAGAAAACACAATCATCATGACACTCAAGGATGGTGACGTTGTCATCGAACTTTTGCCTGACGTGGCACCTGCACACTGCGAGCGGATGAAAACCCTCGTGCGTAACGGCGACTACGACAACGTGGCATTCCACCGCGTGATCGACGGCTTCATGGCGCAAACAGGCGACGTGGCCAATGCGAACATGGAAAAAGACTACCAGCCGGGCCGTGCAGGCACAGGCGGGTCCGACATGCCTGATCTGCCAGCAGAATTCTCGAAAATCCCACACGCACGTGGGTCCATCGGTGCGGCACGCTCTGCGAGCCCGAACTCTGCAAACTCGCAGTTCTTCATCAACTTCAAAGACAATGACTTCCTGAACGGTCAATACACTGTCTACGGCCAAGTCATTTCCGGCATGGACCACGTTGATGCGATCATGAAAGGCGAGCCGCCAGCGAACCCTGACCGCATGATCAAAGTTGTGGTGGCTGCTGATGCTTAAGCTTGCAGCAGTTCTAGCACTCGTCGCGGGTCCAGCCTTTGCGGTTGGTCTTGAGATTGACGTGACAGGCGAAGCCAATGGCACCATCAAAATCGATTTGTTCGAAGACGTGGCGCCAAACCACGTGGCCCAGATCACAGCAATCGCCAATGCAGGTGACTACGACAACGTGGTGTTTCACCGCGTGATCGAAGGCTTCATGGCTCAAACCGGTGACGTCGAAAACGGCGTTGTTGGCGGGAACATGTCACGTGCTGGCACAGGCGGGTCTGATCTCGGCAATATCAAAGCTGAATTCTCGGACAAACCGTTTGATCGTGGTGTCGTCGGCATGGCCCGTTCGCAGAGCCCTGACTCTGCGAACTCGCAATTCTTCATCATGTTCGATGCGGGCCACTTCTTGAACGGTCAATACACAGTCGTCGGTGAAGTCACCGAAGGCATGGATGTGGTTGACGCGATCAAGCGCGGCCAAGGCCAAAGCGGGTCGGTTTCCGGCACACCTGACGTGATGTCAGCAGTGCGCGTTACTGAATAAACCCAAGCGGTTAAGATCAAAACAGGCGGGTCAGATAATGGCCCGCCTGTTATCGTTTCCGATTTGGAAACACAGCTAATTGTATACAACGGATAGTTGTGCGGTCGCACTTAGCTGCTAGAGTCACACAAATTTTGATGTGGTGGCGAGACCGAATGAATCACTCTTCCTTAATGGTATGGCTTCTCGCAGCGACGGCATCGTTCGGATGTGGGGGCGGCGGATCGTCGAGTGCCACCGAAGTTCTGGATGCAAAACCTGTTATTCCTGATCCAACGCCCGTGATCCCATCAACATCCATCACACTGAGCCAAATCAACGCGAATGCATCCGGTTTTGCAGCATTTCTCAACGACATTGACGCAGGCG
This sequence comes from Yoonia ponticola, assembly GCF_014199395.1. Taxonomy (GTDB): domain Bacteria; phylum Pseudomonadota; class Alphaproteobacteria; order Rhodobacterales; family Rhodobacteraceae; genus Yoonia; species Yoonia ponticola. The sequence continues at coordinate 184,252 of NZ_JACIJM010000004.1, read as the reverse complement.
AAGATCTTAGCGAAATCCCGCAACTCGATAGCGTCGCCACATTGCAAGCTCGGGGAAACGCGACCTACGAGGGCGCGTTCTACGTCTTTAGCAATTCGGCCCGCGTCGATGGTTTCGTCGGTAACGCCGCAATTTCAATCGGATTTTCGGACCCGCGCAACCCGTCTGTCGTCGGTGGTGCGGACGGATTTATCTACGTGGACGGACCTGAATTGGCGGACATTGTCGGATCAAACGACATCAGCGCCTTGCCCAACGACACGCCGATTTTTGCGGTCAATGGCAACGTGACATTCTCGAACGGCGAGCTTGCCAATACCGCTGGCGTGGCTACCGCCGCGTTCAACATGGCGGGCAATCTTAGCGCCAATACTGGTGGCGGAATCACGCAATCTGTCGATGTTGGGGGCGCGATGGCCGTCTTGTTTGACGGCGACCGCGCCTTCGGTGCGGGCGGGGATACGTCCGACAGCGCCTTTCAACTGGAACATCCCGAAGCGTTCTTTTTCGGGGTTGCTGACCGCTAGGACAGAATGTCCGTGACGACCGAGCGGGTGCTATCGGGGCGAAAGCCGACACGTTTCCAAAAGTGCAGCAACGGGTTATCGGCCTCGCCAATTTCCGCATGTAGCGCTTTGACACCGCCGGTCCGCAACGCAATCGCAATTGCGTGCAATGTTTCGGTGCCGATGCCGCGTTTGCGCACAGATGGACGCATGTAAATTTCGCTGATCCAGCCGACCATACCGCCCGCATCCACGCTCCACGCGAAGGTGACAAGCACGTATCCCAGCGGTGCGCGGGCAGGGCCGATCAACCAGATTGCACCCAGCGGATTCCCCGCCAGCAATGGCGAGGCAACAGCGATCCGGTGCGCGTCATCATAAGGAAACCCTTGTTCCGTATGGTGTTTTTCCATCAGCGCGAGGCATAATTCGGCGTTGGCTTCGCCCGCGAGCGTGACTGAGGCGCTCATAATCTGGCCAAACGTGTAGCGAGCAGATCAAAGAAGCCGTCGGCGTCGATGTCTTTCATGAACGTCGCATTCGGTTCGCGACCCGACACGCCCCACCAATCGGCGACTGTCACGCCCAGCGTCAATTCTGATTTGGTTTCGATTTCGACGTTGATATGCCGCCCTTGAAACAGATCGGGCTGGATCAAATAGGCGATCACGGTTGGATCGTGCAGCGGCGCACCTTCTGAGCCGTATTTTTCCTTGTCGAACCGCTCGAAAAAGTCGGTCCACGCGGCGACCATATCGCCGACTTTGGTGCCCATCGCGCGGAATTTATCGACGCGGGCTTTTGTGGTTAACGCTTTGTGGGTCACATCCAGCGGCATAATCGTGATCGGAACGCCTGATTTCATAACGATATCAGCGGCTTCTGGGTCGACGTAAATGTTGAATTCAGCGGCGGGCGTGATGTTACCCTGTTCAAAGTAGCCACCACCCATCAGTACAATTTCTTGAACCTTTTCAACGATATCCGGTGCGTTCTTAAACGCAGTACCGATATTCGTCAGCGGCCCAAGCGGGCATAGCGTCACTGTGCCTGCAGGTTCAGCGCGGAGCGTTTCGATGATGAAATCAACGCCGTGCTGATCTTGCAGGGTCATCACGGGATCAGCCATTTCAGGCCCGTCCAGCCCAGTCGAGCCGTGAACATGTTCTGCCGTGATCAATTTGCGCTGCATCGGCGCGTCGCACCCTGCGAAAACTTTGGTCTCAGGAAAACCCGCTAACTCACAGACAATACGCGTATTTTTCTGGGTCAAGGGCAGTGGCACATTGCCTGCGACGGCCACAACCCCCAACACATCAAGGTCTTCGGGGGACGCAAGCGCGAGCAGGATAGCAACCGCGTCGTCTTGGCCTGGGTCTGTGTCGATGATGATCTTGCGCGGCATCGGAGGGTCCTTTTGGTTTCGCGCCACTGTGTCTGTTTGGGCAAATGGGGGCAAGGGCTAGCGGTGAAAATTGGCGCGGGTCTAAGGCAGTTTTGCGCCGATACTAGGCCGCTGTGCGCCGGAAATCGGGCGGGTGGCGTATGTCCCTTTTTCCGCCGCACAAAGGGAGCCGTTTTGGCGGCTAAGCGCTGGAAAAGGCCGGAACATTCGGGGCGGCTAGCGGATGATGTTCGGGGCCGTCAAAAGGGTTTTCGAAAGCAACAGCTTTCTTTTAAACCTAAATGGAGACCTGAAATGACGACTTCAAAAAACATGACAATGACCGCGATTGCACTCTTGGTAGTAGCGGGATCAGCTTCGGCACAAGCCGCAAGCGTCGATGTGAATGGGGACGGGTTTTACAGCTTGCCAGAAGTGCAGGCCGCCATGCCTGAAATGACACAGGACGACTTCCTCGTGCTGGACGTGAACGGCGATGGCCTCTTGGATGCCGCAGAAGTAGAAGCTGCGACGCAAGCGGGTCTTTTGACCGCCCCTGAAGGGTAAAGAATTACCAGCACGGCAGAGACGTCTGCCGTGCTGGACCTTATCTATAGCAACAATATGCTAACGACCTGTTACACGTGAGCGTCAGGCCCGCGCGACAGGGCTGCAACGCCTGTGCGGGCGACTTCTTGCAGGCCCAAGGGCCGCATCAGATCAGCGAAGGCGTCGATTTTTTCTGGCGTGCCTGTGATCTCAAACACAAATGATTCCAACGTACTATCAACCACACTTGCGCGGAAAATATCCGCCAGACGGATGGCTTCGATGCGCTGGTCGCCTTTGCCTGTGACTTTGAGCAGCGCCAGTTCGCGTTCCACGGATGGGCCTTCGACCGTCAAATCATTGACCGAATGCACCGTGATAATCCGGCCAAGCTGCGACTTGATCTGCTGGATGATTTGCGGCGTACCAGAGGTCACAATCGTGATCCGCGACAGGTGGCCTGTGTGGTCGATTTCGGCCACTGTCAGGCTTTCGATGTTGTAGCCGCGCCCTGCAAACAGGCCGATCACACGCGCCAGAACGCCGGGTTCGTTTTCAACGATGACCGCCAGAGTATGCCGCTCTACCGTATCGCTGAACGGTGTTTTGAGGTCATAAGCAGAGTGGCTGGAAGCGCCTTTTTTGAGTTTGAGTGGTGACATGGTGATGTCCCTTTTCAGCGTATTTTGTCCTGTGACTTGCGTGCACAATGCGTGCACAACCCGTGCACTGCGATTTCGTTAAACGAGAACAGCCCCGCCTGCCTTGATAGCCCCTTTGGTGTCCGCGTCGCCCAGCAGCATCTCATTGTGCGGCTTGCCTGACGGGATCATCGGGAAGCAGTTTTCGTGTTTCTCGACCAGACAATCGAACAGCACAGGGCCGTCGTAGGTGATCATTTCCATGATCGCGTCGTCCAGCGCGTCGGGGTCGTGGCATTGGATGCCTTTAGCCCCAAATGCTTCGGCCAATTTTACGAAATCGGGCAGGGATTCTGACCAGCTGGATGAATAGCGTTCGCCGTGCAGCAATTCTTGCCACTGCCGCACCATGCCCAAGCGTTCGTTGTTCAAGATGAACTGTTTGGTGTTCAGGCGGTATTGCATCGACGTGCCGAGCTCTTGCATGTTCATCAGCCACGACGCTTCGCCCGCGATGTTGATGACCAGCGCGTCTGGATGCGCCATTTGCACACCGATCGACGCCGGATGCCCGTAGCCCATTGTGCCCAAGCCACCGGAGGTCATCCAGCGGTTCGGATCTTCAAAGCCCAGATATTGCGCGGCCCACATTTGGTGCTGGCCCACTTCGGTGGTGATGTAGCGGTCGTATTTCTTTGTCAGTGCTTCGAGCCGTTGCAGGGCGTATTGCGGCTTGATGATTTTGCCTTCTTGTTTGAAGCTCAGGCAATCGACCTTTTTCCATTCGTTGATCTGGTCCCACCATTTGGACAGACCTTCTTTGTCGGTCTTGCGTCCGTTGGCTTTCCAAACCTTTAACAAGTCTTCCAGAACATGCGCCACGTCACCCAAGATCGGGATATCGACGTGGATCACTTTGTTGATCGAGGACGCATCAATGTCGATATGCGCTTTTTTCGATTTCGGGCTAAAGGCGTCCAAGCGGCCGGTGATCCGGTCGTCAAAACGCGCCCCGATGTTAATCATCAGATCGCAGTCGTGCATCGCCATGTTGGCTTCATACAGCCCGTGCATACCGAGCATACCCAACCAGTTTTCACCGGAGGCGGGGTAGGCGCCAAGGCCCATCAGCGTGGATGTGATCGGGAAATTCGTGGCCTCGACCAATTCGCGCAACAGTTGTGACGCGGCTGTGCCAGAGTTCACAACGCCGCCACCTGTGTAGAACACAGGCCGTTTCGCCGTTGCCATCGCCAAGGCCAGTTCCTTGATCGCGTCAAGATCGCCTTTGACCTGCGGTTGATAGTGCGTTTCCATCTGCGTTTTCTGCGCATATTTGCCCGTCGCGAATTGCACGTCCTTGGGAATATCGATCAACACCGGACCCGGACGGCCAGAGGTTGCGACATGGAATGCTTCGTGCAGGGTTTGGCCCAGTTTGTCGGTTTCTTTGACCAGCCAGTTATGTTTCGTGCAGGCGCGGGTGATGCCAATGGTGTCGGCCTCTTGGAACGCATCTGTGCCGATCATGAAGGTCGGCACCTGACCTGTCAGCACCAGAATTGGGATGCTGTCCAGCAACGCGTCAGTCAGACCCGTCACAGCGTTCGTGGCCCCGGGACCGGATGTGACCAAAGCCACCCCGACTTTACCCGTGGAGCGCGCATAGCCTTCAGCCGCGTGAACCGCACCTTGTTCGTGCCGCACGAGGACGTGTTTGATCTGGTTCTGCTGGAAAATTTCGTCATAAATCGGAAGGACAGCGCCACCGGGATAGCCAAAGACGACTTCCACGCCTTGGTCTACCAAAGCCTGAACTACCATTTTAGCGCCGGTCATGGCTTTTGTCATATCATTCGCGTCCTTCGCGTCAGAGTTTATCGTATCTCACAAAAAAGCCCCCGAAGTTATCGAGGGCGCATGGGAAGCTGTTATGGCTTTACCGTTACCGGCCCATGCGCGTTATATTCACCACTAGAATGACGATATTCATCTTAGGCTCCTTCGTGTTTGGCCACCCTATGCAGATGAAAAAGGGGGGTCAACGCCTGAAGTGGAGAAAATGTCGTTTGGGGGCGTTTTTTCGCAACTTTCTTTCAGGGGCTGTCTTGGGGGTGTCTTGGGGCGGCGCGTGGCCCCCGTGTTTGCAGGGCGGCTATGCGACCTGCTGGACCAGACACGGACGGTGGATTGCGCTATGGTGAATGCTCGGACGCGGGGACGTGCGATTCGCGGATATCGCGCCTAATCTCACGCCGTTTGCCTATTCATCGCTCAAAGCTACCTGAAAACTGGCGCAAACGTCTTGTTTTATTGGCTGATGTGGTGCGCAAGTGTGACAAGTACGCCCAGCGAACCCGCTACGATAGCCAGTGTCATTTCCCTATGATACCGGCAGATAACCCAGATGGAGGCCGCCTGCGCGGCGATATGATCATGAGCACACTGACGCAATACGGAACTGGTGTCCTGTCGGACCTAAGCCAACGCTACGGTGTCAGCCAAGACGCTGTACGCTGTCTGATGGACGCGGTCAGTCGTGGCGGTGGCACCCAAGCCCAATTCAGCCATTCAGAGATTGGGGGCATGGGGCAATGGTCGTCCGGTGGCATGACGATGGTTGGCGATATGTTTAACACGGGCCTGCAAGCCTTTGTGTCGAACCTGTGCGGTGAAATCTCGAATGCGTATTTCAACGGTCCGTTCTATGCGCCGCTGCCAAAGCCGCAGGGATCGTGGCAGGGCCAATCCCAAGGTGGTCAGTCGCAAGGTGGCCCATCAATGCAGATGTCCGGCGGGTCTTTTGGGTCGTGGTGGCCTGATGAGTTGGGATCGCCGTCGTCGTCAGGGTCACAGAACAACCTGTCCTATGCGATTTTCCCGAACACCCGCCGCTTGGCTGTGAATTTGAACGGTGCCGTGACGGTATACGACACGGGCGATCACATGATCGGCGGCGTCGGTCAGCAGCAATCGGGCGATGCGTCGTGGACGTTTACCAGCCAGTTCGGGACCGTGTATCTGAACCAACTGCCTGTGGTCACGGGGGCGGGTCAGTCGCAACCTCAAGCACAGCCGGACCCGATCAATGACCCGGTGCCTGATGTGCCTGTGATGAAGCAAGCCGCGCCTGATTTTGCGCCCCAGACCACGACCGCGTCCCAAGGGATGATCCATGCAGATGACGTGTTTGCAGCGCTCGAAAAGCTGGGATCGCTGCACGAGATGGGCATTCTGAACAGTGACGAGTTCCAGACCAAAAAGGCAGAGTTGCTGGCGCGGCTTTAAGCTGCTGGCTTACGGTTGGGTCATCATTGCAGGATGCGCCTGATTGTTTCAATGTTCACGGAGCCTGTTTATCTAGGCTGAGTGGTTTGCTGATACTGAGGCGTGTTATGACTGAAACGATTGTTGATCTTGAAACGTGGCCGCGTGCTGCACAGTTTCAATGGTTTCGCAGTTATGACCGCCCGCATTACGCTACCACGTCGCGGCTGGATGTCACGCGTCTGCTGGCAAGACGCGATGCGGCGGGGATCAATGTCTACCGCGCAAGCTTGTTCGCGATATCCAAAGGCCTTCATGCGGTGCCGGAATTGCTGATGCGGTTTCGTGGCGATACGGTTGTGCATCATGCGCAAGTCGATCTGTCGATGCCTGTCCCCACGGCGCGGGGCAGCTATAATTATGCCTATGTGCCCTATACGCCTGATTTTGCGGATTTTGACGCCGCGACCAAAGCGATCCTGACCAAGACCGCCGACACCGACGATCTGAACGCGGTGGGCGAAGGCAAGGACAACGTCGCGTTTTTGTCCTGCATGCCGTGGCTGGATTACACGTCGATCAACAACGCGATGCCGCATAAAGACGACTGCATTCCGCGCGTAAATTGGGGCAAATACGTCCCCGAGGGCGATGCGTGGAAAATGGCGATGACGTTAGAAGTGCATCATGCGCTGGTCGACGGCCAGCATGTGGGTGCATTTTTTCAAGCCGTTCAGGACGCCTTGGACGCGATTTAGCGCGGGCTTGGCTGGACCTGTGGCGGGCCTGTGGCTATTGGGGGGTGAACCCTGTTTTATTGATGGACCATTGCCATGACTGTTGCCAACCGTATCGTTCTTTCCAGTGATCACGCAGATATCGCGATGCGCCAAGCGATCGCCGAACATATCACGGCCAGAGGGTATCAAGTTGTCGACATTGGTCCGATGACATCCGAGAGCACACATTACCCCAAGCACGGCGAAGAAGCCGCCCGCATGGTCGCGTCCGGCGATTGCGATTTGGGTGTGATCCTGTGTGGCACGGGCCAAGGCATCATGATGGCTGCGAACAAAGTTGACGGCATCCGCTGCGGCGTTTGCATGGACACGTTTTCGGCGCGGATGATCCGCGAGCATAACAATGCGAATATGCTGTCGCTGGGTGCGCGTGTTGTGGGCATGGGCCTTGCGCTAGAGATCGTTGATGCGTTTCTGGATGCGGAATTTGAAGGCGGACGTCACGCGACCCGCGTTGATATGATTACCGAAATTGAAAAGTCCCAAGCCGGTGCCAAATCAGGCATTCGCGGCTGGTTTAGCTAAGGGCGACGGCTATCGCGGGGCTATGCGGTGCGACGTTGCGCATCGCACCCTGCGTTAACACTTGGGGCAGAGCCACGCATCGAGGTAGACAGAGAGCCTGCTTTCGACGTCTTGACCACGATGCAAAACGCAAAAGCTGAGTGCCACGGCGTTGATGCAGAATGACTGGATGCCCTCTGATAGCAGATCGGTTGAAATGTCTTTTCTGAAGGGGCTGTCGGCCATGAGGCCCACCAAAATGCGGTCATGCCTGTAGAGCGTGGTCGCAATTTTCCCGATATCCTCGACGGCCAGCGCCCCTGACAGCCGCAGAAATACATCAAAAATATAGCGTTCACTTGAGATAAAGTGCAGCAATGGCTTTGTGATTGCGATCAGGTCGTCGACTGACGTGACGCGGGACGTCTTTTCCATGTCATCAAGCAGTGCGTCGATGTGGTCCCCGATAAGGATATCCATCAGCGCGTCTTTGTCTTTGAAATGCGCGAAGAAAGTTCCCTTGGCGACGGTTGCTGCAGCCACGACGTCTTCGACGCGCAGTGCCTCATATCCAGCATCCGCAACAATCTTGCGTGCGGCAGCGATCAGCTGCGCGCGTGTCTTTAACGTTCGTTGTTGCGTGGCGCGTCCCATAGCGTTTCGTAATCCTTGTATTGACCGCGGTCAATATTGCTGCAAATAAATGACCGCGGTCAATTTAAGGATTCCCAAATGACTCCCAAACGTATCTTTGTCCTGAACGGACACCCTGCCAGTGCGTCGCTTTCTAAGATGCTGGCCGAAAAATATGTGGATGCCGCGACACGCGCGGGCCATGATATTCGCGTGCTTCATTTGCATGATCTGGACTTTGATCCCGACTTTGAAAATGCCGGATATAGCGTCGTCAAACCGCTGGAACCTGATCTGGAGACGGTTCAACAGGACATTGATTGGTCCGAGCATATCGTGCTTTTGACGCCGATGTGGTGGGGTGGGGTGCCTGCCAAATTGAAAGGGTTGATTGACCGGATACTTTTGCCCGGTGCCGCCTTTGATACCCGCAAGACAACCCGTTTGGGGCTTCCGATGCCGATGCTTGGGGGCCGTACAGCGCGTGTGATTATGACGTCGGACACACCCAACTGGTTTTTCCGCTTGGTCCACAAAAACGCGATGGTGCGGCAGTTGCGTGGGCAGGTTTTTGCTTTTGTGGGGATTAAGCCTACGCGCGTCACGCATTTGTCCGCAGCGAGCCAGCCAAAACCCGCAACTGTCGCCGCATGGTCGCGTAAGGTTGCTGATCTGGGGGCAGGTGGGGCGTAGCTGCCGTTCTTTGATGAGAGTTCAAGTGCAGGTGCCAAGCGTCAATCGACGCTTGGCACCTGTGGTATTTATTCAGCGTCGGCTGGTTTGATTTTGTCCCAAGTCTGGGTTTCAAAATCGGATGCGTCATGCCGTTCGCGCAACTGGCCGTCTTCGTCGCCCCATGCGCGGTTCACCATTTTACCACGGATCACGGCCGGACGGGCTGCGATTTCATCGACCCAGCGGTTCACGTTTTTATAGGACGCGGTGTCGAGGAATTCGGCGGCGTCATAGACCGTGCCTTGCACAACTGCGCCATACCACGGGAAGGTCGCAATGTCGGCGATAGAGTAGTCGTCGCCGCCCAAGAATTTGCTCTCGCCCAAGCGCCGGTCCAGCACGTCGAGCTGGCGTTTGACCTCCATTGCGAAACGGTTGATCGGGTATTCGAATTTCTCGGGGGCATAGGCGTAGAAGTGCCCAAAGCCGCCGCCCAAGTACGGTGCAGACCCTTGCAGCCAGAACAACCAGTTCAACGTTTCCGTGCGGGCCTGTGGATCGGATGGCAGGAAGGCCCCGAATTTCTCGGCCAGATACAACAGGATCGCGCCGGATTCAAAAATGCGCGAGCCTGTGGTTTCGTCAAACAGCGCAGGGATTTTCGAGTTCGGGTTCACGTCCACAAAGCCGGACCCGAATTGGTCGCCGTCGTTAATGTTAATCATCCAAGCGTCGTATTCCGCGCCTGTGTGACCTGCGGCGAGCAGTTCTTCGAACATGATCGTGACTTTGACGCCGTTGGGTGTTGCGAGCGAATACAGCTGGAACGGGTGTTTGCCGACTTGGCGCTCTTTGTCGTGCGTCGGGCCCGCGATGGGGCGGTTGATCGAGGCGAACTTGCCGCCGCTTTCGGCGTCCCATGTCCAAACTTTAGGGGGCGTATATGTCATGTCGTGTCCTTTTGCAGCTGTATCGCGTGTCTGTGTCGGACCATAGACGTGGGGTGGGGGGCGTCAATTCGCTAGGGTGAAATGCAACGGATGGGTCACGGTTTCGTGCGTTTTGCTGCGGCGGCGTCGCGCCGTGCGGCTGCAAGGCCAGCCGTTTCTTTATCGCAAAGGGGGTTAATTTTTCTGCCATAACAGCGACGGGAATTTGTAGAGTGGTCGTATAAGCAGTACAGGTGGGCGTAGATCGGGGCAAAATGTGCTCGAGTGCGCTACCAATTGAATTGCGGGCGTAAAGGATACCGACGTTATGTCTAACAGAACTCTTTATGGGACAGCCGCCGTGGCGGTCTTGGTCGCTGCGGCGACGCTCTCTTTTTCGGCGTTGAATGCGCAAGACAGTGCAAGTGCCAGTGTGAACACTGCGTCGGCTGTTGAGGCTGCGGCATGGTCGGACAATGTCACGATTACGATGGATACGGCTGCGAATACGTTTCGTTTTGAATCCGACGGTATCCCGAGCCACGGTTTTGCTGAGAAATATCTGATCCCGTCCGATCCGACCAATCAACCGTTTGAAGACAAGCCCATCGAATTTTTTGATATCGTGAATTCCGCTGATTATTTCAAGGAATCCCCCGTAGATACGACGATCACGACGCAGCCGGTTTATACGGACGCCGTGACGGATACGTCGCTGGGCCGGATTGGTGTCGCCCTAAGCGGTGCGCAGATCTTTAACGATTACGAGAATTTTGAACGCAGTGTCGTCGCGCTGGACGATCAAGTTGTCCACGATCACGTCGCGTTTTTGGACGAATGCAACGGTCACACGCTGGTTGACGGGACTGAATACCACTACCACGGTATTCCGGTTTGTATCACCGAAGGGCTAGAGCAAGCGGACGCGCATTCTGTGATGATCGGCGTGCTGGAAGACGGCTTTCCGGTCTACGGCAATCAGGGTGCTGGTGGTGCGATTGTGACAAACGCGGATCTGGACGAATGTAGCGGCCACGTCGATGTGACGCCGGAATTCCCAGAGGGCATTTACCATTACCACCTGACCGCTGACGAAGCCCCTTATATGATTGATTGCTACCACGGCGAGGTCGAAGTCGCCGCAATGGGTCCTCAGGGCGGCGCGCCTGATTTTGGTGCTGTTGCCACGCAATTGGGTGTGACGCAGGACGCGCTGATGGACGCTTTGGGTAATGCAATGCCGCCAGACTTTGCCGCTGCTTCCGAGGCCATGGGTATCAGCGAAGACGTTCTGCGTGCCGCTATGCCAGCGCCTGGTCAGTAAGACCGCAAGCCTATGGAAAAGATAGCTTATCTTGTGATCGGGGCCGCCTTTGCGGTGGTCCTGATGACGCTTTTGCCGATAGCCCAGATGACGGCGTCGCTGCCCGCTGACGGGGGCGATATGTCCGGTATGGAAATGGATGCCTCAGAGATGACGCAGATGGGTGCGATGCACCAACATCCGCCGCGTGAGGTGTCGCCTGATCTGCCCGCACCAAGCCTGACGCACCTGATGTTTCCAGATGCGATGGACGGCTACAACATCCAGATTTTGCCGCGCAATTTCACCTTTACACCTGCCGCGATTAACCGTCCTGCGCAGGACAACGAAGGCCATGCGCATGTCTATGTGAATGGTGTGAAAATCGCGCGGGTGTATGCTGCGTGGTATCATTTGCCGAGCGCTGTTCTGCAGGCGGGCGACAACGATGTGACCGTGACGTTGAACGCCAATGACCACAGCGAATGGAGCGAGAATGGCGTCGTCATTTCGTCCACAGTTGTTGTGCAGGGACCGGATCAGACGCCGTAAATCAGGTCGCGTTGGATTGCAGCTCTGCGAGGACGTCCAGCGCCTTTTGGCTCAAATCTGACGGCACAAAAACGTGGTCGTGGTGGAATGCCGCGATCATGTTGCACGGGATATTTGCAGCCCCCAATGCGGCTGATACGGCGGCGGTTAGCCCGACACCTTCGAGCGACGAATACACGTTCAGCGTGATGCAGCGCATTGGGTGATCCGCATCGAGGTTGAGGGTTTCGGCTGTCTCTACGGGGATCAGAAATGACATGCCTTCGGCCTCTTTGAAGGTCCCGATTGTGTGCGGCCACAGCGATTTCATCAGGTCGGGGTCGGTCGTCGTGGTGAACACAAAGACGCCTGGTGTCAGCGTGGGCGTCATGCCAGAGATCATATCCTGGGCTGTGTGAGCGACTTTTGACATTGCGGCTTCCTGTGCGAAGTTTGGTTAACGTCTAAACGACACGCCTAAGGCGCGGAAGGTTTATGTGTGTCGGGGCGTTTCGTTCCCCGTCGTGCCTTGTCTTAGCGTCCGGTGCCTTGCAGAACGCCGTGTTCCATCGCGTAGCGCGTCAGTCCTGCGGTGCTAGAAATCCCGAGTTTGCGTTTGATGTTGTTGCGGTGCGTCTCGACGGTCCGGACCGAAATATCGAGCGTCGCGGCCACGTCTTTGTTGGTTTTGCCCTGCGCCAGTTCCAACAGGATCGTTTGTTCGCGCCCCGTGAGCGGTTCGCGCCCGTCCGCGATGCGCGGCGACAGCGACGTTTTCGCCCCCGTACACAGGTATTCGCCGCCCGCCATCAAGACTTCGATTGCGGTTTTGATTTCTTCGGTTGGCACGTCTTTCAGCACATAGCCTTTGGCCCCATGCGACAGTGCAGAGTTGATATATTCGGGGCTGTCATGCATCGACAGGATCAGAATGCGGGTTTCGGGGCGTTTTTCGAGGATCATCTCGGTCGCGTTCAAGCCGCTGATACCGGGCATGTTGAGGTCCATCAGAATGACGTCAGGTGCCAGTTGGCAGACCTGATCTATCGCTTCGCGCCCGCTGTTCAAGGCCCCGACAATCGTGATGTCGTCATAGCTTTCGAGGATGGCTTGGATGCCTTCCGTGATCATCGGGTGATCATCAACGATTAAAACGCGGGCGTTCATGTGGGGGTCCTTTGGTTGTCCGGATCGTCAATGGCGTGTGGGCTGAGCATATGGGTCAACGGCACTTGGGCGTCAATTGTGGTGCCGTCGCGGGTCGATGTGATTGTGATTGTGCCGCCTAATTGTTCGATGCGTTCTTGCATGTTGCGCAGGCCAAGACCCGGTTTTTGCATCGAATCCTCAGACATGCCTTTGCCGTTGTCGGTGATTTTCAGACGGCCACCAGCGCGGTTGCCTTTGAGCATGATGGTGACGGTTTGCGCGTCGGAATGGCGTTCGATGTTGGTCAATGCCTCTTGGGCGATGCGGTACAGTGAAATGCGCGCCTCTTGGTCCAATCGGCCACGGAACACCACGGTTTCCACTGTGACATCAACGCCTGTGCGTTGCCCGAATTCATCGGCAAGCGATTGCAGGGCAGGGCCAAGACCGAGGTCATCCAGCACACCGGGGCGCAGATCGCGGCTGATCCGGCGGACTTCTTGGATTGCACTGCCAAGGCCCGCGATCCCCTTGTCGAGGCTATCGCCCACGCGGTCGTCTTTGATCTGGAACCGCCGTTTGGTCAGTTCGAGCGCGTAACGCACACCGACCAGCATTTGTGAAATCCCGTCGTGCAGTTCACGGGCGACGCGGCCGCGTTCTTCTTCTTGGGTGTCGATGATGCGTTGGGTGAGGGCCTTGAGTTTCAAATCCGCCATTCGCCGTTCGCGGATATTCAGCACGAGACCCGACAGAAAGACGCTGATCAGCGCCACGATCACGATAGCCACGATATAGAGCGCGGTTTGCGAGATGCGGTTTTCGACTTCGGCCCGCGCTTTGGTCACGGTGTCCAACACGTCGTCGATGAAAATGCCGGTGCCGATCACCCATTTCCAGTCTTGCAGCCCGTTCACGTAGACCACCATGCGGCCTAATTCACCCGTTGATGGTTTTGGCCAGTCAAAGCTGTGATACCCGCCGCCCGCCCGTGCGATCTGGATCAATTCGTCGGTGATCGGGATGCCGGATGCGTCCTCTAGGCCCGACCAATTACGGTTAATCAGGTAGGTTTGGCGCGGCGCTACGAGGTTGTTGCCCTGATAGTCGAACACGAAAAAGTAGCCGTCGGGGCCGTAGAGGATCGAGGACAGTACTTGCGTGACTTGAAGTTTCGCTGCCGCGTCATCGGGGGCTGCGCGTCCGTAGGTGTTCACAAATGCGGTGCGGGCAATCGACAGGTAGTTTTTCAACTCGTCGCGTTTGGTGGTGATTAATTGCGCCTCAAGTGCTGCGATTTCACGCTCGGCTAAGTCGCGCGACTGATAGGTCACGACAATCGAGATCACCGTCACCGCAAGCAGCAGTGGGACCGTGGCAAGCATAAACAGCTTGTGCCCGTAGCTGAGCGTGATCGCGCCGCGCAGGCGCCGAAAGAGAGCGGTCATGTCGGCGGGCATAAGGCGCATTGCCGCCGAATCAAACCCGAATCGACGTAAGGGAGGCCCGAAATAGCGCCGATATCGCGCTGAGGTTGCAAAGAAAAATGCGGATTTGCCCAATTAAATGCGAAAACTACGCAGTACTACGTATTCTCGGGTGACGGTCACTCGGCTAGCTTCCGCTTGCGAATTGATCTGCACGTGCCGCTGGGAGGCCGCAATGTGTGGGGGAAACACCATGGGAGGAAACCAAATGGATCGTCGTTCTTTTCTTAAAAATTCCGCACTTGGCGGGACTGCAGCCGCAGCCACGTCACTGGCGGCACCTGCATACGCGCAAGGCAAGCGCACGCTCACGCTTGTGACAACATGGGGTCGTGGCCTTGCTGGTGTGCATGACGCAGCCCAGCGTGCCGCTGACACAATCACAGCCATGACCGATGGTGATTTGACCATCGATCTGAAAGCCGCTGGCGAACTTGTTGGTGCATTCGAAGTGTTTGACGCGGTGACATCCGGCCAAGCCGACATGTATCACGGTGCCGATTACTATTTCGTTAACCAGCACCCAAGCTATGCGTATTTCACGTCCGTACCCTTTGGTATGACAGCGCAAGAAATCTCGAACTGGTACTACCAAGGCGAAGGCCAAGGGTTCCACGACGAGCTGGGTCAGATCTTTGGTCTGAAATCTTTCCTTGCGGGGAACACGGGTCCACAGTCCGGTGGCTGGTTCTCGAAAGAGATCGCGGGTCCAGAGGATTTCCAAGGTCTAAAATTCCGTATGCCGGGTCTTGGTGGTGAAGCACTGGGTAAAATGGGCGCATCCGTGCAGAACCTTCCGGGTGCAGAAGTGTACCAAGCGTTGGCATCTGGTGCGATTGACGGCACCGAATGGATCGGTCCATGGGCTGACGAAAAAGCCGGTTTCCAAGAGATCACAAAGTTCTACTACACAGCTGGTATGCACGAGCCGGGCGCTGCTTTGTCGCTGGCCACAAACCTCGACGTATTCGACAGCCTGTCGCCAACGCATCAGAAGATCATCGAGATCGCCTCTGCTGAAGCGCATCAGTGGAACCTTGCCCAGTTCATGAACAACAACGGTGCAGCGCTTCAGCGTTTGCAAGCTGGTGGCGTGAAGGTTCTGGAATTCCCTGACTCAGTTTGGGACGCAATGGGCGTCGCTGCAAAAGAGACATTGGATCAATACGCTGGCGACGATCTCTATGACCGTCTGCGCGCGTCTTACAACGCATCCATGGCAGCCTCTTCGAGCTGGATTCAAAAGTCCGAAGGCGTTTACCGCACACAACGTGACCGCGTGATGAGCTAATTCCGCAAGGGATTACGCACGTGAACGAAGTATGGCCCGGCGTCGTTTTGACGTCGGGCCAACACTGAAATTTGAGCGTGGTGTGGGCCTATCGGTCCCCGCGCAAGGGATAAGGGGACATCATGGAAGACGATATCGCCTGCACGGGCTTTTTCCGGGCATCTGCGGAAGACACGGTTTCTTGTCTGGACAAATTCGAGATGGGCGGCCCCATCCAGTACGTCTTTGGCAATTTGTTAGAGGCGCCGTTCAATCTGGTTTACGCTTTTGCGCATACCGGGCAGTGGCTGGACTGGTCCAATAGTGAATCGATGATGCGGTTCATCTATTATGGTGCCTCGGCTGAATTGTTCTTTGTGATATTCATGATTTTCTTGATCGTCACGGGCGTGGGCCTGTGGCGCAATCAGTTCATGTGGGGCTGTGTGCGCGTCCTTGAAGGCTTTGCCAACGCGGTTGGTCGCTTCTTTGCGTGGGCCGGCCTGTTGATGGTTCTACAGCAGATCATGATTATCTTTATGCAGCGCGTCTTTGCGGTGTCCGAGATGTCGATCGGGTTTGGCTCTGCCTTTACCAAAGACGTGAGTTGGTGGTCCGAAGAACTCAAGCTCTACAACGCCCTGATCGTCTGCCTGTGTGCCACCTATACATTCGTCCAAGGTGGTCACGTCCGCGTCGATCTGGTCTATTCCGCGATCAGTTTCCGCGCCAAGCGCACGATTGATATGGTGGGGTCACTGTTGTTCATGATCCCCGCAGCACTGCTGACATGGCTTTACGGGTGGTTCTTTTTGTGGCGGCATCTGGTTGTGCCAAACCCGTCCGCCTCTGACAGCCTAGAGCGGTTGATCGGCAAAGCCCGCGCGTTGCGCTGGAACGTCGAAACCATCGGCTTTTCGCCAAACGGGTTCAACGCCTACTTCCTGTTCAAGATCCTGCTCGTCGTGTTCACCGTGATGGTGATGCTGCAAGCCGTGGCCTTCTTTTATCGCTCGTACCTTGAGCGCAAAGAGGGGATCGACAGTGAGGGCAAGTACCTCGACCGTGACAAACTGGGTGACGCGCAAGCCGAACTCGTCGCAGATATTCATTAAGGACCAAAGACATGCTTTTTGGATTAGACGGCGTCGAAGTCGGTATTATCATTGTTTTCCTGACGCTCTTTGCGGGCATCTTGTCAGGCTTTCCCGTGGCCTTTGCGATTGGCGGCTCAGCGGTCATATCATTTGCGGTGATTGCCGCATTCGATAGCGCGGGTCTGTTGATCCACGAGGCGATTGACAGCGGGACGGCCGAATACGCGGCCCTTGTGGCGGACGGCGTGCGCCCTGACGCGATCTCGATTTTCCGCTACCCAGAGTTGCCCACATACGCCACATCACTGTTCCCGCAAGGCTGGGAAACGGCGCTGGACCGCAACGTGGGCTTCCTTGTGAACCGGATGAACGAACGTGTGTTATCGGGGCCGTCCATCGAGACGTTGCTGGCTGTGCTGATGTTCGTGATGATGGGGATCGTGCTGGAACGGTC
Source organism: Yoonia ponticola (assembly GCF_014199395.1). GTDB lineage: Bacteria > Pseudomonadota > Alphaproteobacteria > Rhodobacterales > Rhodobacteraceae > Yoonia > Yoonia ponticola. Next base: position 167,073 of record NZ_JACIJM010000004.1, on the reverse strand, counting down.
ACGTATTGCTGATGAATTGCTGACCACAATGGCCAAGGTTTTCGGACCATTACCCGGTGGTTTGGCGGTGTCGATTGTGATCGTGGGTGCGTTCCTTGCGGCCTCGACAGGGATTGTCGGTGCGACGGTTGTGACCATGGGTCTGTTGGCGCTGCCCACCATGCTCAAGAACGGCTATTCACCTGAATTGTCTACGGGTGTCATCGCGGCGTCCGGCACCTTGGGTCAGATCATTCCACCGTCGATTGTCATCGTGCTGTTGGGGACGCTGGCGGGTGATCTTTATTCCGCCGCGCAAGAAGAACGTGCGCAACTGGCGGGCTGTTCCGACGCACTGACCTTCTTGGGCGAGCCTGCGGTTGTGTCTGTGGGGACGTTGTTCCAAGCGGCCTTGTTGCCCGGTATTTTGCTGGCGTTCCTCTATGCGCTTTACGCCTTTGTCTACGCATTGCTGAACCCGTCGAAAGCGCCACCAGTGGCCTTAGGTGCCAGCAAATCCAGCGAAGTCATTACCCGCAATGATGCCTTGCTGTGGTTCCTTGGGGCGCCAATCGCGCTGATCGTGGTGTTTATCGCATTGGGTCAAGTCAATCTGCGCGGCACGCAAACCGTGATCGTGGATAGCTACACAGACTCCGGCCAGACCGCATCCTTGCGGACCAATGTGGGCGAAGAATGCGCCATTGCGATGCAGGATTTGCACGGGGCCGACGCATGGGCTGCGGCATTGGCCGAGCAAGCCGCGATTGATGACGCGGGTGGTGTGACCGAGGCCCGTCAGTTGACCGTCGAAGAACGTGCGGCTGCGGTTGAAGCCAAGGTTGCCGACACCGCCCCAATCGGGACGGGCATTGGGCTGATCGCATTGCTGTCTGGCCTCGTTTTGGTCTTGGCCCGCGGTGTTGCCCCATCTGCAAGCCCCGTGCCTCTGCTTGCGGGGGCTGCGGGTTTGCTGGCGATGTTGCTGGTGGATATCTTGTTTATCAGCCCGCTTACGACGCCCGGCGTCACGGTGCTGTTGATCGCCTTACCGTTGGTTGTGGTGTTCTACGGGATGCGTCACGCCTCGTCGCGGTTGTTCGCAAACGAGATCGTCCGCGTGGTGTTCCCACCGCTAGTCCTGATCATTGCGGTGCTTGGGTCGATCCTAGGCGGGATCACCAACCCGACGCCAGCGGCGGCACTTGGGGCAGGGGGCGCAATCTTGTTGGCCACGTTCCGCAAGCTGCAAGAGCAGGGCAATTCTGGCAAAATGGTGCTCTATACCACTGCCGCGATTGCGATCATGCTGCTGATCGGCACCAACTTTGACATGCGCCTTGGCCAAGAGGTTGTGTTGTTCGAGAACTACGTGGCGTACCTCGTGGCGTTTGCGGCGTTCCTGTTTGCGATGTTTGGTCTGATCTGGTCCTGCGTGGTGCTGTTCAAGGGCGGCGTTCTGTCGCCAGTTGTGCGCGAAACGGCCAAAGTCACGTCGATGGTATTCACCATTCTGATCGGGTCGCAACTGCTGAACCTCGTGCTGATTTCATTCGGTGGCGAGCACTACATCCAGCAATTCCTGCGGTCGTTCGATAACGAATGGAAAGTCTTTATCATCGTGATGCTGGTGCTGTTTGTGCTGGGCTTTGTGCTTGATTTCCTTGAGATCATTTACATCGTGATCCCGATTGTGGGGCCTGTGATTTACGGCGGTACGTTCGATCCAAAGTGGGTGACGATCATGATTGCGGTGAACCTGCAGACGTCGTTCCTGACCCCCCCATTCGGCTTTGCACTGTTCTATCTGCGCGGGGTCGCCCCCAAGGAAATCACAACCGGGCAGATCTATCGCGGCGTGCTGCCATTTATCGGCATCCAAGTCGCGGGCCTTGCACTATTGGCCCTGTTCCCATCGGTCGTGACGATTGTGCCTAATTTGTTGAAGTAATCACGCGGGCATCAACCAAACCTTAATCAACCCCGGATATGCATAGTGCATGTTCGGGGTTTTTTGTTGATGAAACAGTCTATTTATTCAGTCGTTTATGCGCATGACGCGAGCTTTGTCATCGTGGCGGCACTTGTTTGCGCGATTGGATCGACGTTGACCGTGGTCCTATTGGTGCGGGCGCGTGTGCTGACACACAGGCGACGGCAGCTACACCTTATACTCGCGGCGATGATCGCAGGTACGACGATCTGGGCCACGCATTTTATCGCGATGTTAGGCTATAATCCGGCGGGCGTCGCGGCCTACGAGCCGATCTTGACGGGGGTGTCGCTACTGGTTGCGATCTTTGGCTGCATGATTGGCGTGAGTATCGGTGGCATGGACCATATCCGGTGGCGGGCCACGCTGGGCGGCACAACGCTGGGCCTGACGATTGCGACGATGCACTACACCGGCATGGCGGCATTACAGGTGCCGGGCCGGTTTGAATGGCACGCAAACCTTGTGGTGCTGTCGGTTTTGTTGGGGTGCGGCCTAGGTATCGTGATGGTGCATCGGATCATCTATCCGGTGACGCGGTTCTGCTTTGCGGGCGCAACTGTCGCCATGATCTTGGCTGTCTGCACGATGCATTTCACAGGCATGGCAGCGTCGATTTTCGTGGCGGATGCGACCATTCTGGTTTCGCCTGAAAACGTGATTTCAAACTATGTGCTCGGGTTTATCGTGCTTGCCGTGGTCAGCCTGATTTTGCTGATCGGTTTCACGACATTCGTTATTGAGACAGAGATGAGCGCGGACTCACAACGCAAACTCAGCGATGCCGTGCGGCGCGATTTGTTAACGCGACTGCCCAACCGGATGGGGTTTTCCGAACACGCAGCGCGCCTGCGTAAACGGATCAGTCGAGGCGAGGTGTTGCAGATTGCGGTGCTGACGATTGACTTGGATAACTTCAAACAGATCAACGATTCCATGGGGCACGAAGCGGGCGATCTGGTGCTAAAACATGTGGCGAAACAGATCAATGGTGTGATTGGGGACCATGAATTTGTGGCACGAATTGGTGGCGATGAATTTGCAGCACTGAAGTCGAACGTGAAAACGCTAGAGGATGCGTTGGACTTTGCCGAACGCTTGAAGACCGCGATTGGCGTGACGTTGCACGTCAGCATGACCGAGTTAAAAACAGGCGTGAGCATCGGCATCGCATCCTATCCGTCGGATGAAACCGACCTTGATACGTTGCTGCAATTCTCTGATCTGGCAATGTATCAAGCGAAAAGCGGGTCATCAAACAAGATCGAATTCTACGACAACGAAATTGAACAAGTCAGGCGCGATAAGCAGGCTTTGTTGACTGATCTGCGCGAGGCCGCTGACCGTGATGAGTTATTTCTGAACTACCAATTTCAGAACTCCATCGCGACGCAAGAGGTCATTGGTTTTGAGGTGCTGTTGCGGTGGTTGCATCCTGAACGCGGTATGATCGGTCCTGACGTTTTTATCCCACTCGCCGAAGAGACAGGTTTGATCAAAGACATCGGTTTGTGGGTGCTGCGGACCGCGTGTCAGGAGGCTGCATCTTGGGAAGTCGCATATCCAATTGCCGTGAACGTATCACCGCAGCAATTGGTCGAGCCTGATTTTGTCGCAAGGGTTGCAGAGATCCTCGCGGAATCCAACCTCGCGCCGGACCGACTAGAAGTCGAGATTACCGAAGCCACGATTATTCAGGATCAGCGGAACGCGTTGGCCGTGATGCACGAGTTGAAATCGATGGGTATCCGTATCGCGATGGATGATTTCGGGACTGGATATTCGTCGCTATCGACGCTTCAGGTATTTCCGTTCGACAAGATCAAGATCGACCGCAGCTTTGTACAGAATGTCCACGAAAGCCGTCAGAACGCGGCCATTGTTCGGGCAACCTTGCTGCTTGGTGCGGCGCTAGATGTGCCTGTCTTGGCCGAAGGGGCGGAAATCGAAGAAGAAATCGCGTTTTTGATGCAGGAAACCTGTAGTGCCGTGCAAGGGTTCTACTTTGGAAAACCAATGCCCGCAGCCGATGTGCGGCTGTTGACGATGGTAAAACAGGATTTGCCCCGCGCGGTTTAGCTGGTTGGGCGACTGTCGGGCAGACTGATCCGCGCAACTTGTTCGGCAATCGGGTCAGTGCTTAATGGATGTAACGCGCTGTCGTAATCGCTGTTATCAGATAGGGGGGACCATTCACGGTTGTGGTAAACTTCTAAGCCGCTGAACTTGGATTTATAATCCATTTTCGGACTGCCTGGCACCCAATAACCCAAGTAAACATAGGGAAGACCAAGGTCGCGGGCGATAGCGATATGGTCGAGGATGATAAAAGTCCCCAGCGACAACCGGTCAAAATCCGGATCAAAGAACGAGTAAACAAGGCTCAGGCCATCATCCAGAATATCGGTCAAACAGACTGCCCGCAGGTCGCGGTCTTCTTTGTCAGTATATTCGATCAAGCGAGATCGGATTGGCGTTTCTTCCACCATGGCCGCAAATTCGAACATATCCATGTCGGCCATGCCGCCAGTTGCGTGGCGGCTATCGAGATATCGACGGAATAAATCGTATTGGGCTTCGGTTGCCCAAGGCGATGTGGCGCGGCGTCCGATTTGGGCGTTGCGGTTCATGACCCTGCGTTGTGATTTTGTTGGGGAAAAGTCGGCGACCTTGATCCGCGCAGACATACAGGCTGAACATTCGGAACAGGACGGGCGGTACAGCACGTTTTGTGACCGTCGAAACCCCTGTTTGGAAAGGCTATCGTTCAACCGTGTCGCGGTGTCACCTTGCAATGCGGTAAACAATTTCCGTTCCATCCTGCCGTCAAGATAGGGGCAAGGCTGCGGAGCCGTAACATAGAATTGCGGCGCGATGGGAAGTGTGTGGCGCATGGTACTCTAACAGAATGAACTATCGATTAACGTTAGCAAGCTACTTCGCACAAACCAACCCCCCCGAAAACCGCGAGGTAGATAGAATGCGATCTAAATTGGAAACAACGTTCGTTTCTGCACTGATATCGGCAAAAACGCGCCTCGCCGCGTGGGCGAGGCGCGTTGGTTTGGCGCGTTTTAGGTTAAGGCGCAGATGGTGCGCGACCCGCGCGGTCATCCATAAACTGGTCAAACTCGGTTGAATCTTTGGCGGTGCGCAGACGTGCCAAGAAATCCTCAAAGTTCTCTTGCTCATGTTCTAACCGTTCCAGCATTTCGCCGCGATAGCGGTCGAAACTTGCGTTGCCGCTGCGGCGCTGGGTGGCTTCGGGTGACAGGCTTTTGACCGCATCGCCCAAGGCTGCGGGATCAATATTGGGTGCCAAACCGGGGGCAAAACCGCCGCGCCACCCTAAAATAACAGCCAGCGCCACGCCTGCGGGCCAAAACATATTGAGCGCTACAACCGTCACGGCGATCGCAAAGGACGCGAATAATAGCGTAGATAAAATCTGGACCGACAGCGGCATGCCCTGTGATGTGGGATGAGAATGTTTCATTTTCATAATAGTCCTAAACCAAAAAGGGTCCCCGAAGGGACCCAAATTACATTAACGTGCTACGTCGTCAGTGGTGTCAGATTTACGCTGACCGCCGCGTTCGTCCATGAATTGATCGAATTCGGCTTTGTCTTTTGCTTCGCGCAGGCGCTCGAGGAATTCCTCGAAGTTGGTTTGCTCTTCTTCCAAGCGGCGCAGAGTTTCGTCTTTGTAGGTGTCAAACGCGGCGTTGCCTGTGGCGCGGTTCATGTGGATCGAATGCGATCCGCGGCGGCAGCATTTGCTGGACCCCCCGCCAGAGAATTTATTGTTAACGACCATGTAGGCCGTCATCGCAAGGCCGACCGGCCAAAACACGACGTAGCTTGCGACCATCGCCGCGATCCAAGCACCGCGACCACGTGCGTCCAACCACGCAGTCGTCCGGGCAAAGAAACCAGAGGCCGAGTTGCCCATGGAAGACGGGGAGTTCAGGGTTGCGGTGTCCATTTCAAATTCCTTTGGTATGACGCAAGGGGTCTTATGTTTATGCCCTTTACATTACTCAAGATGGGATCGGTTCGGTCCGCTTGCAAGGGTTAATGTAAACGTTTTTTACATTGGGTCGAATTGGGTTTCAAAATCAATAACTTGACGGATCAATTTTGTGTTCTGATAAAGGGGGTATTGCCGGATTTCGGGTCGAACGACGGCGCTGTTTGCGATTCTAAACCCTGTATTTGTATCTAAGAAAGCGATTATCCCATGCATTTCTCTCTCTCGAGAACAATCACGCTTGCCGTATTCAGTTGTGCAATGTCCGCCAGTGCCGTGATGGCAGAGGTCACGACCCCGCAACCTGGCACACAGGAACGCGGCGATATTCTGGACGCCGTGCGCGTGATGGTGGGCTATGATCTGGGTGGTCCGATTGAGTTTACGGGCGTTGGTTTGCAGATTGAAAACGGCTTTGGGTTTGTCCAAGCGACCGCGACGCGCCCCGGTGGTCTGGCGATCAATATCGACGAGACTCCGCTGGTTTTGCGCGATGGTATTTCGCCGGATTTCATCGACGGAACCTCTGTGCAGGCCTTTATCACGCAGGCGGGCGGTGATTGGTACGTGCATGCCTATGCGGTGGGGGCGACGGATGTGTGGTGGATCGGCGATCCGTACTGCACTGATTATGCAGCATTTTTGCCTGAACAAGCCTGCTAGGTTGAACGCCACGATAGGGCCTCTTGCCCCGCGTGGCGTCCTTGCCTAGCTTGGACGTTCAACGTCGGTTTACCCTAATGACAAGAGACCAACCATGAGCATCGCCGCCCGGATGACCCGCTGTCCGCATCCTTTTAACGCAGAGCGCGGCGCGGATGCGCTTGCGGTTGTTGACGATGTGCCGCAGGAATTGGCCGATTTGATCGCAGGCACGGCGGGGTCTAGCCCGTATTTGGCCGATCTGATTCACCGTGAAGTGGACTGGGTTGTCGCTGCGATGGCCGATCCCGAAGCCGCCGTTGCTGGCGTTCTCGCGGATGTGCGCGGCATGGACGCCGCCGCATTGGCCGATGGACTACGGCAGGCGAAACGCCGGATCGCGTTAATCACGGCGCTGGCGGATTTGTCGGGCGCATGGCCGTTGGAAACGGTGACGGGCACGATCACCGATTTTTCATATGCCGCCGTGCATCAATGTATCACAGAATTAGTGCGCCAAGAGATCGCGCGCGGCAAATTACCAGGCATGACCGAGGCCGACGCGGATACCGGCGCGGGCATGACGGCGCTAGCGATGGGGAAAATGGGCGCGGGCGAGTTGAATTATTCGTCGGATATCGATTTGATCTGCCTGTTCGACGAGACCCGTTTCGACCCCGATGATTACCACGATGCCCGCGCGTCGTTCATCCGCGTGACCCGCAAAATGACCGCGATCATGCAGGATGTGACCAAGGGCGGCTACGTTTTCCGGACCGATTTGCGGCTGCGGCCTGATGCGTCGTCGACGCCCGTGTGCATTTCGATGGAAACGGCAGAACGCTATTACGAGAGCGTGGGGCGGACGTGGGAACGCGCGGCTTATATCAAGGCCAATCCGTGCGGTGGCGATATAGCGGCGGGGGCTGCGTTTTTGAAAACGCTGAAACCGTTTGTGTGGCGCAAACATCTGGATTTTGCGGCGATCCAAGATGCCCATGACATGCGGTTATTGATCAAGGATCACAAAGGTTTAGGCGGTCCACTGGTGCTGGAAGGCCATAATATGAAATTGGGGCGCGGGGGCATTCGCGAGATCGAATTTTTCACCCAAACGCGCCAGTTGATTTCGGGCGGACGTGATGCATCGCTGCGGACCCGCGAAACGGTCGAAGGATTGCGTCGGTTGGCGGCGGCAGAGTGGATTACGGGTGCGGATGCGGACATGCTGGCGGATCATTATCGGTTTCACCGCGAGATCGAGCATCGGTTGCAAATGATTAACGATGCGCAGACGCATACGTTGCCACCCAACGCCGAAGGCTTTGCGCGGTTGGCGGCATTGATGGGACGCGACGTGGACGAGTTGCGCGACGAGATCACGCAAAGGTTGAATGCGGTGCATGATTACACCGAAAGCTTTTTCGCACCCGAAGACGCAATTGAAGGCGACGATGAAAGCTGGGGTCAAGAGACCACAGACCGTTGGCCGACCTATCCCGCATTACGATCCGTGCGCGGTAGTACGATTTTTGAACGCTTACGCCCTGATATTATGCGCAGATTGGCGGCATCGGCAAAACCTGAAGAAGCCTTGGCGCAGTTTGACGGGTTTCTGGCTGGGCTGCCTGCGGGGGTTCAGTTGTTTTCGTTGTTCGAGGCAAATCCGCAGTTGACGCAGTTGATCGTGGATATTGCAGCGACGGCACCCGCATTGGCGCAGCATCTGTCGCGCAACTCTGGCGTGTTTGATGCTGTGGTCGGTGGAGCGTTCTTTGACGCTTGGCCGGGCGCTGAAGGGTTGCAAGCCGAGGCGGCAGACGTGTTAAAAACCGCGCCGGATTACGAGGCGCAGCTGATTGCGTTGCGGCGGTGGGCCAAGGAATGGCACTTTCGGATCGGGGTGCATTTGTTGCGCGGATTGATCGATACGGTGCGGGCAGGCGCGCAATATGCGGACCTAGCGGCGGCTTCAATCGCGGCCGTGATGCCTGTGGTCGAGGGCGAATTTGCCCGCAAACATGGACCGGCACCGGGGCGCGGTGCTGTGGTCGTGGGCATGGGATCGCTGGGCGCGCACCGTTTGACCGCGACGTCTGATTTGGACCTGATCGTGATTTATGACGCGGGCGATGCGGATGCGTCGGATGGCAAGCGGCCACTGGCTGTGCGGCCCTATTTTGCGCGACTGACGCAGGCTCTGGTCACGGCATTGTCCGCACCGATGTCTGAAGGGCGGTTGTACGAAGTCGACATGCGGCTGCGACCATCTGGACGACAAGGGCCAGTGGCAACTGCCTTGGAATCGTTCAGGAATTACCAGTTGAACGAGGCGTGGACGTGGGAACATCTGGCGCTGACGCGGGCGCAGCCGATTGTGGGGAATGCCGCGTTGGCAGCGGAAATCGAAGCGTTTCGCACCCAGATTGTGGGCACCAAGAATGACCGTACCGTTGTGATGACCGACCTGCGCGATATGCGCCGCCGGATCGCGGATGCACGTGGCGACGGGGCTGGGTGGGACGCGAAAAACGGGGCGGGGCGCTTGCAGGACTGTGAATTGCTGGCGCAAGCGGCGGCCTTGTTGGCAGGTGTTGCGGTGATCGCGACCGAGGATCAAATCGCGGCGGGTGTCGCGGATGGCTGGATGGATGCCGCTCAGGCGGATGCAATTCTAGCGGCGTATCGGCTATTCTCAGCGGTACAGGGGGCTGCGCGGTTGCTGACCAACGGGGTGTTGGATCCGCAGTTAATCGGCACGGGTGGCTGTGCTATTTTGATGCGCGAGACGAAAACTGATAGTATGGATGCGTTATTCGCGCATATGAATGAAACCGCAAAACGCGCAGATGCGGCAATCACCGCGCTTTTGGCAGGAGATGACAACAATGGCTGACAGAGACCCGCTGGACCCAAAAGGGCTGATCCGCGAAGCCTATGCAATTGAGGGCATCACGTCCTATGAATGTCGGTCGATTTTTCTGGATTGGGCGCTGAGCCATGCCAGCGACGATCACACGCCTGCGATTGAAACGTTGCTGACGCAATATGGGCCGGGCAAGCTGGACCATCCAATGACGCAGACGCTTACGGCGGCCCTGAGTGACGCCAGCCCCGCCAAAAGACGGGGCGGACGTGCGGCTAGATTAGATCGTTAGTTTATGAGCGTGACAGTTTCGCGGCCTCGGCTGCGATGGCGGTGATGCCAGCCCAGTCACGCGCGTCGATCAGGTTCTTCGGTGCAACCCAGCTACCGCCGACGCAAAGCGTGTTCGACAGGCTCAGGTAATCCGGTGCGTTTTTCAACGAGACACCGCCCGTCGGGCAGAATTTGACCTGCGGGATTGGACCGCCGATGCCCTTAAGGGCGGCAGCGCCGCCGTTGGCTTCAGCTGGGAAAAACTTTTGCACCCAATAGCCGCGCTCTAGCAGGCGCATTGCCTCGGATGACGTCGCAATGCCGGGCAGCAATGGCAGATCGTTGGCTTCGCAGGCGTCGAGCAATTTGTCCGTGGCACCGGGGGACACGCCGAATGTCGCACCCGCCGCTTTGGCGTTTTCCACGTCTTTTGGTGTCAGCAATGTGCCAGCGCCAACAACGCCGCCTGCAACCTTTGCCATTTCGCGGATCACGTCCAAGGCGGCTGGTGTGCGCAATGTGACTTCGAGGGCAGGTAGGCCGCCTGCGACCAATGCTTTGGCCAACTCTTCGGCGATGCTTGCGTCGTCAACGACCAAAACAGGCACAACAGGGGCGAGGGCACAGATGTCGGCTGCGGCTTGGGATGCGTCTTGCGGTGTCATATTCATCTCTTTCGTATGGGTATTGATGTGAAGGGCGGAGCCTCCGGCGGGAGGTGTTAAGGGCGAAATGAAGGGGCGGGGGCCCGTTTCTTTGACTTCTTCTAATTCCCCGCCGGAGGCAAAAAGTTAAACCACAACGCCTGCGCCTTCAGAGGCACGACCAACGTTCTGGCGAAAGACTTCGAACAACTCGCGGCCCACGCCGTTGCCGTTGCCGCTGAGGTCCGCAACCGCGAGGTCGCGTGTGTCCAGATCAACGCCCACAACGTCGATGGTGCCTTTTGTGGCGTCCAGACGGATGATGTCGCCGTCTTGGATTTTGGCAAGCGGGCCGCCGTCGGCGGCTTCGGGGCTGACGTGGATTGCGGATGGCACTTTGCCCGATGCGCCGGACATGCGGCCATCGGTGACGAGCGCCACCTTGAGCCCGCGATCCTGCATGATCGACAGGGTTGGCGTCAGGCCGTGCAGTTCGGGCATGCCGTTCGAGCGCGGTCCTTGGAAGCGCACAACGATGATCGTGTCTTGCGCCAATTCGCCCGCTTTGAACGCGGCTTTCACGGCGTCTTGGGTGTGGAACACGCGGGCAGGGGCCTCGACGATGTGCCGCTCTGGTGCAACCGCTGATGCTTTCATCACGCCGCGTCCGAGGTTGCCGTTGAGCTGCACAAGTCCGCCTGTTGCCGCAAATGGATCGCTCGGCGGGCGCAGGATTTTCTCGTTCAACGTGGTGGTCGCGCCCGCGCGGTAGGTGATGCGCCCGTCGGTCAGTGCGGCCTCGTTGCGGTAATGCGACAGCCCGTCGCCCGCCACGGTTTTCACGTCGTCGTGCAGCAGGCCCGCGTCGAGCAGGTTGCTGATCATATATTGCAAGCCGCCCGCTGCGTGGAAGTGGTTCACGTCGGCGAGGCCGTTTGGGTAGACTTTGGCCATCAGTGGGATGACCTTTGAGATGTCGTCAAAGTCTTCGAGATCGAGGATAATCCCCGCCGCGCGCGCCATGGCTGGCAAGTGCAATACGAGGTTGGTCGAGCCGCCCGTGGCCATCAGCCCGACGAGACCATTTACGAATGTTTTCTCGTCGAGGATATCGCAGACAGGGCGGAAGTCATTGCCAAGGCTGGTGATTGCGGCGGCCCGTTCGGTGCCAGCTACCGTCAACGCGTCGCGCAATGGTGTGTTCGGGTTCACAAAGGACGCGCCGGGCAGGTGCAGCCCCATGAATTCCATCAACATCTGGTTGGTGTTGGCGGTGCCGTAGAACGTACATGTTCCGGGTCCGTGGTAGGATGCCATTTCGGCGGCCATCAGGTCTTCGCGGGTGGCGTCGCCTGTTGCAAATTGCTGGCGTACCTTGGCTTTTTGGTCGTTGGGCAAACCGCTGACCATTGGACCCGCTGGCAGGAACACAGACGGGATATAGCCGAATGTCGCCGCTGCGATCACCAGGCCGGGGATGATTTTGTCGCAAACGCCAAGGTAGACCGTCGCGTCAAAGACGTTATGCGACAGGCCGACACCCGCCGCGAGGGCGATCACATCGCGTGAGAACAGCGATAGCTCCATCCCCGTTTCGCCTTGGGTCACGCCGTCGCACATGGCAGGCACGCCGCCTGCGACTTGGGCTGTGGCGCCAACAGCGCGGGCGGCTGATTTGATCAGCTGCGGATAGGTTTCAAACGGTTGGTGCGCGGACAACATGTCGTTGTAGGCGGTGATGATCCCGATGTTGGGCGCACGTCCTGCGGCTAGATCATCCTTTTGTTCGCCCATCGCCGCGAAGGCATGCGCCTGACCGGAACACGAGATATGCCCACGGCGCGGCCCGTCAGATGCGGCCTTGGCCATCAGATCTAGATAAGCGCCGCGTGTTGTCTCGGACCGTTTGCGAATACGGTCTGTGACGGCTGCGATTGTTGGGTTCAGGGACATGGCGCACCTCTGCTGTGGAATTGCCCTAAAGGTAACAGAATTTGTTAGCGCTAACAACCGTGATCTTTACGGCAACACAGCGAGGGTCTTCCCAAGGCATCCTGTTTCACTGTAGGACGCAGGCATGACAGATACAACATTCCCCACCGTGCGGCTGAACCCTAAGGGCGATGCACGCGCTATTCGGCATGGTTTTCCATGGGTTTACGCAAACGAGGTGGTCATGGACCGCCGCACCAAAGGCATCAAGGCGGGCACAATCGCGCTGCTTGAAGACGCAGATCGGCGGCCCTTGGGCATGGTTGCGGTCAACCCGCAGTCGAAAATCATCTGCCGGATGCTGGACCGCGATGAGGATGCGGTGATTGATCAGGCGTGGTTTGCGGCCAAAATTACCCGTGCATTGGCGCACCGTGACCGGATGTTTGACCAGCCGTTTTACCGCCTTGTGCATGCAGAGGCCGATGGCTTGCCCGGCGTTGTGATTGACCGCTTTGGCGACACGGCTGTGGTGCAACCAAACGCGGCCTATGCGGACGTGAATATCGAGGCACTTGTGGCAGCTTTGATCGAGGTGACTGGCGTCTCAACCGTTGTGATGAACGGCACAGGCCGTGCGCGAACTTTGGAAGGTCTGGACGAACGTACTGACGTGATGGTGGGCACTGCTCCGACATCTGCGATCCCTGTTCAGATGAACGGGACCACTTATATGGCTGACGTGATCGGCGGCCAGAAGACGGGTCTGTTCTTTGACCAACGCCCGAACCATGCCTTTGCGGCGTCTTTGTCTAAGGGTGCGCGGGTTTTGGATGTGTTTTCGCATGTTGGCGGCTTTGGCCTCGCGGCACTGGCTGCTGGTGCGGGATCGGTTTTGGCTGTGGACGGATCACAGCCAGCGCTTGATCTGGCCGAGCAGGGTGCAGCGGCGATGGGCGTCAGCGACAAGTTCGCTGTGCGCAAAGGCGATGCTTTTGATACGCTGACGAAACTGGCCGAAGAAGGCGAAGTGTTTGACGTTGTGATCTGCGATCCACCCGCTTTTGCGCCGTCGAAAAAGACAGCAGAAGCCGGATTGCGGGCTTATGAGAGGGTTGCGCGTTTGGCGGCACCTTTGGTCGCAGATGGCGGTTATCTGGGGCTGTGTTCATGTTCACACGCCGCTGATCTGACCAAATTCCGCAATGCGTCGTCGCGTGGCATTGGCCGTGCGGGACGTCGTGGGCAGATTATTTACACAGGCTTTGCCGGACCGGATCACCCGTTGATGCCGCATTTGGCTGAAACCGGTTATTTGAAATCGGTGTTCTTCCGCCTGTGAGGGTCTTAATCGACACCTGCGTTCTCTATCCCACAGTCATGCGCGAAGTCGTGCTTGGCTGTGCGGAGGCGGGCCTGTTAGAAGTCCGCTGGTCCGCGCGTATTCTAGAGGAATGGGCGCGGGCAGCACGCAAGATCGGACCGCAAGGCGAGACATTGGCACGCGGCGAAATCGCAAGCGTGTCGGCGCGGTTTCCCAAAGCGGTAGTGGCCTATCCAGAAGAAAAACTACGTCAGTTCTGGCTGCCGGATAAAGACGATATTCATGTGCTCACGGCAGCCGTGGTCGGGTCTTGCGACGCGATTATGACGGTGAATATCAAAGATTTCCCCAAAGATGTGCTGGGTGAGAACGATCTGGATCGGCTCAGCCCTGACGTCTATCTGGTTGATCTGTTCCACCAATCACCCGACGCAGTGCGGGCTGTTGGTGATGCGGTGCTGGCAGAGGCACGGCGGCTATCCGGTGACGATTGGCAGATGCGGGCGCTGATGAAAAAGGCGCGGTTGCCACGGTTTGGTAAAGCCTTAACCGCTTAACCGTCCCACTTTGCCGCGTTGTTCTCGATCGCGGCGATACGTTGTTCGGTCTTTGGGTGGCTCATGATCCACGCGGGCATTTTCGCGCCACGCGCCCCTGTCAGCGTCTCTAGTTTATGGAACAGCGAGATCTGTGGTGCTGTGCCGATACCCGATTTGACGAGCAGGGCCGAGGCATAGGCGTCGGCCTCGAATTCGTCCTTGCGCGACAGACCAGCGGCGAGCAAGCGCATCGCGTGACCCGCGACCCATGTGCCAATTCCGAACGGCAAGAACCGCCCCAAGATCATCGCAATCGCGGTGCGGGCGGCGTTCTGGCCGGAAAAGTCGATCATCCGGCGGCGGGCATGGCCCAAGGCGACGTGGCCCAATTCGTGGGCAATCACGCTGGCCATTTCATCGGCGGACACTTGTCCGGCCTTGTATTTATTGAGAAATCCCCGCGTGATGAAGATGCGTCCATCAGGTGCGGCAAGTCCGTTCACGGGATCAATTTCGTAGACGTTCACCTTGATCTGTTTGATCTCAAGCGCTGCGGCCATTTGGTCGCAAAGCTGGCGGATCAAAGGATCGGTCAGGGGCGTGGATTTCTGGTCAAGTTCGCGCTGCGTCCGCCAGACCGAAAAACGGTACATGGCAAAGCCGTAGAGAACAGCAAGCAGGATCGGGGTGAGGCGCAACATAGTGTTTATATGGGGCGCGGTGGTGGTTTGGGCAAGCCGTGGAATGAGTTGTTTTGGCGAAATGAAGGCGGGCGGCGTGGTTAACCGAGGGCTTTCATGCCGCGTGTCAGCCCTGCGATCGTCATGGGGACCATGCGGTCGGCGCCGAAAATCTGCTGGATCATGTGGATGGATTGAGTGTGGGGCCAATACGCTTGGGTCAGTGGGTTGATCCAGACGTGATTGGGCCATTGGTCGCGGATGCGGGTCAGCCAGACTTCACCGGATTCGGGGTTGTAGTGTTCGTTGGCACCACCCGGATAGGCGATTTCATAGGGCGACATGCTGGCGTCACCGACGATGATGCATTTGTAGTCGGAGCCATAGGTACGCATGATCTCGTGGGTGTCGGTCTGGTCATTCCAGCGGCGGGTGTTGTCGCGCCACACGCCCTCGTAGATGCAGTTGTGGAAGTAGAAATGTTGCAGATGTTTGAATTCGGATTTCGCGGCTGAAAACAATTCTTCGACCATTTTGATATGCGGATCCATGGACCCACCGATATCGAGGAATAGCAGGACTTTGACCGCATTGCGCCGTTCGGGCCGCGTTTTGACGTCGATGTAGCCGTTTTCGGCGGTGGCGCGGATCGTGCCGTTCAGGTCCAGCTCTTCTGCAGCCCCGTCACGCGCCCAAGATCGCAGGCGTTTTAAGGCGACTTTGATGTTGCGGGTTTGCAATTCGACAGAGTCGTCGAGGTTGCGGAATTCCCGTTTATCCCAGACTTTGACCGCGCGTTGGTGGCGCGATT
This sequence comes from Yoonia ponticola, assembly GCF_014199395.1. GTDB lineage: Bacteria > Pseudomonadota > Alphaproteobacteria > Rhodobacterales > Rhodobacteraceae > Yoonia > Yoonia ponticola. Next base: position 151,360 of record NZ_JACIJM010000004.1, on the reverse strand, counting down.
TGTCTTGGCCGATGCGGATGCCTTCGGGGTTGTAGCCGTATGCGCCATAAGGCGAGGTGCCAGCGGTGCCGACCCATTTTGATCCGCCCTGATGCCGCCCCTTTTGTTCTTCGAGCCGTTTTTTCAGGGTTTCCATCAGCTTGTCGAAACCGCCCAAGGCTTCGATTTCGGCTTTTTCTTCGGGGCTCAGGTGCTTTTCTGCCAGCTTTTCCAGCCAGTCGGCGGGCAGGTCCACGGCGTCGAGAACCTGATCCGTGGTGATGTTTTCCAAGCCCGCGAATGTCGCCCCAAACGCCTGATCAAAGCGGTCGAGGTGCCGTTCGTCTTTGACCATGATCGTGCGCGCGAGAAAGTAGAACGCATCCACATCGTAAGTCGCGAGACCCGCTTGCATGCCTTCGAGGAACGCCAGAAATTCGCGTAAGGTTACGGGCACGCGTGCTGCCCGCAGGTTTTCAAAGAACGGCAGGAACATGATTAAATGCTGGCGCGTTCGATCATCACAAGTGCGAACATGCCCAAGATCGCGCCCATGATCGCCAGAACGCCGCCCCATTGCAGTAGATCAAGCGTCTTGCCGCCGCGCCGTTTTGCGCTGAACGCACCAAGTATTGCACCAATCACAAGGCCGGAAAGGGGGTAAATCATCGTAGGATGTGTCCTTTAGAACGGGCGCAGGGCCCTGATCTCGTTCAGACGGGCTTGCACAAATCTATCTTCACCAAAGCCGTATCGCGCCCAACCCAGACTGTCCAGCCGCACCGCTTCGGCTTCGGCGTCGTTCCCTTGCAGCGACAGGGCCTCGGCCTTGAACATCATCAGTGTGGCGAGCAAAGCTGCGTTCTGGTGGTCACGCGCGAGTGGAATTGCCCCGTTTGCCAGTGCAATCACCCCATCCGCGTCACCTGCGGTGAGTGCAAATGCCGCACGTTGTACCGCGATGTGGGCTGCGTGAATTTGCGTGGCGGGGTTGGCGCGGTAGATGCGGTCGGCGGCGTCAAAGTCGGCCAAGGCACGGCGCTGATCGTTGCCGACTTGCAGGCGGCCATGCGCGTAATAGGCAAATGCCTCGCGGGTGCCGCCCCAGCCAAATGCGTTGCCGATCTGGATTGCCTGTCGGGCAGCGGCGCGGCGGCGTGACGGGGTGGCAGAGCCGGACAGCGCCGTTTGCACCGCATCAATCCAGTCGCGGTTGGTATCGTTTTCGGGTGCGTTTGCGACCCGATTGCCCGACGGGTTCAGGCGTGACAACAAGCTTGGCAGTTTTTCGGCGACTTGGCTGCGGGTCATGCCGTTGGCCAGTTCGGGCGAATAATACGCCTTAAGCACCAACATATCAAAGCTGGTTAACACGTTGTGGATGTTGTCGTCGTTGAACACGGAATCGGGCAGGCGGTAAAGGTCGTTCAAAGGCCCAAGCGCCTGCGCCAGTTCTTCGTGCAAGCAGTCGCGGATTTCTTGCGGTGCCACATCGGACGGCACAAACATGATCGCGCGATCACGTTTGGTCAGTTTCGTCCAATCGACGGTTTCACTCCGGCGCATGCGCAGGAATTCTGCCCAGCTTGAGACACGCGGCACGGTAAAGCAGGCGGCACGCGGTACGGCGGCATTCAAGATGCGGCGCGGCACGGCTTCGACGATGATTTGCGGCGTGGTGCTGTTCGTCAGATCAATGTTGATATTCGCTTCGCGGCGCAATCTGCTGAGCAACTGGTCAAGGTCTGTGACCAGCGTGTCCGACAGGTCGCCTTGGACGCTGACGTTAATCGGGCCGTCAAAGCGGGTCAGGAACGGGATCGGCACGCCGCTTTCCATACGGAAAGACAGGTCGAGAATGTCTTGCGCGATTTCGGTGTTGGAGCGTGACACGGTGCGGACGGGCACCGCTGCGAATGTTTTCACAGCCGGAAGAATGGACGTAAGTGGTGCAGCACGGGTGGCAGCGACGTTTTGTGGGGCGGGTGAGCAAGCGGCGAGAGCGGCAAGTGCGAGAATGGCGATCCTGCTCATGCGGCGGGCCACTGGTGTGTGCAACGGGTCGGAGGATTGTTGACCTGCGCGTAAACCCGTCTGAGAAAGTCAGCCGGATCATCGCCCCAAAGGCGGTGAAGGTTCAACTTAAAGATGTCTCGCGGCAAAGCAGTGCCGTAGAAATCCAGATAGGCGGCCCATAGCCCGTGCTGCGCGGCAAAGTCCCCAGCGCAGTTCGGGCGAATGCTGACCGGCATTTTTGCCTTGGTCACGTCGTCTCTCCTCAAGTGCGTCAATTTTGCTGCCACAAAATTGCGACCCCTCTTTTTATGTGACCGCATAGGTTGCGTGATCATCTTGGTGGGGGCAGGTTAATTAAATGATAACCAGTGCAGCGACGCACCCAAATAAAGCCGCGCCCCCAATATTCATGAGGGCGCGTTGCACATAAGGCTCAGGTAGCTTGTGTGAGCGGGCGAATGACCCGCTATATGTAGGTGTTTGGCGGCTTACCGCTGACCACGGGCCATAAATGCGAGCCTCTCGAACAAGTGAACGTCCTGTTCATTCTTGAGCAAGGCACCGTGCAGTTTCGGCAGCGCATTGGTTCCGTCGCGTTTCAAATCGGCGGGCGACAGGTCTTCGGCGAGCAACAGTTTCAACCAGTCGATGACCTCTGAGGTGGACGGTTTCTTTTTCAACCCTTGCGTGTCTCGGATCTCGTAGAACTGTGTCAGGGCTGCGGTCAAAAGCGCGTCTTTGATGCCCGGATGGTGGACTTCGACGATTTTGCGCAGCGTCTCGATATCCGGAAAACGGATGTAGTGGAAAAAGCAACGGCGCAGGAAAGCGTCGGGCAATTCTTTCTCGTTGTTCGACGTGATGATGACGACGGGACGGTTCACCGCTTTGACGGTTTCGCCGGTCTCGTAGACGTGGAATTCCATCTTATCGAGCTCTTGCAGCAGATCGTTCGGGAACTCGATATCGGCCTTGTCAATCTCGTCGATCAGCAGCACGGACCGCTGGTCCGCCGTGAAGGCCTGCCACAACTTACCCTTGCGGATGTAGTTGGACACGTCGTTGACCTTTTCATCCCCAAGTTGACTGTCACGCAAGCGGCTGACCGCGTCGTATTCGTACAATCCTTGCTGCGCCTTCGTGGTGGACTTTACGTGCCATTCGATCATCGGCATGCCCAAGGCGGTGCTGACCTGACGGGCCAATTCGGTCTTGCCGGTGCCTGGCTCGCCTTTAACGAGTAATGGGCGCTCTAACGTCACGGCCGCATTCACTGCCATCTTCAGGTCGTCCGTGGCGATATAGTCGTCGGTGCCAGTAAATTGCATCAATCTTTCCCTTGGTTTGAACGCGTACATTAGCAACAATCGCTGTAGCTTCAACACCTCGCAATCACAGGGAAAAGCAGCACACAACCCCTAGTGGAATATGAGGGAAAGGGGGGTGACAACCCCTAGGGGAAGGCGTAAACGTCCACCAGTTTAGTGAGGGTCCGCGAATGTCTGATAATTTAACGAGAACGTCCTCGGACCAAGTGAGGGAAATAGACATGAAAGCTGAAGTTTTCTTGCCTGACGATTATCGTCCAGCCGAAGACGAACCATTCATGAATGAACGCCAAACCGAATACTTCCGCCGGAAGTTGCTGGCTTGGAAATCTGACATCGTTGAGAACAGTTCAGATACCGTTGCAAGCATGAAAGACCAGACCCGCAACATCCCAGATGTTGCAGATCGTGCGTCCGAAGAAACCGACCGTGCGCTGGAATTGCGCACACGGGATCGCGAACGCAAATTGGTGTCCAAGATTGATGCGGCTTTGCGCCGGATCGAAGAAGACGAATTCGGGTACTGCTCAATTACGGGCGATCCGATCAGTCTGAAACGTCTGGACGCACGTCCTATCGCGACCATGAGCCTTGAGGCGCAAGAGCGTCACGAGCGTCGCGAAAAAGTACATCGGGACGATTGATCGGGCGACGATAAGATGCAAGCGAATGTTGGCCGCCGGGTTGCCATTATTGGGGCAGGGATCGGCGGTCTAACCACCGCTTTGGCGTTTGCGCAAACGGGCGCTGACGTGACAGTTTACGAACAAGCAGCTGCGCTGACTGAAGTCGGCGCAGGTCTGCAAATTACCCCAAATGGTGCGCGTGTTTTGAATGCGCTAGGTCTGGACGATGCCTTGGCGCGTGTCGGGATCACGGCGGATGCCGCTTGTCCGATGGATGCTGTGACGGGCCGCCAGATTGCGCGGTTTGATCTGAGCACGCAGTCGCCTACTTACCGTTTTTATCACCGTGCAGATTTGCTGGGCGTTCTTGAGGCCGCCTGCCGCGCTGCTGGCGTGACGATCCTGTTAAATACCCGCATTGCTAGTATTACCTCTGACGGTCGGTTCATGGTTGATGGTGCGATGGTCGCCCCAACCCTGACGATTGGCGCGGACGGTTTGCATTCGCAGATGCGTGCGCTGCTCAATGGTCCGGGTCGTCCGTTTTTCACGGGCCAAGTTGCTTGGCGGGCTTTGGTCAAACGCGAAGATGCCGAGGCGAGAGCCCAGATCTGGATGGCACCGGATCGCCATGTCGTGACCTATCCGTTACGTGATGGAATGTTGAATGTCGTGGCCGTGCAAGAACGGACCGACTGGGCCGACGAAGGTTGGCAGCACGCCGACGATCCCGCAAACCTGCAAGCTGTTTTTGCCGATATGGCTCCTGACTTGCGCGCGCTTTTGGCCGATGTGACAGACGTGTGCCTGTGGGGCCTGTTCCGGCATCCGGTTGCAGGGCGTTGGCAACAAGACGGCGCGGTCGCGTTGATTGGTGATGCTGCGCACCCGACGCTGCCATTCTTGGCGCAGGGTGCGAATTTGGCGATTGAGGACGCGATAACCTTGGCCGCCTGTTGTCAGCACGATGCGTCCTTAGAGCGGGCGTTGAAAGGCTACCAAGCCCACCGCCAGCCGCGTGTCACAGATGCGATCAACGCTGCCAATGCCAATGCGCGGAACTATCATCTGGACGGTATCCCGCGCCGTGTGGCCCATGCGGGGCTGGGTGTTTTAGGGCGCGTGGCCCCAAATGCGTTTTTGAAACGACTTGGCTGGCTCTATGATTATGACGCGCCAAAGTTGCATCACTTCACGCCGGTTTAGGCCTTGAGATCAACCCAGACTGGCACGTGATCCGATGGTTTTTCGCGGCCACGGACTTCTTTTTCGATCCAGCATTCTTGCAACATGTCTGCGCATTGTGGGGACAACAAGAAGTGGTCGATGCGGATGCCGTCGTCTTTGTTCCATGCCCCCGCTTGATAATCCCAGAACGAATAGTGACCGGGGCCGAATGTGCGGGCGCGAAACGCTTCGGTAAAGCCAAGGTTCAGGATTTTGCGGAATGCGGCGCGGCTTTCGGGGCGGAATAGCGCGTCGTCGGTCCATGCTTCGGGGCGTTTGGCGTCTTCGGGCTGGGGGATGATGTTGTAATCACCGGCCATCAGCGCGGGCATTTCGTCAGCGAGTAACGCCTCGGCGCGGGCGTGAAGCCGTTCCATCCACGCGAGTTTATAATCGTATTTCGGACCGGGGGCAGGGTTGCCATTGGGCAGGTACAACCCACACACACGCACGGCGTCGGTGTCGCCAATCACGGTTGCTTCGATCCAGCGGGCCTGTTCGTCGTCATCATCACCGGGCAATCCGCGTGTGATGTCCTCTAGCGGCAGTTTCGACAGGATCGCGACGCCGTTAAAGCCCTTTTGACCGTGGGTCTCGACCGTGTAGCCAAGGTCTTCGATCATCTCGCGCGGGAAGCCTTCGTCAACGGATTTGATCTCTTGCAGCAGCGCCACGTCAGGCGCGCTTTCGGTCAGCCAATCGGTCAGCGCATTGATCCGCGCTTTGACGCCGTTGATGTTGAATGTCGCGATTTTCATGGTTTGGCCCCCGATTGCTTGATCCGTGATCTATCACATTGAAAAGGTTTGACCACTGGTGCGGGGGATAAACCTGTGCTGCGATACTGCCCAAGAGCGCTATCGTCGCGTTTTCTCAGAAATGGCGCGCAAGGACCTAATATTTTCGTCCAGCACACCGGGCATCAGGAAATTTCGGTCTGCGGCATTGATCGCAACTACAACGCCGTTCGGCCGATCAACGTAAATAAACTGGCCATAAATCCCAAGCGCAAAGAACTCGCCCTCTGGCGCATCCGGTGGAATCCACCATTGGTAGCCATATTGCAGATCGCCTTGCTCTGTGTTTGCGGTTGGCACGGTGCTTTCGGCGACCCAATCGGCGGGCACAATGCGGGTGCCTTGGAACTGTCCTTCCAGCCGCATCAATTCGCCAAATCGGGCGTAATCGCGTGTGGTCAGGTTGAGACCGCCAAGCGCAAAGGCCACGTCAAAACCGTCCGCCACATAATAGCCACCGGGCGCGACGCCCAAGGGCTGCAAGATATGTTCCGACAAAAGATCAGCCAAGCTTTGCCCCGTGGCGTTGCGCAGCACCATCGCCAGCACATGCGTGTCGATCGAGACATAACGCATCTCTTGGCCGGGGTCGGTGTAGCGCCTCTTTATTCCCGCCGCAAAAGCATCCATCGAGCCACCAGTGGCAAGAACGCGACCCATCCTATTGATATCGCTCCAAAAAGACATGTAGTTTTCGTCAAAAGCCACGCCGGACGACATCTGCAACACGTTCTTAATCGTGGTCCCGTCATAGGCGCTGCCAATCAGCTCTGGCACATATTGGGTGACGGGATCGTCGATGCTTTGAATATCGGCACGTGCGACCACGATGCCGATGAGGGCGGACACATAGGACTTTGCCGTCGACCAAGAGACCCGCTTATCATCGCGCGAGGTTCCCAGATAATAGTCCTCAAACACGATCTGTCCGTCCTTGAGGACAACAATAGCCGTTGTGTTCCGCGCAATGCGCCACGCATCAAAATCGGAATAGAACGTCAGTTGTTTGCCTTCGGGAAAAGGCGTGGCTGGGCTGGTGGCTGTCAGAGCGACGGTGTTGAACGCGGCCCCCATATTGCTGAAATTATGAACAATATTTGCTTCATCAAACAACGAAAGTGCTGCGGCTAGGCGGGCAACAGAACCGTCTTTGGGGATAGCGCAGCCCATCAGGGTGGTCGCGCTCGCAAGCAAAATTGCTTTCAACGTTAAGGCCATTGATAACTCCCGCACTCATTAAACAACAAAACGAGGTTACCGCGATTGGGCGCACAATTCCAACAGGTGATATATGCAGGGATTTGGCTTTTGGCGACGTCTGCCGGACCAGAGGCCCGCACCAATCTTCGTTTAGGTATCAAACACCGGACGGGCGTTACCCTCTTCATCCAAGGCCACAAAAACAAAGTCCGCGTCGGTCACTTTGGCGGCTTTGTCGGAATAGCGCGGGCGGCCCCATGCGTCGACGTGGATACGCATCGACGTGCGGCCTACTTTGCGCAGGGTCGCGTAGAGCGTGACTTCATCCCCAACTTTCACAGGCCGCAAAAATTGCAACGCTTCAACCGACACGGTTGCACAGCGCCCTTGCGAGACACGGCCCGCCATGTTGCCAGCGGCAAGGTCCATCTGTGACATCAACCAGCCGCCAAATATATCACCCGAGGGGTTTGTGTCGGCAGGCATGGCAATGGTGCGAATGACCAACACGCCTTCATCCTGCTGACGGCCATGCGATCCGCGTTCTTGGCCGCGTGTCAAAATGTCTTTGGGCGCGTGGCTCATGCTACATTGAGAACGACGTGCCGCAGCCGCAGGACGACGTAGCATTGGGATTTTCGATCACAAAGCGCGCGCCGATCAATTCCTCGGAGAATGTAATCACAGCTTCGGTCAGGAACGGCAACGAGACGCTATCAATCAGCACCTTTTCACCATGGCCCTCAAGGACCAGATCGTCGTCCTTAGGCTCGTCCAGATCAATCTCGTACTGGAAACCGGAACAGCCGCCGCCTTCAACCGCGACGCGCAGGGCCTTACCTTGGGCAGCGGCACCAATCTCGGCGAGGCGTTCAAACGCGCGTTCTGTGACTTTTGGGGGCAGGGTCAGCATCTTGGCACCTTACGGTTCTGTTACATTTGTAATATAGAGGCGTCAGGCAAACACAACAAGGCCACGTTGGGCAAGACGCGGTTTTGTGAAGATAAAAGGGCAGGGACACCAATGGCAGCCCCCTATGCAACCGACCCCGCAAATCCGCGCGGGCGGCTTTATCCTGAGGAAGAAAGCGAATTTCGCTCGCCTTTCCAGCGGGACCGCGACAGGATCATCCACGCAAGCGCCTTTCGGCGGCTGAAACATAAAACCCAAGTGTTCATTGAACACGAGGGCGATTATTTCCGCACCCGTCTGACCCATTCGATTGAAGTGGCACAAGTCGGGCGGACCGTGGCGGCCGCACTTGATTTGAATGTTGAACTAACCGAGGCCGTGGCGCTGGCCCACGATCTGGGCCACACGCCTTTTGGGCACACGGGCGAAGAGGCGCTGGATGCGCTGATGGCCCCCTACGGCGGTTTTGACCACAACGCACAGGCGCTGCGGATCGTCACCGATCTGGAACGGCACTACGCGGAATGGGATGGCTTGAACCTGACATGGGAGACGCTGGAAGGCATCGCCAAACACAACGGACCTGTCACGGGCGACATTCCTTACGCGCTTGCGGCCTACAATGAAATTCAAGACCTAGAGCTGCACACTCACGCCAGCGCCGAGGCCCAAGTCGCGGCACTGGCCGATGATATTGCGTATAATAACCACGACTTACACGACGGTCTTCGTGCAGAATTATTTAGCACTGACGATCTGGCGGAACTGCCGATCCTGGACGAGTGTTTTAAGCGCGTGGACCACAAATATCCGGGTTTGAACTACTATCGCAGGCGGCACGAAGCCCTGCGACGGTTCTTTGGCATTCTTGTCGAAGACGTCATTAAGGTGGCGCGGCGCAATCTGGCAGAGCTTGATCCGGCGTCGGTGCATGACATCCGGCACGCGGGCCGCATGATGATCCAATTCACGCCGGAAATCTGGACCGACCTGAAAGTCATCCGGCAATTTCTGTTCGACCGCATGTACCGCGCACCGGCTGTCGTCGAGATGCGTGTCGAGGTCACAGCGATGGTCAACGATCTGTTTCCGTTCTTTATGGAAAACCCGAATGAGCTGCCCAAACAATGGCGCAAAGACGTGGATGCGGCCCCCGATCATATCGCGCTGGCGCGGATCGTGGCGGATTATATCGCAGGCATGACCGACCGCTTTGCGATCCAAGAACACGGACGACTGCTGGGTGGTACGTCTGCTTTTAAAGGCACCTAACGCGGCACGGAAAACTGGGGAGAGTTAATAAATGGTTAATTTTCCCCAGAAACGACACATTCGCGACATGAATTCGACCAGCGGCCTAGGCTAAATCAAGGCAACAGTAGGTCTAAATGCGCGTCGCAGGCGGATCTCTTGATGAAGTCAAAGAGGGTCGTTCCGTGAAAATAGCGCATATATCATCTGGCATTTTGCTCGCACTGGCGATTGACGCTGGCGCGGCAGCAGCCGCGACCACGATCTACACCGACCGTGCCGCGTATGATATTGCCACAGGCGGCAGTCTGAACTTTGAAGACTTCAGCGACGCCAGTTTTCAGAATATGTCGATTTCAAGCGATGCTGGGTTTGTCACCAACAGCGGTGTTTTTCGCGACAGCCCATCAGTTGGACTTTTTGGAATTGGCGCTAATACAACGACATATAGCTTTTCAACCGCAACAACTGCTTTTGGTGGGGATTTTGATCTGGCGCTGGGTGGGACTGGCACCGGATTGCAATTTACCCTCAGCAACGGAGAGATCGTATCGCAAGAGATCAACGCGCCTTACGACGGGTTCTGGGGTTTTGTGTCCGATCTGTCGTTTGCATCGCTGACTGTCAGCACCGGATCACAAAGCGGTCGTGCTGAAACGCATACTTTAGACAACCTTTCATTCGGTCTGGCGGCACCCATTGCCCCCGTGCCGCTGCCTGCGGGACTACCCTTGTTGTTGTCTGCATTGCTCGGTTTCTTTGGTCTGCGTCGGTGGTCACGTCGTCCACATACCGCCGCGTAATGATTGACGGTACTTTTACGAGCTAATTCCGCGTGGTAGGTACGTCCGACCACAGGAGAGACCATCATGGCTATCGAATCCGCATCGGGCCTAAGCCCCGTCGAAGCAATTGCGCTTGTCGGCGTTCTTGGCGTGGGGTCCCAATGGCTCGCGTGGCGATTGCGGATGCCTGCCATTGTTTTGATGCTCGTCGCGGGGATTATCATTGGTCCTGTGCTGGGCATCTTTGATCCGGCCCGTGATATCGGTCCTCTGACAGGTCCGATGATTTCGATTGCGGTTGCGATTATCCTGTTCGAAGGCGGTCTGACCCTGAACTTTCACCATCTGCGTGACGCGGCTGTCGGTGTGCGGCGGCTGGTGTTTATCGGTGCGCCGCTTGGCTGGTTTACCTCTGTTTTGGCGCTGCATTACGGGGCAGGGCTGGGCTGGGAAAGCTCGGCTGTGTTCGGCGGTATCATGATCGTCACAGGCCCCACCGTGATCGCACCGTTGTTGCGGACGGCACGTTTGTCGCGACGTCCTGCGGCCTTGTTGCAATGGGAAGCCATCGTGAACGATCCGATCGGCGCATTGGCTGCTGTGCTGGCGTTTTCGGTTGTGTTGGTCCTGAATACCGAAGGCACGACGCCGACCGAGGCCACAATGGAACTCGCGATTGGCGTCGTCGTGGCATCGATCCTTGGCTGGATCGGTGGCTACGGATTGTCACGCGCGTTCAAGCGGGCGTGGGTGCCGGAATACATGAAGGTCCCCGTGCTGTTCACGCTACTACTGGCCGTTTTCGCCATTTCGGACGCGGTTCTGCACGAAAGCGGCTTGCTTGCCGTGACCGTCATGGGCGTTGTGATCGCGAATGCCAACCTGCCTAGCTACACCGAATTGCTGCGTTTCAAAGAACACGCGACGATCTTGTTGGTGTCTGGTGTCTTCATCCTGCTGGCCGCGAACCTCGATTTTGCGGCGCTCAAGCAGTTGGACCTGCGGGCTGCGGGCTTTGTCTTGCTGGTGGTTCTCGTGGCACGTCCGTTGACCGTTTTTGTGTCACTGATCGGATCGAAGTTGCCGTTCAAAGAGCAAGCGCTAGTGGCCTTTACCGGCCCGCGCGGCGTGGTTTTGATCGCGGTGGCAGGGCTGTTCGGCGAACGCTTGCAAGAGTTGGGCATCGAAGACGCGGCACTGATCGGACCGCTGGCCTTTGTGCTGGTGGCGTTTACTGTTGTGCTACACGGCTTTACCTTGGCCCCGTTCGCGCGGTTTCTTGGCCTGACGGGCGCAAGCACCCCCGGTGTGATCCTGATTGGTGGATCGCGGTTCACCACAGGCATGGCCGAAGCGCTGCAAAAAGCGGAAATTCCCGTGCTGATGACTGACCCGAACTTTGGCCACCTGCGCCGTGCGCGTAGCGCTGGCATCCCGACGTTCTCGGGCGATATCCTGTCTGAGGCGGCTGAAAATCGGCTTGAATTCATCAACTACGCCACCTTGGTCGCGGCCACGGATAACGACGCCTATAACACGCTTGTCGCAACCGATCTTTCGCCGGAATACGGGCGCGAAAACGTGTTTCAGATCATGCGTGAAAAAGCGGACAGCGCGCGGCACCAATTGCCGCGGACTTTGGGCGGGCAACGTTTTGGGCCGGAAAAGCCCTTCCGTGAATTGGAAGCGTTGGTCATAGAAGGCTGGACCTTCCGCATCACGCGCCTGACCGACGAATTCGGGTTTACCCAATGGCGCGACGAACACCCTGAATCGATCCTGCTCGGCTGGATGCCCGAAGGCGGAGCGATCAAACTGGTGCGGCACAACGCCGACATCAAAAGCAGCGCGGGACTACGCCTGATCGCACTGCGGCCGCCATCCGCCAATGGCAGCACACAGCCGCCAGCGGAAGCAGGGACATAAACGGCGAACCTGCTTGGATCGTAGCTTTTGCGTCCATCCCACCAATTGACCTACACGCCAATAGTGGTAGACGGACGGCTTACACCGATAGAAATGTGAAAACGCTATGAACCTCTTTGCTGATATTCGGGCTGTTGTGATTGACAGTCTTGACGCTCTTGTTGCTGACGGCACGCTGCCTGGCGGTCTGTCCTTTGACAATGTTGCGGTCGAGCCGCCCCGAGATGCAGCACATGGTGACATGGCGACCAATGCCGCGATGGTGCTGGCGAAACCCGCCAAGATGAACCCGCGTGCGATTGCCGACGCGCTGGCTGGCAAACTGACCGCTGATGCGCGGATTGCGTCTGCCGAAGTCGCAGGGCCGGGGTTCTTGAACATGCGGCTCACGCCGGATGTCTGGCAGGGTGTGGTGAAGGCTGCGCTGACGGATGTGGATTACGGTAAATCCACGCTCGGCCAAGGCAAAAAGATGATGGTGGAATATGTGTCCGCCAACCCCACTGGTCCGCTTCACGTCGGTCACACGCGGGGCGCTGTGTTCGGCGATGCGCTGGCTACGTTGCTGGCCTATGCGGGTTATGACGTCACCAAAGAATACTACATCAACGACGGCGGCGGCCAAGTTGACGTGCTCGCGCGGTCTGTATTCCTGCGGTATCAAGAGGCGCACGGTCAAAAGGTCGCGTTCGAGGACGGCACCTATCCGGGTGATTATCTGATCCCTGTCGGTCAGGCGTTGAAAGACAAAGTCGGCGACGCCTATATCGGCAAAGGCGAAGACGTCTGGCTGCAAGATATTCGCGAATTCTCTACCGAAAAGATGATGGACCTGATCCGGTCCGATCTGGCGGCGTTGAACATCGAGATGGATAACTTCTTTTCCGAAAAGTCGCTCTATGGCACAGGCTTGATCGAATCCGCGATTGCGGAACTCAAGGAAAAAGGTCTGATCTACCAAGGCACGCTGGAACCACCAAAGGGCAAAATGCCCGACGATTGGGAAGCGCGTGAGCAAACGCTGTTCAAATCCACCGACTTTGGCGACGACCAAGACCGTGCTGTGCAGAAATCAGACGGGGCGTGGACCTACTTTGCACCGGATATCGCGTATCACTACGACAAGGTGAACCGTGGCTTTGACGCGCTGATCAACGTGTTTGGCGCGGATCACGGCGGCTATGTGAAACGGATGAAGGCGGCTGTGTCTGCGTTGTCCGACAACAAAGTGCCGCTGGATATCAAGCTGACGCAGCTGGTCAAACTCTACAAAAATGGCGAGCCGTTCAAAATGTCCAAACGGGCAGGGACATTCGTGACCCTGCGTGATGTGGTCGATCAAGTGGGCGCAAGCGTCACACGGTTCCACATGCTAACCCGCAAAAACGACGCGCCGCTGGACTTTGATTTTGCCAAAGTGTTGGAACAATCCAAAGACAACCCCGTGTTCTACGTGAACTACGCCTATGCGCGGATCAATTCCGCCACGGCAAAGGCGGCGGCATTCACCGATGTTGCACCAGACACGTTGGCGACCATTGACCTGTCCGGCCTCACAAATGACGCCGAACTGACCGTCGCCAAAAAGCTGGCCGAATGGCCGCGTCTGGTTGAGATCGCTGCCAAAGGCCACGAGCCGCATAAAATCGCGTTTTACCTCTACGAATTGGCCTCCGATTTCCACGCGCTCTACAACAAAGGCAACGACGATGTGTCTCTGCGCTTTGTTCAAGAGGGTGACGTTTCGACAACACAGGCGAAAATTGCACTGATTCGCGCCGTTTCGGTTGTGATCGTGGCTGGCTTGGGTATTCTTGGGGTCACTCCTGCGGAAGAGATGTAGTCAACTACACCGCTGTAGGACCGAGCAAACTTTAGATGATCAGCACCCGGCGGCGATGGCCGGTTAAGTTGGCGCGAGGCAGGCATGGCGATATACGACGAGCGGGATAAATCCCAATCCTTTGTGCAATCCGGTTCATTGATGAACTATGCAGGGGCGGCAGTGTCACTTGCATTAGTCGTGGGCGTCAGCGTCTGGGGCTATCAGTTGATTATGCGTGACGTGTCCGGCATTCCGGTTGTCCGTGCGATGGACGGTGCGATGCGCGTGGCCCCACAAACGCCGGGCGGTGATATTGCATCCCACGAAGGTCTGTCTGTGAACGACGTGGCGGGTATTGGCGAGGCGGCAGGTCCGTCCGACAGCTTGCTCTTGGCACCGCAAACCGCTGGTCTGGCCGAAGAAGATTTGAGCGTTGAGCCATTGATCGACGATAACCTACATCTGGAATCGCAAGCCGAAGCGGGCGAAGTGATGCCAGCAGCGGACGCGGCCCCGACCGAGGCGCAAATTCCAACCGCACTTGAAACATCCGTGACAACAGACGCGACAGAGCGACTAACCACCGAAGGTATCCTCGCACTTGCCGACCAGATCGCGGGAACTGCCACACCGATGACAGCCCTTGCTGACGGCGCCACAATCGAGCCGACAGTGTCCGTGGACGGTGTCGACGTTGCATCCGCACCAGCGGTCGCCCCAAGCGTGCCGGGTGTGTCAACATCGCTGCGACCAACCGTGCGCCCAGCCAGCGTGACACAAGCATCCGCGACACCATCAGCAGCGCCCACAGCGGCAGCGCCACAAGTCGCAGATACAAGCACAGCCGTTGCAGCCGCCTTGGCTGAAGCAACCGTTGCCACCGACGGCGCGTTGCCCGTTGGCACCAACCTTGTGCAGCTCGGCGCGTTCCCATCCGCAGACACGGCCGCTGCCGAATGGACCCGCATGGCGTCTTTGTTCGCCGATTACATGGGCGACAAATCCCGCGTGATCCAAGAAGCATCCAGCGGCGGCAGCACCTTCTACCGCTTGCGGGCCAGCGGCTTTACCGAAGCGGCAGACGCCCGCCGGTTCTGCGCCACACTGCAAGCCGCTAACGCTGATTGTATTCCGGTCGTTGTACGTTAATGACAATTGGTGCGACGACTTTTGCACCTTTGGGGTTGCGGCTAAGCGATTGGGAAAAAGCGTTCTTTCGGGACGCGAACCCGTGGGGCTTTATCCTGTTTGCCCGCAACGTGGACACGCCAGAGCAGCTACGTCTGCTCACGGCTGAACTGCGCGAGACCGTAGGCCGCGACGCTGCAATTATGATTGACCAAGAAGGCGGGCGCGTTCAACGGATGCGCGCGCCGCACTGGGCCGAATACCTGCCGCCATTGGATCAAGCCGATAAAGCAAAGGATGCCGCGCATAGTTTCTGGCTGCGTGCCCGTCTGATCGCGGCAGAACTGCGTGACGTGGGCATTGACGCCAACTGCGGGCCGACCTGCGACATTGCCTCTAATGAGACCCATCCATTCTTGCAAAACCGCTGCATGGGCCGCGATCCTGCGACGGTGATTGCCAATGCGCGTGCCGTCGCTGACGGCTATCTTGCGGGCGGTGTGCTGCCGATCCTGAAACACATGCCGGGGCATGGGCGCACAACCGTGGACAGCCACTTGAACCTGCCCACTGCCAACGCGACCTTGTCAGAGGCCCGCGACTGGGACTTTGCCCCGTTCCGTGCGCTCAACGACGTGCCGCTTGGCATGTCCGCGCATATGGTCTTTCCCGAGGCGGGCGATCTGCCAGCCACCCAAAACCCGACGCTCATCAATGCGATCCGCCGCGACATCGGCTTTGAGGGCTTGCTGATGACCGATGATTTGTCGATGGAAGCCCTGTCCGGCACCATCGGTGAACGCGCCAGCGCATCGATCGCGGCTGGCTGCGACATGTCCTTGCATTGCAACGGCAAACCCGACGATATGACAGCCGTGGCCGCCGCATCCGGCACCATGACCGACGCGGCGCAGATCCGCGCAGACCGGGCGTTGACCTTCCGAAAAGCGCCCGAAAACATTGACATTTCAGCCCTCAAAGCGGACCTTGCAGCCCAACTTGGCTGAAGGCAGTTATGACCAATTCGGATACCTCTGAGCCTGACCTGATGAGCGTCAGCGAACGTGTCGCCGCCGAGGCGCTGATCGTTGACGTGGGCGCATTTGAAGGGCCGCTTGACCTGCTCTTGATGCTATCGCGGACGCAAAAGGTGGACCTGCGGCAAATCTCGATCCTTGCTCTGGCGAAACAATATCTGGCGTTTGTGGAAAAGGCCAAAGAACTGCGCCTTGAACTGGCGGCGGATTATCTGGTGATGGCGGCGTGGCTCGCATTCCTTAAATCGCGCCTCCTGCTACCGCCTGATCCAACCGAAGACGGCCCGTCCGGCGAAGAACTTGCCGCACATCTGGCGTATCAACTTGAACGGCTTGCCGCGATGCGCGAGGTCGCAGCCAAACTGATGGGCCGCGATCAGCTGGGCCGTGATTTCTTTGCCCGTGGAATCACCGAAGACGTGCAGCGCGTGCGCAAAGTCACCTACACCGCGACGCTTTTAGATTTGATGCAGGGCTACGCGCGGATCAGGACCAAAGACAACTTTCGCCCCTTCGTGCTGGACCGCGCCCACATCATGACGATGGAGCAAGCACTGGAACGGATGCGCGGCATGATCGGCTTTGCGGGCGACTGGACCGACCTGCAAAGCTATTTCCCCGACGGCTGGGACGCCGACGCAGTACGCACACGGTCGTCCACCGCGGCCACCTTTGCCGCGTCGCTGGAACTGGCCAAAGAGGGCAAAATCGAAATCCGGCAAGGCGAGATTTTCGCGCCAATCCAAATCCGCAAAAGGCTACCCCGCGATGAGTGATGTGCAAAACGAAAGCCTGTTCGAGGCGCCGCCATTGGCCGAACAAACCCGCATGGTCGAGGCGATCCTGTTTGCAACAGCGGACCCCGTGTCGATCAAGGAACTGACAGGCCGGATGCCGCACGGCTGCAATCCGGTCGAAGCGTTGGTGCATGTCGGCAAACGCTATGAAGGACGCGGCGTACATCTGGTCAAAATCGAAGACGCCTATGCGTTTCGCACAGCGCCGGACCTTGGCTACTTGATGCAAAAAGAAACGGTCGAGGTGCGCAAACTGTCCCGTGCCGCCATCGAGACGCTCGCCATCATCGCCTACCATCAACCCGCCACACGGGCCGAAATCGAAGAAATTCGGGGTGTTTCGGTGTCACGCGGCACCATCGACCAGTTGATCGAGTTGGAATGGGTGCGGCTCGGACGCCGCCGCATGACCCCAGGCCGCCCCGTGACATTTGTGGTGACAGCGGGTTTCCTAGACCACTTTGGGCTAGAAAACGCGCGCGACCTACCGGGCCTGAAAGAGCTCCGCTCTGCTGGATTGCTAGAGAACCGACCACCACCCGGCACAGGCGACGTGGACGAAGACACCAACGACGATCAAGCCGATATGTTCGAGGAGAGCGACGAATGAATATGCAATCACTGATCCGCATGGCAATGAACCAACTGGTATCCAAAGGCATCAACAAGGCAACGCAAGATAAAACGGGAACCGCCGAGGGGCGGGCGTCGGCGCAATCCAAACGCAAAAACGCACAACGAGCACGGCAGGCGGCGAATGTGTTGCGGCGGTTTATGCGGTAGGGTGCGCTAAAAACAATGCTTTCCGCTGACGTATTCACGAACCAGCCCTCGGTGCGTTGCATTCACATTTTAGACAGAGATACTTGATATTAAACCCAACGCATCGCATCTTGGACAGTGAAAGGACGACACATGACTTCGAAGAATTCAAATGCCGCTACGGTCACACGCACCGCAAAAACGGGTCAATATGTTGTCCGGAAAAGCGGCGGCGCGACCTCGACGCACACTGTTAAGTCAGAATCGTCAGCGGCTATTAGCAAGAGCGTGACGAAGAACAGAGACGCTTTGCAGCGACTGGCAAATCGGTAAACGCCATTACCGCGTAACATTCTCGGATGCGCTAGAAGCCCACGAGGAATCACTCGACGCCTTTGGTGGCCTACGCGGCATCAGCAACATTGATAACATACACGGCGCTCTTGGCCGTCCGTATCACGGCGTCATCGCATGATTTGGGCCAAGGGCGCGGCGTTACTGCATGGTGTTGCCTCTAGTCACGGCTTCAATGATGGGAACAAACGAACGTCGTGGCTACTCACTGAATTGTTGTTTGATCGTAGCGATTTTGAGCTGACCCTTTTAGATGACGACCGACTTGACGATATTGTTGTCAACGTCGTCAACGGCGACATGACACAGGTCGAATTGCAAGACTGGCTTAAGGCTCGGACAACTCGCAGATAGTCTGGAATTACGGCGGCCTCACCCAAAATGCTTCGACAGTTTCAGCCCTTGTCCTTGATAGTTCGACTTGATCTCGCGCCCATATAGCGCGTCCGGCATCGCTGCCATGTGTTCGTACACCAGCCGTCCCACGATCTGCCCGTGTTCCAGCACAAACGGGGCCTCGTGGCAGCGGACTTCGAGTACGCCGCGTGACCCTGATCCGCCAGCTTCGGCATAGCCGAACCCCGGATCAAAAAAGCCTGCGTAATGCACGCGGAACTCGCCGACCATCGCAATATACGGTGCCATTTCGGCGGCGGCCATGGGCGGGATCGCGATGGCTTCGCGGCTGACGAGGATATAAAACGCGCCGGGGTCGAGGATGATCCAACCTTTGTCGGTCCGCACTTCTTCCCAGTATTCCGCCGGATCGTAGTGGCCCAATTTGCCCAGATCAATCACGCCAGTATGCGGTTTGGCGCGGTAGCCGACCAGATCGGTGCCGTCGGGGCGCAGGTCTACGGAAAACCCGAGGCCGTCTGAGATCACCGCATCGCCGTCCACAATCGGCGTCTTGGCATGCAGCGCGCGCAGAGCGTCGTCGTCCATGATCGTTTTGCCATTGCGAAAGATAATCTGGTTCAGCATTTGGCCAGTTTGGGCGACGACTGAGAACGAGCGCGGGCAGATTTCGACGTAAAGCGGCCCGACGTAGCCCTCTGGTACGCGGTCAAACTCGATGCCGCGATCGGTGATCACGCGGGTCAGCAGGTCGAGCCTGCCGATGGATGACTTGGCCGAGGCCGCCGCCGTCATACCCGCAGGCAGGGCCAGCGATTCGATCAGCGGCACCACGTAAACGCAGCCTTTTTCCAGCACAGCGCCATTGGTCAGATCAATCTCGTGCATCTGAAATTGCGCTAGGCGGTCGGCAACTGTCCGGTCACGCCCCGCAAGAAACGACGCACGCACCCGAAACGCCTGATCCCCCAGACGCAGGTCAAGCGACGCGGGCTGGATTTGCCCGTCGGCCACGGGTGCGGTCGCGGCAATCTGCGCCGCATCCAACATGGCGCGGATTTGGTGATCAGCTAAAACGCCTACGGTTGGTGTCTGTGTCATGGCGTGTCTGTCTCCCAAGCGGGTTGTAATATCAAAACGCCCGCCACGCGAAAAGCGGGACGGGCGGTTATGATTGGTCGGGCTAGCAGGACTCGAACCTGCGACCTTCCGTCCCCCAGACGGACGCGCTACCAGGCTGCGCTATAGCCCGACTGGCGCTGTGTTTACCGCATATTCCACGCGGGGCAAGACCCAAATCAGCATGATGCGGTGATTGCTTACCAAGGATGGCGCATCTCGTCGCGCAGCTTGCCAAGACGGTCGAGAAGCGGTGCGATTTCGGCGGCCTTGGCCGTGATACGGGCGGGATCAGCGGTCACTGCATAGGCAAGACACCGTGCGGGCATGTCAGAGCGCGGGGCAGGGTTGGCGGGTAGAACCGGCTTTGGACGGCCAATGGACGACAGTGGCGTGACGTTGGCGGCAGGCGTGGTCGGGATGTCGAGGTCGGTGAAATCGTCAGTCGGTGCCGCTGCGGGCGGTGCGGCTGCGATGGGGTCGGCTGTGGGGGCAGGGTCCGGCACAGCCCGCGCGCCGACGATCTCAAGCCGCGTGGTGACGCGCGCTGGCGATGGTTCCGCGTCGGGTGCGAACATATCGGGCTGCGATGTATCTTCTTCTTCGGCATCAATAATGTCAGCGACAGCTTGCACGGTGGTGTCAGGGGACACAGCGACAGGCGGTTGCGCCATCATTGCGGGCGCTGACAGGTCGGCACCTTCGCCGATCTCCATCACATGTTTGACGCCTTGTTCGCGCAACAGCTTTTGCGCGCCTTTGATTGTCAGGCCCTGATCGTGCAGCAGATGTTTGATGCCGGACAGCAGCGCCACGTCATCGGGCCGGAAATAGCGTCGCCCGCCCGCACGTTTGACAGGCTTGATCTGGCTGAACTTGCTTTCCCAAAACCGCAACACATGCGCAGGGGTTTCAAGCACGTCTGAAACTTCCGAAATCGTTCGGAATGCATCACGTGATTTGGCCATGACTTAGCCTCGTTTTAAGGTGGGACCGACGTCTTTAGCGTTTGTTGCCAGAGGCGACGCGGTCTTTCATCAGGTGCGACGGACGGAATGTCAGAACGCGGCGCGGATGGATCGGCACTTCTTCGCCAGTCTTGGGGTTGCGGCCGACGCGGGCCGCTTTGTCGCGGATCGAGAATGTTCCGAAAGATGAAATCTTCACGGATTCGCCGGATACCAATGCGTCAGACACATGGGACAAAACGCTTTCTACCAAATCTGCACTGTCGTTGCGGGACAGGCCCACTTCGCTATGCACTGCATCTGCTAGATCCATGCGTGTTAATGTTTTGTCAGCCATGTACAATCCCCCGGTTATTTCAAGGACGATAGGCGCGTTCCAATTTCAAAGTCAATATAGACTACGCCTAATCACCTGTTTGCGCGGGATTTTTCTACCAGCGCAGAACGACAGCACCCCAAGCCAATCCACCGCCGATGGCTTCAGAGACGATCAGATCGCCTTGCTTGATCTGGCCGTTTTCCACGCCAACCGACAGCGCCAGCGGGATGGATGCAGCCGACGTATTGCCGTGATCTTGGACAGTCACAACGACGCGGTCCATGCCAACGCCCAGCTTTTTCGCGGTCGATTGGATGATGCGAATGTTGGCCTGATGGGGCACAACCCAGTCCACATCGTCAGCCCCAAGCCCTACTTTTTCAAGCGCTGTATCCGCAGTTTTGGCAAGCTTTTCAACGGCATGGCGGAAAACTTCTTTGCCCTGCATTTTCAGCACGCCAGTGTTTTGCGTCGCAACACCACCGTCTACGTAGAGTAGTTCCCCGAAACTCCCGTCAGAGTTGAGGTCGGTCGCAAGGATGCCGCGATCGTCGTTTGTGCCTTCGCCATCCGTGGCCTCAAGCACCAATGCGCCCGCACCATCGCCGAACAAAACGCAGGTCGAACGGTCGGTCCAATCCATGATCCGGCTAAAGGTTTCAGCGCCGATGACCAGCACACGTTCTGCTTGGCCCGACAGGATCAAAGCGTTGGCATTTGTCAGCGCATACACAAATCCGGCGCAGACCGCTTGGATGTCAAAAGCGAATCCCTTGGTGTTGCCGATCTTGTGCTGGACCATCGTGGCCGCCGACGGGAACGTTTGATCCGCAGTCGAGGTGGCAACGATGATGGCGTCGATATCATTTGCGGTTAGACCCGCAGATTTTAACGCATTGTTAGCAGCTTGTGCGGCAAGATCAGATGTACCCTGATCTGGGGCCGCAAAATGACGACGTTCGATTCCAGAACGGGCTTTGATCCACTCGTCCGTGGTTTCAAGCGTTTTTTCGAATTCGGAGTTTGGAACGATCCGCTCAGGAAGGTAGTGACCAACCCCCCGAACCACTGCACGTCGTGTCATGTATATTGCCTGCTGCCGGTTGGTACGTGACGCATTCTATGACGGCGCGTCAGTTTCTTCTCGCACATCTTGGGCTAGGCTGACGGCAGAGGCAACCCGCGCTGCGAGTTTGTCAGAAAAACCTGACCGCGCGAGGCGATGGGCCAAGTTGATCGCTGCCGCAACACCCGTTGCATCTGCTGAACCATGGCTTTTAATCACCGTATGGTTGAGCCCAAGGAACACGCCACCGTTTACACGGCGCGGGTCAACTTTTTTCGTCAAAGCCTTTAGCGCGCCTTTTGCGAGTAACGCGCCCAGCATCGACAATGGATTCGATTTCAGGTTCGTGCGTAGCAATTCTGCGATCAGATTTGCGGTGCCTTCCCCTGTTTTCAACGCGACATTGCCAGTGAAACCGTCGGTGACAATCACGTCCACGCGGTCAGACGGGATATCGCCACCTTCAACAAAACCGATATACTCGAAATCGCCTAAATCGGCGGCACCGGCAATCAGTTCATGTGCAACTTTGAGTTCGGCGCGGCCTTTGTGTTCTTCAACACCGACATTCAACAACCCAACGCGGGGCCGTGCAATGTCCAGACCGTTACGGGCATAAGACGCACCCATTAGCGCATAAGTCAGCAAATCGTCCTGATCTGCGCGAATATCCGCACCCGCATCCAGCATCACGTTGAACCCGGACGGGTTACGCGATGGCCACAGGCAGGCAATCGCCGGACGGCTCACGCCTTCGGCTTTGCGCAGGCGCAACATCGACATGGCCATTAGCCCGCCTGTGTTGCCGCAACTGATGCAGACTTGTGCCTGACCCGCGCGCACGGCTTCGATGGCGGACCACATTGATGTGTTCTTACCGCTACGCAAAACCTTGCTCGGCTTATCCGACATTTTCACGACTTCAGGTGCGTCGTGGACTGTCACGCTTGCGGTCAGGTTTTTGGCAACCAACATCGGCGTCAGTTCAGCCTCTGGACCATGAAGGATAACCTTCGCGTCCGGTTGCTTGTTCAAAAACAGCTCAAGGCCCGCAACAATAGTTGCAGGCCCAGAATCGCCACCCATGGCGTCAATGGAAAGCACGATCTCAGTAGCAGTGGCCTCGGTCGGAGTGGTATCCGTTACGGCATTCATCATGATACTGAGCGACCCCCCAACCTTGGGTAAATTAAGCTGCGTCGTCGTCCAGATCGATGTCGTTTGCTTGCGC
The DNA here is from genome assembly GCF_014199395.1 of Yoonia ponticola. GTDB lineage: Bacteria > Pseudomonadota > Alphaproteobacteria > Rhodobacterales > Rhodobacteraceae > Yoonia > Yoonia ponticola. Next base: position 128,349 of record NZ_JACIJM010000004.1, on the reverse strand, counting down.
AACAACTTCGCGCTTGGCGTACTGACCGCAAGATGGGCAAACGTGGTGTGGGCGCTTCAGCTCACCACAGTTGTCACATTCGTTAGGGTTCGCAGCAACAAGTGAGTCGTGGGAACGACGGTTGTTACGGCGGGATTTGGATACTTTATTCTGCTGTACAGCCATTGTCTCGGCCCTTAATTTATGGGGCTAAACGCCCGGATGTATCTGTCTTTCGGGGGTCCTACGCCATTCCGGCAGCCCTGTCGAGACGCTATGTTCAAGAGCCGCGGAACATACTGCGATTCTTTTATCGTGCAAGGGGTGTTGCAGAGTTTTTTCAGGCAGACAACCGGCAGTTTGCCGATGTGGCCGTGAATGACCCGCCGCCGACCGTATCCGGTGGCGGCGGGTGGTGGTTATGCGGCTGCGTGGGGCATATGCGGTGCATCGTCAACGACACCCGCATCGGGGTCGTTAAAGACGTCCATATCGATCTTGCCTTCGCCTTTGGCTACGATTGTGGTCACAACCGCGTCGCCTGTGATGTTCACGGCTGTACGGATCATATCCATCAGGCGGTCGACACCCAGAATGATCGCGATGCCTTCAATCGGCAGGCCAACTTGGCCAAGCACCATGGTCAACATCACCAGTCCCACACCCGGCACACCAGCGGTCCCGATAGACGCAAGGATCGCCATACCGATGACAGTGATGTAGCCACCAAGCCCCAGATCAATGCCGTAGACATTGGCGAGGAACACCGTCGCCACACCTTGCATGATCGCGGTGCCGTCCATGTTGATCGTCGCGCCAAACGGGATACAGAACGATGCCACACCTTTATCAACGCCCACACGTTCGGTCACAGACCGGTAGGTCACAGGGATCGTCGCGTTCGAGCTGGCCGTTGAAAAGGCGAACACCTGCGCCGGACGCATCTTTTTCATAAAGATAATCGGGTTCAAGCCGCCCAGCACCTTGAGCATCAAGGACAACGTGCCAAACAGGTGGATCATCAGCGCCAAGACCAGCGTGATAACGTAGCCCAGAACTGGCAGGAACAAGCCCAGACCTTGTTCTGCAAAGGTTTTCGCGATCAGGCAGAACACACCATAAGGCGCGAACAGCATCACGATGCTGACGATCTTCATCATCACTTCGTTCATGTAAGTCGCGGCCGCGATGAACGGCTTGGATTCGTCACCGAGCATCAGAACAGCCACGCCCAAGATCACAGTGTAAAAGATCACCTGCAACATCTCGCCATTGGCAAAAGCCGCAATCGGGTTGGTTGGTACGATATTTGCAAACACGTCCCAGACAGCAGGGGCTTCGCCCGCGCTCACGCCAGAGGTGTCGATCCCTTCCATCACGAAACCAGCACCTGGTCCAATGAGCTGTGCCAGCACAATCGCCATGGCAATCGCACAGGCAGTTGTGAACAGATAAAGCGCAAAGGATTTGCCGCCTACACGGCCCAAGACGCGAATGTCACCGATACCAGTGACGCCGCCGATCAGTGAAAAGAACACCAACGGTACAACGAGCATCTTCAGCGCGTTCACGAACATCTTGCCGACCATGGCAAAGAAACCCGCCACGATATGCGTGTTAATAAAGTCGGACTGGATGGTGTTAAATATAACGCCGACGATAATGCCAACGCCCATGGCAACCATGATCTGCGCGGTGAGTGACATTTTCTTTTTGGAGGTTTTAGCCGTGTGCTGGTCCGTCATCTCGCTTCCCCTAAACTAGATACTATTATCACATGAGTGTGACACGAACCGGGGAAAAGTCAAAAGCCAGTTAACCTTTGAGTTGTAGATTAACCATTTGATGACAAGATTTACGGATCTTTGGCCTCTAACGCGGCTTTTAATGCACCAAGACCCGCAAACGGCTTTGCATCTTCGTCGGTCATCGGCGTTGCACCATCCTCGGCATATACGGCTTTGCCGAACTCGGCACCTTCGGCACGTGGGAATGGCGGGATCGCCAGCGACAGGGCTTCGGCCAGCAAGACGTTCAAATCCAGTACGCCGGGAATCGGTTCAACCGTGTCGTCTTCGGGCATTTCGGCTTCTGAGGCTTCGATTTCTTCAAACTCGGCGACGTAAGTGCGGGTGAACGGCTCGTCGATGCGGGTCACAACAGGGGCAAGCGTCACGACGCATTCCTGCACGACCGTCGCACCTAATTTGGCAACCAGATGCCAGTCACGGCCACCTTGGGGCGCAATTTCACCGTCCAGACGCAATTTGCGAATCTCTATGATTCCCATCTCGGCTGCGAGGGCCTTCAGCGCGTCGCGGTCTGGCATAAGATGAAAGGTGGTGGCTTTACGCGTTGCCAAATCGGCCATACGAAACTGTGTCAGCGGTTTATCGGCCACGGGCGTATCCATTCTTGAACAAGGAGGGGTGCATGATGTAGGTGGAATAAAAGCCAAGAGCACCCAAAGCAAGAGGTCAGTCATGAGCAGGAACATCAGCACACCCGGTGCCTACGTGCGACGGGTCGCTATGATTGCAGCCCTCGGGGTCGCTGTGGCGTGTACGCCGATCACCCGCAACCACGGATTTATCCCATTACCAGAAGACTTATCTGCGCTGACAATCGGCGTTGATACCCGCGATTCGGTGATCGCTGCGGTGGGTCCTGCGACCTCTGGCGGGGTGCTTGGGGAAAATACACTGTACTATGTGGCCAGCAAATTTGAACATTTCGGACCGTTTGAGCCAACCGAAGTCGACCGCCAAGTCGTCGCGATGAGCTTTAACGCTGGCGGCACATTGTCCAACGTCGAACGATTCACCCTGCAAGATGGGCGTGTGGTAACGCTTTCGCGGCGTGTGACCGACGACGGCATCGCGGATGTGACCGTGATCAGCCAGTTGCTTGGGTCTTTTGGTCAGATCAACGCAGGTCAATTCCTTGGCGAAAGCGGATCGAGCACCGACGGGATCTAAGACTGCGTTATCACAACGGGGTAATTTCTCGTGCGTGTCCGTGTATTCCATGCGATGCTCGGACATGCGTTTTGACGAGATGTACTTTGGGTTTGTGATGGGCTTTTTTGTGGTAATTCAACACTATGCGCGCGGATTATGCCGCCACGCCAGACCGATCACATGAATTCGGGTTTCCAAAAAGGACGGTATTTTGCGCGGTTCGCGCAGGATGCGGCGGATATCGCGGCCTGTCAGGCGTTGCGGCATCAGTGTTTCTTTGGCACGGCTGGGCTGGACGCAGATCAATTCGACGCGGCTTGGACCCATATGATGATCGAAGACGGGGCAGGCGGGCCGTTGGTCTGCACGTTCCGCATGCGACAATCCGCAGCGGCGGATATCGGTGCAGGCTACGCGGGTCAGTTCTACGACCTGACGCGGCTGTCACACACGGTTGGACCGCATATCGAAATCGGACGATTCTGCACCGACCCCGCCACACCTGATCCGCATATCCTGCGGGTGGCATGGGGGGCGCTGACGCGGCATGTGGACGCTTGTGATGCCAAAGTCCTGTTCGGTTGTACCAGCCTCACCGGCACCGACCCCGCACCATATCGCAAGATTATCAACGCCTTACACGCACGGCACCAAGGGCCAGCAGCGCTGATGCCACGCCCGCTGGCTGATGAAATTATCGCGCTAGATGCCGTGCAACCAGACGCGGAACCACGGCCTATGCCGCCACTGCTCCGGACATATCTGGCCATGGGTGGCTGGGTCAGTGACCACGCCGTTGTGGATCGGGTGATGCAAACGTTACATGTGCTAACAGTCGTCGAAATCGCGAAGATCCCGGCGGCGCGGGCAAAAGCACTGCGCGCGCTGGTCTGATCCGCCGGAGCCTCCGGCGGGAGTGTTAAGGCGAAATGAAGGAGAGGGCTTGCGCGTGAACGCGGACAGCACTAGCAGATGCGCATGGCACGTACACCCCTTCTCCAAATGTCCGACATCGCCCTGACTTTCGGCGGCGATCCTGTTTTCGAAGACCTGTCTCTGGTGGTTCAGCCCGGTGACCGTGTGGCGCTTGTTGGGCGCAACGGTTCTGGCAAATCCACCTTGATGAAGGTCATGGCCGGTCTGGTCGAAGCGGATAGCGGGGTGCGCGTCGCAGCGCCCGGCGTGTCCGTGGGCTACATGGAACAAGACCCGACGATGGAAGGCTACGCCACATTGGGCGATTACGCGGCCAGCGGTTTGGACATCGACGAAGCCTACCGTGTCGATATGGTGGCCGAAGGGCTGAAATTTGACCCAGCAGGCGACGTGAACACGGCCTCTGGCGGGGAACGCCGCCGCGCGGCACTGGCAAAATTGATGGCCGAAGCGCCTGAATTGATGCTGCTGGACGAGCCGACAAACCACCTTGATATCGAAGCGATTGCTTGGCTTGAAACAGAATTGAAAACGACGCGGGCGGGCTTTGTACTGATCTCGCACGACCGCGCATTTCTACGCGAATTGACCCGCGCAACCCTTTGGATTGACCGTGGCATGGTGCGCCGTGCCGAGCAGGGTTTCGACGGTTTCGAGGAATGGCGCGACAAGATTTGGGAAGAAGAAGACCAGCAGCGCCACAAGTTGAACCGCAAAATCAAAGCCGAAGCACGCTGGGCCGTTGAAGGCATTTCTGCACGGCGCAAACGCAACCAAGGTCGCGTACGGGCGCTGCAGGACCTGCGGGCGGAGAAGTCCGCGCAGATCACACGCCAAGGCACTGCGGCAATGGCCTTTGATGGCGGCGGCACGTCCGGTAAAAAGGTGGTCGAGGCATTCGGCCTGAGCAAATCTTTCGACGGCAAACAGATCGTCAAAGACTTTGACCTGACCGTACAACGCGGCGACCGGATCGCGTTTGTGGGCCCCAATGGTGTGGGAAAAACCACGCTTATCAAGATGTTACTGGGTCAAGTTCAACCAGATGAGGGCGAAGTCAAACTCGGCACGAACCTCGATATCGCGATCTTTGACCAAACCCGCGCCGCACTCGATCCTGACATGACGCTGTGGGATAACCTCGCCAGCGACCCGATCTTGGGTGCTAGCGGCAAATCAGACCAGATCATGGTGCGCGGCATGCCGAAACACGTGGTCGGCTACCTCAAAGAATTCCTGTTCGATGATGCACAAGCCCGCGCACCCGTCCGGTCCCTGTCCGGTGGTGAAAAAGCACGGCTGTTGCTGGCGAAACTCATGGCACGGGAAAGCAATTTCCTAATCCTCGACGAGCCGACAAACGATTTGGACATTGAAACGCTCGATCTGTTGCAAGACATCTTGGGCGACTACCCCGGGACTGTGCTGCTGGTCAGCCACGACCGTGATTTCCTAGACCGGACCGCAACCACCACCATCGCGATGGAAGGCAACGGTCAGGCCGTGGTCTATGCAGGCGGCTGGACCGACTACCGTGAACAACGCGGGGCCGAAACGCCAGAAGCGCCAAAATCCGTCGGCAAGCAATTGTCGGGAAAAGGCAAACAAGGCCAAGCGGTTGCACGTAAAACAACGCTATCCTTCACCGAAAAACATCGGCTCGAAGAACTGCCTGACGTGATCGCGAAAATCACAGCCGAGATCGAAAAGTTGACGACCTTGATGGCTGATCCCGCACTTTTCACCGAAAATCCGGTGAAATTTGAAAAGGCGACCGACGCGCTTGTCGCACGTCAGGCCGCCTTGGATGCTGCCGAAGAAGAATGGCTGGCTCTGGAAGAAAAAGCCTCTTAACTTCATTTTGCCCCAACAACTCTGGGGGGTGTGGGGGGCTAGCCCCCCACGGTCACGACGCCGATTTAGCCGTCGTAATCAACTTCTTCCATGATCCGCAATGCAGCCGCGCGGTGGCCTGCGATTTCGGTCAGGTCAGTCTCGTCTGCGGTCACCGGACCCCAGCTTTCGACCAGCTCGGACAATGGTGCGTCGGCCAGAACAGGGTATTCAAAGTTCAGTTCCGCGTAGATCGACTGTGCTTCTGGTGACACGAGGAATTCCATCAACTGCAACGCTTCTTCTTTGTTTGGTGCCGCTTGTGTCATCGCTACGCCGGATACGTTCACGTGTGATCCGCCGTCTTCGAATGTCGGGAATACCAGACGCACGCTTTCAGCCCATTCGGTCTGCTCTTCGTCCGCGAGCATTTTGCCCATGTAGTAAGTGTTGCCCAAAGCAATGTCGCATTCGCCGGCCCAGATTGCTTTGACCTGTGCGCGGTCGTTGCCTTCTGGCTTGCGGGCGAGGTTGTTTTTGATGCCTGCGACCCAGTCTTTCGCGTCTTCTTCGCCGTGGTGTGCGATTACGGCAGAGGCCAGCGCGAGGTTGTAGTTGTGCAAGCCTGAACGTGTGCAGATGCGGCCTTCCCATTTGTCGCTGGCAAGGTCTTCGTAGGTTGTGATTTCACCGTCTGCGACGCGGTCAAGCGATGCGTAAACGACGCGCGCGCGTGTTGTCAGGCCGAACCACTGGTTGTCTGTATCGCGCAGCGCTGGCGGGATCGCATTGGTCAGTACGTCGCTTTCGACGGCTTGCACAACGTCTGCGTCCACGATCTGTTTCAGGTTCGCGATATCGACGGTCATGACCAGATCGGCTGGCGACCGTGCGCCTTCGGCTTTCAGGCGCTCAACGATGCCTTCGCTCACGAATGCGAGGTTCACTGCGATGCCTGTTTCGGCTGTGAACGCGTCCATGACAGGCTGGATCAGCTCTGGCTGACGTGTTGTGTAGATGTTCACATCAGCGATGGCAGGGGCTGCCAAGGCAAGTGTGGACGTGGCGAGAAGACAGGTACGCAAGGACATTTGATGAACTCCAGTTATTGATAGGGTCCGTAAAGCCGAGTATTTTTGTCGGGTCAATACCTGAATGATTTAGTCGGGCAAATTCTTGTGCGCTTTTTCCTGTAGTTTGGCCGCGTCCCACAGCGCGTCCATTTCCGCGAGATTGCTGTCGTTTGGCGTTTTACCCAGCGCTGTCAGCGCGTCTTCCACGGCCTCAAACCGCCTTTGGAACTTGGCATTTGCGGCGCGTAGCGTTTCTTCGGGGTCCAGTTTCAGGTGCCGTGCGAGGTTGGCCACGACGAACATCAGGTCGCCGAATTCCTCTGCGACTTCAGCCTCAGTCAAAGTGTCGCGGGCCTCGATCAGCTCTGCGGCTTCTTCTTGGATTTTGTCGATCACGTGGCTGGTGTCCGGCCAGTCAAAGCCTACCCGTGCCGCGCGGTTTTGCAATTTCACCGCCCGCGTCAATGCGGGCAGGCCCACCGCCACCCCGTCCAAAGTCCGCGTCTGCGCCTTTGCGCCGCGCTCTGCCGCTTTGATCTTTTCCCAGTCGGCCGTCTGTTGTTCCGCAGATTTTTCACGCGATTCGTCACCAAACACATGCGGATGCCGCGCGACCATCTTGTCCGAAATTGACCGCACTACACTGTCAAAATCAAAATGCCCCGCCTCTGACCCGATTTGCGTGTGGTAGACGGTTTGCAGCAGCAAATCCCCCAATTCGCCCTCAAGATCAGCCCAATTGCTGCGCGCAATCGCATCCGCGACCTCATAGGCTTCTTCAATCGTATAGGGCGCTATCGTGTTGAAATCCTGTTCAATATCCCACGGACAGCCCGTTTCAGGATCGCGCAAGCGGCGCATAATCTCAAGCAGTCGCGGCATTCCGCCATTTGGGTCATTTATCAGCGGATCATCCATTGCAGTGCCTTTCGCTTGCGGTCAATTGCGACCATATTGCCGCCAATCCCAAGTTCCAATAACAGAGTGTCCCACATGCCCGTCATCAACCGCATTGCCGATTTCACCCCAGACATGACCGCGTGGCGCAGGCACCTGCACAGCCAGCCAGAGTTGGTATTCGACTGCCATAAAACGGCGGCGTTTGTCGTGGAAAAACTACGCGCGTTCGGGATTACGGACATCCACGAAGGTATTGCCACTTCAGGCGTCGTGGCGATCATCGAAGGGCAGGGCGACGGTCCCACAATCGGCTTGCGGGCCGACATGGACGCGCTACCGATGGATGAAATTACGGGGCTTGATTACGCTTCGACGATAACCGGCGCGATGCACGCTTGCGGCCACGACGGACACACGACGATGTTGTTGGGCGCGGCACGGTATTTGGCGGAAACGCGGAACTTTAAAGGTCGCGTCGCGCTGATTTTCCAACCCGCCGAAGAACTCATCGGCGGTGCCGAAGTGATGGTCCGCGAAGGCGTGTTGGAAAAATTCAACATCAGCGAAATCTACGCGCTCCATAACTTGCCGGGCCTGCCTGTCGGTCATTTCCAGACCACGCCGGGGCCGATCATGGCGGCGGTGGACACGGCGACAATCACGATCCAAGGGCGCGGCGGTCATGGGGCGACGCCGCACGAAACGGCCGATCCGGTGGTCGCAGCGGTGTCGATTGTGCAAGCGATTCAAACGATTCTCAGTCGCAATCACTATGCGTTCGACGAACTGGTGATCTCGGTCACGCAAATCCACACAGGCTCTGCCGACAACGTGATCCCAGACACCGCATGGATTCAAGCGACGGTGCGCAGCTACGACAAAAACGTCCAAGCGATGGTGATGCGCCGTTTGGAAGAAATCTGCGCGGGGCAAGGGGTTAGCTTTGGCGTGGAGGTCAGTCTTGATTATGAAATCGGCTATCCGGCGACGATCAATGATCCGGCTAAAACAGCATTTGCGTGCGACGTGGCCCGCGAAATCGCGGGCGATGCGGCGGTGAATGATGCGGCAAGCGCGGAAATGGGTGCGGAAGACTTCGCGTTTTTCCTCGAACGCATTCCGGGTTCGTATCTGTTCATCGGTAACGGCGACACTGCGGGGCTGCATCATCCGAAGTTTGATTTCGACGACGAAACTGCTGCGCATGGTGCGTCGTTTTTCGCACGATTGGTGGAAACTGCACAGCCTTTGGGGTGATCCCTTGGCTTGATCCAAATGGGCGCGTGCCGCGCAAGATATGATTTGTGTGGACTGCCGCAGCGTGGCGGTCCGCAATCGGGTGATGTGTTTTTCTTGACCGGGCTAAACTGGCGGTGTCAGGTGGAACCAAGTTTTGGAGACGATCATGAGCTTAGAAGATGCAAAACGCCAAATTGACCGTGCGTTTACAGTGGATGACCCGCGTGGGTTGGCGTTTGAAAATGCCTTTGCGGGGGCCACGTCGTTTCTGCGCCGCAAATACACCAAGGATTTAGCGGGCGTTGATCTGGCCATCACAGGCGTGCCATTTGACCAAGCCGTAACGCATCGCAGCGGCTGCCGCATGGGGCCACGCGCCATCCGCGAGGCATCAACCTTGCAGCCTTATGATCCGCCTTATGGGTGGGATGGTTTTGATCCTTTGTCAGAGTTTTCTATCGTTGATTATGGTGATCTTGCCTTTGATTACGCCTATACGCCCAGCTTTCCTACACTATTACAGAATCATATTGCCGGAATATTAACGCAAGGGCCGGGCACGGTCGCGCTGGGTGGCGATCACTTTATGACGCTGCCGATTTTGCGGGCTTATGCGGAGAAATTCGGGCCAATGTCGGTGATCCAGTTTGATGCCCATTCCGACCTTTGGGCCGACGACGACATGGACCGGATCGACCACGGCACGTTCATGTATAAGGCGGTGAAAGCAGGCGTCGTGGACCCGTCGCGGTCGGTGCAAATCGGGATCAGAACCGAATGCGACGATTACCTTGGTATGCGCTACATTGACGCCCGCACAGTTCACGAGAAGGGTGCCGCGTATGTCGTTGAAGAGGTTAAGAAAATCGTCGGTGACCATCCGACGTATGTGACATTTGATATCGATGCTTTGGACCCCGCATTTGCACCTGGAACGGGGACGCCAGTTTGGGGCGGTCTGGCGTCGTGGCAAGCGGCGGCGATCCTGCGTGATTTGGCTGGCATTAACGTTGTTGGCGGCGATGTGGTCGAGGTGTCACCAGCCTATGATACCACTGGTGCCACAGCGGTTGCAGGTGCGCATGTCGCGATGGAGCTTTGCTGTCTAGCACTCTGGAATAAAAGGAAAATGTGATGCCGAATATGCCGATATCCGGTAATGATCTGGCGCGGTTCTCTGGACCGCAGACGTTCATGCGCCTGCCCGAAGTGAGTAGCGCAGAAGGGCTGGATGTTGGTTTTATCGGGATTCCGATGGATATTGGCACGTCTTGGCGATCTGGTACGCGGATGGGGCCGAAACAATTGCGCGAACAATCGGCGATGATCCGACCTTATAATATCCAAACGGGGGCTGCGCCGTTTGATGCGTTGCACTGTGCTGACCTTGGCGATGTGCCGATCAATACTTTTAACCTGCAAGAGTCTATTTGTTTGATTACAGAGACTTACGACGCACACTTAAAGCATGACATTATCCCGATGGGACTGGGTGGCGATCATACTTTGACGCTGCCGATCTTGCGGTCGATTGCAAAGAAACATGGGCCTGTGGCACTGGTGCATGTGGACGCCCATGCTGACGTAAATGACGAGATGTTTGGCGAACGCGAGACCCACGGCACGGTGTTTCGCCGCGCTTATGAGGAAGGTCTGATTACCGCTGACAAGGTCTTCCAAATCGGCCTGCGCGGCACCGGATACACGGCTGATGACTTTACCGAGGCCGCCGGATGGGGCTTTAACCAGTATCTCGCACCACAACTCTGGCACATGAGCCTCGCCCCGTTAGCTGCTGAAATTAAAGAAAAGATTGGCGACCAGAAAACCTATATCACCTATGATATCGACAGCCTTGATCCCGCGTGTGCACCCGGCACAGGCACGCCGGAAATCGGTGGGCTGACGACACCGCAAGCGATGGAATTGATCCGTGGCTTGCGCGGCTTGAACATCGTCGGCTGCGATCTGGTCGAGGTATCGCCGCCTTATGACATGTCGGGCAATACCGCTTTGACGGGTGCGAATTTGATGTTCGAGATGCTGTCGATCTTGCCGGGCGTGCCGTATAGATAGGGTGGCACAACCCGTGCACAGCACGTACACAGGCCGTGCACCGAAATTCCCAAAGTGAGACCGAATTATGCGTATGATTATGTTGCTGGCCCTTGGCGTGATTGTCGCCGCGTTCGTTTATGTACGCCTCGCGCCGCATGATGCCACGGCTGTTCACGTCCAAGCCGAGCCGCGTGCGCCCGGCGATTATCCGGCGGCGGGTGGCTTTATCGCTGTGCGCCAGATCACGGCGTCGCCCGAAGACGTCCTACAGGCGTTAACCCAAGTGGCGATGGAAACCGACCGCACAGAGGCGCTGATGGGCACCGTTGACACAGGCATGGTGACGTTCGTGACACGGTCCAAGGTGATGGGATTTCCTGACTATACCACCGTGTCGATCATTCCGGCTGGAACCATTGATAACGCCGGACCTTTGTTGATGATCGAGGGGCGGTTGCGCTATGGCAAAAGCGATCTTGGCGTGAACAAAGCCCGCGTCGAAGGCTGGCTTGCCGCACTTGGTCCCTTGGCCGTTTCAATGGATCAGGACATGGCAAGCTGATGATTGCTGAAGAAAAAATTATCCAACTGATTAATCGGTTTCAGTTTCTTGAAGCCAAAATGTCAGGTGATGTGGCAGGCAGCGATATTGCGGCTTTGGCTAAAGAATACAGTGACTTAAAGCCCGTTGTTGATACGGTTTCGGCGTATAAGGATTTGGTCACGCAGATCGCTGAAGCCGAGGCTATGCTGAAAGACCCCGAAATGCGCGAGCTGGCAGAGATGGAATTGCCAGACCTTAAGGCGCAATTGGCTGGGTCAGAGCATGACGTGCAGCTTGCGTTGTTGCCCAAGGATGCCGCGGACGGGCGACCTGCGTTGCTAGAGATCAGACCGGGCACTGGCGGCGATGAAGCGGGGCTATTTGCCGCCGATTTGCTGCGGATGTACCAGCGCTATGCCGAGGGCCAAGGGTGGACCTTTGAGATTCTCGAACACTCACAATCTGAACTTGGTGGCGTGAAAGAAGCCACGGTGCGGGTTGTTGGTGAAGGTGTGTTCGCCAAGCTGAAATACGAGAGCGGCGTGCACCGCGTCCAGCGTGTGCCGGAAACCGAAAGCGGCGGGCGCATTCATACGTCAGCCGCCACAGTTGCTGTGCTGCCAGAGGCCGAGGATGTCGATATTCAGATCGCGTCCACCGACATTCGTATCGATACGATGCGGGCCTCTGGTGCGGGTGGTCAGCACGTCAACACAACCGATTCTGCGGTACGGATTACCCATATTCCAACGGGAATCATCGTGGTGTCTGCTGAAAAATCGCAACACCGGAACCGCGAAATTGCGATGCAGGTGCTAAAAACGCGGCTGTTTGATCTGGAACGGCAACGGGTGGACGGCGAACGCTCTGCGGATCGCAAGGCGCAGGTGGGGTCTGGCGATCGCTCGGAACGTATCCGCACCTATAACTTCCCGCAGGGCCGGATGACGGATCACCGGATTAACCTGACGCTCTATTCTCTGAACCAGATTTTGCAGGGTGATCTCGAAGAAATTATCTCTGCGCTGACATCTGACGCGCAAGCCGCGTTGCTGGCAGAGATGGGCGCGTGAGCGGATTTTTCGCGGACGGCAAATTCTGGGATGTGTCGGCAGCGGATGACGGATTGATCAAGGCAGCAGTGGACCAGCTTGGGTTTGCGGGTGCTTTGGGCGAGGCGCAGCGGTTGTGGGCGCATGTTGGTGGTGACGGGGCGGCGTTTGCGGCGCTTGTCGCGCGAAGGGCCGCACACGAGCCGTTGTCGCATCTTCTAGGCTACCGTGATTTTTACAAACACCGGTTTTATGTGACCTGCGATGTTTTGGACCCGCGTCCTGATACGGAAACCTTGATCGAAGCGGCGCTTGCCGTTCCGTTTCAGTCGGTTCTTGATCTGGGCACCGGATCGGGCTGCATTCTTTTGTCGCTTTTGGCAGAGCGTCGCGATTCGGTGGGTGTCGGTACGGATATGTCGGCGGCGGCTTTGACCGTGGCGCAGCGCAATGCCGCGCAGTTGGGCGTCTCACAGGTCCAGTTTGTGACCTCTGATTGGTTCGACGCGGTAGAGGGTCAGTTCGACCTGATCGTGTCCAATCCACCTTATATTGCAGCCGATGAGATGACGGATTTGCAACCCGAAGTGCGCGATCACGAGCCGCGCATGGCCTTGACCGACGAGGCTGACGGGTTGTCGTGTTACCGCACAATCATCGCCAAAGCGCCTGACTATTTAACCGATGGCGGGCACTTGTTGGTCGAGATCGGACCGACACAAGGTCCAGCGGTCAGCGCGATGTTTGCTGCACAGGGATTCGCGAAAATCCGCGTCATTGACGACTTGGATGGGCGGAATCGTGTGGGTTTTGGGCAAAAATCCAGCCGTTAACGTAGTTTCAACGTGTTGAAGGGCACTTTGGGGTTGCACAAAACGACGTCGCGTGCTTTTTCAAATACACCAACAGCAGAGCAGTTATGCTCTAGTTGGTTATCGCCAAACACGCTTATTCCTGACATGCTGCATTTCTGCGGACCAGGATACTAAAGCGCAACTAAGCCCGTAGGCTTGACGGAAAGCATTCCATGAGATCATCGAAGTCGCGTTCGCGGGGCAATAAGAACCGCAACAACCGCCCAACTGGTGGCAGCCTGATTAACCGTGTGTTTGACAGCAGCGGCCCAGACGGGAAGGTGCGCGGCACGCCCCAGCAGATTATTGAAAAGTACAACCAGCTTCACCGCGACGCCCAATTGTCTGGTGACCGTGTGAACGCGGAAAACTTTGCGCAACACGCAGAACATTATTTGCGGATGCTGGCGGAGGCCCAAAAAGAGGTCGACGCCAAGCGCGAAGAGCAAGAAGCGCAGAACCGCGAGCGCCAAGCAGAGCGTGACCGCGAACGTGCGGACCGCTTGAAAGCGCAGGAAGCGGCGGCAAACGATTCTGCCGCTGTGCAAGACGAGCCGGAAACGCAGTCTGATTTGGTTGATACGCCAGAGGCGAAAACCGACGATCAGCCGCAGCCGGAAAAAGCGCCAGCGCCGCAAGCCGAGAAAAAGCCGCGCCGCCCGCGTCAACCGCGCAAGCCACGCGCGCCCAAGGCAGATGCAGCACCCGACGGTGACACATCCCAGCCCGCGCCGGACACCGGGTCCGCCCCGGAAGCCGCAGAATAAATAAGAAAAAGCCCTCCGATTTCGGGGGGCTTTTTTTATGGTGATATGTAACGCGAGGGGTATGTGTTGCTGTTAACGCGCCGCGGCAATGCTGCGTGCCAAAGCGCAGAACGCCTCTAACGGCACCTGTTCCGCCCGTTCCGTCGGTTTGATCCCAGCAGCAAGCAGATGATCCTCTATATCCGGTCCTAGCACCTTAAGCGCGGACCGCAGCATTTTGCGCCGTTGGTTAAATCCTGCGGCGACAACACGGTTCAGCACGGCTGGATCAGCCTCGAACCGTGGTGCGGGCAGGGCGGTCAGATGCACGACGGCTGAACTCACCTTTGGTGGCGGCGTGAATGCTTCTGGCGGCAGGTCCAGCACTATACGCGGCTCTGCCCGCCATTGCGCCAGTAGCGCCAACCGCCCATAAGCTTTCGTCCCCGGTTCCGCCACGATCCGCTGCGCCACTTCGCGCTGGAACATTAGTGTCAGGCTTTCCCAGAACGGCGGCCATTGCGGCGGCGTGAGCCAGCGCACCAGCAATTCCGTGCCGACATTATACGGCAGGTTCGCGGCCACTTTGATCGGTGCCGTCAGATGGGTCAGCGGATTGATCTCAAGCGCGTCGCCGTTGATGACTTCCAATTGACCCGGATATTTCGCCGCAATCTCGGCAAGGGCCGACATGCAGCGTTCGTCCTTTTCAATTGCCAATACGCGCCGCGCACCTTCGGCCAGCAATCCACGGGTCAAACCACCGGGGCCGGGCCCGATCTCTAACACATCAGCTCCCGACAGATCACCCGCCATTCGCGCGATCTTGGCCGTCAGGTTCAGATCCAACAGAAAGTTCTGCCCCAGCGATTTTTTCGCCGCGATCCCGTGGGTTTCGATCACATCTCGCAACGAGGGAAGATCATCAATTGTGCTCATAACTTCATTTCGCCTTTAACAACTCGCCCCGCTGGCAGGCGTCCCGCATTATCAATCATGCCGTGCGTCCGCCATTGTCGCGGCCATACGTATCGCCGCGATCATCGACGATGGATTAGCTAATCCTTTGCCCGCGATGTCGAACGCCGTGCCGTGGTCCGGTGATGTCCGGATAAACGGCAGTCCAAGCGTCACATTCACGCCCGTATCAAAGCCCAGTGTTTTGACCGGAATCAACGCTTGGTCGTGGTACATACAGACAGCCACATCGTAGTTTTGCCGCGCCGCTGCGTGGAACATCGTGTCAGCGGACATCGGGCCAATCAGGTCCATGCCTTCGCTGCGCAAGGCGTCCAAGACGGGCGTGATCATTTCGATTTCCTCGACGCCCATTTTGCCGTCTTCGCCTGCGTGTGGGTTCAGGCCAGCCACTGCGATCCGTGGGCGTTTGACGCCAAAGTCGCGCCGCATGGCCGCATGAGTGATCAGCAACGTGTCGGTCAACAGGCTGGCGGTAAGGTCGGTCGCGACTTGTGCCAGTGGCACATGGATCGTGACCGGCACCACGCGCAATGCGTCACAGGCCAACATCATCACCACGCGGTCAATGCCTGCGAGGGCAGCGAGGTATTCTGTATGCCCCGGATAGGCAAAATCCGCGCCGTCGATCAGTGCTGCTTTGTGGATAGGCGCGGTGCAGATTGCGCGGGCTTGACCGTTTGTGACCAGCGCCACGCCCTTTGCAATGGCGTCGATCACGCCTTGCGCGTTGGCGGGATCTGCTGTGCCTGCAATGGCGGTGCCGCCCATGGTGATAGGCATGACGGGCAGTGTTCCGGCGGCGCTCAGGTCTGCCGCAGCCGCAGGATCGTCGATGCAGGCGTAGTCGGTGCCAGCAGGCAAATGCCGTGGATCACCGAGCCACAGCAGCGGCGTGTCCGCATGCACCGCCCGAAATGCCGCGACAGCGATTTCAGGTCCGATGCCCGCAGGTTCGCCGCAGCTGATGACGATAGGTTTTTGTGCGGGCGTTGTAATCACTGGCCCGTAATCGTCGCAGTTGCGCGCAAGTCGGCCAGCAATGCGTCTGCAAATCCAGCCAGCAATGTGCCGCGCAATTGGTTGCGCACCGCGTCACGGTCAACGCCTTCTTGGCCCGCAGAGACGCGGTTGCACAGCATCAGGAACACGGTTGTTTGGCCGTTTGCGCGTGTCAGGTTGTAGGACACTTCGCCTGCGTCAAGCCGTGCGAGTTCCAGCGCCACATCTTGCGGGATGTCCGCAGGGGCGAGGCTATCGCGTTCCAGCACTTCGGCAGGTTGTCCTTGTGCCACGCCGTAAAGGTCGTCGCAGGTGTCGACTTGGTCAGCCAAGGCACGTGCTGCAGATTGTCCGCCGCCCATGTAGTAGGCTGCGTATTCGATGGCGGATGGGACGGGGCGCGGGGTTGGGACTTCGCGCACGCCGCGCATTTGGAACAGCGCCACGCCGTTAGGGATCTGGATCGGTGCGGTGACTTCACCAGTGCCAAGCCCAAGGATCAGGCTGCGCAATTGTGGTGGATAGTTCGAGATTGGTAACCAGCCCAACTGTCCGCCATTGTTTTTCGATGGCAAAGCAGAGACGCGCCGCGCTTCAGCAGAGAACGTCGCGGTGGACCGTGTTTGCGCGATGCGCTCGGCAGTTGCCGTCGCAGACGCCGCTTGTGGGGGTGGGGCCGGAATGATGATTTCGGACAGCAGTACTTCGATACCATCGGTGGTGGCACCCGATGATGCAAGCGCGCGGTCGATTTGGCCTTCGGTGATTTGGACCCGTGATCCAAAGCGCGACCGCACATAGTCGCGCCATGTCACGCCGATTTCGACGAAATCCCGTAGCGTTTCAGGGGCGACGCCGTTCTGCGACAGCACTGCATAGAACTGGTCGAGCGTCAGGTTCGCGCGGCCTGCAAATTCTTCGAGCGACGTTTGCAATGCGCCATCGGCCAGTTGCAGCCCTGCTTTGTCCATTTCGGACTGCTTCAGGCGGTCTTCGATCAGTTGCTCTTGGGCCAGTGACCGACCTGCGCCCGGTGTGCGGAACAATTCCAGCAATTTGGCCCGTTGGTCGATCTCGTAGCCCGTGATGGCTGTGTTGTTGACCGTGATCGACGGTCCGAACTGGCTTTGTGCTGCCGTCGGCAAGGGTGAAAAGCCGACTGTCAGGGCGATCAGGCTGCAAAGAATGTTAAGTGCGCGCATCGGGTTCCTCGTAGGTCGGCGCATCCGGTTTGTCCGGATGGTCAGGGGTAGGGTCATTATTTCTGGCATCCAGCACTTGGGCCTTGTGCGCTGCGTCCGGCAGAAAAGCCGTTCAGCGACACGGATAGGCCGTAGTCCGTGGATGGGTCAATCGTATCTGAAGACGTAAAGCGGCGCGAGACCGAAAGATCAACAGTCACGCATTCGTTGCGCCATTCTACGCCCAATCCGGCGGTGGCGGGGCTGTCGGCTGCAATATCGTAGCGGGCATCGGCGCTGAGCTTGAAGGCGTCGTTCAGTTGCACGGCTGTATCGAGGGTCCATTCGGACACGGCGTCGGGGCGGCTTTCGGTGGCGTCTGCTGCCTGCCAGATGTAGGCGGCGTCTAGTGTCACGGTGTCGGTGCGCCAGCCTAAGCGGCCTGCGCCGCGTGTGGTTTCTAGCGCGTCGCTGACCAGCACGCGCCCGTCGAAATGCACGCCTTGCGGCGAGGTGATTTGCCCCGCAAGCAACCAGTCAGAGGCTTTGCCAGCAAGACCCGAGGACGCCGAAAAGTCATCGTCAGAGCTGCTGCGCACAACTCGGCCAAAGGTCAGCGATGAAAAGCTGCTTGCGGCCCCTTGGCGGGTGTATGTGACGCCTAAAGCTGCCCGCGTGCCTGTTTCAACGCGGTCGTCGCCCGGAAAGCGGGACAGATCGAACAGGTTCGATTGGTCGAGTTCGGCGCGGGTGCTGTCTTCGTTTGGCGGTGTGTCACCGTAGGCGTCTGACCACGCGACGGCCAGAGTTGGCGTCAGCATATGGCTGGCACCTGTGGTTGATCCCGCGATCAGTGGCCAGCTGAATGTGGCCCCAATCGTGGGGACAAGCCGTGTGAATGACGATGCATAGGCGCTGTCGTCTTTGATGAAATACTGGTCTGCACGCAGTGCGCCGGTTACGTCGCCTTGTAGTCCGGCGGGTAAATTCAGGTCGCGGGTCCATGACCCGAATGATCCGATGCGGCCCACGTCGCGTCCGTCGTCGCCTGTGCCAGTGCCGGTGCGGATCACCACGTCGCCGGAAAAGCCATACGTGACGTCGCCGCCAAGCAGTTCGTCGCGTTTCTCGTAGCGCAGGTCTGCGACGATGGGTGGCAGCGTTGCGTTTTCTTCGTCGTCGCGCAACGTCTCAAAGAAACTGAACCGTGCGCGGAACAACCGATCTGCGGTGATATTTTCAAGCGTGACGCTGCTTTCCAGACGGTCAAGGTCGGCGTAGCCGTATTCAGTCAGATAAGCTGTGTCGCTGACGGTCTTGATATCAAAGGACAAAACAGTCCCGCCGCCAAGGTCGAATTCACCATCTGCGAACAGGTAAGACCTGCGATCTTCGTCAAGCGTATCTTGGCTTAGCGCCCCTTCGATGTTCAGATCACCGCTGAGGAAAGCTTCGCGGTAGCTGGCCTCTAGGGTGGTAGTCTCGGACGACAGGTAGGGCGTCAGCGTCAGGTCGCGGTGCTCGCCCAGCGTGATGAAATAGGGGACTTTGATCCCGAAACCCAGCAGGTCAGAGTTGCGAAAATCGGGGATCAGCAGGCCAGTGGAGCGGTCCAGTGTCGGATCTGGAAGGCGGGCATACGGCAGCCACATCACGGGCAAGCCGCGCACACGGAAAGTCGCGTTTTCAAAGTAAAGTTGCTGCGCGTCTTGGTCGTGTACAACCCGTTCGGCGCGGATATCCCACAGCGCAGGCCCGCCGTTACACACCGAACAAGAACTCGCGACAACGCGGTTGAGCTGCGAATAGCGTCCTTCGACCCGATCAATCTGGTTCGCGGCCAGTTGGAGTTGCTGATCCAGCACCAGCCGTGCGCCGCGCAACATGCCATTTTCAAGCTTCGGGTCCAGCGTGGCCCTGTCCGCCGTGATGATTTCGCCGTCAACCGTCTGGATATAAATCGGGCCTTCGATGATTAGCTGATCGCCTGTGCGGTCGTAGATAATGCTGGCGGCGGACAGGCGGGTGTCGTCGTAGAACACTTCGATGTTGCCGTTGGCGATCAAGCGGTCGTCGCCTTCAATCGAGACGCTATCAGCGACAAGCGTCGCCACGCCTTGGGCCGCAGCCGCCAGCGGGGATAGCAAGAACAGGCATGTGAACAAAAACCGCATCAGCCGTCTTCCTTGTGCAACAGGAAACTAAGCGCAAGCCCAATCGCCGCAAGTGGGGGCGCCCATGCCGCAAGAGCCGGGGGCAATTGTCCGTTTTCGCCCATGATCTGCGCAAAGTTACGGACGAAATATGTGCCAAAGGATAGCATGATCGCAAACAAAACCATCAGGCCCGTGCGGCCGCCGCGTTGGTGGCGCACTGTAAAGCTGGCCCCGATCATCATCATCGCGACAAGGAACACTGGCATTGCCAGCTCCATCTGTAGCCAGACTTGATGCCGCTGCGCCGAGAACCCTGCGGTTTGCAGTCGGTTGATAAAGGCGGGTATTTCCCAGATCGGAATCGACGACGGCGTGCCGAAACTGTCGCGGATTTGGTCAGCGGTCAGTGTCGAGGGGATGGTGTGAGTGTCGAGCAGCATCGCGTTCGCTTCGGGGGTGCGTGCGCCGATGAGCGGCCAAATTTTGACGTCGGATAGCTCCCATGCGCCGCCTGTCAGAACTGCGTTTGCGGCGGAGGTGCGTTCAACTGGTAATCCAGCGGTGGAGAACGTCAGGAAGGTCACGTTTTGCAATTCGGTGCCGTCGAGGTTCGCAGTCTCAGCGCGGATCACGGTTTGGCCCGTCACGTCGCCTTGGCGTAACCACAGGCCCGTTGATCCGAGCGTTAGCACGCGGTCTTGGCCTTTGAAGGCGTTGCTGCGGGCCTCGAATTCACGCGAGGTGGCGGCGACAATCGGGTTGATGACGGCGACGCCAATGACGCCGATCAAAAACGCCATCAGCAGCGGCGACATCAGCGCGCGCACCGCAGAGCGGCCCGCGGCTCGCGTCACAACCATTTCCGACGAGCGCGACAGCCCCAAGAACAACGCAATCGTGGCAATAATCATGATGAGCGGTAGGATCGCGTAGATGCCTTGCGGCACGTTCAGCAACGTCAGGCCCATGATATCAGCAAAAGTCGCAGGCGTGTTTGCAAAGCGGCGCAGTTGTTCCACTAGATCAAGGAACACCAAGATAAGCACAAAAATGCCAAGCACCCCGCCAAAGGTCTTTAGAAAGCGCATTGCGAAATAACGGTGCAGGATCATGCGGGTATCCTGCGTTTGAACAGTGACGGGTGGGCGGACATATAGAGCAGCGCCGCGACGAAAAGCAGGCCGACGGCGGACGCACCGTAAGCCGCGAACCACAGGCTTGGGTCGTCGCGGGCGGCGTTGAGGCCAGCGGTCTCGACGGCTTTGATGACGATGATCAGGAAAATCGCGATGACGATTTGCCGCCACACGCCAAAGCGGCTGAACCCCCCGACAATTAGGGCTGCGAACCCGAGCAATGCCGCGACGGACCCCAAGATCGACTGGCTGATCCGGTCATGGGCGCGGGCGATCAGTTCGGCGCGGGTTTTGCCTGTCTCGGCCACCAGCGCGTCCGTTGCGCGAAGCAATTCGAGCGTGGGGACTTCGGCGTCGCGGCGGCCCTCGCGGGTGGTGACGGTGATGAAACCGCCAATGTCATAGGCGAAGTCTTTGAAGGATGTGGTGGACAGGCGTTGCCCGTCGGGTTCGAGAATTTGCGCCATGCCGTCAACCATCACCAATTGCGTGCTTTCGTCGCTGCGCACGAGGTAGGCAGAGGCGGCTGTGTAGGTGACTTGGCGGTCGATATTGCGCAGGTCAGCAAGGAAAACATCCTTGAGTTCGCCCGCTGGTGTCACGTCGCCGATGTAGAAGGTCAGCCCGTCGGTGGGTTCGAGAAATTCACCGGGTGTGAGGAACCGCGATGTGATGTTCTGCGCGATTTCGGCTGTGCGGGCATCGAGGCGGGCAGATGCCAGCGGCACGAGGATGTGCATCAGCAACGTCATCAGCGCAAAGACGATCACGCCAAAGTACAGCACGGGCCGCGCCAGACGGTAGGGCGAGAAACCAGTCGCTTGGACGACGACCAATTCGGATTCGGTGGACATGCGATTGGTCACGTAAACGGCAGCCGCGAATGCGGCCAAGGGCAGGGCGATCCGAATGACGCTGGGCAAAGACAGAGCGGTAAATTCTAGGAACACAGCCGCCGATTGTCCGTCCGCGATCAGGCTGTCAAATAGAACCACGGCCCGGTTGATCCAGTAGACCAATACTAGAACGAGGCTGAAAAAGCCGAACATGACGACAAGCTGGGACAGCATATATCTGTCGAACCGTGCCACGTTGCGTACCTCTTTGTGCTTTATCTTGTGCTTAGCCGTCTCACTACCCCAAGTCGCAGGGAGTTTGAACTGATATCTGGCAAATCGGCGGGCAGAGGACTACGTAAAGGGCAACGTATTTCCCCAAGAGGTCAAAATGACAACGCCAACAGCTATCACATTCACCGAAACCGCACTTGAAGAACTCGTCGTAACCGCTGGAAAAGTCGCGGTTTTTGTGACCGAAGACGGCAAAATGGACCAAGGCGCGCGCAAGGTGAATTCACTGACCCGCAAGACTGTCCAGCGGATCGCAGAAAGCGACGCCTTTGAAAAAGCCAAGGCGGGTGACGTGACTTCGGTGACGATGCCCGTGGGAATGGAGGCCGACGCGCTGCTGGTTGTAAAACTGCCGCGCCGTCCAACATCAACCGAGGCACGCAGGGCGGGGGCGAATTTGGCCAAGTGCCTAGGCAAAGATGGGATGTTGGTGATTGCAGGGTCTACTTACCGGACAGAAGAAATCGCGCAAGGCATCGCGATGCGCAATTATAGCTACGACGCGCATAAGACGGGCGACAAGGCCGAGACGGGTGCTGTGACCTTTATGGTCAATGATCCAGAGGCCGCGACAGCAGCCTATGCGCCGATTGCAGCCGTGGTTGAAGGCGTGTTTTTCACACGTGATTTGACGAATGCCCCTGCGAACGATCTGACGACGACGTCTTTTGCGGACCAACTGGCCGCGATGTCTGCGATTGGTTTGCAGGTTGAGGTGCTGGAAGAATCCGATCTTGAGAAGCTCGGCATGGGCTCGCTTTTGTGCGTCGGTCAAGGGTCGGACAGCCCGTCCAAAGTTGTGGTGATGCAGTGGAACGGCGGCGGCGATGAAGCCCCGTTTGCGCTGGTCGGCAAAGGCGTGGTGTTCGACACCGGCGGCATCAGCCTGAAACCGGGTGCGGGCATGGAAGACATGACCATGGACATGGGCGGCGCGGGTGTTGTGTCCGGCGTGATGAAGACGCTGGCACTGCGCGGGGCGAAGGCCAATGTCGTGGGCCTTGTTGGAATCGTTGAGAATATGCCGTCCGGCAATGCTGTGCGTCCGGGTGATGTTGTGACCTCGATGAAGGGCGATACGATCGAAGTCATCAACACCGACGCCGAAGGACGGTTGGTGTTGGCGGATGTGCTTTGGTACGCGCAAGAGCGGTTTAAGCCTGTTGGGATGATCAACTTGGCCACGCTGACGGGTGCGATGTTGGTGGCTTTGGGCAATGAAAACGCAGGGGTTTTCTCGAACTCTGACGATCTGTCTGGCGCGTTCATCAAGGCCGCAGGCAACGAGGGCGAAGGTGCTTGGCGGATGCCGATGTCGCCAGCCTACGACGCGCTGATCAAGTCGCGGATTGCGGATATGAAGAACGTCGGGGGTCGTTTGGCTGGGTCCATCACCGCCGCGCAATTCCTGAAACGGTTTGTGAAAGACGACGTTCCGTGGTGTCACCTCGATATCGCAGGCACAGCGTCGGTCAAGACCGAGACAGCGCTGGCTCCTGCGGGTGCGACGGGTTGGGGTGTGATGGCGTTGAACCGCTTGATTGCCGACAAGTACGAGGTCTAATCACATGGGGGCCGCGTATTTTTACCATCTGACCGATAGTCCGCTTGAGCGGACTTTGCCGATGTTGCTGGGCAAATGCCGTGAGGCTGGTTGGCGGGTGGCGGTGCGCGGCCGCGATGCAGGTTTACTTGAACGTCTGGATGCAACCCTTTGGAATGACGGGTTTTTGCCGCATGGCATGGCAGGTGGTGCGCATGATGCGGACCAGCCTGTGTTGCTCGGAACACAGGTGCCAGCGGTAGGGTTTCAATGTGTGATGTCTGTCGGCGGCGCCGATGTGACGGTCGACGAAATTGGGGCCGCTGAACGTGTTTGTATTTTGTTTGATGGCTATGATGAGGGTGCGTTGAACCATGCCCGGGGACAGTGGAAGGCGCTGACCACAGCGGGCTGCAAGGCGCAATATTGGGCGCAAGAAGATGGACGCTGGTTGAAAAAGGCCGAGAGTTAGCGATTTTTCTAGAAAAATCGGGCAAATTTTCTAGAAAATTTGTTCTTAGAAAATTATGCGAATTGCGCCAGAATTGCAGATGACAACCAGTTGGTGTCCTGTTTCTATCAAATGAAACCCGCGACGCCTGACCTCATTTTCAAATCTGTCGCGACCAATTTCGGCTTCAATCCACGCCCGATGCCGTCGCACGACACCGCCGTTTTGCACAGCCTTTGCGTTAAAAATCGTCGCAAGCCATTGATCGGCCTTCGCGTGACGGGGATGTGGGGCAATAAACATGCCCCACTTTACCCATTCATCTTAAACGAAGCGTTAACTTAGCCCCGCCGACGCCGTCCTGTGCGAGCACGGCCTTCACCTTCTTTTGGGGCCACACGGTTGGCTTTGATCCATTCGGTGCCTGACGCGTCATTGTCGGTCAGGAAGTTCGCCGCACGGATTGCTTCCATTTCAGACCCTGCGCGGGCTTTGGTCGAGCCGAGACCGAACATTTGCACGAAGGCTTCGTCGTCCATGTCGTCGGGTAGGATGATGCCGGATGCGAGCACGAGCTCTTTTTTCGCGGCGATCTTTGCAGGGCCAATCGGCAGCGCCACTGGGTTCATGATCGCCGACGTCATGCCAGCCGCAATAGCCATGGGCAGGAATGCGTTGTTGATGCCGTGGCGGTTTGGTAGGCCAAAGGAAATGTTGGACGCGCCGCAAGTGGTGTTCACGCCGAGTTCTTCGCGCAAGCGGCGCACAAGGGTAAAGACCTGCAGGCCTGCCGTAGACATTGCGCCAATCGGCATCACCAGCGGGTCAACCACGATGTCATGCGCGGGAATCCCGAAATCTGCGGCCCGTTGCACGATCTTTTTCGCCACTTCAAAACGCACGTCGGGGTCTTCGGAAATGCCTGTGTCATCGTTGGAAATCGCCACAACTGGCACGTTGTATTTTTTAACCAGTGGCAGCACCAATTCCAGCCGCTCTTCTTCGCCTGTCACGGAATTCAGCAGCGGACGGCCCTCGGCGGCGGCTAGTCCGTTTTCCAACGCGCCGGGTACAGAGCTGTCGATGCACAGCGGAATGTCGGTGATGGCTTGCACACGTTCGATTAGCGCTTTCATCAACATCGGCTCAACAAAGTTGTTGTCGGCGTAGCGTGGATCTTCGGCCATTTTGTTCGAAAACACCGCGCCAGAGTTAATATCGAGGATGTTCGCGCCTGCGAGAACCTGCGCAATGGCGTCGGCTTCGACCCGTGAAAAGTCGTCCATTTCCAACTCTGCCGCAAGAATTTTGCGCCCGGTTGGGTTGATCCGCTCGCCGATCACGCAGAATGGCTGATCAAAGCCGATGATGGCCGTTTTCGTCTTACTCTCAACAATCGTGCGGGTCATATGCGTGCTTTCACTCAGGTGTTTTATTTGGGTTGGCCGGGATCGTGCTGTCCCCGCCTTGGGCGATGGCCCAGTTAGCGTTGGTCTTGATCCCACCAAGCGGGAAGAAGTGGACGCTATCGATATTAAAGTCGGGGTTGGCTGCTTTGTGGTCCGCGAGTTTGGTCACGATGTCTGTCGGCTCGTAGTGCAGCAGCAGTTTGGTGACGTCCATAGCGCGTTTTTGCAGGACTTTGAGGGACGGGCCAACGCCGCAGGCAATCGCGAATTTGATCAGTGTTTGCAGTTTCGCGGGGCCAGCGATGCCAATGTGGATCGGGATGGTGATCCCTGCGTCGCGCAGCGCGTCGGCCCATGCGATGATCGGGTCTGCCTCGAACGCGAATTGTGTGGC
The DNA here is from genome assembly GCF_014199395.1 of Yoonia ponticola. Classification (GTDB taxonomy): domain Bacteria; phylum Pseudomonadota; class Alphaproteobacteria; order Rhodobacterales; family Rhodobacteraceae; genus Yoonia; species Yoonia ponticola. Next base: position 102,795 of record NZ_JACIJM010000004.1, on the reverse strand, counting down.
AAGCGCCATGTCCGCGTCGGTGGTCTCGTTAAATTTCTGCTTCCAGCGCAGGGCGTCCATGACATTGGCGTCGGACCCGTCTGGATCAATGTCTTTATTCCCCTCGGGGTGGCCCGCGACGTGCAGACGTTGAAAACCTGCTTTGTCGAACAGACCGGATTCGAGCAATTGCATCGAGGAATGGAAATCGCCGTGCGGTTCTGCCACGCCACCAGCCAGCAAAAGCGCCTGATCCACGCCTGCTTCGCCTTGGTAGCGGGCGATCCAGTCAGCAAGCATCGCGTGATCCTTGATGATCCGCGCTGGAAAATGCGGCATCACGTTCATGCCATCCGCCGCCAACCGTTTAGCTGTCGCCACCATGTCGTCGATCGGTGTGCCGTCGATATGGGCGATATAGACGCGGGTGCCAGCGGGCAGCAGGCTTTGGAAATCAATGACTTTTTCGGCGGTGCGCGGCATCACCTCGATGGAATAGCCATTCAGAAAGGCGCTCACATTGGGCGACACCATGTCGGTTTCGACGGGTTTCTTGCGGAAGTTGAGCAGGGCCATCACGGCCTCCTTTACAGAATGGGGCAGGGCGTTAGGCCCAACCATCGTTCGCGATCAGGGTCTTGATCCGCTCTTGATCGTATTCCGCCTCGATATTGGCGACGGTTGCGGCTGCTGCCTCTTCGTCGCTGCCATCAACGGGGATTGGATCAGCTTTGCGGAACCCTTCAAGGTAGGCGTCCGATTCTGCGGCACCTGATTTCATCGCAGCCCGATCAATGGCTTGCTCGAACCGTTCCGGCAGCGGCAGTTTGACGCCGCGGCGTCCACGTCCGACCAGAACTTGTGCAGGCATGTCGCGCCAGTAAACGATGATCACATTTGCCATTGCGGCCTCCTTGATAGTCCATCTGTAGCAGCCATTTGTCTGACGCATCGTTCGATTTCGACACGTTTGCGACATTGGCGACCTCGCCTATATGGCGACAGGGCGGTGACTTGGCCATGGTCGCGTGGTCCCGATATATTCATCAAGGTCATGTGTCCGGTTCATGAAAGCGTGATCACAGGGCAGGCAAGGCTTGCGCGAGGCGGCATTGACACATAGCTTGGGGATAACTTGAAATGGAGGGCGTGCAAATGGCGCCCAAGCGTCCCAACGGTGCGGGCGCGTTCCCTATAGCGGTCGAGACCCCCGCGCCAATATCGCCTGATCCGGCGCAGCTTTATGCTGCCTTGGATTTGGGCACAAATAGCTGTCGCATGTTGATTGCCCAACCCAAGGGCAGTCAGTTTCATGTGGTGGATAGTTTTACGAAGTCAGTGCAACTGGGCCATGGTCTGGAAAGCACGGGCAAACTGTCGCGCACGTCCATGAACCGGACGATTGCCGCGATGCGTGTGTGCAAGCAGAAACTGGACAGGCACGGGGTCAAACGCATGCGTTTGGTCGCGACCGAAGCGTGTCGGCGCGCCAAGAACGGTGCGAATTTTGTAGCACAGGTCAGTCGCGAGACGGGGCTGAAGCTAGAGATTATCAAGCCAGAGGAAGAAGCGCGTTTGGCAGTGATTTCCTGCGCGCCACTGGTCAGTACCAAGACGGAACAACTGCTGGTGGTGGATATTGGCGGGGGATCGACGGAACTGGTGTGGATCGACCTGACCAAAGTGCCCAAGCGCGAGCGGCCTCATGCGATTATGCGGCTGCATGCGGGGTTCAAGTCTGATCCGGGTCCGTTTGCGGCTGCCAAAGTTGTGGATTGGATTTCGGTGCCGCTGGGGGTGGCCACGCTGCGCGACCAATTTGCAGACGTCGAAGACGACGCCGCACGGTTTGCGCTGATGTCGTGGTTTTTTGAAGAAAGCCTTGAGAAGTTCGCGCCTTATGCCGCAGCCCAAGCCCGAGAGGGGTTCCAGATCGTTGGCACCAGCGGGACGGTAACAACTGTCGCGGCCAGCCATCTGGGACTGAAACGCTATGACCGGACCAAGGTTGACGGGTTGCGGATGACGTCGGACCAGATTGATAAGGTGATCCGCGATTACCTGTCGCTTGGACCGCATGGCAGGCGCAGTGATCCACGGATTGGCAAAGACCGACAGGCGTTGATTATGTCGGGGGCTGCGATTTTGCAGGCTTTGATGCGACTTTGGCCGACAGATCGGTTATCAGTGGCGGACCGAGGCTTGCGCGAAGGGCTGTTGTATCAGCAAATGTCCGCAGATGGTGTGTTGGAAGATGCGCCGTTTTAGGGTAGAGCGATTTTTCTAGAAAAATCGTGCCTGCCGGCGGCGAGTTGTTAAGGCGAAATGAAATGGCGAAGACACCGATCAAGAACTCTAGTGGCCGTGGCCAACGTGATTTGACCGTTAAGGTGAAATCTGCGCGTGGTCGCAGCCAAAGTTCGACGCGTTGGTTGCAGCGTCAGTTGAATGATCCTTATGTCGTGCGGGCCAAGAAAGACGGCTATCGCGGACGTGCGGCCTATAAGATTTTGGAATTGAACGAAAAGTTTCAGTTTCTCGTGCCGGGTGCGCGTATCGTTGATTTGGGCTGTGCGCCAGGTGGGTGGATGCAGGTCGCTGTGCCGCGGATTAATTCGCTGGGCGAGCGCAAAGCAAAGCCGATGGGCACGATCCTGGGTGTTGATCTGCAAGAGGTTGAACCGATTCCCGGCGCGGTGATCCATCAGCTCGATTTTCTGGATGAAGGCGCTGATAAACAAGTGATGGACTGGCTGGGTGGTCAGGCCGATGTTGTGATGTCCGATATGGCGGCGTCGTCTTCTGGGCATAAACAGACCGACCATTTGCGGATTATTGCGCTGTGTGAAGCGGCTGCGTATTTCTCGTTTGATGTCTTGGTTGAGGGCGGCACGTTTATCGCAAAGACGTTGGCGGGTGGTGCTGAGGGCGACTTGCAGAAGTTGCTCAAGAACCGCTTTACCAAAGTTGCGAATGTGAAACCGCCGTCGTCGCGCCAAGATAGTTCCGAAAAATTCGTGGTAGCGACAGGGTTCAAAGGCCCGATTGACGACTAAGCCAAGTGAACCTTAGTCTGCCAGTCGGCGAGCGCGTTCGCGAGCCGTTCTGATGGAATGCCATCGGTGATAAAGTCTTCCACATGCGCGAGCGATCCGATTTTAACGGGTGCTTTGCGGGTGAATTTCGCCTTATCCGCGATGACCATGGTTTTGCGGGCGGCGGTGATGATCGCCTGAGAAACGCGGATTTCTTCGGGATCGAAGTCGAGCAAATCACCGTCGAGATCAATCGCAGAGGCGCCGATCACGGCGATATCGACCTTGAAACGGCTGATCGCGATTGCGGCTAAATCACCAACAAGACCTCCGTCAGAAGGGCGCAGTACGCCGCCCGCGACCACGATTTCGCAGCCACGCACATCGGCTAAGGTCATGGCAACGTTGAGATTATTGGTCACGACTTTGAGGTTGCGGTGATTGCGCAAGGCGCGGGCTAACGCTTCGGTTGTGGTGCCGATGTTGAGGAAAAGCGAGGCGTTGTCGGGGATCAGCAGCGCTGCTTTTGCCGCGATCCGCGCCTTGGCATCGCGGTTCAGCGCACGGCGATCATCGTAGCCGATATTGCGAGTGCCGGAGGGCAAAACCGCGCCGCCATGCACCCGTTCCAGCAGACCTGCGTCGGATAGTTGCCGCAGATCGCGCCGGATTGTTTGCACCGCGACGCCCATATGCGTGGCGAGCGACGTGGCGCTGACCTTGCCTTTGTCACGGGCGCGGGCGAGGATTTCGGTATGGCGGGCTTCGGTTTGCATGGGTTCGGTTTAGTTCATAAGCGAACCTTGGTCACGTGAAATATTTGATCTAACGTGGTTCGCTTTGGTTTAACCGAACATAATTGCACCATGCGCATTGTGCGGTTTTCATGCGATGCTATGACACGCGAAACAAGTGAGGCCAGACATATGCAGACTGATTTTGATATTTTTGTCATCGGCGGCGGGATCAACGGCGTGGGCGTCGCGCGTGATGCGCAGGGGCGCGGTTTGCAGGTGGGTTTGGCCGAAATGAACGACCTTGGCGGGGCGACGTCCTCTGCGTCAACCAAGCTGTTTCATGGTGGTTTGCGGTATCTGGAATTCTTTGAATTTGGTCTTGTGAAAAAGGCGCTGGTGGAACGCGAAGTGCTGCTAAAAGCGATGCCGCATATTTCATGGCCGATGCGATTTGTTCTGCCTTATCATAAGGATATGCGGTTCGAGGGTGATACGCCCACGTCCAAACTGCTGACGCTTTTCATGCCGTGGATGAAGGGGCGCAGGCCCGCGTGGTTGATCCGTTTGGGGCTGTTTATGTACGACAATCTGGGCGGTCGCGAGATTTTGAAAGGCACGGAAACGCTTGATCTGACGACGGGGACAGAGGGTGCACCGCTTAACGAAAAATTCACCCGTGCGTATGAATATTCGGACTGCTGGATCGAGGATTCGCGGCTTGTGGTGCTGAATGCCCGCGACGCTGAACAGCGTGGCGCGAAGATCATGACGCGGACCAAAGTCGTGTCTGCGCAACGCCAAGATGATCATTGGGTGATCGAATTGGATCAGGGCGGCGCGGTGCATCAGGTCACGGCGCGTGCGATTGTAAACGCGGGCGGTCCGTGGGTCGAGGATGTGATCCGTGGGGTGGTTCATCTGAACGCGACTGCTGGTGTGCGGTTGGTCCGTGGATCGCATATCGTCACTAAGAAGTTGTTTGATCACGATAAATCGTATTTTTTCCAAGGCGAAGACGGGCGCATTATCTTTGCAATTCCCTATGAAACCGATTTTACTCTGATTGGCACAACGGACGCGGAACATACCGATTTGGCGGTAAAACCGGTCGCGACTGAGGCTGAACAGGACTATTTGGTGGCCTTTGCAAACCAGTATTTTAAAGCGCCGATCAGCCGCGCCGACGTGGTTTGGACCTATTCCGGCGTGCGTCCATTGTATGATGACGGCGCGAAATCCGCGACGGCAGCGACCCGCGACTATGTTTTGACGGTGAACGACGATGGTGCGCCGCTGCTGAATATTTTTGGCGGGAAGATCACCACGTACCGGAAATTAGCCGAGCAAGTGATGGGGAAATTAACGCCGTTTTTAGGCGGCGATCCCGATTGGACCGCTGGTGTGCCGCTACCCGGTGGGGATTTTGCGGTGAAAGATCGCGATGCACTTGTTGCTGGGCTGATCGCGGATTATCCATTCCTGTCAGTTCGTTGGGCGCTACGGCTTATCCGCGCCTATGGTACGGATGCGGCTAAAATGCTGGACGGTGCGGCAACGGCTGCTGATTTGGGGCAGGATTTTGGCGCGACGATCACCGCCCAAGAGGTTAACTGGTTAATGCGCTATGAATACGCCCGCACCGCAGAAGATATCGTGTGGCGGCGCAGCAAGTTGGGCTTGCGCTTAGACGCCGCAGAAATCGCCGCAATCGACACCTATATGCAAGGCGCTGCAGGTACGGCTTGAGCCTGCGGCCACGGCGGTTAAAATCACGACACATTTTGGGGGGACTCCATGACCTATATTCTGGCGATTGATCAGGGCACGACGTCAAGCCGCGCTATCGTTTTTGACAAAGATATGGGCATTGTCGCCTCGGATCAGATTGAATTCACACAACATTTCCCGCAGTCGGGATGGGTGGAACACGTCGTGGCCGACTTGTGGGACACGACCGTTTCAACCACCAAAGGTGCGTTGAAAAAGGCGGGGATTACGGCTGCGGATGTGTCGGGAATTGGGATCACGAACCAACGCGAAACCGTTGTTGTTTGGGACAAATCGACGGGCGAACCTGTGCATAATGCCATCGTTTGGCAGGACCGACGGACGGCGGATGTTTGTCAGGCGCTGAAAGCTGACGGCTTTGAGGATGAAGTGACGGAAAAGACCGGATTGCTGCTAGATCCTTACTTTTCCTCGACGAAACTGGCTTGGATTTTGGACAATGTTGACGGGGTTCGGGCGCGGGCCGAAGCGGGTGAATTGCTGTTTGGCACCGTCGATTGCTACCTGATTTGGAAACTGACCAAGGGCGCACGGCATGTGACCGATGCCACCAATGCCGCCCGCACGATGTTGTATAATATTCGCGAAGGCATGTGGGACGATAGTATCTGTGCGCGGCTGAATATCCCGATGAAGATGCTGCCAGAAGTGCTTGATTGTGCTGCAGATTTCGGGATCGTAGCCGAGGAGCTGTTTGGCGCAGAGATGCCGATTTTAGGCGTTGCTGGTGACCAGCAGGCAGCGACGATCGGGCAGGCGTGTTTCCAACCAGGTATGTTGAAATCGACCTACGGCACGGGGTGTTTTGCGCTGTTAAATACGGGCGATACGCTTGTGCGCAGTCAGAAGCGGATGCTTGGGACGATTGCGTATCAGTTGGACGGGAAAGCCACTTATGCGCTTGAAGGATCGATCTTTATTGCAGGTGCTGTTGTGCAGTGGTTGCGTGACGGTTTGGGTATTATCGAGCACGCGAGCGAGACCCAAGCATTGGCCGAACAGGCTGATATTGAACAGGAATTGTACCTTGTGCCTGCATTTACCGGACTAGGTGCGCCGCATTGGGATGCCCATGCGCGGGGGGCGATTTATGGCCTGACGCGCGGGTCCGGTCCTGCGGAATTTGCCAAGGCTGCGTTAGAGAGCGTGGGGTATCAGACCCGCGATTTGCTGGACGCAATGAAAAGTGACTGGCCGGACGCCAAAGATGCCGGTGTTTTGCGTGTGGACGGCGGAATGAGCGCCTCTGATTGGTCGATGCAGTTCCTTTCCGACATTATTGGTGCGCCAGTCGATCGGCCGCAGGTTTTGGAAACCACGGCACTGGGGGTGGCGTGGTTGGCGGGAATGCGAGCCGGAGTTTACCCCGATCAGGCAGGGTTCGCGGCGAATTGGGCGTTGGACCAGCGATTTGATCCTGAAATGGACGAGCCGACACGCGAACGGCGGTACGCGGGCTGGCAGGATGCGATTGAACGTACCTTGTCACGGCAGGATTAAAGAACGCTTAACGTTCCAAAATTTTATGTCTGCCCTTGTTCCCAAACGGAAAATTCTTCTGCGCAACGCTCGCGCAGACGGGTTTCGACGTCCTTGGACAAGGTTAATGCCATCTGTGGCGAAACGTTTTTGCGGTCGAGGGTGATCTCGTCTAAGTTGAGCCGATCTTGCAAAAATGCGACGGCTTTTGGCATTGCTTCGTAGCGGAAAAGATGATCGACGCCGATGGATTTATCGCCTAATGTCAAGAACTTGGCCTGCGATCCTACCTTGGCGAAAGGCGCGCTTTGGCCTTTGCTGTATTCTAGAACGAAATCGTCGAAACTGATCCCGAGGGTTGAGTTCTGGTGGCCGATTAACGCATCGCGCATGCGGTAGCGATACCAACTGCCGAGCCAGTCAATCGGGTCGCGCACAATGGCGAAAGTTTCCATGTCCGGTTGGCCGCCGCCCTGTGCGAATAATGGCTGCAAGAATCGTCTGTAACGGTAAACGGGCGAGTGTTTTAGCTGCGGCGGATCGCGTAAAACCATGGACGCACGCGGCGCAAGTGCACCTTCAATTGCCGTGGTGCCGGTCTTTGGAACAGCGAGGAAGACTAATTTTTCGGCCCAGAAAACAAGCATTTGGCGTCCGTTATTGAACTAATTTCACAATATTCTACGGTATAAATCCTAAATTAACCACTCATACGATTTAATATGTATTGAAGATTTTAGTTGATATGTTCTTGTTTTGGTCCCATATGATGAGGGGAACATAAAGAGAACAAAGCAGAGATTGTAGCCCGACAGGGCCTGTGAAATAAGGGCGTAATTGACATGGCAACGGCAGAACTTTTTAACATGACAGACAAAAAAACAGCGGACAAACAAAAGGCGCTTGATAGTGCTTTGGCCCAAATCGAGCGGCAGTTTGGTAAGGGATCGATCATGACCCTTGGCGGTAAAGGCCAAATGGCTGATATCGAGGCGACATCGACGGGTTCGCTGGGTCTGGATATTGCGCTAGGTATTGGTGGTCTGCCGAAAGGCCGGATCATTGAGATTTATGGCCCAGAATCGTCCGGTAAAACGACGCTGACGCTGCATACCCTTGCGGAAGAGCAGAAAAAGGGCGGCGTTTGTGCCTTTGTTGACGCGGAACACGCGCTGGACCCGACCTATGCGAAAAAGCTTGGTGTTAACCTTGATGAATTGCTAATTTCGCAGCCGGATACTGGTGAGCAGGCGCTTGAGATTGTCGATACGCTGGTGCGTTCCGGTGCGGTCAGCTTGATCGTGGTCGATTCGGTCGCGGCTTTGACACCGAAATCCGAGCTTGAAGGCGACATGGGTGACAGTTCTGTTGGTGTGCATGCGCGGTTAATGTCGCAAGCGATGCGGAAACTGACAGGGTCGATTAACCGGTCCGGTTGTATGGTGATTTTCATTAACCAAATCCGTATGAAAATCGGCGTGATGTTCGGCTCTCCTGAGACAACAACGGGCGGTAACGCCTTGAAATTCTACTCTTCTGTCCGTTTGGACATCCGCCGCATCGGCGCGATCAAAGACCGTGACGAAGTCGTGGGTAACGCCACCCGCGTGAAGGTTGTGAAGAACAAAGTCGCACCGCCATTCAAGCAGGTCGAGTTTGATATCATGTACGGCGAAGGCATTTCCAAGAACGGCGAACTGCTTGATCTGGGTGTGAAAGCTGGCGTTGTTGAAAAAGCTGGCGCTTGGTTCTCTTATGGGGACGAACGCATGGGGCAGGGTCGCGAGAATTCCAAGACGTTCTTGCGTGAAAACCCACATCTCGCGGCTGAGATCGAAGACAAAATTCGTGCCGCGCATGGTTTGGATTTTGACGGTGACGATAGCCCGTCCGCTGACGATGATCTGGTCGAAGGTTAAGACCACTTAATTGATTTATCACAAGGGCGTCCCAATTGGGGCGCCCTTTTGCGTTGTGCTGTGGACAGTTTGCAGGGTGGCGGTTATTTCACGAGATAACCTTTATTTCCTTGCGAAAGACGCCCATGACCAGCTTGTCCGATATCCGCTCCACCTTCTTGGATTTTTACGCACGCAATGGGCACGAAAAAGTTGCCTCTAGCCCGCTTGTGCCGCGCAATGATCCGACCTTGATGTTCACAAATTCGGGCATGGTTCAGTTCAAAAATCGATTTACCGGTGTTGAACAGGGGCCGTATCAGCGGGCAACGACCAGCCAGAAATGTGTCCGCGCGGGTGGTAAACACAACGATCTGGATAATGTGGGTTACACCGCGCGGCACCATACGTTTTTCGAGATGTTAGGGAATTTCAGCTTTGGCGATTACTTCAAAAACGAAGCGATTCCATACGCTTGGGACCTGTTGACCAAAGACTTTGGCATCAACAAAGACAAGCTGCTGGTGACGGTTTATCACACTGATGACGAAGCGGCCGAGATTTGGAAAAAGGTCGGCGGCCTGACTGATGACAAGATCATTCGCATTCCGACGGACGACAACTTTTGGCGGATGGGTCCGACGGGGCCTTGTGGGCCGTGTACAGAGATTTTCTACGACCACGGAGATAAGATTTGGGGTGGCCCTCCGGGTTCGCCTGATGAAGATGGCGACCGTTTTATTGAGATTTGGAACGTCGTGTTCATGCAGAATGAACAGCACGCTGATGGGTCGATGACGCCGCTGGATATGCAGTCGATTGACACGGGCATGGGTCTGGAACGGATCGGCGCGTTGCTGCAAGGCAAACACGATAACTACGACACCGACCTGATGCGCGCGCTGATTGAGGCGTCCGCGCATGCCACGAATGTTGATCCGGACGGTGACGGCAACACGCATCACCGCGTGATTGCTGACCACCTGCGGTCCACGTCGTTCCTGATTGCCGAGGGTGTTTTGCCATCGAATGAAGGCCGCGGTTATGTGCTGCGCCGGATCATGCGCCGCGCGATGCGTCATGCGCATTTGTTGGGTGCGAAAGATCCGGTCATGCATAAATTGGTGCCTGAATTGATCACGCAGATGGGTGCCGCGTACCCCGAATTGGGCCAAGGCCAGCGCCTGATCGAAGAGACATTGTTGAACGAAGAAATCCGTTTCAAAACCACGCTTGATCGCGGTTTGAAGTTGCTCGACGACGAAGTGTCCGGTTTGGCCGAGGGCGGCGAATTGCCGGGTGCCGCGGCGTTCAAACTCTATGATACATTCGGTTTCCCGCTTGATTTGACGCAAGACGCGTTGCGCGAAAAGGGTCTGGGCGTGGACACCGACGGCTTTGACGCCGCGATGGCCGAACAAAAGGCCAAGGCGCGCGCCGCATGGTCCGGCACAGGCGCCGAGGCCGACGCGAGCGTTTGGTTCGACGTCGCAGACCAGCACGGCACAACTGATTTCTTGGGCTACGATACGCTGTCCGCAGAAGGCCAGATCGTCGCGTTGATCGTGGACGGCGCGTCCGCGAAAACGGCCAAAGGTGAGGTGCAAGTCGCCTTAAACCAGACACCGTTCTACGCGGAATCGGGCGGTCAGGTCGGCGATGCGGGCATCATTAAAACCGAGTCCGGCGCCGTGGAAATCACCGACACGAAAAAGGTGGCGGGTGTGTTCATCCACATCGGCAAGGTCGTGTCTGGCGAGATCAAAACCGGGCAGGGCGCGAGCCTTGTGGTTGACGCGGACCGCCGCACGGCGATCCAAGCGAACCACTCTGCGACGCATTTGCTGAACGAGGCGCTGCGCAATGTCTTGGGCGATCATATCGCGCAAAAGGGATCGTTGAACGCGCCGGATCGGTTGCGGTTCGACTTTAGCCATAACGCGGCCGTGAGCCTTGATGATCTGGCAAAGGTTGAACGTGAAGTGAACGCGCTGATCCGTCAGAATACTGCGGTTGAGACGCGGATCATGACGCCAGACGATGCACGTGGCCTTGGGGCGCAAGCGTTGTTTGGCGAAAAATACGGCGACGAAGTGCGCGTGGTCTCGATGGGTCAACTGGCCGGATCGGGCAAAGGCGCTGATGGCATGACCTATAGTCTTGAGCTGTGCGGCGGGACACATGTGGACCGTCTGGGAGAAATCGGCGCGTTTGTGACGCTGGGCGATTCTGCGTCCAGTGCTGGTGTGCGCCGGATCGAAGCGTTAACGGGCCAAGCTGCGTTGGATTATTTGCGCGAGCAGGATCACCGCTTGGCGGCTGTGGCGAATGTGCTTAAGGCACCTGCGGCGGATGTCGCGGACCGTGTGAAAGCATTGATGGACGAACGCAAAGCATTGGCCAATGAGGTCGCCCAATTGCGCCGCGATGTGGCGATGGGCGGCGGCGGTGACGCGGCTCCGGTAGATGCAAAAGTCAACGGCATGGGCTTTGTCGGCCAAGTGATGCAGGGCGTGTCGGGCAAGGATTTGCCAGCGCTTGTGGACCAGTTCAAAGACCGGATCGGTAGCGGCGTTGTCCTGTTGATCGCGGATGCGGGCGGCAAAGCAGCCGTTGCGGCGGGCGTCACAAAAGACCTTACCGACAAGGTGTCGGCGGTGGATGTGCTGCGTGCTGCTGTGCCGCTTTTGGGCGGTAAAGGCGGCGGCGGTCGTGCCGATATGGCGCAGGGCGGTGGCGCATCGGCAGAAAATGCAGATGCGGCAATTGCAGCTGCGAAAACTTACTTGGAGGGCTTATAATGCCAACAGCACTTTGGATTGCGCATGTCACGGTAACGGACGAAACCGCTTACGGTGAATACGCCAAACGCGCGACGGTTGCGATTGCGGATCATCAAGGCGTGTTTTTGGCGCGTGGCGGTAAGTACGAAACGTTAGAGGGGCCTGATCGGCCTCGCAATGTCGTCGCACGTTTCCCAAGCCTGCAAGCTGCACACGATTGCTATTATTCGGACGCCTATCAAGAGGCGCTTGGCTTTGCCAAAGGTGCTAGCCAGCGCGAATTGAGCATCGTCGAAGAAGCCGAGTAGGCCCAAAATTTCGCGATATTTTGTACGATTTTTCCAGAAAAATCGCGCCCAGTAGAAACGAAAAAGCCGCGCAATTTGCGCGGCTTTTATTGTTTTATCCGCCGGTGCGGGACTGGCGTTTCCGCTCGTGCGGATCAAGGTGGCGTTTGCGCAACCGGATCGCGTTTGGCGTGACTTCAACCAATTCGTCGTCATCGATGTAGGCAATCGCTTGCTCTAGCGTCATGACAACTGGTGTTGTCAAACGCACCGCTTCGTCCGTACCGGATGCCCGCACGTTGGTCAGCTGTTTGCCTTTCAACGGGTTCACTTCAAGGTCGTTCTCGCGGCTGTGTTCGCCGATGATCATACCTTGGTAAACCGCTTCTTGTGCGCCGATGAAGAATTTGCCGCGATCTTCGAGTTTCCACAGAGCGAACGCAACAGATGTCCCGTTTTCCATAGAGATCAGAACGCCTTGACGACGGCCCTGGATTTTACCTTTGTAAGGTTCCCAGCCGTGGAACAAGCGGTTCAGGATGCCCGAGCCGCGTGTGTCTGTCAGGAATTCGCCGTGGTAGCCGATCAAGCCACGGGATGGCACATGTGCCACGATCCGTGTTTTGCCAACACCAGCTGGTTTCATCTCGACCAAGTTGCCTTTGCGCGGGCCAGTCAGCTTTTCAACAACAACGCCAGTGTACTCGTCGTCAACGTCGATTGTCGCTTCTTCAATCGGCTCGTGACGCACACCGTCGATGTCTTTGAAAATAACCTGTGGACGCGAGATTGACAGCTCAAAGCCTTCGCGGCGCATGTTTTCGATCAAAACACCCATTTGCAATTCGCCACGGCCGGATACTTCAAAGGCGTCGCCTTTTTCGGTGTCGGCGATCTTAATCGCGACGTTCACTTCGCATTCTTTTGCAAGACGGTTGCGGATCACACGCGATTGCACGTGCTTGCCGTCACGGCCAGCCAGTGGGCTGTCGTTGATGCCGAATGTGACTGTGATGGTTGGCGGATCAATCGGCTGTGCCGGGATCGCTACGTCGATGCTAGGATCGCAGAGCGTGTCGGCAACGGTTGCTTTGGTCATACCGGCAACGGTCACAATGTCGCCAGCTTCGGCGACGTCGATTGCTTGCTGCATCAAGCCACGGAACGCGAGGATTTTGGACGCGCGGAACTGCTCGATTTTTGTGCCGTCGCGCGACAATGCTTTGACTGTGTCGCCAGCACGCAGGGTGCCTGCTTCAACGCGGCCTGTCAGAATACGACCGATGAACGGGTCGGCGGACAACGTCGTTGCCAGCATTTGGAACGGCTCGTCGCGGCGTGAAATCTGTGCCGGCAGTGGGACGTGTGCAAGGATTTGGTCGAACAGCGCGTCAAGGTTTTCGCGTGGCCCGTCGAGTTCTTGGTCACACCAGCCAGCACGGCCAGAAGCGAACATCGTTGGGAAATCAAGCTGGTTGTCGTCGGCGTCGAGGTTTGCGAACAGATCGAAGCAATCATCAACCGCTTTGTCCGGGTCGCCGTCCGCTTTATCGACTTTGTTCACAACAACGATTGGGCGCAGGCCAAGTGCCAGCGCTTTTTGCGTCACAAATTTTGTCTGTGGCATTGGGCCTTCTGCGGAATCGACCAGCAGAACAACACCGTCAACCATGGACAGAATACGTTCAACTTCGCCACCAAAGTCGGCGTGGCCCGGCGTATCAACGATGTTGATGCGTGTGCCTTTCCATTCAACGGACGTACATTTAGCAAGAATAGTGATACCGCGTTCGCGCTCGATATCGTTGCTGTCCATTGCGCGTTCAACGGTGGCTTCGTTATCGCGGTAGACGCCGGACTGCTTGAGCAGTTCGTCGACAAGGGTCGTCTTGCCGTGGTCAACGTGCGCGATGATCGCGATATTGCGGATATCCATAACTTTAAGTCTTTCATCGGAAGGTCAGTGCGTTCGGCACAGAATTGACGCGCGGATACAGGGCATCCGTGCGAAAGGGAACCCCTTTAAAATGCAGCTGTGCTTTGCGTGTGCTTGTAATGCAGGGTTGTGGGGGCGAAAATCAGTGTGTGCCGCTGGTCGAGAACAGGTTTATGATCAAAATTCCGGCAAGGATCATGCCGATGCCTATCACGGCGGGCAGGTCGAGTTTTTGGTTAAAGACGATATAGCCGATGGCCGCGATCAGCACGATGCCAAGGCCTGACCAGATCGCATACATAATACCCACGGGCATGGTCTTGAGCGCGAGCGACAGAAGGTAGAACGCCAGTGCGTAGCTTAGCGCACAGATCACCGACGGCCAGAACCGCGTGAACTGCTGGCTGGCTTGCAGGGCTGTCGTGCCGATGGTTTCGGCGAGAACGGCTACAAAAAGGGCGACGAGATGTGACGGCATGGCAAACGCCTAGCAAAGTGTATCAGGTGCAGCAATCACAAACGGCGTGGGGTGGCTACCGGCCTGTGTATCGGTCGGCACGGTGGTTCACGGCGATAATCAGGTTTGTGACCACGGCCCCCAGCAGCGACCAGACAATCGGCGCGCCGCCAATCACAAAGAACGCCGTGACCATCAAGGTGATATCAAAGCCCAGTTGCGTCCAGCCCGCCCGAAATCCGGTTTTGTCTTGTAGATAGAGTGCAACAACCCCGATCCCGCCCAGCGATCCGCCATGCCGGAATAGAACCATCAAGCCGATCCCGATAAACGCGCCCGCAAAGGCGGCACCTGCGATAGGATTAAGTGTGTCGAAACTAATCAGATCAGGCAGCAGCAGCGTCATGACCGACAATAGCCCCACAGCGACAAAGCTTTTCAGCGTGAACCGCCAGCCCATGCGTAGCAGTGCCAGCGCGTAAAACGGAATGTTCACCACAAAGAACACAGCGCCAAACGACCAACCCGTCATGTAGGAAATCAAAACAGCCAATCCCGCGGTCTGTCCGGTAATGAGCCCCAGATGCGTCAGCATAATCAGGCCAAAGCCACACATGCTGGTGGATAGCACAAAGGCCATAGCATCTTCGGTCAGGGTGTGGCGGACGGAGGGATCAGGGTGTGTCATACGCGGGCCATACTGCGCAAAACGAAGCGGGGCAAGTCGTGGCTGTACAACGCAAAATGGCCGCATCGTTGCGTGATGCGGCCATGATTTAGTTTGCGCGAGATGCGCGCTTACATCGCGGCGTTCAGGTTCGCGTCGATTTTCTCAAGGAAGCCTTCTGTGGTCAGCCACGCCTGATCTGGTCCAACCAGCAACGCGAGGTCTTTGGTCATGGAGCCGGATTCAACCGTATCCACGATGACTTTTTCCAGCGTTTCAGCGAATTTCATCAGTTGCGCATTGTCGTCCAACTTTGCGCGGTGCTTTAGCCCACCTGTCCATGCAAAGATCGACGCGATCGAATTGGTCGATGTCGCTTTGCCTTCTTGGTGCTGGCGGTAGTGGCGGGTGACGGTGCCGTGGGCGGCTTCTGCTTCGATGATCTTGCCGTCCGGCGTCATCAGCGCGGATGTCATCAGGCCAAGCGACCCGAACCCTTGGGCGACAGTATCAGACTGCACATCGCCGTCGTAGTTTTTACAAGCCCAAACGAATTTGCCGGACCATTTCATCGCAGAGGCGACCATATCGTCGATCAAGCGGTGCTCGTAATAGATGCCCGCGTCCTCGAATTTCTGGGCGAATTCTGCGTCAAAGATTTCTTGGAACAAGTCTTTGAAGCGGCCGTCATATGCCTTGAGGATGGTGTTTTTGGTGGACAGATACACAGGCCAGCCAAGGTTCAAACCATAGTTCAACGACGCACGGGCAAAGTCGCGGATAGAGTCGTCGAGGTTATACATGCCCATCGCCACACCAGCAGAGGGGGCGTCGAACACTTCTTTCTCAATCACCGTGCCGTCTTCACCGACGAATTTCATCGTCAGTTTACCGGGGCCGGGCATCAGGAAATCGGTCGCTTTGTACTGGTCGCCAAAAGCGTGACGGCCAATGACAATCGGGTCCGTCCAACCGGGCACAAGGCGCGGCACGTTCTTACAGATAATCGGGGCGCGGAACACAACACCGCCCAAGATGTTGCGGATCGTGCCATTCGGGCTGCGCCACATCTGTTTGAGACCGAATTCTTCGACACGGGCCTCATCGGGCGTGATGGTCGCACATTTGACGCCTACACCGTATTTCTTGATCGCTTCAGCGGCATCAATCGTGATCTGGTCGTTGGTCTCGTCGCGGACTTCCATGCTCAGATCGTAATATTTCAGGTCAATATCAAGGTAAGGTAAAATCAACTTTTGCTTGATAAAGTCCCAGATAATGCGCGTCATCTCATCCCCGTCGAGTTCAACAACGGGGTTCTCTACCTTAATCTTGGACATGGGTCTCTCCGGTTCCGTGACTTTATCCCCGAGGCTTAGCGCAATTTAAGCCACGGGGAAAGAGTGTATGCTACGGTATGCGGATGTATGCCGTGATGGCGTGGGGCTATTCGGATACGGAGAAGATGCCATATTCAATTTCAGTAATTGGCGTGCCGTCTTGCAGATAGTTTTCCTTTACGGTCGAGATCTCAATTGCGCCGATTGCTCCGTTTGCGTCGGCTCCGGTGAGTAGACCGGAGAACGAGCCTTCGGATACAGCATCAGCATAGAAATTGATTGCTAATGTTCCACCGGACGTTCGACCAGAAAAGCCGCCGAAGTCGTCTATGTTTGCGGTTTTCAAAATAACATCATCATATCCCGCGCTTGCGCTGTTCCTCGACGCTAAGCGGCCCAAACGGTTTGTGATTGATCCACTCACAGTATTTTCTGCGAAATCAACAGACAATTCCGCGTCTCCCTCAACGCTATATTCGACCCTGTAAGGGTAAAGTTTCTCGTCAACATCGCCAACCTGCGAATAACCATAATAATCGCCTAACATCGTCGCAGACCCAGTGTTCGGCACCGTAGTATCGGTCAAACGTTCGAGAACAAGCGCCCCATCATCTGAGAGATTTGCAATCATTAGCGTAGCGATGGCGTTATCGGATTTTGCTTGTGCACCCCAGATACGATTTTGATCAATTGGAACAGTGTTCCCCATTTGATCAACCGCGTAGAAACGCACGGTATCTTCATCTGTGAAGTATTTAACGTCCCCATTCCCGCGCTCCGCATTCGTCGTAAGGTTCATCTCCTCGACACCGTTCAATACAAAAACCGTCTCGCCAGTCGCTTTGTCGATGGATAGGTCTAGCGTGCCGTTGAGTTGCTCGCTTGTGTTGATAGATACGGCCATCGGGCGGGGTGCTGGCACCAAGGGACTGCTGCTGCCACTGCCGCAGGCGGCCAGTAGCGGGAGGCTGAGAAGGAGAAAACGTGTCATGATGGTCATCTAAGTTTATATAATCGTTAAGGAAAATGAGTCAGGCTGGTTGCCTGACTGCTATGTGTGAGATTATTCAGAAACGGAGAAGATACCGACTTCAAGATTTTCACGAGGAGCAAGCTCGCCATCAATAAGCAACCCATTTGGGTCTATCGTAACAATTTCGATAGCACCGATTGCTCCTGTCGCCTTGGCCCCTGTGAGCAGACCCTCAAATGAGCCAGTGACAGTCGCATCGTCAAGGTGTGGGGCGTTATTTTGTCCACCTCCAGTCGCTATGCCTGCAAAACCACCGAAGCCGTCGATTGCGGCGGCATTCAAAATAACATCTGAATATCCCGAGGAGCCGGGATACGGCTGGTTCGTATACCTACTGCGATCATTGCGGTTTGTGATGGAGCCACTGACCATGCGGTCTGCAAAATCGACGTCGAGCTTAGCGTCACCAGTAAAAATAGTTAATACTTGGTGTAGGTTAGGAGAATTCGAGCCGCCGCGTTGCGTATATCCAAAGTAGTCACCAGTCATCGTAGCGCTACCTGATAAGGGGACTGTCGTGGCGGACAAACGCTCAAGAACCAACGCGCCACTATCGGTTAGGTTCTCGAGTGTCAGAACAGCGATGGCGTCGTCTGATAAAGCTTGAGCACCGTAGATTCGATTTTCATCGTAGGTCAGCAGATTGCCCTGACGACCAATGGTGGTGTAAGATACAGTATTGGTATCGGTGACGTATTTGATTTCTCCATACCCGCCCTCCGCATCAATCGTCAGGTTTGTCTCCTCGACACCGTTCAACACAAAAACCGTCTCGCCAGTCGCTTTGTCGACGGATAGGTCTAGCGTGCCGTTGAGCTGCTCGCTTGCGTTGACAGATACGGCCATTGGGCGCGGTGCTGGCGCCAAGGGGGTGCTGCTGCCGCTGCCGCAAGCGGCCAGAAGCGGGAGGCTGAGAAGGAGGAAACGTGTCATGATGGTCCTATAAGTTTATATAATCGTTAAGGAAAATGAGTCAGGCATGTTGCCTGATTGCTGGGTTAGGGCGTGGGGCTATTCGGATACGGAGAAAATGCCAGTTTCAACTCTATCTCTCGGAAGAGCAACTCCGTCTACTTCCTGACCCTCTGGGTCATTAGTGATGATCTCGACAGCACCAATTGCACCAGTCGCCTGTGATCTCGTGAGCAGGCCCACGAACGAACCTGTCACTGTGGCGTCGTCGAATCCTGAAGACGTGTGGCGCCCGCCAGTTGCAGTGCCAGAAAAACCACCAAAACCGTCAATCGAAGTGTCTTCGAGAATTACATCAGTAAGTTGGGAGCCCGGTGCATTTGTCTTAAGGTTGCGGAGTGATCTGTTTGTGATTGCTCCGCTGACCATGCTGTTTGCAAAATCGACGGTGAGTTTAGCATCTCCGATTATGGGATTCAGTACAAGCTGTGAAGGAAGATGTCCTCCGGCGTCGCCAGTTTGCCAATACCCGAAATAATCGCCTGACATCTCGGCGTTACCAAACTCTGGCACAGCAGTATCGCTTAAACGTTCGAGGACCAATGCGCCTGTATCGGCGACGTTTTCAATTGTGAGAACCGCGATGGCATCATCTGATTGAGCTTTTGCGCCAAAAATACGATTTCCATCAAGGGTCAGCCAATCGCCCTGAACTCCTAAAGCCGAATATGACACAGTATCTTCATCTGTGAAGTATTTAACGTCCCCGTTCCCAAATTCCGCATCCGTCGTAAGGTTCGTCTCCTCGACACCGTTCAACACAAAAACCGTCTCGCCAGTCGCTTTGTCGACGGACAGTTCTAGCGTGCCGTTGAGCTGTTCGTTTGCGTTGACAGATACGGCCATTGGGCGCGGTGCTGGTACCAAGGGGGTGCTGCTGCCGCTACCGCAAGCGGCCAGAAGCAGGGGGCTGAGAAGGAGGAAACGTGTCATGGTTGATAAGCCTTTTACTAAGAATAATCGTGATTAGAGCGACGTTAGCAATCTGATTTACATCTTACAATTGTGTTTGCGTGATCGTCGAAACCTTGCGGTGAGTGAATAGCGTTTTTGCAAGCCTATGATGGCCAGAAGTGACCCGAATAACAATCCGGATGCGGGCACGGGGACGGGGCTAGGGATTGGTCTGTCGGTGACGGGCAGCGGGCGGCCAGCGGCTGGGGGAATCAGGTAGGCCACCGTTTCGGGCGCGAATTGTTGTGATGTTGGGATGCCAACTTTGTTAACGATATAGGGCCTCAATCGGCTGGAGGTGGGAATGCCTGTGGACTGGATGATCCGTGCGCGATCGATGATCGGGGGCCAGAATGCGCGGGTTGTGGTGTCCTTGGACCGCGGTCGCGATACGACGATTTCACTGCGGCAATGGTCGGCGTACCGGCTGTAATAATCTTCCCATTCTTCGTGAAAACGGGCTAAAATCGGCTCTGTTCCGGTGATTTGCGACAGTTCAGGACGAGACAATGCGCGTGCACATGGATCGGGCAAGCAGGTGCGGGGCAGGCGGGTTTTGCCGGATAGCGAGAACGCGATTGCTGCGCTGCCGTCCTCGCCATCTTCGAAATAGGCGGACGGAATGCAGCGATATCCCAGCGCGTCGATCTCCAGAATATCGTCGAGTTCGATCTGCGCGGCGACGGCCTGATCGGTCGGGGCGAAGCAAAGCAAAAGGCTGGCCGAGATGGCCAAAACTGCGTTTCCGATACGCGATGCCTTTGCGCGTCCACTCAAATCACTGACCTTTCCGGTCGTTTTATGAGCCCCGTTAAATCGGTTAACTATGTCTTAACGATGGAGTTTGTCGGGTGGAATTGTCACCGCGGGGTGGTTTTTTGACGATGTGGGGCGCATGAGATCAAAGCTTTTCGGGGGGGCTGGATGGTTAATTGCGCTCGGGCCGCGATAGGACTTGATCCGACAATGAAGAATCACATAGCTTTGAAGTGAGGACAGAGACACCTTGCTTTCACCTGTCGGGCTCCGTCCTCGTTTCAATCTTCTCCCTAACTCCTTCCCGAGTTAGGGGGCGATTGCATCAGTTTGTGGAGTTCGGCGCCGTCGCGCTTGAGACCGTTTGCAGCTGATGCACACAACTTCCGAGAGATGCCAACGAACCGAATATCCCGAGTAGAATAACGAGCCGATGCAGCCACTTTGTTGCAGTGTGAGGATTTACATCCATGTGTATATTGTCGCGTGTAGTATACTTGGCGGTCAACGAGTTTTTTACCACTATATGTAGATTAAGGACGTTGACGCAGCCTACGCTTTTCGGGCGTAAGGTTCTCCACCGATTCATCATCAGGGTTCTCCACACTTGATCAGAGTGACCTGTGGAAAACTATTTCTGAGCATTCATTTATCCGAGTTGTAAACTCTCTGATCGTCACGTCGCGTGTGGTTTGTCGATTGGATTGCCATCAAAACTTGTTCGTAATGCCCCACGTAATGCGCGTGCTTGCAACGGCTCCGTTAGGTGCGGCGTGGCGGCGTAGTCCATGCGGTCCATTGCGGCGGCTTCTTGCGGGTGCGGTGGGTCGCGGAACGATCTGAATATCAATCCGGCGAGTTTACGTTTGCTGCCGCTGGCTTCGCCGAGTTTAGCGAGGGCGGGTAGGAGCACCTGTTCGATGGCGTTGAAATCGGTGCCGAGTGGGAAATCGGGTAGCAGCATTTTGCGGTGCGGCTGTAACCACTTTGTTAATGTTTCGGGTGTATTTTGGCGGTGCGCGTCGGGAATCTGCCAGTCTCGTGCCAGTTTACCTGCGGATTTCGCTTTGTCCGTTAATGCGTCTTGAAAGCGGCTGTCCGTGATGCAGATCAGCCGTTTGATCACCTCTTCGTCGGTTTGCCCGCGCAGGAACGCGGCGCCGTATTCTGTCACCACAATATCGCGCATGTGGCGCGGCACGGTTGTTAGGGGAAGTTGCCAAACGATATTCGACGACATGGACCCGCCGCTGTTACGCGTTGCAGGTAGGGTTAAAATGGCATGTGCGTCGTCGAGCGCGAAGGCTTGTTCAAAGAAATTGAACTGGCCACCGACGCCGCTGACGACTTGACCGGGTTTGGCGGAATCCGACATGGCGTCGCCCAACACGCTGACCTGCATCGCGCCGTTGATAAACCGCGCATGGGTCCGCGCGGCGCGTTTCGCGGTCTCGTCACCGTAGAGCGCATTGGTGAAACTGACGGGTTTCATTTGGATTTTACCGCGTTGATCGGCGGGCATGGCGTGCAGGCGTTCATACATATCGCGGGCTTCGACAAAGAACCCCGCGTGGACCACGGCACCGTCCACTTCGCGGCGCAAAACGCCGCCTTCAAAGAGCGCGAGCAGACCGCCGACGAGCATTTCGGTCACGGCATATAGGCCCTTGGTAAAGGGAGCGGTGTTATCGCCGGATAGGGGAAAAGGCGCATTGGTATAGATTTGATGCAAGGCGTTTTTATAGCGCAGCAACAGCACATTTGCGACCGCATCGCCAATCGCGCCGATCCCGATTTGAAGCGTTCCACCATCCCGCACCAAGCGCGAGGTGTGCAGCCCAATCGCGTGTTGGGCATCAGAAACGGGGCGGCGCACGGCAGAAAACAGATCGATTTGCGCGGGCGGATCAAGCACCATCGCGATGTCCGAGGCAGGGACGATTGCATCACGATCCATAAAGGGCAGCGCGTCGTTGCGTTCCGCCACGGCGATGAAATCCAACTTGCCAGCCGCGCGCATCGTGAAAAGGTCAGCGGAAATATCGGTGTTGCACGACATGCTAAAGCGATCGCCGTGCTGCGGCATCAACTGCGCCAGAACGTTGGGACGTTGGGCCGTTAAAACATCGCGGGCGTAGGTGTAGTTCGCAGCGATGTAATGCCGTTGCGCGTAGTCATTGCCCAGCCAAGTGCCTGCCTGAAAGAAGAACTCGGACACGACAATGTTGTCAGGCAAGGTGCCGTCGTTAATCATATCAGCGTAGAGCAGAGACGGGGTCGTGCCGAACAGGCGGTCCATTGCAGGGTTCAAGAAACGCTTTTCGATATCGGACTTGGGGTCGGGACGTTGCAGCGTCAGCGCCGTGAAAATGTTCAATTTCAACGTACTGTCAGCCAAAGCTGCGCGGGTCAATGCGTTCACAATCGTGACGGGCTTGCCAAGGCCCAGCGGCAAGGCCAAACGAATTTCGCCGCCGACGCGATCATAGATTTCGCGGGCCATCGCGTCGGCGTCTGTGTGAATTTGCGGCGTATCAGGCAAGGCTGGACCAGCCTTCGTCGGGGGCAAATCGCGGTCCGTGATCGCGTTCCAATGCCTTTAACGCTTCCGTCACTTCGTTAATTCCACGTGTGCGGGCGTAATGCATTGGTCCGCCGCGGAATGGCGCCCAGCCAGTTGCAAAGATCATCGCGCCGTCAATCTGATCTTCGGTTTCCACGACGCCTTCGCGCAGGATTTCGACGCAGGCGTTCAGCATCGGCAGAATTAGTCGGTCGGTTAAATCGGCGGGCGCATCGTCGAGGTCCGCATCTGGGCGCGGTGTGCCGTCCGACCAATCGTAGAAGCCTGTGCCGGATTTCTTGCCAAGTTTACCGTCTTTGACCTTCGCGCGTAGGTCGTCGCTGATCGGCGGCATTGGTTTGTCGAGGCTCGTGGACAAGCTTTCCGCGACGTGCAGGCCGACGTCGAGACCGACCTGATCGGCCAATGCGACCGGCCCCATCGGCATCCCGAAGCGCAACGCGGCGGTGTCGATCACCTCTTTCGAGACGCCTTCGTCCATCAGCACCATCGCCTCTAACATGTAGGGGACGAGGGCGCGGTTCACCACAAAGCCGGGGTAGTTGGCGACAGTCACGGGCAGCTTGCCGATCGCACCGCAAAAGGCTGCGAGGCGTTGCGCGGTCTTGTCGCTGGTGGCGGTGCCTTTGATGACTTCGACAAGATCAATGCGCGAGACGGGGTTGAAAAAGTGTAAGCCGGCGAAGTCGTCTTGCGTCGGCGCAAAGGCGGCCAAATCATCGATGGACAGGCTGGATGTGTTGGTCGCGAGGATTGCACCTTTTTTCAGCTTACCCTCCAGCCCTTTGTAGATTTTCTCTTTCAAATCCTGCGTTTCGGTTGCGGCCTCGATCACCAGATCAGCGCGGGCCAGCCCGTATCCTTTGGGATCAGGCATCAGACGATCCAGTGCATCGCGAGTCTCGATCCCGGTCAGGTGTTTGTCTTTGCAAATCTGCACGACCTTTTTGATCGCACGGCCCAAGGGCGCGGTTTCAACATCGCCGAGCGTCACGATCTTGCCTTTGATCGCCGCTGCTGCCGCGATTTCGGTGCCCATCGCACCCGCGCCGATGACATGCACATGCGCGATGTCGTCGTCACCACGGCCCGCGTCTTTTAGCTTTTGACGCAAGAAAAACACACGGCGCAGGTTTTGAGACGTGTCCGATTTCAGCAGTGTGGCAAAGCTTTCGATCTCGGCCTTTTGCATCGCGTCGGGGTCGTCGCCATGGTCTTCCCACAGATCAATCAAGGCGTGCGGGGCGGGGTAATGCTGTTGCGGTGCTTTCTTCTCGGTCTCTTTGCGCATTTGACGGGCGGCCAGACTGCGGGCCTGATCCAGCCCGAATGCGCGGGATGCGATGCTGGGCGCGTGTTTGTCGATCTTGCCGTCAACCACAGCCGCCACCGCCGCCGCGGCGTGTCGTTCTTCGACGATCACGTCAGCGAGCCCTTGGGATTTCGCGCGTTTGGTGTGGGCGGTTTTGCCCGTGAGCATCATCGTCATCGCGTCTGTCGCACCGATCAAGGCGGGCAGGCGGAACGTCCCGCCTAGGCCGGGGTGCAGCCCGAGTTGGACCTCGGGAAAGCCAAATGACGCGCCCGCCACCGTGATCCGGTAGTCGCAGGCCAGCGCCAATTCGAACCCCGCGCCAAGTGCCGCACCGTGGACGATGCAGATTGTCGGGCAGGTCAGTGCGGCGATCCGGTCAAGCACGTCGTGGGCTTGTTTCAGCAACTTAACCGCGCCGTCGTCGGTCATGGCTTCGAAACTCGCGATATCCGCACCAGCGGCGAAACCCGCATCTTTGGCCGACCGGATCACCACGGCGGCGGGCAGGTCAGCCTCGGCCGCTGTGATGTGGCTGTCCAATTCGCGGATCACGTCTTCGGAAATTGTGTTGGTGCTGGTGTCCTGTTTGTCGAGCACGAGCCAGAGCACGCCAGCCGCATCGCGACCTGTGCGCCAGTGGCCCTCAGCCGTGCCAACTGGCCCCAGTTCGCGTTTGGTTTCGCCTAGGAATTCAAGAACATGTCCGGTCATACCACTGCCTCCAACAACATTGCACCGCCTAATCCGCCGCCGATACATTCCGTGGCGATCCCACGTTTTGCGCCGCGCTGTTTCATGGCTTTTGCCAAGTGCAGCACGATGCGGTTGCCGCTTGTGCCGACGGGGTGGCCGAGTGAAATAGCGCCACCATCGACGTTTAATTTGTCTCGGTCGATCCGGCCAAATGCTGCGTCGTAGCCCAGCACCTCGCGGCAGAAATCGTCGTCGTTCCATGCGGCGAGGCAGGATAGCACTTGGGCTGCGAAGGCTTCGTTTAATTCCCACAGATCGACGTCGTCCTTGGCCATGTTGTGGCGCTGCAAGATCGGCGTGGACGCCAAGACGGGACCAAGCCCCATGATCGACGGATCAAGGCCCGCCCATTCGCTGTCCGTGATTTCTGCAAGCGGCTCTAACCCGTGCAAATCGACGGCCTTTTGCGAGGCAAGGATGCACCAACTAGCGCCGTCGGTGATCTGGCTGGAATTGCCTGCGGTGACTTGACCGTAGGGGGGCTCGAACACTGGTTTCGGCTTGGCTAATCCCTCCATATCGCTGTCAGGGCGCACGCCGTCGTCGTGGTCGTAAACGGTGCCGTCGCGGTCAAATGCTGGCATGACTTCGTCGTCAAGCCGCCCGTCGTTTTGTGCGTCGGCAAGGCGGTGGTGGCTCTGCATCGCGTAGGTGTCGGCGGTGTTGCGGTCGATGCGAAAGCGGTGCGCGAGGATTTCTGCGGTTTGGCCCATCGACAATGTTGTGATTGGATCGGTCAATCCGCGTTCTAGGCCGACAACAGGTTTAAAGAAATCGGGCCGGATGCCAGCCATCGCTTTGGCCTGATCCATCGGCCCTTTGGCCGCGTTCATCCGCCCGAACCATTCCACGGCAGAGGACCGCAATGTCAGCGGCGCGTGGCTTAATGCTTCGGCCCCGCCTGCGAGGATCATTTGGTGGCTGCCGGATTGAATGTAGCGGTAGGCGGTGTCGAGACTTTGCATCCCTGAGCCGCAGTTGATCTGCGTCGAAAATGCGACGGTTTCTTCGGGCAACCCCAGACGCAAAGACGCCACCCGCGCGGGGTTCATCTCATCAGCGATCACGTTGACGCAGCCGAGGATCACCAGATCCAGCGCCGCGCGGTCAAACGGTTGCCGCGCCAGTAGCGGCCTGCCGCATTGCACGGCCAAATCAACAGGCGTGAATGGGCCAGGGCCGCTGCGGGCTTTGAGAAACGGGGTACGTGCGCCATCAACGAGGAAAACACGCTGTTTTTGGTGTGTGGTCATTCTGCGGCCTCTTGTGTCGGATGTTTCGGTGCGGGGGACGGGAATAGCTCTGCCAATTCTTCGGGCGCGTATTCGTCCACGGCGACGACCTGATCGACCAGCTTTTGCATCGCGGCGATTTCGGTCATTTCGGCGTCGGATAGGATACCTGCGGCTAGCGCCTCTTGCGGTGTTTTTCGCGCGTCGCGCAGGCGTTTCATAAGCGGCGCCATCTCCACAACTTTGGCGTAGCAGGCGTTAAGCGTGGCGACCCCGTCGTCGTTGCCGCCACCATGCAAGTCGCCGGTGATCCGGTCGCGTGTGGCGGATGGTTCGTACAATAGATCGCTGCATTCGGCGACCAACCGATCGTCGGGCTTGCGCGTCGTGGCACCGGGGAGCGTGATGAAACGCAAGACCCAAGCAGCCCAGCGCGCAGGCATGTTTGCGATCACTTCGTCGAGTGCGGTTTGCATGTTGTGCAACGCGTCCGCCGCGACGTAGTTCAGGACGGGCAGGTCGGCGTCTTGGCGGCCTTCGTCCTCCCAACGTTTTAATGCGGCGGACAGGATATACATGTCCGACAGGATATCGCCCATCCGGCCAGATATCATTTCCTTGCGTTTCAATGCGCCGCCTAGCGTTAGGAACAAGACGTCGGCGGTCAGCGCATATGCGGCGGACCAGCGCGACAACTGCCTGTATATCGGCGTCGCGGCACCGGCATCGGGGGCAGGGGCAAAGCGCCCGCCCGTCAAGGCACGACCCCATGCGCGGAACATCGTTTTGGTGGTGTGGCCGATGTGTGCCCAGACGCTTTTGTCGAACATATCCAGCGACTTGTCCGGATCTGTTTCCTGCAACGCAAGCATATTATCGAGCATGTGGGGATGTGCGCGGATCGACCCTTGGCCATAGATAATTAGGCTGCGGGTGACGATGTTTGCGCCTTCAACGGTGATCCCGATAGGCACGGCGCGATAAAGCGGCAGCAGGTAATTGGACGGGCCGTCGATCACCGCTTTGCCCGAATGCACGTCCATCGCGTCATCAATCGCTTCACGCATTTTGTAGGTCGCGTGGGCTTTCATGATTGCGGAAATGACGGATAGCGCACGGCCTTCGTCCAGCCCAGCGCAGGTCAAATGGCGGGCGGCGTCCATCGCATAAGCATCAGCGGCCAGACGCCCCAGACGCGATTGGATACCGCCGAATTTACCGATGGGCAGATTAAACTGCTGGCGAATACGCGAATAGGCACCTGTCGTGTGGGCCGACAGCGCAATCGCGGCGCAACCCATGGACGGCAGCGAAATCCCGCGTCCAGCAGCAAGCGCGCTCATCAGCATCATCCAACCTTTGCCAGCATATTCCGGCCCGCCGATGATGTGGTCAATCGGGATGAAGACGTCTTTGCCCGTGGTGGGACCGTTCATAAACATCGTGGACGACGGAATGTGCCTGCGGCCCGTCTCAACCCCATCCAAATCGGTCGGAACCAAGGCGCAGGTGATACCGATGTCGGGTGTGTCACCCATCAATCCGTCAGGGTCACGCAGTTTGAACGCGAGGCCCAGCACGGTGCAAACGGGCGACAGGGTAATATAACGCTTTGCCCAATTCAGACGGATGCCGAGCACTTCCTCGCCTTGCCACTGCCCTTTGCAGATCACGCCGTCATCGACCATCGCACCTGCGTCCGATCCAGCTTCGGCGCTGGTCAACCCAAAGGCGGGCAATTCGCGTCCATCGGCCAAGCGCGGCAGCCAGTAGTCTTTTTGATCGTCGGTGCCGAACTGGTGTAGCAATTCACCCGGCCCAAGCGAGTTTGGCACCATGACTGTCACCGCAGCGGCGACTGATCTGGTGGAAATGTAGCGCACGATTTCGGAGTGGGCGAAGGCAGAGAACGCAAGCCCGCCGTGCGATTTGGGAATAATCATGCCAAAGAAGCGGTTATCGCGCAGAAATTGCCAGACTTCAGGCGGCAGGTCGGCGGTTTCGTGGTTAATCTTCCAATCGTCGATCATGCTACACAGTTCTTGCACAGGGCCGTCAAAGAAGGCCTGTTCGTCCGCTGATAGTTTTGGCGGCTTGATCTCGTGTAGTTTTGACCAATCAGGGTTGCCCGAGAACAATTCGGCTTCCCACCACACTTCGCCAGCGTTCAACGCCTCGCTTTCCGTCTCGGACAGGGCAGGCAAAACGCCTTTGGCCCATGTGTGGATCGGTTTGGTCAAGGTGCGCGCGCGAAAACTAGTCATGATGATATCCCTTCCCAGACCCAACGCGGCAGCATGAGGAAGGTTCCGGAATGCGCCAAAAGAGTAACGCCGTGCGCCGAAATCTCAGCCAATTTCAAAGACTTTGAAACCAAATGCGCCCGCGTGCGTTGTGTCTTGATTGGTAGAACGCTGCCCGCCATTCGGGTGGGTCATGATTTTGGACGGAGCACGATTGCATGGAAGGCATATATTGCGGACAACCCCCGATGCGAGACGCGCTGTGGACCAGTTGGAACTTTGATCCGGTTCTGATCGTGGCGCTGATCGTGTTGACGTATTTTGTGCGTCACAAACCTGCAGGCATTGCTGCGGTTGCGATTATGATCGTCGCGTTTATTTCGCCGCTTTGTGCTTTATCATCCGCGTTATTTTCGGCCCGTGTTGTTCACCATATTCTTCTGATCGCGGGGGCTGCACCGCTATTGGCGCTGGCCTTTCCGGCGCCAAGATCGGGCGGCTTGGCTTTACCATTTGCCGTGTCCACCGTCGTTCTCTGGGCGTGGCATTTGCCGCAAGCCTATGACCTCGCGCTGTCTCACATCGCGGTGTACTGGGTGATGCAACTGACCCTGCTGGGCAGTGCCATCTGGTTCTGGCGCTCGGTTTTTGCAGCCAAAGACGCACCCGTGGAGCGTATCGTTTATGTCATCGCAAGTTTTGCCCAGATGGGTATGTTGGGCGCGATTTTGACCTTTGCGTCGACGCAGCTTTACGCAATCCACGCGCTTGCGCCGTTTGACTGGGGCATGACGCCGCTGCACGATCAGCAGCTTGGCGGGCTCATCATGTGGGTGCCAGCAGGTCTGCCCTATGCCGCCGCCGCCGTCCTGCTCGCGCGGCGCAGTTGGGCGCAGCTACAAGGTGCGACCGGATGATTGACTGGCTTATCGCAACCATTCCGATCATCAAGTCCGTGCATATTGCGGGGCTTATCATCTGGTGTGGTGGTTTGCTTGCTATGCCAATGATGCTGGGGCGGCACCGTCCGGCGGATACCGCCGACGACTACCGCCAGATCCGTCACGCGACCCATATGACCTATACGATCTGCGTGACGCCTGCTGCGGTGATTACCGTGATCGCGGGGACGTGGCTGATTTTCCTGCGTGAAGCGTTTGTGCCGTGGCTTTTTGCCAAACTGGCATTCGTCGCGCTGCTTGTCGTCGCACACGCATGGATCGGTCACATCCTCGCGCAGATCGCAGAGGAACCTGAACACCATCAACCGCCCAAGGCCATCTATCCCGTCATAGCCGCGCTGGTCCCAATGTTGGTGATCCTGACGCTTGTGCTGGCCAAACCAGCCCTCGACGGGATCACCTTTCCAGACTGGTTGCTTGAACCGCGCGGGGCTCAGTTGCCCTTTGACGTGCCAAGCCGATAATCGAAAACGAGCTTACCGCCATGCCATCCAGTGAAACTTACCACCAGTACACACAGCCCCGACAGCAGGATGCCGTAGGGCAAAACCGCTTGCTCGTAGCCGTAAAGACGGTAGCCCCAGTTTGCGCCGAGCAGCGCAAGCAAGGTGACAGCGATGATGAAATGCGTCCATGCGGGCGCACGCGACCGGATACCCGAGACCAGCAGCAATTCGGCGGTGCCGGACAGCCCCGCGAGCATCCCGAACATAAATCCAGTCCCCGCAGCCCAAAGTGCGGCACGCGCCCAGAAGACGTCGCCCGTCCACCAGTACAGGGCATCAGCGCCCAACACGCAAAAGGTCAGCGCGACCGGAAAAGCCACAGACATGGCGTGAATTGGGTGGCCGAAAACGGCGATACGCGATTCCGTTTCGTGAAATCCGGGCCGTTCGCTGATCGGGTCAATCAGTTCTTCAGGCTCGTTTTTGTTATTCTTTGGCGTCATCTGGGTGTCCTCCGTCGGGGTGTTCTTACATCACTAACGCTTATCTCGTTAAGTGGTTGCGAAGGTGTATTATCGACCGTCGATCCTGCGGGGCCCGCCGCACAGACGATTGCGACGCTCTGGTGGGTGATGCTGGCAGGGGCCGGGCTAATTTTCGCGCTGGTGATGGTGCTTTTGCTGCTGGCGTTCAGGCCCCGCGCCGACGTGGGTGACGCTGGCGATGTGCGCGTCTGGGTTATCGGGCTTGGCCTTGCGTTCCCGATGGCGGTTCTCGCGGCATTGCTGGCCTACGGTCTGGTCATTGGCGAAAAGTTACTGCCGCTTGCCAGCGATGATGTGGTGCGTGTCGGCGCACAGGGGCGTCTGTCCACCTGGTCGTTCACCTACGCAGACGTGCCGAATAGGCGCACCCAAGACGTGTTGCATATCCCAGCGGCTCGCCCCGTTGATGTCAGCATTACCACCGCAGATGTCATCCACAGTTTCTGGGTGCCGCGCCTTGCGGGCAAGCTGGACGCCATTCCGGGCCGTACCAATATCCTGCGGATCGAAGCCGATCTTCCCGGAACCTACCACGGTGTCAGCGCCGAATTTAGCGGCACCGGATACGACCATTTTACATTTACCGTGATTGCCCATGATGCCGAAGATTGGGATGCATTTTTAAACGAGGACATTGAATGAACGCGCTGGAACGTCACCGCAAGTTAACTACGATCTGGGCATCCGAGAAAGGGTTTAAAGGTTGGTTTTCCACCGTGAACCATACCGATCTGGGACGCATGTTCCTTGTCACCGCGTTCTTCTTTTTCATCATCGGCGGGCTGCTGGCGATGTTGATCCGCGTGCAGCTTGCCACGCCGCATTCCGCGTTTGCGGGGCCCGAGATTTACAACCAAATCTTCACGATGCACGGCACGATAATGATGTTCCTGTTCGCGATCCCGACGTTCGAAGGGCTCGCGATTTATCTGTTGCCGAAAATACTAGGCACCCGCGATCTCGCGTTCCCGCGCCTGACCGCCTACGGCTATTGGTGCTACGCATTTGGCGGCTCGATGATGCTGGTCGCGATGGTATTCGGGATCGCACCGAATGGCGGCTGGTTCATGTATCCACCACTGTCGAGCGCGATTTACTCGCCCGGAATTAACACCGATTTCTGGCTGATCGGGATCACTTTTGTTGAAATCTCGGCCATCGCCGCCGCCGTGGAAATCACCGTGTCGATCCTGAAATACCGCGCACCGGGCATGTCGCTGGACAAGATGCCGATCTTTGCATGGTACGCTTTAATCACGGCGTTGATGATCCTGACGGGCTTTCCGCCGCTGATCCTCGGCTCGGTGCTGTTAGAGGTCGAACGCGCCTTCGGTTTCCCGTTTTTCCAGGCGGACCTCGGCGGTGATAGCCTTTTGTGGCAACACTTATTCTGGCTCTTTGGACACCCTGAAGTTTACATCATCTTCCTGCCCGCAGCGGGCGTTATTTCAACCATACTACCCGTCATGTGTCGCACGACATTGCTCGGCTATGGCTGGATCGTCGCGGCGGCCCTAGCACTTGCATTTTTGTCGTTTGGGCTGTGGGTCCACCACATGTTCACCACAGGCATTCCGCATATGGGGCTCGCGTTCTTTTCAGCGGCATCGACGCTGGTTGCCGTCCCGACAGGCGTGCAAATCTTTGCGTGGATCGGGACAATGTGGAAAGGGCGGCCCGAGTTGCGATTACCGATGTTGCATCTGCTGGGGTTCTTTTTCACCTTTGTGATTGGTGGCTTAACAGGTGTGATGGTCGCCGTGGTGCCGTTCGATTGGCAAGCCCATGACACCGCGTTCATCACTGCCCATTTGCACTACGTTTTGTTCGGCGGGTTTGTCTTTCCGATCTTCGCGGGCATTTATTACTGGCTGCCGCATGTCACAGGACGGCGGCGGTTTTTCCGATTGGGAGAGCTGGCTTTTGCGCTGGTGTTCATCGGCTTTCACGTCACATTTCTGGCGATGCATTGGGTTGGCTTGCTGGGACAACGGCGTCGCATCCCGACTTATGCGCCCGAAGACGGCTGGACCGCGATTAATCTGATTTCATCGGTGGGTAGTTTTGTTCTCGCGATCGGGATCGGGATGATCTTGATTGACGTGATCCTGCATGTCCTGACAGCCAGTCGCGGCAGGCGCAATCCGTGGGGGGCAGGGACGCTGGAATGGGCGATGCCGACGCCGCCGTTGGCCTATAACTTTGCCAGCCTACCGCATATCACGTCGCGCGATCCACTGGTGGATGAACCGGACCTTGCAGTGCAGCTGGCGAGGGGCGAAGGCTATCTGGGCACGCCGCGCAACACATGGCGCGAGACGTTGACTGTGGATATCGCGAGCGGCAAGCCGGATATGCATGTGATTTACCCAAGCAATACGCGGCTGCCGATCCTGATGTCGGCGGTGACGGGCGTGTTTTTTGTTTCGTTGCTGCTCAAGTTCTACTGGACGGTTCCTGTCGCTGTGATCGGCGTGGCACTCCTTGTGTGGCGCTGGGTGTGGGGTTTGGGTCGTGGTGCTGACCTCGCGCCGCTATCCATCGGTCACGGTATCACATTACCGAACGCTGGGATGACCGACAGATCGCCCGGATGGTGGGGATCGGTGTTTTTGTTAACCGCAAATGCGACGTTTTTCGGATCGTTGTTGTTCGGTTTTGCGTTCCTGTGGACCGTCGCACCGGGCTGGCCGCCGCCTGTTTGGTTTGATCCGTCAATGACAGAGCTGGGCGCGGGCCTTTCGGGCGCGATCATCGGACCCATCGCGATGCGGCTGGCGAAAAGCGTTAACGGCAAAGGTCGCAATTCCGTCACAGGCGCAACCATGGCGCTGTTTGGTGCGATTTTGATCGGCGTTGCCTGTGCCGCGATGATGTGGCGCACGCCGTCGCCTGTGGATCATGCTTATGGCGCGACCTTGTTTGTTCTGGGCAGCTACGGGTTGTTCCACGCGTGTCTCGCTATGCTGATGACAAGCTTTTTGATCGCGCGGATTGTGCGTGGCTTTACCTCGGCTGTGCGCCGTGCCGAGTTCTCGATCATCGGGTTATGGGTGGATTATACCAGCGTGATTGGCGTGCTTGTCCTGCTCGCCGCACATTTGCCGGGGGTGCTGCAATGAAGGACATCTTTCGTATTCTGATCGCGCCGCTGGTGTGGTTCGCGTCGTTTAGTGCGGTCTACGGGCTGCATGGGCTGCTGTGTGGTCACGAAGTTTCGGGGGTGGTCCTAGGGCTGCCGCTGGAACGGGCCTATCTGGTGGCCGCTTACGTCTGCGCCATCGCGGTGCAGGTGGTGTTGATCGTGGCGCTGTACAGCAGCCGTCTTGCATCCCCGTCACCTTTTGTCCGCTTTGTCAGTCACGCAACCGGATGGGTCGGCCTGATTGCTACGATCTGGTCGTTGGTGCCGGTCGTGTTCACCACATACTGTGGGTAATAAACGAAAATGGCCGCCTCGTTTCCGAGGCGGCCTAACTTTCATCGGGTGGCTATCAGGTGAGTAATACCAGAAGCACGATAACCCAGATCGGGATGCCGATCAGCCAGAGTAAAATCGCTTTCATCAGTTTTCCTCCCTATGTCCAGCGGCCAAAGCGTGTGAATACACGGCTCTCGTCGCGGTGTTGTCCACCAACGCCCGCAGCCCAATAAGCGCCAGCAGCGGCAATCATCAGCGATGCGGCCAGTACAAACGCTGATACAACAGCGTATTGACGGGCTTGTTCAGCGGCGGCAGTTGCTTCGGCTTCAGAGACGTCATTTGCGGCCTCAGTTGCTTCAGCGGCCGTGCCATCTGGTGCGACGGCTGCGACAGCATTTGCGGTTTCTGTGGTCGCTTGCACAGCAGTGTCTGCGCTTGCGCCAAAGATAAACACGCCCAGCATGATTGCTGCACCCCAAACGGCGAGACCGTGAATACCGTCACGCACGCTGACCTCATCAGCAGAGGCTGCATCAACACGGCGGCGCATGCGGCCCGCGATATAACCACCAGCCATAAAGCTAGAGATCGTGGTCCAAAGCATCCAAGAACCGACCGCAATCAGGGCCGCCATGGATGATCCGTCACCATCGTATGGCGACACCATCGACAGGCCAACAGCTGTGCCGAATGTCGTAAACACAAATGCGATTGCAGAGGCCACAACAGCGCCCGCAATGATCGACGACCAGTCTACGTAGCTGCCATCATAGGCATACGCAGGGGCCGACGCTTGGGTCAAAGTTTCAGTTCTATCTGACATGATTTGTCCTTTCATTAAGGTCCATTTGCTTTACGCGAGGCCGACAAAGGACAGGACAGCCAAGACAACAACGACAAGCCCGACGAGGTAAATAATTCCGTGCATTTGTATTCTCCCTTATTTATTTTCGAGTCTGATTATGAAACGCGAAGCGGCCCAAAAGGTTCCAACAAATGTCAGTGATATTTGCGGGTTAAACGCAAAGCGCCGCACTTTTCGCAATTGGCGTAAAGTGCGGCGCGGTAATGTTTGGCGGTTATTGTGCGGTGATCAATGCGGTGATGGAATCCAGCATTTCGGTGTCGCGGAACGGTTTGCTGAGCAGTGTGCAATTGCCCAAGATCGGGGCTGTTGCGACTTCGACGCCGCCTGTCGCAAAGATGATCGGCAAGGCCGGATGAATCCCACGGACGTCCGCCGCGAGGTCTTCGCCAGATTTGTCCGGCAGGCCCACATCGGTGATCAGCAGATCGACCATTTCAGCCCCCAGCACTTCGAGCGTTTTGGCGGCGGTGCCAGTCTCCAGCACCACACATCCGGCGTCGCTTAAGCCCTGTGCGATATCCATGCGGATCAACACGTCGTCTTCGCAAACCAACACGCGCAATCCGTTGAAATCGATTGTGTCAGGCTTGGCAATCACCTCTGCGGGCAGGGGTGTTACCATCGCGGTTGGCGGCACGGTTTTACCGTCCATCGCCAGCACAACCCGTAGTTTTTGGGCCAGCGTCTTTTGCGTGTAAGGTTTGCCCAGCAGTTGTACACCTTCGTCCAAACGGCCGTCATGCACGATCTCGTCTTGCACATAGCCAGAGGTGAACAGCACGGGCAGTTCGGGTCTGCGCGCGCGGGCTATTTCAGCCAATTCATGCCCCGTCATATTGCCCGGCATGATTACATCGGTGAACAGCAGATCGATCGCGACGTCATCCTCGATGATCGCAAGTGCAGCGCGTGCGTCCGGCGCGGTGAGCACCTCGTAGCCCAGATTGCGCAACATGCGGTAGGCGGTTTCGCGGACTTCGCTGTCGTCTTCGACCAGCAGTACTGTCTCTGTACCGCCCGACAAGCCCGCATCTGGCAGGGTCGACAGATCTTGGGCGTTTTCCAGCGAACGCGGCAGGTAAATCTTGATCGTGGTGCCTTCGCCCAAGGTGCTTTCAATCGTGACGTGACCGCCCGATTGCTTGGCAAAGCCGTAGACCATCGACATGCCAAGGCCAGTGCCGTGGCCGTCTTCTTTGGTGGTGAAGAACGGCTCGAAAATCCGTTCCATATCTTCGGCGGAAATGCCGCTGCCTGTGTCGCTGACGGCAACCGACACGTATTGACCCACCGCAAGGCCCGGATGTTTGTCCGCATGCGCCTGGTCAATGTCGGCATTCTCGACGCTGATGGTCAGCGTGCCGTGTCCGTCCATCGCATCGCGGGCGTTGATCGCAAGGTTCAGCAGGGCGTTTTCCATGCTGCTCGGGTCGATATGCGTGTTCCACAGTCCATCGGCAAAGCGGGTTTCAACACCGACGCCTTCACCAATCGCACTGTGCAAGATATCGCTGGTATCGTTCAGAAGCTGGCTGAGATCGACCACGACAGGCGACAGCGGCTGCTTGCGGGCAAAGGACAGCAGTTGCGAGGCAAGCGTGGCACCGCGTGTCACCGCTTTCATGGCTTGATCCAGCCGCTTCTGGATCGGCGCGTCTTGCGGCAATTCGCGTGTCGCAAGTTCCAGATTGCCTGTCATCACTTGCAGCAAGTTGTTAAAATCATGCGCGATACCACCCGCCAGACCGCCGATGGCTTCCAGTTTTTGGCTTTGGCGCAGGGTTGCGTATAGTTCTTCGAGTTCCTGATTACGCATCGCGACGCGGGCTTCCAGCGTCTCGTTCATGCGGGCAATCTGCTCTTCGCTGAATTTGCGGTCCTCGATATCGGTATTCGTGCCGACCCAGCCGACTAATTCACCTGTCGCTGAAGACAACGGTGACGCGCGGACCAAGTGCCAGCGGTAAGTCCCGTCGTATTTACGGATGCGGAATTCGGTCTCGTAACTGACACGACGCTCAATCGCATCGATCCATTTTTCGACAGCGCCATCCAGATCGTCGGGATGCAGCACGGTTGCCCAGTCCGCGCCGTAAAGCTCGCCTTCTTTATGACCCGTAAACGCATAAAGCGGATCATTCAGCCAGTTCAAGCCACCGTCTTTTTCGGCGGTCCAGACATGGGCGGGCATCGTCTGCGCCATGGTGCGGAATTTTTCGCGGGTGACGGACAGTTCGGCCTCAGCGACCTTTTGGCCCGTGACCTCGTGGCCTTGGGCGATGATACCGATAGAGGCACCGTTTTCATCCTTGAGCGGGTGATAAATGAAGTCGATGAACCGCTGCGTGGGCTTTGCGTCATCGCCATGTTGCAGCATCGCTGACATGCCTTTGACCGAAATCGGCTCGCCTGTGGTGTAGGCGCGGTCCAGCAGTTCGTAAAACCCTTGGCCGTCAAGATCGGGCAGAGCCTCGCGCACGGTCTTGCCGATAACTTCACGGCCGCCGATCAGGTCGGTGTAGGATTGGTTCACGATCTGGAACACATGCTGCGGGCCGTACACAATCGCCATAAAGCTGGGGGCTTGGTCAAATGCGGACCGGATAAATTCGGTCATCGTACCAAGCGCTAAGTTCTCGGTCGCCACAGCTTTGGCCCGCTGCATCATCGCGGCTTGTTCAAAGTTGATCTTTTCGCGCTCGGTTGACGCTTCGTGGTAGAGATCAGTCACGTCCATTGTGTTCTGAAGAATGTATTCGACGCGTCCGTTTGCATCCGCGATTGGCGTGTGTGTCGCGCTCCAGTAACGGTCTTCGGTCTGACCGTCGGCTGTTTCAATCGGATATGGAATCCACGGCAAATAATC
The DNA here is from genome assembly GCF_014199395.1 of Yoonia ponticola. Classification (GTDB taxonomy): domain Bacteria; phylum Pseudomonadota; class Alphaproteobacteria; order Rhodobacterales; family Rhodobacteraceae; genus Yoonia; species Yoonia ponticola. The sequence goes on along the minus strand of NZ_JACIJM010000004.1, from coordinate 65,456 downwards.
CTGCCGCGCGGTGGCGATCACTTTGCGAAATGATGCCTGCAACATCTGCTCTGATTGGGACTCCGCAGGTGCAGGAAATGCGTCAGTCATCCGAACACCAATCAGGGCTTCGCGCTCGCGTCCTGTGGTTTCTAGATACGCGGCATTCGCCCATACAATGCGCAATTCACAATCGAGTAAGACATAGGGCGAAGGTGAAGCGGCAAATAGCGCATCAATGTCAATCCGCATGGTCAAAAGCTCCGTCAGCGATATCAAATATTCGAATGTAGGGGGTGTCGTGGTTCCTTATATAGATGTGTTTAAACAAGGCTGTAAACATACAGAATGACGGCATAATACGCCGCTGGTACGTTTTTTTGTGTATTTGGATTGGGTGACCCGACGGCGCGGGGCTGCTGCCGTCGGGTCACGTGTTATCACTTGTGTCGGTGATCACTCGCTTGGCTCATATGTGCCTGCGTGTTTTTCCAACTGGCGGACAACGGCGATGATGATCAACGCCAGTATCACAGTCATGCCCGCAATGACCCATTCACCCAAGCCACAGGCCACGCCCACAGCAGCAACAACCCACATGCTGGCACCTGTGGTCAGCCCACGCACCTTGCCTTGGGAGAACACAATCAGACCAGCCGCAAGGAATGCAACGCCGCCAGTGACGGCTTCAATAATGCGCAGCGGGTCCATTTTAACGGTATCGCCAAAGTCATCGGCGCGTGCCAACAGCGCCAAGGTAAGCAGGCAGTAAATACAGGCCGCCAAGCCGATCAGCATATGCGTGCGCAGTCCAGCCGCACGGCGCGAGGTCTCACGTTCCAGCCCGATCAAGCCGCAAAATACGACCGTCGCCAAGGTCCGTGCGACGACCACCGATAATGGCAATGCCGGAGACAACGTGAATTCTTCAACCAGATCTTCCCACATGTAAATCAACCCTGCTTTAAAATCTCCGCAGTCCATCTGCGGACGTTAAAATACCCAAATTCAGATGCGCGGCCCCCGGAATATCAGGGGCCGCACCGTTCGTGTCGCAATCGCCTAGATCCAGTAATGCGGCACCATGTAATGATCATGCGTGCGCTTTTCCCAATCACGGTCCGCTTGCCAATTATCGGCACGGGTAGGCGCGCCTTTGACGTCGGCCTCTGTGATGTCGGTCACAAAGCCGTTCTTGGCGATGTCATAATGGAGTTTGCTCCAAGGCACGGGATGGTGGTCTTCGCCCATCCCCAAGAAACCGCCGAACCCCATGACCGCATAAGCGACCTTGCCGGACTGTTTGTCGATCATCAGGTGATCAATCGATCCGATGCTTGCGCCGTCCTTGCCGTATACATTTGTGCCATTCACGTCGGACGACGAGACCAGACTTGCGTGTGTAGAATTATCCATCATTTCCTCCTGTGTTTTGGATATGTTCCTCAACGTCTGGTAGGGTGGCTTGGTTCCATTTTCGCGGCGGTGGCGGCGAATATCGGCTGACCCGCATATGTGGAACCAAAGCGCGTATGAGGCGTTCATCTATACTTCTAACTAAAGGGTGAACCATGTCTGCTAGCAATCCCGCGATCAAAGTCGCCTTCATCGGCATGGGGCCACGCGCGCTAGGTGCACTCGAAGCGTTAGTGGAAAATTGCATGGCAAAGAGCCAAGCCATAGCTGTCAGCGTGTTCGACGAATTGCAACTGGGTGGGGCGGGTCCGAATTTCGATCCCGACCAGTCAGAGTTGGGCTTGCTGAATACGCCGATGCGGGCGCTACAGATTGATCCATCACTCAATTTACCCTGCGGTGGATTTAATGACTGGCAGAAAAAGCTGGGCGAGCCGGACAGCGACCGCTTTGCGAGCCGCGCAGAGTTGGGGGCGTATTTAGAGCAACGGTATAGGGATGTGGTGGGCTTGTCCGAGGTTCTCACCGTTACCTGCCACAAGGCCCGCGCCACAGCCCTGCAGCGCGACGGGGATCACTGGCGGGTAACGACCGAGACCGAAGATTACGGCCCGTTCGACGAAATTCTATTGGTACCGGGTCAGCCCCAAACCAAAACCGACGACCAATGGGCGACTTGGGAAGACCATGCAGAGAAACGCGATCTGTGCTGCATGCAGGCTTATCCTGACCGCCACGTGCTAAAGGCGGCAAGCGAATGGAGCGACCGCAAAGTCGGCATTCGCGGTCTTGGGCTATCGACGTTCGACGTGCTGCGCTATCTGACCGTGGGGCAGGGTGGAACGTTTGAGAACGACGCCTACCAGCCCTCTGGGTCAGAGCCCAAATGCATCTACGCCTTCTCGCTGAACGGCCAACCGCCATTCCCCAAACCTGTGGACGGCACGCTTGATCAGCGTTTCGACTTGAAAGACCCCGAAATCGAAAACTTTGTCGCGGCGCTAAACGATGCGGTCGCGGAAGCGCCTGATCAAGCGCTCACCCTTATCTTCGACGCATTGGTACAACCCGCAGCACGCATCGGGTCTGAGATGTTCGCGGGCTACGACGTTGACGACATACGAGAATGGCTCGAGATCGAACGCGACGCGCCCGGCGATCAGGAAACCCACGAGCCAATTGACACTCTGCGCCACGGCATCACGATGGCGGACGGGTCCGCGCCGCCGACGGTCGGCTATGTCATCGGGCAAATCTGGCGCAAGCTGCAAAACGACATTCGCGCGGGCTTTAACAGTGCGGAAAAATCACCCGAGACGGCCAAAGCGATCGTGGGCTTTGATGAAGGTCTGAAGCGGTATTCCTACGGTCCGCCGCTGAGTTCCGCACGCGAGTTACTGGCGCTGATCGACTGCAAACTGGTCAGCCTCGCCGTCGTCGAAGATCCCGATATCGCATTGGTCAGGCAGGGCTGGCGGTTGATCGACGACAAGGCAGCGACGGTTTCGGTCATGATTAACGCGGTCTTGGCGCCACCATCACTGGACAAGATAACTGACCCGATGGTGGTCAAACTGAAATCGGAAAACATCCTACGCGAAACTTACGAAGGGTCCGGCGCACATACCACGCCCGATGGCCAAGTGGTCAACGCAGACGGCGACGTGTCTACGGGGCTGTGCGTGTTAGGCAGGCTGTCACTCGGCAGCGTCATTGCCGTGGATTCCGTGCATGATTGTTTCGGAGCATCCACACACCGCTGGGCCGAAGGCGTCAGCAGCCGGATGCAAAACCGCTAAAACACGCCATTTGGTCAATCAATTGCCACGCGCAGGCCTAAAAACCTAGACGCGTGGTATTTTGTCATTTTTTATTTCAACTTCAACGCAATCTTAAGACCTATTTGAGAGGCTCAGTCAGGAAATTCATCGCAGCGATGGCACGGTTTGGTGGCGTCCTTTGAAAGAGACTGAGACCTATGGCACTTATAGACGTAGCACTCGCGCAACCTGATGTTGTGTTCGTTGATACCACGACGTCACCAGATTTTACCGACTTGGATAATGCCGGCGTCCCGACTGCTGACACGGCCGTGTTCTACGGCAACAGCGGCCTTAACCTGTCGACGGTCGTTGGATCAAATACACTCAGCAACGGCTACACGGTCGCAACAGGCGGCGCCGACCTGATTGTGGACCCGAGCATGCTGGATTTAGGCACGTTCACATCGACGACGCTCATCATTGACGGGGATAGCAGCATCACGTTGAACGCGGGCGGGGTCAGTTTAGCCAGCGTTTTGTCAAGCTTGATGAATAATGCCGTTTTTGCATTCAGCGGGTCTGGCGATGGGGTGCTGACCTATGTGCCGCCGAACCTTGGTCTGCTGGCCAGTACGACAATCAATGTCGAAGAAATGGGCGCGGGCGATCAGATTGTCATACCGATTCCGGGCAATGGATACGTGCTAGAACCGAATGCTTACACCTTGCGAGAATCGGGCAGTTCTTGGGACGGGACCCACCTGACACTGATGAACGGCGATTTTCTAAACCAGATCTTCGTCAACATCGCGATGACACCGGCTGAATACGCTCTGTATTCGGCAAACAAGGCGGCGTATTTGAACGCCGATGGCGCGGATACTTTTACCTTTCCGGGCAATGATGACGCTGATCCAGATTACGAGGTGCCGTGCTTTACCCGTGGCACGATGATCACCACGCCTGATGGTCCGCGTGCCGTCGAAGACTTGGGTGTGGGCGACAAAGTAACGACGCAAGGCGGTGGGATCGAGGAAATCCGCTGGATCAAATCGCGCGCGTTGTCGAAATTAGACCTGCTTATGCATCCAAAGCTTGGCCCGATCCGCATCAAAGCGGGGGCCTTGGGCGAAAACAAACCGACACAAGATCTCTGCGTCTCACGACAGCACCGCATGCTGGTCCGGTCGAAAATCACCGAACGAATGTTCCACGAATCCGAAATTCTGGTCGCAGCGGTGCATCTGCTCGACATGGACGGGATTGAAGTCGCGGATGATTTTGCGGAGGTCGAATATTTTCACATCCTGTTCGACAAACATGAGGTCGTTATCGCAAATGGTGCCGAAACCGAGTCGCTGTATCTGGGGCCGCAAGCAATCAAATGCGTGTCCAAAGCCGCGCGTGACGAGATTTTCACCCTGTTTCCAGAGCTGCGCACCACATCAGACATCATTCCCGACATGGCGCGGCTCATGCCCAAAGGACACAAAGCGCGACGCTTGGTTGAGCGTCATATCAAGAACCGACGGTGTCTGGTCGAATGACCTTATCAGGCCAAAAATTTACCCCCAATCTACACAGTAGAAAGGGGGTAAATGTCATGCGAAGATTTTGTCTCTATTTAAAACGGGATTTCGTCATCCAGATCGGACCGACCACCGCCGCCACCTGAATCGCGACCGCCGCCGCCGCTTGGGCCGCTGTCGTAACCGCTATCGCGGCCGCCGTCGTAGCCACCGCCGCCGCCACCGCCGTAGTTGCCACCGCCACCACCGCCGCCAGCGTTATCGCCGCGACCGTCGAGCATGGTCAGTACGCCGCCGAACCCTTGCAACACAACTTCGGTGCTGTACTTGTCCGCACCGGATTGATCCTGCCATTTGCGGGTCTGCAACGCGCCTTCGATATAAACCTTTGAGCCTTTTTTCAGGTACTGCTCGGCAATCCGCACCAGCCCGTCGTTAAAGATCGCAACCGAATGCCATTCTGTCTTTTCACGACGTTCGCCAGTGTTTTTGTCTTTCCAAGTCTCGGAGGTCGCGATGCGCAGGTTGCACACTTTGCCGCCATTCTGAAATGACCGGACCTCGGGGTCGCGGCCCAGGTTCCCAATCAAGATTACTTTGTTGACCGATCCAGCCATGTCTTACTCCCCAGCGATTCTGCGTATGTGATTTGGCGCAATCTACGGAGGTCTGCGCCGACTTGGTAGCCCGTAGTCAGCACAGATCGCGACTTTCTGAAAAAACTGGCAATTTCTGGAAAAGTGGTTAGGTTCCGCCCATTCGACATAGGGCAAGGCGTCTGCGGATGAAAAAAGTTACAGTAGTTTTAACGACCATTGGCATGTTTGCAGGGTCGGTTGTGTGGGCGGATACCGTGTCGACGAGAACAAGGTCGAATTTGCTACAAAGCCAGTTGTCTGTTTTGGATGGTCGGGCCACGGCGCAGTATTCCAATTCGATCCGGTTGCAGCCGCCGCGTGCGATTGTGCCGTCAGCACAGCCGCAAACCCCTGCGTATATTGGCCGTTACCAAGGTCCGTTCCTCAGCGTTGCGCGTTCCGCTGCACAGCGTTACCAAATTCCAGAGGATTTATTCCTGCGTTTGGTCCAACAAGAGAGCGGCTGGAACCACACGGCTGTTTCGTCAAAAGGTGCGTTAGGCTTGGCCCAGTTGATGCCCGATACGGCCCGCGGTTTGGGTGTTGATCCACGCGACGCGCATCAAAATCTTGACGGCGGCGCACGTTATCTCAAGGCGCAATACGACAAATTCGGCGACTGGCGCTTGGCGCTCGCGGCCTATAACGCAGGTCCCGGCGCGGTCGAACGCTACAACGGCATCCCCCCATATAACGAAACACAGAACTACGTTCGCGTCATTTTTGGCGGCTGACTAGTGGTGTCTGACGGACTTGCCCGCGCCGTTTTTGCGGAAATGCGACGGGGTATGGCCCATTTTCGCCTGAAAACTGCGGGTGAAATAGGCGGCTGACCGAAACCCAAGGTCGCTTGCGATTTGCGACACGGGTGCCGCAGAGTCGCGCAGCATCAAACAGGCTTCATATGTGATCCGGTCGCGCAATAATGATAACGCGGATCGGCCGCAGGTTTGATTACAGCAGCGTGTCAGATGCGTGGGCGTGACCCCAAGGGCCGCTGCGAAATCCGAAACACCTTGCGCCGTTTTGTAATCACGTTCGATCAAATCGGTGTAGGCCGCGACAAGCCGCGCGGCGGTGCCTTCGGTCCGGTCCGTCGCCGTGCGCGCGGGCGACAGGTTCATTTGCCGCTCAAAAAACACCGACATCAGCCCGAGGTGATAATGTGCGGCCCGAGAATGGGTTTGCTGCGACGCTTGTAATTCATGTTCAATCGCTTCGAACATCGCGGCAGCTTGCCGTTGAGCATGCACATCGCGCAGGCGCAAATGCACTGTTTCTTCCGGCCATTCGTCTGCCATGGCTTTCGGGATCGTTAACATCGTGCCAAAAACGCTCGGGCCAGCCTCGTAGCCATACATCACGTGGGCGGGCAAAAAGATCATGTTGTTGGGGCCATACCCGTGGGTCATGCCCGCGACGGTGATCCGGCCTTGGCCTTTGGTGATGAACAACAGACGCGGCGTTGCGTGACTGCGCATCGCTTCGGTGCGCCAACTGCCAGCCAGTTGATTATACGCAATCGGCGCGATGTGTAGCGACGTCGATTGGCTGTGCTTGCGTGTAGGTTGTGTTTTCATCGGTGTCATAACGGCCCCCAAAAGCAGTTATGTGCAAGTCTGCCAATCAAAACCCCTTAAAACAATGGGGGATTCAGGTTCGAAATGTGAAAACTGTGGATAATTCTGTGGATGAAACGGGTATTGTTGTCCAATCGCGCATTCTGGCCCGAAACCACGTGCGTTGCCGTTTGGCGTATTGTCGGGATGCGACGATAGCGGATTCTTTGGCGCGTGCCAGTGACATTTCGCCGTTGAGATGGGCGATTAATTCCGGCGCGCCGATGGCTTTGGATGACAGATGTGCGGGGTCCCAAGTGGGCAACATCGCGGCGGCCTCAACCAATGCGCCAGCGTCTAACATCATGCCAAAGCGCTGTGTGATACGCGGTGTGAGCCATTCTTTGGGCGCGTCCATGACCAGCGCCGTAACATCCGCCAGCGGCAAAAGCGGGGCAGGCGTGTTGTCTTGCCAGTCGGCCAAGCTGCGGCCCGTCGCCGTCAAAACTTCCCAAGCCCGCTGCACCCGCACTGGATTTTGCGTGTCGATCCGTGCGATAGTCTCGGGGTCCAGTTCGGCCAGCAGATCGCGGTAATCAATCGCATCGGCTTGAGCGCGAATAGCGGGCGGTGTGGGCGGAATATCCGCTAACCCTTGGGTGAGGGCCGTCATGTAAAGCCCTGTTCCGCCTACAATAATAGGTCGTTCGCCTTGCAATAACGGGGTCACATCACGCAGCCAATGCCCAACCGAATATTCCGCATCAAACGGGACGTGACCGTATAGCGCATGCGGGGCGCGCGCGAGGTCTGCATCATCGGGTCGCGCCGTCACAATCCGCCAGCCGTCAAACACTTGTAATGCGTCGGCATTGATAATCACGCCACCTTGGGTCTCAGCGATATGCAACGCCAGCGCAGACTTGCCCGATGCCGTCGGCCCCGCGATCACCACAGGTTTATCTTTGTGAATGGATATCATGTCGGTCGCATATGCCTTTCCGGGCGCGTCTGTCTTTGGTGAACAGACCCTATCAGGCCAAATCGCCCACTTGGGCATTGTAGCCAAGCTGTTTTTGGGACATTTTGCGCAAAGTTGAAAGACACGCATCGAGAATAGGGGCATCATCATGGCGGACACCGGAAAAACAGCTTACAAAAGGGTAATGCTGAAAATATCGGGCGAGGCCCTGATGGGCAACACGGCTTTTGGTCTGCACCCGCCAACTGTTCAGCGTATCGCCAAAGAGGTCAAGACGGTCCACGATATGGGCGTCGAAATCTGCATGGTCATCGGTGGCGGTAACATTTTCCGCGGTCTTCAAGGCTCAGCCCAAGGGATGGAGCGCACAACAGCCGACTACATGGGCATGCTCGCCACGGTGATGAACGCGCTCGCAATGCAATCCGCGCTTGAGGAACTGAACATCCACACCCGTGTGATTTCCGCGATCACCATGAACGAAGTGGCCGAACCGTACATCCGCCGCCGCGCCGTGCGCCACCTTGAAAAGAAACGGGTGTGCATCTTTGCCGCCGGAACTGGCAACCCGTATTTCACCACAGACACCGCCGCGACCCTGCGGGCCAACGAGATGAACTGCGAAGCGATTTTCAAGGGCACCAAAGTTGACGGCGTCTACGACAAAGATCCGGCGAAACACGCCGATGCAAAACGCTACGACCGTGTCAGCTATGACGAAGTGTTGCAAAAGCACTTGGGCGTGATGGATGCGTCCGCGATTGCGCTGGCGCGTGACAACCATTTGCCGATTGTTGTGTTCAGCTTGGACGAGCCGGGCGGCTTCCGCGGTATCCTTGCGGGGACCGGAACATCGACGGTTGTACACGACTAACGTGCAACTTTGAGCCAGAACTTGCGTATCTGTCATAGGGTGTACAAGGTTGCATCCTATACAGGTTCCGTTTTTTAACGTATGAGCAATAAAACCATGCGGGGCAAAAGCCCCAGAAGTAAGAGCAGAAAACATGTCAGACGATTTTGAACTCGATACCGATGATCTTGGCCGCCGTATGGACGGCGCGATTGCAAACCTGCGCGTGGAACTGTCTTCGCTGCGCACCGGCCGCGCGTCCGGCTCTATGCTGGAACCTGTGATGGTTGACGCCTACGGCTCTATGACACCGATTAACCAAGTGGGTACGGTGAACGTGCCAGAACCACGGATGGTCACGATCAACGTGTGGGACAAAGCCCTTGTTGGTAAAGTCGAAAAAGCGATCCGCGAAAGCGGCTTGGGCATCAACCCACAGCTGAACGGCACGATCATCATGCTGCCGATCCCTGAACTGAACGAAGAACGCCGCCGCGAGTTGGGCAAAGTTGCTGGCAACTACGCCGAAGGTGCGCGCGTGTCCGTGCGGAACCTGCGTCGCGACGGTATGGACCAGATCAAAAAAGCCAAGAACGACGGCATGTCCGAAGATGACCAGAAATTCTGGGAACAGACGGTGCAGGAATTGACTGACAAATACATTAAGTTGGTCGACGAAACCGTTGAAACTAAACAAGAAGAGATCATGCAGGTTTAAGATCGACCCGTCTGATCCCACCCGAGCATTCACTGGAAGGAGGCCACAAGATGGCCAAAGACCTCACCCCCGATCATGTTGGCCCTGGCCACGTTGCAATCATCATGGATGGCAACGGCCGTTGGGCGCAACAACGCAACCGCCCGCGGCTATTCGGCCACCATGCGGGTGCGAAACGGGTGCGTGAAATTGTGAATGCTTGTCCTGATATCGGCGTGAAATATCTGACGATTTTTGCGTTTTCGACCGAGAACTGGAAACGGACACAGACCGAAGTTTCCGGCCTGATGCGCCTTTTCCGGCGGTATATCGAACGTGAAGCACGCGATTTGCTGGCTGAAGGTGTGCGTGTGCGTTTCATCGGTGATCGCATGAAACTGGACGCGAAACTTGTCACGCTGATGGATAATCTCGAACTGCTGACGTCGCACAACGACCGTGTACATCTGACCATCGCGTTGAACTACGGTGGCCGCGACGAGGTCACACGTGCTGCGAAAAAGATGGCGTTTGAGATAGAGCAGGGCCGTTTGACCCATAAAGACGTCGATGCGGAAACGCTGGCTAAGTTCTTGGATACGCAATTCCTGCCGGACCCCGATTTGGTCATTCGCACCAGCGGTGAAGCGCGGATTTCAAACTTCCTTCTGTGGCAATCTGCCTACGCCGAATACGAATTTATCGATACGTTGTGGCCTGATTTCAGCGCCGAAGAATTTGGCAAAGTTGTCGGCAACTTTGGCAGCCGCGAACGTCGTTACGGCGCGGTTTCTGCGTAATATGTCCGAGAAACCATCCGTCCTACCCGCCAAATGGGATGATCTGACCGTTCGGATCACCTCTGCCGTTGCGATGACCGTCGTTGGCGCTATTGGCGTCATTTTGGGCGGTCATTGGTTCCAGATGATGGTGGTCTTTGTGACCGCCGTGATGGTCTGGGAATTGTGGATGATGATCCGCCCTGAATCGGCCACCTCTGGCATGTTGTTGGCCGCCTTGCTTGCGTCTGTGATGTCAGGGCAGTTGCACGACGAGACGTTGTTCGCGATTGTGCTATTCTTGGTGGTGCCGTCAATCGGCGCGTTTTATCTCAAGAAAGAACGCCTGACATTCTTTTGTTTTGCCTTGGGAATTCAGCTTGCGGGCTGGGGGCTAGTCCATTTTCGCGCAGACTACGGGTTCACGTGGATATTGTGGCTCATTCTCGTCGTGATCGCCACAGACGTGTGCGGCTACTTTGCAGGTAAGACATTCGGCGGTCCAAAATTCTGGCCGTCGATCAGCCCGAAAAAAACATGGAGCGGCACGTCAGCAGGTTGGCTCGGTGCGGGCGTCGTGGGCTTTGTCTTTATCATGTTCACCAACGCTGGCTGGTCCATCGTCTGGATTTCGATGGTCCTGAGTTTCGCGAGCCAAATGGGCGATATCGCCGAAAGCGCGCTGAAACGCCGGATGCGGGTCAAGGACAGTTCAACCTTAATCCCCGGACACGGCGGCTTGTTTGACCGCTTTGATGCGTTGCTCGGGGCGGCATTGTTCATGCTGCTGGTGGCCTATGTGTTCAACGTCCCCGGAGTAGCCTTTTGAAAACTGTCAGCGTTTTTGGGGCGACAGGATCAATCGGCCAAAATACCATCGATTTGATTAAGAACGACCTGCAATCCTTTGATGTTGTTGCATTAACGGGCGGTCGCAATGTGGCGCAACTGGCCAAAGACGCGATTGATTTGCGGGCTGATATCGCAGTGATCGACGATGTGTCGTGCTACGGCGACCTCAAAGATTTGCTCGCGGGATCAGGGGTTGAGGCCGCATGTGGATCGGATGCGATTGTCGAGGCCGCGAAACGGCCCTGCGATTGGGTCATGTCCGCGATTGTGGGTGCTGCTGGTCTTGCACCGGGGTGGGCGGCGCTAGAGCAGGGCAAAACGCTGGCGCTCGCGAACAAGGAATCTTTGGTCACAGCGGGCCCGATCTTGTTGGCGCAGGCCACGCAACACAACGCCACGATCCTACCTGTCGACAGCGAACATTCCGCTGTTTTTCAAGCACTTATCGGCGAAGACATCGCGACCGTCGAACGGATCATCATCACTGCATCGGGCGGCGCGTTCCGTGATTGGCCGCTGGCTGATCTACCCAAAGCATCGCTTGCGCAGGCGTCATCCCATCCGAATTGGGACATGGGCCAGCGCATCACCATCGACAGCGCATCTATGTTTAACAAAGCGATGGAGCTGATTGAAACCAAAGAGTTTTTCGGCGTTCGCCCCGACCAGATCGAGACGATTATCCACCCCGAAAGCTTGATCCACGCGTTGGTCGGATTTAACGACGGCGCATTGATGGCGCATGTCGGCCCGCATGATATGCGGCACGCGATTGGCTTTGCGCTGAATTGGCCAGAGCGTAAAAAACTGCCCGTTGAACGGCTCGACCTTGCGAAAATCGGATCGCTGACCTTCAAAGCCCCCGAATCCGCCCGCTATCCCGCCTTGAAAATCGCACGCGATGTGATGGACGAGGGCGGCTTGATGGGCGCGGCCTTTACTGCGGCGAAAGAACACGCGCTTGACGGCTTTATTGCGGGTGACATTGGGTTCATGGATATGGCACCTGTGGTCGCAGAAACGTTGAACACTATGACGTCTCGTGATGGGCTGAAAAATGTCAAAATGACATTGGATACCGTCAACGAGACAGACACGCTTGCCCGAATCCGCGCGGGTGAAGCCATCAAAACACTGAGGTAATCTTTTGGACCTGACGCAAATTTTGCCTGCCCTTGGCGGTACGGCTTGGACATTGATTTTCTTTGTGATTGCCCTGTCGGTGATTGTCGCGATCCATGAATATGGGCATTATATCGTGGGCCGCTGGTCTGGTATTCATGCCGAAGTGTTCAGCCTCGGCTTTGGTCCGGTGGTCTATGCGTGGACGGATAAACACGGCACGGTCTGGCAGATCGCGTCATTGCCGTTTGGCGGGTATGTTAAGTTTTTGGGTGATGCGAACGCGGCCAGTGTTGGTTCTGACGGCAGCGTTTCTGACGCCGACATGCGCCGCACCATGACAGGCGCGCCCTTGTGGGCAAGGGCCGCGACCGTTGCTGCGGGTCCGATTTTCAACTTCATTCTCGCGATTGCGATCTTTGCGGGCTACCTGATGTGGCAGGGCACAGACCGCACGCCGTTAACCTATGGATCAGCGCCAGATCTGCCGGCGATTTACCAATCAGAGTTGCAACGCGGCGATGAAATCATGGCCATCGGTGGCATTCCGATGAACGACGATGATGTGTCAACGGGCACAACCGACGACATTCCTGTGTCACCGACTGTCGATTATGACATCGTCCGCGATGGCGTTGCGATGACCGTCACTGGCCCGTTCCCGATTTTGCCGCTGGTCAGTGGTGTCGCCCCGCGTTCTGCCGCTGATGATGCTGGTATTCGCATCGGCGACTTTATCATGGCAGCGGACGGCGAGCCGATCGTCGCATTCCGCGATATTGTGGCGGCCAAAGATGCAGCAGGCGAAAATCCGCTGGAATTGACTGTTTTGCGCAATGGCGAAACCCTGACATTATCGATGGCGGCGCGGCGCGTTGACTTGCCTTTGCCCAGTGGTGGCTTTGAGCAGCGTTATTTGATTGGGATCAACGGCGGTTTGTTCTTCGAAGCAGAGCGCGATTCCGTTGGCCTGTGGACCGCACTTAAGGCTGGCACCCAGCAGTTGTGGAACCGGATCACCGTGTCATTGTCCGGTTTGTGGCAGCTTTTGATCGGCGGCATTTCCAGCTGTAACCTGTCTGGTCCCGTCGCTATTGCCCAAACATCAGGGTCATTGGCGCAGCAAGGGGCAGGGAGCTTTGTCCTGTTTATCGGCATCTTGTCTGCCGCTGTGGGCCTGTTGAACCTGATGCCAATTCCTGTTTTGGATGGTGGGCACCTTGTTTTTCACGCCTACGAGGCCGTGACACGTCGCAAACCATCCGAATTCGCATTGCGCGTTTTGATGTCGATGGGCGTGGCGATCATCGGGTCGTTGATGGTGTTCGCATTGCTGAACGATCTATTCCTTTGCCCCTGAGCGGTCACACGGCTGCCCAGATATCGCCTTAATTCAACGTTAGTCATTTGTCAGCTATTCAAGGAGTGACACATGCAAACGATTGCCCAAGGCTACAAAAGCGTCTCCCTACTGGTTGAACTCAACTGGGACCGGATTTTGACGACTGCGACTGTGATTGGATCACTTTACGCCGGCGCATACATCATGCTCGCCTAACCAAGACCGCAAAATGATGTGGTTTATTAATGAACGCGCCCCTAGGGGTGCGTTTTGTGGTTTTGACAACCATGCGCGAACAGGATACCCATCTGGACAATAAACATAGCCAGAGCGGACAGTCGAATGAACCTGAAAACGGGGTATGCCTTAGGGCGGAGCACTTCATTATTGCGCACAGTTGCAGTTGTGAGTTTTGTAGGGGCTGTCAGCGGTGTAGCTGGTCCTACTCAGGCGCAGAATTTTGCATTTAACGACGTAGCGATCAACGGGAACCAGCGGGTTGCCGATGGGACGATCCTGACCTTCGCAGGAATTGCACGCGGTGAACAAGTCACGGCAGGATCGGTGAACGACGCTAGCCAGCGGATTCGCGAATCTGGTTTGTTTTCCGAGGTGAATGTCCGCACGCAAGGCAACACGCTTGTCATTGATGTGGTCGAATTCCCAACCGTGAACCGCGTGAACATCGAAGGCAACTCGCAAGTCCGCGATGCGCAACTGTTGTCCGTCGTCCGTTCAGAGCCGCGCCGCGTTTACACGCCGACGCAGGCCGAAGCTGACACCGCCGCGATCACCGAAGTTTACGCGAGCCTTGGCCGCATTAACGCCGTTGTAACCCCGCGCATCATTCCGCTGTCAGACAACCGCGTCGATCTGGTGTTTGAAGTTGTCGAATCCGGTCTGACCGAAGTTGAACGTATTGCTTTTGTCGGCAACCGTAACTTCTCTGAATCGCGTCTGCGTCGTGTGCTGGAAACCAAGCAGGCAGGCATTCTGCGCCAAGTGATCACACGCGACACATTCGCCGCTGATCGTGTGGCCGTGGATCGCCGTGTTTTGACGGATTTCTACCAATCACGCGGCTATGCCGATTTTCAGGTGCAAAACGTCGATGTGGCCCTGACCCGTGAGCGCGATGCGTATCTGATGACCTTCAACGTGCAAGAAGGGCAGCAATTCAAATTTGGCAATATTTCTGTCAGCAGCGCCATTCCTGAAGCCGACGCCGAAGTCTTCCGCGCCGCGTTGAAAACACGTCCCGGTGCCGTTTATACGCCCGTATCCCTTGAAAGCGATATTTCGCGCTTGGAACTGCTGGCGACACGCATGGGCATCAACTTTCTGCAGGTTGAACCACGTATCACCCGCGATGACCGCAATTTGCAACTGAACGTCGAATTTGCACTGGTGCGCGGCGAGCGTATTTTTGTGGAACGCATCGACATCGAAGGTAACAGCACGACGCTTGACCGTGTGATCCGCAACCAATTCCGCGTGGTCGAAGGCGACCCGTTCAACCCACGTGAAGTCCGCGAATCTGCGGAACGTATCCGCGCGCTTGGCTTTTTCCAGAACGCGGCTGTGAATGCCCGCGAAGGGTCAGGTCCAAACCAAGTGATCGTTGACGTGGACGTCGAAGAAGGTCCAACCGGATCGCTGTCCTTTGGTGCGAACTATAACACTGACGTGGGGCTCGGACTGCTTGCCAGCTACGGCCAGGACAACTTCCTTGGACGCGGGCAAAGCTTGGACGTGCAGGTATCGACTGCCGAAACCAACCGCGTGTTGAGCCTTAGCTTCTCAGAGCCGAACTTTTTGGGCCGCGATCTGCGGGCCGGTTTTGCGATGAACTACGGCACAACCGACAACGAAAACGCGAACTTCGACACTGAATCCTTCACCTTGCGCCCGTCGCTGAACTTTCCTGTTAGCGACAATGGCCGCCTGTCGACTTACTATTCCTTCAACTACGAAGACCTGACTGACGTCTCCACAACCGTCAGTGAAATTATCCAAGAAGAAGCAGAGCGCGGCGCGGTTTCCACTAATTCCGTCGGCTACACCTACAGCTTTGACAGCCGCCGCGCTGGCATTGATCCGGTGACAAGCTACGTGTTCCGCTTTGGTCAGGAATTTGGCGTTGGCGACAGTAACTTTGTCAAAACCACAGCGCTCGCTGCGGTAGAAACCCAAGTGCTGAGCGAAGAAGTCACACTGCGCGCCACCATCGAAGGTGGTAGCCTTGATTATGCGGATAACGACAGCCGCGTCACTGACCGCTACTTCCTCGGCTCGCGTTTGATGCGCGGCTTTGATGCAGGTGGGATCGGTCCACGCGATGCCGACACTGGCGACGCATTGGGCGGTAACAAATACGCAGTTGCACGGCTTGAAGCCGAATTTCCGCTTGGTCTGCCAGAAGAATACGGCGTGTCCGGCGGCTTGTTCCTCGATCACGGCTCGGTCTGGGACGTGGGCAACACCTACAGCGCTGACGTTTTGTACAACGACTTTACGGCGCGGACTGTTGTGGGGGCTACGATCTTTTGGACCACACCCATCGGCCCGCTGCGCTTTAACTTCACCGAAGCGCTCGACGCCCAAGATGAGGACGAGACCAAATCGTTCGACGTGACGATCTCGACATCCTTCTGATGCGTGGTTTCATTGGCATGTGTGTGCTGGGGGCGTTTACCGCTTTGAGCACACCTGTCGCGGCGCAAGATCAGACCGTCGTTTTGCCGTCACCGATCATGGTCGTGGACTTCGAACGGGTGTTTGTTGAAACGCTTTACGGGCAGCGTATTGCAGAAACCGTGTCCCAAGAACGCGAGCGCGTGCAAGCCGACAACGACCGGATTGCGGCCGAATT
Organism: Yoonia ponticola; assembly: GCF_014199395.1. Classification (GTDB taxonomy): domain Bacteria; phylum Pseudomonadota; class Alphaproteobacteria; order Rhodobacterales; family Rhodobacteraceae; genus Yoonia; species Yoonia ponticola. The sequence goes on along the minus strand of NZ_JACIJM010000004.1, from coordinate 49,073 downwards.
GCTTGCCGAAGAAACAGCCCTGACCGAAGCCCGCGCCACGATGAATCCCGTCGCATTTCGCGCCGCTGCCGAGGCGTTTAACGAGCGTGCGCAATCGGTGCGGTCTGACCGCGAGATTGAACAAGACAAGCTGGTGCAGCTGCGCGATTCAGAGCGGTCCCAGTTTCTGGAACGGATCAGACCCATCGTGCTGGCCTTGATGCTGGAACGCGGGGCCGTCGTGGCGATGGACCGCCGTGCTGTGATTCAGGCAATCGGTAGCGCGAATGCCACCGAAGATGCGGTTGATTTGATTGATAAAACCCTCGGTGATGGTGCCATGCAACCCGACGAGCGGCCAACGCTGCGCCCGATGGAAGACACCAGCACCACGCCAGACGACGTGGAGGCGCCGATTGTGCCGCCCATTGTCGCGGATGACGTGTTACCCGACTTGCCGCAATCTGAGTGACTGGGTAAACAGGTGTTTAAGCCGAACGCGGTGCCACCCGATTGCACCCAAGAAAATACCAAGACCAACAAGGAATTTCCACGATGTCCGAGACCCCAACAAGCGCCGACATTCAGCTGATCCAAGCGATCCTGCCACACCGGTATCCGTTCTTGCTTGTGGACAAAGTGCGCGACATCGACGGGACGTCTTCGGCCGTTGGCATCAAAAACGTGACCATGAACGAGCCGCATTTTCAGGGCCATTTCCCGGGCATGCCAATCATGCCGGGTGTCACAATTGTCGAAGCCATGGCGCAAACGGCGGCCGTGATGGTCGGCACATCGCTTGGCCTGACCGAAGGCAACCTGCTGGTATATTTCATGGGCATCGACGGCTGCAAATTCCGCCGCAAGGTAATTCCGGGCGACGTTCTGGAAATGAAGATCGAAACCACACGCGGCAAAGCGGGCGGAAAAGTCTGGAAATTCAAAGGCGTGGCAACCGTTGACGGCGAAATGGCCGCAGAAGCCGAATTTACCGCAATGATGGACATGCAAGGTTAATGGCGGGCATTCACCCCAGTGCTGTGATCGCAGAAGGTGCTGTCATCGGGCCTGATTGCGAGATCGGGCCGTTCTGTGTTGTCGGTGCTGACGTTGTTTTGGGGCGTGCTGTCACGCTGAAAAGCCATGTTGTACTGGACGGTGACACGCATATCGGTGACGAAACGGTCGTGTTTTCCTTCGCCGTTCTTGGCGAAATCCCGCAGGATTTGAAATTCGACGGCGAGAACACCAAGCTGCGGATCGGGGCGCGTAACCGCATCCGCGAGCATGTGACGATGAACACAGGCACCACGGGTGGTGGCGGCGTGACGGTAATCGGCGACGACAATCTGTTCATGGCGGGCTGTCATATCGCGCACGACGCGCAGGTTGGTGATCGTGTGATTGTGGTGAATAACTCTGCAATCGCAGGGCATTGCGTGCTCGAAGACGACGTGATCGTTGGCGGGTTGTGCGGTGTGCATCAATTCGTGCGGATCGGCAAAGGCGCTATTATCGGCGCGTTGTCGATGGTCACATCTGACGTCATTCCGCATGGTTTGGTGATGGGACAACGCGGCGAATTGGACGGGCTTAATCTGGTCGGTCTGAAACGCAAAGGTGTGGCGCGTGGCGATATCACGGCGCTGCGTGCGGCGTTCCAGATGCTCAAAGACGGTGAAGGTACGTTCCACGACCGCGCCGAAAAACTACGTGACGAAAGCGACAGTGCGTATGTGCAGGATATGGTCCGCTTTATCCTTGGGCACAGCGACCGTGGCTTTCTGACGCCGAAATAATGCTGGCACTGATTGCAGGTACGGGCGATCTGCCAGCGGTGATTTTATCGCGCGTGGACGGGCCTGTTGTGACCTGTGCACTGCATGGATTTTCGCCATCTATTGATGTGGAAATTCCGTTTCGTATTGAACACTTAGGCAGCTTTCTTAATGTGCTGCGTGAACGTGGTGTGACCGACATTTGCATGGTCGGCGCTATCCGTCGTCCGCCGATTGATCCGTCTGAAATCGACGCCGCGACCCTACCGCTCGTGCCGCGTATCCAAGCCGCGATTGCCAAAGGTGACGACGGTGCGCTGCGCGAGGTCATCGCGATTTTCAACGACCACGGCTTCGCGATCAAAGCGGCGCATGACATCGCGCCAGACCTGCTACCAGCCCCCGGATTCCCGACCAAAGCACAGCCGTCCGACTGGCACTTGGCGGACGCGGCAGAAGGCGAACGCACCATCGCTGAAATGGGCGCGGGCGACATTGGCCAAGCCTGCATCGTGCGGATGGGCCAAGTCGCAGACCGCGAAGATGTGGACGGCACTGACGCGATGCTGGCCCGTTTCCACGAAGACTATATCAAACCTGAACCGGACACCGTTCTCGCCGCCCTCCACCAATCTATCGGAAGTATGTTGGAAAACATCACCGGCAGCGCGGCTGATCCGGTCACAGCCGACGACGGGATTTTGTTCAAAGCGCCGAAACCGACCCAAGATCGCCGCGCCGACCTGCCGACAATCGGATTCCAGACCGCGATGGGCGCCGCCGAAGCGGGGCTCGCGGGCATCGTGATCGAAGCCGACGGCGTATTGGTTCTGGATCTCGACAGCGTGGTCGAGACATTAGACGCGCAAGGCATGTTCCTGTGGGTGCGCCCGAAAGGTGCGCTATGAAAGTGTTCATTATCGCAGGCGAGGTCTCTGGCGACAAGCTGGGCGGTGCATTGATGGCTGGTCTGAACAGCCTGACGGACGTGCAATTCGACGGCGTCGGCGGTCCTTTGATGCAAGAACAAGGGCTGAATAGCCGTTTCCCGATGGATGAACTTAGCGTCATGGGGCTGGCCGAAATACTGCCTAAATACAAGGCCTTGAAGGCCCGCGTTCATCAAATGGCGCTAGCCGTGATCGACACGAAACCCGACGTTTTAATCACAATCGACAGCCCTGATTTCTGCCTGCGCGTCGCGAAACTGGTCAAGGCGCAATGTAACGTGCCGACGATCCACTACGTCGCCCCAACCGTCTGGGCGTGGCGCTCTGGACGTGCTGCGAAAATGGCAAAACACATCGATCACGTGCTGGCCCTGTTCCCGTTCGAGCCGCCATTGATGCAAGCCGCAGGCATGACCTGCGATTTCGTCGGACATCCGGTGGTCGCCGAACAGATCGCCACCGACGCCGAAGCGGCGGCATTTCGCGACCAACATGGCGTGACCGGACCGCTGATTTTGGCGCTGCCAGGGTCACGTAAAGGCGAGGTTACACGATTGGCCACACGTTTTGGCGACGCATTGGGGCAGGTGGCGCAGGCCCATCCGAATGCCACAGTCGTGGTACCATGCGCGGGGCCAGTCACCAGTTTGGTGCGTGAACTCACGCAAATCTGGCCTGTCACACCGCTGCTGATCCCCGCCCAAGCAACCGCCACCAAACGTGCCGTATTCCGTGCCGCAGACGTGGCCTTGGCGGCGTCGGGCACCGTGTCGCTTGAATTGGCCGCGAACCAGACGCCGATGGTGATCGGCTACGATATGGCGTGGCTGTCACGGATCATCATCAGCCGGATGTTGAAAGTCGATACCGTGACGCTGGTCAATCTCGTGTCGGAAACCCGCGTTGTCCCCGAATTTGTGGGCAAAAATTGCGACGCGGATGCGATGGCTAAGGCGATGATCGACGTGCTGGCGAACCCCGCCTCACAGCTTGATGCAATGCGGGTCACGATGGACAGATTGGGCCTTGGCGGCGAGGCACCGGGCCTACGTGCGGCCCGTTCCGTGCTGGCGACGCTTGAACAATCTCCCGTCTAGGATAATCAGCCCGCAAGCCAATATTCCAAAGCCAAAATAAGACCTTACAGGCAGTTCTTCACCTAAAACAACAGCACCCAGAATGATCGCAACTGGGGCGACCAGCAAGGTGCAGAGCATCAGGTTTCCGCTGCCTGCCATTGTCAAAACGCGGTAGTACAACAGATAGGCGACGGCGGTTGCAATCACCGCATAATAGGCAATCGCGGCCCATGTCGCGGGCTGTAGGTCCATACGGATCGGCCCTTCGATCAGGATCGCGGCGGGGATCGTGATGATGCTTGATCCGGTGAGCATGCCGGCGGCGGCGATCTGTGGCGACAAGCCCGACAACTGTTTCTTGGCCCAAACACCCGCCAGTGCGTAGCTGATGGTGCCGCCGATCACGGCTAATTGCCCGAGGGAACGTAGATCAAAGCTGCGAAATGCGTCCAACCCAATTGCAGTGGCGACCCCGACAAAGCCTATAATCACGCCAATTGCGCGGCGCGGTGTCAGCCTTTCGTCGGCAAAGAATACGGCAGCGGCAATCACCCCGAAAATCGCTGTGGATGCGTTCAGGATCGACGTGAGGCCGGTTTCAATATGCAGTTGGCCCCATGCCATTAAGGTAAACGGGATGACGTTGTTCAACATTCCCATGACCAAAAACGCGGCCCAAATGCGGATGCCGCGCGGGATCGACATGCGCCGGATTAAGGCGACCGCCCAGAGGATCAGCATCGCCCAACCGGTACGATGTGCCACGGACGTCAGCGGGCCGATTTCGTCCAATGCGACGCGCACTGACAAGAACGATGCGCCCCAGATCAAGGACAGCAACGACAGTTCGACCCAAGCACGTGCGGATAAGGTTTGTTGTTTCATAATATACACTTATGAGATGATGCTCACCGCCAAAGCAATCCGGAACATGCGGTTTTGAAACGAAAAAGCCCCGCCGCAGAACGGCAGGGCTTTGTTTTGTAAACTGTGGCCAGCTTAGAACTGGTAGCCAACTGTCAGGCCAAGCCCGATTGCATCGTTGTCAGCAAATTCGACGCCAGAATCGTCTGTCGCTTCGCCAAGTTTGATGTACTCAAGACCGCCAGTGAATTTGACGTTGTTGTAGGTGTAAGACCCGCCAATGCCGAATGCTGTGGACCCGTCAGTTGGGGACAGACGAGATGCAACGCTGCCGTTACCGTCCTCGTATGTGACCCGTGCAAAGACGGACAGGTCTTCGTTGATCTGGCGACCAACACCCAGACGGAATGTTGTCACGTCGTCGTCGATACCTGTGACGCGGTCGTTTGTCAGGGCTTCGTAGCCATTCGGGCGGACTTCCCAGACGGACCATTCTGCCCAGCGGATCGAACCGAAGACCAATGTGTCGGCTGCAACACCTGTTTGAAAGTCGAGTGTCACGGATTGTGGCATTTCGATCTCAAAATCAGATGTTCCGCTGACGGATGGCACGGCAAGCACGGATTCTGTCCCTGCGAACTTGTGCTTATATCCAGTTTCATAGGTCAAAGCGACGCGAAGGGCGATTTCCGGACGCTCGTAAGCGGCACCAAGAATATAGCTGGTTTCGCGGCTTGCATCGGTTTCGGCTGTGTAGCCAAGCGTTCCGGCTGGCGCGCCGCCAGCAAGTGCTGCTGCTGTTGCGTTACCTGCGGCACCAGCATCGCTTAGGCCCTTACGGATCAACGCGTCTGGAATGGCGATATCGGCTTCTGATTCGACGCTGCGAATCCCACCAAATACAGAGATATTCGGCGTTGCTTGGTATTTCAGAACCAGTGCGATTTGGCTGCTTTCCCAATCTGCGGACAGACCGGCGTAGACACCGTCTGGATAGTCAGCATTTGCGCCGTAAGGCTGGTTCAGGAATAAACCGACGTCGAATTGGTCATTCAGTTCGTATTTCAGTGCAACGCTGGCAGTGCTGTAGTCTTCTGACATGTTGCCAGTAGAACCGCCGCCCAAAGCCGCCGGGTAATCGCCGGATACGTCAGGCTTTACAGATGAGAAGGACAGCGCAACGTAAGTGCCTTCTTCAAACAGTACTGAATAGCCGTTGCCGCCGCGCTCGATTCCGCCAGCGGTTGCCGCTGTCGTTGTGAGCATCAAAGCCGCTGTCAATTTAAGTGTGTTCTTCATGTCTCCGTCCCTGTCATGAAAGTGTCTCCCTGCAACGAGCCTAGGGACGGATTGCCGCATGCGTCAATTAATGACGCGGCGTCAGACATTTATGACCCCTCTACCGATGCATTTAAGCACTACGTAGGGTTGCACGATTTTGCAGGGTTATGTTCATATAATTGGCCCCGAAAATGATGAACGCGCCGACGAAAACCCAGATATCCAGCGCCTCTTTGTACATCAGCATTCCGACGATCGCGATTGTCGGCAGACGGGCAAAATCGATCGGCATGACGACATTTGCGGGCGCAAGTGACAATGCCTTGGTCAGGCAGAAATGCGCCAAAAGCCCTACGCAGCCTATCAGAATGACCCAAAATACTGCCGCCCCAGTGGGCGCAGTCATCTGACCATCATAGCCCGCGCAGACCAAACCAAAGACCAGTTGCGTGGCCGTCAGGAACATCAAAATCGTGGTGATTGTCTCGGTCCGTGTCAGCTTGCGGGTGAGGATCGCGGTTAACGCGAACGCCACCGCACAGCTTGCCGCCGCGATGATGCCGGGGCTGATTGCTGCCGGATCGGGGCGGGCCACAATTAGCACGCCGACAAAGCCAAACAGGGCCGCGAGCACGCCAATGCACGTGATTCGTTCACCCAACAGCAGCGGCGCCAAGAGAATCACCCAGATTGGCGTTGTGAATTCGAACGCGAAAACCTGCGCCAGCGGCAGCACGGTGATCGCGTAAAACCACAGGTTCTGTCCGGTGAAATGAGCCAAGTTGCGCAGGCTGTGCAATTTCCAGCGCGTGAGCGTGATCTGCCCCCAAGCGCCTGTTGCCGTGACGAGCGTCACCATGATGACAATGCCCGTCAGGCTGCGAAAGAACATGATCTCGAATGTGTCCAACGTCGCACTGACTTCACGGCCAGCCACGGCCATCAGTGTGAAGGACACGATGGACCCGATCATCCAGAATGCAGCGCGCAGGGTATTCGACATGACTTGGTCCTTTGAGATGCTGCGTGGACCTCTGATTGGTGTCACGGCTCTGCGCACCGTAATTTCGCAGGTGCAGGGACGCAATATGTGGATGCCACAAACGCAAACAGCGCAAGGCGATTGCCCTGCGCTGATATTTTAGATGAAGAACGGGCTGTAAGTGCCTGTTATTCCCATTCAATCGTGCCCGGAGGCTTTGATGTGATGTCGTATGTCACGCGATTGATGCCTTGCACTTCGTTGATGATGCGCGTGGCCGTTTCGCCCAAGAAGTCGTGGGTGAACGGGTAATAATCCGCCGTCATACCATCCACAGACGTCACCGCGCGCAATGCACAGGCGAAATCATAGGTCCGGCCATCACCCATCACGCCAACCGTGCGCACTGGTAGGATCGCCACAAACGCTTGCCAGATATCATCGTACAACCCGTGTTTGCGGATCTGGTCGATGTAGACGGCGTCGGCTTTGCGCAAAATCTCAAGCTTTTCGCGGGTGATCTCACCGGGGCAACGGATCGCAAGACCCGGTCCAGGGAACGGGTGCCGACCGATAAACGACGGTGGCAAACCCAGTTCGCGACCAAGTGCGCGCACTTCGTCTTTGAACAATTCACGCAGGGGCTCGACCAGTTTCAAGCCCATCTTTTCGGGCAGGCCGCCGACGTTGTGGTGGCTTTTGATCGTCACAGACGGGCCGCCAGAGAACGACACAGATTCAATCACATCAGGATAAAGCGTGCCTTGGGCGAGGAATTCCGCGCCTTCGATGCCGTTTGCGTATTTCTGGAACACGTCGATGAACAGCTTGCCGATGATCTTGCGTTTGGTTTCCGGATCAGATTGTCCGTCCAATTCGCCCAAGAACAAATCCTGCTCGTCGGCGTGGATCAGCGGCATGTTGTAGTTGTCGCGGAACATGGTGACGACCTCTTCGGCCTCACCTTGGCGCAGCAAGCCGTGGTCAACAAACACGCAGGTCAGTTGGTCGCCGATAGCTTCGTGGATCAAAACGGCGGCCACGGACGAGTCGACACCGCCGGATAATCCGCAGATGACCTGTTTGTCGCCGACCTGTTCACGGATCGCAGCGATGGCTTGCTCGCGGTATGCACCCATTGTCCAATCGCCGGTGAAACCTGCAAGGCGGACAAAGTTTTCGTACAGTTTCGCGCCGTTTGGCGTGTGGTGTACTTCGGGGTGGAATTGCACCGCGTAAAAGTTGCGCGCCACATCAGCCGTCACCGCAAACGGCGCGTTGGGCGATGTGCCGTAAACTTCAAAACCGGGTGCGATTTCAGAGACATGGTCGCCGTGGCTCATCCAGACTTGTTCTTTTTCCGTCAAGAACCAGCCGTCCAACAACGTCAATTTGCCATGCGGTTTCACAAAGGCCCGCCCAAATTCGGACGTCCCGTGTCCGCTGACGACCTTACCACCCAATTGGGTCATCATCGTTTGCTGGCCGTAGCAAATGCCAAGCACCGGCACACCCAAGTCCCACAGGCTTTCTGGGGCGCGTGGCGACCCTTCGCGGGTCACTGAATCCGGCCCACCGGACAGGATCACGGCTTTTGGCGCAAATTCGGCCAGAACCGCATCCGTCACCTTTTGGTAGGGATGAATTTCACAGTAGACATTCAGCTCGCGCAGACGGCGGGCGATCAGCTGAGTGACTTGGCTACCAAAATCAATAATCAGCAGGCGTTCATGTTGCATATTTTCCATGTGGCTTCTCGTAAAACCAAGGGGGCGCGGGCGCAAGAGGCAGTGTGGATTCCCTGACTGACATAAATTGCCCAAATCGCTAGGCTGCTCGTATCTCATAGGAGGCACCGATGCAGACCTTTCAGCACGCATTGGCCCGTGTGGCCGTTTGGAATTTGGCTGGTTTCGGCGGGATCAAGCCGGACAGGATGAAGCAACAAGCCCTTGGGCTGGCGTTGCTCGATGCGGAACTGGTGACGCTGGTCGAGGTCAATCCGGTGGATCACATCTATGAACTCGCCGCCGAGATGGCCCAATACGGTGTGGAATATGACGCCACGATTATTGCGCAACCGGGCAACCTGCACACGGGTTTTCTGTTTAAAAAGGGCGTGGACGTCAGCAATCTACGGATGATCGACGGCTCGCAAGGCGCATATGTGCAGGGCAGGCGGGCTGTGGCGGTGGATGTGAAGATCGGCAAATTCGCGGCCACAATCATCGGTGTGCACCTGAAAGCAGGGCGCGGCAAGGCAGAGCAGTTGTTGCGCGACACCCAATGTCAGGTGATTGGCAAATGGATCAACACGCTGCGCAAAACCCCCGGTTATAAACGCGACACGATTTTGCTGATGGGTGATTTCAATATGATTCCCGGTCAGGACGTCAGCAATTTTCATCACCTTGGCGGTGACGATGTGATGGATTTTGTGTCGTGTTGGGATCTTCAGGATCGGTTTAGCCACATCTTGGACAAGGGGCGTGCGAACTTGTTGGATGGATTCGCAGTATCGCGGGCCTATTCAACCGACTACGTGCGCGGATCGCTGCGGCTGTTTCCGATGCATTGGACGATGGACATGGGCCGCGAACGTTTCAAAGACGAAGTGTCGGATCATCTGCCATTTGTCGCCAGCTTTAAAATCTTCTGACAAAATGTCGGTTTCGCCTTTGAAGGGACGTAAATTCATCAAGGTGCCGCACATCTAATCGGTATCACAAAGGTGTAATTTGATTTCGAAGGAATCCCGTCATGTCTGACGCTGCAGCACCTGTTTCCCCATCAGCCCCCGCACGTCGCACCAGAGGCGGCGGCGGTGCTGCCCGCCGTGCAGAACGGACCGCCGTCAGCGTCGAAACTGCGAAATACATCGAACGCAACGTGCCCAACTACGAGGTCCTGACCGAAGAGGCGTTGCAGGTGATCGAGGCGAACGCCGAAACTGTGCTGGCCGAGATCGGGATTAACTTTGTCGACAACCCCGAAGGGTTGGAACGCTGGAAGGCCGCAGGTGCCACGGTTGAAGGCGAACGTGTCCGTATTCCGCGCGGCCTTGCGCGTAAACTTTGCGCCACAGCCCCCAGCCAATTCACCCAATGCGCCCGTAATCCAGAGCGGAACGTCGAAATCGGCGGCAAGAACCTTGTGCTGGCCCCCGTCTACGGTCCGCCGTTTGTGCGCGATGCCGAAGGTGGGCGGCGTTATGCGACCATGGCCGATTTCGAGAAATTCGTGAAGCTTGGCTATATGTCGAAATGGCTGCATCATTCCGGCGGCACCGTCTGCGAACCTACTGATGTGGCGGTGAACAAACGCCACCTCGATATGCTGCTCGCGCACATGGTATATAGTGACAAACCGTTCATGGGCTCCGTGACCGAACCATCGCGTGCCCAAGACAGCGTGGATATGTGCAATATCCTGTTCGGCGAAGAGTTTGTGCAGAACAACACGGTGATGACATCGCTGATCAACATCAACTCGCCGCTGACATTCGACAGCATCATGATGGGCGCGTTAGAGGTCTTTGCGAAAAATAACCAAGCCAGCATCATCAGCCCGTTCATCGTGGGCGGCGCCATGGCGCCTGTGTCCATCGCGGGGACGCTGACACAAGTGCTGGCCGAAGTGCTTGCTGGTGTTGCCTATTCCCAAATCATCCGCCCCGGTGCGCCGGTGATCATGGGGACATTTGTGACCTCGATCGACATGAACTCTGGCGCGCCCACATTCGGCACACCCGAGGCCGCGCATATCACTTACGGGGCAGGGCAGTTGGCACGGCGTTTAGGCCTGCCATACCGGTCTGCGGGATCGTTCTGCGGATCAAAATTGCCCGACGCGCAGGCCGCTTACGAGACCGCGAACAGCCTGCAAATGGGGCTACTATCCGGTGTGAACTTTATGCTGCATGCCTGTGGCTGGCTTGAAGGCGGGTTGGTCGCATCATTCGAGAAATTCGTGATGGACGCGGACCAGCTAGGCACGTTGCACCACTTTGCCCGCGGTGTGGACATGTCCGACAACGGTCAAGCGATGGGCGCAATTGCCGAAGTCGGCCCCGGTGGCCATTATCTGGGCTGCGAACACACGCAGGCGAACTTTAAAACGGCGTTCTGGCGGTCTGATCTGTTCGACTACAAACCGTTCGAGACATGGGACGAAGAAGGGGCGCGTGACACGCAAACGCTCGCCACGGCGCGTGTCAAAAAGATGCTCGACACCTACCAGCAACCCGCATTGGACCCCGAAATCGAATCCAAGCTGCGGGCTTTTGTCGCCGAGAAAAAGGCGTCTATGCCCGATTCTTTCAGCTGAGCCATTTCGTTTCGCTAAATAGGGTCGCATTCGACCAATCGCAACTGGCTTGAGGCACGCATTAACTGTGCCTCAGCCATGATTGCGACCAAAATATCGATATGACGCGCCGCTAAATACAGCCCAGTCTTGGCACAGCGCGCATCATTCATCTCTTTTTCAAAATCGAACAATTGTATCAGTGCGGCCGCAGGGCTGGGAACTGGTTCAACCGACATGTAACGGGCCAAATGTGTCGTGCGATTGTAATCATCCAGGCCAAAACGTGCCGCGCGTACCAGTAAATTTGGACGGCGTAACGCGTTGATGCGGCTGTATATATCTTTCATGTCGATCATCGTGCCTAGCAGTTGAAAAACCTAATTCAACTGACTTCGCATAGCCCGAACGGGTGTTGCGCAAAGCCGCGTAGGGCAGAACGATAGCGTGACTAAATTTTACCATTTCGAAACAATGGTTGTCCCGTGAGTGAACAATTAACCATTAGGTAACAAATACACGCTTAGGTTGTTTGATCGCGGATTTTGTCATTTTTAAGGCAGTCCGACTGAAGTGTGGGAAGGGAAACAAAATGCGTAACATGACGAGTATTGCGCCCAGTCGAAACATGCCCAAATGGGTGCCCGTCGCGGCACGGCACTATTTGGCACATACCGAGGACGGGCAGTCCATTCGGGCGTTGGCGCGGGCGATTGATTGCCATCCGTCAACGATATTGCGGCAAGTACGGCGCTTTGAAGGGCGTCGTGATGATCCGTTGATTGATGCAGCGCTAAAATCGCTGGCAGACCAAACTCAAGTGAATATCGAGCCTCAAGAGACAAAACAGATGAAAATGACCCATAGATTTGACGAAGCGCTGACGCAGGAACGGATCGACTGCGAAGCGAAACGGATTTTGCGGCGGATGTGCGAACCACGCGCCGTGCTGGCTGTGGCCCGCGAGATGGAAACCGCCGTTGTCGTGCGCGAAAACGATGCGGGCGAATCGTTGCGCACCGCCATTGTGGATCGCGAAATCGCACAGGCCATGGCGCTGAAAGAATGGATTATCTGCCCTGACGACGGCAGCCGGATTCGGCGCTACTTTATCACAAACGCGGGGCGTGCGGCGTTGCGGCGACTGACGGCGGCAGATGAAAACAAGGCGCAAGGCTTTGCCGAACACCAAGGCACCCGCGATCCGGACCTTGAGGGCTGGTCGTTCCCCAAAGAAAGCGACGGCATGCGCAGCCGCTCGCGCTACTACGCGATCGAAAGCCCGCTTTTGGGTTTAGCACGCCGCAAAGACCGCGACGGCACACCGTTTTTATCCAACGATTTGGTCAAAGCTGGCGAGCGGTTGCGCGAAGACTTTGAACTTGCGCAAATCGGCGGCCCTGCGGTGCGGACCTACGATGCGTTCATGCAAACCATCGACACATCGGCGGGTAACATGACACCAGCGGGGGCCCTAAAAGCCCGCGCACGCGTCCAAGCGGCGATGCAAGATCTGGGGCTTGGCCTAGGCGATGTTGTGTTGCGTTGCTGTTGTTTACTCGAAGGATTGGAAGTCACGGAAAAGAACCTTGGCTGGTCTGCACGCTCTGGCAAAATCGTGCTGCGCATCGCATTGCAACGCCTGATTGTGCATTACGAGGCAACGCAGGGGAAATTTGCACCAATGATTGGTTAACGACTTTCACCAAATTGATCGACAAACTGGCCGCAGCGTTGGACATTGGGGGGGCAAGTCACTACATAACAAGTGACAATAAGGGATACCCAATGGCCACCCGTGATCTGAAAATACCAGCCCAACGCCATCCGGAAAAACAGCGCCGCGCCGATGCGCCGCAGCCGAAAAAACCGGATTGGATCAGAGTGAAAGCGCCGACCTCTGAAGGGTACAAGAAAACGCGCGATATCATGCGCGAAAACAAACTGGTGACAGTCTGCGAAGAAGCGGGCTGTCCGAATGTCGGCGAATGCTGGTCTCAGGGTCACGCGACCATGATGATTATGGGCGAAGTCTGTACGCGGGCCTGCACATTCTGCAACATTGCGACTGGTAAACCACCAGAAGCATTGGATGTTTTTGAACCGGGCCGTGTTGCGGATGCCGTGAAAAAGCTCGGCTTGAACCACGTTGTGATTACATCCGTGGACCGTGACGACGTGGAAGATGGCGGCGCAGAGCATTTTGCGCAAACGATCCGTGCCGTGCGCAGGCAGTCACCGGGCACCACGATTGAAATTCTGACGCCCGACTTTATTCGCTGTGAAGACAGCGTGTTAAAGATCGTTGTTGATGCAAAACCCGATGTGTTTAACCACAACCTCGAAACCGTGCCGGGCCTCTACCCCGAAGTCCGCCCCGGTGCGCGGTATTTCCATTCGCTGCGTCTGTTGCAGCGCGTGAAAGAGCTCGATCCGTCGATGTTCACCAAATCCGGCATCATGGTTGGCCTTGGTGAAGATCGTCAGTCGGTCATTCAGGTGATGGAAGACATGCGCGCGGCTGACATCGATTTCCTGACCATCGGTCAATATTTGCAGCCAACGCCGAAACACCATGCGGTTGACCGCTTTGTCACGCCGGAAGAATTTGCGGCTTATGAAAAGGCTGCATACGGCAAAGGCTTTTTGATGGTATCGGCTACGCCACTGACGCGGTCGAGCTATCACGCGGGCGACGATTTTGCGCAGCTTCGTACGGCGCGTCTCAAGAAACTGAGCGCAAAGTAGGCCGATCCGCATAGAAATCACGCATGGCCTTGGTGGCTTTTTCCGCCTCCGTGGGCCGTGCGTAATAGAACCCTTGACCGAGACGGACACCCATCCGCCTGAGCGCATCGTGTTCTTGGACGGTTTCCACACCTTCAGCGACCAGAAACGCATCCATTTCGGTGGCAAAGTGAACCATGGCTTTGGTCAGCGATTGTTTGACGGTGCAGCTTTGAATTTGCGACACCAGCGACCGGTCCAGCTTCAAGACATTCGGTTTCAAACTGACAATCGTACTTAGCCCCGCATAACCCGCACCCACATCATCAATCGCGATGCCGATCCGTTTTTCGCGTAACACCGCAAGGGCTTGCATCAAGGGCGTCGTTTCTAAAATGATCTCGCGTTCAGTCAATTCCACCAGCACACGATCGGTCGGCACCCCGCGCATTGCCTCCATGAACTGCGGGGACGAGACGGTTAGCGGCGACGCATTCACGCTGAGGTAAGTGCGTTCCGGCATCTGATTCAAGTGTCGCAACGCCTTTGACACAGCGGCCACTTCGAGTTCGATCTGCATGTCACTGCGCTGCGCCTGTTCAAACCACCATTGCGGTCCCAGACTAGGGTGCACCGAAAATCGCGACAACGCCTCGGCTGCCATGGGGCGTCTATCGCTTAACGACACAATCGGCTGCAAGTGGATCGACAAGGCGTCTTCTTTGATCACAGCCGCCAACTGGCTTCTGAGCATTTCGATCTCGGCCTGCGTGTCGAAATGTTGCTTTAAGGTCCGCACCGTCAGCTTGGCGAACATCAGCACCGTCGCCAGATCGCGCTGACTGATATCGGGGCGCGGTTCGTGTGAATAACAGCAAAACATTCCGAAATGCTCGCCGTTAAAATGACTGATCGGCACGGCCACAAAGGCACGCACCTTTGCATCGTGGATGAATGGCAGGTCTTTTATCGCTGGGTCAACGTGCGTGTCGGGGACGACAAACGGAATGTCCGTGTTGGCGATGCTGCCACAAAAGGTATGCGTATCGGGTAATGCACGCCCAACTTCGAGCAGCGGACAGCTATCGGTGCCAGCAATATGACGAAAGATAACAGAATCGCCGCTGACCTCTGAAATATAGGCAACGTCCATCCGCATATGCACACGAACCGCCTCTAGAGCGTCCTCAATGACATCTATTGGCGCTTCGCGGACCTTTTCGTCGTCGAAGAATAACATAATCTCACCAAACAACCTCTGATATGTGTAGTGGTGAGACCATTAAGATATGATGAATACTACTGTATTTCATCAAAACCACATCACCTAGCGCCGCATCCGCTCGACGGTAAGGGCCTCTGGCCAGCCCCAAATCACTTCGATTGCATAAAGCGCGCCGCAGACTGCGATCACCCCGAACACGAGCAAGATCCGCGACAAAGGCGGTGGATTTTGCGCCCAGCGTTTCGCGCGCATGAGCCACATCGGGTTCATGCCGGATCATCATCCGTAAACCGCACCTTACCAATATACGGCAGGTTGCGGTTGCGTTGCGCGAAATCAATGCCGTAGCCCACGACAAATTCGTCAGGGATTTCAAAACCGATATAATCCGGCTTGTAATCCACCTCGCGCCGCGCCGGTTTGTCCAGCAGGGCGATGGATTTCAGGCGGGCAGGGCCTTTGGCCTCAAGATACGCCATAACGTGGTGCAGCGTGTGGCCCGTGTCGATGATATCCTCAACCACCAGCACATCACGGCCTTCAATGCGTCCGCGTAAGTCTTTGAAAATGCGGACCTCTCGGCTGCTTTCCATGGCGTCGCCGTAGGACGATGCTTCGATGAAATCCACTTCGACAGGCAGGTCCAATTCGCGCACCAGATCGGCGATAAACACAAACGACCCGCGTAGCAGGCCCACAACAACCAGTTTATCGGTGTCGCGAAAGTCTTTTTCGATTTCGGTAGAGAGTTCTTCAATCCGGGCGGCGATGGATTTTGCGCTGATCATCTGATCAATCACGTAAGGGCGGTGTGACATGAGGTCCCCAAGGCTTGCAATTTGATCTGAAGTCTACGACATCCTAATGCGAATTACACGACCGAAAGCGCCCAATGCCCGCCCATTCTGAAACTAAGGTGCTGCCTTACACCGCCGACCAAATGTATGATCTTGTCGCTGATGTTGCGAATTATCCAAAGTTTTTGCCGTGGACGGCAGCGGCACGGATCAGGTCCACAACAGACGAGGGCGATCATCAGGTGATGCTGGCGGATCTGGTTATCTCGTTCAAAGTCTTCCGCGAGAAATTCGGCAGCCGCGTGACGCTCTGGCCTGCGAAACGCCAGATCGACACGGCTTATATCGACGGCCCGTTCAAACATCTGGAAAGCACGTGGCTGTTCAATGACGTAGAACAGGGCTGCGAAGTATCATTCGAGGTCGATTTCGAATTCCGCAACCGCTTGCTGCAAGGGGCGGCGGGGATGTTCTTTAACGAGGCGATGAGCATGGTTGTGCGGTCATTCGAGAGACGCGCGGCGGAGTTATATGGCAGTTAAAGCTGCCGCAATCATCCCCAGCGCGTGTTCCACCGTTTTCGCCCGCACGTTCGCACGACCAATCGCGCCAAACTGTACCGTCTCTACCTGCACGCCTTGCGCTGTTGCCACACCAAAGCAGACCATGCCTTCGGGTTTGGCGTCCGACCCACCTGGTCCTGCGACGCCTGTGACCGATACGGCGATTTGTGCGGCAGAGCGTGCAAGTGCGCCTTGGGCCATGGCTGCGGCCACGTCCTCAGACACCGCGCCGTGCGCTGCGATCATCGCGGCTGGCACGCCGAGCAGGTCGGTTTTGGCTGCGTTACTGTAGGTCACAAACCCTCGATCAAACATCGCAGAGCTGCCTGCGATGTCCGTCAGTGCACCGCTGATTAAGCCGCCTGTGCAGCTTTCCGCGGTGGCGATCATCACGCCTTTGGCGGTGGCGAGAGCGAGGATGTCAGCCGCCGTCGTCATACCAGCACGATATGATATAGTGCCGCCAGCAACCCCACACCAATCGCCGCAAATACACCCGCGATCACGTCGTCGAGCATCACGCCCGTTGCGTTATCCTTGCGGTCGGCCCAGCCCACGGGGCCGAGTTTGGTGATGTCAAAGAACCGGAACAACACAAAGGCCGCGATCCAACCGGGCCAGAGCGCCAGCACCGCCACGTCGTTATTTGCCGCACCAAACAACACCGGCAGCAGGGCGATCCATTGGCCGCAAACTTCGTCGATCACAATCTCGGACGGGTCGTGGTTCGCTTTGCCGCGTGTTTCCTGCACCGTGGCCCAATGGCCCAGCGCGTAAGAGGCCGCGACGCCGATCACGACCAGCCAAGGGCCGCCGAGCATATAGAGCAACCAAGCAGCGGGCAGGGCGGCGAGCGATCCCCATGTCCCGGGTGCGGGCCGCATGTGGCCGACGTAAAAGAACGTCGCGATGATTTTGCTCAGGCTCATGGCTTCACCAACGCGGCGGTGACGATGCTTGCGATGCCCTCGGATCGGCCTGTAAAGCCCAAGCGTTCCGATGTGGTTGCTTTGACGCTGATGCGCGATGGGTCAAGACCCATGATATCTGCCATTTTTGCTTTCATTTCAGTCTGGTGCGGGCCGATCTTGGGGTATTCGCAGACCAGCGTGCAATCGACGTTGGAAATCTGAAAACCCTGTTCGTGGGCCAACGCCACGGCATGTTCCAAGAATATCCGGCTCGCAGCACCTTTCCATTGCGGATCAGAGGGCGGGAAATGCTGA
The DNA here is from genome assembly GCF_014199395.1 of Yoonia ponticola. Lineage (GTDB taxonomy): Bacteria > Pseudomonadota > Alphaproteobacteria > Rhodobacterales > Rhodobacteraceae > Yoonia > Yoonia ponticola. The sequence continues at coordinate 31,317 of NZ_JACIJM010000004.1, read as the reverse complement.
CCGATGTCGCCTTGCCCCAACGCGCCGTAGATCGCGTCTGTGACCGCATGCATGCCGACATCCGCGTCGGAGTGGCCCTGCAAACATCTGTCGTGCGGGACCTTTACACCGCAGAGCCACACATGATCGCCCTCACCAAAGCGGTGCACATCATAGCCGTTGCCTAACCTTACATCCATCTGCGTCCCCAATATCCGCGCGGCACGGGCGTGGTCGTCCGGTCCAGTGATTTTCATGTTGTCTTCATCGCCCGTAACAATCGCGACGTCCAGCCCAGCAAGGCGGGCGATGGTCACATCGTCGGTAGCTTCGGGGTGGTCGGCATAAGCGCTGAGCAATGCGTCCAGATGAAACCCTTGCGGCGTTTGCGCACGATACAGCCCTGCGCGGTCCTGCGTGCCATGCACCTTGTCGTCAATCCCGTGCCATAGCGTATCTGTCACCGCAATCGCGGGGGCCGCTGCCGGATGCGTTTCAAGTGCCACCAAAACGCGGTCAATCATTGCCACACTCACATGCGGCCGCGCTGCGTCATGAATCAGCACATGTTTTGTGCTGTCGGGTACGGCCTGCAATCCGCGCAAAACCGACTGACTTCGGGTCGCACCACCAATCGCCACGGTCACATCTGCCTGCGCGGACCAGTAACCGCCTGCAATATCATCAGCATGTAAAACCAACACTACATGATCGACGCGGGCGTGATCCATGAACCGTGCAATCGCATGGGCAGCAACGCTTTGCCCGCCAAGCTGTTGCCATTGCTTAGGAATATCGCCGCCAGCGCGGGTGCCGCGACCCGCCGCGACAAGAATGGCCGTTGTTGTCATGTCGTTTCCTTCATCATGCGACAGGTGTACGACCTGCACGTCGAAGGCGCAATTCCGTCAATCGCCCCTTACTTACGCTTAAATATTGTGCGATTTGTGTTTCGCGCACCTTTTTTGGGCGCACATCATTGTGGCAGTACGCAACTGCGGCTAATTTTTGATCAAGACTAAAACGAAGGCATTATCTGTGAGCACCGATTTTCTAAATATCCTGAATGGTCAGGCCGCGACAACACCTGTTGTGCTTGCGCCACTTGCGGGGATCACCGACTTGCCGTTTCGTCAACTTGTGGGGACGTTTGGTGCGTCGTGGGTCGTCAGCGAAATGGTCGCATCCCAAGAAATGGTACAAGCCAAGCCCGGCACCCGCGAAAAGGCCGAATTGGGCTTTGATCAGGCAGGCACAGCGGTACAGCTTGCGGGCCGCGAGGCGAAATGGATGTCAGAGGCCGCGAAACTGGTCGCGGATAGCGGTGCGGCGATCATCGACATTAACATGGGTTGCCCTGCGAAAAAGGTCACGCAGGGCTATTCGGGGTCCGCTTTGCTGCGCAATCCCGATCACGCGCTGTCCTTGATCGAGGCGGTTGTGAATGCGGTTGATGTGCCTGTGACGCTGAAAACGCGCCTTGGCTGGGACCACGACTGCCTAAATGCAGCTTATGTCGCCAAACGGGCCGAGGACGCAGGGATCAAACTGGTCACGATCCACGGTCGCACCCGCTGCCAGTTCTACAAAGGCTCCGCAGATTGGGCCGCGATCAAAGACATCAAAGATGCGGTGAACATTCCAGTGATTGCCAACGGCGATATCGTGGACACGGACACGGGCCGCATGGCCTTGGCACAATCAACGGCTGACGGAATTATGATCGGGCGTGGCGCACAGGGTCGTCCTTGGAAATTGGCCCAAGTCGCGGCGGAATTGGCAGGCGACACACCTTTAACGCCGCCTAAGGGTCACGCACTTATCGACCTGATATCAGGACATTACGAGGCGATGCTCACCTTCTACGGCGCGCTGATGGGCCCGCGCGTGTCGCGCAAACATCTGGGCTGGTACATGGACGATGCAGGGACGCCGATCCCGCTCCGCAAAGCAATACTCACTGAAAAGGATCCGGCAAAAGTGCTGCACCTCATAAGAGACGCAATAGATACAGACGGGCAGGCGGCGGCATGAGCTTTGACGCAGCCCTTTGGGCATCGCTACCCGTTCCGGCGTTATTGCTGGACGGCAACGACTTGATCACGGCTAGCAATAGCGCCGCCGAGACGTTCCTGAACCTGTCCACCAAGGCGCTGGATGGCGCGAACCTGTGGGACAAGGTGATGATTAACGCGCCGCTAGAACAGGCCTTCGCCCGTGCGCGGCGCAATCGGTCATCGCTGTTTGTGAACGACGTGGATGTGGGGTCCGGTATGCGGGCGCCGATGCATTGTAACGTGCAAATCGCGCCCTTGCTGGGGACCGACGACGCGATGATTATGATGATCAGTCCGCGCGAAATCGCAAGCCGCCTTGTGCAGAACGAAAACTCGTCCAAGGCCGCGAAATCCGCGATTGGCATGGCTGAAATGCTCGCCCATGAAATCAAGAACCCGCTGGCAGGGATCACAGGGGCCGCACAACTGCTGTCGATGGGGCTGACGCCCGAGGATCAGGAATTGACCGACCTGATCGTCGAGGAAAGCCGCCGCATCGTGAAGCTGCTGGAACAGGTCGAGCAATTCGGCAACCTGCGTCCGCCAAAACTGGCGGATGTGAATATCCACGACATTCTGGACCGCGCGCGGCAATCGGCATCTGTGGGTGTGGGGGCGCATATGATGTTCGTCGAAGACTACGACCCGTCACTGCCGCCAACCCATGTGGACGGGGACCAACTGCTGCAAGTTCTGCTGAACCTGATCAAAAACGCCGCAGAAGCAGGTGGCCCGGGTGGCAAAATCACCCTGCACACCTTCTACGATCCGTCGCTGCGTGTTTCGCGGCTGGACGGCACCAGTGCGCGGCTGCCGCTGCAAATCGAAATCATCGACGATGGCCCCGGTTTGCCGCCGGAAATTGCCAACGACATCTTTGAACCCTTTGTGTCAGGCCGTGAAAACGGCACCGGACTAGGCCTTGCGCTGGTCTCGAAACTGATCGGGGAAAATGGCGGCTGGATTTCAGTCGATAGCGTTCCGGGACGCACTTTGTTCCGTGTATCTTTACCACTCGCAGACGCTGCGACTAACAAAACTGAGGAAGAAGCCTAATGGACGGAACTGTACTTGTCGCTGATGATGACCGCACTATTCGGACGGTCTTGACGCAAGCACTGACCCGCGCGGGCTGCAAAGTTCACGCCACATCCTCGCTTGTCACGCTGATGCGTTGGGTGGACGAGGGCAAAGGTGATCTGGTGATTTCCGATGTCGTGATGCCTGACGGGAATGGATTGGAACAACTGCCACTGATCGCCGCAGCCCGTCCCGGTCTGCCTGTGATCGTGATCTCAGCGCAGAACACGATCATGACCGCGATCCAAGCCGCCGAGGCGGATGCCTACGATTACCTGCCAAAGCCGTTTGATCTGCCGGACCTGATGAAACGGGCCGCGCGTGCATTGGAAATCAAACGCCGTTTACCGCAGCAAAAGACAGAGGCGCCAACTGACGAGACCGCTGATCTGCCGCTCGTGGGGCGGACCCCTGCGATGCAAGGGCTGTACCGGCTTGTGGCACGGGTGATGAACACGGCGATGCCTGTTCTGATTACGGGCGAAAGTGGCACAGGTAAGTCTTTGATTGCCAAAGCGATCCACGATTTTTCAGACCGTCGCAATCTGCCGTTTGTCACCGTATCTGCCGAAGATCTCGCGGGGATGGATGGTCCAAGTGCCGTGCTTTCACGTGCGCGTGGCGGGTCGATCTTGTTTGATGAAGTCAGCGATCTCGACACCATCGCCCAAGCAAAAATCGTGCGGATGCTCGACAGTCTGGGCGATTCCGCGCCGCGTATCATGGCCACCTCACGCTCTGATCTGTCTGGCTTGATGGAAAGCGGGTCGTTCCGCGAAGACTTGTTTTACCGTCTTGGTGGCGTGACAATCGCCGTGCCGCCGATGCGCGAACGTGTGGACGATATTCCGCTGCTGGCCGACCATTTCCTCAACCGTGCCGAACGCGAAGGCGGGCCGCTGCGCCGCCTGAGCGATGGGGCTGCAACCTTGATCCGCGCCTATAGCTGGCCGGGCAATGTGCGTCAGCTTGAGAACGCAATCAAACGCTTGGTGTTCACCGCCAGCGAGGATGAAATCTCGCGGTCCGAAGTCGAGATGGTGCTGGGCAATCAACCCGCGATGGAGCCGCACATCACCTCGAACAGCACCGACAAGCTGTCCGGTTCGGTCGCAAAACACCTGCGTCGCTACTTTGATTTGCACGGCGGAGAGCTGCCAGCGCCGGGCCTCTACAACCGAATCTTACGCGAAGTCGAAGGTCCACTGATCGAAATAGCACTTGACGCCACGGCAGGTAACCAAGCGAAATGTGCTGATTTACTTGGAATTAACCGAAATACCTTGCGCAAGAAGATAACTGACCTCGATATTCGCGTGACACGCCGTCGGAAATTGATGTAAAACCGCAACATAACCGTGGCCCCAAAGGCGCAGTGCTTTTGGAAAGGACCACATAATTGGCGGTATTGCGGGGGAAACCCCGTAGGAAGACAGGGCAATGCGCGTGCAGCGTACCCTTTTGGGCATTGATTTTACGCGACTCAGTCGCTTGACCCGTCGTCGGTGGGTTCAAAACGTGTTGACGCTGGGGCTGGTGACGCTGGGCCCGGTTTTGGCTGCGTTAACCTATTACGTGTTGGGACCTCTTAATCAGGGTGGCGCATCGCCAACCCTGCGTTTGGTGCTGCTCGGCGACCTTGTTTATATCCTCGTGGTGGCGGTGCTGGTGCTGCGGCGCGTGGCGCAGATGATCGCGGCGCGGCGGGCGAAATCAGCGGGCTCGCGGCTGCATTTGCGCCTGACAGGTGTATTCGGGCTGCTAGCGCTGATCCCCACTGTTCTGGTTGCGATTTTTGCGATGCTGTCGATTAACCTCGGGCTAGAAAGCTGGTTCTCGGACCGTGTGCGCAACGTGGTCAGCACGTCGCTGTCCACCGCCCAAGCCTATGAAGACGAACATAAAAACGAATTGTCACGTGATGGTATCGGCCTTGCGCAATACCTGAACCGCGAACGGGCCGGTGCGTTTTTTATGAACCAAGCGGAAACCATTCAGGCGCTACGGGCGGTGCAGGTGCAGATCGACCGCAGCCTGACCGAAGCTTTCGTGATCGACAGCGCGGGCGAAATCATCGCGCGGGACGAAAACTCATACGCCTTCGATTTTGAGAAACCGACGCCCGCGCAATTCGCAGAAGCGTTGGAAACCGGCATTATCCTGATCGAAGACCCCGCAAACAACGAATTTCGCGCACTTATTCCGCTTGTGTCCTTCGTTGACGCCTTTCTCTACATCACACGCGAAGTTGACGGGTCGGTGCTGGCACTGCTTGACGAGACCAAAGAAACCTACGCGCTCTATGACCAACTTGAGAACGAGCGCGGGCGCTGGCTGTTCCAGTTCGGACTGTTGTACCTCGGCTTTGCGATGATCCTGATTTTGGCCGCGATCTGGTTTGGCCTGTGGTTCGCGGAACGCCTTGCGCGGCCTGTCGGGCGGCTGGTTACCGCGTCGCAGCGTGTGGGTGCGGGGGATCTGGACGTGCGCGTGATTGAAGAAGACGGCGACGACGAGATCGCGCAATTGGGTCACTATTTTAACCAAATGACGACGCAACTGAAGGGCCAGCGCGACGAATTGCTCGAAACCAATGACGCGATTGAACGGCGGCGGCGGTTGTTCGATTCCGTGTTGAGTTCGGTCACTTCCGGCGTTGTGGGGCTTAGCCCTGACGGCGAGGTGACGTTTGTGAACAAATCTGCCGAACGCTTGCTCGCGGTCGATCACAACAAACCGCACGGCGCGTTGGCGGTGACGATGCCGGAATTTGACCCGCTGTTCACGCAGCTTGTGTCGGGCGAACGGGCCGTCGTGCAAGAACAAGTCAACCTGATCCGCGACGGCAAACAAGAAAGCCTGCTGGTCCGCATGGCCCCGCGTCGCAACGAGGCGGGCGATCTGGAAGGCTATGTTGTGGCATTCGACGACGTGACCGATCTGGTCAGCGCACAACGCATGGCCGCGTGGGGTGATGTGGCGCGGCGCATCGCACACGAGATCAAAAACCCGCTGACACCGATCCAACTGTCTGCCGAACGCATCAAACGCAAATTCCGTAGCCAAGTCGGTGATGATGCCGAAAAGCTGGACCAGATGACCGACGTAATTGTACGTCAAACCAATGACTTGCGGCGCATTGTTGATGAGTTTTCTAAATTCGCACGGATGCCGGAACCGGAACTACGCGAAAATGATTTGGTCTCATTGGTGCGCGACGCCGTGACTTTGCAAGAGGCAGGTCAGCCTGACGTCAAAATCGTAGCGGACCTGCCGGACGAAATCGTCAAAGCGGACATCGACAGCACGATGATTTCGCAGGCCTTAACAAACTTGATTAAGAACGCAGGCGAAGCCATTGAAAGTGCAAACGAAAATGGCGAATTTACCATCCTGCACCCGGAAATTCGGGTGATGATGATGGTCGCCGAAGACGTCTGCCAGATCACGATCCAAGACAACGGTATCGGGCTGCCAGAAGACCGCGCACGCCTGTTCGAACCTTACGTGACGACACGGTCCAAAGGCACCGGATTGGGTCTTCCGATCGTTAAGAAAATTATCGAAGAACACGGCGGCACGCTTTCGTTAACGGACGCCACAATATTTGATGGGCACACCCACGCGGGTGCATGCGCAATCATTACACTGCCGGTTGCACCGATTGGTGCGCTGGCCAATAAAATACCGGCATGAGGGACTAAAAATGGGCGATATTCTGATCACTGACGATGAACGCGATATTCGGGAACTGATCTCGGAAATCCTTATTGATGAAGGCTTTACGACGCGTCTTGCAGGCACGTCCGACGAATGTATGGCGCAGATCGAGGCGGAAACGCCCGCGCTGATGATCCTCGATATCTGGCTCAAAGACAGCAACATGGACGGGATTGATATTCTCAAAACCGTGAAGCGCGACCATCCGGGCGTGCCTGTTGTGATCATTTCCGGCCACGGGAATATCGAAATTGCGGTCGCTGCGATCAAGCAAGGTGCCTACGATTTTATCGAAAAGCCGTTCAACATCGACCAACTGCTTGTTGTGATCCGCCGCGCAATGGAAACATCGCGTCTGCGCCGTGAAAACGTCGCGCTGAAACGCGGTGACAGTGCCAATATGGATATGTTGGGCGATAGCGCCGCGTTCCGCACGCTCAAAACGAACCTCGACAAGGTCACGAAATCCAACGGGCGGGTTATGCTGACGGGTCCAGCAGGTGCCGGCAAAGAAATCGCCGCACGCTATATCCACACTAATTCGAACCGCGCCGACGCGCCGTTTGTGACCGTCAGTTCTGCCTCGGTTGAACCCGAGCGGATGGAAGAAGTGCTGTTTGGCCGCGAAAGCCCAGCCAAAGGCATCGAAAAGGGTCTGCTGGAACAGGCCAATGGCGGCGTGATCTATTTTGACGAAATCGCAGATATGCCGCTGGGAACGCAGTCGAAAATCTTGCGCGTCTTGGTCGATCAGACATTCCAACGTGTTGGCGGCACTGAATCGATCCAAGTCGACTTGCGGGTTATTTCCAGCACAAACAAAGACTTGCCGACCGAAATTGATGCAGGAGTGTTCCGCGAAGAGCTGTACCACCGGCTGAACGTTGTGCCTATCGCAGTGCCGAGCCTTGAAGAACGTCGCGAAGACATTCCGCTGTTGGCCGAATACTTTATCGAGATGCTGAACAAGGCGCAGGGTCTGCCGCTACGCGCCTTGGCTGACGATGCTCGCGCTTTGCTGCAGACGATGCAATGGCCCGGCAACGTGCGTCAGTTGAAAAACGTGGTCGAACGTGTGCTGATCTTGGGCGAAAGCAGCAGCGACATCAGCGCCAAAGAACTGCCATCCTCCGACGAGGGTCCAGCCGACGAAGGCCGGATCGTGCTGTCAGGCGGGCTGGCTACATTGCCACTGCGCGAGGCGCGTGAATTGTTCGAACGCGAATATCTGCTGACGCAAATTAACCGCTTTGGCGGCAATATCAGCCGCACCGCGTCCTTTGTGGGCATGGAACGTTCCGCCTTGCACCGCAAACTGAAATCGCTCGGCGTGGCGACCACGTCGAAGGCGGGCGCACGTGTGGCTTATGTGGAAGGCGAAACACAGTGAAAGTCATAATCTGCGGCGCGGGACAGGTCGGCTGGCAAATTGCGCGCCACCTGTCGGGGGAAAACAACGACGTCACCGTCGTCGATAACAACCCCGAACTCGTGCGCCGCGCGACCGATACGCTCGACGTTCAAGGCGTCGCAGGCTTTGCCAGCTACCCTGATGTGTTGGATCGGGCAGGGGCGCGGGACGCGGATATGATCATCGCCGCGACCCATTCTGACGAGGTGAACATGATCACCTGTCAGGTCGCGCACTCGGTGTTTTCGGTGCAGCGCAAGATCGCGCGTCTGCGGGCGCAGAACTACCTTGAGTCGATTTATTCCGACCTTTACCGCCGCGATCACTTGCCCATCGACGTGGTGATTTCGCCTGAAAAAGAAGTCGCCGAAGCCGCGTTGCAACGGCTCGCCGCACCAGCGGCGTTCGACACCGAAAGCTTCCTTGAGGGCAAAGCGCAACTGATCGGCATCACCATCGACGCCCATTGTCCGGTTGTGAACACGCCGCTGCGCCAGTTGACTGACCTGTTTTCGACCTTGCGGGCGATTGTTGTTGGCATCCGCCGCGACGGCGTTTTGTTTGTGCCATCACCGGGCGACCAGATTTTTGTTAACGACGATTGCTACCTGTTTACCGACACCAAAGACCTGACGCGCGCGTTGGAAATCTTTGGGAAAACCCATGCAAAACAAGAACGTATCGTGATTGTTGGCGGGGGTAATGTGGGCCTTGCGGTGGCAAGAGAACTGGAACAACGCACTGATCGTGTTCGTGTGAAAGTCATCGAAAAAGACCGCAAAATCGCCGAACGCGCAGCCGACGCGCTGGACCGGACGATTGTTTTGAACGGCGACGGGCTGGATTCCAGCTTGTTGGAAGAAGCGAACATCACCAGCGCAGACGCGATCTTGGCTGTGACCGACGACGATAAGACCAACTTGCTGACCTCGGTACGGGCCAAGGAAATGGGCTGTAAAATGGCCATTTGCCTGATCAACGACCCGACGCTGATCCCGTTGATGGGACCGCTCGATGTGGACGCATATATCAACCCGCGTGCGACGACCGTGTCCTCCATTTTGCGCCACGTGCGCCACGGACGGGTGCGCGGCGTCTATTCCATCGGCGACGCCGAAGCCGAAGTCATCGAAGCCCAAGTTCTCAGCACGTCGTCAATCGCGGGCAAAAAGATCAAGGACATCGATTTCCCCGAAGGCGTGTTGGTCGGTGCCGTGTTGAAAGGCGACAAAACCGTCAAGCCAACCGGCGAGACACGGATCGAAGAGGCGGACGTGATCACAATTTTCGCGATGTCAGCTGACGTGCCCGAAGTGGAACGGCTGCTGCAAGTGACGATCGACTTTTTCTGATGTTCGAACGAATCTCCCGCGTACCATTTTTCGTGATTCTGATGGGAATCGGATCGATTGCGATGATCGTTCCTGCGGGCTTTGGCCTGTCGCTGGGCGATTTCACAACGATGCGGGTATTTTTCTACGGGTTCATCCTGTTCGGGACGTTAACCTTTGTGATGGGGCTGGCGACGTCCGGTTATGCGCCGAAAAACGTCGCGCGCAGTCAACTTTTGTCGCTGCTTGGCGCGTTCACGGTGCTGCCCTTCATGCTCGCTATTCCGTTCTACGAGGCGGTCGGCAACACGACTTTGCTGAACGCATGGTTCGAAATGGTATCCAGCCTGACGACCACAGGCGCGACATTATACGACAACGCGGGACGGCTTTCGCCAGCATTACACCTGTGGCGCTCACTGGTCGGTTGGCTGGGCGGATTGCTGGTTTGGATCGCAGCGATCTCGATTTTCGCACCGATGAACCTTGGCGGTTTCGAGGTGCGGGCAACCTCGATCACAGGCAACGGCGGCGCATATGGCGCGGCCCAAGAAGCGCGCGGCGTTGACGCTGGCGAACGCCTGACACGCTACGCGGTAAAGTTAACGCCGATCTATGTCGCACTGACGCTCGTGCTTTGGGGCGGGCTGACGTTGCTCGGCGAATATTCCTACGTCGCACTGTGTCACGCGATGGCGGTGCTTTCGACGTCAGGCATCACACCCATTGGCGGCTTCTATTATGCGGCCTCCGGGTTCTGGGGCGAAGTCCTCGTGTTCTTCTTTTTTGTGTTTGCAATCAGCCGCTTGGTCTTTAGTCGCGGCCTTGCGGGTGAAAACGCGGACGGCTGGCACCACGACCCAGAGTTCCGCATCGGCATCGCGTTGATCGTGCTGGCCTCTGGGTTCTTATTCGCTCGCCACTTTGTCGCGTCGATCGACACCACGACGCAGACCCAATTAAGCGACAGTTTCCAGGCGATCTGGGGTGCGGTGTTTACCGTGGCATCGTTCATGACCACCACAGGATTTGAATCCGCGGACTGGATCGAGACGACAAACTGGACAGGATTGCCGACGCCGGGCTTGTTGCTCGCGGGGCTTGCGCTGATCGGCGGCGGCGTGGCGACCACGGCGGGTGGCATCAAATTACTGCGGGTTTACGCGCTTTATCGGCATTCCGAGCGTGAACTCGAACGGCTTGTGCATCCATCATCGGTCGGCGGCGGCGGACGCGAAGCCCGCAGAATCAGACGCAAAGGTGCCTATATCTCGTGGATCTTCTTCATGTTGTTCTGCCTCAGCATCGCGGGCGTCATGGTTTTGCTGTCGTTGACGGGCGTACAATTTGAAACCGCTATGGTATTGGCGGTGTCCGCATTGTCCACAACGGGCCCTTTGGCGATTGTGGCCGCAGAGACACCAATTGCGTATTCTGGCATACCGGACCTCGCCAAAGTTGTTCTTGCCATGGCAATGGTGTTGGGACGGTTGGAAACGCTGGCGATTATCGCATTATTTAATCCCGAAATCTGGCGTAACTGACATAACACGACCCCAAAACAGGGGTTTAATATCTCGGAAACGCAGGACATACTGTGTTTACTACGATGAGGACGGCCGTTCGCGGCCATAAAAACAAAAAAGGGTTCACCTATGGCCTCAGATAAAGCCAACCTGCAAGACGCCTTCTTGAACAACGTTCGTAAGGCGAAAGTGCCTGTCACGATTTTCTTGGTGAACGGTGTGAAATTGCAAGGCGTCATCACATGGTTTGACAGCTTCTGCGTGCTTTTGCGTCGCGATGGTCAATCACAACTTGTGTACAAAAGCGCGATCTCAACGATCATGCCTGCACAACCTATCTCGCTATATGAAGGTGAAGAGTAACTTTGCAAGAACACGACCAGCCCATTACACGGGCTTGGGTGCTACACCCGGATGTAAAGTCCAACAATAACAGACGCTTGGCGGAACCCGCTTTGGAAGAAGCTGTGGCGCTTGCTGCGGCTTTGCCCGACCTTGATGTGGTCGGGGCCGAAGTTGTGCGCCTACCGAAAATGCATGCTGGCATGTTGTTCGGTAAAGGTAAAATCGAAGAAATCAAACAACGGATTCAGGCCGAAGAGGTCGAATTGGTGTTGGTTGATGGACACGTCAGCCCCGTGCAGCAGCGAAACCTGGAAAAAGCGTGGGACGTTAAACTGCTGGACCGGACGGGTCTGATCCTCGAAATTTTCAGTGACCGTGCGCGGACCGCCGAAGGTGTTTTGCAGGTCGAAATGGCCGCATTGTCCTATCAACGGACGCGGCTTGTGCGGGCTTGGACCCACCTTGAACGGCAACGTGGTGGGCTTGGTTTTGTCGGCGGTCCCGGTGAAACGCAAGTCGAGGCTGACCGTCGTGCCATTGATATGCAGCTCAAGTCTTTGCGCCAAAACCTTGAAAAGGTTGTGAAAACACGGACTTTGCACCGCGCGGCTCGTGCCAAAGTTCCCTATCCGATCGTCGCATTGGTCGGTTACACCAACGCTGGTAAATCTACGCTGTTTAACCGTTTGACCGGCGCGGATGTCTTTGCAAAAGACATGCTGTTCGCGACGCTTGATCCGACTATGCGCAAGATCACTTTGCCGTCTGGCGATGATGTGATCATGTCCGATACTGTGGGCTTTATCAGTGATTTGCCGACCGAACTTGTTGCGGCTTTCCGTGCGACATTGGAAGAAGTGTTGGACGCTGACTTAATTGTACATGTCCGCGACATCAGTCACGCGCAGTCCGAAGAGCAATCCAAAGACGTGATGCAAATCCTCGAATCGCTTGGCGTGGCCGAAGAATCGCCGCTGATTGAAGTGTGGAACAAGATTGACCGTGTCGATGATGAAACCCGCGATGCGCTGATCACCAAAGCGGACCGTACCGACGATCTTTATGCGGTGTCTGCGATCACTGGCGCAGGAATGGACCAGCTGCTGGATGATCTGGCAGGTAAACTCAAAGATCCACGCACCGAAGCCACGCTCAACCTGACGTTTGCCCAAGGCCGCGAACGTGCATGGTTGTTCGAGCAAGGTATCGTCACCGACGATATCCAAACCGAAACTGGCTACGATATGGTTGTGTTCTGGACATCGCTGCAAAAAGAACGGTTCAAGCGCCTGTAATTACGACGCCTGCCGCATGTTCGATGGCATATCTTCCCATTCGATCATGCGCGCACGGCCATCGTTTTTAGAACAATACAGCGCGTCATCAGCGCGGCTGAGCAGCAGATCAATCGCATGATGCGGCCCTGCTTTGACGGTGCCGATTGACATGGTCAGCGAAATCTCTCGGCCAGCGGTCGCAAACCGTTGATCTAGTTTTGTCGTGATCTTTTGCGTCATTGCGGTGCAGAACGTCGCCACGTCGGTCCCAGACGTCGCGGGAATAAACACTGCAAATTCTTCGCCACCCATGCGCCCGACAACATCGTCTGGACCAGCATGTTTCAGCAATGTCGCAGCAACATTTGCCAGACAGGCATCACCTGCGAAATGCCCATAAGCGTCGTTAATCCGCCGGAAATTATCCGCATCAATCAATAAAACAACGCCTTCAGGGCTGGTCACACGCCGCGTATTTGTCTGCACGATAAACGCGCGTCTGGTGGGCAGACCTGTCAGCGTATCGGTCGCATCTGCCTTTGCCAGCCGTTTTTGTAACCGATCAAGGTAAGTCATAATCCCGAATTGCAGCCCCAATATGGGTGTTGCCACAGCGATCACTGACCAGAAATTACCGGCCCATTCGGGGGTGACACGGGGATAAATCCCTGTGAAATCCAGCACAAAACCAACAAAATTCACCAATAAAAAGAACGCGATAAGCTTGAGAACAAGATCACGCCACGACCTAATCGCCAGTGCCGCGACGACGCGCGGTATAAGTGTGTCTACCCATATCATCAGGTCAAACTAGCGTAGGTGTCTTAACAACCAGCTAAGATTACTCGGCGATGGGCGTCAAAACCGTCACGCCAACAGCCGCCGCCCGCGCGAGCGCCGTATCCAGCGACATTGGCACATATTCACCGCGCCGCCACAACTCGCCCATGTTGTCATAATAGCGCGACAACGGGTGGCCGGATTGCCCCGTCGCACTGATGAACACCGAACTGTCGGGGTCAGCGAAATCGTAGACGCCGCGATAGCCCGCCGCGTGGACATTCTGGAACGGGTTGGGACCGACGCCAGAGGTCTTGCCACGTTGCAATGTATTGTCGCCGCCAGAGGTCGATTGCCGGATGTTCACGAACCAGCTGAGCAACGGCACATCGCCCAGAACCGGATGGTCATGCGTGGCCTGATGCGCGTCGCCCCAGCGCAGGGCGGCCACGGTTGTGCCTTGATGCTCGTCGATCCAGATCAGCGCGTCGTCCAAGGCTTGCCGCGAGATGTCCGTGCAAGTCTCGACAGGCGCTGATTGCACCACGTCGCACCACACAGAGGCCCCGTCGATATTGCGGAAGACTCGCTCGATAAACACCGGGTCTGCATGGGTAAATTCCGAAGAGAGCGGGCCCAATTCATCGCGCGTAAGCCGCTTGTGCAACTCGCGCAGCCACGCCGCGTAAATCAGCGGTTCTGGCATATGTTCGTTCATCTCGCCGTTCCATGCCGCGAGCAGTTCTAACGCTTGCTGGCGGCGGCGTTCCGGTGTGCCTTCGGGGGCGGCTTCGCCAGTGAACCACAGATCAGCGCCCATCATCGGCAAAAGCGTCCGTGCGGTGTAGCTGACGGTATCCAACTGCGCCTCGATAAAGCTTTCGCGGGTGTGTACTTCACGTGCTTGCATCAGGCGCGCCCAACGTTTGATCCGCTGCGTGTCGCCCCAAACATAAGACACATGATCGGGGAATGGTGCGTCGCTGGTTTTGTTGTTGGTATTGCCCAGAATATCGCCCATCGGATCGGCAAATTCGGGGTTATCCGCATAGGGTTGCCGCCCGAACCAGCGGTTGCCTTCGATATAGCCAAAGCTGGGCAAGCGCCCTTGGCTTTGGTGATCTGGCGTGCGGGCAGGGATTGCGCCGATGGTCTTTAGCCCGACCCGTGTGCGGTCCGCGACAGTCAGGTTTTGCGAGGGCGCAATATAGCCTTCGGTTGCATCAAAAGCGTCGTCTACCGTCCTGGCCTGCATCAATTTTATCGCAGCGGACATAGTGGTGTCATCGCGCGAAAGTGCGGTCCAGCCCAGCGATACAACATGGCCGCGCGGCGTGATCGTGCTGAGGTCAAATTGATCCGCAGGCAGCACCGGACCATTCACGGTTTCACGGACACGCACGGTCACGGCGGACTGGTCACGCACATTGATAATACTGTCGCGGCTTTTGAAGTTTTCCCAGCCGTCCAGCCCGCGATATTGGGTGCTGTTGTCGGGGTTCACTTCTTCGATAAACAGATCCTGATCGTCCAGATAGCTTGACGTGATGCCCCAGCCTAGGCTGTCGCTACGGCCTGTCATTACAACAGGCACACCGGGGATTGTGCCGCCGATGACACCACCCGTCGAAAGTTCCAACCGCGCCAGATACCAGATCGTCGGCGCGGTCAGGCCAAGATGCGGATCATTGGCAAGCAACGTCCCACCGGTGGCAGAGCGCGTCGGACCAGCCGCCCACGCATTCGATGCACCGGCCAATTGCGCAGGTTTCACAGGCGACAATGGATCGTAAGGGGCGCGGGAATTCGCAGCATAGCGCGGCAGGTCAGGCACCAACGTCGCATATTCCGGCAGCATCGCTATGCCGCTACCTGGATCGTCAGGCAAAATGTCACGCACAAGGTTCGGGTCCAGCAAAAGCGAGGTGCGGGCGCGTAAGACTTCGTTTTCCAGTTGGGATGACAGTTGCAACGCCATCAGCTTGATAATCGCAATACTATCAGCAGGTTGCCACGGTGAAATCGCGTGATTGAACATCCACATTTCAGGGGCGCCACGACCACGCGCACCTTCATTTACCTTGCCCAGCCAAGCGTTCACGCCAGCGGAATAGGCTTTCAGGGCGGCGGTGGTTTGTGCGTCTTGATCGTCAACGGACTCTGTCGCTGTGCGGTACAAATCCAGATGCCGCAGCAGCTTATCAATCGGCAACGTGCGCTCGCCGAACAGTTCCGACAACCGCCCTTGGGCCGTGCGGCGCAACATCGTCATCTGCCACATCCGGTCTTGGGCATGGGCATAGCCAAGCGCGAAATACACGTCAGGGTCCGTCGCCCCAAAGATATGCGGCACGTTGGCGTTATCACGCACAATCTCGACGGGTGACGCGATGCCCTGAACAGCCTCATCCGCCGTGTAGTTAGGCAAAGACCGCGAAGCGAAATAATAGGTCAGCGCAAAGATGGCGACACACAAGACAATCAGCCCTGTGATTATTCGCATTAACCAGCGGAAAAGAAGCGCCATGTTTCACCCCAAAGCATTACCTATGGGCCTTCTAGCGCGTCACCGCCACAAGAACCACTACTTCTCAGGCATCAATCCGCGCGGGCTAAACCGCAGGACCAACAACATCACAATACCCATGGTCAGCAATCGCATATGGGCGCCGAATTCGGACATGCGAATGGCAAACCAGTTTGTCGGATCAAGTCCCGCTGTGGTCACATCAGCGATCCACAGGCCCAATGGTTCAACCATCACCCACAGCCACCAGACAAGGAAACCACCCAGCACAGCGCCAAAGTTATTGCCTGATCCGCCCACAATCACCATCACCCAGATCAGGAAGGTAAAGCGCAGCGGCTGATAGGTCGTCGGCGTCAACTGACCGTCAATCGTGACCATCATCGCACCGGCAATCCCGCAGATCGCAGAGCCAAGGATAAAGATCTGCAAATGGCGGGCGGTGACGTCTTTGCCCATCGCTTCGGCGGCTGTTTCATTGTCGCGGATCGCACGCATCATCCGACCCCAAGGCGAGCTTAGCGCGCGTTGCGCAAGCCACAGCAAGGCGATCAGGAACACGGTAAACAGCAGCGAATAGCCGATTTTGACGTATAATGTCGACGCGGTCATCGGGTCCAAGCCCCAGCTGGCAGCCTTTTCAGTAAAGCCCGGATCGTTTTGCAGGTCGATTTCATAGGGCACAGGACGGGGCAGGCCGGTTACGTTTTTCACGCCGCGCGACAACCAGTCTTCGTTCTTGATCACCGCAAGGATGATTTCGGCAATCCCCAGCGTCGCAATCGCCAGATAATCAGACCGCAAGCCAAGCGCGGTTTTCCCGATCACCCAAGCTGCAGCAGCCGCGAACAAGCCGCCCACAGGCCAAGCCACGATCGCCATCCAGCCGTAATCTTTGTAGTTTTCACCGCCAAAGTTCAGACCGCCGATGTTGCCAAACAGGGCAGGGTTGATCGCCTCGATGCCTTCAACACCGCCATCAAACACCCAACGGAACAGGAAAAACCCGCCAACCAGCAATATAATCGTGGCCAGCACACGGGCCGTGCCAGCAGGCATCTTGGCGCGGACCAACACGGTTAACACAATCGTTGCAGCGCCCATGACCAAGCCCAGCAAAACGCGCCACCCGCCTGCGGCCATAGCGCCTTCGGTCGGGGGCATCGAAATCAGCACGGCAGCCAAACCACCCAAGGCGACAAAGCCCATGATACCCACGTTAAACAGGCCCGCAAAACCCCATTGCAGGTTTACGCCCAAGGCCATGATCGCGCTGATCAAAGCAAAGTTCAGCATCTTCAAAGCAGAGTCCGGTGACCCGCTGAAAATCCAGAAATCTGTTGTTCCTTCAAGGACATACAGACCCGCGACAAACAGAACGAGAAACGTATTACGCAGTGAAAAGCTCATATCGATTGCCCCTTGAACAGGCCGGTCGGTTTGAACAGCAGCACGATAATCAGGATCGCAAAGCTGACGGCAAATTTATAATCGGTGGACAACAACTGGACGAGGCCGTCGGGCTCTAAGCTCTCTGGCATCACATATGTCAGCACCTTTTTCCACGCATAGGTGATCGTGACTTCGGCAAATGCGATGGTAAATCCGCCTGCAATAGCGCCCACCGGATTACCGATGCCGCCGACGATTGCAGAGGCAAAGATCGGCAGTAGCAATTGGAAATATGTGAAGGCTTTGAACGACTTATCCAACCCGTACAACACGCCCGCCGTCGTCGCCAATGCGGCCACGATGAGCCATGTCACCAATACAACGCGCTCAGGGTTAATGCCGGACAATAACGCCAAATCTTCGTTGTCGGAAAAGGCGCGCATGGATTTACCAGTGCGGGTTTTATTCAGAAAATAGAACAACAACGCCATGACGATAATCGCGACAACAACAGTAATCATCTGGGTCGTCTTGATCGCCAACCCTTCGTCTAGTCCGGTCATCTCTTTGAAATCACGCGCAGAAATGATGAACCGTTCGCCGTCGGCAAAGTTGATATCCCGCACGCCAATCACAAAGCGCACGATCCCATTCATCACAAACATCACGCCAAGCGACACGATCACAAGGATCACTGGCTTGGCCTTTTGGGCGCGGTAGAATTTGTAAACGACGCGGTCGGTACCCAGCACCAGAAGCGCACAACCCGCAATCCCGAACGGCAAGGCGAGCAGGGCAGTCGGTAACGGTCCCAGCGAAATGCCCCAAGACTGAAACAGCCATGTAAACAGGATCGTAATCGCTGTGCCAAAGGCCATCGTATCGCCGTGCGCGAAGTTCGAAAACCGCAACACGCCGTAGATCATCGTGACCCCAAGGGCCCCAATCGCAAGCTGGGCGCCGTAGGCCAGCCCCGGCACGATTACAAAGTTCGCCAATGCGACCAGCGCATTTAAATAGTCCATTAAATCAGACCCTTCGTCGTCATTCTTAATCCTTTAACAAAAGGATAAAATATCATCCGCCCAAGAAACTCGCGCGTACTTCTGGGTTCGCAAGCAGTTCTTTACCAGTGCCAGTGTGGGCATTTGTACCCTGCACCAAAACATAGGCTTTATCAGCAATTTCAAGCGCTTGTCTGGCGTTCTGTTCCACCATCAGGATCGGAATACCCGTGCGGGCGACCTCGATGATCCGGTCGAACAATTCGTCCATCACAATCGGCGACACACCCGCCGTTGGCTCGTCCAGCATCAGCACCTTCGGCTGCGTCATCAAGGCGCGACCTACGGCGACCTGTTGCCGTTGCCCACCCGACAGTTCACCCGCCGCTTGGTTGCGTTTATCGCGCAAGATCGGGAACAATTCATAGACCTGTTCCATCGTCTGTTTGATGTCATCGTTGCGAATAAAGGCACCCATTTCGAGGTTTTCTTCAACCGTCATCGAGCCAAAGATATTGCGGACCTGCGGCACAAATCCCATGCCCTTGATCACGCGGTCTTGTGGCGACAGCGCGGTGATGTCCTCGCCGTCCAGCCGCACAGACCCCGAATGCACGTTCAGCATCCCGAACACCGCTTTCATCGCAGTGGATTTACCCGCGCCATTTGGCCCGACAATCACAGCAATCTCGCCTTTTTCCACGGCTATCGTGCAGCCGTGCAGAATATCGGGGCCTTTGCCGTAGCCGCCCGTCATCGTATCGCCAATCAAAAACGGTTCAGACATGCGCGGCCCTCAACTTCATTTCGCCAAAACAACTCACTGCGCACCCCATCACGTTTTCGCCAACTTGTCTTTGTTCTTCAATCCGGTCCCCAAATAGGCCTCGATGACCTGCTCGTTGGCCTTGATTTCAGCCAGCGTACCTTCGGCCAAAACCTTGCCTTCCGCCATACAGATCACTGGATCACAAAGCCGTTCGATGAAATCCATGTCGTGCTCGATGACGACAAATGTATAGCCGCGCTCTTTGTTCAGCCGGATGATCGCGTCGCCAATGGTGTTCAGAAGCGTGCGGTTCACGCCTGCGCCGACCTCATCCAGAAACACGATTTTCGCGTCGACCATCATCGTGCGGCCCAGTTCCAGCAGCTTTTTCTGGCCGCCGGACAAGTTGCCTGCTTTTTCATAGGTCAGGTGGTCGATGGTCAGGAATGCCAGCACTTCATCGGCTTTCGCGCCCAGCGCCCGTTCTTCTTCCGCGATGCCTTTGCGGCCAAACCATGCGTTCCATAGCGTTTCACCTGATTGCGCGCCCGGCACCATCATTAGGTTCTCGCGGACCGTCATGCTTGAGAATTCATGCGCGATTTGAAAGGTCCGCAGCAGCCCTTTGTGGAATAATTGATGTGGGGGCAGACCTGTGATGTCTTCGCCGCCCATGGTGACACGTCCCGCAGTTGGTTGATGAACGCCTGCGATCACATTGAAAAGAGTGGTTTTTCCGGCCCCGTTCGGTCCGATTAATCCGGTGATTGTACCTGCGCCAATTTCAAGCGACGCACCATCTACCGCACGAAAACCACCAAAGGTTTTCACTAAATTCTCTACGACGATCATTCTTTACCTGCCACGTGAAGTACGTGCCTTATCATATTGAAACGGCACGGGAAAATCCCGTGCCGTTTCAAAGTTTCAGTCCCGATTAACGGAAGTTAACGGTGGAATAGACACCATCGGCAAATTCGATCTCTTGGAAGTTCCCAGCGGATTCGCCAGCACCAATCAATTCAATCGCAGTCGCACCAACGTAGTTGATCTCTTCGCCAGCGGCGAGCAGCTCAAGTCCTTTGGCCAATTCGCCCGGGAAAATTTCGGTGCCCGGTGCGTTTGCGACGTCCATCACGTGATCTTTCAGATCAGCAGATGCGCTGGACCCAGCCGCTTGCATCGCCAACATCAGCAGGGCAGCCGCGTCATATGATTCCGCAGAATAAGACCCCGTGCCGTCAAAACCGGCAGCCGTTGCCAAGCCAAAGAACATAGACGCGCCTTCGCTATCTGTGCCTGGGTAAGATCCGATAGATCCGTTCAGTTCTGAACCAAAGTTCTCGTTCAGCTTTGTGCCGACCATACCGTCTGGGAAATAGAACGTGTCGAACGCGCCTGCGTCGATTGCGCTGCGCACAATGCCGGAACCGCCTTGGTCAACGTAGCCTGCAACAACCAGAACGTCGCCGCCGCCGGATGCCAATGCGCCAACTTCAGCAGAGTAATCCGCTTTGCCGTCTTCGTGTGCCGCAGAGATTGTGACTGTGCCGCCAGCTGCCTCGAAAGAGCCCGCGAATGCATCGGCCAAACCTTTGCCGTAGTCGTTGTTTGTGTAGGTCACAGCAACGTCAGTGATACCGCGATCGTTCAGGATCGCTGTCATGATTTCGCCTTGGCGCGCATCGGATGGGGATGTGCGGAAGAACAAGCCGTTGTCTTCAACTTCGGACAGGCCCGGGGATGTGGCCGATGGTGAAATCATCACTGTGCCGTTTGGCAATGCAACGTTGGACAGGATCGCGCCAGTGACGCCGGAACAATCGGCACCCATGATTGCGCTGACGCCTTCAGATGTGATCAGACGTTCGGCAGCTGTTGTTGCTGCACCCGCGTCGATACATGTGCTGTCTGCGCGCACGGCGGTCACAGTCGAGCCATCAAGCAACGCGCCGGATTCGCTGACTTCGGCCATAGCCAATTCAGCACCAGCCGCCATCGCAGGTGTGATGGATTCAAGCGGACCTGTGAATCCAAGGATCACGCCAATTTTTACGTCTTCAGCAAATGCGGAACCAGCCGTCAGCGCAAGTGCTGTGGTCGCCATCAAAATATTTTTCATTTTAGTCTCCCTAGTGGATGTTTTCGTCATCCTGACCGAAAGTCTACGCACCGTATTTTCAAAAGAAAAGGGGGCGGGTTTCCGATACGCTACGGAAAGTGAAATAAACCTTTAACAAGAGCAGGGTAGGTCGGCACCAGTACACGCTCTGATTGCAAAATGGGCGCGCTGACACCGAAACAGGCATATCGTGGCGCACTAAGGCATCAGAGGCATCACATAGATCGCGTTCAACGTCTTCTTAAAGGTGCCATCGGCGGGCCCCGGACTAGGCTCGCCCCTTGTGGCGTAGCCCAGCGCGTCGTTCATAATCCGTGTTCCGTCAAAAAAGTCGATGTGATTGCCAAGCCGCGAAGAATCTCTGTTTCCCGCCAGCCGTTCAAAAAAGATAATCGCGGCGGGGCCTTGGACTTGGGTGTAGATATCCGCGCCCGAGCGGCCTTGTGTGATGTTATATGTCGTAAACGGCCAAAACGTCCGAAGATACGAGAACACGCGGCCCGCGCTGTTGTCATGCGCCGTATCGACCCCGCCACACCTGCGCGAAAACGCGCGATGCACATATAGGCGTCGCGGACTTGGCCCGTTCAGGTGGAACCCGATATCGCTGCGCCCCAGCGCAACCGTCATTCGCACAGCACATTGGTTTTGGCCTGTGCAGGCGCAGGGTTTGCCACGGACCTCGACAAACTTGTTATATTCGCGTTGCAAACGACTGGCCGTCGGGCGTTTCGGGATCAAATTCTGGCTCAGTGGTGTGCGGCTTCCGGTTGGTCGCGCGGCAAGCGTGTCTCGGGTTGGATTGCCGCGCTGGATCAACTGGGCGTCCATCACCTCTAGCGTGTCGCTGTTTGCAATCCCGTCGAAGGTGTTGTTCGCACCGCCTAGGGAATTTTCGCGTTGGAATGATTGTACGGCGCGGAATGTCTCACCGCCATAATCGCCATCCAGCGTCCCGTCGGCGGCTGTGGACATGCGCATCGTTGCGACCTGCAAAAACCTGAGCGCGAGTTGCAAAAGGCGCACCGCCTCTTGGTCCGGATCGCCACGGCGCATTGCGGGGTTATTTATTGCGGCAGCGATCAATCTTGGGTTGTTGGAAAACAGATGACTATTCAGCATTGTCGTATCCAATCAGTGATGAGGGTATGCCACGACCATTTACCGCGCCAAAGCACGAGTAAAGTCAGGAAAAACAGACCTATCGTTGCTGATTGGATTAGCGTGCGGTGGGGTTCGCCTGTGTGCCGCGCTCGCGGTAGGGGGTTGTATTATAATGCGACCGGTAGCATTTCGAGAAATGCGACGGCGACGCAAACCCGCAGGCCAGTGCGACGTTAATCACCGTCATATCCGTTTGCATCAACAGGTTACGCGCCCGCCCAAGCCGCAGTTCCATGTAATAGCGTTTCGGCGACCGCGACAGATAACGCCGGAACAGGCGTTCGAGTTGGCGGGTCGACATGCCCACATCGCTTGCCAAGATCGCAGGGCTGATCGGCTCTTCGATGTTCTTTTCCATCATCTGAATAACGCGGCTTAGCTTTGGATGACGCACACCAATGCGGGTCGGTACGGATAGACGTTGTGTATCTTGGTCAGTGCGGATCGATGAATAGATCAACTGATCGGCCACAGCGTTCGCTAAATCCTCACCATGGTCTTGCGCGATAATCTTGAGCATCAGATCAATCGAGGCAGTGCCGCCAGCAGTGGTAATCCGGTTGCCGTCGATCACAAACACCGATCGGGTCAGCTCGATATCTTCGAATTCCTCGATAAAGCTGTCCTGATTTTCCCAGTGGATCGTCGCTTTTTTACCGTCGAGCAATCCGGCTTTTGCCAGCGTATAACCCGCCGTACACAGCCCCGCGATAGTCACACCGCGACGGGCCTCGCGCCTGATCCAGTTCAGCACTTTTTTGGTGGTGGCGGCTTGAATGTCGACGCCACCGCAGACCATGACAATATCGTCGCGGTTCAGCTCGTCCAATTCGGCGTCCAGTTGAAACACACAGCCGTTTGAACAGGTCGTCGACACACCGTCCTCGCCAATGAACCTCCATTCATACAAGGTTTCACCCGCCGTGCGGTTTGCAATCCGCAGACTTTCCACCGCGCTCGCAAAGCAAAGCATGGTGAATTGATCCAGCAACACAAACACAAAGCGCTTTGGCTTTTGTGTTTCGCTGAACATGATGGGGGTCTCAGATACGCTCATATCTACGCCTGTATCGTCGCTGGTTGGGCATCATTCGCGCCAAAATCGCGTGCTGACAAGTCATTTCAACCAAAACCGACGCATTGGCCGTCGCAAATAGAAGGTTTAGGCATTGGAAGCCCCGTTCTTACGCAGTATAAGGACGGACCGATCACTCTGATCGTGAGATATATTTTCTAGATTTTGGAGCAAGACAATGACGACATGGCAAAAAACGGACTGGCGCAGCAAGCCCCGGATCCAAATGCCAACTTATACCGACGCGGCCGCGCTTAAGGCTGTGGAAGGTCGTCTGTCTTCATATCCACCCTTAGTTTTTGCGGGTGAGGCCCGGCGGCTACGCCAACACCTCGCGGCTTGTGGCCGTGGCGAAGCGTTTTTGCTGCAAGGCGGCGATTGCGCCGAAAGCTTTGCAGAGTTTTCCGCAGACGGCATTCGCGACACGTTCAAAGTGATGCTGCAAATGGCGATGGTCCTGACATACGGCGCGAAAGTGCCTGTTGTGAAGGTAGGCCGCATGGCTGGTCAAATGGCCAAGCCACGCTCTGCTGATACCGAAACTGTGGATGGCGTCGAATTGCCAAGCTACCGCGGCGATATCATTAACGGTTTCGACTTCACCGAAGAGGCCCGCATTCCTGATCCGGAACGCATGAGCCAAGCCTACATGCAGGCGGCGGCGACATTGAACCTGTTGCGCGCTTTCTCGACGGGCGGCTACGCAGACGTGCATCAAGTCCACCAGTGGACACTCGGCTTTGCCGAAGGGTCCGGCGCGCAGAAATACCGCGATATGGCGGGTCGGATTTCAGACACGCTAGATTTCATGCAAGCCGCTGGCCTGTCCACCGACACCAACCACGAATTGCGCACCGTCGAATTCTACACGTCCCACGAGGCCTTGCTGCTGGAATACGAAGAAGCCCTGACACGGGTCGATTCCACATCCGGCAAGATGCTGGCGGGTTCTGGTCACATGATCTGGATTGGCGACCGGACACGGCAGCCGGACGGCGCACATGTGGAATATTGCTCTGGCGTGCAAAACCCGATCGGGTTGAAATGCGGTCCGACAATGACTTCCGGTCACCTCAAGGCGCTGATGGCCAAACTGAACCCGCAAAACGAAGAAGGTCGCTTGACCCTCATCGCACGTTTCGGGGCTGGCTCTGTTGGCGAACACCTGCCGCGCTTGATCAAAGCGGTGCAGGAAGAAGGCGCAAACGTCACGTGGACTTGCGACGCGATGCACGGCAACACGATCAAATCGTCCACGGGCTACAAAACCCGTCCGTTCGATTCCGTGTTGCGCGAAGTCAAAGAATTCTTTGCAGTGCATAACGCCGAAGGCACAATTCCAGGCGGCGTACATTTCGAGATGACAGGCGCTGACGTGACCGAATGTACTGGCGGTGTACGGGCTGTGACGGATGAAAATCTGGCAGACCGTTACCACACAGCGTGTGATCCACGTTTGAACGCGTCCCAGTCGCTGGAACTGGCGTTCTTGGTCGCAGAAGAGCTGTCCACGCGCCGCAATCAGTTGAAAGCGGCTGCTACAGGCTAAGCCGTCACGCATCGTGAAATTATTTCGGGCGGGTCCAATCGGATCCGCCCGTTTTCGTTTCAGGTGTTATCAACAATCAGTCGCAGCGCAGGCCGTGGGGCAGGGTGCGCCACAGTCGGTTCCGACAGGATTTCATGCACCGTGCGAATGATCGGTTGCACCGCCTGCTGGCGCAGACTTTGGTCACGATCAAAGTCAAAGCGCATCGGCCGCCGCCCGGTCTTGCCATCCACAACCACAGCACCAAACAGACGGTTCACCTCTTGGCCTGCATGTTTGAGCGGCATCAGCAGCAACCGACCGCGCAACGGGCTACGGCCCAAACTACGGGCGGCGATGACGGGAACTTCTACGATATCAGGGCCTTCGCAGACGTCAAAGATCAGCGGGGCCAGCATGTCGCGACCTGCGGGCGTGAATAACGCGCTCAGCGGCATGCCGCGCGGCTCCATATTCAGCACCTCATGCACGGCACGGCCCGCAACCCGAAAACGGGCAATCGTCGGCGCGACACGTTCCAACGTAAAGCAATGCGCAAGACTATCTGACAAATGATCCGGCGACAGATCAACACGCTGGGGTAGGTCGTCACCGTTGCGCATCGACCGCCAGTGGCGCTCGACCTGTTTCAGCACCGCTTCGCCATTCGGATCGTGAAACGGAGTGCGGTAAATAGAGGCATAGTCGCGGTCATGTGCCATCGGATCGTCCTTCGTCGGTATTTCGCATTTGCCGACAAGTTAACAGAAAGTTACCGGAAATCACTTAACAAAGGATTAATGGGTTAACGCTATACGGAGCGGGGCAAGGTCGGCACAGCGACGCAAGCGGGGTTTACCTGTGCTAGAGTTTGCCAGTAGTGAAGACGCAACAGCACCCAAAAGAGGCACCCATGATCCAATCAATGACAGCATTCGCCAGTCGCACAGGCAGCTTGGAGGGGACCACATGGAGCTGGGAAGTCCGCAGCGTAAACGCACGCGGCTTGGACCTGCGCTTGCGCCTGCCAGACGGTATCGACGGGCTAGAAGCCGACATTCGGGCAGCCTTTGGCAAAGCAATCAAGCGCGGCAATGTCAGCCTGACCTTGCGGATTGCGCAAAACGACACAGCGCAGCAGCTCTCATTGGACGAAGCGCAACTGGACCGCGTTTTGGGGGCACTTGATAGCATCCAGGAACGGGCCTTCACGATGGGCGTGACATTGGGCCAGCCGACCACAGCCGACGTTTTGAACCAACGCGGCGTGGTTTTGCACGGCTCAAACGACGGGATCAGCGCAGAACTTGCGGCAGCGATCAAAGCGGACGTCGCCCCGTTGCTGCGTGATCTGGTCAAAATGCGCGAACGCGAGGGGCAATGCCTGAACGAAATCATCGCCACGCAACTGTCTGATATTGCGGGCAACATCGCCAACGCCGAAGCCGTGATCGTGGAACGTCGCCCCGACATGGAACAGGCGTTGAAAACGGCGATGGAACGGGTGTTGGGCGATACCGACCTTGATCCGGACCGTTTGGCGCAAGAGATGGCCGCACTCGCCGTGAAAACAGACGTCACCGAAGAAATCGACCGTCTCAAAGCGCATGTGACCGCCGCCACCGAACTGCTGGACGTCGCACAAAAAGAACATCACCCCGTTGGCCGAAAACTAGATTTTCTGTCACAGGAATTTAACCGCGAGGCGAATACACTGTGTTCCAAGGCGCAGCATGTGAAACTCACGGGGATTGGGCTTGAACTCAAGACGCTGATTGATCAGATGCGTGAACAAATTCAAAACGTGGAGTAACGCATGGCGCGTCGTGGACTACTGATTATCCTGTCTTCCCCCTCTGGTGCGGGCAAATCGACCTTGGCTAAAGCATTGCGCAAATGGGACGACACGCTGCGGTTTTCTGTTTCTGCGACGACACGCGCCCCGCGCGCCGGCGAAGTCGACGGTCAAGATTACTATTTTGTGACCGAAGATGCCTTTAAACGGCAGGTGTCCGACAAAGACATGCTGGAACATGCGCGGGTGTTCGGGAACTACTACGGATCACCAAAGGGACCAGTGGCCGACGCGATTGAGGACGGTCGCGATGTGCTATTCGACATCGACTGGCAAGGCGCACAGCAGATTTCAACCTCGTCGTTGAAGGACCACGTGCTGTCGATTTTCATCCTACCGCCATCAATCACCGAACTGCACCGCCGCCTTGTGTCACGCGGGCAAGACGATTCAGAGACCATCGAAAAGCGGATGCAAAAAAGCTGGGACGAGATCAGTCATTGGGACGGCTACGACTATGTGCTGGTGAACGATGATCTGGCCACCACCGAAGAGCGGCTGAAAACCATCATTTCCGCAGAGCGGCTACGCGCCAGCCAGCAGCCCGACCTGATGGACCACGTCCGCACCTTGCAAGACGAATTCGAGGATCGCTAATGTTATATAAAATCAATGACGTAGAACCCAAAGTTGATGCAACGGCATGGGTCGCACCGGGCTGTCATGTGATCGGGAACACCACGCTTTTGGCGAAATCTTCGGTGTGGTTCGGCACAACGATCCGCGGCGACAATGAGCCGATCATCATAGGCGAAGGCAGCAATGTGCAGGAAAACTGCGTGCTACACACTGACCCCGGTTGCCCGCTGACCATCGGCACCAACTGCACAATCGGTCACAAAGCGATGCTGCACGGCTGCACCATCGGCGATAATAGTTTGATTGGCATGGGGGCGACCGTGCTGAACGGCGCTGTGATCGGCAAAAACTGTCTGATCGGGGCAGGGGCGTTAATCACCGAAGGCAAAGTCATTCCCGACGGATCGCTGGTGATGGGATCACCGGGCAAGGTCGTCAGAGAGTTGGACGAGACAGCGATTGCCGGCCTGAAACGCTCTGCCAAGCATTACCAAGCCAACGCGGCGCGGTTCCGCGACGGATTGGTCGCGCTGGATTAACTGACCAACCGCAGCGGTGTCGGTATCATAACGATTTCAAAGTCGATATTTGGGGCCGCTTTGCGGATTTCGCTGCGAATCATCGCCATGTCTGGCAAATATTGCGCCAAAGCGCGGTATCTGCCGACGTAACCGAACGAGGCCAGAAACCGAACGATCTGAAAGGCGTCAAACGCATCGCTTAGCAGCGGGGATAAAACAACGTCGGGACGGACCTTTGCAATCGTCGTCTGATTTAAGTGTTCAAAATCAACGAATGTCAGGTCATCGACATAGGGAATGTCACGACCTTCGGATGCCCAACGGCGCACTTCACCCACAACCAAAGTGACCACGCGGTCCTCTTGATGGACGTGCCCACGCAGGTTTTCTAGGAACTTCTTCCGTGGTAGTTGATGGACTGACGACATGATCGCGTTCCGATCCTCCTTTTTTCTAAGTGTATGCTGTTACAAGGATGAAACGAAACTGTGCAAACATTTCTTACATTCAAGTGTGGGTTGATCCACACAAAACCTAAACGCGACTAAAAAGTGACACTTATCACATGCCAAAGTTTCCGCTCGATGTGCTTCTCAAATCAGTCAAATCACCCATACTTTTGATCGGCGAGGACCAACGTATCAGCCTGCAAAATCCTGCAGCTACGGCGTTGTTAAAGATGGATTTTACCGGTCGAAATTATATTAATGCATTGCGTCAACCTGCCTTGTTAGATGCCGTCGATCAGGCCCAACTTGATGGCACCCAAAAGACCGCGCGTTTTCTCGTGCAAACCGGAAACACCGACCAAACCTTCGAGGCGTTGGTGGTGCCAGATAACAAGCAAACCCTTGTTATCCTTGAAGATCAATCCGCCGAGCACGACATAAATTCAGTGCGCCGCGACTTTGTCGCGAACGTCAGTCACGAATTGCGGACGCCGTTGACCGCCTTGCTCGGATTTATCGAAACCCTGCAAGGGCCGGCCCGCAACGATCCCAAAGCCCAAGAGCGGTTTTTGGGAATCATGGCCGTCGAGGCGGATCGTCTGCGCAGGCTCGTTGATGACCTCTTGTCGCTCAGCCGCGTTGAAGAAACCGAACGTAGTCGCCCCACCAATCCCGTCGATCTGGAAGAGGTGATCCGGCAGTCGACAGAGCTGCTTGAACCACTGGCCAAGACCGCAAAAACGCACCTTCAGGTTGTAGCGCCAGAGCAGCCAATGGTGGTGCCAGGTGACGCCGCGCAATTACAGCAAGTCCTTCATAACCTTATCGAAAACGCGATCAAATACGGTGCCACCGAGGCCGGAATCACTGTCGCAATCCATCCGCCAGCCTACGAGCGGTCCCTACAACAAGAGTGCATTCGCCTGACCGTAGAAGATCAGGGCAGCGGCATACCAGAGCGCCATTTGGTGCGGTTGACCGAACGTTTTTACCGCGTCGACGACCATCGGGATCGTGAAATGGGCGGCACAGGTCTGGGCCTTGCGATTGTGAAACACATCATGAACCGCCATCGCGGACGATTGCTGTTCGACAGCACCGAAGGGCAGGGCACCACCGTATCGATCCTGCTGCCAACCGTCATCGAAAACCTGATACGTCAAAGTTCTATCCCATAATTATTTGTTACATTCAGAATCTACGACATAATTTCTTAAGATTGTGTAAACGACGCTGGTAGGACCATCACGACACCGCAAAACCAGACTTTCACCACCCAAACGACCCTGCAACGGCAAGGTCGGATCGGCAAAGGAACAGGCAACATGAGCGAACATATTTCATCCGCATACGACCGCGATCTTGAGGAAATTCAAGCACTTGTGATGCGTATGGGCGGCCTTGTTGAGCAATCGATCCTGTCCGCCGCCGACGCGCTGGCCGCACGCGATCTGGAACTGGCCGAACAGGTGCGGGCAGCGGACAAGGCCATCGACACCCTAGAGTTGCAGATTAACGACGAGGCGGCGCGCACCATTGCCTTGCGTGCGCCGGTTTCCAAGGATTTGCGCAGCATTTTGACCGTGTTGCGGATCGCCGCGTCGTTGGAACGGATCGGTGATTACGCGAAAAACATGGCCAAACGGACCGGCACTTTGGTTGATATGCCGCCGATCAACGGCTCTGACAAAGCGTTGCGCAGAATGGCCCGCGAGGTCCAATTGATGCTCAAAGACGTGCTGGATGCCTACGTGCGTGGCGACGCCGAATTGGCCGAAGAAGTCCGGCAGCGCGACCACGAAGTGGACCAGATGTACAACGCCTTGTTCCGCGAATTTCTGACCTTCATGATGGAAGACCCGCGCAACATTACGGCCTGTATGCACTTGCATTTTATGGCAAAAAACGTGGAACGCATGGGCGATCTAACAACAAATATGGCCGAACAAGTGATCTATCAGGTCACAGGATCAATGCCCGAAGAAGCCCGACCAAAGGGCGATAAAACCTCATTTGTGCGCACACCGGAGTAGTCGAAAATGGCCCAAATCCCACATGTTCTAGTGGTGGACGACGAAGCGTCGCAGCGCGAAATGTTGATCTACAACATCGAAGCCGAAGGCTACCGGACGACCAAAGCCAGCAATGGTGAAGATGCGTTGCTGTCGGTCGCCGAAGACCCGCCAGATGTAATTATTCTAGACTGGATGATGCCCAAACTGTCCGGCATCGAGGTCTGCCGTCAATTGAAAATCAAACCCGAGACGCGCGCCATTCCGGTGATTATGCTGTCCGCACGCACCGAGGAAATCGACAAAGTGCGCGGGCTTGAGACTGGCGCGGATGATTACGTCGAGAAGCCGTATTCTGTGACCGAACTGATGGCGCGTGTACGTGCGCAGCTGCGGCGCGTGCGACCGACGACCGTGGGGCAAACGCTGACATACGACGACATCTCGTTGGATTCTGAAACGCACCGTGTGATGCGCGGCGACGTGTTACTGAAACTTGGACCGACGGAATTCCGGCTTCTCAGCACGTTCATGGAAAAACCGGGACGTGTCTGGTCACGCGATCAACTGCTGGATCGTGTCTGGGGGCGCGACGTTTACGTGGACACACGGACGGTCGATGTGCACGTCGGACGGTTGCGTAAATCGCTGACAAGCACAGGATGCGAAGATCCGGTGCGGACAGTACGCGGAGCGGGCTATGCGCTGGGATAATACGATGTTGCAACCAAGTTGAAATGTCCGTGGTTGCGCAAAGTAGAAATGTCTCACTTGGCGTGACGTGAGCATGGCTGGGCAGGGCGTAGACGTCATA
>NZ_JACIJM010000003.1 GCF_014199395.1 Yoonia ponticola | reverse complement strand
CCGTTGCCTGGGAAGGCGTTTGGCCCGTTTGATCCAAACTCACGCACCCATCGGCGCAGCACGGTTGCATGCACATCCAGATCTTTGGCCGCTTGCGCGACACTCACTCCGCGAGCCGTCACAAGCTGTGCCGCCTCGCGTTTATATTCTCGGCTGTAAACTCTTCTCGTCATCGCTGATCTCCAATCTCATAAACACCTTATCTCGGTCTCCACGAAACCGGCAGCAGCTCAGTGCGCAGTTTTTGCGTTAATCAACCGGCAGGGAAGGCAGCATTGGGGTTCTCAACCTCAGCCGTATTTTTAAGAACTATTTGTTTGTCGAAACCAGTTTCGCAGCAAGTGCTATGAACACGAGGCCCGAGACGCGATTAATCCAGATTTGCGCCTTGGGCGATGCTTTTAACCAATCTCCCAGCGCCCCTGCGGCGAAGGCCACGACGCCAAAAACGATGACGGTGATGATAAACATCAGTGCACCCAGTTGATAAAATTGCGCGACGAGAGAGCCGTGCAATGGGTCAACGAACTGCGGCAGGAATGCGAGGAAGAAGATAGTGATTTTCGGATTCGCGATGTTCATGATCAACCCGCGCAGGTACAGTTTCGGCACGGTTTCAGCAG
Organism: Yoonia ponticola; assembly: GCF_014199395.1. Taxonomy (GTDB): domain Bacteria; phylum Pseudomonadota; class Alphaproteobacteria; order Rhodobacterales; family Rhodobacteraceae; genus Yoonia; species Yoonia ponticola. Next base: position 469,780 of record NZ_JACIJM010000003.1, on the reverse strand, counting down.
GCGGGCGGTCGTCGTCAAGCTGGCTTTTCGAGGCTTTGAACGCGTTCCACGCAAGGTACAACAGATACGCCGCACCCGCATATTTGAGCACCACAAAGGCATATTGGGACGTCTGAAAAATGACCGCGACCCCCAATGCGACGGCAGTGGTGTGGAATAATAGGCCCGACGCGAGACCCAATGTGACGGCCACGCCCGCAATTTTGCCATGCAAGGCGGACTGCGTAAGGACAAAAATGTTGTCTGGACCGGGAACAAGCGCCAAGGCAAGACCGACGCTGACGAACAGCAAGGCGGTGTCAAAAGGAATCATGGTGAGGCCTGTGTTGATGGCGAGTTGGTTCAGTGCGTTGGATCGCTGTTAACGGATGAGAGGTGAAATTTGAAGCGTTCGCTTTTGACTGCGACGCACCCCGTCAGTTTTGGTAAGATCAGGCAGGTCTATCATGCAAGTGTTGACGATTAATTAAGGGCACAACGATTGACGATGCAGCCTTACATCCAGGACGGCGAGCGCCATGATGTTCACGACCACAGGTTTGCGAGATTTCCCATGACTCACGCAGAGCAACTACAGGTCGCGTAGGTATCCGGCTAGTTTAACGGGCTTGAAAGGCTTGTGTAGTATCTGGTCTGCGCCCAACGCTTTGAGTTCGTTTTCAGCCTCTTGCGAGGTTTTCGCCGTACACATCACGATTTTGGTCGACTGGTGATTGGGCAGGGTCCGCGCAACGCGCAGCACCTCTTGGCCGTCGGGGGGCAACATCATCACGTCCAGAAGCAGGGCGTCAAAGTCTTGCGTTTTCAGGATTTTTATCGCCTCGGCACCACTGGCGGCAAAGGTCGGGATGATGTCGTCCTCGACGATCAGGGCAATTTCGATCATCTCGCGGATGTCTGCTTCGTCGTCGACAAATAGAACTTTCATGCCTCAATCTCCACTGGTGTTGTTGGCGCTGTGTGCATTTTGAACGTCACGAAAAAGACTGTTCCTGTTTCCACTGCGCCGTCTTCTTCGGTTCTCGAGTCTAGTGTGATTTCGCCGCCTTGGCGTTCAACCAATTGTTTTGTGATCGCAAGGCCCAGACCCGTGCCGTTCATCTGTACGCCGCTGGTGTGGATTGGGGCGGTGAAGCGGTCAAACAGGCGGCCGCGTGCGGATTTTGGAATGCCGGGGCCGTCGTCACGCACGTAAAAGGTGATGTCGCCGTTTGTCTCGACCGCGCCGATTTTGACGGTGCCGTTTGCTGTCGAGTATTTGACCGCGTTCGAGATCAGGTTCGAGAAAATTTGCTGCAATCGATCCGGATCAACGAAAATCATCCCCGGTTCAGTCCGTTCGCACAGCAGGCTAACACCTGACCCCATGCCGTAACCGGAATTGAATGCGACGGCTTCTTCTAACGCGACGCTGACATCAACGGGTTTGACGCGAACGTGGAATTGGCCTTGGTCGATGGCCTGCAAGGTTAAAATGTCGTTCACCAACATTAAGAGACGGTCAGCATTGCGCGACGCCATCATGACCAGCCGTTTGGCAGGGCCTGCGAGGTCATCCGCAAAGCGGTCTTGCAGCAGGTCTAGCGACCCTGAAAGCGACGTCAGAGGGGTGCGTAGTTCATGGTTAATGGAGGTGACAAAGTTGTCCTTCGCTGCAGCCAGTCGCTTTTCGGCGGTCACATCGGTCAGCACGCAATAGGCGATCTCCATATTGTTCGCCGTCAGCTTCATGACGCGGCATTCAACGGCTTGATCGTTGCAGGTCAGGATCTCTTGCGGCGGCAAATCATCAGTGAGAATGGACAGGTCCGGTAGCAATCTCTTGAGGTCAGCGACAGCCTGATCACTGTCATCTTGGCCAAGAATTTTGCGGGCCATCTTGTTGGTCCGCTTAAGTTTTCCGTCCATGGTAAAGATCACAATACCATCGGCGACGTTCTCAAAAATCGCGTTAAACTCGCGCTGAGCAGCGACAATCCGCAGGTTATCCTGCACGGATTGGCTCAAGCCGTCGGCCAGTTGCACTGACTTGCGCTGCAGCCTGATCGCCATGCCGATTGAGGACGCAAACAGGATGCTTGCAATGATGATAAAGCTGGCTGTCCGCATGTAAAAACCCGCCAAAACGGCGCTTTTGCTACGGCTGACGTTGATGGTTAGATCCAAAGCCGCGATCTTGCGCGAGGCGTGAATGTTGCGCTCGAATGCAATCGGCGACAGGTCTTCGGACTCGAATGCCGCAGCGCCGTTGGAAGCGACGACGTTGACGTGCATGTCGGTCGGAATTTCGGACAGGGTTAATATGTCCGAGAAATACTTCTCGCCCAAGGACGATACGATCACGCCGAAAACCTGATTGGACTGCGACACCATTGGCCACGCAATAGGCGTCAAACGCCGTCCTGTGCCACGTGCGATAATCGGCACACCAACGGCGTATTCATTCATGCCCAACTGCAACGCTTCTTGGAAATAGGCGCGATCACCGAGGTAGGTGCCTGTCAGTTGTTCGACCGACGACCACACTGGATTCCCGTTCGTGGCGATCCATACAAGGCTGTCGATTTGATCAATCTGTTCCAATGTTTGGCGCATCATGTCGCCGTAGCGGGTTTCGATGTCCGCAGACGTTCCAAACCGCCTCGACGGCAAGCGGTCGATCAAATTCCACATCTGCAGGTTGGCAACCGCAAGATTGGATTCGACCGACTGCTCGAAAAGTTCAGCGAAATTGACCAGTTGGACTTCGGCCTCGCTGATCGAACGTTTGTAATCAGAACGTACCAGATAGGCGACGCCTGCGATGAACAACACCACAAGCAGCAGAATTACACCGACAAAGGGCCGCCTGCCTTCATTTTGGGGGGCGTTCGCATTGAGACGCGTGTCCATATGAATCATGGGGGAAGGGCCGCTCCGTTAAGGTTGTAGGGTTTTCACGATGCCGTTTTCGGTGTCGCCGGATTTGGTTTCTAGCAATTTGATCGCGTTCGCGAGGCGATGGCCGATGGTGCCGTCACCCGCAGGGGCAATCGCCGCGCTGATCGTCACGGGCGCGTTTTGCCATGCGTCGCTGGCGGTCAGTTGCGCTGTGTTGACGGCGTTCACGAATGTTTCGGCCCGCTGGCGCAGATCATCTTCGCTCAGGTTGAGACCCGCGAAGCAGAACATGTCATCTTCCCAGTGTGCAAATGTATCGCCCGCGCAAATGCTGACATTCGCGAGGATTTTTGCGACCTGATTGGTGATTACGGCACTTTGGGATGACGAAAAATCGGTCTCTTTTTTCAGGTTATCAACCTTTAACGCGATCAAGCCGACCGTGGATTCGGTATCCGCTGCCATCGCCATCAGATCAGCCTGCAGACCCAACTGACTCCCAAGCATGTCTTGGCGTGCAGTCGATGTTCGCGAGCCATCGGTGCCTAACGCCTTGCGTTTTGATCCGCGGTTTTCGCTAGCACGACGACGGCTGAGTTCGGATTTAAGCCGCAAGCTGCTTTTCATGCGTGCTTGCAATTCGATCCGGTTGAACGGCTTGGTCACATAGTCATTCGCGCCCGCGACAAAGGCGCGCGACAGGGATTCCATGTCCTTGCGGCTGGTCAACATGATGATCGGCACGTCGCGCCACGCATCAATACCTCTGATCCGCGCACACAGCTCGATCCCGTCGATCACGGGCATCATGATGTCCATCAAAATCAAGTCCGCTTCGGCTTCGCCCGTCTCGATTGCCGCCAGTGCAGCCGTCGGGTCGAGGAAGCTGACAACGTTGTCGTAACCCAGCTCTGCAAGGTTGCTGCGAATGAATTCCTGCGCAATATCAGAATCATCGACTGCTATAATGCGTTGGCTCATTTCAGTCCCTCTCTTGGTTCATTTCGTTCGAAAACCCGCCACAGATCGTTTGCAAAGACTTCATCATAGAAAGCCATCTGATCGGTCGCGAGTTCAGGGAAGCGTCGTAATATGCGGTCTGTCACGAGGACGTCGGTCGGTGTGTTTTGCACGAGTATGTATTTCGCACGCAGCAATCCACCCTCTAATGCCCAATCATAGACTGTTTGGCCCGCGACGATAAGCCGTTGAATGTCGTCAATTTGTGGCACAATTTCGGGATTTCGTTCGACATCGACGAGGATGCCGTCCTTTCCGTCCAGAAAGCGCGCGACGTCTTGTGTGGCTTTATATTCGTCCAATGGCACGCCCTGTACGGCTGCCACCCACTCGCGGGTTTCGGCCTCCGGGTTGGCACGCAGGGAAAACAGCGACAGCACGAGGCTCAGTGCCAAAAGCACCAGAATGATCGGCTCGCGCAAGTTCAGCGGTGGCCAGAACCGAATGGCTGCGACCAAGATCGCGAGCATCGGTGCAATCGCCAAGGACGGATCGGATTCCATATGGAACATGTTGTTAAGCCAGTAGGCCCCGAAAACGGTTCCGAACGCGGCAAGTAATGGCATGAAGTAGTAGGGGGTGTAGACGTTACGCATCGTGGCAATGAATGTCAGCGGCGCCAGTCCTGCGAGAATGATCAAGTGGGTCGTGAACGAGATCGACACTGGTTCTTCTGTCAACAGCGGCATTAGCGAGCTATCGAAGATCATACTGATGAACCAAAGCGAAAAGATCGCGGCGGCCACAGGGTAAAACATCGCGATCAGATACCCGATTGGCGACGAGACCAGCATGCTGGGACGTGCGGCCACGATCATAAAGGGCAGCGCACCGAGGCAGATCAGCAAGCCGTAGCTGTTCGATAAGGACACGACCAACAGGCCCACGGCGACTTTCATCATGTCGGGGGCGTTGCCCGCGAGGCGTAGGTTCACGATACCGCGTGCGAAAATCCATGTGCCGATAAGGGTCAGGATTGCTTCGGGGCCTTCGGCTAATGCGCGCAGGAAGAACGGGTTCAGCACCAGTAGCGCCACTGCGAGAACGCTGGTGATCGCAGAGACATCGGCGGTATAACGCAGGTTGCTGTACCACATCATGACCATCATCGCCCCCAATCCGGCGGATAGCAGAAACGGCGTAGGCACCGACACGCTGCCGATGATCCATTGCAGCACAATCGACAACACATAGGGCAGGGGCGGGAAAAATGCGTCGGTGGAATTAAAGCCCACTGGCCCGTCGATCTGCATGATCGCCTTAGACCATAGCACCGTCACCCGTTCAGAGACAAAACCATTCGCCTGCGCCCACGCGAGCGTCAGCAACAGCCCTAAAAACAGCAGAATAAAAGCGGCCCAGTGTCCGGCATGACGGGTCATCCGTTGATCTCCTCGGCATCGAGACTTGCCTCGGCGACTTCGTTTGCGGTGTGTTTGGACAGCCCATGCTGGGTTTTTTCCCAGTAGAACGGATTAAACACCAACTGCGACAGCGCCTTATAAGAGGCGACGGTCATCAGCGCCCAATAGCCGAACACCGTGATCCCCCATGGGGCCAGATCGGTCCAGCGTCGCCGGAACGGGGCCACCATTGTCAGATAGATCAGCAGGCCGTTGCCCGCGAGCAGATTGAGCAAGGATAGATACAGCACCGGCAGCGGGAAGTAGGGCGAGATGATATCTTCGCCAAAGATCATCCAGACCGCGAAAATGGCCCAGAACACCGGATTAAGCAGACCGGACAGAAACGTCCCGCCGATAAAGAAGATGAAGCCGAAAACGCCAGCAGGCCCGATGGAGCGCCACAGGTGAACAGGGCGACGGCTATGCACCAAAAACGTCTGCATGTAGCCCTTGATCCAGCGCGAGCGCTGCCGGACCCAATTGGGAATCGAGACGTTTGCTTCTTCAAATGTTGTGGAGTCGATCACGCCGACACGGTAGCCTTTTTGCGTCAAACGAATGCCAAGATCGGCATCTTCGGTGACGTTAAACGGGTCCCAAGCGTTGAGTTCGCGCAGCACATCCATGCGGAAGTGGTTCGATGTACCACCCAGCGGAATAGGGATTTTCAGACGCTCTAGACCGGGCAGCATAAGGTCGAACCAAAGTGAATAATCCAGCGTGAACATGCGTGTAAGCCAGTTTTCGCGGGCGTTATAGTAGTTTAGACGGCATTGGATGCAGGCGGTGTTGTCGGGCGATTGGTTGAACGCGGCGACCACTTTTTTCAGCTGATCGGGCTCTGGTTTGTCTTCGGCGTCGAAAATCACCAAGAAATCGCCTTGGGAATAACGCAACGCAAAGTTGCAGGCTTTCGGCTTTGTTTGCGGGTGCGAGGCGGGCACGCGAATGATCTCGAACACGCCTTCTAGGTTCAGGCTACGCGCGGCATCAATCGTCTCGTGATCGCCTTCTTCCAGCACGATTTTGATGTCGAGCTTGGCCAGTGGATAGTCAAGATTGCGCAGGGCTTGCGTCAAAATCGGCAGCACTTCGGGTTCGCGGAACATCGGGACCAGCACCGTGTACGTGGGCAGGTCCTCGTCGCGCAAAAGGCTGGCTTCGGCGGCGATTGCGCGCGACGACGATTCCTGTGCGGCCCCGCCGACCCAAACCAGCACAGCTTTGAATAAGAAGTTGCCAGTGTAGAATACGGTCAGCACGACGTTGATCGCGATCAATGTGGCGACGGGCGCAAAAGCGATCCCGAGCAGGAAGGTAGAGACCAGCAAATACAAGATCAGGATTTGCGGCGGTGTGATGACCTGCTGTGCGGACATTTCGGGGTCGACTTCAGCCAACGCAAAGACGGCATCGTGAGAATGCTGTTCGCGGAAAGCACGTTGCAGCGACCACGAGATGTCAAAGTGCGAGGCGATAACCAGATTAACGTTGGTTCCGAATTTTTCGTTCACATGCAACAAGGTAGCAGGGCCGGGACGCGCTGTGGCAACAGTGGTCACACCGTTTGTTTCGCCAATCGGAATGGTCATCCAATCGTTCATGGTGCGTGGATCAAAAGACCGGATCAATGCGTCGTCCGGCCTGTCCGTCATCAAGTTGACCAGTGGCAAATCGTAGTGAAAGGCCAGCTGTTCATACAGTTGATCAGACGTAATCCACCGCCGCGACAAAAGAACTTTGACGAGCGAAACGCCCCAATCTTCGGCAAGATCTTCGGCCGCAAAAAGCTGGTCGGGGGTGAGAATTCCCCGATCCAGCAACAATGTGCCAATGGCTTCGCTTTCGGCATCCAACGCCATAATGCGTTATTCGTCCGACGGCGTAGCGCGGCGACGGCGGTACATTTTCTGGAATGCAGCCAAGACCAACAACGTCAGGGCAAGCCAGAGACCGCCCACAATCCATGGCCGATATTGATCTAGGATCTGCATCAGGCTGGTTTGTTCAGGGTAGACCACATCGATCAAAGAATTGCTGTTGGTCGAGGTCGCCACGACGACGCCTTCAGCGCCGATCAACGCCAGATCACCACGGTCCAACACGAACGGTGTGTTCACTGACGCTTGTGGTGCGTCACCTGCGCCGGGGCGTACCCACAGACCAGTCACGCCGTTGCGCGTGACCATCTGCACAATTCCAAGCCGGTCTAGCGCGTCGCCGTCGAACATGACTTCACCATTGCGGTCACGAATCTCGATGCGGCCTTTTTCGACGGTAATCAAAGGTTCGCCGTCACCGGGATTGGCATTGGACACCACAACAAACGGCACGTCCGCGTCGATATCTGTCAGCGCATTGCGCGGGATGATCGGGGCGCGATCAGGGATTATCGTACCTGCGACACTGCCCAGCCATGGCATCAATTCGCTGGCGGACAGGCCCACATCTGGATCGACGAAAATCTGTGCACCATCTGCAAAGGATTGACGTAGTTGGAAAAAGTGCTCGGTCTCGTCTGCGGTATCCGCCAGTTGCAACTGGCTGCCCGGTAGAACTTGGGCGCTATAGCCTTGCGGTTTGATCCGGCACTGACCGCCAGCGGCTTGGCGTTGGAACGATACGCGCAGCACGTTGTTCCGGCTGACCAGTCCTGCTGGCACTGTGAACTTCACACGTTCCGGCACGCCGCGTCCCAGCGATCTGGCCCCAAGCAACGTGTCATTCAGGTAGACGGTCGCACTTGCGCCCGCACCAGCAGGGTCGAGGCCCGCTGCAAGTACGAGATCAATCTCGGACACAGTTTTACCCGCCGGAATATCCGATGATTGGAATGGAATAATAAACTGCTCGGACGATACAACTTGTTTTTCACGCAGGTCAGCGCCGAGTGCTGACAGCAGCACCACATCGGCGTCAACGCTGCTGGAAACGAGTGCACTGGTCACGCTGTTGGCGGCATCGGTGACGCCAGCCCACGCGGATGACAACTGCCATAGACCCAATTGCGGGTCGGTGCCGCGCACGTGCAAGGTCGGTTGCGCACCGGTCTGGATGACCTCCATTTCGCTATCGGACCCAGACGTGGTCACGTCGAGTTCAATCGCACCGGCCGTCCAAGCGTTGCCCTCAGCGGCGAGGGCGCCAGTGCCAAAGTTGACGCCGCCTTGTTCCGCACCGAACAATGTCGCCGCCCGCACAGCCGCAGCCAGACCGGACATTTCATTGCCTTCGGGCATCTGCACATAGACTTGGGCAGGGCGGAAACCGTTGAAATCCAACGGTGTCGAGATTTGCGCAGGGTCTAGCGTCAAGGATAACGCAGAGTCCGGCGAGATCTGAACAAAGTCACCAGACGCGCGTTCATCGACGCAAATATATTCAGAGAATGCACCCGAATAAGACAGCCCAATCGTCAGGAACCCGTTTTGAACATCGCTAGGCCGGATATCGATCGGCAACGACAACTGCCCGCCTTCAACGTCCAATCCGACAGACGTCGCAATGCGGTCGCCGATTTTGACTTGCAAGAACCGCTCGACCGCGTTGGTCGCACCGTGTTCGATATCGAGGGTCAACTGACCATTCAGGATCGGGCCTGCATCAGGGACAGGAAAGTAGATTTCCGTCTGGCCTGACAACTGGCTGAATGCCACGCCATCGCGATAGCCCAAATCCCGCAGCGTCGTGCTACGCAAAAGCGCGTCTTGCGACGTCTCGGCGATTGCAGGTGTGGTGGATTGCGTCGTGGTTGCCGTTTGCGCATGTGCGCTCAAAGCCAAAACACTGATTGATGCGGTCAGAATAAATGCGTTTTTCATAGCGTTGAATAGTGCTCTCTCAGTTGTGCGGCTGCAGCATGCGCATCTTGGATAATCGCTTCTAGAGCGGTGATTTGGGTCTGCGTCAGGTCGGCACCAGTGGTGTCAACGTGTTCTGCAATGTCCACGCCTTTGCGGACGATCTGCTCGATTGTGTCGAGTTCCAGCATCGCGGCGTTTCCGCTCATGTCATGCAAAAGTCGGTGGACCTTGCGGACGTGCGTTTCACCACCCGAAGACTCGGGTTCGCCTTGGACAACGTTCAAAACATCGTCGAGCCGATCTTTCAGAGTGTGGATGAAACGTTTTCGAACCTGCGCAATGCGGTCGTCATAAGACAAATCTTTTTGGTGTTCGATCATACTAGGTTTCGCGTCATTGGGACATATCAGCTATGGATCAAGTGAAAATCCGTAAGCCGAGCGCGTTACTGTGGGGGATTATGATACAATCGTTAACCGTTTGTTTACACATTTTAGATTAGGCTGTTAGCCGCTAACATGCAACAACCATAAGGCGAAGGCCGTTTGGAACCATTGGTATGCATCCGGTGACGTGACACAAATGATACAGACGTAGCGCGGGCGCGACGTGCGTATCGGTTCGGCAAACTGGGCGGTGGTTTAGTTAATCGACACGCGCGCGCCATGCCTCTGCATAAGCCTTGAAAGCCGCCATATCGGCACGTGCTGCGGATCGGATCGGTGCGACAAGCCCGTCGCTTTGTCCGAATAGCAGCGCCGCACCGATGCTGGTTCCTGTGGCCGCGTCGCTTTTCATCACAGGGCGGCCAGTCGCGGCCTCTAGCATCGCGATAAATTCAGGATTTCGCGCAAATGGGCCTTCGACAATCGTGGGGCCTTTGGCTCCGGTCAGCCGTAAACAGGTGTCCGTCATCAGCGCGAGGTAGAACGACACCGCCGCCGATCTTTGCCCCGTTCCCACGTCAGGCTCGTGGCCAGTCCACGACATTTGACGTCCCTGATATGGTCCTGTTTTAGGCTCAACAGCGGGCAGGATCATCAGCGACGACGTCAGCACGTCTTGGATTTCAGCATCCGTCGGCGGCTGGTATTGGCCGCTTTGGATCATTTCGTATTCGCGACCACCCATGAACCGCGCACTTGGTACGGCGTTCCCCAGCGCATTCACGTTCATCAGGGTATCGCGTGTCGGATCAAGCTGCAGATCACCGCCGCCAATGGACATCACGATGACCCACGTGCCGCTAGAAACGACCGAAAACGGTGCGTCTTGCGTCAGTATGTGCGGGTAAAGCGACGCATTGGAATCGTGGATGCCGACGCAAACCGAAGTGTCCGCGGACAGCCCAGTCACGGCTGCAATCTCAGGCAGAATAGTTCCCAAGATGTCCGTCGATTGCCGCACAGGAGCGATTTTACCATCTATACCCAATGCTTTGGGGAGTTCGGAAAAAGTCCCGTCGCGTGGTTGCCAAAGGTCGGTGTGACACCCGATTGAGGTCACATCAGCAGCGGCGACGCCTGTCAAGCGATGCCCCCAATACTGCGGATAAGTCACGATCTGGGCGGTGCGATCACGCAGGCTTGGGTCGGTTGAAAACTGCCAGTGAAGCTGTGCGCCGATGTTCAATCCACCCGCGAGTGTAGGCGATCCTGTCAGGGCAAAATCCGGTTTGATCTTGGCGTATGCCGCGACAGTATCTGCGGGGTAGGGATGTTCATAATCTAGGATCGGGGCAGCCAAATTGCCGTCACTGTCCAGCAACGCGGCACAAGCGCCATGCGTCGTGATCGAAATTGCATCAACGCCGTGATCTGCGTGAAATTGCGCCAAAGCGTCGAGCAAAAACGCCCAATGTCCGTCGACGTCATAATGTGGGTAAGGCGGTCCTGCTTGCACGGTATTCGGGCGCGTCACGACGGCCAGTTCAGTCAGCGACATGCGGTCAACAAGCGCGAGTTTCGCGTTGGTTTTGCCGATATCGATCACGGCGATATTGCGCGGCGTCGTCATGGCATGTGGAACACTGGTGTGAGGGTCGCGGCGACAGGCGCGTTGTCCGGTCCGGTGTCCATGATATCGGCCATGTGTGCCCACCATTTTTGCATGATAGGATGATCGGGCAGGGCGTCCATCGTGTGATCTGCGGTGCGTGTCAGAACGCCGATCAGGTGGCCCGTCGCGTCATCAAGGTGAATCGAATAATCGCTGACACCAGATTCGTGCAACAGCACCACCAATTCTGGCCAGATTTCATCGTGACGGCGGCGGTATTCGTTAACCATGCCGTCGTTCAGTTTCATGCGGAAAACGTGGCGTTCGGTCATGCGATTTTCCGTGCTTTGCGCTGTGCAGATACCATCGCCCATAGGCGCGGCAAGGCGATAACGCCGATCAACAACAGGCCGATAAAGATCGACATGACGATGCCCGGCACGTTGAGCAATCCAAGCCCGAATGTCACCAATCCCATGACAAATGCTGCGATCACGACACCCGGAATTGTGCCCGATCCGCCAAGGATATTGACGCCGCCGAGGACGACCATCGTGACGACTTCCAGCTCCATGCCTGTGGCGATACTGGGCCGCGTGGACCCGAGCCGCGAGGTGAGGCAGATCGCTGCAACACCGGACATCAGGCCCGTGAGTAGGAACAAAATGAACTTGACGCGGGCGACGCGGATGCCGCTGAACAACGCCCCTGTCGGGTTGTTGCCGATGGCATAGACGGCGCGGCCAAAGTTGGTTTTGTGCAGTAATACAGCGTAAACGACGGCAATAATGACGAAGAACAGCATCTCGACGGTGAACACCCAATAGATGTAGCCTTGGCCGAACCAGCTAAAGCTGGCGGGATAGCCGCGGAACGCATCGTCGCCAAGGATGATATAGCTGATGCCGCGAAACAGGCTCATGGTGCCGATGGTCACAACGATGGATGGTAGTCCCAATATGGTGACAAAGACGCCGTTAAACGCGCCGCACAGCAGCCCGACAGTCAGGCCAATCGCGACCAATTCCGGCGTGCCCGCACCGTATTGCACGGCAAGCCCCATCGCGGTGCTGGCAAGCGCGATGATGGACGCAACAGACAAGTCGATTTCGCCCGAGATAATCAGCAGTGCCATGGCAAAGGCGATCATTGCTTTTTCGGTAAAGTTGAACGTCGCGTCGCTGAGGTTCCATGCGTTCAGGAAGTAGGGCGACGCAAAGCTGTTAACCACGAAAATCGCGATTGCTACGGCGAAAAGCAACGCTTCCCAGCTCTTGAAAAGACGCGCAGCGCGGCTGTGCAGACGGTCAGGAATATGGCGTGTTTGGGTGGTGTTTGTCATTGCGTGACCTCGGCGGATTTGAGGATAATGCGGCCTTTGGTGCGACCTGATCGTGCGTTAAAGGCCACCGCGATCAGGATTGCAGAGCCGGAAATCGCAAGCTGCCAGAACGGCGAGATATTCACGACAGGCAGCGCGTTTTTCACCACGCCAAGGAAGATCGCGCCCAGCACGGCACCGCCCACTGACCCGATGCCGCCCGCGATAGAAATGCCGCCGATGACGCATGCGGCGACGACTTCCAACTCGAAACCGCCCGCGATATCGACATAGGCGACCGCGTAGCGAGCGACCCAAAGATATCCGGTTAATCCGGCCAATGCACCCGACACGACGAAGGCGCCGAACTGCGTGCGGCCCACGTTAATGCCTGTGTAGACCGCCGCGTGCGGGTTGCCACCAACTGCGAAAATTGACCGTCCGAATTGGGTACGGGACATCATCACGCCGAAAGCTACAACCGTGATGATTGCGATCCATGACAATACGGGCAGACCGAGAAATGCGGCGCGCGGAAAGCCTGTGAAGGCGGGGCTCATTTCATGGGAATTCACCCATTTACCGTCTGAAATCAGAAAGATAATGCCGCGAAAGATGGTCATTGTACCGAGCGTCACGACAATGGGCGGAATGTTGAGCTTCCAAACAAGCACCCCGTTGATAGCCCCCATCATCGCACCAAGCGTGACGGCAATGGCGAGGATAAAAGGGATCGGCAGACCGGGAAATGCGACGTTAATCATCGCCACGGCCATGCCCGTCAACGCAAGGTTGGCAGCGACCGACAGGTCGATGCAACGGGTTAAAATAACGACCATTTGCCCCAAGGCCAGAATGATCAGCGGGGCCGTGTCGTTAAACACATTGGCCAAATTTGCAGGCGCAACAAAGCCCGCAAACCGTGATGCGATCAAGACAATCAGCAGCAAAATTGCGCTGGCCAGAATGGTTTCGCGGACGGGAATGTGACGCATCATGGGGCTGTACCTTCTGTCGATGTGGTGATGCCTGCCGCATGGCGCACCAAGGTTTCAGGGGTCAATTCGTCGCCCGATAATTCAGAGGCGATCAGCCCGTCGCGCATGACGATCACACGGTCTGACATGCCGATAACTTCGGGGATTTCCGAGCTGACCATGATGACTGACAACCCTTGGGCTGCGAGTTCGGCCATAAATTTATGCACGGCGGCTTTGGAGCCGATGTCGATACCTTTGGTCGGCTCATCGAGGATGATGACTTGGGGTTGGGTGGCGAGCCATTTGGCGATGACGACTTTTTGCTGATTGCCCCCCGACAGGTTGCCAATGTCTTGATCGAGCGAGGCGGCCCGCAGGTCCAGCCGTGCGGCGTATTCCCGTGCGAGTTTGAATTCTTCGGCAAGTTTCAGGAACCCGCGCGATGATGTTCGGCCAAGCGACGGCAAGGTGATGTTCTGGAAAATCGGCAAACCGATCACGGCGCCTTGTTTGCCGCGATCTTCGGGGACGTAAACGATGCCATTGTTCACGGCGTCAGCGGGCGAGCGGATAATTTTGATCTCGCCATTGATCCGGCACACGCCTTTGGTCGGTTTGGTGATCCCGAACAGCGATTGCATGAATTCAGAGCGACCAGCCCCAACCAAGCCGTAAAACCCAAGGATTTCACCACGGTTGAGCGTGAAAGTAATGTCGGCAAATTCGGTTGGATGCGAATACCCCACGACCTTCAGGACTTCTTCGCCGGGTGTGTGGGCGCGATCGGGGAAAATCTGATCGACAGAGCGGCCAACCATCAACGTGACGAGCGCGTCTTCGGTGATATCAGCGATCAAACCGTCGCCGACAAAAGCCCCGTCACGAAACACGGTGAACCGATCCGCGATGCGGAAGATTTCATCGAATTTGTGGCTGATGAACAGGATCGCTTTGCCTTGGGATTTCAACGTCTCGACAAGCGTGTAAAGCTCTTCGATCTCTTTGTGTGACAGCGCGGCCGTCGGTTCGTCCATAATCACAACACGAGCGTCCACCGACAAGGCGCGGGCAATGGCGACGAGGTGTTTGTTGGCAATACCAAGGTCGCGCAACTGGGTGTGGCTGCTAAAGGGGGCGCCGATATCGTCCAGCAGTTTAGCGGCTGCGGCGTGCATGGCGGCGGTGTCGATCAGACCAAAGCGGGTGCGGGGCGCGTGGCCGATGTAGATGTTTTCTGCGACGGACAATTCGTCAAACAGCACGGTTTCCTGATGGATTGCAGTGATGCCAGCCTTGGCCGCGTCATTGGGCGATGCAAAGGACACAGGCGCGTCGTCAATGCGGATCGTGCCGCCGTCTGTCTGGTAAATGCCCGTCAGGATTTTGACGGTGGTGGATTTACCTGCGCCATTTTCACCAACAAGAGCGGTCACTTGGCCGGGGTAGAGGTCCAACTTTACGCGGTCCAATGCGGTGACACCCGGAAAGGTTTTCGTGATCATGTCCATTGAAACAACGGGCGACACGTCAGATCGATTGGCGGGCGCGGTATGCGTCGTCATTGGCAACCTCATGCAGTGGGTGATGGTAGTGGCAACCAGCCCGACACCGATGGTGGTATCAGGCTGGAAGAGCGTTGTTTAGAAGATCGACTTGAAGTCTTCGATGTTGCTGGCGTCATAGACAAACGGATCAGCCATCGCGCCTTCGTTGCTGTCGTCTAGCGTCAGCGTGCCCATACGGCCCATCGGAATTTCAGCGCCTGGGACAGCTTCGATGTCGTTCTGGCTCAACTCGTAAGCCAGCATTGTGGCAGAGTAACCCAGATCGATCGGGTTCCAGATCGCAAAGGATTGCGACGCACCGGACTCAATAGCACCCGCCATTTCGGATGGCAGGCCAAGACCTGTCACGTTGACTTCGCCAACTTTACCAGCATCCACAACAGCCTGTGCTGCAGCCACGATACCAACGGATGTTGGCGCGATGATCGCATCAAGATCAGGGTAGGACTGCATCAGGCCGGTGGCCTCGCGGTAGGATTTATCGGCCAGATCGTCGCCGTAAACAGTCGCTACAACGTTCACGCCAGGATAGTCGCCCATGACCTTGTTCATTTCTTCCATCCAGATGTTCTGGTTGGTCGATGTGGTTGTTGCCGACAGCAATGCAACGTCGCCGCCATCAGGCAAATGGTCTGCTGCAAGCTTGATAATCATGTTGCCGATCAACGGGTTAGACGACGGGTTCAGGTGCAGTTGACGGCCCTCGGGTGCAACACCGGAATCCCAGCTAATCACTGTGATGCCGCGCTGCATGGCGCGTTGCAACGCAGGCACCAGCGCGTCTGTGTCGTTGGCAGAGATCGCAATCGCATCGACCTGTTGGGCGATCAAGGCGTTGATGACTTCTATCTGACCTTCAGCGGTGGTGTCGGTTGGACCCGTGTAGATGATTTCGACGTTGCCCAGTTCCGCGGCAGCCTCTTCTGCGCCTTGTGCTGCGGCTTCAAAGAACCCGATGCCGAGCGCCTTGACCACAACTGCGATCCGCACGTCATCTTGCGCCATTGCTGGCGTGCCCAGCATCGCGCCGGCCAGAGCAACAGATGTTGCCAATTTCTTCAGTACACTCATGGTTTCCTCCCTGGAGTGGTTGCAATCAGGCTGGCGACGAAGCCACCCCGTCTTTCTGCGCAGCACCCGTGGGCACGACGATCAGTGAAATATCAGCCGATTCCAGCATAGCCGCGGTGCGGTCATCAATGCGGTCGTCGGTGATAATTGTGTCAATTCTTTCAAGCGGGCAAAGCACCAAACTAGAGCGGTTCTCGAACTTGGAGCTGTCCACGAGAACGATCAATTCTTCGGCTTGGCCGATCAGCTTTTGTTCGGCTTGGATCAAGAGCGGGTCTTGTTCCATCAAGCCCAGCGGCCCGATGCCTTGCGCGCCCATGAACATGCGCTTGGCGTAGAAATTGCGGGTCACGTCATTGTCGAAGGGCGACAGGATAATGTTTTGTTCACGGTAGATAATGCCACCCGATAACATCACGGTATTGCTCGTATTCTTGAGCAAATGTTCCGCGATTGGGAACGAGTTGGTAAATACCTGCATCCGTCGCGATGCCAGCGGATGCACCATCTGGAACGTCGTGGTGCCGCCGTTAATAATGATCGGCTCGCCGTCGTCACACAGTTCGACTGCAGCAGCGGCAATGGCCTGCTTTTCCGCGATATTCATGGTTTCGTTAACTGAGAACGGACGTCCGGCGAGACCGACAAACGGCTTGGTTGTGATCGCTTCGGCACCGCCACGCACGCGGCGCAGACGCTTGTGTTTATCCAGCGTACCGATGTCGCGGCGAATGGTGGCTTCGGACGCGCCAGTCAACGCACATAGGTCAATCACAGTGACCAAAGACCGATCCTGAACGGCAGATAGGATAACGCGATGGCGGTCTTTTTCATGCATGATTGGCCCTTTCGATTTGGTCAAATTGAGACGAGTCGCGGTAATGTGTCAATCATTTTTTTGCAATTTCAATCATGCTGCAGTGCAGAATGATTGTTTGTGATTGAAAGTGATTGACTTGGGGTGGTCGTCTCGACAGTTTGTCGGCAACACTGTCGATCAACCTGCCGTCCATGGAGACAAAAGATGACCCTTTCTGAAAACAGCCAACGTCTTGAAAACAAATGGGATGAATCTGTCGCGAGCAAAATGAGCGAGCCAGAGAAACTGCTGTATCGCTCGAACTTGCTCGGCTCGGACAAGAGAATCACGAACTATGGCGGTGGCAACACTTCGGCAAAGGTGACGCAAAAAGATCCGCTGACGGGCGACATGGTCGAGGTGCTGTGGGTCAAAGGGTCCGGCGGTGATGTTGGGTCGATCAAGATGGACGGGTTTTCGACGCTCTATATGGACAAACTGAACGCGCTACGCGGTATCTATCGCGGGGTTGAGTTCGAGGACGAAATGGTCGCCTACCTGCCGCATTGCACGTTCAACCTGAACCCACGTGCCGCGTCCATCGACACGCCGCTTCATGCTTATGTGCCGCAAAAACACGTGGATCACATGCATCCTGATGCGATCATCGCGATTGCAGCGGCAAAAGACAGCAAGGCGCTGACGCAACAGATTTTCGGCGAAGACATCGGCTGGTTGCCATGGAAAAAGCCGGGTTATGAATTGGGCCTTTGGTTGTCTGATTTCTGCGCCAAGAACCCCGATGCAAAAGGCGTTGTGCTGGAAAGCCACGGTTTGTTCACGTGGGCTGATGACGCAAAAGAGTGCTACGAGCTGACCGTTGAAATTATCCAAACCGCAATGGATTGGTTCGCAAAAGAAACCGCGGGCAAGGACGCATTTAGCGGGGCGGTTCACACAAGCTTGCCCGCAGATGAACGCCGCAACGCTGCCGCCCGTTTGATGCCCGCCATTCGCGGCATGGTCTCGGGTCAGCAGCACATGGTCGGTCATTTCACCGACAGCGACGCCGTGCTTGAGTTCGTAAACGCCAAAGATATGGAACGTCTCGCCGCGCTTGGCACATCCTGCCCCGACCATTTCTTGCGCACGAAAATCTGCCCGTTGGTCGTGAACTTCGATCCGGCAAAACCGGACGTTGATGCGACGCTCGCCGGTTTGGCTGACGCCGTGGCGGCGTACCGTGTGGGATATCAGGCCTATTATGATCGCTGCAAAAGAGAAGACAGCCCCGCAATTCGCGACCCAAATGCGGTGGTTTACCTGATCCCCGGCGTGGGCATGATCACCTTTGCCAAAGACAAAGCGACAGCGCGGATTTCCGGCGAATTCTACGTGAACGCGATCAACGTGATGCGCGGCGCGGATGCCGTGTCGGAATACCAAGGCTTGCCCGAACAAGAAGCCTTCGACATCGAATATTGGTTACTTGAAGAGGCGAAATTGCAGCGGATGCCGGCCCCGAAATCCATGGCGGGCCGTGTGGCCTTGGTGACGGGCGGCGCTGGCGGCATCGGTGCGGCGACGGCAGAGCGGTACTTGCGCGAAGGTGCTTGTGTGATGTTGGCCGATATCGACGACGCGGCCTTGGCCGAAACCCAAGCAGGATTAAGCGCGCGTTATTCCGCAGACGTCGTGCGTACTGTGAACATGAATGTGACCAACGAGGACGCAGTGGCCGCTGCGTATAGTGACATCGCGGCGGAATTTGGCGGCGTAGACATCTTGGTTAGCAATGCTGGCATTGCGAGTTCCGCGCCAATCGAAGAGACAACATTAGAGCTGTGGAACAAAAACATGGCGATCCTGTCCACTGGCTATTTCCTCGTTAGCCGCGAAGCGTTCAAATTGTTCAAAGTCCAAGACATGGGCGGCGCAGTCGTCTTCGTCGCATCGAAAAACGGCCTTGCTGCGTCACCAAACGCATCCGCCTATTGCACAGCAAAAGCGTCCGAAATCCACCTCGCGCGTTGCTTGGCTCTCGAAGGCGCACCAATGGGCGTGCGCGTCAACGTGGTTAATCCCGATGCGGTCCTGAAGGGCAGCAAAATCTGGCAAGGCGAATGGCTTGACCAGCGGGCAGGGACCTACGGCACCGACAAAGAAGGGCTCGAAGCGATGTACCGCGACCGCTCTTTGCTGAAACGTTCCGTATTACCTGAAGATATTGCCGAAGCCGCGTATTTCTTGGCGTCAGACCAATCCGCGAAATCAACTGGCAACATCATCAACGTGGACGCGGGCAACGTCCAAGCGTTCACACGGTAAGGGGCAGATCATGATTAATGCAGACGTAATTGCCAAGTCGAACGACACGGCGTCGGAAAAACTAAACGCAGATTACACCGCTTTGGGCGAACACCTAGATCGGCGCGGTATCGACATTGCTGCAATCAAATCCAAGGTTGCAAGCTACGGCGTCGCGGTCCCCAGCTGGGGTGTCGGGACTGGCGGCACGCGCTTTGCTCGGTTTCCAGCCGCTGGCGAACCACGGGACATTTTTGACAAACTCAGCGACTGTGGTTTGATCCACCAACTGACCCGTGCGACGCCGTCGGTCTCGCTTCATATTCCATGGGACGCACAGCCGGCCGCTGACCTGAATAGCAAAGCCGAAGAAGTCGGCTTGTCGTTCGATGCGATGAATTCAAACACGTTCCAAGATCAGCCCGATCAGGCGCATAGTTACAAGTTCGGGTCGCTGGCGCACACGGACGCAGCGACGCGCCAACAGGCTGTGGATCACAACATTGCGTGCATTGAATTGGGTGCGCAGTTGGGGTCAAAGGCGCTAACAATTTGGGTTGGTGATGGGTCCAACTTTCCGGGTCAAACCAACTTTACCCGCCAGTTCGAGCGCTACTTGGATGCTGCAAAACAGGTCTATAACGCGTTGCCCGACGACTGGACGCTGTTGACAGAACACAAGATGTACGAGCCCGCATTTTACTCAACTGTCGTGCAGGATTGGGGTACGAACCTGTTGATCGCACAGCAAATGGGCGACAAAGCCAAGTGTCTTGTCGATCTTGGCCACCATGCGCCAAACGTGAATATCGAGATGATCGTGGCGCGTCTGACGCAGTTCGGGAAACTGGGTGGTTTCCACTTTAACGACAGCAAATACGGCGATGATGACCTAGACACGGGTAGTATCGATCCTTATCGTTTATTCCTTGTTTTCAATGAATTAGTTGATGCGGAAACGAACCCGGACTTCAACCCGACGCATATGCTGGACCAGAGCCACAACGTCACTGATCCTATCGAAAGCCTGATGGTTTCCGCAACCGAAGTGCAACGCGCCTACGCGCAGGCGTTACTGGTAGACCGGACTGCCTTGGCTGGATTTCAGGACGAAAACGACGCGCTGATGGCGACCACGACGCTAAAACATGGTTTCCGAACCGATGTAGAACCGATTTTGGCGATGGCACGGTTGGAAAACGGCGGGGCAATCGACCCGGTCGCGGCCTACCGTGCATCGGGCTACCGCGCGCGCGTGGGTTCAGAACGCCCAGCAGTCAGCGGGGCAGGTGGCGGCATCGTTTAAAATCAACGGTGGCTTTTTGGTAACGAAAAGCCACCGATCTCTGCGAGCAACGCCGCGACTTCGGGGCCGCCTTGGTTCAGGCGCAGCGACGTGAAAACAAACGGCTTTTCGCCGCGCATTCTGCGGGCATCGCGATCCATGACGTCCAGCGATGCGCCGACATGTGGCGCGAGATCGGTTTTGTTAATCACCAAAATATCGGATTTTGTGATCGCGGGGCCGCCTTTGCGCGGGATTTCTTCGCCAGCCGCGACATCGATCACGTAGACCGTCACATCGGCCAATTCGGGGCTGAATGTCGCAGACAGATTGTCGCCACCGCTCTCAATCAGCACGATATCAAGGTCATCGTGCCGTTTGCGCATCTCCGCAATAGCAGCCAGATTGATCGACGCATCTTCGCGAATGGCGGTGTGCGGACAGCCGCCCGTTTCCACACCAATCACCCGATCTTGGGGCAGAATTTGCATCCGCATCAGGGCCTCTGCGTCTTCTTGGGTGTAGATGTCATTCGTGATCACACCGATGGACAATTGCGGGTGCAACAGCTTTGCAAGCGTTGCGGTCAGCGTGGTTTTACCAGCGCCAACAGGGCCGCCGATACCGATGCGAAGTGGACCGTTCGAGGACATGACATTTCCTAACTAAGTGCGAAAAACACGCGAATATTGGGTTTCATGGCGCATTGAGACAATATCGGACATAAAGGCGCTGCTGTGCAGATAGTCTAACGTTGCACCGATCAGGTCGGATGCGACCGTCTGACAAAGTGGTTTCAGCGCGGTTTGTACACGCTGCCCATCGGTCTGCCCAAGCGGCACAAGGCGCATCGCGGCGGCGGATAAATTGGCGACGATAGATTGCAAATACATCGCTGTGGTTAATTCCAAATCCAACGACATCGCACGTGCGGTGCTGCCAACGGCGACGGGGTAGGTGAGGTGGGCGAGGGGGATGTCCCAGACCGCTGTAATCGTGTCGCAAAACGCAGCCCCTTGCAGATCGGCTTCCATTAACCGTTCGCTGGATGCGGCAAAGGCACGGGCGGTCGCGTCGATCATCGCCAAGTCGTCCGCGTCGGCGGTGTAGGCTACGTTCAGCAAGACCGCATCCGCGCGGGCGCTGCCATGGGTCAGCAGGGCGGTTAACCAATTTTCCAAATCGGCAGCGGTGCAGATCATTCCGTCCGCAATCGCGGTCTCTAACCCGTTCGAATAGGCAAAGGCGCCGACCGGAAATGACGGCGACAACAGTTGCGCCAAGGTCAGAAAATCAGTGGTCATGCGCCGTGTGCCCGTGGTCGTGGCTATGGGTGCGCCCGTGGCCATATGCGCCGCCTTCGGGGGTAAAAGGTTCCGAGATTTCGGTGACAGTTGCGCCCAGATGTTCAAGCATGTGACCGATAACTTTGTCGCGCTGAATAAGCAGTCGGGTAGCTTCGATCTGGCACGGCGTGTGGCGATTTCCAACATGCCACGCGAGACGCACAAGGTCTTTACCGGAGATCGCAAGCAGTGGTTCTTCGGCGGCGATCACCTCGATCAAGCGACCATCGTCAAGCAGTAAAGCGTCGTTATGATCCAGCGACGTGGTGTGCGCAAGATCAACCAACACGGTCTCATCGTGGACGGTTTTAATGACTTTGCGGCGAAGAAAACGTTCGTCATACGTCAGAACGCACAGCTCAAAGCTGCCGGTCCATGCGCCGGATTTAAGGACTTCGGTGCAGGTATAATCAGCCATCAGAACAAGAAATATCGCTGGGCCATCGGCAATACGCTGGCGGGTTCACAGGTCAAAAGCACACCGTCGGCGCGAACTTCGTAGGTTTCAGGGTTAACCTCGATTTTGGGTAGGGCGTTGTTCAGGATCAGGTCCTTTTTGCCGATGTTGCGGGTGTTTTGTACTGCAACTGTCTGCTTGGCGAGGCCCAGTTTTTCGCCGATATTATCGGCCTGTGCCGCCGCCGACACAAAGGTCACGGCAGAATGTTCGACCGACCGGCCATACGCCCCGAACATAGGCCGTGAATAGACGGGCTGGGGTGTTGGGATCGACGCATTCGGGTCGCCCATTTGCGCGGATACAATCGTGCCCGACATCAATACCATTTCCGGTTTCACGCCAAAGAACGCCGGATCCCACATCACCAGATCGGCGCGTTTGCCTTCAGCGATGCTGCCGATTTCTTGGCTCAGGCCATGGGCAATTGCAGGGTTGATCGTGTATTTCGCGATGTAGCGCCGCACGCGGTAATTGTCGTTGTCGCCGGTTTCCTCAGCCAGGGCACCGCGTTGTTTCTTCATCTTATCAGCGGTTTGCCATGTGCGAATTATAACTTCACCGACGCGGCCCATCGCCTGACTGTCCGAGGCGATGATCGAAAACGCGCCCATGTCGTGCAGGATATCCTCAGCCGCGATGGTCTCGCGTCTGATCCTACTTTCGGCAAATGCCACGTCTTCTGGGATCGATTTATCTAGGTGGTGACAGACCATGAGCATGTCCAAATGCTCTTCCAATGTGTTGACCGTGTAGGGCCGCGTCGGGTTGGTCGAGGCGGGCAAAACGTTGGGGTCCCCGCAGATTTTGATGATGTCAGGGGCATGGCCGCCGCCTGCGCCCTCGGTGTGAAACGCGTGGATTGTGCGGCCTTTGAGAGCGGCCACAGTGTCCTCGACAAAGCCGGATTCGTTCAGCGTATCGGTGTGGATCATCACCTGCACGTCCATGTCGTCCGCGACGGACAGACAGCAGTCGATTGCAGCGGGTGTCGTGCCCCAATCTTCATGAAGTTTAAGGGAACAGGCCCCCGCGTTAACCATCTCGACCAGTGCAGCAGGCTGGCTTGCGTTACCTTTCCCCGCAAACGCGAGGTTCATCGGAAAGGCATCAGCGGCCTGCATCATCCGGCCAATATGCCAAGGGCCGGGGGTGCAGGTGGTCGCAAGTGTGCCGTGGGCGGGACCAGTGCCGCCGCCGAGCATCGTCGTGAGGCCGGAGTGCAACGCGTCCTCGATTTGTTGCGGACAGATAAAGTGGATATGGCTGTCAAAACCACCCGCCGTCAGAATGCGCCCTTCGCCAGCAATCGCTTCGGTGCCGGGGCCGACGATAATGTCCACACCGGGTTGCGTGTCAGGATTGCCCGCTTTGCCGATCTTGTGGATGCGCCCGTTTTTCAGGCCGACATCCGCCTTGTAAATCCCTGAATGGTCCACAATCAGCGCGTTGGTGATCACCGTATCAACGGCCCCGTTTGCGCGGGTCACTTGGCTTTGGCCCATGCCGTCGCGGATCACTTTGCCGCCGCCGAATTTCACCTCTTCACCGTATAGCGGCGCATTACCGCCAGCCAGTTCTGCGGTTAAATCGCGTTCGACCTCGATAATCAGATCGGTGTCGGCCAGCCGCATCCGATCACCCGTTGTTGGCCCGAACATGGCCGCGTAATCGGACCGAGAAATGTGGCTAGGCATGGTCTACCCTTTCTTAAGGCCGCGTTTGCCAAGGCGTTTGGCATTCGCACGGGTTTTGTTGCGGATCGGCTTGATCGCGGCAGCAGCGATTTCATCGAACGAGCCGCCATTCATCGCAACGCGGGTCGCGTCGGACTGCGCTTTGGCGATGGCGTGGACCTTTTCAGAGATCATGCGCCCGTCCTCGGATGGTGTAACGGACCATATGCCCATCATGCCGAGCGTCCGCATGGCGATCACGGAATTTGCTTCGGCCATCATGAACCCGACCTGAAACGCATTGCCGATGTAGCTCATCGGATCAGGATATTTGTAGGTTTTGCCCATGTTACAGGTCCCCCATAACGCGCTGGTTAAAGCCGAAAATGCGCCGTGCGCCAGATATGGCGACAAGGTTAACGTCGCGCCGCTGGCCCGGTTCGAACCGCACGGCTGTACCTGCGGCGATGTTCAGGCGCATGCCGCGCGCTGTTTCGCGGTCGAAATCCAGCGCCGCATTTGCTTCGGCAAAATGGTAGTGGCTGCCGACTTGGATAGGGCGGTCGCCAGTGTTGGCGACCATCATTGTTGTCTCTTCGGCGCCAGCATTTAGCGGTAAGGTGCCGTCAGCCACGAATAATTCTCCGGGGATCATGTTGTTCTCCTAGCGGATGGGGTTGTGGACGGTGACGAGTTTGGTGCCGTCGGGAAAGGTCGCTTCGACTTGAACGTCGTGGATCATCTCGGCGATGCCGTCCATGCACTGCTCGCGTGTGATCACATGAGCGCCTGCCTGCATCATGTCCGCTACCGATCGTCCATCGCGTGCCCCTTCGACAACTGCGTCGGTGATTAACGCAATCGCTTCGGGATAGTTCAACTTGACGCCACGAGACAGACGCTTGCGGGCCACTTCAGCGGCCATCGCCACAAGCAATTTGTCTTTTTCACGAGGTGTGAGTTTCATCGGCTAAAGCCTCCAATTCTTAGGCACGGCGTTATCAGTGAGTAACGTCATGATGGGGAGCAATATCTTGCGCAATTCATAGCTATCAGGCGCGAGGATACGGGCAACAAGTGTGGTGTCATTCAGCAGACTAGCGCCTGCGGTGACTGGGAGAAGGTCGCGCAATCCACTTAAAGATCGTGCTGCATCCTTTTGATGAAAAACAACATTTGCCATTGCGCGTGCGCCATTTGCGATTGCTTCGGATTGCAGCGTCGCGGCCATATCGCCTGATAGATGAACGCCGTCTAAATAGATCGGCAGCCCGTCGCGCGTGATCCGCACACGGTCGTGAAACAGCCCGTTGTGAATGGTTTCGCCCGACGCCTCGCGGCCGAAAACCAGTGGTTCAACCATCAAGAAAGTCGCGGTTTCGGACAGGTCGACGTCAAGCCTGCGATGCAGTTGCGCGCCGTCAAACAGGATCGTTTCCTGCGGTAACCAATTGCACCGTGCGTTAGCTGCGACGCTGATTTTGGTATGCAATCGACCAGGTGTGTGATCCATCGCTTTGTAGATCCGCTCGGCAGCTTGGGTCGTGAATGATAGCTCAGCATTTTCAAATGCTTGCGCTGTGATGTTAAAGTGATCGCCGCCCGCAATACCACCCGCAGTATTCAAAATCACAGCCTCGACGCTTTGGTTCGGGGTGCGCGGGAATATCACACGCAACGACCCTTCTTCGCGTAAATCAACCAATCTGGTCTGCGCGTTCGCATCGCACTTTACAGACAGATCAAGCTGACCGCGTGCACGTTGTAGCGATGTGGATTGAGGCAGGAGAACACGCTGGTTCATATCGAATGGGATTCTCTTTTGGGTGATATTTTCATCGTTTGGTTCGGACCGACTAGCAAGTAACGACGGGCGGAACCCTGCATCGCTGCGCCGTTGACGGCCGGTTGCATGATTGTTGGGCGTATTTGGTGATTATTTGGGCGGTCGGCGAAGCATGCGACCGCGACGATTTGCCGAGCCTCACAGCAATCGAGTGGTTCCTGCGCTTCATTGGTTCTAAGGTGGCAACTGAATGCGGGGACGCGCGATTTGTGTCGCAAATCGCTAATGGAGCAGCCAATATGACACCACCTATCGCGCCGCTTCCGGTTGGCCCGTTCCGCTTTATCGCGCTGGATGTTGAGACTGCGAGCAGGGATAGCGCGAGCATTTGTCAGATCGGGATTGCCTGCGTGCGAGCGTCCGGCCAGATCGACAGTTGGACCAGTTATGTGAACCCTGAACAACGCTTTGACAGCTTTAATATAGAGCTGCACGGCATTGGTCCTGACACAGTAAAAGACGCGCCGACATTCGGACAACTTTGGCCGATCCTTCACATCAGCTTGTACCCGTATCATCTTGTTCAGCATAGTAATTTTGACAAATCAGCGATTGCTGCAGCATGTCGCGCTTATCAACTTCCGACACCTGAGCTAAGCTGGAGCGATAGCGTGAAAATCGCTCGTGCAGCATGGCCTGAATTCAAGGGAAATGGTGGTCATGGATTGGGTCATTTGAAGACTGCACTTGGCCTGTCATTTCAGCACCATGACGCCGGCGAAGACGCGCGTGCCGCCGCCCAAGTTGTCCTGCTGGCAGAAAAACAATCAGGACAATATTTTGCGCAGCTCGCCCAGACCGCCCAAAAAGCGCAGATGTCATGGTTAACGCAGCCCGTCGCGCCGCAGCCGGATGACGACGTCATCGACCTGTCATAATCTGACAGGTGGGACTGGCCAGTTCCAAACGGCTTTGCTACTAACTGGCATACTAGTGTGATAGCCTATCGGGCGGAGTCGTCCGGAAAGAAGGTCCCTTTGCAGAAAACGACGGCACTCAAAGAAACCCCAACCTCTGGGGATCTTTTTGCGATGGCTTGGCCGTTGGGCCTGAAGGCGATGATGCTGCATGGCATCGTGGTGATTGATGCATTTTTGGTGTCGCCACTGGGCGAAAACGCATTGGCCGCGATGGGGCTTGCGGGGGCGATTGCGGGCCTGTTGATGGGCGTGATTTTCGCGTTTTCCAACGCCACCCAGATCAGAATTGCCCAAGCATTCGGGGCTGCGGGGCCTGTCACGCTCAAGACCAGTTTTTACTGTGGGTTGTTCATTAACGTCGGGATGAGCCTTCTCGGGTTGATCGCCGTGATCATCTGGGGCGATGACCTGATCGCGCGCTTCGCCCATACGGACCTGATCGCAGAGCAGGCGATTTCATACCTGAACATCTTCCTATTTGTCGTGCTGTTCGAGGCCGTTGGTCAATGTCTCGCCAGTCATTTCAATGGCTGCGGCAAGACCAAAGTGCCGTTCCTCAGCTACTTGATCGCCGTGCCTGTCAATATCGCGTTAAGTTACGTGCTAATCCACGGCATGTACGGCTTTCCCGAATTGGGCGTAGCGGGGGCCGCGTGGGGCAGTGCGGTGTCGTCGCTGGCACGGGTCGCCTATATGGCCTACCGCGCATACCGCGACGATTACGACGTCTTTACCGCATCTGGCTGGTCGCGCGACAATTTCTGGACCGCGTTGCGCAGGCATTGGGTGTTTGCGTTGCCGATCGCTGGCACGTTCATCAGCATGACAATCGGCACGCAGGTCTGCACGTTGATCTATGCGAAAATGTCGGTGAACGAATTTGCCGCCATGACGCTGATATTGCCATGGGTGCAGACGGCAGGGACGTTTGGCATGGCCTGGGCGCAAGCGACGGGGATCACGGCTGCGCAATTGTTGGGGCGTCAGTTGGATGCGGCCAGCCTGGACGTTTTTTTGCGGCGGGCATGGCGCGGGACATTTGTCGCGGCGGGCTTGGTGTCGCTGACCTATTTGATCGTCATCTTGTGTTCCGGCTGGATTTACAGCGACCTACAGGCCGAGACGACAGCCGCATTGTGGATGTTCCTGCCAGTGCTGTTGGTGCTACCATTTCCCAAAGGGTCGAACGCGATCTGCGGCCAGACCTTACGGGCGGCGGGCGACACGTTGTATGTGATGAACGTTTTTGTGGCCGGACAATGGGCCTGCAAGGTGCCGCTGACGCTATTGTTCGTGGTTTATCTCGACCTGTCCGTGGGTTGGGTTTTCTCGCTCGTCTTAGTCGAAGAACTGTTCAAATTCCCGTCGTTCCACTTGCGTATCTTCAAAGGCGGTTGGAAATCCGCCCAAGTCATCGACAGCTAACTGCTTGATCCTATGGATCAAAGTAGTCGGCGTTGGCTTCCGAGATGGCTTCGATTGTCGCATCAAGACGTGACAGGTGCAGCATACCTGCGGCGACAGCGCCTTCGGCATCGTGATTGCAGACGCAGTCTTTGATCGCTTTGTGATCTTCCAAGAGCATCGACATCCGGTCCTCTTTGGACAGGCTCAACATGCACAAACGGTCGACGTTTGCTTTTTCTTGTTTGATGATCTCGAAGGCAAAATCGACCTTGCCGATTTCACAAAGCGTTTGGTGAAACTGATAGTCCAAATCGCCGAATTTGTCGTATTGGCGGGCCTCGGTGACGGCGGTCTGCAGCAGCAGATTTGCCTCTAGCTGGGCGGCACCAATGGCGTCACATTCGGCAGCGGCACGGCGCAGCACTTCGGATTCGACGGCGGCGCGGACAAAGCGGGACTTGGTGATCTCGCGGGACGAGAAACGTTTGACCTCGGTGGCACGTTGAGGGCGGATCAAAAGCAGGTCCAGATTTTCCAAACGACTGAATGCGTCGCGGACCGGTTGGCGTGACACACCAAATCGGGCGGCGATATCGGCTTCGGAAATTTTATCGCCGGGCAGCAGATTGAGAGACGAAATCTCGTCGTAGAGATGGTCAAAAACGACATCGACGCTCGTGCGGCGGTCTTTACTCTGGGTTATGTTTGTCATTTTTGGTCTCCGAATTTGGGCATTCTTTAAACGGTCTTGGTCGAAATGACCAGTTAGGCGACTGTGCGCTGGATGCTGTTCTGGCGACGCCAAGTGCGTGAATGCGGCGGCAACCTATGGATGAAGTTCGGCGTGTAATCATGTGAATTTGATAGTTAATTGTAGTTTTGTTGCGTAAGCGTCGCGTTTTTTATTTCGTATATTTCCGAAGGGTCGACGCATTGGTGTTCGGCAATATTCGGATTGGACTCATAATTTTCGTTGTGAACCTTGGAAAATGTTGCAACAGTTGAATTCAACCAAAACAATAAATCAATACTAGTATTCCAGTATTTCAACTGGTATACCAGATTAACCGAAAGCGAATCTACCCGCTTTCGGCACATTTAGTGTTTAGATCGCGCTTTTGCGCAGTAGGGGGGTCTATGTCTGGGGTTAAGCTGGAGAGTATCGTCAAAGCCTATGGGGCCGTTCAGGTCGTTCATGGCATTGATTTGGAAGTTAAAGAAAAAGAGTTTGTTGTGTTAGTAGGCCCCTCGGGCTGCGGCAAATCGACGACATTGCGGATGGTCGCGGGTCTAGAGGAAATCTCTGACGGCACGTTGACGATTGACGGCAAAGTCGTGAACCGGATTGCACCCAAAGATCGCGATGTCGCGATGGTGTTCCAGAATTATGCGCTTTATCCGCACCTTGATGTCGCTGAAAACATCGCTTTTGGTTTGCGTATCCGTAAGGAAAGCAAGGAAAATATCGAAAAGGCGATCAAGGATGTCGCGGGCATTCTGGGCCTTGAGAATTACCTTGAACGTCGCCCCGCTGATCTGTCCGGTGGCCAACGCCAACGTGTGGCGATGGGCCGTGCGATTGTACGTAGACCCAAGGTGTTCTTGTTTGACGAACCGCTGTCCAACCTCGACGCCAAGCTGCGCACCCAGATGCGTGCCGAGATTAAACGCCTTCATCAACGCCTAGGCGTGACCAGCATCTACGTGACCCACGATCAGGTCGAAGCGATGACGCTGGCTGACCGGATCGTTGTGATGAACGACGGGCGTATCGAACAAGTCGGCAGCCCGATGGAGCTGTTCTTGAACCCAGTGAACGCATTTGTTGCGGGTTTCTTGGGCGCACCGCCAATGAACCAAATCCAAGCCGTGATTAGCGGCGGCGACGCGGCCCCGATTGCTGAATTCGCGGGTCAACAATTCACATTGCCGCCGTTGCCGGGCTTGCAGAACGCAGTTGGTCGCAAGGTCATCGTGGGCATCCGCCCTGAATACGCAACGCCGCAGACCAAAGCGGTCGAAGGCAGCGTGTCATGTACGCTGGAACTGGTTGAAACGCTGGGCTCTGAGGCGCTGTTGCACACCACGATTGGCGGCGAGCCATTTGTGATCCGCACGGAAACGCTGGGCAACATGGACCAACTGAACGCGGTCAACGGCTTTACCGCCGATCCCGCGTTGATCAAAGTGTTTGACGCTGAAACGGGTGTGGCCTTGTCTGGCCAATTGCGTGTCGCATGAGCGACGCTGCCACCCCAAAACCCGCCGTCACCCATTTCGTAAACAAGCGCCCTGTCAGCCAGCGCATTGTCGATCACCTCAAGCGTGAATGGCAAATTTATCTGATGCTGGCACCGACAGTGATCTGGCTGTTGTTGTTTCTCTACAAGCCGATGTACGGGCTTCAGATCGCGTTCAAAGACTACAGTATTTTCAGAGGTGTCGCCGCCAGTCCGTGGATCGGTTTTGACCACTTTGAGACGCTGTTTGCCAGCGAACAGTTTTTGCGAGCGCTAAAAAACACGATCTATATCTCTATGATGAGCCTGATTATCGGCTTTCCCGTGCCGATCCTTTTGGCGCTGATGTTCAATGAAGTCTTGCATCAGACGTTCAAGAAAACCGCGCAGACCATCGTGTATCTGCCGCATTTCATCTCGTCGGTGATTATCGCGGGGATTGTGATTACGGCCTTTTCACCCTCGGCGGGTATCGTGAATACGATTCTGAGTTGGTTCGACATTGATCCGATTTACTTCCTGACCAAGCCCGAATGGTTCCGACCTATCTTTATCGGGACGACGATTTGGCAAGAGGCGGGTTTCCAATCCATCGTCTTTATCGCCGCGATCTCTGGCGTGTCGCCGACACTGTATGAAAGTGCCGTGGTGGATGGGGCCAGCCGGTGGCAAATGATGTGGAAGATCACGGTGCCGTCGATCATCATCATGTTGATTATCCGCATCGGGAACATGCTCGAAGTCAGCTTCGAGATGATTATCCTGCTCTATCAACCTGCGACCTATGAGACGGCTGATGTTGTGAACACCTTCATCTACCGGCAGGGCTTGCAAAGCGGACAATACGATTTTGCCGCCGCCGCGGGTCTGTTCAACGCTGTTATTGCTTTCGTTCTGGTGATGACTGCCAACTCGATCTCCAAGCGCTATTCGCGCACATCATTGTGGTAGGGGGGCACGCACATGGCTAATATGAATCTATATTCGCGCAACGATCGGATCTTTGTGATCGTCAACATGGTACTGATTGGGATCTTTACGATTTCGACGCTGTATCCGTTCATCTATATCGCGTCGCTGTCGTTCAGTTCGGGCTTTGAAGCCCGCGCCGGTAACGTGATCCTGACACCAATCGAGACCACGCTAGAGGCCTATAAGTACATCCTGTCTGAACGGATGTTCTGGGTCAGCTACGGCAACACGTTCATCTACACCATCGGCGGCACAATCATGAGCCTGCTGTTCCTGATCCCGGGTGCCTATGCGTTGTCACGGCCGCAAATCTACGGTCGCAGATTCTGGAACTTGCTGGTGGCGTTTACCATGTGGTTCAACGCGGGTCTGATCCCGTTCTTCTTGAACATGCGTGATCTGGGCCTGTTGGACAGCTATTTCGGGATCATCATCGGCTTTGCGGTGAACGGGTTTAACCTGATCTTGCTGCGTAACTTCTTTGAAGGCGTGCCTAGCTCGTTTGAAGAAGCCGCCCGCATGGATGGGGCCAATGATTTCCAGGTTTTGGTTAAGGTCTACATGCCGCTCGCAAAACCTGCGATTGCGACGGTGGCACTGTTCTGCATCGTGTCGCGCTGGAACGGCTTTTTCTGGGCGATGGTTTTGTTGCAAGACGAAGACAAAATCCCGCTACAGGTTTTCCTGCGCCACACCATCGTCACGCTGTCCGATGACCAGCAGTTCACCGCAACATTGGTTAACGCAAGCTATTCGGTCGAGACCGTATCAGCAGCGATCATCGTCTGTTCGATTGTCCCTGTCCTGATCATCTACCCGTTCATCCAGAAGTACTTTGAAAAAGGGATCCTGCTGGGAGGGGTCAAAGAATAAGCGCGAGCGATCAGCGCATCAGATTACATGAACGACTGCATAAGGGAGGAAACTATGCAACGACTAACACTATCAGCGGCGTTACTGGCCGGAACATCGCTAGGCGGCACGGCGTTTGCCGATGGCCACCTGATGATCGTCGACGAACCGTTAGAGCTGTCCATTCAAATGAACCATGCGCGTTACCCGCGCTATGACGAAACATGGCCAGTTGAGAAAATCGCAAGCGAACTGACAGGCATCAGCCTGCGCGACACAACCGTGGGTGCAAACACACGGACGTCAGAGAACGACGGCAAGACCGAAGCATTGAACCTGATGCTTGCGACAGGCGAAATCCCTGACATCGTGGGCTCTAGCCGTCTGAAAGACTTTGTGAACCAATACGGACCCGAAGGCGCATTCCTGCCTTTGGACGACTTGATCGCAGAACACGCACCAAACTTGGCCGCGTTCTATGCTGACCGTCCAGAGATCGCGAACGCGATTTCAGCGGCTGATGGCAACATGTATTACGTGCCATATCTGCCAGACGGCAAATACGGTCGCGGCTACTTTATCCGCTACGACTGGCTGGAAAATCTGGGTCTCGAAGTGCCTGAGACGCTGGAAGAAGTCGAAGCTGTGCTGCGTGCTTTCAAAAACGACGATCCCAACGGGAATGGTGTCGCGGACGAAGTGCCGTACTTTGCCCGCCAATGGCCAGAGCTGATCCGCCTTGTGACATTGTGGGATGGCCGCTCTACGGGGTCAGACACTTACCACGACTTCTACATCAACGCTGAAGGCAATGTTGATCACCCATACGCGGGCGAAGGCTATCGCGACGGGATTGCGGGTCTTGCACACTGGTACGACGAGGGCCTGATCGACGCGGAAATCTTTACGCGCGGGTCATCCTCGCGTGAATATCTGTTGTCGGAAGACATCGGCGGCATGACCCACGATTGGTTTGCGTCCACTGCTGGCTATAACGAGTCGCTTGCAGACACCGTCGAGGGCTTCCGTTTCGAAGCGATGTTGCCGCCCGCGTCACCATCTGGCGTGCGTATGGAAGAGCACCGTCGCATCCCGATCAAACCTGACGGTTGGGCGATTGGTGTCACGAACGAGCATCCTGTCGAAACGATCAAGTATTTCGACTTCTGGTTCACCGAAGAAGGCCGTCGCTTGGCTAACTTTGGCGTCGAGGGCGAGCAATACACGATGGTTGACGGCAAACCGCAGTTCACCGAGGAATTCCTCACGAACGGCGAGCCGGTGAACAACCAGCTGTATCAAGTTGGCTCGCAACTTCAGGCCCGTG
Organism: Yoonia ponticola; assembly: GCF_014199395.1. Taxonomy (GTDB): domain Bacteria; phylum Pseudomonadota; class Alphaproteobacteria; order Rhodobacterales; family Rhodobacteraceae; genus Yoonia; species Yoonia ponticola. Next base: position 436,302 of record NZ_JACIJM010000003.1, on the reverse strand, counting down.
GTTACTTTCAGGACTACGAGTATGAAAAGCAGTGGTCCAACCAATACGCGTTGGAAGGCATCGACCTGTATGAAACCGGCGATTACCTGATCCCTGATTTCCTAGGCGTGTCTTTCACAGCCGACGAACAGCGCGTTTACGACCGCAGCTGGCCGTCGATCCGTGACTATATGCTTGAGCGCCAGCAAGGCTGGATCTTGGGCAATGGTGACGTAATGGCCGACTGGGAAGGTTACCAACAAACGTTGCAGGACATGGGGTTACAGGACGTTCTTGAGGTGATGAACGTCGCCTACGAGCGTCAGTATAACTAAGTCCAAACTGCGAAATTGGTGCGGGCCGCATGTGGCCCGCACCGTATTGTAGATCTAAACACGAGAGTAATAGAATGTCTGCGTCTGCTGCACATCTTGATGAACCAAAAACAGGTCGTCTGACCATTCAATACGGCCCGCAAGATGGTGCTGCCGTCTCTGAGAACCCGCCGCGTTTCACGTGGTTGCCGGAACTTGAGGACGAGGCAACCTATGTGCTGCGCGTATCAACTGATGCGAAATATCCAGCCAAGGCCACGCATAAGTTTGCGCATATTACCCTCAACTTTTTCACACCGGACGTGACGTTGCCTGCGGGCGATTATGTCTGGTCCTACGCTGTATGTGATCCCAACACGGGGGAGGCCGCGTCGACATGGAGTTCGAACCGCGCTTTCACCGTCGCCGAGGGGTTGCCAGAGACGCCGCTTTCCTCCCGCGTTACGCGGTTCAAGGACGCTCCGCGTTCCCACCCGCGTATGTGGCTCACTGGTGACCGCTTGGCACAATTCCGCAAGGATGTGGCCGAGAACGCCGACCATTGCACATGGTCGCATTTCTTTAAGGAATCTGTCCTGCCGTGGATGGACCGCGACATCATGCCTGAACCTGCGGGTTATCCGAACCATCAGCGCGTCGCGTCCGTGTGGCGTCAGACTTATATCGACTGTCAGGAATTGCTTTATGCGATCCGTCACTTAGCAGTTGGCGGTCAAGTGACCCAAGACGCCGCTATGCTGGCCCGCGCCAAGGAATGGTTGCTGTCTGCCGCCGCTTGGAATCCCACAGGCACCACGTCGCGCAGTTACACCGACGAATGGGCGTTCCGCGTGAATGTGGCTCTCGCGTGGGGCTATGACTGGCTGTATAACGAGATGGACGAGGACGAGCGGGCGACCGTGCGCGCCGCTTTGCTTGCGCGGACCCGTGAAACAGCCGATCACCTGATCAAACACGCGAATATCCAGTTATTCCCGTTTGATAGCCACGCTGTACGCGCGGTCTCTGCGGTGCTGATCCCCGCGTCGATTGCTTTGCTGGACGACGCGGAAGAGGCCGAAGACTGGCTGAACTATTCCGTCGAATTCCTGTTCACCGTCTATTCCCCTTGGGGCGACAAAGACGGCGGCTGGGCCGAAGGTCCGCACTATTGGATGACCGGTATGGCCTATCTGATTGACGCGGCGAACCTGCTGAAAGGCTACACTGGGATTGACCTGTACCAGCGGCCATTCTTCCAGAAAACCGGAGACTTCCCGCTTTATACCAAATCGCCAGACACGCGCCGCGCCACTTTTGGCGACGACAGCACCATGGGCGATCTGCCTGCGGTCAAGATCGGCTTTAACCTGCGCCAGTATGCAGGTGTGACGGGCAACGGCGCGTATCAATGGTACTACGACGAGATCAAACGCACCAATCCGGGCACCGAAAAGCTGTTCTATAATTGGGGCTGGTGGGACTTTAACTTTGACGAGATGGCCTACCAGACCGATTTCCCGATCATCGAGGCGGTGCCACCTGCCGCCGACGATCAGTTGCGCTGGTTCAAAGGCATCGGCTGGGTCGCGATCCAGCACAAGATGCAAGACCCTGACGAGCATATCCAATTCGTGATGAAATCGTCGCCTTACGGATCAATCAGTCACAGCCACGGCGACCAGAACGCGTTCTGTCTGGCGGGCTTTGGCGAAGATCTGGCCATTCAGTCTGGCCACTACGTCGCGTTTAACTCGACGATGCACCAGAACTGGCGGCGTCAGACACTGTCGAAAAACGCGATCCTGATCAATGGCAAAGGCCAATACGCGGGCAAAGACAAAGTGCAGGCGATGCGGTCCAAGGGCCAGATCACTGAATGCGAACAACGCGAAGATCACGTGTATATTCAAGGGGATGCGACCGAGGCGTATCAATCGCTGTCACCCGAAGTCACATCCGTGAAACGCGACGTCTATTTCGTGAATGACAGCTACTTTGTGATGGTCGATAGCATTGATGCGTCCGAACCCGTTGAAATCGACTGGCTGCTGCACGCCAACGCGCCGATGCACTTGGGCGATGCGACGTTCCGCTACACAGGCGAAAAGGCCGGGTTCTACGGGCAGTTTCTATGGTCCGAAGCGGGGGCAGCTGCATTGACGCAAGAAACCGGATTTCCAGACGTGGACCCCTCCGAGATCGAAGGGCTACCCGTCAGCACGTGCCTGCATGCCACATTCCCAAAGGCCATTCGGCACCGGATCGCGACATTGCTCGTGCCTTATTCGTTGAAAGACCCTAAGCGGATTTTCAGCTTTTTAGATGATCAAGGTTACGACTGCGATCTCTACTTCACAGATTCCGACGACCGCAGCTTTCGGGTCGTCGTGCCAAAGACATTCGACGTGGGCCGGTAGCCTGCGCGATACGTAAATACACAAAGAAGGAAACGATTTATGAAACTCGAAGGTAAAACAGTGATCGTCACTGGCGGCGGACGCGATATTGGTCTGGCTTGCGTTAAAATGCTGGCAGCTCAAGGCGCAAACGTCGCAATCAACTACTTCTCGTCCAGCAAGGGCGCTGATGAAGCTGTTGCAGAGATCACTGCCGCTGGCGGTAAAGCATTCGCTTTGCAAGGCGATCTGTCATCCGAGGCGGGCGTGAATGCGCTGGTTGAAAAGACTGTTGCGGAATTTGGCGGCGTAGACGTGTTGGTCAACAACACAGGCGGCCTGATCGCGCGTAAAACATTCGCGGAAATGGAAGTGTCTCACTGGGATGCGGTCATGGACTTGAACCTGAAAAGCATCTTCTTGATGATCAAAGCGTGCTTGCCGCATATGTCCGACAACAGCACAATCGTGAACCTTGCCAGCCAAGCTGGTCGTGACGGCGGCGGACCGGGTTCCGTGGCTTATGCATCGTCCAAAGGTGCAGTGATGACAATGACACGTGGTTTGGCCAAAGAATTGGGTCCAAAAATACGCGTGAATGCGATCTGTCCGGGTATGATCGACACAGATTTCCACAACGTACACACACCAGACGCTGCGCGTCGCGGTCTGGAAGCATCTGCACCAGTGCGCCGTCAGGGTCTGCCAGACGACATTGCGAACTTGGTTTTGTTCCTTGCATGTGATGACAGCGCGTTCATGACGGGCACGAACATCGACATCAACGGCGGCATGCTGTTCAGCTAAGTCGCAAGAACTTTTGTCATCGTGATCCGCCCCAAGGTCCAACCGGATTTTGGGGCGGTTTCGTTTGTGATTGGATCAGAGAAAATCGTCGCGGCGCGGGGTGAAACAATCCACCAAGCGGCCGGGCTCTAGGCAAACACAGCCGTGCACCGCGTTGGACGGGACGATCAATGTATCGCCCGGGCCGACTTCGGACACGACGCCATCAATAGTGAACCGGAACCGGCCGCTTTCGACGAATGTAGATTGGACGTGCGGGTGGTTATGCAACGCGCCTTCTGCGCCCGTTTTGCCAAAACCAAATGCCACAAGCATCAGATCGGGATGGTCCGCAAGCACTTGGCGTGTGACGTTTTCGCCTGTTTCAATCACTGGAAAATCGGTCATCGTGCGAACTCCTGTTATGTCTGCGCTATGTGCTGGCACTGATGTTAAGATAGCGCCCGCGTGAAGGAAAGACTGCTTTGCAGGCACCGCGCAGAAATCAGCGCCAGCGCTTTTCAGCAGAGCAATCCCCGTGTTTTCCGGCAGGTGCCGTCACGCATCCAATAGCGCCGCCATAATGCCGCGCAATTCCGCTAGCCCGCGCATACGCCCAATCAGCGGGTAGCCCGGCATGCTGTCGCGTGTGAGGTCGTCCAGTATGTTCTGCCCATGATCGGGGCGCATCGGGATGCTGTGATCTGTGCGACCTGATGCACGACGCTTGGCTTCTTCATCCAGTAGGGCTCGCATCACTGCGACCATATTGGTGTCACCGCCAAGATGCGGGGCTTCGTGGAAACTGGTACGCTTGCCGTCATGCGGCATCTCGCGCTTGGTATTGCGCAAATGGGCAAAGTGGATGCGGTGCCCAAGGTCGCGGATAAACTGCGGCCCGTCAAAATCAGGATCAACGCCCAGCGATCCGGTGCAGAACGTGATGCCGTTTGCGTCCAGATCAACGTCAGCGATCAACCGCGTGTAATCGGCTTGGGTGGACATGATCCGTGGTAGGCCAAGCAGCGGAAAGGGCGGATCGTCAGGGTGGCAACACATCCGGATACCTACCTCTTGGGCGACGGGGGCGACCTGCGCCAAAAAGTCGATCATGTTGCTGAATAGCTTTGCCGCGTCGATATCGGCGTAAGTGGCTAGGTTGTCGCGGACCTCTTGCAAGCTCCACGCATCATTGGCACCGGGCAGCCCTGCGATGATGTTGTTCTGTAATTGCTTGCGCGCAGCCGTATCCAAACCCGCGAACCGTTCGGCAGCTTGGGCAAGTGTGTCAGTGCTGTAGTCATCAGACGCAGCGCCGCGCTCTAAAATATGAACATCAAAAGCAACAAAATCGATCAGATTAAACGACATAGCCGTGCCGCCATGATCCATCGCTCGGTGCAGGTCGGTACGCGTCCAATCCAAAATCGGCATAAAGTTGTAGCAAAGCACTTCGATCCCGCAGGCCGCCAGATTGCGCAGGCTTTCAATGTAGTTGGCGATATGGGTGGTGTAATCCGGCCCTTTGGTCTTGATCGTCTCTGAGACTGGCAAGCTCTCGACTACATCCCACGCAAGCCCCGATGGCGTCCCGTCGGGTAGGGTGCTGATCTGCGCTTGCCGTTTCTTGATCTCGTTTTGCGACCACACGGCACCCGGTTGGATATGGTGCAGCGCGGACACGACGCCTTCGACGCCACATTGGCGCATATCGGCCGTTGAGATCGTGTCATGCGGTCCGAACCAGCGCCAAGTTTGCTTCATATCTGGGGTGTCCTGTCTGCGTCTATCTGAATGTTGTATACTAGCATACTTGGTGTCGGGATCGATAATCAAGCTATGGTTGCGCGAAGACAATGTTCGTCGATGCAGACCTGCTTTTCGTTTACAGCTATGGGGGCGATGCGGCACAATCGGCCTAACCTGAAAGGAGATTGCGATGAGTTGGAACCCTACACTGGCCCCCGGCTGCCCCGACGAGATCGGCGTCGATGCAATCGAAACAGTCATTATTCCGCGTGCACGTGACATCGGTGGATTTGAAGTCAAACGCGCCTTGCCTGCACCGAAACGGCAAATGGTCGGACCCTTCATTTTCTTTGATCAGGCCGGACCTGCCGAGTTTCTGACAGGGCAGGGTATCGACGTGCGCCCGCATCCGCATATTGGGCTTGGGACGGTGACGTATCTGTATCAGGGCGATTTTCATCACCGCGATAGCATCGGCACCGATCAGATCATTCGCCCCGGTGCGTTGAACTGGATGGTGGCGGGCAAAGGTGTGACGCATTCGGAACGTACATCGGAACAAGGGCGCAGCGGGCCGCATTCCTTGTTTGGTATCCAGACGTGGTTGGCATTGCCCGAAGACCACGAAGACATGGACCCGATTTTTGAACACCACGGCAAAGAGGCACTGCCCGAGATCGAAGCGGAAGGTATCAACGCAAAACTGATCCTTGGCACGGCCTTTGGTGAAACGGCTCCGGCGACCATGTTCTCGGAAACGTTCTATCTGGACGTGGTGCTGGACGCAGGTGCGCGGATGCCCTTGCCAGACGATCACGAGGATCGCGGGCTTTATATTACGCAGGGCTCAGTGACGATCGCGGGCCAAGACTTCACGGCAGGTCAGATGATGGTGTTCCGGCCCGGTGACAAGATCACCGTCGCCGCAGGCCCGCAAGGTGCGCGGATGATGGCGCTGGGCGGTGCTACATTGAACGGGCCGCGCCATGTGTGGTGGAACTTTGTTGCGTCAAGCAGGGACAAGATCGCCGCGGCCAAGGAAGACTGGCGTGCGGGACGGTGGGGCGAGGGACGCTTTGAGCTGCCCGTGGATGATCGCGACGAGTTTATTCCTTTGCCGTGATGATGCTGTGGGGGCGTAGGACTACGCCTCCCACAATGCGCCTGATGCTGCGCGTTCAAACCCGTGTTCATAGAGTGCAGCCATATAGGTCGGTGAGAAGCGGTCACTGGGGTCATAGACCACACCACTGTCGGGGCTCACACTGGTAACTGCAAAGTTAAGACCGTGTTCATGGGCCAGCAGACGTGCAGTGTTGATAGAGGACGCGGCACTGGACCGGACCATCGCCGTCATCGCTTGTTGGGATATGCCCAGTACGGTGCCGGAACTGACTTGCGGGGCGGGATCAAGCGTATTGTTCACGATCACATAGGCGCTGCCACCGCGTGCTGCATCAGACTGAACCGCAAAGGCGGCGGGTGGTGTGGCAAGAACTTGCATCTGAACGCCACCATCAACGTGGGTCTCGGCAAAGTCCAAACCATCCGCAGAAAAGTTAATTTTCACAGGCGAGAACATACCGGGCAATGCGCCTGACGCGCGGATCACGGTGCGAAACAGATCGTATTGCTTGGACTTGGCGATTGCGCCCATGTTCCACACGACTGCGTCCGATGTGCTGAGGTTCGCTGTGACCACGAACAACCTACCGCCTGCGTCATGCTTTGCGGCGACGGCCTCAAGGAAGCTGTCAGGGGTATAAAGCGCGATCAACTCGGCCAGTGGGGTGGTGTCGTATATCCCGTCACTGGTCGCAGCTGATAGCCAGCGGAACCGCATGATATCGTCAGCACCGTTATCGAGAAACATATGCAGCAACGCATTGTCACCCTCTGCGCCGACAAAAGCCATTGGTGCGATCAACGCGCCTGTAGAGACACCCGTCACAATGTCAAAATCCGGCCTGTTGCCTGTTTGGGACCAACCTGCCAACGCACCTGCGCCAAACGCGCCGTCTTCACCGCCACCCGATAGGGCCAATATCTGGGGTTTGTTTATGAGGCGCGACACATCAAGGTGCCGCGCCCATGTGGTCGCGTCTGCATTTGCGGAAAACCGTAGACTGCCTAGGGGATCGGTTTTCTCGCGGGTCGATTGCAGCGTGATCAATTCGTCAGAGGTCTCGACGCAGGCGGACAGGATCGTGCTCGCGGTCAAACCAAGCAACACGTGCCGTCTGCTCAGTTTGAAAGGAGTGTTTGGTGTAGGGGACATCGTCTGCGCCTTTGGCTCTGGTGTGGGGCGCGGGGCAGAACCCCGCGCTAGTGATTAGCGCGAAGGCCGTTCTGGTGCGAAAGACTTCAGCGTGTCAGCGACAGTCTGCTCGGTCAGGCTTGGGTTTTCCGCTTGCAGGCATGTGGCAATCGCTGCGGCGTCCGGACGCGCTGGGCGTGTGCCTTCGGCTGGGCGTTCACCATTGGCAGGGCGTTCGCCTCTTTCAGGGCGGGGCATGCACGTGGCCAATGTGGCTTCGCTCACACCAAGTGCGGCTGCGATTTCAGCGGTCGGTGGCGCGGGACGTTGGCCGTCTTGTGCGGATGCTGCCAGTGGGAAAAGAACAGCGGCCAGTGTGATGCCAAGTGTCAGGTTTTTGGAGAATGAAGTGATCATTGTTGCCTCATGTTTCTATGTGACCCCATTTGTCTCGGGATCAGTGGTTATACTTGGGGCCGTTCTGTTTCCGTCGCAGGTTTTGGAAAAAATGTGAGCAGGCGAAATGGCGGGGGGGGGCGTAGACCACAAGATCGCCACTTTTGCGCACTTAAACGGCGGCAACGATAAGGGCGTGCAAGCAAAGCCGTTGCGTAAGGCTTGAACTTTAGCAGAGGCGGGCGCTAGTCAGGTCCATCGTATATCTGGATTCGAATTAAGGAGATGCCGGTGACAAAGCTGATCAGGATTGCCACGCTCATGTCTATGGCCGTGATGCCGCTCGCTGCACAGGCACAGACCCCGATTGTTAAGATCGAAGCGGTCACGTCGGGTAGTGGCGAAGAGCGCCGCGTTTTCTTTGGCCGTGTCGTGGCACGCGAAACCCTAGACCTCGCGTTCCAAGTCGGCGGGCAGATTGTCGAGCTTCCGGTAGAAGAGGGCGCGTTTATGTCTGCGGGGGACATGGTCGCCATGATGGACCAGCAACCGTTCGAATTGGCGCTCGAAGAAGCCACCGCGCAGCAAACCCAAGCCGCGCGGACTGCCAGCCGGTTTCAGCAGCTTCTTGGTAGCTCTGTCGCCGAAAGCAACTTGCTGGACGCGCAGACACAACTGGAGCTCAGTGAGATTGCTGTCAGAAATGCGGAACGCGAGCTGACCAATGCCACGCTGCACGCGCCATTCGACGCGATTGTCGCCGCGCGTCTTGAACCGAACTTTTCGACCGTTGCTGCGGGTACGCCTGTTGTGCGCCTGCTCGATATGTCTGACCTGCGGATCGAGATCGACGTGCCTGAACAGCTGTTCCAACGCGCGGGGCAATACATCGACCCCACGTTCATGGCTGAATTCCCGTTTGGCGAAAAACTGTATCCGCTAGAGATCAGAGAATACAACGCCGAGACAGAGCAAGTTGGCCAAACCTACACCATCACACTGGGGATGGACCCACAGGAAGGCTTGGATGTTCTTCCAGGCTCATCCGCTAAGGTGACGGCGCTGGTAGACATCGGTGTCGCGCATATCGAAGTGCCTGCCTCTGCCGTAGTGATTGAAAACGACAACACAACCAGCGTTATGGTTTACACAGCCACGGACGAGCATCAAGGCACGGTTCAAAAAACCGCCGTAGAGGTCCAACCCTCTAACAGCGGTGAGGTCGAGATCACAGCAGGGCTAGAGCCCGGTCAACAGATCGTCGTGATTGGCGCAAGTCGGTTGACCGATGGCGAAACAGTGCGCCGCTTTACCGGCTTCGGGGACTGAGACTGACCATGGATATCGCTCGCGTTTCAATCGACCGCCCGATCTATACTTGGATCGTCATGCTGATTTGCCTCTTGGGGGGCTTATGGGGCTTCAACGCGCTGGGCCGCCTCGAAGATCCCGCCTTCACCATCAAGACCGCGATCATCGTGACACAATACCCGGGCGCTTCAGCGGAAGAGGTCGCTCTTGAAGTCTCCGAGCCGATTGAATCCGAGATTCAAAAGATGGGCGAGGTCAAAGATATCCAGACCATGAACCAGCCCGGATTGTCATGGATCACCGTCAACATGCGGGACCAATACGACGGGACCGAGCTGCCAGAGATTTGGACGAGCTTGCGCGACCGTGTGGGCGACGCACAAATGCCCAGCGGGACGTCCGAGCCGTTTGTGAATGATAACTTTGGTGACGTCTATGGCATGTACTATGCCGTCACAGCGCCCGGATATTCTGACGCCGAGATCAATGAGCTCTCGACGTACCTGCGCCGCGAACTGCTGCGTGTGGACGGTGTGTCTGATGTGGCCTTGTCGGGTGTGCCGAACGAAGTGATCTATATCGAACCCGATCTTGCGTTAATCAACAACATGGGTATCCCGCCCGCAGCTATCCAAGGCGCTATCTCCGGTGCGAACGAAATGGTCGACGGCGGTGAAATCCAGTCGACCGCGGGGCGCACAATCGTGCAACGCCCTTATGGGTCCGATAGCGTGTCCGAAATCGCTGCCCTGTCCATTGGCGTCGGCGGCGAAGTCGTGAACCTGTCGAACTTCGCAGACGTCTACCGTGGCCGCGAAGCAAACCCGAACCTGATCGTGCGGCACAACGGCACCGAAGCTTTCACGCTTGGCGTCGCTGGCATTGCCACCGAAAACATCGTTGAAGTCGGTAAACGCGTCGATGCGCACCTCAATACACTGCGCATGGATATCCCGTTGGGTATCTCAATCGAGCCGATCTATCAGCAACACACCGTTGTCGAAGAAGCCTCTAACGCATTTCTGGTGAACCTCGCGATGTCTGTGATCATCGTTGTTGTCGTGCTTGCGGTCTTCATGGGCTGGCGTGCGTCAATCGTCGTGGGCTCGACGCTGTTTCTGACCGTTCTGGGCACGCTGTTCGTCATGGCGCTGGGCTCTATCGAGATGGAGCGGATTTCGCTGGGTGCCTTGATTATCGCGATGGGGATGCTCGTCGATAATGCGATTGTTGTGGCCGAAGGCATGCAGATTTCCATGCAAGGCGGACGCAATTCACGCGATGCCGCCACTGAAGCCGCCAGCAAAACGCAAATCCCGCTGCTCGGTGCCACGGTTATCGGGATCATGGCCTTTGCCGGTATCGGCCTCAGCCCTGATGCGACGGGCGAATTCTTGTTCTCGTTGTTCGCCGTGATCGCGATTTCGCTGCTTCTGTCGTGGGTGCTGGCGATCACTGCCACACCGCTTTTGGGACATTTTCTGTTCAAACAAGGCGACGGATCACACAGCGGCGGCTATGACGGTGGGTTGTTCCGTGCCTATGCTGCCGTCTTGCGAGCGTGCATCAAACTGCGCTGGGCGGTTGTGGCCGCCTTGATCGCGACGACTGCGGTTTGCTTTATGATGTTCGGCCAGATCAAGCAGCAGTTCTTTCCGGACAGCAACACGCCGCTGTACTTTGTCCATTACAAACTGCCGCAGGGCGCATCGATCCACCAGACCTCTGACGATATGCAGGTGCTGGAAAGCTGGCTGTCCGAGCGTGAAGAAGTCACAACCACGACTGCCTTCATCGGGCAGGGCGCATCCCGCTTTATGTTGACCTACAACAGCGAAGATCCAAATCCGGGCTATGGGCATTTGATCGTGCGCGTCAGCTCGCTTGACGTGATCGAAGACGAGATGAACGCGCTCGAAGCTTATGCGCTGAACGCCGTGCCGCAAGGTGAATTCCGTGTCAAACGTCTGGCCTTTGGCCCCGGCGGTGGCGCACCTATCGAAGTCCGCTTTTCCGGCAAAGACCACGAGGTCCTGCGCGATCTCGCGGACGAAGCGATAGCAAGGCTCAGTGCGGCGTCCGACAACATCCTGACCCCGCGCCAAGACTGGCGTGAACGCGAACTTGTACTGCGCCCGATCTATTCCGAAGACCGCGCACAGGATGCTGGTATCTCGCGGTCCGACATCACCCACACATTGCAATTCGCAATCGAAGGGCTGGCGTCAGGCACCTTCCGCGAGGGGGACCGTCAAATTCCGATCACCGTCCGCGCCCCCCGCGACGCTGATCTGGCGCTGACCGATCACGTGATTTATTCGGACAGCGGCGGCGGTTTTGTCTCGCTGGAACAAATCACCGACGGTTTCGTCTTTGAACCACAGGACACGCTGCTGTTGCGGCGGGATCGTGCGGATGTGATTACTGTCGGGGCCGATATCCCACGCGACATGACCGCATCAGAAGTGCTGCTTGAGGTGCGCCAAACCATCGAAGATATGGACATCCCGAACGGATATTCCATGGAATGGGGCGGCGAACTTGAAAGCTCGACCGACGCCCAAGCCTCGCTTGCTGGCCAACTGCCGTTCAGTATTATCGTGATGGTGCTGATTTCTGTGCTGCTGTTCAACGCGCTACGTCAGCCGATTATCATCTGGCTCTTGGTGCCGATGGCGGTCAACGGGGTCAGCCTCGGGTTGCTCGGCTCTGGCTTGCCATTCACCTTTACGGCGTTGCTTGGCCTGTTGTCGCTATCGGGGATGTTGATCAAAAACGGGATCGTGCTGATCGAGGAAATCGACCTCACGCGGGCCGCACAACCGGACCTGCCGCTCGTCGATGCGATTGTGAATGCGTCAACGTCACGTCTGCGGCCCGTCTTTTTAGCCGCGGCGACCACGATCCTTGGCATGTTGCCCCTGATCAGCGATGCGTTCTTCCAGTCGATGGCGGTCACGATCATGGGTGGCTTGGCGTTTGCGTCTGTCCTGACCTTGATCGCGGCACCGGTGCTGTATTTCATCTTCTTCAAGAGGTCCGCACAGCGGGCCTCTGCTTGAGAAGGGCTTGCAGATTACTCTCACCGCTGACTAATGGGCGGCACAGATCAACATGCGAGGGCGCAACGTGCCGGCAATGTCAAAACAAGGCGTCCTGCGTCACCTGCGCGCGCTGATCATCTGGTTTGTGGTGATCACCGTGGTCATAGCGCTCTATGCGGACGACGTTGATCCAATGCCTGTCAGCATAGTTAACAGGTTGCTCATCGCGGCTGGCATCGTGGTCTTTTGCAATCTGCCATTTGTGAAGGCAATCGGGCGCATCTACCTGAACACCACGCCCGATGAGGGTGATCTAGACGACTAAGCCTGACGAGACATGGCTAAAAATCACAGCCGCAGTTTCCTGCACATGGTTTCACGGTATGCTAACCCAAAGCGAGTTTACCCGCGCCGGTCAGGAGCAAACCATGCCGCAAGGCAGGCCACGGCCGCCGCATCGCAGCAATCTTTAGCGAAGGGAATTTATACCTGACACGCCTCGCGGACAGGGCGGTCGACGCGATAAACCAAGAATTGAACCTCGCCCAAGAATCGCCAAGCGTCATCTTCTGGCTCGACGATCTTTCCCAAGCGCACGCAGCAGGGGATTAACGCGACAATTTTGGGCATCTGATGGGCAAGCGACGTCCGCGTCCGTAGCGTTTCAGGGGCGAATATAAAACTTATTGCAAATATCTAAATTTTTTAGATAGACTGATCCTGTGTCATACAGGAGCTAGCCGCGTGTCCCCTGAAGCCAATTTCAAGTTAGATGCAGAACGCCCGGCAGTGGGTGCGCTTTTGCGGGCGGCGCGGCGCTCTCGCAATTATACGCTGCAAGACCTCAGCACCCGCGCAAATCTGTCTGTGGGATATCTGAGCCAGATCGAACGCGATATTGCAACGCCGTCGCTGGGATCGCTGAACCGTTTGGCCGCGGCATTATCCCTAGACTTGGGGCATTTCATTCCGATCCCGAACGCCCGAGGCCTGACCACCCGCGCCAAAGACCGCGACACGATCTGGGTCCGCGAAGGCGGCATGACCTACGAACGCCTGCACGGCGAATTCGTCGGCGCATCGTTTTCGGCGTTTCTGATTACATTGCCTGCGGGCTTTACCACCGAAACCGATCAGCACTTTGGCGAAGAATTCGTCGAAGTCAGGGCAGGGCGCGTGCAGTTCACCATCGACGGACAGGTCTATGATCTAGGCGTCGGTGACACGCTGCATTTCCGGTCCGATCTACGGCATCAGGCCGTGAACCCACACGATGAAGACGCGGTTTTGTTCTGGCTCGGCAACGGCCCCACATTTCAAAGCCGACCCAATATCGCAGCAGAGCAACCGTCATGAGCAGCGCAAGCCGCCTTCCGATTGGCTGGTTGGTGCAGCGGGTCGCAATGATGCTCGTGACGCTATTGGCGGTGATTACGCTGACGTTTGCGCTGATGCACGCTGTGCCGGGCGGACCATTTGTGTCCGAAAAAATGCTCGCCCCCGAAATCGAAGCTGCCCTGAACGCGAAGTTCGGTCTCGACCAGCCGATCTGGCGACAATACCTGAATTATCTTGGCGGTGTGCTGACGCTCGATCTGGGGCCGTCGTTCAAATATCCGGGCGTGAGCGTGAACAGCATGATCGCCGACGGGCTGGCTGTGACGGCGCAAACAGGGCTGCTGGCGATCATCTGCGTGGTGGCGTTTGGCGTGCCTGCGGGGATCGTCGCAGCACTTAATCGCGGGCGTTGGCCTGATACGGCGGCAATGTTCATCGCAAGCCTCGGCATCGCGGTCCCGTCTTATGTGATCGCCACGGTGGCGCTGTATATTTTTGCGCTACGGCTCGGCTGGACGCCTGCGTTTGGGCTGGATGACTGGCGCGGATATATTCTGCCGGTGTTTGCATTGTCGGGGTTCTGGATGTCATTTGTGGCACGTCTAACGCGCTCCAGCCTGCTGGAAACCATGGGTCAAGACTACATCATGACCGCCCGCGCCAAGGGGCTTCCGGCCCATACCGTCATGCTGCGCCACGGTTTGCGCAATTCTCTGATCCCGGTTGTGACCGTGCTGGGGCCTGTCGTGGCCAACCTTTTGACGGGCAGTTTTGTGATCGAACAGATTTTCGCGCTTCCGGGGATCGGGCGGCATTTTGTGCAGTCGATCACCAACCGCGACTACACCGCTATCATGGGCATCACGATCTTTTATGCGGCTTTTCTGATGCTGATGATTCTGATCGTTGATCTGCTGTATCTCTGGCTCGATCCGCGCATTTCTTACGGAGACCGCAAATGACCCGTCCTCCGATTGCACCCGAAATGTGGTTGCCGCTTGATCCCCAAACGGGGCAGCTTGGCGATCCGATTGTATCAACTGCCACCCGTGGTTTCTGGGCTGGTGTGCGCGGGCGTTTGTTCCGGCATCGGCCTGCCATGGCGGGACTGGTGTTTATTGTGTTGCTGATATTCGCCGCGATTTTCGGCCCGATGATGTCGCCCTACAGCTATTTCGAGCAGAACCTAGAACTGTCCAATCTGCCGCCAACCTATCGACCTTACACGGTCACAGACAACACGCTGGTGCATGTGAACACCAGCAACCTGAACCTGTACGAAGTGAGCGAAAAAGGCGGCCTGACCGCACTTTTGCGCCCAGATGACCGCGATATGATAAACCGTCAAAGCACTTGGGTCATCGACGACCGCGAGGTCGTCTTGGACTACAGTCAGCGGCCTGCGGTTCTGACAATCGACGGCAAAGTGGCCCAAGCAGGCGGGTTAGCCATGAACAATCGCAACCCCTTTGGCACCGATCAGTTGGGCCGCGACGTGCTGGTGCGCCAAATGTACGGGGCGCGGATTTCACTGCTTGTCGCTGCCGCAGCCGTGCTTGCGAACTTCGTGATTGGCGTGATCTATGGCGGTGTTGCGGGCCTAATAGGTGGTCGCGTTGACGCCGTGATGATGCGCTTTGTCGAGATCGTGGCGACCATCCCGCTCACGCTTTACGTGATCTTGATGATGGTGGTTTTGCAGTCCGGATTGCTTTCCGTCGTGCTGGCAATCGGCACGGTCTACTGGGTTGATATGGCGCGTGTTGTGCGCGGACAAATCCTGACGTTGAAAAGTCAGGATTACGTGGCTGCGGCGCGGACCATGGGCGCCTCGACCTCGCGAATTCTGTTTCAACACCTGCTGCCGAATGCCTTTGGTCCGATCCTTGTGACGCTGACCATGCTGATCCCATCTGCTATTTTCATCGAGAGTTTCATGAGCTTTATCGGCCTTGGCGTGACACCACCACAAGCCAGTTGGGGCACGCTGACCTCCGAAGCCGTTGAAACCCTGCGCGCCTATCCGCACCAATTATTCTTCCCCGCCGTGGCGATCAGCCTCACGATGCTGGCGTTCAATTTCTTGGGCGACGGGCTGCGCGATGCATTGGACCCGAGGTTGTCATCATGACCGCACCTGTGTTGTCCTTGCGTGATCTGCGCACCGAATACCGCACCGACCGTGGCACCGTGCAAGCCGTGCGCGGCATTGATCTGACCTTGCAGCGGGGCGAAATCCTAGGGCTTGTCGGTGAAAGCGGGTCGGGCAAATCCGTCACCTGCATGAGCATCCTGAAACTGCTAAAGCGCGGCGGTCATATCACCTCTGGCGTGGCGGAATTCGACGGGCGCGATCTGTTGCAACTGTCGGAACGGCAATTAACGGCGGTGCGCGGCGAAAAGATCGGCGTTGTTTTCCAAGACCCGATGTCTGCGCTGAACCCGACGATGACCGTTGGCCGCCAGATCGTCGAAGTGCTGCTGCAGCACCGCAAGATCAGCAGAAAAGCGGCCCGTGACCGCGCGGTCGAATTGTTCGAACTGGTGCGTATCCCGTCCGCGCGAACCCGCATCGACAGCTACCCGCACGAGTTTTCCGGCGGGATGCGTCAACGGGTGATGATCGCAATCGCGCTCGCGTGTGATCCCGATATCCTGATCGCAGACGAGCCGACAACAGCTCTCGACGTCACAATCCAGCGTCAGATTTTGGCACTGCTGAAAGAATTGCGCGACAGGCTCGGCATGGCCATTATCCTTGTGACACATGATCTTGGCGTGATTGCGGAAACCGCTGACCGCGTGATGGTGCTGTATGGCGGTCAGGTGATGGAAGAGGCGCTGGTCGCTGATCTGTTCGCCGCACCGTGCCATCCCTACACGCGCGGATTGCTCGCCGCGATCCCCGATCCACGACAGGCGGGACGGCCATTATCACCCGTGCGCGGCAGCCCGCCGGACATGCGCACACCGCCACCCGGTTGCCCGTTTGCGCCGCGCTGTCCGCAAGCCATGCGTATCTGCGAAACACCGCCACCGATGTTCGATGCCACGGGTAATCCAGCCCTACAGGCAGGCCAACGCGCCCGCTGCTGGCGCGCCGATGCCACAGCCCCCGCCCAGATATTCGAGACCCCCTCATGACCCAGCCATTGCTCGCCCTCGAAAATCTGGAAATGCACTTCCAAACGCGGCAAGGCCTGTTGAAAGCCGTCGATGGTGTCAGTCTAACGATCCAGCACGGTGAAACCTTGGGGCTCGTGGGGGAAAGCGGCTGTGGTAAATCCACGCTCGCGCGTGCTTTGATGCGGCTTTATCGCCCAACTGGCGGGCGGATTGTGCTGGACGGCGTCGATATCACTACGCTGAACGAAAAGGCGCTGAAACCGCACCGCAAAAAGGTGCAGATGATCTTTCAAGACCCCGTGGCTGCGCTGAATGGGCGGATGACCGTGGGCGAACTTGTGGCCGAACCGCTTGAGATTATGGGGATCGGCACCGCTGAGACGCGACGGGCGCGGGTGGCTGAATTGCTCGACAATGTAGGTTTAGGTGCGGACGCCGCCGACCGGTTTCCGCATTCGTTTTCCGGCGGTCAACGCCAGCGCGTCGGCATTGCCCGCGCCATCGCGTTGGAACCCGAACTTGTGGTCTGCGACGAGCCGATCAGCGCCTTGGATGTGTCGATCCAAGCCCAGATTGTGAATATGCTGTCAGAGCTGAAACGCGACACGGGTTTGGCCTATCTGTTTATCACGCACGATCTGTCGATGCTGCGCCATATCGCGGACCGGATCGGCGTGATGTACCTCGGAAAATTGGTTGAAATCGCACCATCCGAAGCCCTGCACACTGCGCCGCGCCACCCTTACACCGAACTGCTGTGGTCGGCGATTCCCGTTCCGGACCCCGCCGCGCGCCGCGATGATCCGTTTGAAACTGGCGAAGTCCCCAGCCCGCTGGATCTGCCGTCTGGCTGCCGTTTCCGCACCCGCTGTCCTTATGCGACCGCGCTGTGTGCGCAAAGTGAACCCGATCTCATTACTCAGGACGACGGACACGCCGTCGCCTGCCACCACCCGCTGCATGGCAGCATGTCCAACACCCAACAGGAGCAAGAAAATGCGTAACCTTTTCATGTCCACGGCCCTTGCAGCGCTGATTGCAGCACCTGCCTTTGCGGCTGGCGATCTGACCTATGTGGTCAACAATGAATCCGCCACCTACGACCCCGGCCTGACGTCGGAAACCTTTGCAGCACCGATCATCGGTAATACCTTTGAAGGTCTCGTGCGCTTTACCGAAGGCGGCGAAATCGAAGGGGCAATGGCCGAAAGCTGGGAGGTCTCAGAAGACGGTTTAACCTACACATTCACCCTGCGCGACGCCAACTGGTCCGACGGCCAGCCTGTCACTGCCCAAGATTTCGTCTACGCATGGATGCGCGTCCTTGATCCGGCGGCCGGCGCGAAAAATCCTGCGATGTTCTACCTGATCGACGGGGCCGAGGCACATTATGCAGCTGACGGCGAGGGCGACGTGGCGATCTCTGCGCCCGACGACAAGACGCTGACCTTTACGCTGACGAACCGCATTCCCTACATGATGCAACTGCTGACCTACACCAACTGGTTCCCCGTGCGTCAGGATGTGGTCGAAGTCGACCCCGAAGGCTGGACCCGCAATCCCGAAACCTTCATCGGCAACGGCCCGTTCAAAGTAACCGAATTCAACTTTGGTGAATCCGTGGTGTTCGCCAAGAACGACGCATATTTCCAAGCTGACGACGTGTCGCTGGACACATTGACGTTCCGCCTGATCCCCGACCAAGCCACCGCGTTAACTGCGATGGAATCCGGTCAGGTTGACGGGATCGAAGCTGTTCCAGCACCCGAAATCCCGCGTCTCATGGCTGAAAGCGATGCCTTCATGATCGTGCCGGCGCTCGGGACGACCTACGCATTCTTCAACCCGGCCCAAGCACCGCTGGACGACGTGCGCGTGCGCCAAGCGTTGTCGATGGCAATTGACCGCCAAGACATCGTGGACTTCGTTTTGCAATCTGCGGACCAGCCTGCGATCGGCCTTGTGCCTTACGGTCTGACACTGAACGGCGAAGATTTCCGCGACGGCATTGATACCTACGGTCTCGACGCAGACGCCCAACCCGAAGCGGCGGCAGCTTTGCTCGCCGAAGCGGGCTATCCGAACGGCGAAGGCTTCCCCGAAACCGTGTTCGTGACCTACACATCACCGCCAATCGAAAAACTGCTCGAAGCGATCCAGCAGATGTGGAAGGAAAACCTGAACATCGACGTGCAAATCCGCGCAACCGAATGGCAGGTCTATTACCCCGAAGTGCAGCAGGTCGAATACCAAATCGCACAGATGGGCTGGGGCGCGGATTACCCGCACCCGATGACCTTCCTCGACGTGTTCTTGCCCGATAGCCCGAACAATCTGGCCGCATGGAAAAGCGATGATTTCGCGAGCGCCGTGTCCGCTGCAAAATCCACCGCTGACGAGGCCGAAGGGCTAGCCGCGATGCGTGAAGCCGAAGGCGTTTTGATGAACGATCACGTCATCTTGCCGATGTATCACCGCTACAACTATATGATGATGTCGCCCGACGTGGACGGCTTCTGGCGGTCGTCGCTGAACGTGCCATACTTCCGCGATGTGACACTGGCTGAGTAAACAATGTGCTGCGGGCACCAACATGCCCGCAGCACCTTTCCCACGAACACATATGAACCCCGCACAGACCTATCAGGCGGGGGTGCAGAGCAGGTTTAGACCTGCTAGTTAGTCGCAAATAGAATCTCGAAACGTCGAAAAATCCGCGAAAAACCGGATATTAGCAACAATTTTGCGTCGTCGTTTTGGATGAAGAGTGGGGCGTAGGTCATTGAAATATAATCTTGAAACAGCCTCAAGGCTTTCCGTCGCACCGATGATGGATTGGACGGACCGTCATTGCCGTTACATGCACCGGCTGATGTCGTCCGAGACCTTGCTTTACACCGAAATGGTCACGGCCCCTGCAATCATTCATGGCGACCGTGATCGCTTGCTCGGGTTTCATGACGCGGAACATCCTGTTGCATTGCAGCTCGGCGGCTCTGATCCGGCGCAACTGGCGCAGGCGACTGAAGTTGCAGCAGAATATGGCTACGACGAAGTAAACCTGAACTGCGGTTGCCCGTCTGATCGTGTGCAATCGGGGTCGTTTGGTGCGATACTAATGGAACAGCCCGCCACTGTCGCCGCTTGTGTCAAGGCGATGCAATCGGCCAGCGATTTGCCCGTCACAGTCAAGTGCCGGATCGGCGTGGACGACCAAGATCCAAAGGTGATTTTGCCCGACTTTCTGTCCCAAGTCAGTGCGGCGGGCGTAGACCGCTTTACCATCCATGCGCGCAAGGCGTGGTTGCAAGGTCTGTCCCCGAAAGAGAACCGCGATGTGCCGCCCTTGGATTATGAATTAGTCCATGAAATGAAGGGTTTGTTCCCTCATCTTCATCTGTCCGTGAACGGCGGTATTACGTCGCTGGATCAAGCCAAAGCATTCCTTGATGCGGGCCTCGACGGGGTGATGATCGGACGGTCTGCCTACCATGCGCCAGCGGATGTTTTGCTAAATGCGGACGCCCAGATTTACGGCAAAGACGGCACTAAAACTGCCGAAGATATCGTGCATTTGATGGTGCCTTACATCGTCGATCACATGACGCGCGGTGGCCGTCTGCACCAAGTCACCCGCCACATGCACGGCCTGTTCCAAGGCCGCCCCGGTGCGCGTATGTGGCGCAGACATTTGTCCGAAAATACACACCGCGACGGCGCTGACGAAGCCGTTTTGCTGCAAGCCCTTTCATACATCACACAAGAGGCCGCCTGATGCCCGAAGCCACACTTTTGCTGCCAATGATCGGCATGATCTTGGCCATTGGCGCCTTTGCGGGCGTGCTTGCCGGATTGCTAGGCGTGGGCGGCGGGATCGTCCTTGTGCCGTCGTTTTTCTATGCGTTCTCGGTGCTTGGCTATGACAGCCCGCAGTTGATGCAGATGTGCCTCGGCACCTCGCTGGCCACGATCATCGTGACCTCGGTGCGCTCTGGCTTGTCGCATCATAAAAAGGGCGCGGTTGACGTCGCCATTCTCAAAACATGGGCGCCCGGCATTGTGATCGGCGCGATCATCGGCGTCAGCATCGCGACGTCGCTGCGGTCCGGTGCATTGCAACTGATATTTGGCATTTTGGCAGTAATTGTCGGTGCTTACATGACTTTTGGACGCGCATCTTGGCGTTTGGGCCCACAGATGCCAACCGGACCTGTGCGGGCCGTATTGTCGCCGCTGATCGGATTCCTATCGGTGCTGATGGGCATCGGCGGCGGGTCTTTTGGCGTGCCTGTGATGTCGCTCTACGGTGTGCCGATCCACAGGGCGGTGGCCACGGCTGCTGGCTTTGGCGTGATTATCGCGGTGCCGTCGGTCATCGGATTTTTGCTGACTGATATGTCCGCGTACCCAACGCCGCCATTTTCATTTGGTGCGGTGAACTTCGTGGCTTTTGGATTAGTCATCGCGATGACTTTGATCACCGCACCTTGGGGGGCCGCATTGGCGCATAAAATGGACCCAAAGCCGCTGAAACGGGTGTTCGGCGTGTTCCTGATCTTCGTAGCGCTGAACATGTTGCGCAAAACCTTGGGCTGGTAGCGGCGCGATTTTTCTCGAAAAATCGTACAAATTTCTGAGAAAATTTGGCGTCTCAAACGTCAGCGTTTTGCCAAATATGCGGCCAGCGATTTTTGCGGCTCGTCGATGAACAGGCTCGGCAACACACGCAGCGCCGCAATCTGATCGACACGCAGATCGGCGAACGCTTTGGTCGTTTCGCACCATACCACGCAGGTCCACAACCGCCCCCAGTAATCAAGCTGCAACGGACGCACCGTGCGATCTTGGCCCGCAATTGTGAGCATCAGCTTTTGGCGGGTGCGGATCGCTTGGCGGATTTGCGGCAGATGCTGGAATCCCTTGGCGGCATCCGCAAAGGGATAGACCGCGAAACTGAACGGAGCAGGGCTACGCGATCTGCCTTCGGGCATCACCGCGTCGATCTTTTGGGTTAACGCGCGCGCAGCTGTTGCTAGTTCCGCGTCCGATCCGCCCGCCACAGCCATGAGCCCCAAATGCAGCGCCTCGACTTCGGTGATTGTCAGGTTCAACGGGGGCAGGGTGATCGCTGCCGTGACATGATAGCCCACACCGCGTTCGCCTTGGATCGGGACGCCAGATGCGGCCAGCGTTTCCATGTCGCGGTAGATCGTGCGCAGGCTAACATCGACAGCGGCGGCCAGATCGGATGCACGGTGCAGCGCGCCATCGCGCAGGATTTGGACAAGTGACATTAATCGGTCGGCGCGACGCATGAGTGATTCCCTCTCGTTCCGTACTAGTTTTGCCAAAAAGCTGACAACTGACAAGTTTTTGTCGTAACCTTATCGCGAGCCTTGCAAAAAAGGGGTTTAATGCTGTCGTTTCCTACTTCCATCACGCCGCAATGCCCCCTATCTGTCAGGGAATAACAGATTTACGCGCGGCCAATGGTCCGCATCATGGAGAACATCATGCTTAATAACATCGGTATCCCCGGCATCCTTTTGATCGCCGTCGTCGTCTTGGTCTTGTTTGGCCGTGGCAAAGTATCCAGCCTGATGGGCGAAGTCGGCAAAGGCATCACAGCTTTCAAACGCGGCGTCAGCGACGGTGACAAAGAAATCACGGACGACATGGCATCCGCCAAAGACGTGACCCCAGCTGACGAAAAAGACAAAGTCTAATTCGCCGTCTCAAGATCCCCAATAAGGTAATCGCACATGTTTGGCCTCGGCTGGAGTGAAATGATGGTGGTGGGCATTGTTGCCCTCATCGTGATCGGTCCCAAGGACCTGCCGCAACTTTTCCGCACCGTCGGAGAGTTCACAGGCAAGGCCAAAGGCATGGCACGCGAGTTTTCCAAGGCGATGAACGACGCGGCGAACGATGCGGGCGTCAACGACATCTCCAGCAGCCTTAAGGCCGCGACCAGCCCCAAGGCATTCGGCATCGACAAGCTGAAAGAGGCGTCAGGGATCACAGCCGCGACTGCTGCATTGTCGCCCGAACGGGCGGCGGCCAAGGAAAAGATGGACGCTGGCATGGCCAAAGCGGCTGAGGCACGCAAAGAACGCGAAGCCGCTAAGGCAGCACAAACCCCATCTGACAATCACATCGAGACGCCTGCAACCACAGCAGCGCCCATCGGTGAAACCGCAATCGGGGAAACCAAAGCCCCCGACGCCCCAAAAGAGACCGACCAATGAGCACCCAAGACGACGAAATGGACGGCAGCGCAGCACCCTTGATCGAACACCTGACCGAACTCCGGTCGCGTTTGATCTACTCTGTCGGCGCGTTCTTGGTGGCGATGATTATTTGCTTCTCGTTTGGCAGCATATTGTTGGACTTCCTACTGGGACCGATCGAGAAAACCATGCGCTCGCTCGGCAATCCGAACCCTGTTATGCAATACACTGCACCTCAGGAATACTTTTTCACGCTGATCCGGATTTCCGTGGTCGGCGGCCTGACGCTGTCGTTTCCGGTTATCGCCTACCAACTCTGGCGGTTCGTAGCCCCCGGTCTCTACAAGAACGAAAAGAGCGCGTTCCTGCCGTTCATCATCTCTAGCCCGCTGCTGTTCTTGATTGGCGCGGCCTTCGCGCATTACGTCGTGGTGCCTCTGGCAATGGCGTTCTTCCTCGGCTTTGCGGACCTGCCATCCTTTGTTTCAGCGATCATGGCGGACGCGGTTGTGGTGCCTTCTGATGGCGTCGATGTCATTGTTGCAGCCCCGACAGCCAACACTGGCGTCGACATTGTGTTCAACGGCAAGGTCAACGAAACGCTTGATATCACGCTCAAAATGATCGTGGCTTTCGGGATCTGCTTCCAGCTGCCGGTGCTTTTGACATTGATGGGCACCGCTGGTCTGGCCTCGTCCCGTGGCCTGCGTAGCGTGCGCAAATATGCGGTTGTGGGCATTTTGGTCGTCGCGGCTCTGGTCACGCCTCCGGACGTCACCACACAGTTGATCCTGTTTGTTGTGGTCTTTGGTCTCTACGAAATCTCAATCCATCTTGTCGCGGCTGTTGAGCGTCGAAAAGACAAAGCGGCCCGCGCCGAAGGGATCATCGGTGAAGGCGAAAGCCTTTTTGATACCGACGACGACGACGAAGAAGCGGCCGATTTGGCTGACGCAGAAGACACGACCAATGCACAAGACGAGCAGAAACCATGAATGAAGAGACATTGTTGCGGATTGCCGACGCCTTAGATCGCTTGGCACCCGCGCCAATTCCTGCCCCGGATCTGAGCGTGGCAAGCGCTTATGTCTGGCAAACCAACCCCGACCAACTGGTGCCAGTGGACAAGGTCAGTCGCGTTGATCTGGACCTGCTGATCGGCGTGGATCGGTCCCGCGACACGCTGCTCGCGAACACCATCCAGTTTGCAAAAGGAATGCCCGCGAATAATGCACTGCTCTGGGGGGCACGCGGGATGGGCAAATCCAGCCTCGTCAAAGCGATCCATGGTGCCGTTATCAAAGACCACCCCGACCTGCGCATCGTCGAAGTCCAACGTGAGGACATGGAAAGCATCGGTCGTTGCCTTGATATGCTGCGCGGCCAGCCGCAACGGTTCTTGATGTTCTGCGATGATCTGTCGTTCAGCCACGACGACGCGCATTACAAATCGCTCAAGGCGGTTCTGGACGGTGGTATCGCCGGACGGCCCGAAAATGTGGTGCTCTATGCGACATCCAACCGCCGCCATCTGATGCCGCGCGACATGATCGAAAACGAACGCTCTACCGCGATCACACCGGGTGAAGCGGTCGAGGAAAAAGTGTCGCTGTCAGACCGTTTTGGCCTCTGGCTCGGCTTTCATCCGTGTGACCAAGACCAATATCTGTCGATGATCCGTGGCTACTGTGACGCGCACGGTGTCGCTATCGACGACGACACATTGCGGGCCGAAGCGATAGAATGGCAAGCCACACGCGGCTCGCGTTCTGGCCGCGTTGCATGGCAATACTTTGTCGATCTTGCAGGTAGAAAAGGCGTGACGCTCACCTAAGTGCGCCACGCCTTCGCTTCTTTGGCTCTCTTAAAATCCCCGCCAGAGGCTCCCGAAATCTCAACAAAGACCTCGGGTGGCTCTCGCAAGAAACCTTAGAAAAAGTCAGCTGGATCAACAGATTGCAAGCCGCGCCGCACTTCAAAGTGCAAGAAGCTCGGATCGCCCGGCCCAACTTTCGCGATAGCCTGACCGCGTGACACGGTGTCGCCTTTTGCGACGCTCAGATCAGCAAGGTTGGTGTAGACTGTCAGCAGGTTGCCCGCGTGTTTAATCACAACAATCGCGACGCCTGACGTGTCTGTTGTCACAGCCGCAACCGATCCCGCATCCGCTGCTTTCACGGTGGTGCCAGACGGCACACCGATGTCGATACCCTCGTTCCGGCCAGCCGCGTAGGCGCGGATGATCGTGCCTGCAACAGGGCGTACAAGTTGCGCGTTGCTGCTGGCAGCGGGGGCAGGTGCAGGGGCTGCTGGTGTTGTGGTCGTCGCACCAAGGTTAGGTGCTTCAGGCGCTGGTGCGGGCTCTGGTGCTTCTTCCGGCAACGGCGTTGATGCGCTCGGTGGCACAGGTGTTTGGCTACCTGCACCGGGCGTGGTGACGGGTGCTGCAGCCACGGATGCTGGACGGCTCGGTGTTGTGCTTTGTGGGATCAACAAGAACTGGCCTTCGCGGATCGCAAGGTCAGCGCCAAGCGAATTCCACTCTGCGATGCTTGCAACAGGCACGTTGAACTGGCGGGCGATTGTATAGGCCGTGTCACCGCGACCAACCTGATAGCGGACAGGTTCTGCGCCGCTCTGACGGGCAGGGGCGGCAGGTGCAACAGCAGCAGGCGCTTGCGCATCAACGCGGTCTAGCGCCGTGGTGGCAACGGCGGACACATCCAACGGCTGGATCGGGCCCGTTGACGCGGCACCAGTTGCAGGGGATGGTTCAGAGACACGGGCCGGCAATGCGATCACTTCGTCGCGGCGCAGCGTCAGATCAGCGTCAATGCCGTTGAACGAGGCCAAGCTTGCCGCATCCATACCCAAACGCCCCGCAATCGCGCGGATTGTGTCGTCCTTTTGGGCCAGCACAACTTGGTAATTGGGGTATGAAATCACACCACGATCATCTGGGGCAGGGCGCGGCGCAATGTTGGCCACGGCATCCGACGTATCAAACCCGTCTCCCAAATCGCGCAGGTCAAAGTCGAACCCGTTCAGTGAATTTTCCGCACAGCCCGCCAGAATGGCAAGCGCTGCGGTTGTCATCAGGATGCGGCGCACCCCAGTTGGCTGAATGACGGTCATATCTCTGCTCCTCATGCGGGCGCCCCGTTTGCTGAGGTTCTGCCCTATCTCGCCTTTTGGTTAGTCTTGGCCCAGCCCTTCGAGCAGGGGAACAAAACGAACGGTCCGTAATTCTTCGTAGTCTAAACCGGTTTGCGTCTTTGTCACGCGGATCAAACTTTGCACCGTATCGGATTGGCCGACAGGCAATACCATAATACCCCCAATCCGCAATTGGGCCAAGAGGGTGCTCGGCGGGTCTTCGGCGGCTGCCGTCAACAAAATGCGGTCAAAGGGGGCTTGTTCGGGTAGGCCATGACTGCCGTCAGCGGTCAGGGCGGTAATATTGCTGATGTTTTGCGCATCAAACAGGTTTTTGGCCTCTGTCACCAACCGCTTGAACCGATCGACAGTGTACACACGGCGCGCCAGTTTCGCGAGAATGGCCGCCTGATATCCAGAACCAGTGCCGATCTCTAAAACCTTGTGGCGCGGCTGCACGTCTAACGCTTGGGTCATCAAGCCGACAATCGACGGCTGGCTGATCGTCTGCCCGCAGGCAATCGGCAGCGGCATGTCGTCATAGGCGCGGTCCTTGAACAGACCCGTCAAGAACGATGCGCGGTCAACCTGTTCCATCACGGTCAGCACACGTGCGTCCGTCACACCCTTTGAGCGGAGCGCGAACAAGAATTGCATTTTGATGTCAGCGCCGACGTTCACCCCAGTTGATCCTTGAGTTGGTCCATCACATCATGGGCCGTCAGATCGGCACGCATTGGTGTGATCGAAATCATGCCTTCAAGATTGGCGCGCACGTCGGTGCCTTCGGCGGTCATTTCTTGCTGACTACCACCTTTGATCCACGAATACTGGCGGCCCGACGGGGACACCTGCGGGGCGACAGTAAAGCGGGCGGTCGGTCGATAACCTTGGGTCGCGACCTGATGGCCTTTGACGTCGGCTGCGGGTACGGGCGGGAAATTGATGTTATAAAACAGACGGTAATCAGCGGTGTTCCACACGCCTTGTGCGATCAGTTTCTTGATCAACGCAGGGCCATGCACCGCTGCGGCCTCAAACGGATCATCCAATCCAATGTTCGCGGGGCCGTTATATTGCGACAGGGCGATGGCGTTATAGCCTTGCAATGCGGCTTCGATACATGCGCCCACGGTGCCGGAATACAGCGTGTTTTCACCCGCGTTATTGCCACGGTTCACGCCTGACAGGATCAAATCCGGCTTGGCGTCTTTCATAAACTTATGAAGCGCCACAAGCACGCAATCGGCAGGGGCACCGTCAATCGCAATCCGGCGCGGTTCGATTTCCGTGATCATCGTGGGACGGCTGTAGTTGATACAATGACCAACGCCCGATTGCTCGAACGCAGGCGAGACGACCCAGACTTCACCGTCAGGTCCGGCCACATCACGCGCAATGGCCTCCAGAACCTTCAGGCCGGGCGCATTGATGCCGTCGTCGTTTGTGATGAGAATGCGCATAAAAGCCCCTTTGTTACGA
Organism: Yoonia ponticola; assembly: GCF_014199395.1. Lineage (GTDB taxonomy): Bacteria > Pseudomonadota > Alphaproteobacteria > Rhodobacterales > Rhodobacteraceae > Yoonia > Yoonia ponticola. The sequence goes on along the minus strand of NZ_JACIJM010000003.1, from coordinate 408,735 downwards.
TGTTCGTAAGGGAGGTTGGCGCATTGAACAAGCTGGCACCTGCGTCATTTTTGCAATGTTGCGGCAGAGACTCAGAACGAACCGGATTTGAGCCGCTTTTGACGGCGAATCGGGGGGCGGTAGCGCTTATCCGAGGATTTCGGGCAAAAGCCGTGCGGCCTCAGCACTAGGTTGCGCCAGAACAGAGCGATCTTCACCCGGATGGAACCTGCCGCGTGTGGCGGTCGGCATCGCGGCGGGTGACAGGATTTTCACGCTAGGTCCGGTTTTGGCGCTCTCGACTTGCCAGCTGCGGGCGAGCGCGATTTGCGCGCCTTTGGTCGCCCCGTAAGCGCCGAAAAACGCCTGACCAGCTGTTGGATCATCAAAGAACACAGCGCGTCCATCAGTCCCCAAAAGCGGGCTGATATAGCCGATCAATCGCGCAGTGGCGGTCATGTTGGTCAGAACGGATTTGTCGAAATCCTTGGGGTTGATATGGCCAGCAGGGGCCAAGGGTGCCGCGTGAACCGCCGTATGCACCCACAGATCCAGCTTGCCCCAGCGATCATAGATCGAACGGCACAACTGCTGCATTGCGGCCTCGACTGTGATATCCATCGGTGCCAGCGTTGACTGGCCGCCTTTGGCTTGAATACGGTCGTCCAATTCTTCCAACGCGCCAGTGGTTTTGCCCACGGCCACGATGTGATGCGTCGCAGCCAATTCCTCGGCCAAAGCCGCGCCAAGCCCACGAGAGGCACCAGTGATCAATGCAATCTTTGTCATAAGCACCATGTGACGTCTCTGCCGCACACGGTCAAGAGGGCGGCAGAGCTAAACGATGTCGAAGCCGCTGATGGCCCAGTTTCCAGTCTTATTTAACAGTGCTTTTGGCTTTGAAACCTTGCTTGATCATATCTGACGGCGGGATTGGATATTCCCCCGAGAAACACGCATCGCAATAGGCAGGTGACGCGCTGTCACGGCCATTCTTTTCGCCAACCGCACGGTATAGCCCGTCCAGCGAGATGAATTTCAAACTGTCCACACCCAAATGCACGCGCATTTCTTCGGCGGTCATGGTCGCGGCCAGCAGTTTTTCGCGCTCAGGCGTATCAACGCCGTAGAAACAAGGCCACGCAGTCGGCGGCGACGCAATCCGGAAATGCACCTCTGCGGCACCGGCATCCAGCACCATCTCTTTGATCTTGCGGCTGGTGGTGCCGCGCACAACGCTATCATCGACCAAGATCACGCGCTTGCCTTTGATCAACGCCTTGTTCACGTTGAGTTTCAGCAGCACACCCATGTTGCGGATCTGCTCTGTCGGCTCGATAAACGTGCGGCCCATATAGTTGTTGCGCACGATGCCCATCGCAAACGGAATGCCCGATTGCAGTGAATAGCCAATAGCAGCAGGCGTGCCGGAATCGGGGACAGGGCAGACCAAATCAGCCTCGACAGGGGCTTCTTTCGCCAACTCACGACCAATATCTTCGCGGGTTTCATAAACCGAGCGACCACCAAGCTGGCTGTCAGGGCGGCTGAAATACACGTGCTCAAAGATACAGAAACGGGATTTCGCAGGACGAAACGGGAAATGGCTTTCCACGCCGTCTTTGGTAATCACAACCATTTCGCCCGCTTCGATCTCGCGGATGAACTCTGCACCGATGATATCCAGCGCACAAGTTTCAGAGGACAGAACCCAGCCGTCGCCAACCTTGCCCAGCACTAGCGGACGCACGCCCAATGGGTCACGGCAGCCGATCAGTTTGGTGCGGGTCATGGCGACCACGGAAAACGCGCCTTCAACCTTGCGCAGGGCTTCTTCCATGCGGTCAGGGATGTGTTGCCCCATGGAACGGGCCATCAGGTGGATGATACATTCGGAATCGGATGACGACTGGAAAATCGAGCCACGCTCGACCAACTCACGCCGCAAAGACAGCGCGTTGGTGATGTTCCCGTTATGCGCAATCGCCGCGCCGCCCATTGAAAATTCGCCAAAGAACGGCTGCACATCGCGGATTTCGGTGCGCTGGTCTTTGTTGCCAGCAGTGGAATAGCGGACGTGGCCAATGCCAATCGGGCCGGGCAGACGTTCGATCATTTCGGCAGAGGTAAAGTTATCGCGGACCAATCCCATGCGGCGGGCTTGGTGAAATCCGGTCTCGGGATGGTGGGTGACAATGCCGCCGGCTTCTTGGCCGCGGTGCTGCAAGGCATGAAGGCCAAGCGCTACAAAGTTCGCGGCGTTACTGACACCGACGACGCCAAAGACGCCGCATTCCTCCTTGAGCTTATCATCGTCAAAAGGGTGGGCAGGGGGCATCTGATGGGACAAGGTGAGCTTTCCATATCCAGTGGCTGCGTTCGGGGGCGTCATAGTCCTTTGGCGTGGCAGAGTCACGCCCTTCATATGGGATTGCCCAAATGAAAAGGTGCGCCGCAGCGCACCTTTGTTGTCTTACTCGGTTGTCAGTGTCTCAACAGGCTCTGTGGCACCACATTCACCAACAAGCTGCTCGTACTGTGTGGTGATCCACCCCAGCGCAGCTTCGGGGTCACGTTCGCCGATCTGGCCGGTGAACTGCGAGAAGATAACAGCAGAACGGCTGTTCTCGATCATCTCGATTTTCTGAGTGGATAGAACCGTTTGGTAAACAAAGAACGCAACGGCGACCAACAAGATGCCACGCGCCACACCAAACACAAAGCCCAGCCCTTGGTCCAAGCCACCCAGCGCAGAGCGTTGGATCAGACTAGAGAACAGCGGCGTAAAGATCGACACAACCACAAGAGCCACCGCAAACACGGCAGCAAAGGACGCGATGATCGACAATTCGCAGCTATCGCCGATGAAATCACCAACAACTGGGATTTGACGGATCAGGGGCTGCACTTGATCGGCAAAGATAAAGGCAAGGATCGTCGCCCCGATCCAACCCGCAATGGCCATCGCTTCGCGGACAAATCCACGGCTGTAAGCCAGAAGCGCGGAAAGCACGATGATGATCGCGACGGCACCGTCGATGATTGTAAAGTCCATGTCGTTCCTCTTGGTCGGGAGCTATTTTCGCTCGCCGAAAACTTCTTCTACAAAACTGGCCAAATCCCGCGGTTGACGCATGGACAGGCCGGACGCCGCGACCTGTTTGGTCTGTTGCGGTGTTATTGCGGAGGTAAAACCAAGTTTTGCCGCTTCTTTCAATCTATTTTCGGTCTGAACGACAGGACGCAATGCACCCGACAGGCTGATTTCGCCGAAAATAACGGATTCTTTGGGCAATGCTGCGTCCTCTCGGGCGGACACAAGGGCTGCGGCCACGGCCAAGTCCGCTGCGGGCTCTGTGATGCGCAAACCCCCTGCTACATTAAGATAAACGTCCAATCCGGTGAACGGGACACCGCAGCGCGATTCGAGCACAGCAAGGATCATGGCAAGCCGTCCCGCGTCCCATCCGACCACCGATCTGCGCGGTTGGCTGTGTGGCGAAGGGGCCACAAGCGCTTGGATCTCGCACAGCATCGGACGGGTGCCTTCAAGACCGCCAAACACCACAGAACCGGGGGCAGGAGAGCGTTCAGACAGGAAAAGAGCCGAAGGATTCTTAACCTCAGCCAACCCTTTACCGGTCATTTCAAACACGCCAATCTCATCAGCAGGGCCAAAGCGGTTCTTGACCGAGCGCAAAATCCGGAACTGATGACCGCGCTCGCCTTCAAAATACAACACCGTATCAACCATGTGTTCGACCACACGCGGACCCGCGATTGCACCTTCTTTGGTAACATGACCAACCATCACGATGGCGACATCATGGGTCTTGGCGAACGTGGTTAATTCATGCGCACAGGTGCGGACCTGCGATACCGATCCCGGCGCACTGTCCACATGATCGGCCCACATCGTCTGGATCGAATCGATGATCGCGAAATCAGGTTTTTCGGCCTCAAGCGTCGTCAGAATATCGCGCAAGTTGGTTTCAGAGGCCAAGGAAACAGGGCTTTCGTGCAACCCCAACCGACGGGCACGCATCTGAACCTGCGCGGTCGATTCCTCGCCCGAGATGTAAATCACCTTTAACCCGTTACGGGCAAAGCGTGCGGCGGCTTGCAAAAGCAACGTCGATTTCCCAATACCCGGATCGCCGCCCACCAACAGGGCCGACGCCTTGACCAAGCCACCGCCCAAAACGCGGTCCAATTCGCCGACGCCCGACATCGTGCGGGGCGGGGCCTCGCCGATGGTTGCCAGATCGGTCAGTGGGATCGCCTTGCCACGTCGCGCACCCAATGATTTTTTGCCGGGTCCTGCCGCCAGCGGCTTTTCCTCGACAATCGAGTTCCATGCCTGACAGGCATCACATTGACCCGACCACTTCGTGCTGGACGCGCCACATTCGTTACAGGTGTAAGTTAATGATTTAGCCATGTTTCCGTTTTGTCCCATTTTCAATCCGGCCGCAACGGGAATCCACGGGGGCGAATTTTCTCGAAAATTCGTATGATTTTTCGCGAAAAATCGGGGTCAAACGACAGGCGATTGCTTCGGCGTGAGTGCGGAAATCAGGATCGACGTCAAAATGCAGGCGGTAAACATATACAAACCCCAAGCTGTCTCGACCTTGCCGATACCGACACCCTTTGCGACGACAATATACAGTGCAATCAAGAAGATATCAGCCATAGCTAATTTACCCATATACCCCAAGACGGGCAGCGTTTTCGCCTTCAGCAGATCAAAATGCACCAGCGCCAGCCCAATGGTTTTCAGATAAGGCGCGAACAGTGCAAACACCGTGACCAGCAGGGCGAGAAACACATCCGTCTTCCACAGGCTCTGCAGCCCCGAGATCACGGATATCTCTGATAATCCAAACAACGGCAGCAATCCTGCACGCATCAAAGGGGCAAACCACGCGATCGGGAACAAGATTAATAGGCTAAGGTTAACAATTTTAAGGACAGAAAGCATGGAACACCTGAATGACAAACACTGCGCCCTAAATGGGGATGGTGTGCGCCGCCATACAAGTCCCCGTCATTCCGCCGCCGGTTTTTGTGCCAAAATCAACACGTTGCTGTCGAGATCCTTTGCAACGTCCGGCACTTCCAAATCGACCAAATATTCGTCGCCGTCTTCGTGTTCCAACGAATATCCCAAGACGGGCAGGGCCTTTTGCAGCTTTTCATCCAACTGCGCCAATTGCGAGGCTACGATGCTTTCTTCCAACTCAACCTGTTGCGCCCATTTGCGAATTTCGGTGCAAGCATGCAGCGCTTCGATAATCCGCTCTTGCTGCATTTCGGCCTCTTGTTGGCGTTGGGCCAAAAACGCCTTGGCGCGCGCGACTTTTTCGTCTGAATACACATCAGCCAAATGACGGGCTTGCTGGCTCATCTGCGCTGCTACTTCCATGACCGCAGGTTCCAGCTGTTCCAAATCAGGGTGATCGCGCAGATAGGCTAGCCGTTCACGCACCGCGTCAAATTCGGACGATAGGGTAAACAGACCAGCACGGTCGGCGGTGTGGACCTCGTGATAGGCGCGGGCGACATCTGACATCGAGATGTGGAATTTGCGGTGACTGTTCTCTAACGCCATGATCCGTGCATTTGTTGGCAGGTAAAACGCCATCGACCCGACCAGAACGGTGAGGACGATCTGCACATACATCCCCGCGTGCGGAAACGTCGTTTCCCCAAACGTCAGCGGCATCGTGAACCAAGGCGATTGCCCCAAGGCGCACATGATCGTGTAAAAGACCAAAGCGATGGCGAAAGCCGCGACCAGAAAAAGAGAAAGGGCGTGGCAAATACGGGTGGCATTGCGCATGAACATCAACAAAGTGCATTCCCCCAAATGCTAAAGATAGCTTTAGGATAGGCGAACAACTGCTTGCTGCCAAAGGGGAATTCCAATCCGTTGTTGACGCAGCCGCTTTTGCGACGTGATTCTAAGCGGTATCTTGGGTTATTGTTTCCCTTTCGTGGTCAATAAACGGGGTCTTTCAGTTTGCAATCGCGATCTGCCATTTCCAATTCTGCCATATGACCCCTTAATTAAAGGTTAATCCGCAAACATTTTTGATTTGGCGCATGTTTCCTGAGTTGAAACAAAAAATGCCAAAAACGGTTGTTGCGAAAAGGGTCACAATTGCCATCTTTTTGACAAATTATACCGCAATCCCAAGAAACTCGCTCCGAATCGGCCTTACCAACGCGCCTTAATTGGCCCATCCGTCGTGCCTGCAATAAACTGCGTCAGATACGGATCGTCGGCAGTTTCCATCGCCGATTTCGCGCCAGTCCACCGGATTTTCCCGTCATGCAGCATCGCAACTTTGTCCGCGATTGTGTCTACGGACGTCATATCGTGGGTGATCGTGATCGCCGTCACGCCCAATTCTGTCACCACATTGCGGATCAAATCGTTGATCACGCCAGCCATGATCGGGTCCAAACCGGTTGTCGGCTCGTCAAAGAAAATCACCTCTGGATCAGCCGCAATCGCGCGGGCAAGGCCCACACGTTTCTGCATGCCACCCGACAATTCAGACGGATAGCGATCAGCAATATCCGCCTTCAGCCCAACTTGCGCCAGCTTTGCGACAGCGATCTCACGCGCCTGCGCTTTTTGCGGTCCGCGCAGCAATCTGAACGCGACATTTTGCCAAACGGGCAGGCTGTCGAACAGCGCCCCACCTTGGAACAGCATCCCGAAGCGGTCTAAAAATCCCGTTTGGGATTTCGGCGTCATCGCAGCACCGTCAATCGTGATCTCGCCAATATCTGGCGTCAAAAGCCCCAGAATACACTTGATCAACACCGATTTACCGGACCCGGACCCACCGATAATCACCATGCTTTCGCCGCGCCCAACCGTCAGATCGACGCCGCGCAACACAGGGTTCCCCTCGAATGTTTTATGAATGCCGGACAGCGTAATCATGTGCTGAAAAACGCTTCTGTCAGGAAGAAATTCGCGGCCAAGATCAAGACTGACGCGGCCACAACCGCCCCCTTTGTCGCCCGTCCAACGCCCATCGCGCCGCGTTCCGACGTCATCCCGTAATAGCAGCCGACGATGGCAGCGATAAATCCAAACACAGCACCTTTGGCTAATGACGACGTGATATCAAGCACTTCGAGAAAATCGATCGTGTTCTGCATATAGCTGGCGGCGTTAAATCCCAGCCGTTGCGTGCTGACTAAATAGCCGCCGAAAATCCCGATGGTATCGCCAACAGCGACCAGCAACGGCATCATTAACGTCGCCGCCAAAACGCGGGGCAAGGTCAGGTATTTCATCGGATGCGTGGATAGCGTGACCAACGCGTCGATCTGCTCGGTCACTTTCATCGTGGCGATTTCAGCGGCTATCGACGATGTGACCCGCGCGGCAATCATCAAGCCCACCAAAACCGGACCCAATTCGCGGACCATGCCGATTGCAACGATCTGCGGTACAACGGCCTCTGCCGAAAACCGCGCCCCGCCGGAATAGATTTGCAACGCCAACGCGCCGCCTGTGAAGAACGCGGTCAGGCCGACAACCGGCAATGAAAAATAGCCGATCTGGATCAAGGCCTGCCCAAACGCGCCGCCATAAAACGGTGGGCGCGCAAGGTGGCTGATCGTCTGCCCAGTGAAAATCGCAAAGCGCCCAAGGGCCGCCAATGCCCCCAGCACCGCCGCACCTATCGCGGCTAAAAATCTCACCCGCTGACGGACTGACGTGAATAGCGGCGACCCAGCGACGTCAGGATTTCGTAGCCGATCGTGCCAGCGCGGTCTGCCAATTGGTCAATAGATTGTTTGGGGCCAAGGATGGTTAACGCTTCGGGATCAAAGCCGAGGTCCGTCACGTCCACGGTCAGCAAATCCATCGACACACGTCCCACCAACGGGCAGGGGTGATCGTCATACCAAAGCGTGGCTTTGTCGGACATCGCCCGCAGCAATCCGTCAGCATAGCCTGCAGAGACGGTCGCGATGCGGGACGGGCGGGCGGCCTGCCAAGAATTGCCGTAACCTGCGACTTCACCAGCGTCCAACGCACGGACCTGAATGACGGGCAGATCGAGCCGCACAACAGGGCGCGAATCCTTGAACGGTGCGCCGCCATAAAGACCAATCCCGGGACGACAAATGTCGAAATGATAATCGGCGCCCAGCAACATGCCACCTGTCGCCGATAACGACCGCGGCGTGGTGATCCCGTCAGTCATTTTATGAAAAATGTCCAACTGGTAAGGGTTCATCGGGTGATCTGGATCATCGGCACAGGCGAGATGGCTCATCACCATAGACGGGCGTTCAGACAACACGATTTCAGCGACAGCCGCCCAATCGTCCCATTCCAGCCCCAGACGGTTCATGCCCGTATCAAGCTGCACACCGAAACGGTGCTTCGGCAGCGCCTTCATATGCCGTGCGATTTGATCAACCGAATTCAAAATAGGGGTCAGCGCGTTGTCGTGAATAAGCTGCGTGTCGCCTTCCATATGGCCCGCGAACACACTGATTTCAAACTCGTCACCCAAGGCTTTGCGCAGCGCGGCACCTTCTTCGGCGACGGCGACAAAAAACTTGCGTGCGCCGACCTTAGCCAAGGCCGTTGCGACCCGCACAGCCCCCAAGCCATAGCCGTCAGCCTTGACGACGGCACCTGTCTCGGTGGTCGTTTTTGCATCAAGGGCACGCCAGTTGGCGGCCACAGCGGAAAGGTCGATTGATATGTGTCCAGTGCTCATGACGTCCCTTTTGTCACTCCGGCGCGGGAGGTCAAGAAAAAGGTGTCAGTTCGCAGTGGCTTCGGCGCTTTCTGGTAGGAAATCATAGGTTCTCAATTCGTCCTGCGTCAAAATGTAGATCTCGTCAGGCGGTGTGACGAGCGCGTGCTGCATCACCAGCGGGTTGATTCCCATGGTATCAAGGTAGCGCATGACGTCGCCTTGTCCGCGTTGAATGTCCTCAACAGCCAAAAAAGCGGGCAGGGCGATGTTTTCGCCAAAGTAGTGTTGATGCACCCCGACCCAAGCCCCGTCGGGGATCGCGCGGGACGTGCCAGCGGCCAGAATATAGGGGCAGGCAGACAAGCAAATATCAGCGTCGGACATGGCGGTTTCCGCCTCCATATCGCGGATCGCTTGGCCAATGACCAAAGCATCCGTGACCGACCCACCGGGGCTATTCAGGTAGACCACCTCAGGCGTGTCGTTGCGGTCCAGAAATTCGGTGAATCGCGCTGCATCACCCGCTTGGATTTGGCCGGTCATCGTGACCGCGTCACGGCCCTCCCACTGCACAGCCTCGAACATTAACCGCGACGGCATATCGCCCGTGTTGGGTAGTGGGCGCGAATTGGGCGACGCCTCGCGCTCGGGCAATTGCGCAGGATTAAACCGCCGCGTCTGATCGCCAGGTCGAAGCGGCTCAGTCATCTGCGGTGCATTCGACGGAGCGACAATCTGCGGCAAAACCCGCACCAGATCAGAGCCGAACAGCACCACCGCAAAGCCTAGCTGCACCCACAGCACCCAGCGTAACAGGCTGTGAGGCTTGCGTTTTTTACCGGCGGCGTCGGTCATTCAGCAGGCTTTGTCATCTGCACGGGCTGTGGGCCAATCACGGGATGCGGTTCTGCAATCGGTTCGGGGGCTTTGACGTGCAAATGCCCTTCGACCTCTTTCAAGGCGATCATCGCGGCCCGCAAATCAGCCAGCGTCATCATGTCCTCGGTGGTCGATCCGTCGCGGCCCGCGCGAATGGCGGCTTGCGTCACGGTCATGATTAACACCAACACGGCGGGCAGCAGGTCAATCGCGATGGCACCGGCCCAGCTTGGGATGAAATTACCCGCATATTTGATCACCGCGTCCGCCGTGGAAATCGGCGTGTAAACGGTGTCAGACGGCGGGGTCATGCTGCTGACGGCCTCTGCGGCGATGCGCAACGTTTCCGCCCGTTGACCCAATACAGTCAGCACAGAATCAATCGTCGCGGCCTGATCCTGCCGCGTTTCATTCGACGTGGATCGCAACTGCGGCGTGACGACTGACGCCGACAAATCCTGCGCGGCACGCACGACTAATGGGGCCACGGACAATTGCCGCAACTGCGTAATAATATTCGCCAAACGCACGGCCTCTTCCGAGAACAAAACCGAGCGCGGCTCAACCGGACCCGCTTCAACCGTCAAAGCCCGCATCCGCGACAGAATTGCGTTCCCCTCAGCAAAAGCCGCATCAACAAACGGCTGCTGGGACGCGATCTGGGTCTCTAATCCGGCCAATTCGCCCGACTTTTGTTGCAACAACCGAAACACAGCACCTTGGCCCGCGATCCCCGACAGGTTTCCCGTCGCTTCTTGCTCGCTCAAATCGTCAAAGCCTTGCCGCACACGCGCCACATCGCGCTGCAATCCTTGGGCCGATACGGCAATCGTATTCGCCCGCTCAAGAGCGGCTTGATAGTCCTGCACAGTCGTCGCCAAATGCTGCTCAACCGCAGCAGCCCCCGCCAAAGCAGCGGCATTTAACCACGAGGACATCGCGATAATTGCCAATGAACCCAAACACATCGACAAAAATAACCCGATCCGCGACCCGACCGTGCGCACGGCGGGCAGCAACCGCAAAAGATACGACCAGAACACAAAGATCGCGACTGAAACGGCCACCGAATAGGCCATCGCCGCAATGAAACTCAGCGCCCCGTTATCATCTAATAACGACGAAACCCCTAAATAAGTGTAAATGCCAGACGCCACGGCCAACACGCCCAAGGCGGTGCCCGTGATCCCGTCCAACCATGTCAAATGGCCTTCTAATTCGTTGGCATGGCGCAATGCGTGGGCCTGCGTGCGGCTTAATTGCGCGGGATCGGTGTCTTTGGCCATGAATATTGCCCCTTATGACGTTCGCATAAAGATAGGGTCCGCGCGGCCAAAAAACAAATCACACCATCGGTGTCGTTTACATTTTTTTAGGACGCGGCATAGTAAAGCTATGACAATGACACGCCCTCACGGCGCCCCACAGGTGCGCACGCTCACACTTGCCGATCTGACTGCAAGCCTGAAACATGGGGTGCAGGATTTCAAAGCGGCGCCCGGTCTTGCGGTTTTCTTTGCCAGTTTCTTTGTGCTCGCAGGGCTGATCATGGCCGCGATCACGGTGCTAACAGGCACGACATATTGGTTAATCTTGGCGGTCATGGGCTATCCGCTGATCGGCAGCCTCGCGGCTCTCGGTTTCTACGAGACCAGCCGCGAATTACACACGACCGGACAAGCCCGTTTCAAAGACGTGGTTGCCACCGTCTGGGCGCAACGTGGCGGGCAATTGCCGTGGCTCGCCGCGATCATTGTGGTGGTTTTCCTGTTCTGGTTCTTCCTCGGTCACATGATCTTTGCGCTGTTCCTCGGCCTGTCACCGATGACCAACGTCCTATCCACGTTCGACGTATTCCTCAGTCCCAACGGTCTAATGATGCTCGGCTTCGGCACGGCCGTCGGCAGCGTTTTCGCGCTTATCGTCTTCGGGATGAGCGTGCTAGGCATGCCGATGCTACTGGACCGCGATGTCGATTTCGTCACCGCCATCATCACCTCAATCGGGGCGGTCGCAGCGTGTCCATTAACCTATATACTCTGGGGGATTTGCATCGGAATTATCACGCTGATCGCAATGATTCCGTTATTCCTTGGCCTCTTTATCGCGATGCCAATTTTGGGCCACGCAAGCTGGCATCTTTACCAACGTGTGACATCACCAGCACCGGATTTGATCGCCGAATTGTCGTAACGCTGCGCCCCCACGATAAGCAGAGGCGCAACTAAATACGTTAATATTCTTCGCTTTGATTCGGGTTCTGCCAAGGCTGTACAAGGTTGCCAAAACGCGTGAATTGTCCCTCGAACGACAGTTCAACCGTCCCAATTGGACCGTGCCGCTGTTTGCCGATCACAACTTCGGCCTTACCGTGCAGGTTTTCCATACGTTCCTGCCAAGCAGCCATTTTTTCCATCTCGTGATCGCCGGGCTTTTCGCGTTCTACGTAATATTCTTCGCGGTACACAAACATCACGACGTCGGCATCTTGCTCAATCGACCCCGATTCACGCAAATCCGACAGCTGCGGGCGTTTATCTTCGCGGTTTTCCACCTGACGCGACAACTGGGACAAAGCAATCACAGGAATCTGCAATTCCTTCGCAATCGCTTTGAGGCCCATCGTGATCTCGGAAATCTCGTTCACACGGTTTTCCGAGCGACCTGTGCCACGCACCAGCTGAAGATAGTCGATGATCAAAACGTCCAAACCATGCGTCCGTTTCAAGCGTCGCGCACGGGCCGCAAGCTGCGAAATCGGCAGGGCAGGCGTGTCGTCGATGAACAACGGGCAGCTTTCAAGCTGCTTGGCAGCCTCAACAAAGCGCCGGAATTCGGCCTCTGTCATGTCACCACGACGAATTTGCTCGGATGGAACCTCGGATGCTTCGGACAGAATACGCGCGGCCAACTGGTCGGCAGACATTTCGAGCGAATAAAACCCAACAACGCCGCCATTTACAGCGCCTTCGGTTCCGTCGTGCAGAATGCCCTTTTTATAGGCCTTTGCGACGTTATACGCGATGTTGGTGGCAAGCGATGTTTTCCCCATCGACGGACGACCCGCAAGGATCAAAAGGTCGGACTTGTGCAAGCCGCCCAGCTTTTTATCCATATCAATCAAGCCAGTAGAGACACCGGACAGATCGCCATCCCGCTGATACGCGGTGTTGGCTAGGTTCACGGCTTGGGTCACGGCCTTTAGAAAACTCTGGAAACCGCTTTCCGATGTGCCTTGCTCGGCAAGGCGGTAAAGTTCTTGTTCCGCCTCAACAATCTGTTCGCGCGGCTCGCTTTTCACGTCGACCTTGGCGGCCTTTTCGGCAATCGCCTGACCCACGGTGATCAACTCGCGACGCACCGACAAATCATAGATCATTTGGGCGTAATCAGCCGCCGCAAACGCAGAGATCGCAGCACCCGCAAGACGCGCCAAATAGGCTGGCCCGCCGAGTTCTTTGAGACCCTCGTCATCCTCAAGAAACGTCTTGAGCGTGACAGGCGACGCAAGCGCGTTTTTCGCGATCCGCGCGGATGCAACTTCAAAGATTCGTGCATGCACGGGGTCGTAAAAATGGTCCGGACCAACGATAGAGGCCACACGGTCAAACACGTCGTTATTGGTCAGAATCGCACCCAGAAGCTGTTGTTCAGCCTCGATGGAATGTGGCATCTGATTGGTCGTTTCGACGTCGGTTCCGGTTGCGTTAAATGTCGCAATCTCGTTCATCACTCACCCCTTTTGGTTCCCGCATTCCTCCTACCGTGGGCGCGTGATTTGCGCCATCTGCAAATGTCGGTGGATAAAGCGGGGACAACGTTGTGTATAAGTCGCGCTGTCACGGCTTTATACCACAGCTTGTGTGGGCCTGTCAGCTACCCACTAAAACGTGGGCGTATCCAAGCCTGTTAACCGATTCCGAACGGAATTGACCCACAGGCTTGGGGATAAGTTTTAAGTGGCGCGGGCAGCGGACCATGCGTCAGGGTCGTGCAGGTACGCGTTCACTTCGGTCAATGTCGCCGCGTCAAAGGCGTTGCTGCGCTTGGCTTCGGCCAAAACGTCCCACCATGTGCACAGGTGCAACAGTTGCACGCCATGATCGCCCAGCGTTTTTTCCACGCCGTCAAAGATGCCGTAATAGAAAATCACAGCCGTCGCCGAACAGGTCGCACCCGTGTCGCGGATCGCGTCAACAAACGACAGTTTCGATCCGCCGTCGGTGGTCAAATCTTCGACCAGCAGCACGCGCTGTCCCTCAGACATGACACCTTCGATGCGGGCATTGCGACCGTAGCCTTTGGGCTTTTTGCGCACGTAAGTCATTGGCAACGCCATACGTTCCGCCACCAGCGCCGCGAAAGGAATCCCCGCAGTTTCGCCGCCTGCGATGTTGTCGAACTGCTCGAATCCGGCTTCGCGCATGATCGTGACGGTCAGGAAATCCATCAAAGTGGCGCGGATACGTGGAAACGAAATCAGCTTGCGGCAATCCACATAAGTGGGTGCCTGTTTGCCAGACGCATGGGTGAACGGCTCTTTTGCGTTGAAATCAATCGCGCCGATCTCAATCAACATGCTCGCAGTCAGGCGGGCGATTTCTTCTTTGGGCGGATATGAGGTGGGGATCATGTTTGTCTCATCTTGTTGCTTCATGCACCGCAGCCGCGTGGGCCGCGATTTTTCTAGAAAAATCGATGCTAGACCGAGACGTTCCAATGCAAAGGAAAGCCGGGGTCAAAGACCGTGACAGGTCCATCGTCAGTCACGATATGCGACGGATAAGCGACAGGATCGCCCTTGGTCAGTGTGATGGTTTCAGTGTTTTCTGGCAGCCCGTAAAAGCGGGGACCGTTCAGCGATGTGAACGCCTCTAGCTTGGTTAATGCACCTGCGGCCTCAAAAACTTCGGCAAGGCAGGACATCGTGTTTGGCGCTGTGAAAATGCCTGCACAGCCACATTCTTGCAGCTTCGCTGGATCGGTATGCGGCGCACTGTCGGTGCCAAGAAAGAAGCGTTTATCGCCGGAAACAGCCGCCTGAACCAGCGCAACGCGATGGGTTTCGCGCTTAGCCACTGGCAGGCAATAGAAATGCGGTTTAATCCCGCCCGCCAGAATGTGATTCCGGTTAATGATTAGGTGATGCGTGGTGATCGTCGCGGCAAGGTTCTTGGTATTGTCGCGCACATAATCCACCGCGTCTTGGGTGGTGACATGTTCCATCACGATCTTAAGGTCTTGATTCTTCTTGCGGATCGGCTTGAGCACCTTGTCGATGAACACGGCCTCGCGATCAAAGATATCGATGTTGTGGTCGGTGACTTCGCCGTGCACACACAGCGGCATCCCGATTTCAGCCATCTTCGCCAGCACCGGACGGACTTTATCAAAGTCGGCAACGCCAGACGCCGAATTTGTCGTGGCACCCGCCGGATACAGCTTGACCGCACGCGCCGTGCCATCGGCAAAAGCAGCAGCCACATCGTCGGGGTCGGTATCTTCGGTCAGATATAATGTCATCAGCGGATCAAAGGTCATCCCAGCGGGCAGGGCGGCCATGATCCGGTTGCGATAACCACGCGCTTGTTCAGCGGTGACAACAGGCGGCACAAGGTTCGGCATGACAATCGCACGGGCGAAATGCCGCGCGGTTTCAGGCAAAACAGCTTGCAGCATCGCCCCGTCACGCAGGTGTAAATGCCAGTCATCCGGGCGCCGGATAGTGAGTTCGGTGATCGCTTTATCTTTCATAACTTTCGATTACACCGATCATGCAAAGATCACAATGTTGGTTGATCGCGGCCGCAGGCTCGGCGTATTGAAGTGTACATCACGTAAGGGATATCAAATGCTCGGATTCATTATTGCAGCCATCGCCGGATTTCTGGTGCCACAGCTGGAAACAGCAATCGGCAAACCTGTCACTGCGCGCCTGCGCAAAGTCATCCCTATCGACGGGTCAGAACACCGCGCCATCACACTGCTTATCGCAATGCTGATTGCGGCATTTGTGGCGTCGATCTTCGACAGCGGCAACGCCATCGGGCTGAGCGTCGGCTTGTTGCTGGGCTATTTCGCGACGCGAATCCTAGCGGTTGTGCAAGGCAAACAATCCTAAACTGACCAGCACCCTGTCTCTGCAAGTCGCCCAATTGTGCCCATAATAAGGCAACTGTTGCGAGATCAGCGATTGCGGGTGTCGCTGCGTGTCTGCAAGCAAGGGTTGAGATGTGCTAAGAAGGGGATCAGTGGTTCCCCATTTTCGGCAGTGCCGTCCGTTTAGCATAACCCCCTATTTATATGCCAAAATGCGCCCTAAGTCCCGCTCGAACCCCACAACCTAAAGCCATTTACCACATCGAAATCATTCCCTGCGATTGTTGCCAAATCCGACAATGACTGTTCTCGGGCCAGCTATCTGTTGGCAGGATATGGCAATTGTGTGACGGTGGCCTTGGCTCAAATTTAGGGGGCATAGATGTTCAATACGATCACTTGCGCGGTGGGGGCCGCGTTGGCGATGGCTGTCGGTGTAAATGGTGCTGCTGCTGCATGTCTCAATGAAGAAGACATGCGCCGCGGAATCATTGTCACCTTCGAAAACCAGTCGTCGGTAGCGATGCGCAGGACGCAAACAGGTCTGGTCGAGGTGACAGAATCCTACGCCGCAGAAGACCTGACGATCAAATTTACGGGGCAGCACGGGCTCTACTTCACTGAAGAAGTCACGCTGCGTGCCGCACAACCCGAAGATGCGTCGCGTCTCGAGATCGTATTTGACGAAGCATCATCCGCGTTGCCCGCACCAGCGGTGGGGACTTTCTGGTCGGGCAACACGACGAATATATTCCCTGATGGGGTCAAACGGTCAGAACTCTACGACGTGTTCTTTTTGGACGCGCCAGTCACCCGTATTTCGGGGTGCGATTACGAAACGATCCATGCGGTTGTTGAATATCGCTGGCCAAACGATGACTACGGCGCGTCGTTGCTTTACGCATATTTGCCAGCGCTCGACACGGCTTACATCCTGTCCAGCAGCTCTTCGATTGCTGAAACGGGGATGAACATACCAGTGGCGATTGAACCCGCCACATTTTAAGTTGCACTATTTCAGCACCTACAAGAGGGCGGTCGTTATTCGGCCGCCTTTACTTTGACGGGGCGGTACGGGTGGTAGCCCTGCGCGGTCAACGCATCAAACTGCTCTGCGAAAAAGCGGGTATGCCCGACGCGCATCGCATGGGCGCAGACATTCACCGCCAAATCCATCCGGTCACGTTTCATCGTCTGGTTGAACAGATTGCGCAGATAGGGGGCATAAGTCCGGCGGGCGCGTAGCAGCTTGCCAAAGCTTGGGGCCGTCAGCGATCCGTTCATCGCGTCATGCACCATCACATCCAAAATTTCGAGACCTTCCAACGCGCGTGACAGCCGTGGCCCAAGGCCATGACACCGCAGCGCCGTCATATTCGGCTTGGTATAAAGGGCTGCATGAACCGCATCCATCAACTGATGCGGATCAAAGGCGATATAGGCACGTTCAGTTGCGTCAATCATATCAGGGCCATAGCCATAACGACTGGAAAAATCCTTGATCCGTTGGTCGCGATACCGATGGTCAAATCCGGCAATCCTCGGGTCAAGCGTCGCCTGCGGACGCAATGCCAACACCCGACACCCGGGGGCTGCAACACTATAGGCCGTCGCCGCGTAAGCCCCTGAATCCGCGCCATAAAAGAGCACGTCATCAAAGTCTTCGAAGAACCCGTCATCAATCAAGCGGTCGAAATACCGGTACACCCGTTCTTCGCGATACCAGCTTGGTGATTGGGAATAGATGCCCAAATGCGACCAGCCTTCTTGGCGCACAAAGTGAAACCCAAAAGGTTCGGCGTCAGGGTCTTGCGTCTGAATCGTATCGGCATTTTCGAAAGTGACCAGCAACTTCGTTCCCGCATCGATAAACGCGGCGGCATGTTTCTCTAAGCGTTCAAAGTATCCTAAATCTTCGGACACCTCTTCGAGTTGCGCAAACCACGCATCGCCAGCAAGGCCAGCTAGGTCAGAATCGATGTCAATTCGTGTATCTTTGGTCACTCATGCCTCCAGCAGCGGGTCTTACCTTAATCATACGTCAATGCGGCCAAAATGGGCAGGTCCTGCGCCTCTTTTGCGGTCATTCCCAATCAAAAGAAAGCCTGCAGTCCGGTTTGCGCCCGTCCCAAGATCAAAGCATGCACATCATGCGTGCCTTCATATGTATTCACGGTTTCCAAATTAACCATATGGCGCATGATTTGGAACTCGTCAGAGATGCCATTGCCGCCGTGCATATCCCGCGACATCCGCGCAATATCCAGCGCCTTGCCGCAGTTGTTCCGCTTCATCAGGCTGATCATCTCAGGGGCCGCTTTGCCCATGTCCATCAGGCGACCAACTTGCAGAGCGCCTTGTAATCCCAGTGAAATTTCCGTCTGCATATCCGCGAGCTTTTTCTGGAATAGCTGCGTCTGCGCCAGCGGTTTGTTGAATTGCTTACGGTCCAGACCATATTGGCGCGACGCATGCCAGCAGAATTCAGCCGCGCCCATGACACCCCACGCAATCCCGTAACGTGCGCGGTTCAAGCAGCCAAACGGCCCCTTCAACCCTTGCACACCCGGTAGCAACGCATCCTCGGACACCGCCACATCTTTCATCACGATTTCACCCGTGATCGAGGCACGCAGCGACAGTTTTCCGCCGATCTTGGGGGCAGACAGTCCTTCCATGCCTTTTTCCAGCACAAAACCACGGATTTTCCCGCCGTGCTCTTCGGATTTTGCCCAGATCACAAAAACATCGGCAATCGGCGCGTTGGAAATCCACATCTTGGACCCGTTTAGCACATATCCATCAGCGGTTTTCTTGGCCGTCGTCTTCATGCCAGCGGGATCAGACCCCGCATCCGGTTCGGTCAAGCCAAAGCAGCCAATCAATGTACCAGCTGCCAGACCGGGCAGATATTTTTGACGCTGTTCTTCTGATCCGTAAGCCTGAATCGGATACATGACCAATGACGATTGCACCGACATCATCGACCGATAGCCACTGTCCACACGTTCAATCTCGCGGGCAATCAACCCGTAAGTCACATAATTTGCACCCAATCCACCGTATTCCTCGGGGATCGTCGCCCCCAACAGGCCCGCATCGCCCATTTGCTTGAAAATCGCCGGGTCCGTCGCCTCGTCGCGGTAGGCCTCGATTACCTTGGGTTGCAGCACATCTTGGGCAAAAGTACGGGCCGCATCACGCAACATCCGCTCGTCCTCGGACAACATATCCTCAAGGCGCAGCGCGTCTTCCCAATCAAAGGCATTCAGGTCAGGGCCGTAGCCGTGGGGAAGGGGTGTTGCGTCGGTCATGGCAGGCTCCTCGTGCGGTTTGGGCAAAACCTACGCGGGCCACGTGGCGGTTACAATCCTTGTGATCAACTACGACCAAGGGGTGACTTGACGCCACGGGGTAGGGGTGCAGGTTGAGACAGCAGCAGGAGAACAAAATGACCTTTGACACCATCGACGCCGTGCAATCCGAATTGGGCGATACCGGCTACATTTGCGACCGCGCATTGGCGACAGTGGTGTTCCTGTCGCAGCGGCTCGGGCGGCCCTTGTTCCTAGAGGGCGAGGCGGGCACCGGTAAAACCGAAATCGCCAAAGCGATTGCTGCGGCGTTGGGTAAGCGCTTGATCCGGCTGCAATGTTACGAAGGGTTAGACGCGTCTTCTGCGGTCTATGAATGGAACTTCGCGGCGCAAATGATCGCAATCCGCACGGGCGAGGCCAAAGAAAACCTGTTCTCCGATGACTACCTGATCGCTCGCCCCCTGCTTGAGGCAATGAAACCCCAAGAGGGTGGCGCACCCGTCTTGCTGATCGACGAGATTGACCGGACGGACGCCCCCTTCGAGGCATTCCTGCTCGAGGCGCTGTCGGACTTCCAAGTCACCATCCCCGAACGCGGCACTATAGTCGCGCCCGAACCACCCATCGTGATCCTGACCTCCAACCGCACCCGCGAAGTCCACGACGCGCTGAAGCGCCGCTGTCTGTACCACTGGGTCGGATACCCCAATTTCGAGCGCGAAATGGAGATCCTGCAATCCCGCGCTCCTGAAGCCACACAGCAGCTCTCAGAAGAGGTCGTGGCCTTCGTCCAACGCCTGCGCACCGAAGACCTGTTCAAAAAACCGGGTGTCGCGGAAACCATCGACTGGGCCAAATGCCTGCTCGCGCTCGACGTGCTGACCTTATCGCCCGAAGTCATCGCCGACACGCTCGGCGCGGTGCTGAAATACCAAGACGACATTCAACGCCTACAAGGATCAGAGGCCAAGAAAATCCTCGACGACGCCCGCAAAAGCATCCCTGCAGAATGATGCGCTCGCTTAGCTCCACTCGCGCCGCCACGACTTCTTTGACTTCTTCAAAATCCCACGGAGGGGCCGACTTTGGTGCGCCATTGGTCCGAGCGACAAAGGCGGCGGGCGTGAAGCCCCCAGCGTTAACCACATGAAACTCCCCCCTTTATCACTCCCCGACGATCCCAAACTCGCGGAAAACATCACGCACTTCGGCCGCGCCCTACGTCGTGCTGGCCTCAACATCGGACCCGGCCGGATCACCGACGCAATCCTCGCCGTGTCCGCCGCAGGCTTCACCAGCAAGGTGGATTTCTACTGGACCCTACACGCCTGTTTCGTCAGTAAACCCGAAGACCGCGCTGTTTTTGCACAGATTTTCCGCCTCTACTGGCGCGACCCGCAATTCATGGAACACATGATGGCCTTTCTCACACCCGCCGTGCGCGGTGTGCAAGAAGAACGCAAAGCCGTCGCCGCCGAACGCCGCGCGGCCCAAGCATTACTCGATCAAAAAGACCCCGAATTGCCCGACGGTAAAACCAACGAAGACGAGGTCGAAGTCGACATTGATGCCAGCCAAACCACTTCTGGCGAAGAGCACCTGAAAACGCTTGATTTCGAGCAAATGAGCATCGCCGAAATGGCCCGTGCCAAGCGCATCCTTGCGACGATGCGACTACCCGTACCGCCGATCCTCAGCCGCCGCACCCAAGCCCTGAATGGCCGTATTCCAGACTGGCGCAACACCATGCGGGCGGCCATGCGGACGGGCGGCGAGATCAATCAGTTCAAAACCAAACGCCCGCGCATCCGCTATCCAAACCTCGTGGTGCTCTGCGATATTTCGGGGTCCATGTCGCAATATTCCCGCGCCGTGCTGCACTTTGTCCACGCTGTCGCGAACCGTCAGGGGCAAGGCTGGGCGCATGTCCACGCCTTCACTTTCGGGACGCAGTTAACCAATATCACCCGCCACATGCGGACCCGCGACGTGGACGCAGCGCTTGCCGCGGCAGGCGCACAAGCGCAAGATTGGGAAAGTGGCACAAGGATCGCCGCCTGCCTCGACCGCTTTAACCGCGATTGGTCGCGGCGTGTGATGGGGCAGGGCGCTGTGGTGCTGCTGATTACTGACGGACTGGACCGTGACGGCGACGCGGACCTGTCCAAAACCATGGAACGCCTGTCCTTGACCGCAAAACAAGTCATATGGCTCAACCCCTTACTGCGTTACGACGGCTTTGCGCCCAAGGCCCGCGGCATCGCGCAAATGCTCCCTCATGTTGACACATTCCGAGCAGGCCATAACATCGCTTCACTCGAAGGCGTCGCCGCAGCGCTATCAAAACCGCATGACGGCGGCGACAAACACCGTTTTATGGCGCTGATCGACAGCGGCCCACGCCCCGACACATCGCGGCTCGGCTGGTCGCTGGCCCACACCCGCAATTCCGACATTGGAACACCGCAATGACCGAAACGAACTCCCTGAAATTGGCCCTCGATTGGCACCGTGCAGGCCGCAAAACCGCGCTCGCCACTGTGGTCGAAACATGGGGATCAGCGCCGCGCCCGACGGGCAGCCTGCTGGTGATCGACGGGGACGGCGCGATGGAAGGGTCAGTCTCAGGCGGCTGCGTCGAAGGTGCGGTGATCGTCGAAGCGCTAGAGGCCCTCGCAGACGGCAAACCACGCCTGCTCGACTACGGCGTCAGCGACGACGAAGCTTTCGCGGTGGGCCTTGCCTGCGGTGGCCGCATCCGCGTTCTGATCGAACCCGTCGGTAGCGCTATGCCTTTGGAAATGCTTGAACAACTCGTCGCGGCAACCGACGCAAAAGCCCCTATCGCCTATATCATCGACCTCGAAAGCACCGCGCGGCGCACCGCAGACACAGATGAATTCACCACCCGTTTCCGTTCCGATAAATCAGGGATCGAAGACGATGGCCGCACCTTCGTCGGCATCCACAATCCCCCCCTGCGCATGATCATCGTCGGTGCTGTCCACATCGCGCAACACCTCGTCCCGATGGCGCACGCCTGCGGATACACGCCCTACATCCTCGATCCGCGTGGGGCATTTGGGTCCGAAGCCCGCTTTCCAAATGAGCTAATTCTCGACGATTGGCCCGACGACGCACTCGCAGCACTCAAACCCGACGCCCGCACCGCTGTCGTGACCCTGACGCACGACCCGAAATTGGACGACCCCGCGATCATCGCGACATTCGGCTCTGACGCATTCTACCTCGGCTGCCTCGGCTCGACCCGCACGCACGCCAAACGGGTGTTGCGGTTGCAAGACGCGGGCTTTTCCGACGCCGAAATAGCCCGCATTCACGCGCCCGTCGGCCTGAATATCGGCGGCAAATCTCCCGCCGAAATCGCCGTCAGTATCATGGCGCAAATTACTGACGTCTTGCGCCGCAAATGAAATTTGGCCCCATTCCAACCCGCGACGCGCTCGGCGCAATTCTGGCGCACTCCGCCGATCTGGCCAGCGGACGCTTGCGCAAAGGCAAAGTGTTAACTGCAGACGACATCACAAACCTCACCGCCCAAGGCGTGCAAACCGTCACCGTCGCGCAGCTTGATCCTGACGATATGCACGAAGACGCAGCAGCGCAAAAACTGGCCGATGCCTTCATGCCGCACGGCTCTGGTTTGCGCGTCACAAAGGCCGCGACAGGCCGCGTGAATATCATTGCGACCGCACCGGGCATTTTCAAATGTGACGTGTCATCAGTCGAAAAAGTCAATGCAATCAACCCGATGATTACCATCGCTACTCAGCCGCAATATCAGCGCGTGGTGACAGGCGACATGGTCGCAACGGTCAAAATCATCAGCTACGGCGTCGCTGCATCAGACATCACACGCGCAGTACAGATCGCAAAACCGCTCGCACTTTTGACCGCACAGCACACAGAGGTCACGCTGATCGAGACGAAAATCGGCCCCGATACGCCGAGCCCGAAAGGCCGCGCTGCGATGGCAACGCGGCTCGACCGCTTGGGCTGTCAACTCACAAGGCGGGTCGTCGTTAACCACGATGAAGGTGCGCTCGCGCAAGCAATCAGCGCGGCATCCGGATCAATGGTGCTCATCCTCACCGGCTCTGCGACCTCGGACGCCTACGACGTAGCGCCCCAAGCGGTACGGGCCGCAGGCGGAAAAATCACGCGGTTCGGCATGCCTGTTGATCCGGGAAATCTGCTGTTTGTGGGGGCGATTGGCGACAAACCCGTCATCGGATTACCGGGTTGCGCACGGTCGCTGGCACTAAACGGGGCTGACTGGGTTGTCGAACGGACGCTCTGCGGGCTGAACGTCAGCGACACAGATATCGCCGGCATGGGGGTCGGTGGACTACTCAAAGAAAGCCCTGCAAGGCATCGCCCAAGGCGCCACCCAAAAGAATAGCCCCGCGCTTTGACACGCAGGGCTACTAGATTTTTCTAGAAAAATCGTACGAATTTTCGTGAAAATTCGATTACTTCGGCAAAGGACCAATCAGCATTACCATTTGGCGGCCTTCCCCAGCGTTTCCTTGAAAACGCTGTCCCAAGCGGCAGGTGTTTGGCACAAACACCGAGAGCGTCCGTGCCAAGCAGTGCTTACTTCGGTAGAGGCCCGATCAGCATAACCATTTGGCGGCCTTCCCCAGCGTTTCCTCGAAAACGCTGTCCCAAGCGGCAGGTGTTTGGCACAAACACCGAGAGCGTCCGTGCCAAGCAGTGCTTACTTCGGCAAAGGTCCGATCAGCATGACCATCTGGCGGCCTTCCATCTTCGGAAAGTTCTCCACGCGGCCAGCGTCTTTGGTGTCTTCGGCAACACGCTCAAGCAGTTGACGACCCAAATCTTGGTGCGCCATTTCCCGACCACGATACCGCAAAGTGATCTTCACTTTATCGCCGTTTTCCAAGAACTTAAACACGTTCCGCATCTTCACATCGTAGTCGTTGCTGTCCGTATTCGGACGGAACTTAACTTCTTTGATCTCGATGATTTTTTGCTTTTTACGGGCCTCAGCTTCTTTCTTCTGAGTCTCGTATTTGAATTTACCAAAATCCATGATCTTGCAGACTGGCGGGTTCGCGTTTGGAGAAATTTCTACCAAATCAAGGCCGGCTTCATTTGCCATGCTCATTGCGCGTTCTGGCGTGACAACGCCAACATTCTCGCCGTCCGCCCCAATCAGGCGGATCTCGTTGGCCCTAATCCGATCATTGATCCGGGGGCCTGTGTCGCGCTGTGGTGGCGCGTTATGGGGTCTGCGTCCTATGGTCTTTATCCTTTGGTCGTTAAAACTGTTACGTAGCACAACTTAGTGTGCCTGAGGTGCAGCTTCAACCCGCAAAAACTGACCTGCTGCGATGAAATTCCCCGCTATCGTGGACTTTTACTTATTCGTGCTTCGTGACATATGAGCCATGGGTCTCAATTGTGAGACAAGTTATTTGTTGTGGAAGGAATACCAAATGAGAGCGACAATCATTGTCATTGTGGCGGCCGTACTTGGCTTTTTTGGATATCAATATGGCGTGAACGGAAACACACCGTCTCAAGCATTGGGCATGAGCCCGTCAGCGGCTGAAATCTCGGCGCAAGCAGAAATCGACGCAGCCGCCGCTGCGGCCGAAGCCGAAGCAAATGCAGCCGCAGAAGCTGCTGCAGAAGAAGCTGCCGCTGCCGAAGCAGAAGCCGCGCGTCTTGCTGAAGAAGCCGAAGCCGCTGCTGCCGAAGCTGCAGTTGCCGCCGAAGCCGCAGTTGCACAAGCCGCGGCAGAAGCAGAAGCCGCAGCCGTAGAAGCTGCCGCCGCCGCTGAAAACGCTGTAGACGACGCAGTTGATGCCGCTGAAGAAGCCGTTGATGCAGCCACCGACGACGCAGCCGCCGCTGTTGACGCGATCCAAGACGCCCTCACTGGCGACGCAGACGCTGCACCAGAAGAAGCACCAGCAGCCGCAGACGCAGAAATTACAACTGCTGACGAAGCGCCAGCTGCTGACGTGACTGTAGAATCCGACGCATCCATTGCAGAGCTTCTGACAGTAGAAGGTTTCAACCTCGCAAAAGTTCAGGAATTGCTCGACAACTCCGATCTGGGCGCGGTTCAGAAAACGACCCTGTCAACAGGCCTGACAGCTGTGCAAAATAACCCGGAATTGCTGGGCAACACACTGGAAAAAATCCGCGAAGCACTCGGCATGTAAGCCCGCCTCGCACCAAATAGAAAGGGCCGCGTCAGCAATGACGCGGCCCTTTTTTTATCGTTAAGCGGTGGACCTAACCAACAAACGCTTTCTCGATCACAAACTCACCCGGCTCGGAATTGGCACCTTCATTCAGGCCCGCTTTTTCCATCAACGCCTTGATATCAAGGTTGAACGCCAACGACCCGCACACCATTGCGCGGTCCACTGCAGGATCTAGGGCAGGGACGCCAAGATCAGCAAACAGCTCGCCATTCTCGATCAGCGTGGTGATGCGACCCATCTTCGGGCTCTGCTCGCGTGTCGTCGTCGGGTAATACCGAATTTTCGCAAGGTTCTCTTCGCCCAGCAATTCGATCATCATCTCGTCTGACTTCAGGTTCTCAATCAACTCACGACCATATGTCAGCTCGTCCACATCGCGGCACGTATGGGTCATGACGATTTCGTCAAAGTTTTCATAGGTCTCAGGTTCGCGCAGCAATGACGCAAACGGGGCAAAACCCGTGCCAGTCGAAAACAGATACAACCGCGTACCGGGCAGTAACGCATCATGGACCAATGTGCCCACAGGTTTCGGCTTCAGAATAATCTGATCGCCAACCTTGATGTGCTGCAACTTCGACGTCAGCGGCCCGTCAGGCACCTTGATCGAATAGAACTCCAACTCGTCATCCCATGACGGCGACGCAATCGAATAGGCCCGCAACAACGGACGCTGCTTGCCGGTTTCAGGATGCGGATCACCCATCAAACCAATCATCACAAATTCACCCGACCGGAACCGCAGCGACGCAGGACGGCTAACACGGAACGCAAAAAGACGGTCAGTATAATGTTTCACAGAGGTCACTGTCTGCGCATCAGGCAGAACAGGAACGGCTTTAGCAGTTGTTTCGGTCACAGGTGTTTGCTCTGTCATAACTCATTTAGCGGCCCTTTTCAGACCGCCCTCCGTATTCATCATTGATCGCTATCAGTAAAGGGGGGCTTATCCGCGCATCCGCGCCTGATAATCATGGGCACGCCAGTCGGCACGCGCCAACCACTGGTCCTCTGGCTGCCGTTGGGCCAGATCAGCCGGAATCTCGACCTCGTCAAAACCGGACCGCCGCGCCATTGCGTATTGATCCGCCAAAACATGACCTTTCGCGCGCAACCGACCCTTAAAGCCCAAACGGCGCAGCGATGCCGCCAACGTAAACCCGCGTCCATCACCCGGACCCGGAAAATCCACACGGATCATCGCAACATTCGCCAATCCAGCCAATGTTTCTGGTGGCGTGTTCGACGGCAAATCAATCCCTTGCGGGCAATCATTGGCGGGCGTGCTGTCCAACTCGCGGAACCCGCAGTCCCAATCATCGGCCACAAAGCCGTTGTCCGTCACAATCACAGTTTCATCCGACATCATATTTTCCTCTAGGCGTCACGCCTTCATTCATTTCGCCATAACAACTCATCTTCTGGCGCGAACCTTAAAAATGAATGCCGCATTCTGTTTTTTCAGTATTCATCCAACGACCCGCACGCGGATCGTCCTCGACACCCACCGCATGGGTACAGGGTTTACAACCAATTGACGGAAACCCTTTTGCCACCAGCGGATGACGCGGCAGATCATGTTCGTCCAAATAGTCGGCAATCTCGGCGCGACCCCAGCTTGCAAGCGGGTTCACCTTGATACGCATGGTGTCTTGCTCTTTTTCAAACAATGGCAACGCGGCGCGTGTCCCGCTTTGATAGCGTTTGCGACCGGTGATCCACGACCCATACGGTTTCAACGCGCGTTCCAGCGGTTCCTTTTTGCGCAGGGTGCAGCAGGCATCAACATTCGATTGATGCAGCAACCCGTCGTTATCGCGCTCTAGCAGGGCCGCGCGGGACGGCGTGATCACCTGCACATTTGTCAGGCCCAACAGGTCAGCGACCTCTTTTTGGTAGGCCAGCGTTTCGGCAAACAGCATCTCGGTCTCAATGAAAATCACCGGTGTATCGCGGTCAATTTCAGCAACCATATGCAGCAACACAACGCTTTCCGCCCCAAAAGAGCTGACAAGTGCTGTGTCACCCAAACGCACGTCATCTAGCACATGTTTCAAAATCGCCTGCGGCGTGCTTTTCGCGTGCAACAGGTTTTGACGTTCTGCGATTTCCTTAAGCGGCATTTTGAGCGGCCTTTTCTGGATACAGGATGTTTTTGAACGGCTGCGCACCAAGACGGCGGTACGCCTGAATAAAGGTCTCGTCCGCGTCGCGGCGAATATCGAGGTAGCCTAGAACCAACCGTTCAATCGCTGGAATGATCTCGTCGGCGCTAAAGCCCGGACCAGCCCGTTCGCCAATCGCGGCATTCTCGGTGTGGTCGCCGCCCAGCGTGATTTGATAGTTTTCCACACCAGCACGATCAAGCCCAAGGATACCGATATGACCCACATGGTGGTGACCACAGGCGTTGATGCAGCCTGAGATTTTGATCTTCAGCGGACCAACTTCATGCTCCAGCTTCAGCTCGTCGAACCGTGTCGCGATCTCTTGCGCAATCGGGATCGAACGGGCCGTGGCTAGCGCACAATAATCCATACCGGGGCAGGCGATAATGTCACTGATCAGACCAATGTTGGCGGTCGCCAGTGCCACACCGCGCAGCGCGTTGTAGATTTCCGGCAAGTCAGATTTATGCACGTAGGGCAGGATCACGTTCTGCTCGTGCGAAATCCGCAATTCATTGTGGCCGTATTTTTCAGCCAGCTCTGCCATCATCCGCATTTGATCCGCAGATGCATCGCCCGGCGTGGCACCGTGCGCTTTCAGCGAGATCGACACAATCGCGTAATCAGGGTTCTTGTGGGCGGCAAGGTTCGTGTCCGCCCAAGACCGGAACGCAGGGTTCGCGGCTTTGTACGCGTCAAACCCGTCAGTGCTGCCCGTCTTATACGTCGGGTTGGCAAAATGCGCTTCGATTTCGCGCAGGATCACCTGATCCACGCCACTGAACGTGGGACGAATTTCAGCAAAGCGATCTTCGACAAGCCGCGAGATTTCTTCAATCCCGTGCTCATGCACCGTGATCTTGATCCGCGCTTTATATTTGTTGTCGCGACGACCCAACAGGTTCCAAACCGATACAACGGCTTCGACATATGGCAGCAAATCCGCTTCGGGCAGGAAGTCGCGCAGCACTTTGCCGATCATCGGCGTGCGTCCCAGACCACCACCAACAAAAATGCGGTAGCCGCGCTGGCCGTCTTGTTCCACCACTTGCACAGCTACGTCGTGGGCACGCAAAACAGCACGGTCATTCGTCGCCCCAGACACCGCAATCTTAAATTTGCGCGGTAGAGCTTGGAATTCAGGGTGATCGGTTGACCACTGGCGCAGCAGTTCGGCAATCGGACGCGGGTCCGCGATTTCGTCACCAGCCGCACCCGCAAAGTGGTCAGCGGTCACGTTCCGAATAGTGTTGCCCGAGGTCTGGATCGCGTGCATTTCCACGTCGGCCAGCTTTTCCAAGATCACAGGCACGTCGGCCAGTTTAGGCCAGTTATACTGGATATTCTGGCGCGTGGTGAAGTGACCGTAACCCTTGTCAAAAGTCTCGGCGACATACGCCAGCTGACGCATCTGCCCACCGTTCAACGTGCCGTAGGGGATCGCCACGCGCAGCATGTAGGCGTGCAATTGTAGGTACAAACCATTCATCAAACGGAACGGTTTGAATTCGTCTTCGGTCAGCGATCCGTCAATCCGGCGGTCAACCTGAGCTTTGAATTGGGACACACGTTCACGGACAAAAGCTTCGTCGAAATCATTATACTTATACATGGGTTTACACCTCTGCCTGTTTGCCGTGGTTGTAATTGGATGGACCGCGCGTACGGAACGCTTCGCGGAAATGCACTGGCTCTGGGCCGTTTTCGCCGTCCTTGGCGTCGGCCAGATAAGCGCCTGTCACTTGATCGCGTTGGGCGTTTGCCTCAAGCAGACGTAGGTCAGCGTGGGCTTCATCCTCGAGCAATTCTGCCTCTGAGATATCGCCGGTCCATGTGCTATCAACAGTGAACCAAACCGCGTCGCCAGACAGCAAGTGGTTGGTTGTGATGACTTTTGGTGTGAATTCGCGGGCCATTATGCAAGCTCCTCAAGGGGTAAAGTGTCCGCGACGTCCAGCGCCGCACGTGGGGCAAGCCCGTAGAAAGTAATCGCCGGACCGCGCAGATTTGCGCGTGTCAGGGTAGGTTCCAATTCGGCCAGCGTGGTCGCGATGATCTGTTGATCGGTGCGGCTGACGTTTTCAATAATCGTCACGGGCGTGGCAGGGTTGGCACCATGCATCAGCAAACGCCCTTGGATAAAGCGGGCAGATTTCTTGCCCATATAAATCGCGGCAACCTCGCCGTTCTGCGCCAGCGCACGCCAGTCGTGATCTGCGTAACCTTTGGTGTCATGGCCCGTGATAAAGCGCACAGACGAATTGCGATCCCGCTTGGTCAGGCTTTGCCCGATATTGGCGACAGCGGCAGACGCAGCGGTAATGCCCGGCACAACACGCCAGCTGATCCCAGCCGCATCACATGCGTCGATTTCTTCGTCCAGACGACCAAACACAGTTGGATCACCGGCTTTCAGGCGCACAACATGATGACCCTTGAGGGCGTGTTCCACGATCAGCGCATCAATATCACCTTGGGCCATGGCGGGGCCAAATCCGGTTTTACCCGCGTCAATAATCGTGGCTTCGCGACGGGCGAGTTCCAGAATTTCCGGCGTGACTAAACGGTCATGGATCACCACGTCGGCTTTATCTAAGGCATTGCGCGCCTTCAGCGTCAGCAATTCTGGATCACCCGGACCTGCGCCAACCAGATCAACGTGACCGGCCTTTTCAGTGGTCATAATGTGCTTATCCAGCAGCGTTGCCAGCGTCGGGATCACAGCAGATTTGCCTTCGGCGTCAACAGCCTTTGGACCTGCGTTAAAATAGAATTCAGACCAGAAGCTGCGGCGCTTGCCACCCATCGGCAGCACGTCAACTGCGTGGCGGAATGTCTTGCCGATCTTGGCTAGCAGACCCAACGATACAGGCAACTGTGCCTCGATATCGGCCTTGATCTTGCGGGCCAGAACGGGGGCAGCACCCTCTGTCCCAATCGCCACAACAACCGGATCGCGGTCCACAATCGCAGGGGTGATAAAGTCGCTGTCGTGCAGGTTATCCACGATATTGACCTGCGCACCCTCAGCGTGGGCAATCGCCGCGACACGGGCGTCCTCAACATCGTCTTCGTTTGCCGCATAGAACAACACGGTGTCCACCGCGTCGCCCGTTTGCATGGCCCGCGCAACAAAAGTCAGTTTACCGTCAGCGGCCCAGCTGTGGATTTCGGCAGCCGCGTCATCCGCGTAGACGACAACGTTCGCTGTGGTCTTCAAAATCAAGCGCAGTTTAGCCATCGCAGCATCGCCACCGCCCGACAGGACAATGCGGCGACCGGATACGGCCATGAAGACTGGAAAATGATCCATCCGAAAACCTCGTGTGTTTGTTACCTTCTATATAGAACATTATTCTGGTTATTGCCCACATGCTCAGATAACAAAGGACATATGTTCCCTCACGAGGCCGAAGTAGGCAGTATTTCCCACGAGACGAAGGATTTTGGAATGAATGTGCGACTAGACGATGTGGATCGGAAAATCCTCAAGGCAATGCAACGCGATGCCTCACAAAGTCTTGATGATATTGCCCGCGAAGTAGGCTCGTCCAAGACGCCTGTGTGGAACCGGATCAAGAAAATGCGCGAAGGGGGAATCATTGGCCAGCAGACTGTTTTGCTGGACGCAGAGGCGCTGGGGTTTGAGGCGTGTTTCTTTGTGTTGATCCGCACGTCCGAACACGAAGCAGACTGGCAGCAGAAATTTCTCGCCGCTCTGCAAGCCCGTCCCGAGGTCCAAGAGGCGCACCGTTTGGCGGGTGATATCGACTACATCCTGAAAGTGCGGGTGCAAAACGCGCGGGCCTATGACGTGTTTTACCAAGCCCTGATTTCAGAGGTCCGCGTGTTCAACGTCACAGCGCTACTGTCGATGGAAGAAATCAAATCGACGGTTGCATTGCCGCTCTGACGGGATCAGACGGATACCATCAGCGCTTCAAGTCCATGGAAATGATAGACATTTCCATACTTGGGCGGGGCTGCAATCGCGAGATTCGGGCAGCGGTCAAACAGAATTCCCAGCCCGATTTTCAGCTCTAACCGCGCCAGTGGTGCGCCCACACAAAAATGAATACCGCCGCCAAAACTGGTGTTCTGCTTCACCGCGCGGGTCGGATCAAAGCGGTCAGGATCGGGATAAGCCGCCGGATCGCGGTTCGCAGCGCCCAACATACAAGCGATCTGGTCGCCGCGTTTGAACTGATGGCCGCCCAATACCACGTCCTCGTAAACGTGCCGCGTGAACATATGCAGCGGCGGATCATAGCGGAGAATTTCCTCGACACAGCCATCGGTGATATCGCGGTGGCCGGTTTCCAGCAGCGTCTTTGTGCCGTTGCCAATTGTATGCACCGTGGCCTCGTGACCCGCGTTCAGGATCAAAATACAGGTGGTGATCAGCTCGTCTTCGCTGAGTTTTTCGCCGCTGTCCGTGGCCGCGATCAAAGTCGAAATTAGATCGTCGGCGGGGGATTTGCGTTTCTCTGCGATCACGTCGCGCAAATAAGCGGTAAAGGCGAGGGCGGCGGCACTGGCCTGATCTTCGACCTCGCGGGTGCGTCCGGCCTGATACATTGCGACCATTGCATTGGACCACGCAAGCAGTTGGTCCGCATCGGTTTCAGGTACGCCCAGCAATCGCGAAATGATAATCACCGGCAGCGGTTTGGCAAAAGCGTCCAATAAATCAAAGGGTTCGTCAGGGAACTGATCAATCAACTGATGCGACAACGCGGCAATCTGTGGTTCAAACTCTGCGATCTTGCGCGAGGTAAACGCCCGTAAAACCTGCCCCCGCAGGCGCGTATGCACTGGCGGTTCCAACTCCAACATCGAGTGGGCTTCGATCGCGTAGAATGGCTTCATATGGTCGGCAATCGGCTGAACCAACTCGGCAGGCTGTTCGCGGCCCATCCGTTTATCGCGCAACGCCAACCGCACAGTCTCGTAAGACATCGCGCAGGCAGCATTATACGTATCCCACCACACGAACTCATCTTGCGCGCGCACGGCGGCATAAGTCGGGTAGGGGTTCTGGACAAATTCGGGGTCTGTCGGGGACTGATCAAAGCGTTTCATCACATATATTTGCGCCGTTTTCGGGCAAGGTGCAATCGGTTCTGCGCGGTGATGTGGTGCTTTATTTTTGGTAGATTTTGGGTGGTAAGGACGGCGCGTGCCATATGCGCCGTCCTGCTTTGTGCGGGCGGGAGCCTCCGGCGGGGATTTTGAAGAAGTCAAAGAAGCCGGAGGTCGCGTTATATTTTAGGCGTTTTCGAGCGCTGTGATGATAGGCGAGAAATCTGCAGCTGTCAGGCTTGCGCCGCCGACTAATGCGCCGTCAACGTCCACGACTGCGAAAATATCAGCCGCATTGCTGCCTTTGACAGAGCCGCCGTAGAGGATGCGAAAGCCGTCGCCATCTGTGAAACGCGCGGTCAAGCGGGCGCGGATGTGGGCGTGAACTTCGGCGATTTGATCTAGCGTCGGGACCTTGCCCGTGCCAATCGCCCAGACAGGTTCGTAGGCGACAACGGTGTTCGCGGCGGTCGCAGTGTCGGGGATCGATCCGGCGAGTTGTGCATCAAGCACGTCCAGGGTTGTGCCGCCTTCGCGTTCGTCGAGTGTCTCGCCGATGCAGATGATTGCGGTCAGGTTCGCGTCGTAAGCTGCGGTGGATTTGGAAGCGATCACAGCGTCTGTTTCACCATGATCCGTGCGCCGTTCCGAATGGCCCGTCAGCACATACGTCGCACCAGCCGCAGCCAACATGTCCGCGCTGATATCGCCCGTATGCGCACCGCTTTTGGCGGTGTGGCAATCCTGACCACCAATCGCGAGCGGAAAAGCCGCAAAGATATCAGCGGCTTGGGCGACTAGCGTGCTTGGCGGGCAAATCAGCACGTCAACATTTGGCGTCGGATGTGCCGTGATGAGCGCGTTCAACTGCGCCAATTCTGCAGGCGTTCCGTTCATTTTCCAGTTTCCAGCGGCAAGTTTGCGACGCATTGGCGATCTCCTATTGGGGTTGTGGGGCTGTGGTATCGTTGTTGCGACAGGATGCAAAGTACATCATGACATAGGCCAAGTCGCAGGAGGCTATGATGATCCCGAGAATTGACGCCAAAGCACTGATTGATCCGAATGATCCGGGCCATGCAAATGCACGTGCCGCGGCGGTCACTGGGGCTGCGGATATCGGGTTTCTGACGGTCTATAACACACCGATTTCGGCCAGGACGGTGCGAGATGTAATCGAGACGTACCGCGCGTTTTTCCACCTGCCAGCGGGCCAAAAGGCGGCTTATGATATGGCACAAACCGGATCAAATCGGGGGTGGGGTGCGCAGGGATCGGAACAGGTCGATCCGAGTGCAAATCCTGATTATAAACAAGTGTTTGACTGCGGCCTGCCCGTGGCAGAACACGCGCCGCTTGCTGCGTTGAACCTGCCCGCATATGCGCCAAATATCTGGCCGGATCAGCCTGCGGGTTTTGCGGAAACGTTGCCGGCATACTACCGTGATACGGTGGCTTTTGCGTTGGACTTGCTCTGTGCGATTGCCGATGCGGTGGGTGAAGATGGTGCCTATTTCCGCGACAAATTCAGCCACCCGATGGCTCTGTTGCGGGGTAACTTTTACCCTGAACGGCCCGCTTGGGCGACGGACAAGGATTTCGGCATTGCGACCCATACCGACTATGGTTGTTTGACGTTGCTGGCGACGGATGGCTCCGCTGGATTAGAGGTGCGTAAGCGGGGCGGCGGCTGGATTCCGGTGGCCGCACCGCCGGGTGAATTCGTCATTAACTTTGGTGAAATGTTAGAGATGTGGACCGCGAAACGTATCGTCGCGACACCCCATCGAGTGATTGGTACGGATGCGGAACGGATATCTGTGCCGCTGTTTTTCAACCCGAACCACGATGCGGATGTTTCGCCAAAGGGCGGCGATCCGATCATGGCCGTGGACCATCTGCAAAAGCGGTTTAACGAGACCTATGTGCATTTAAAAGATGCAGTAAATCCAAAGGATTAGAGAGCGATTAGAGCACGCCGCGCAAGGGCGCAGGCCGTGTCGGGATCGTCAAGAATATCCTCAGGGATCGCATAGTAGGGCATGTTGTGGAACTGGTCGGTTTGGGCGTCGAACAGGGCAACCGGATTTTTGGTTTTCAGGTACAGACACCCATCACTGGACTGCAATGCAAACACCGTGCCGTCGTGATAGAGGCACATGCCGCCGAACATTTTGCGGGTCGTGAGCGCACCAAGATCGTTAAACAGATCAACGGCGAACGCGATGTCACCGTCGCTTAACGACATTGGTTGATTAGGCTCATGCGGCGGAGATGTCTTCGTTGAATTTGATGCTTTCGCCGCAACCGCATGCGTCCACGACGTTGGGATTGCGAAATTTGAATCCAGCTTCGAGCAGTGAGACCTCGTAGTCGATTTCGGTGCCGAACAGGAACATCTGCGCCATCGGTGCGATCATGACGCGCGCGCCGTCTTGTTCGACGACTTCGTCCATTGGATCGACCTCGGACACGTAGTCCATGGTGTATTCCATGCCCGCACAGCCGCCTTTTTTAACGCCAATGCGCAAGCCTTGCGACCCGTCTTTGGTCATCAGCTTTGCAATCTGCGCAGCGGCTTTATCGGTGATTGAAACGGCTTGCTTGCCGGGAATGCCAAACATGGGGTGCCTCCTAGGGATAAGGTTAACGTAGGCGGTCGGTTGGATCAGTTCAAGGTGCGGCCCGAGTTTGATGTTCACGTCTGTGACAACGACCCTAACACCCAATCGTTAAGAAGTCGTCACCAGTCAGATCACATGAACCCAAGTTCGAGACGCGCTTCGTCGGACATCATGTCCATGCCCCATTGCGGCTCGAACGTCATTTCGACATCGACGTGTTTTACGCCGGGAAGAGGTTCGATCGCGTCGGCAACCCAACCTGGCATCTCGCCTGCCACAGGACAGCCGGGGGCGGTCAGTGTCATGGTCACGTTCACAGCGTTATCTTCTGCGATATCAATGGTGTAGATCAGGCCAAGGTCGTAAATGTTCACCGGAATCTCTGGATCGAACACAGATTTACAGGCCATCACGATGTCGTCGTAAAGCGGGTGGTCGGTGCTGGACGGGGCGATCAGTGGCGCGCCTTCCATCGGTGTGCTTGCGTCGGTCATTGGCGTATTTCCTGCTATTCCTGACCATTCATATAGGGTTTGGAGCAGGGGGCGTAAAGGGGGCGGGGGCCTGCAATCTTAACGATTTGGTCATGTCACAAGGCGTGCACAACCCGTGCACAAGGCGTGCACTGTCTTTGCAGGTGGATTACGGGGGCGGATATGTCATGTTGCGGGGCGTGTGACTGTAATTGTTAACGGAAAAATACCTTGGATTTGTCAGAACAGATATATCGCGGCGGTTTTCATAGCGTGATGAAGCACCGCGACAATAAGCGGATACCTTATACCGATCCGCAGGCGTATTTGCCCGCCGTGGATTGTGATTTTGACGCATTAGAGGTTGCGGTGGTGACTGCGCCGCAGGGTGACACGTCCGAGTTAAACGATCTGGCATTGCGGGACGTGGAATATCGCGCTGAATTTCAGGGGCAGAGCCAGCTTTTCTATATACATGCGATGTTGATTGCGAACTTGCGTCGTGACAACGCAGCACCCGAGACCGCCGCATTGTTCCATCGGTTGTGGGCCGAAAAGGGGCGTCTGCTGGCCGAGGCATTGCCGATGCGCTGGCGCATATCAGCGGCGACGACCTTTGCGGATTGGGGTGTCACGATGGAGCAGCGCAGCCTTGGGATGGGGCTTTCTGTTCTGTTCGACATGATTAAGTTCGTCGAATCTGAACGCCGCTTTGTGGGGCAGGCGGGCGACACGCCCTTGGTGCGCTCTGACGGGGCGGATCAGATCAGCATTGCCTTTGATATGCAGCCCTACAGTTTTCATCGCGGCGATTTGGACCGCAACATGTTGGCGCGCCTGTGGGATTTGGCCGAAGGGGAACGGGTCATGTTTCCGCTCGCCAAAGCGATGTTGTTTGCGTTGATGATGGACAAGCGGACGATCTTTGCACGCGCACAAGCGTTCAAGGACGGGCAGGGCCGCCGCTAAACGCGATTGTCCGTGGGGTCAAAAGGCAACGCGAGGCTTTTCAAATCGCTGCCGCTCGGCCATATGCGGTGACAAATAAGGACGCTTTTGGCATGACTGACCGCTTTTCATTTAATCTGAAACACACCGATGGCCGCGCACGGACTGGCGTGATTTCCACCACACGCGGCGAAATCCGCACGCCTGCGTTTATGCCAGTGGGCACGGCTGCGACCGTCAAGGCGATGATGCCGGAAAGTGTCGCGGCGACTGGCGCGGACATTCTGCTGGGCAATACGTATCACCTGATGCTGCGGCCAACGGCGGAACGGATTGCCAATCTGGGCGGTCTGCATAAATTTATGAACTGGGACAAACCGATCCTCACGGATAGCGGCGGGTTTCAGGTGATGAGCCTGTCGGACCTGCGTAAAATGTCCGAGAAAGGTGTGCAGTTTCAGTCCCATATTGATGGCTCAAAACATTTCTTGTCGCCGGAACGGTCGATGGAAATCCAGAAATTGCTCGGCTCTGATATCGTCATGTGTTTCGACGAATGCCCCGCGTTGCCTGCGGATCGCACGCGGCTAAATGAGTCGATGCAGATGTCGATGCGGTGGGCGGCACGGTCCAAGGATGCCTTTGGCGACCGCCCCAGCCATGCGTTGTTTGGTATTCAGCAGGGCGGGTTAGAGCAGGATCTGCGCGAAGAAAGCGCAAATGCGCTGACCGAGATCGGCTTTGACGGGTATGCGGTTGGCGGGCTTGCTGTGGGCGAGGGGCAAGAGGCGATGTTTGGTTGTCTCGACTTTGCGCCAGAACAATTACCAACTGATAAACCACGCTATTTGATGGGCGTTGGCAAACCGGATGACATCGTGGGGGCTGTAAAGCGCGGCATCGACATGATGGACTGCGTGCTGCCGTCGCGGTCGGGTCGTACTGGCCAAGTGTTCACGCGCAATGGTGTGGTTAATATTAAGAACGCCCGCCATGCAGATGATCCGCGTCCGTTGGATGAAAAATGCACCTGTCCGGCCTGTTCAAAATACTCGAGGGCCTATCTGCATCATGTATTCCGGTCGCAAGAAATGATCTCGGGGATGCTGCTGACGTGGCACAATTTGCACTATTTCCAAGAGATCATGCAGGGGATGCGCGACGCGATTGCGGCGGGCACATTTGCCGCATGGGAAGCAGATTTCCACGCGGGTCGCGCAAATGGTGATATCGAACAGCTTTGACCCCGTGTTCTCCTGAAAGGTGCAATTTCAGGAAACATTCGTTAATATTTGGGCGTTACGGTGGCGGCTTATCGCCAATGTGGACAGGATCGCGGCAATGCAGTGGAAAAGCTAATTCAATTGGGAATTCTTTGCGCTATGGCTTGCCCCTTCTGGCACGAACAGTCAAAATACACGCCAATGAGACAGCAGCACTGGTTGAAGGCGGGGCTTTAAGACCCCAAATGTAAAAACCAGACAGGAAACAGGGCGAGTTGCCGCGACGCGGGGCCGATCTGTTTGCCGCAAAGAAGGAAAAAGAGATGCAAGAACCATTGAGTTCATCTTACCCCGTATTGCCGTTGCGCGACATTGTGGTGTTCCCACATATGATCGTGCCGTTGTTCGTGGGTCGTGAAAAGTCTGTCCGCGCCTTGGAAGAGGTGATGCAGGACGACAAACAAATTCTGCTGTCCAGCCAGATTGATCCCGGCGAGGACGATCCAGCGCAAGACGGCATCTACAAGGCCGGTGTGCTTGCCAATGTTTTGCAACTGCTGAAATTGCCCGATGGTACTGTGAAGGTGCTTGTCGAAGGGCGCAGCCGTGTGCGGATTACAGGGTTCCTTGATAACCCTGATTTCTTTGAAGCATCAGCTGAATATCTGACCGAAATGCCGGGCAATGAAGACGAAACAGACGCATTGCTGCGCTCTGTTGCGGCTGAATTTGAACGCTACGCAAAGGTTAAGAAAAACATCCCCGAAGAGGCGATGGGCGCTGTTGGTGAAACAACAGAACCTGCGAAGCTTGCCGATTTGGTGGCCGGACATTTGGGTATCGAAGTGGCGCAAAAGCAGGAATTGCTGGAAACGCTGTCCGTGTCCGAACGGCTGGAAAAAGTCTACGGTCTGATGCAGGGCGAAATGTCCGTGTTGTCGGTCGAGAAAAAGATCAAGACACGCGTCAAATCCCAGATGGAGCGCACCCAGCGCGAATACTATTTGAATGAGCAAATGAAGGCCATTCAGAAGGAACTTGGTGACGGCGAAGAGGGCCAGAACGAAGTTGAAGAGCTGGAAGCGAAGATCGCGGAAACCAAGCTGTCCAAAGAAGCGCGCGAAAAGGTCGACGCCGAGCTGAAAAAGCTCAAGAATATGTCGCCGATGTCCGCCGAAGCCACGGTTGTGCGCAACTATCTGGACTGGATTCTGGGCGTGCCTTGGGGTGTGAAATCCCGCACGAAAAAGGATCTGGCTGGCGCACAAAAGGTGCTGGATGCTGACCACTTTGGCCTTGAAAAGGTTAAGGAACGGATCGTCGAATATCTGGCCGTGCAGCAACGCTCTAAAAAGCTGAAAGGCCCGATCATGTGCCTTGTTGGCCCTCCGGGTGTTGGTAAAACGTCGCTTGGTAAATCGGTTGCTAAGGCAACTGGTCGCGAATTCATCCGCATTTCCCTTGGTGGTGTGCGTGATGAATCCGAG
Source organism: Yoonia ponticola (assembly GCF_014199395.1). Classification (GTDB taxonomy): domain Bacteria; phylum Pseudomonadota; class Alphaproteobacteria; order Rhodobacterales; family Rhodobacteraceae; genus Yoonia; species Yoonia ponticola. Next base: position 369,446 of record NZ_JACIJM010000003.1, on the reverse strand, counting down.
ATTCGCGGTCACCGCCGGACCTACATTGGCTCTATGCCGGGTAAAATCATCCAAGCCTTGAAAAAGGCGAAGACGACGAACCCGCTGATCTTGCTCGATGAAATCGACAAGATGGGCCAAGATTTCCGTGGCGATCCTGCGTCAGCGATGCTTGAGGTGCTTGATCCGGAACAAAATGGCACATTCGTCGATCACTACCTTGAGGTGGAATATGATCTGTCGAACGTGATGTTCCTGACCACGGCGAACTCTTACAACATGCCTGGGCCTTTGCTGGACCGGATGGAGATTATTTCGCTGTCGGGTTACACCGAAGACGAAAAGCGTGAAATCGCACGTCAACATTTGCTGCCAAAAGTCCTGAAAAATCACGGGCTGAAGGGTAAGGAATTTTCGATCGCTGACGATGCGCTGACCGAAATGATCCGTCGGTATACCCGTGAAGCGGGTGTGCGGAACTTGGAACGTGAATTGGCCAAGATTTGCCGCAAGGCAGTGACCAAGATCGTGAAGAAAGAGGTCGTCAACGTTGAGGTGAACGCCGCTAATCTTGACGATTATCTTGGTGTCGCGAAACATCGTTACGGTCTGGCCGAAACCGAAGATCAGGTTGGTGTTGTGACTGGGCTTGCTTGGACCTCTGTTGGGGGCGAATTGCTGTCGATTGAGGCGCTGAACCTGCCGGGTAAAGGGCGCATGAAAACAACGGGTAAGCTGGGCGATGTGATGAAGGAATCCATCGACGCGGCGTCATCTTATGTGCGCTCGATCAGTCCCGAAATCGGTGTGAAACCACCGAAGTTCGACAAGATCGACATCCACGTACACGTGCCTGACGGTGCGACACCAAAAGACGGCCCATCTGCCGGTTTGGCCATGGTGACGTCGATTGTGTCGGTTCTAACAGGCATTCCAGTGCGTCGCGATATCGCGATGACGGGCGAAGTGTCGTTGCGCGGTAACGCAATGCCAATCGGTGGCTTGAAAGAGAAACTGTTGGCGGCGCTGCGTGGCGGGATCAAAACTGTATTGATCCCTGAAGAAAACGCCAAGGACTTGCCGGAAATCCCGGCCAACGTGAAAGAAGGTCTTGAGATCATCACGGTGAAACACGTGTCCGAAGTGTTGAAGCATGCGTTGGTCCGTCAACCGGAACCCATTGAATGGGACGCCGAAGCAGAAGAAGCCGCCGCCGCTGCAAAAGCGCTTGGTACGGGTGGCAATTCCGCTGGTGCAGTCGCACACTAACTCGCGATAAGACGTAAAATACAAAAGGGCGCGGCCATGGTTGTGCCCTTTTGTTTTTCCCCGTTGCTGTGTCGTTTGGACCCAGTAGGGTAGGTTAAACCGTAAAAGAGGGCCCCATGGCTGATAATGATTCCCCCGACGACAAAACTGTAAAACTCGAAGCTGGCACACCGACGCCTAAGGCTAAACTGGCACCGGTCAACACCGGCCCGAAACCGGTGACGGTGTCCGTGCCGACAGCGACACCCGTGTCCGCTGGCGTGAAAACTGCGATGGCCGCCACGATTGCCGAAGATGGCCCGATCAAAAAGGGCGAGCTTTTGGATCAAGTCGTTGAAAAATGCGGCGTGAAACGGTCTGACGCCAAGATGGTTGTCGAGGCGTTATTCGAGGTCATGGCGACCAACCTGATTAACGAAGGTGACTTGCACGTGCCCCCGTTGGGCAAGCTGAAATTCATCAAATCCAAGGAAGTAGGCCGGGGCGCCAAGGCGATCACGCTGAAATTGCGCACCCCAAATACACAAACCGAATGATGATGTGACTTTCGGGGGTTGCAGTCCTGCGGCACTCGGATTAAATCCACCGTTATCGGGTGATTAGCTCAGTTGGTAGAGCGCTTCCTTTACACGGAAGATGTCGGGAGTTCGAGCCTCTCATCACCCACCAGATTTTCAAAGGCGTGCCAACCATGGTGCGCCTTTTCTGCATAATGGGGTCGCCGCATGACATTTCCAGAACTGTATATCCTGCGCCACGGCGAAACCGAATGGAACGCCGAAAACCGGATGCAAGGCGCGTTGAATTCGCCGCTGACGGACAAGGGTTTGCGGGATGCAGCGCGGCAGGCTGCGATTCTAAACGGGCTTGATCTGACGGGGTTTCAGTTTTTGTGCAGTCCGCAAGGACGCGCGTTTCAGACCGCTGGTCTGGCGCTGGGGCGGATCGCGGCGGATATTCACACCGACGACCGTTTGCGTGAAATCGGGGTTGGTGATTGGTCTGGTGTGCTGCGCGACGGGCTTCCGGTGCCTGAGGGCAAAGACCCGTTCATGGCCCAGTACGAGATTGCCCCGAGTGGTGAAGGATTCGCACGGTTAGAGGTGCGTTGTCGCGCGTTCCTCGCTGATCTGACTGGCCCAAGCGTGTTGGTCACACATGGAATCACCAGCCGCATGTTACGGTCGATCGTGGCGGGCGAGGGGGCTGTTTCGGTCCCCACGATCCATGGCGGGCAAGGCTGCGTTTACCATTTGAAAGATGGCGTGCAAAAACTACTTGAGTAACGCGCGACGATAGCCTAAACGACGCAAATCGGGTGATTAGCTCAGTTGGTAGAGCGCTTCCTTTACACGGAAGATGTCGGGAGTTCGAGCCTCTCATCACCCACCATTCCTCCTAGGGTTTTGTTAGTATTTGGGTTTTGCTGTCCGTTGGCCTGACCTTGGCGTGTTTGCTGTAAGCTCTGCCAATTCGTGTGGAATTCCCCTCTAAACCTCCCACCCAAAAAGAAAATCACATTTTCTTTGTTTTCTGTGTCCTGCGTTCTTGACGCCCCCCAACACCCAGCATAGAAGCCTCCCAACGTCGCAAGATGTTGAGAGATGCGCGGTTGTAGCTCAGCTGGTTAGAGTACCGGCCTGTCACGCCGGGGGTCGCGGGTTCGAGCCCCGTCAACCGCGCCATCCTCTCTTTTCCTCACAGTATATGACGACTTATGACACTTGCGTTAGGTGCCTGTCGCGGACTGCTTTCCTGCAGTATTGATGCCGCAAGTTAACCTTGCAGGAGCATCCCATGACCTTTTCACGCCGCCATTTCTTAACGCTATCCGCAGCCGCGTCTTTTGCTGCCGCCGCACCAAGCTTTGCCTTCGCGCAGCAAGCGATTCCGATCTACGCCGAAGACGGCATTGCGATTGATGGCACCGATGCGGTTGCCTATTTCACCGAAGGTGCACCTGTCGCTGGGTCTGCGGAATTTACCTTTGACTGGCAGGGTGCCACGTGGCGTTTTTCTACCGCCGAGAATCGCGACACATTTGCGGCTGACCCGACGGCCTATGCGCCGCAGTACGGCGGCTATTGCGCCTATGCGATCGCTGACAGTGGTGCGCTGGTTTCTACCACACCAGAGGCATGGTCTATTGTGGATGGTAAATTGTACCTGAACTATTCGAACCGCATTCAGCGCCGCTGGGAACGTGACATTGCGGGCTACATCGCCGCGGGCGACGCGAAATGGCCAGAGATCATCGCGGAATAACGCGCGATTTCGGGCAAGCAGGGTGATCCGCTTGCCTGACTTTCGCGATTTGCAGAAAACTTCGCAGATCGGGGCGATTTAGCGTTGACGGGTGGGGTGCTTCCTTCTATTCCACCCGAACGCGCGGTTGTAGCTCAGCTGGTTAGAGTACCGGCCTGTCACGCCGGGGGTCGCGGGTTCGAGCCCCGTCAACCGCGCCACTTTCCACATTATGATGAATTCGCTATGCGACGCTGCTTCCAATTTGTTTGGAGAGCGGCGTTTTGCGTTTGTCGCGGTCATTTGGCCGCGTAAGGAATGCTTAACGTGTTTGCAGTAGGCTGATCGCAGCGTCCAAGATCGTGTCTTGGCCGGATTGCGCAGCAGTGACATCGACGGGGATCGTCACATCAGGAGGAATACCAATATGTTCAAAGGAATCACCGGTCATGCTGAGGTAGCGTTGGTGCGATAGCCCCAGTTCCCAGCTGTTTGGAAGGGTGACCGTCATCACGTCAGACAGGCTGCCAGAGGTGGATCCGCCCATTGTTGTGACCTGCGGCAGTTCGCGCATCGCGAGCGTAAAGATTTCAGCCGCAGAGCCGGTGTAGGGGCTGGTCAGCACGACGGTGGGGATATCCGTGGTTGCGGGATGCGGTGTAAGCATTGCCGTGAACGGCGTGGTGTAGCCGTTGTCGGTGCGTGTGGTTTTGGTAAAGGCGGGCAGGGCGCTGTCGGTGAAATACCCAGTGTAGGCCATCGCCACGTCGTCTGAGCCGCCGGGATTATAACGCACGTCGAGGATGATTCCGTCGGCGTCGGAAAGATAGGCTAGCACTTGGCTAAGTGCCTGGGATGCTGCGACATTTGCGCGTTGGCCGATGCCTGTGTTGGGGGCCATATGGGCCATGTAGACGTAGCCGATGTTGGGTGCGGCCCAACCGACTTGCAGGCCTGTTGCGCTAGGTGCGGATAGGTCAGGTACAGCGGCGAGCGTTGTGTCGCGTACGAGGTGGCGGGCGTCGTGCCATGCGGTGGGCAGGGCAGGCGACCAGACGTCGGTGTCTGTTGCGATATAAACGTGGTTATCGTCGAGGCCCGCGAGCAAGTCTTTGAGCAGCGCCAAGACGCCTGCATCGTCTCTGGACGAGCCTGCTGTGGGGCGCAGCGATTGTCGTGCCGCCCAGTCGATGCCGTGCGTGTCGAAATGCGCGTAGTGGCTGTTCATGGCCCCCCAGACGGCGTCGAATATGCTGGCCTCTGAATTGGATGGCGGTGTGTCGCATAGTGCGGGCACCTCTGCGATCCGGTCCGCATAGATCGGGTTGAGAATGCCGGATGAGGTAAGTTTGAGGCGGTCGTCGGTGATGTCGAATGTGACACCTTCGACCAAGTTCACGAGGCCCATGTGTGCGGGCGCTTTTTGGTCGTGAATGCAGTAGGTGTCGCCGGATTGGTAAACGTTGATGGTCAGGCCGGTGATATCGATCACCAGCCCGTATCCATCGGTTTTCCATGTGCCGCGTATCTCTTGGGGCGGGGCGTAGTAGACCCACGATATGCCAAGCGCTAAAACGCCTGCCAGCAGCATGGCAACGGTCCACCCCAAAATACGCTTCATGTCTTAGTCCTTTGAAAGCGCGTGCAAAATACGCGCCCAGCTGCGGATACCTTTGTGGAAGCTGGACAGGTCGTATTTCTCGTTCGGGCTGTGGATCGCGTCGTCGTCTTTGCCGAAACCGATCAACATTGCGTCCATATCGAGCACCCGTTTGAAGTGGCCAGCAATCGGGATCGACCCGCCGCAACCGACATAGGCCGCCGCATTTGGCCATTCGTCGGACAGCGCATTCGCGGCTTTGGCGAAGGCCGGGTTTTCGGTGGACATTTGCCCCGCAGCGGATGCGCCGTGCGCGTGGAATTCGACCTGACAATCGGCGGGGATCATGTCCGTGACCATCTTGCGGAACGCTTCGCGAATTTTGTGCGGGTCTTGCGTGCCAACCAAGCGGAAGCTGATTTTTGCGGATGCTTTGGACGGCAGCACGGTTTTGAAACCGTCGCCAGTGTAGCCGGATGTCATGCCGTTGACTTCACACGTCGGGCGCGACCAAATCATTTCGAGCGGGCGACGACCCTTTTCACCAGCGGGAATCGATAGGCCGACTTCACCAAGGAATTCTTTTTCGTCGAACTTGAGATCGTCCCAGCTGGCTGCCAATTCGTTAGACAGCTCTGGCACGCCGTCATAAAAATCGGGCACCGTGACCGCGCCATTTTCGTCGTGCAAGGATGCGATAACTTTGGCCAGCACGCGCGCAGGGTTCATGGCAAGCCCGCCGTACATGCCGGAATGCAGGTCCAGTTTCGGGCCCGTGATTGTGATTTCTTCGCCCAAAAGCCCGCGTAATTGCGTGATGATTGCGGGCGTGCTGTCGCCGTAAAGGCCCGTGTCGCAGATCAAGGCGACGTCGGCGGTCAGTTCCTCGGCGTTGTCTTTCATGAAGGGCACAAGCGACGGCGAGCCTGATTCTTCTTCGCCTTCAAAGAAGATCGAAATTTTGCCGGGCAGGGTGCCGTGCACGGCTTTCCATGCGCGGCAGGCTTCGACAAATGTCATCAACTGGCCTTTGTCATCGGACGAGCCGCGACCGCGGATGACTTTGCCTTTGGCGGTGTCTTCGACTTGTGGATCAAACGGATCGTTGTCCCAAAGGTCAAGCGGATCAACGGGTTGCACGTCGTAATGACCGTAGAACAGCACATGCGCGCCGCTGTCGCCTGTGTGCGCCATGACCATCGGGTGGCCCGGTGTTGGCCGTTTCGAGGCGTCAAAGCCGATTGTCGCCAGATCATCCACCAACCAGTTCGCCGCTGCGTCGCATTGGTCCTTGTAGGCCGGATCGGTCGAGATCGACTGAATGCGCAACAAGTCGAGCAGACGCGCCGTTGCGGCATCAAGGTCTGCATCAATTTTGGCGAGAACGGGATCTAGGGCTAAGGTCATGGTGGACTTCTTTCTTTCGGAACCTGAGTTTTGCACATAGGACGCCAATTCCGGCGGTCTTGCAAACAGATCGCCGGACCAATTTGGCGATCGCGCACGCTTTACCTTGGGTAAGTGCATGTTTTTGATGTAGATCATATCGGAGGTGCTTCGGGTATGTGATTTTGATCAGATCGAGGGGGCGGCAATTTGTAGCGCGTCAAAGCGTATTGATGCGCGGGGACCCGCCCTATATGAGACCTAGAAAGGTTCTAGATTGGTGTGCCGCCAATGACTTGGACCGCTGCTAAGACGAAGGAATACCCGGTGGATTATAACGGACAATTAGATGCAGCAATTAAGCGTCTGCATGATGAAGGTCGCTACCGGACGTTTATCAACATCGAGCGCACGCGCGGTCAGTTCCCCCACGCGACGTGGAACAAAGAAGACGGCACCACGGCGCCTGTGACTGTTTGGTGCGGGAACGACTATCTTGGCATGGGCCAGCATCCGGTTGTGATGAACGCGATGCACGAAGCAATCGAAGCCACAGGCGCGGGGTCTGGCGGGACGCGCAACATTTCCGGCACCACCGTTTACCACAAGCTGCTTGAAGCCGAATTGGCCGATCTGCATGGCAAAGAAGAGGCGCTGGTGTTCACATCCGCCTACATCGCCAATGACGCGACCTTGTCCACGTTGCCAAAACTGTTCCCCGGACTGATTATCTATTCGGATGAACGTAACCACGCGTCAATGATCGAAGGTGTGCGTCGCAATGGCGGGGCGAAACGGATTTTCCGGCACAATGATCTCGCGCATTTGCGTGAATTGCTTGAGGCTGATGACAGCAACGCACCCAAATTGATCGCGTTTGAATCGATTTATTCCATGGACGGCGACTTTGGTCCGATCAAGGAAATCTGCGATCTGGCCGATGAATTCGGCGCATTAACCTACATCGACGAAGTCCACGCCGTTGGCATGTACGGCCCACGCGGGGCAGGTGTGGCGGAACGTGACGGGTTGATGGGGCGTATCGACATTATCAACGGCACCTTGGCCAAAGCGTATGGCGTCATGGGCGGCTATATCGCGGCCAGCGCGAAAATGTGCGATGCGGTGCGGTCTTACGCACCCGGCTTTATCTTTACCACGTCACTGCCGCCAGCGATTGCGGCGGGGGCTGCGGCCTCTGTGAAGCACCTCAAGACCGATCAGGACTTGCGCGACCAGCAGCAGACACAAGCCGCGATTCTCAAATACCGTCTCAAGGGCATGGGCCTGCCGATCCTCGACGAAGGCAGCCATATCGTGCCGCTGATTGTCGGAGATCCTGTGCATACCAAGGTGCTTTCTGATCGTTTATTGTCGGATCATGGCATTTACGTACAACCGATCAATTTCCCGACTGTACCACGCGGCACAGAGCGTTTGCGCTTTACCCCGTCGCCTGTGCACGGTCCTGCCGAGATGGATGCGCTTGTTTCCGGATTGGATCTATTGTGGAGCCACTGTGCGCTGAATCGCGCCGAATTGGCTGGGTGACCTCACATTTTTGTGCTTTCTGCATGTGCAAGCAACTTCATGTTGTGTTAGGAATTACCTGTTACTGCTAGGATTCGGGACAGATTGCGGCGGTATAGGGGACACTAGCGGGCTACGGGACAAGTATGATCGTCAAGGGATTCAGACGTAATCGCGTTCAGCAAGAGGCTGAATCGAACGGTTTTGACGCATTCGATTTGCGGCTTGGCGACATGATGCGTGGTGAACGGGCAACCATGGGCAAAAGCCTGTTGGACGTTCAGCGCGAGCTCAAGATCAAAGCAGCGTATATCGCGGCGATTGAAAACGCGGACCCGACTGCATTTGACACACCCGGATTTATTGCAGGCTATGTGCGGTCTTACGCGCGTTATCTGAATATGGACCCCGATTGGGCGTTTGATACGTTCTGCGGCGAAAGCGGTTTTGTGACAGCGCACGGCATGTCTGCCGAGGCTTCAGCTGCGAAACCATCCACGCTGAAAAAGTCCCCTGCAAAGGGCAACGATATTTTCTCGTCTTCCGCGACGCCGTTCATTCCGTCGGGTGACGCGATGTTCAGCCGGATTGAGCCGGGCGCAATTGGATCGGTCCTTGTGCTGGTCGCGTTAATCGGCGGCATTGGCTACGGCGGCTATACCGTTCTGCAAGAAGTGCAGCGCGTGCAATTCGCGCCTGTCGAGCAGACGCCGACAGTTGTCTCCGACATTGACCCGCTGGCGGGTGGCGCAAATATCGCCCCCGAAACCGAAGATGTGGCATCTTTCACAGCACCGTCGGTTGAAGCGTTGGATCGGTTGTACCGTCCAGCCGCACTTGATGTGCCTGTATTGGTATCACGCGACGGCCCGATTGCGTCGTTGAACCCCGGTACATTCGGCGTGGCCAGCAACGAAGCGACACCGACAACAGATATGACCGCCGTTGAACGCGCCTTGGCCGAAGCTGTTGGCGGTTTGCCACCTGTGAGCGGCGTTCAAGTGCTCGAAACACCTGCACCTGCAGTGCAGATGGTCGCCGTGCGTCCCGCTTGGGTCCGCGTCAAAGCGGCAGACGGCACGACAATTTTCGAGGCCACAATGCAGGCCGGTGACACGTTCAACGTGCCACAGACCGAAAGCCCAGCAACATTGCGCGTGGGCGAAAGCGGCGCGATCTACTTTGCGATCAACGGCACGCATTACGGCCCTGCTGGCCCGCGCGGGCAGGTCACGTCAAACCTCGCGATGTCCGTCGATGGCCTGACCGCCAGCTACACCGTGGCCGATATCACGTCTGACAGCGATCTCGCCGAAGTTGTGCGTGTCGCAGAAGTGATCCCTGCGGCACAATAACCTGCGCTGACCCGTTGCTGCGCGGCACGGTCGCGCATAGGTTAAGGCCAACATTGCAGATCAAAGGCCCCTGAAAATGTCGCTGAACCATATCCGTCCTTGGCGTAATATTTACCGCCGCGAAAGCCGTCAGATCATGGTGGGCAACGTGCCTGTTGGGGGCGATGCGCCGATCACGGTGCAGACGATGACCAACACGTTAACCACGGACGTCAAAGGCACCATCGCGCAGATCACAGCGGCGGCAGACGCGGGCGCAGACATCGTGCGGGTTTCGGTGCCGGACGAGGAATCGAGCCGTGCGCTGAAACTGATCGTGCCGGAAGTATCCGTGCCGATCGTCGCCGACATCCATTTCCACTACAAACGCGGGATTGAAGCGGCAGAGGCGGGCGCTGCTTGCCTGCGGATCAATCCGGGCAATATCGGCGACGAAAAACGGGTCAAAGAGGTGATCAAAGCCGCCCGCGACAACAATTGTTCGATGCGTATTGGCGTGAATGCGGGATCGCTGGAAAAGCATTTGCTGGATAAATACGGCGAGCCAACCCCCGACGCGATGGTTGAATCCGGTCTGGATCACATCAAGCTGCTGCAAGACAACGACTTTCACGAATTCAAAATCAGCTGCAAGGCCTCTGACGTGTTCATGGCCGCCGCCGCCTACCAAAAACTAGCCGACGCTACCGACGCGCCGATCCATTTGGGCATCACCGAAGCGGGTGGTTTGATCAGTGGCACCGTGAAATCGGCTATCGGCATGGGCAATCTTCTCTGGATGGGGATTGGCGACACGATCCGCGTGTCCCTGTCCGCTGATCCGGTTGAAGAAGTCAAAATGGGCTTTGAAATCCTGAAATCACTGGGTTTGCGCCACCGCGGCGTGAATATCATTTCCTGCCCGTCCTGCGCACGACAGGGCTTTGACGTCATCAAAACGGTCGAGGCGCTGGAACAACGTCTGGAACACATCAAAACGCCGATGTCGCTGTCGATTATCGGCTGCGTTGTGAACGGTCCGGGCGAGGCGCTGATGACTGATGTCGGCTTTACCGGCGGCGGGGCAGGTCACGGGATGGTCTATCTTGCGGGCAAGCAAAGCCACAAGCAAGACAACGCCAGCATGGTTGATCACATCGTCGAACAGGTCGAAAAGAAAGCCGCCGAACTGGATGCCTTGGCCGCAAAAGAGGCGGCTGAGTAATCCCCAGCCGCCCCGTTTATTTGACGTTCTCAGGGCCTCGCCGGAGGCTCTCGCACGTCGCGCAAGAGCCTCTAGTAGCGTTAGGCGTACCAACCGCCCATTTTTGCGGCGATCCCGTCCGCGAGCAGTGCTGCGAATTCTTCAGGGTCTTGCGTGCCGTCATCGCGGCCTTGGTAGTGGTATGGATAGACTGTTTTCGGCTTGAATTCGTTCACCGCGTCGGCAGCCGTGGTTGCATCCATTGTGAACGGTAAGTTCATGCAAACAAACGCAATATCGATGTTTTCAAGGGCGCGCATTTCGGGGATATCTTCGGTATCACCAGAGATATAAACGCGGCTGCCGTCGACGGTCAGAACATAGCCGTTGTCACGTCCGACAGGGTGGAAATTCATCCGGTCTTCGGTTGTGTTATGCGCCGGAATTGCGTCAATCGCGATATCGCCGAAGGTCGCGTTTTCACCATTTGCGATAGGCGTTGCACGGCCCTGCATGTCGGCGTCTAGCATGTCGTAGACCGCCGGATTGGTGATCAGCACGGTGCTGTCGCTGACGAGCCCTTTTAGCGTATCAAGGTTAAAGTGGTCGCCGTGCTCGTGCGTGATCAGCACCAGATCAGGGGCGGGAAAGCCTTCGTAATCCGCAGCAGCGCCGACCGGATCGACGTAGATCACGCCCGCAGGCACCGTCATCACAAAGGACGCGTGCGCAATCGGGGAAATCTCGATTGCGCCGTTATCAGTCGGGAAAACGTCGGGGCCATGGCTGTCTGCGCGGGCCGCAAACGGCAGAACAGTGACCGTGCCAGCGGCGGCGGTCGTGATCAGGAATTGACGACGGTTTTGGTTAAGGCTTTGCATAATATCCTCCAGATTGCGCAATATGCGTTGCAATAAATCTAGGGTATTTCGCAGCAAGAACTAGTTTTAGTTGTTAACCATCGCGTGATCGCAATTGTGCCACGATCTGTTCCATCTGCGCCAAAGGCACGTAGCCGCGTAACATCTGGTCTTCAAACACAAAAGACGGCGTGCCGGTGATCGCCAAAGCGTCGGCGAGTGCGCGGTTTTCCGCGATCACGGCGGTGACTTCGGCGGTGTTCATCTTGTCCGCGACGGCCGCGTGGTCGAGCCCGAAAGCGCCAGACATGCGCGCGAGATTGGCGTCGGTGATGTTGCCTTGGAACTCCATCAACGTGTTATGCACATCGTTATAGGCGTCGTTGCCAGCCAGCATTTGCACGGAAATTGCGTAGCGTGATGCGAGTAGGGATTCTTCGCCTAAGATTGGCAACTCTTTGATAATATATCGGATATTCGTATCGGTGCCGATCAGTTCGTTGACCTCGGGATGTGCGCGTTTGCAGTAGCCGCAGCGGTAATCGAGAAATTCGACGACGGTGAAATCGCCATCAGGATTGCCACCGACAAAGGACGTTTCGCTGTTGAACAAGGCGTCCGAATGCTGCGCGACCAAGGCCAAATCGTTGGCTTGGGAATTGGCGGCTTGGCGGTCCTCAAGCACGCCGATGGCTTCCATCAGCACCTCTGGGTTGTCGAGCAGATAGGCGCGGACTTCGGCGCGGAACGCGGTGCGCTCGTCGGCTGTCATATCTTGGGCGGCCAGTGGGGTCGCGAGGGTCGCCAGAACGGCAAGGGGGGCAAAACGAAGCATCATGTCTACTTTCCTCAAGAGGGTCGCGGCCTCAAGATCATATTGGACAAGGTGTGCCAAGTGCCATTGACGTCGCAGGGCGCTTGCGTGCAAAACTCTGCCAAAATTAAGAGGGCAGCAGATGCGTCATTCAACCCGAGGCATGGTCGATCCGTTTATCGTGATGGACGTGATGGAAACCGCGCGACAGCTAGAGGCTGCGGGGCGTCACATTATCCATATGGAAGTCGGTCAACCGGGAACGGGGGCGCCTGCAGAGGCGCGTGCGCGGCTGGCAGCTGACCTGGATGATCCGTTGGGGTATACGGTCGGTTTGGGCCTGCCGGAACTGCGCGCGCGGATCGCACAGCACTACCGTGATTGGTATGATGTCGACATTGATCCGGGGCGTGTGGTGATTACGTCAGGGGCGTCTGGTGCTTTCCTTTTGGCGTTTAGTGCGTTGTTTGATAACGCAGAAAAGGTTGGACTGGGTACGCCGTGCTACCCGTCATATCGTCAAATTCTCAAGGCTGTTGGCCTGACACCGGTGGATATCCAGACGACATTAGCAGACCGTTTTCAGCCGCAGCCGCGTGCAGTTGCGGATCATGATTTGGCGGGGTTGATCGTGGCGTCACCTGCCAATCCGACAGGTACAATGCTGGACCATGATGAATTGGCAGGACTCGCGCAGGCTTGTGACACGTCTGGCGCGGCGCTGATTTCGGACGAGATTTACCACGGTTTGGGCTATGATCGGCGGGCCGTTTCGGCGTTAGAGGTCACGGATAACGTTTACGTGATTAACTCGTTTTCGAAGTATTTTTCGATGACAGGCTGGCGCGTTGGTTGGATGATCGTCCCTGAAGATCACGTGCGTATTGTGGAACGGTTGGCACAGAATATGTTCATCTGCGCCCCGCATGCGGCGCAACGTTTGGCATTGTATTCAATGGATTGCGATGCAGAGCTGCAGCAGAATATTGCAGTCTATACGGCCAACAGGCAGTTGATGATTGACGGTCTGCAGGCAGCAGGATTTACCAAGTTTGCCCCGCCGGATGGTGCGTTTTATGTTTATGCGGATGTGTCCGACTACACCGATGATGCGCTCGCGTTTGCGGGCGAGATTTTGGAACAAGCGGGTGTTGCCGTGACGCCTGGTCTGGATTTTGACCCCATTCGCGGCCACCATTGGTTGCGGTTTTCCTATGCACGTAGCACAGCAGATATGACCGAAGGCTTAACGCGGCTCGCGACATTTATGCAGGGACGCCAAGCGTGATTCGCTATGTGATCGCGTTTTTGACTCTCGCCACGCCAGCTTTATCACAAGATTTCAGCGGCTTGGCGCGTGTTGTTCATGCTGATAGTGCGATCACAGATACCCGCGGCGGGATGCAGCTTAATCTTGGGTTAACCCAAGTTGTGCCGTACCGCGTTTTTACCTTGGACGAGCCGCGCAGGTTGGTTGTGGATTTTCGTGAAATCGACTGGACTGGCACCGATAAGGCGCAGTTGGATCAATCGCAAATCGCGGGCGACGTGCGCTTTGGCGCGTTCCAGCAGGGCTGGTCGCGGTTGGTTGTTGATTTGACGGAACCGGTTGTTTTGGAAACGGCAGAACTCGTTTCAAATCAGATAGATGGCACCGCGAAGTTAACGTTGAATTTCGACCGCGTGAGTGCTGAAACATTCGCAGAGAAATCCGGTGCGCCAGCCAGTACGGCGTGGGATGTGGCGACGGCACTGCCGAGTTTGCCTGCGCCTACGTCCGAGGATAGGCCGTTAACCGTGGTCATCGATCCCGGCCATGGCGGTGTTGATCCGGGCGCCATTCAAGGTGGCGTGCAAGAGGCGGATTTGATGCTGCAGTTGGCCGTCGAGGTCGCTGAAGGGTTGAACAGGACGGGCCGTGTGCGGGCGATTTTGACCCGTGAGGCTGACGTTTTTGTCCCGCTAGAGGGGCGGATGTCAATTGCGCGGGCGGCGAAGGCTGATTTGTTAATCTCGCTCCATGCCGATGCGTTGGAAGTGGACGAGGCGCGGGGGGCGTCGATTTACACATTGAGCGACGAAGGCTCTGATCAGGCTGCGACGCGCATGGCCGAGCGGCACGAACGGGGTGATTTGCTGGCTGGGGTTGATCTGTCGGATCAAGATGACCGTGTCGCGACGGTTTTAATGGATCTCGCGCGGGCCGAGACCGAACCACAAAGCCAGCGTTTTGCCGAACATGTTGTGACTGGATTGCGTGACGCAGGGGCGCGTTTGAATTCGAAACCACGGCGCGAAGGGCGCTTGGCTGTGCTCAACGCCCCTGATTTTGCGTCCGTTTTGATCGAGGTCGGGTTCTTGTCCAGTGCCAGCGACCGCGAAATTCTGTCGACCCGCGCAGGCCGCGCCCGCATCGTTGAAGGCATCGTCGCAAGCGTTCTCGTATGGGAGCAGGACGAGGCCGCGCGCGCGCCTTTGGTGCGTCAATAAAACGTCACGGGACGCGGCTGGAATTAGGCCAAAAGCGGCAGGTTTCCCCCCAATCGGCTTTTGACCATCCCGACCCGAGCAGGTATAGTCGAGGCCAACAAATCCAAAAGGATTACGGGCTTGCTGCGGTTTATACTTTCTTTCTTCGGGGGCATCTTCACGATGCTCACATTCGGGCTTGTCATTGCGGCGCTCGGTTTGGGCGGCGTTTTTTATGTCTATGGGCGCGATTTGCCGTCCTATGATGTGCTGTCGCAATATGCGCCGAAAACCATCAGCCGGATTTATTCGGGCGAAGGTAAAATCATCGACGAATTCGCGACGGAACGGCGATTGTTTACGCCTGCGGAAGAGATTCCCGATCTGGTGAAACAGGCGTTTATTTCCGCCGAAGATAAGAATTTCTACACACATCCGGGTTATGATCCGCGCGGGATGGCGTCGGCATTGCTTGAGGCTATTCAGTCACGCGGTCAGGAATTGCGCGGCGCGTCCACGATCACGCAGCAGGTCGCGAAGAACTTTTTGCTGGATGGATCGCGGCGCGGTTTGGACGGGATTTCGCGGAAAATCAAAGAGCTTATTCTGGCGCCACGATTGGAAGAAACGCTAGGAAAAGAAGGAGTTCTGGAGCTGTACCTGAACGAGATCGACCTTGGTGTGCGGTCCTTTGGTGTGACAGCTGCGGCTCAAAGTTATTTCAACAAATCACTGAGCGAGCTAAGTCCTGCCGAGGCAGCGTTCCTCGCCGTTCACCCGAAAGCACCCTATAGCTATCATCCGGTG
The DNA here is from genome assembly GCF_014199395.1 of Yoonia ponticola. Classification (GTDB taxonomy): domain Bacteria; phylum Pseudomonadota; class Alphaproteobacteria; order Rhodobacterales; family Rhodobacteraceae; genus Yoonia; species Yoonia ponticola. Next base: position 353,950 of record NZ_JACIJM010000003.1, on the reverse strand, counting down.
CGCAACCGCGAAGATGCGCTGGAACGCCGTGCGTTTATTCTGCGCGAGATGCATGAAAACGGCTATATCACCGACGAGGAATGGGAAGTCGCAAAGGCTGATCCGCTGCGCACGGTGCAGGGCGGCGATTTCCCGTCCCACTTTGACGAACGCCCGCCGCGTGACTATTTTACTGACGAAATTCGCCGCCAGTTGAGCGTGAACTTTGGCGAGGAAGAATTCTTTAACGGTGGCCTGTCGATCCGCGCCACGATTGATGAAGAGCTGCAAAAGGTCGCGGCAGAATCGCTGCAAATCTCGCTTGAGCAGTTCGACCGTGGCTTGGGCGTTTGGCGCGGCACTGGAAAATCGGTTCCTGTTGAGACGCTGACCGACGAGGCCGCATGGCGCAGTGCCCTGTCCGATGTGCGTGTTGCCCGTGACATTCAACTTGAGAACGAATGGCATCCTGCGGTTGTTCTGGAAATTTCCGACAATCAGTTACGGATTGGTGTTGAAGGGATCGTCTCTACTGAAGCCGAACCGCAGGTTGTGCCACGCGAAGATATCCAATGGATGCGCGGCAACTTCTTTGACAATTTTGAACCCGGTGACGTGGTTCACGTCCGCCGCATGACCCAAGACAGCGACGGCGCGTTTATCCGTTGGACCTTGCGTCAGGTGCCAGAAGTGCAGGGCGGTTTCATGGCGATGGATGTGAACACGGGTCGTGTTTTGGCGATGCAGGGCGGGTTCTCTTATCAGAACTCGGTCTTTAACCGCGCCACCCAAGCGATGCGTCAGCCCGGTTCGTCGTTCAAACCGTTTGTTTATGCGGCGGCGCTCGATTCCGGTTATACGCCTGCGACCATTGTGGTGGATAGCCCGATTGAGATTAACACCCCGCAAGGCGTGTGGCGTCCGCAAAACGCATCGAACCAGTTTTACGGTCCGACACCGTTGCGGACAGGGATCGAGCAGTCCCGGAACTTGATGACCATTCGTTTGGCGCAAGAAATCGGCATGGGGACAGTTGCTGAATATGCGGAACGCTTTGGCGTTTATGACAAGATGAACCGCGTTTTAGCGGCGTCGCTGGGGTCTGATGAAACCACTGTGTTCAAGATGGTTGCGGCCTACGCGATGTTTGCGAATGGCGGCGAACGGGTTGAGCCGACGCTGGTGGACCGTGTGCAGGATCGCTACGGCGAGACTGTTTACCAACATGACCAGCGTAATTGCGTGAACTGTAGCGGCTATGAACTGGCCTCTGGTGAAGCCCCGCGCATCGTTTCGAACCGTGAACGTGTGATGAACGAAATCACCGCGTACCAGCTGACATCCATGATGCAGGGCGTTGTGGATCGCGGCACCGCGCGTCGCAGCATTAACCAATCTGTACCTATCGCGGGTAAGACAGGGACCACCAACGACACCAAAGACGTGTGGTTCGTTGGCTTCTCGTCGAACATCGTCGCGGGTTGCTACATCGGCTATGACACACCGCGCACGATGCGTGGCGCGTCGGGTGGCGGCACCTGTGGTCCGGTGTTTAACCGCTTTATGACGAAGGCTGTTGATAAATTCGGTGGCGGTGCGTTCCGTACACCGAGCGATTGTCAATTCATCCGCATCGACCGTTTCTCTGGTGCAAAATTGCCGGATGGTGCCACAGGCGACAACGTGATCGCGGAATGTTTCCGTCCGGGCGAAGAGCCAGTGTTCGGCATTACCTTTGACGGTGGCTTTGGCGTGTCCGCCAACTTGCCATTGTTCGAAGAAATCCCGCAGGCGTCCCGTCAGGTCACAACATCGACTGGCGGAACGGCGACGGTTGGCCCACGGGCGACCTTTGGCACGCTGTCCTCTGGCGGTCTGTACTAACCAGATTGTCCGGCGGGTTGCGCCGGACACATCCCCCGAGCTATCACACCCCTAGCTTTCATCCTTTGTAATCACACCCAATTTGCGGAAATCATCCATGCGCGCTGAGACACAGAACACGATTGTAGCGATTGAAAAGTCGTTGGCGTTGCTGGCGCAGCGGTTGGATTACGAGACCGCGCCGCACCGCTTGGAAGAATTCAACGCCCGCGTTGAAGATCCGAACCTGTGGGATGACGCGACAGCGGCGCAAAAACTGATGCGCGATCGTCAGGCGCTGGTCGATGGGATCGATAATTACGAGACGCTGAAACAGGAACTGACCGACACGGTTGACTTGATCGAGTTGGGCGAGATGGAAGACGACGCCGAAGTGGTGGCAGAAGCCGAAGAGGCGATCACCGCGCTTGCCGAAGTTGCTGCAAAGAAAGAACTCGAAGCACTGCTGGACGGTGAAGCTGACGCAAACGACACCTTCCTTGAGATCAACTCGGGTGCGGGCGGCACTGAATCCTGTGACTGGGCGTCGATGCTGGCGCGGATGTATGTCCGTTGGGCCGAACGCAAAGGCTACAAGGTCGAACTGCAATCCACGACACCGGGCGAAGAGGCGGGCATCAAATCCGCGTCTTACAAGATCAGCGGGTTGAATGCCTATGGCTGGCTGAAATCCGAAAGCGGTGTCCACCGTTTGGTCCGCATTTCGCCGTTTGATAGTGCCGCAAAACGGCACACGTCGTTTACCTCTGTGAAGGTGTATCCGGTGGTCGATGATAACATCGAGATCGAAGTGAATCCGTCGGATATTCGTCTGGATACCTACCGGTCGTCCGGTGCCGGTGGACAGCACGTCAACACCACCGATTCCGCGGTGCGGATCACCCACCATCCGACTGGGATTGTGGTCACATCATCCGAGAAATCGCAGCACCAGAACCGTGAAATTGCAATGAAAGCGCTCAAATCCAGGTTGTATCAAATTGAACTTGATAAACGGTCTGCATTGGTTAACGAAGTGCACGAGAACGCTGGTGATGCCGGATGGGGTAATCAGATCAGGTCTTATGTCCTGCAACCATATCAGATGGTTAAGGACCTGCGGACCCGCTACGAGACATCCGATACGCAAGGTGTTCTTGATGGCGATTTGGACGGCCTGATGGCTGCTACTCTCGCCATGGATGTATCTGGAATGAGCCGGGCTGATGCAACAGCCGAGGACTAATTAGGAGTGAACTACATGAAAACGATGACTTTGACTGCGCTTGCAACCGTAACACTGCTGAGCGCATGTGGCGGAAGCGGTAGCAATCCATTTGATGATGTTTCTGAAGATTTCACGGCCGAGCGCGGCGACGTGACTGCGAACGCTGACGGCAGCTATACGATCGTTGACGGTGGTGAAACTATTGAGCTGGCTGCGGGTAGCGTGGCGTCCAGTGGCGTCAAGACGGCCGTTGGCGGCGATTTGGACATCACAAGCTTTGCCAACGACGATGTGACGCTGATCGGTGGCTATTCCGGCGATTTGCCATTCTCTGGGGTCATTGTCGGCAATGCTGGCAATGCACCGACAGGTAACGCGACATTTACAGGCGGTTACACTTACATCACGCCAGACGGCACCAATACTGGTGACGTGATACTGGACTTCGATTTACTCGATATGGATATCGAATCGCGTGACGATAATATCTTTGAAGTCGACGGCGAAGTTGCGGCTGACGGCACGATTTCCGGCACAGTCGAATACAACGACGTAGAGACTGGCTTTACTGGCGGGTTCTACGGCGAGAATACTGTCGGCGGTGCGTTCGATAGCGAAACAGCATCCGGCGTGTTCTACGGCACGAAGTAATAAGTCGACCCGTCGCTTTGCGGGTAAGACGATAATCGCGGTCTTGTGGTCTGTTATTCGGATCACGAGACCGCACACGAGACATTCAATTGGAATTGTATTTTGACGGCGTGACGTCTACACCGTCCGTCGTCGGTGTGTTTTAAAACGATTTGGTGCGATTGCACCGTGTGAACGTTAACAAGGAAAAGATGTTATGAAAACAATGACAATGACCGCGCTTGCGGCCGTGACTTTGCTAAGTGCGTGCGGCGGAAGCAGCAGCACAACCACGATCAGCAGCAGTAATCCAACGATCCTGGGAAATACAGTCAACACAAATAACCGTGGCGCGATCACAGCAAATGCGGATGGTAGCTTTCGCATTGTGGACGATGGCAACGTGATCGATTTGCCAGCGTCAAACGTAATCCTTAACCAACAAGTCGCATGGATAAATGGGACCGACCGCGCCAACAGCTTTGTGAATGATGATGTCACGCTGTTGGGTGGTATCTCTGACGGCGTCGCATTCTCGGGGATCGACGGTACACTCAGCGCCGCGCCTACAGGCAACGCGAGGTTTGAAGGCCGCTATAGCTACAACTCAGCAACGACGTCGGTGAGCGGCCCTTTGACCCTGGTGTATGATTTTGCGGATCGCGATATCGAGACGCCTGATGGCAGCGACTTTGAAGTCGACGGCGATGTGGCTGCAGATGGAAGCATCATTGGCGAGATCGAATACAAAAACGTCGAAACTGCCTTTACCGGCGGGTTCTATGGCGACGGCACTGTTGGTGGTGCATTTGATTCCGGGGGCGCTGCTGGCATCTTTTACGGCACGAAATAAACGCTTTCCCTATGCGGCACTGTCGGGTGCTGCATAGGGGGACCGACACCCTAACCTACGAAAAAGCCTCCTGCGTTTGACGCAGGAGGCTTTGATCTTTGAGGCCGCTAGGTAGGGTGCGGCGCTTACTTAGGTTCTGGCATCTTGGCTTTTGGTGCTGCACCGGCAGTGGACAATGGATCGTCCTGACGCTGAACAGAGCCTTCAAAATGCGCACCGGATTCGATGGCGATTGTTTTGTGGATGATGTCACCCTCAACACGTGCAGTCGCTGTCAGGCGTACTTTCAGACCGCGTACACGGCCTACAACGCGGCCATTGACCACAACGTCGTCAGCAACAACTTCACCCTTAACAGTGGCGCCTTCGCCAACAGTCAGCAGGTGAGCGCGGATGTCGCCATCAACTTGACCTTCAACGATGATGTCGCCGGTTGTTTTGATGTTGCCTGTGATCATCAGGTCAGCGGACAGCGTAGACGCTGGCGGCTTTGTTTTTGGCGCAGTTGATTTGAAATCTGTCCCGGACGTCGCAGGCGGTGTTGCCGCTGCAGTGTCTGTTGCAGGTTTTTTGTCGCCGGCCTTAGGCGCAGGTTCGTTGATTTTGCTTTTAGAAAACATCTTGTCCAGCTCTTATGTAAATCATTGGGTTGACGGGTTGCCCGCCAACGCGGACTTCGTAATGCAAGTGCGATCCGGTAGACCGTCCAGAATTTCCCATATCACCAATTCGTTCGCCGCGCGAGACCCTTTGTCCAACGCTAACACGGAGTCTGCTCTGGTGGGCGTAGCGTGTCTCGATTCCGAACTCGTGTTGGATCTTCACAAGACGACCATAGCCCGAAGACCAACCAGCGAAAGTCACAACACCGTCAGCAGTGGCATAGATCGGTGTGCCAACAGGTCCGGCAAAGTCTGTGCCAGCGTGCAAGCGGCCCCACCGTTGGCCAAAGCCTGATGTGAAACGGAAGCTGTCTTTGATCGGAATATCAAACGGCGCGCGTTCTGCAGCGATCCGGTAGAGGTTGATTCGGTCAAGCGATCCAAGAATGTCGTTTGCGCGGGATGCGTCTGGATCAGGTGCGCCGCCACGTGTCGAGAACGACAGAGGTGTCAGTGGCCCACCTTGGCCGGAATAGCCGCGACGGACTTGTGCGAGCAACGTGTCAGGGTTCATGCCAGCGGCGCGGAACATATCGTCCAGCGGCTCGACAGAAACCATCATGGCTTCTTCGAGTTGGCGGAAGATTTCATCGTTCTTGTCGTGCAACAGGCGCAATTCAAGTTCGATCTCTGAGGCGCGTTCAATCGCGAACTGTGCATCTTCGGCGATCAAGTCGCGCTCTTCGGAGGTCTGGGCGAGGGCGGAGGCGAGCAATTCAACGGTGCCATTTGCCTCTTCGCTGATCGCGGTCACAGCGGCAGGGTCTGCCCCGTCTGCGGCCAGTTCAGCCAATTGATCGCGGGCATCTTCACGCTGGCGCATGGTGTTGCGCAGTGTCGTTTGCACAACCTCAAGACCAGTTTCCAATTCGCGACGTTTATCTTCGGTGTTCAAGAGTTCGCTTTGCATGATCGAGATTTGATCAAGCGCAGAGCTGAACCGCTCTTGCGCGGCCATCGCTTCGTCAGCGCGGGCGTCGCGTTCAGCGGACAGGGCGTTCAGGCGGTGTTCGTAGACCATTTGGTCACGTTGGGCCTGTGCGCGGAAATTGCCGGACCCGATACTGTCCATTAACAAAATGGCGGTTGCGATGATCGTCCAAGCGACGACAACAATGCTACCGGTCCAAGCGACCAATTGTGTTTCAGGCATTAACCGAATGAACCGCGTTTCCGAATCCGAGCGCAAAAAGAGGCGCTTTTCTGGAAAATATTGCTCAAGCCAATGATGAATACGGTTCGTTATCCGTGTCCGCACGTGTCGACCTCTTGTCCCAATTCCCTCGCGGTGGGCTCCCACACCCAGTGTCCCGCTCGGGTTCTGTACGGCAAAGGTAGGCGTTGCCGCAACAGGCTTGGGGAATAAGTCAGCAGAATTGCCGTATTTTCAACAAATTTGCGCGGGTTTCTGCCGACGTGGCGTCAAGTTGGGCGACCATCCTTGGTTAACGGCCAGTAGAAGTCTGGCGGTATCCCGGCCTCGGCGCGTTTTTCTTCGTTAAAGGGAGGGCGCAGGTCGCCGTGGAAATATTTGCGCACGAGCGCGTGGAAGAATGGGGTCGGATCTTGGTCTAAGCGCCCACAAAGGTAATTGAACCATTTGCTGCCGTAGGCGACGTGGTGGACCTCTTCGGCGTAGATCGTCTCTAGGGCTGCGACCGCGTCATGGGATTTGGCCTGCTTGAAAATCTTGATCATGCCGGGGGTCACATCAAGCCCGCGTGCCTCAAGCACCATCGGCACAACGGCGAGCCTGCCGTACAGATCATCCTTGGTATCTTCGGCCGCTTGCCACATGCCAGCATGCGCAGGCAGCGCGCCATAATGCGATCCAACCGCTTCAAGACAGTCGCACATCAGGTTGAAATGCTTGGATTCTTCGTCAGCGGCCTGCACCCAGTCGTCATAAAATCCGATCGGCATTTCGACGTCAGTGAAGCGGGCGATGATGTCCCAATGTAGATCAACGGCGTTCAACTCGATATGGGCGACGGCATGAAGCAGTGCGATGCGACCCTCGGGCGAGCCTGTTTTGCGAAGTGGTACATCACGGGGGGCGAGCAGGGCAGGTTGGTCGGGGCGCGCGGGCATGTCGGGCGGGGCGGCATGGCCGATGTCAGGGACAACACCCGCCGCACGGGCATCGCGCCACACGCTGGCAAACTCTCGCGAGATCGCCGTTTTGTCGCGCCCGTTAGCCGTGGTTAATACGGTCACGGCCATTTCTGCCAATGGCAACATGGTGCTGTCCTTGTGTCTATTTGCCGGACGCCGCGCATTTTCGCGAAAATGCGTCCGATTTTTCCGGAAAAATCGCCACCCTTTAGAGGTTTTGCACGGCCTCAAGAACGGCATCCACGTGACCGGGCACTTTGACCTTGCGCCAGATTTGCGCGATTTTGCCACTGCCATCAATCAGATAGGTCGCCCGTTCGATCCCCATATATTTCTTGCCAAAGTTGTTTTTCTCGACCCAGACACCGTAGTCTTCGCAGACCGTGCCGTCCTCATCGGACAGCAGTGGGATGCCCAGTTCGTATTTCGCCCGAAATTTGTCGTGCTTGGCGACGGTGTCTTTGGAGACGCCCCACACCACAGCACCCGCGCGCGCGAAAGCCATCGCCTGTTCGGTGAACCCGATCGCTTCTTTGGTGCAACCCGGCGTGTCGTCTTTGGGGTAGAAGTAGACAACCACGGCTTGACCCGTCATTGCGGCCAGATCGACCATTTCACCGCCGTCGCGTGGCAAGTTGATTGCAGGGGCTTGGTCGCCAATCGTCAGGTTTGTCATCGGGTATCCTTTGTCACGCTACATTTCTTGGTTTTGTTTTAGGGCAAGTCGCGCAAAGATAAAGGCCAGGATCGCAATTTCCACCAAGACCCCCAGAATGGGCTGCAATGACCGCACCAGAACAGGCACCAGATCAAGACACGACGGCCAAGCCCGCGCTCCGCGCGTGGCGTCATTGGGGCCATCATGGTATGAAAATGGTAGCGATTTTGTTGCTCACCCCGTTGGTGCTGGTGATGGTCGGGCTCGTTGCAATTTTGGACCGCGATATTTCCGCGCCGACGTGGATCAAGACCCGGGTCGAAGCGACTGCGGGTGATTTCCTCAGCGGTGGTGCGCTGAGCTTTGGTGAAGTGACGGTGAACATTGGCCGTGATTTACACCCGCGCGTTACGTTGCATGACACCGTTTTGACCGATGCCGCTGGCACGGCTGTTGTCCGTATTCCGGTGGTGCAGGGGCTGATGTCGCCGCGCGGTTTGGTGTACCAAGGTGATGCGTTGATGCAGGATGTTCAGTTGAGCGGCGTGCAGATCAACCTGCGCCGTAATGCGGACGGGACCGTGGCGCTTGCGTTTCAATCGGGTGCTGCGGACGTCGGGCGGGCTGGTAGTTTTGTTGAATTGCTCGACCAGTTTGATCAAGCGTTCGAGCAGCCGTCGCTGGCTGCACTTGAGACGATCAGTGCCGACGGTTTGATAATTAACTACCAAGACGCCCGGGCAGGCAAAGCGTGGACCGTGGATGGTGGCGAGATTGACCTTGATCTGACGGACAACACCACCGATTTGCGCGGTGCGTTTTCGGTGCTGTCAGGCGGGGCGGGCGTCACGGAATTAACCATGACCTACGCCAGTGAACGCGGCAGCAGGGCCGCTGACTTTGGCGTCACGATCACCGATGCATTTGCGTCCGATATTGCGGCGCAATCGGCGGCGCTGAGTTGGATGGCAGAGATTAATGCCCCTATTTCATTGACGTTGCGCACAGTTCTGGACGAGGCGGGTGCGCTAGGGCCGTTGAATGCGGCGTTGGAATTAGGGCAGGGCGCGTTGCAGCCGAACCCCGCGACAGAGCCGATCCAGTTTGATGCAGCCAAAGCCTACCTTAGCTTTGATCCCGCCGCAGATACGATCACTTTTGACCAGTTGGAAATCAGCAGCGATTGGGGCGAGTTGCGTGCAAACGGGCAGGCGTTTCTGAAGGATATTCAGGACGGTTTACCACAATCTTTGGTTGGGCAATTCAGCTTTACCGACACGGTTTTGACCCCTCCGGGGATCTATGATGATGGGTTAACGCTGCCACTTATGCAGGTCGATATGCGGTTGCACATGCGCCCCTTTGCGATTGATCTGGGCCAAGTCTTTGTCCAAGCGGACGACGTAAATCTGCTGACCAAGGGGCGGTTTGCGGCGACTGATGCGGGCTGGGACGTGGCCGTTGATAGTCATATCTCGGAAATGAACCATGCTGCTTTGTTGCGCCTTTGGCCCGCGTCTATCGGGGGGGCATCGCGTGGCTGGTTGGAACGGCAAATTCCCGATGCGATCTACACCGACGTTCATTTCGCATTGCGCAAGGCACCGGGGCTGCCGCCACAGGTCGGCGGGAATTTTGCGTTTTCGCAAGCCGATGTTCGGTTCCTGAACACCATGCCGCCGGTCATCGACGGATCGGGCGTGGGGGCGTTCACGGACCAGACGTTTACGGTGACGGTGGACGACGGATTGGTCACGGCAGAGCAAGGCGGGGTCGTCGATTTGGGCGGCACGACGCTGCATGTCGCGGATATCAACATGGACCCGCGACAGGCGGAATATGACCTGCACGTCGCTGGCCCCGCGACCGCCGTCATGTCGTTGCTAGACGTGCCGCCGCTGGGATTAATCAGCCGCGCAAAGCTGCCGATTGATATGGCGAACGGGCATGTGGACGCCCAAATCGCGCTGACCCACCCGATGCGACGCGGCAATCAGGCCGCTGATTTTGTGGTCTCTGCGAACGCCGTGTTGCGTCATTTGTCGAGTGACCGTTTGATCCCGAACCGTAGCCTGTCCGCTGATCGGTTGTCCTTGTACGTGGACAAAACGCGGTTGGAAATCGAAGGGCCCGCGACCGTGGACGGGATCACGATTGACGGCAAATGGGTGCAGCAATTTGATGGGTCGGGCAGCAGATTACAGGCCGGGCTGACGCTATCGCAGGCCGCGATGGACGCCTTTGACATCACTTTGCCGCCTGGATCTGTCGCGGGAAGCAGCGCGGGCCAGATTGATCTGCGGCTGCAAACAGGGCAGGCCCCTCGCTATACAATCACGTCGAATTTGCGCGGGATGCGCGTGGCTATTCCGGCGGTTGGCTGGTCAAAGTCGCGTGACACGGCGGGGAATTTGCTGGTGAGCGGTAGGCTTGGCGCTGATCCGCAGGTCGACGATCTGCAAATCCAAGGCGGCGGTCTAGACGTGCAAGGCGATGTGACGTTTCAGGCGGATGGATCGCTGGAACGGGCGCGATTTAACCGCGTGCAAGTTGGCGATTGGCTGAATGCGCCGATCACGCTGCGCGGGCGCGGTGTGGGTCGTCCGGTGGGTGTCGAGATTAAGGGCGGTAGCGTTGATCTGCGCCGTGCGAATTTCGGGGCTAGTAGCGGGTCGGCATCGGGGCCGATTTCTATTGCGCTGGACCGGCTGCAAGTCACCGAAGGTATCGCGCTGAACCGTTTGGTCGGCGATTTCACTAGCACTGGCGGTTTTGCTGGACAGTTCAATGCGCGGCTCAACGATGCCGCTAATATCAAAGGCACGGTCGCACCGCGCAATGGGCGCTCTGCGGTGCGGTTGGTCAGCGATGATGCGGGCGGTTTGGCGCGTGCGGCGGGGCTTTTGCGCAACGCGGCGGGCGGCACGTTAGACCTGACCTTGCTGCCGACGGGGGGCGATGGCACCTTTGACGGCACGCTTGCCATCCGGTCGCTGCGCATTCGCGATGCACCTGTGATGGCCGCACTTTTGGATGCGATCAGCGTCGTGGGTCTGCTGCAGCAACTTGACGGGCAGGGCATTGCGTTCGACGAAGTGGACGCGCAATTCCGCCTGACCCCGCAACACGTGATCCTAACGCAATCAAGTGCCGTGGGGCCGGGGCTTGGCATTTCGCTGGATGGGATCTACACGCTCGCGAGCAAGCAAATGGACTTTCAAGGCGTGGTTTCGCCGCTCTATATCATCAACGCGATTGGTTCGATTTTCACCCGACGCGGTGAGGGGCTGATCGGGTTCAATTTTAACATCGGCGGCACGGCGGATGCACCGCGCATCAGCGTTAACCCTCTGTCCGCTTTTACGCCCGGTATGTTCCGCGAAATTTTCCGCAGACCGCCGCCACAGGTTCCGCAATGAAGCTTTCTGATTTCGATTTTCCCTTGTCTGACGACCGGATTGCGGTGCGCCCTGCGAAGCCGCGCACCTCGGCCAAGTTGTTGTTAGCAAAGGGTGATACGATCACGGATCGGCATGTTTTTGACCTGCCTGACATATTGCGGGCAGGCGATCGTCTGATCCTGAATGATACCAAAGTGATCCCTGCGCGGCTGTCCGGTTTGCGCTGGCGCGACACGGCCCAAGGGCGCATGTCCGCCAAGATCGAAGTGACCCTGCTAGACCCGCAACCGGACGGTATTTGGGCGGCGCTGATCAAACCGTTGAAAAAGGTGAAAGACGGCGAAGAGATCGTGTTTTCCGATGCGTTGACCGCGACGATGATTAGTCGTGCTGACGGGCAGGGGCTGCTGCAATTCAATGTGACGGGCGATGATTTCGATGCGGCTCTGAATGCGGTCGGGGCGATGCCGTTGCCGCCCTATATCGCCGCAAAACGCCCAGCAGATGATGCGGACAAGACGGATTACCAAACGGCCTGGGCAGAGAATGCGGGCGCGGTTGCGGCCCCAACGGCGTCGTTGCATTTTGATGATAGCCTGTTGAAAACGCTCGCGGATATGGGCGTTGAGTTTACTAAAGTTACGCTGCATGTGGGCGCGGGTACGTTCTTGCCCGTCAAGGTGGACAACATCGCGGACCACAAAATGCACGCGGAACGTGGCGAGGTTTCAGCCACTGCCGCCGCCGAAGTGAACGCAACCAAAGCTGCTGGCGGGCGGATCATTCCGGTGGGCACGACTGCGCTGCGCCTGATCGAAAGCGCTGCCAAAGACGGGCAACTGCACGCATGGTCAGGGGCCACCGATATTTTCATTACGCCGGGGTTTAAATTCCAGTTGACTGACGGTTTGATGACGAATTTCCATTTGCCAAAATCGACGCTGATGATGCTCGTGTCTGCGTTAATGGGCGTCGATCAGATCAAGGCGATCTACGCCCATGCGCTGACCCACGACTACAGGTTCTTTTCATACGGTGATGCCTCTGTTTTGCTGCCGAACGACTGACTTAGGATGATGTTACTGGACATGCGTTACCATTGGGTTAACGTGTGTGTTTGCGACGTGGCTGCGTCGACCTTTGGTGCCGTTGTTTCGCACCGTGTTTTCCAAACTTAACATATCCTTAGCGAAATGTCGCTAATAGTGTCGTTTTCAGACTAGACCCGATACGAGTGCCCGCGTAGGCGGCAGAAAACACGCCCATACGGAGGCCTTTATGGTACAGGTATTTATCGCGTCATGGGCATTGTTCCTTGGCATGTTCATGTTGATGATCGGCAACGGTCTACAAGGGACATTGTTAGGTCTGCGCGGCGAGGTTGAAGGCTTTTCAACCACCGAAATTTCGATTGTGATGTCGGCCTATTTTGCAGGCTTTTTGGGCGGATCGCGGTTCACACCAAAGATGATCGGCAAGGTTGGCCACGTGCGGGTCTTTGCGGCGCTTGCGTCCACAATTTCTGCCGTTTTGATCCTGTATCCGACGTTAACCGAACCTTGGGCATGGATTTTAGGCCGTACTATCATCGGGTTCTGCTTTTGCGGCGTGTATATCACCGCCGAAAGCTGGCTGAACGATTCTGCAGATAACGAACACCGCGGCCAAGCCTTGTCGATATATATGATCGTGCAAATGGCGGGCATCGTGACCGCGCAATACATCATCACTTTGGGCGATATCAGCGGTTACATCCTGTTCATCGTGTCCTCGATGCTGGTGTCGCTGGCCTTTGCGCCGATTTTGCTAAGCGCTGGGAAAAGCCCGGAATTCGGCACGGCAAAACCGATGAGCATCAAACTGCTGGTGCAAACGTCACCTTTGGGCAGTGTCGGCATGTTCTTGTTGGGCGGCGTCTTTGCAGCACAATTCGGTATGTCAGCGGTTTACGGCCAACGGGTCGGTCTGTCAGTCGGACAAATCTCGTTGTTTATCTCGGCGATTTATATCTCGGCTCTGGTGTTCCAATACCCGATCGGCTGGCTATCAGACCGGATCGACCGCCGCATTTTGATTATCGGGCTCGGGATTTTTGGGGCCGTTGGGTGCTTGATCGCATTTGCGGCGGGCAGCTATTTTGAAGATCCGTTTGTGCCGATTGTGATTGGCGGCATCATGATGGGCGGCACGTCGAACCCGCTTTATGCGCTGCTGATCGCCTACACTAACGACTACTTGCAAAAAGAGGACATGGCTGGCGCGTCTGGCGGGCTGTTGTTCGTGAACGGGGTTGGGGCTGTATCGGGGCCGTTGATTTTGGGGTATATGATGGATCGGGTCGGGCCTGCTGGCTACTGGATTTTCCTGCTCGTACTGATGTCCGCGATTTCAGCCTACGCGATGTACCGGATGACGCAGCGCGAACACGACACGGTTTACGACAACGTTCCTTACGCACCGATTTCGGCGGCCAGTACCGCTGTGATCGCGGAAGTTGCCCAAGAGGTCTATATTGAGGCTGAAGAAGAGGTTATCGCAGAAGCAGAAGCAGAAGCAGAAGCAGAAGCAGAAGCAGAAGCCGCCGAAGAGGAAGCATCTAATGTCAAAAATAGCTAACCCGAGCGAAGTCACCGATTATTGGCTGCATACCCTCGCGCCGCGCGATTGGTATGTGGTGAACCCCGACCTTGATGCCGAAATCCGCCGCAGGTTTCAGCCCACGTGGGACGAGGCCCGCGACGGGCGCTGTCAGGACTGGCTCGACACGCCGAATGGCCTGCTTGCCTATTTGATCCTGTGTGACCAGTTTCCGCGTAACATGTTTCGCGGCACCGGTGCCTCTTTTGCGACCGACGCAATGAGCCGGGCTGCGACGCAATACGCCTTGGACAAAGAATGGGACATGCTGATCCCTGAACCTGAACGCCAATTCGTTTATATGCCGTTAATGCATTCCGAAGTTTTGGCGGATCACGACTTGTCCATCAAACTTTTTGCAACACGGATGCCAGAAACGGGTGAAAACAACCGTGAGCATGGCATCGCGCATCGCAACATCATCGCGGAATTCGGACGGTTTCCGTACCGGAATACCGCGCTTGGCCGCGAAACAACCCCAGCAGAACAAAGGTTTTTAAATGCTGGTGGCTACGGTTACGAGTTGCGCAAGGTCCAAGGGGCGGCGGCTTAATCTTCGCCTAGCTATGGTGGGCATTGGGGCGATTTAAATCCGCCTGCGTGAAGATAATCGCAAATCTGGAAGGTCACTAGAGGTCTGTAAAAAATTAGTTTAGCATCAAACTAATTTCACTCTGGAGGAGATTCCAATGGCCGCACAGACCTTTGACTTGATCGTAATAGGCGCAGGACCGGGTGGCTATGTTGCCGCGATTCGCGGTGCGCAGCTTGGTATGAAGGTTGCGATTGTTGAGCGCGAACATTTGGGCGGTATTTGCCTGAATTGGGGCTGTATCCCCACGAAAGCGTTGCTGCGGTCGTCCGAAGTGTTCCACTTGATGCATCGTGCAAAAGAATTTGGACTGAAGGCCACGGGTATCGAGTACGATCTCGACGCGGTGGTTAAACGGTCCCGAGATGTGGCGGGGCAATTGTCAGGGGGCATCGGTCACTTGATGAAAAAGAACAAAGTCACTGTCTTTATGGGGGCTGCGACGCTGCCCGCTAAAGGCAAAGTGTCCGTTAAGACCGACAAAGGCACCGACGAGTTAACCGCGAAAAACATCGTGCTGGCGACGGGCGCACGTGCGCGCGAATTGCCGGGCCTAGAGGCTGACGGCGATTTGGTTTGGACATACAAACACGCGCTGAACCCGCCACGGATGCCCAAGAAACTGTTGGTCATCGGCTCGGGCGCAATCGGCATCGAATTCGCCAGCTTCTACAATACGCTCGGCTGTGACACGACTGTTGTCGAAGTTATGGACCGCGTTTTGCCAGTTGAAGACGCAGAAATTTCCGCATTCGCCAAGAAGCAGTTCGTCAAACAAGGCATGAAAATCATGGAGAAATCCATGGTGAAACAGCTTGATCGCGGCAAAGGCAAGGTCACGGCCCATATCGAGGCAAACGGCAAAGTCGAGAAAATGGAATTCGACACTGTCATTTCCGCCGTTGGCATTGTGGGCAACGTCGAAGACCTCGGGTTGGAAGCATTGGGTGTCAAAATCGACCGCACCCATGTTGTGACCGATGAATTCTGCCGCACGGGCGTTGATGGGGTGTATGCGATTGGCGACATCGCGGGCGCACCGTGGCTTGCGCACAAAGCATCGCATGAAGGTGTTATGGTCGCGGACCTGATCGCGGGCAAACACGCGCATCCGGTCAAGCCTGAGTCAATTGCAGGGTGCACATATTGCCATCCTCAGGTCGCGTCAGTCGGTTACACCGAAGCCAAAGCAAAAGAACTGGGTTTCGAGATCAAAGTGGGCCGTTTCCCGTTCATCGGCAATGGCAAGGCGATTGCATTGGGTGAACCTGAAGGCATGGTCAAAACGATCTTTGACGCGAAAACCGGCGAACTTTTAGGCGCACACATGGTTGGCGCTGAAGTCACAGAGCTGATCCAAGGCTATGTCGTTGGCCGCCAGTTGGAGACCACAGAAGAGGACTTGATGAACACCGTCTTCCCGCACCCGACGCTGTCAGAAATGATGCACGAAAGCGTTCTGGATGCCTATGATCGCGTCATCCACATGTAATTCATGAGGATTTCACACAGAAAAAGGGCAGCGAAAGTGCTGCCCTTTTTTAGTATTGAATACTGCCGATATTAGTCCTGTTCTAACATGGCGAGACCGTCAATCTCTTCGTATTCTTGCTCTGCATAGTCATAGATATTGCCGCTGACTTGCGCCAATGCGACCTCGCCGTCTGTACCGCCGAAAGCACCATCGATGTTGGCATCAAAACGGTATGCGGCGCCCGCTAACGTCACATCACCGACAGCCGCGCCGTCGAATGTGACCTTGTCACCGTTGTTGCGGATGGTCGTTGCAACAGGAACGCTGCCGATGACGGTCAGTGCCTCGCCTTCGTCTGATTGGCCTGTGATATTGCTGTAGGTGCCATTAAACGTCAGGTCATCAAAATTCGCGGTCATTGCAAGATCACCAGAGAGATAGGCATCATCGTCAACCCCGAAACCTAGCACGCCGCTGTAATCCGCACTGCCGCTCGGCACGGTTACCGTCGCCACATTCAACTCGTTGAGGTCCTTAAACTCGTTCACAAGGCCTTTGAGAACACTTGGCAGTTCAGCGTAGTCGTCACCCGATGGCAGTTCAACTTCTTCTAAAACGCCAGACGAAACAACAAATTCATCGGAGCCAGAGTTTGATCCGCCGCAGGCAGCCACAGCAAAAAGGCCAGTGCCAGCGATGAGAGTTTTAATAAAATTCATAGAATTGGGTCCTTATCAATCAGTTCGGCTAGTAGCGTCGATTGTAACGCAGTGACGCTGATACTTCGGCTAAGGGAATTTCGTAAAGAAACGGTTAACAAATCCAAAGTCTGCTGCGATTTGCCCTTTGGTCGCGATATTTTCTTCCTAATGTTCCATTAATGTTCTAAACGCGGACTGGAGAATTCTGCGAACATGACTATGTCATGTCGTAACGGACCTTGGGGGTGCCAGATGGCAGAGCTGAAGAACATCGAAGTACGCGGCGCACGCGAACACAATCTCAAGAATATCGACGTGGATATCCCACGCGACAAATTGGTCGTGATCACGGGGTTGTCGGGGTCTGGCAAGTCGTCGCTCGCCTTTGATACGATTTACGCCGAAGGACAGCGCCGCTACGTTGAATCGCTGTCGGCCTATGCGCGTCAGTTCCTCGATATGATGGAAAAACCAGACGTCGATCACATCTCTGGGTTGTCTCCGGCGATCTCGATTGAGCAGAAAACGACGTCGAAAAACCCACGGTCTACGGTTGGCACAATCACCGAAATTTACGACTACTTACGACTGCTTTATGCGCGGGCAGGGACACCTTATTCGCCTGCGACAGGACTGCCGATTGAAGCCCAACAGGTGCAGGACATGGTCGACCGCGTGATGGCGCTACCCGAAGGCACACGCGGCTATCTGCTGGCCCCGATTGTGCGCGACCGGAAGGGCGAATACCGCAAAGAATTCTTAGAGTTACGCAAATCCGGCTTCCAGCGTGTGAAAGTCGACGGCGCGTTTTATGAGCTCGACGAACCGCCAACTTTGGACAAAAAATACCGCCATGATATCGACGTCGTGGTGGACCGGATTGTCGTTCGCGAAGGTTTGGAAACGCGGCTTGCGGACAGTTTCCGCACAGCCCTTGATCTGGCTGACGGCATCACGGTTTTGGAAACAGCACCGGCCGAAGGCGAGGCGGAACGCTTTACCTTTTCGGAAAATTTTGCGTGCCCAGTGTCCGGCTTCACTATCCCAGAGATTGAGCCGCGCCTGTTCTCGTTTAACGCACCATTTGGCGCCTGCGCATCCTGCGACGGGCTAGGTGTAGAGCTGTTTTTCGACGAAGGGCTGGTCGTTCCTGACGTAACATTAAAGATCGCTGACGGCGCTTTGGCCCCGTGGCGCAAAGGCAAGTCACCGTATTTCCTACAGACGATTGAAGCTTTAGCGAAACATTACGGCTTCAACAAAACCGCGCGCTGGAAAGAGCTCGACCCGAAGGTCCAAGAGGTGTTTCTGCGCGGTTCAGGCAAAGAAGAAATCCAATTCCGGTACGACGAAGGCGGTCGGGTCTATAGCGTTAAACGTGTGTTCGAGGGCGTAATCCCGAACATGCAGCGCCGATATCGCGAGACAGATAGCAACTGGATTCGCGAAGAATTCGAGCAATATCAAAACAATAGACCCTGCGGTTCATGTGGTGGCTACCGTTTGCGCGAAGAAGCATTGGCCGTGCGTATTGGTGACCTGCATGTCGGTAAAGTTGTGCAACTGTCGATCAAAGAAGCCTATGAATGGTGCCAATCGGTGCCGGATAGCCTGTCGGCGCAGAAGAACGAAATCGCCAAGGCGATTCTGAAAGAAATTCGCGAACGGCTTGGTTTCTTGAATAATGTCGGTCTTGATTACCTTTCACTGTCGCGTAATTCCGGCACGCTTTCGGGTGGTGAAAGCCAACGTATTCGGCTTGCTTCGCAGATCGGATCGGGCCTGACAGGCGTGCTTTACGTCCTCGACGAGCCGTCAATCGGTTTGCACCAGCGCGACAACGACCGACTGTTAACCACGTTAAAAAACCTGCGCGACCAAGGTAACACCGTGATCGTTGTCGAACACGATGAAGAGGCGATCCGTGAAGCAGATTATGTCTTTGACATCGGTCCGGGGGCAGGGGTTCACGGCGGTCAAGTCGTGTCCGAGGGCGTGCCTGCTGACATTATGGCAGACCCAAATTCCATTACAGGTCAGTATCTTACCGGTGCGCGTGAAATCGCGGTGCCTAAGAAACGGCGCAAGGGTAATGGCAAAAAGCTTACCGTGGTAAAGGCGACCGGCAACAACTTGCAAAACGTCACTGCGGACTTCCCATTGGGGCAATTTGTTTGCGTGACGGGCGTCTCTGGCGGCGGCAAGTCGACGTTAACCATCGAGACATTGTTCAAAAATGCGGCGCAAAAGCTGAACGGCGCACGCAAAGCACCTGCGCCTTGCGAAACGATCAAAGGGTTCGAACACCTCGACAAGGTGATCGATATCGACCAACGTCCAATTGGCCGGACGCCACGTTCCAACCCCGCAACCTACACGGGTGCCTTCACACCCATTCGTGACTGGTTTGCAGGCCTGCCCGAATCAAAGGCACGCGGCTACAAACCGGGTCGCTTTTCGTTCAACGTCAAAGGTGGCCGCTGCGAGGCGTGTCAAGGCGACGGTGTGATCAAGATCGAGATGCACTTCTTACCGGACGTTTATGTCGAATGCGAAACCTGCAAAGGCGCGCGCTACAATCGCGAAACTCTAGAGATCAAATTCAAGGGTAAAAGCATCGCAGATGTCCTTGATATGACTGTAGAAGATGCGCAAACGTTCTTTACCGCAGTACCATCAATTCGCGAGAAAATGGACGCTTTGATGCGCGTTGGTCTTGGCTATATTAAAGTCGGGCAGCAGGCGACCACGCTGTCCGGCGGCGAGGCGCAGCGCGTCAAACTGTCCAAAGAGCTGGCACGCAGATCGACTGGTCGCACGTTGTATATCCTTGATGAACCGACGACAGGTTTGCACTTTGAGGACGTGCGCAAGCTGCTTGAGGTGCTGCACGAACTTGTCGACCAAGGTAACTCTGTGGTTGTAATTGAACACAATCTCGACGTCATCAAAACCGCCGATCACATTATCGACATTGGCCCAGAAGGCGGTGACGGCGGCGGGCGCATTGTGGCAAAAGGAACGCCAGAAAAGGTCGCCAAGGTCGAAGAAAGCCACACAGGTCGGTATCTTAAACAGATGTTATTGCCTAAGGGCACGAAATTGGCCGCTGAGTAGGATAATCGCATGATCAAGATCAGTGCCTTTGCCGCTATATTACTTGCCGCGCCAGTAAGTGCGCAGGAAAAGTCTTTTGATTTCAGTGGCATATCAAATATCGAGGTACGGAACGGGATCACTGTTGAACTGGTACAGGGCGATGAGTTTTCCATCGTTGGTACAGCGCAATCGGGTGATGTTTCGCAATTCCGGCTGCAGAAATATGGCGATTGGCTGGCCGTTAACCGCAATACGCGCTGGTTCATCTTTCCATACGCGCGGCAGGACCAACTGACGTTGACAGTGACCCTGCCCAACACCCGCGCGCTCAAGGCCTACGGGACCGCGTCGATCACCGCCACGGGGTTCTCTGGCAATCGTATTCGCGCCGAGGCGCTCGAAGGTGGGACTGTCACGCTAAACGACTTCGACATGGACGAAACTAGCCTTTACGCCACCGAAAATGGGAGGCTCACGATTAGCGGTACTTGTGATGCTCTTGACGCCGAAGCGATTGATTCAGCAACAATAAACGCAGGTGCGTTCAATTGCGAAACCGCCGAAGTCGAGACCAAAACAGCAGGGGTGATTTCGATTTCAGAAACAACCCAAATCGTTGAAGACCTCGGCGAAACGGCGCAGTGATCACACCACGCCGCCCCTTCATTTCGCCATAACAACTCACACTACGGCTTCAGCCCGCGTCACGGTCACGTCCGCGATTGGAAAACCGTGTTAGCATCGCTGAAAAGTCGCGCCCGCGGCCGTCTTCGTTCTCGACAAAACGCTCGTAGAGCGTCGTCGCGACTTCGCCCATCGGCGTGTCTGCGTCGGCGGCGATTGCGGCCATCTGCGATAATCTTAAGTCTTTCAGCATCAAATCTGCGGCAAAACCGGGTGTGTAATCGTTGTCAGCTGGGCTTTGTGGGCCGATGCCTGGGGCGGGGCAGTAGGCGTTCATGCTCCAAGAATACCCCGAGGACGTGCTGACGACGTCGAACATCGCTTGTCGATCCAGCCCCAATTTATCTGCAAGAACAAAGGCTTCGCACGTAGCAATCATCGTGACACCCAAAATCATGTTGTTGCAGATTTTGGCTGCTTGACCGTTACCGGACGGGCCGCAGTGCACTGCTTTTTGCCCCATAGTGTCGAACAATGGCGACACCGCAGCAAAGCCTTCTTCTGACCCGCCAGCCATAAAGGTTAACGTGCCGTTGGTAGCCCCACCAATGCCACCTGAGACGGGCGCGTCGACCGCGCGCAGTCCTGCGGCCTCGGCCAATTCGGCCACGGCGCGCGCGCTCTCCACGTCGACGGTCGAGCAGTCCAAATGCACCGCGTCCGCTTTCATCGCGGGGTGAATTTCGGCTGCAACCGCGCGTAAAATGTCACCGTTTGGCAGCATCGTGATGACCACATCGGCGTCAGCAACAGCGCCTGCCGCGGTGTCTGCCATGGTTAGTCCGTCGGGTTTTGCGACAGTGTCAAACCCTACGACAGTATGACCCGCTGCTGAGAGGTTTGCGGCCATTGGACCGCCCATGTTCCCTAATCCGATAAAACCGATTTTCATAATTTATGTCTCCCAAATCAGGGCGTCGCTGCCCAAAGGTGCGGTCATTTGTGCGATGTCCGCGTCGCTCACGTCCGCGATTGTTGCGTGTTTCCATACGGGTGTCCGGTCGCGGTCTATGATCGCGGCGCGGATGCCTTCGATGAAGTCACCGAATTGCGCCGACCGAAATGTATAGCGGAATTCGTGGTCCAACGCGGTTTCGATAGTCGGATCGGCCCGCACCGCACGGATGAGCCCGAGGGTGACTTGCAAGGCGAGCGGTGCGTTGCGTGACATCTTTTTCGCAGCGCTTTGGATGACCTCTGTCGTGTCGTCTTTGCAGGCCGCGAATACGTCATCCGCCCCAAATACCGCGTCAATAGCTGTTTGGTTTTCGCGCAGCATACCACCTTGGAATTCCTGCGCGGCGTCGTCAATCAAGCCAAGATTTCCGGTGTCGCACAATTGATCTTTTAGAACATTCCACTGGTCTTCTGGAACGAAAGCATCGGCAAAATTTGCATAAATCGCATCTGCCGCGTTAATCCGGCTGCCTGTTAAGCCAAGGTATTCGCCAACGTGACCGGGGGCTGT
The DNA here is from genome assembly GCF_014199395.1 of Yoonia ponticola. Classification (GTDB taxonomy): domain Bacteria; phylum Pseudomonadota; class Alphaproteobacteria; order Rhodobacterales; family Rhodobacteraceae; genus Yoonia; species Yoonia ponticola. The sequence goes on along the minus strand of NZ_JACIJM010000003.1, from coordinate 331,906 downwards.
CGCGAGGATCAACGAGCCGCCAACGTCCGGTACAAGCCCGATGCTGGTTTCGGGCATGGCGATCTGTGTTGTTTCGCCAACGATCCGGTGTGACCCGTGGCAGCCGACGCCAACGCCGCCACCCATTGTGTAGCCTTGCATGAAGCTGACGATAGGTTTGTCGTAGTGGTAAATTTTGCGGTTGAGGCGGTATTCGTCGCGCCAGAACCGTTGGCCGTATGCGTAGTTTCCGGCCTTGCCCGTCGCGTAGATTTCCGCGATGTCGCCGCCAGAGCAGAACGCTTTTTCGCCCGCCGCGTCGATGATGACGACCTGCACGGCGTCATCGTCTGCCCAAGCGTCTAACGCGGCTTCGATGTCCAGCGCCATGTCCCACGTCAATGCGTTCAACGCCTTGGGCCGGTTCAATGTGATCCGTCCCGCAACCCCTTCAATACGTGCGATAATGTCGCTCATTTCGACATCACATGACGGGCTGTCAGGACGCGCATGATCTCGTTTGTACCTTCAAGGATTTGGTGGACGCGCAGGTCACGCACGATTTTTTCGATACCGTAATCCGCCAGATATCCGTAGCCGCCATGCAGTTGCAGGCATTGATCGGCGACGCGGCTGCCGACTTCGGTCACGTGTTTTTTGGCCATGGCGCAAAAGGCCGAGGCGTCGGGCGTTTTGTTGTCGAGCTTCCATGCGGCTTGGCGTAGAAAAATCCGTGCTGCTTGCATCTCGATTTCCATGTCCGCGAGCCGGAATTGTAGCCCTTGGAATTGATCGATAGGTTTGCCGAAGGCCTTACGTTCGCTCATGTATGTGACGGTCCGATCCAGCGCGGATTGCGCCGCACCAAGCGAGCAGGCGGCGATGTTCAATCGACCGCCATCAAGGCCCATCATCGCATATGTGAAACCTTTTCCGGTCTCACCAAGCAAATTGGCGCTTGGAATGTTGCAATTGTCCAATTGGACCTGACGGGTTGGCTGCGACCGCCAGCCCATTTTGTCCTCTAATCCACCGAACGAAAGCCCGTCTGTGCCGTCAGCAACGTAGAATGTGCTGATGCCTCTGGGGCCGTCTTCGCCGGTGCGGGCCATGATGATGTAGCCGTCGGAATAGCCGCCGCCAGAGATGAATGCCTTGGTGCCAGTCAGCGCGTAGCCGTCGTCGGTCGCCACGGCCTTGGTTTTGAGAGATGCCGCGTCGGACCCTGATCCCGGTTCCGTCAGGCAGTAAGACAGCAGCGTTTCCATGGTTAACGCACGGGGCAAAAGATCGGCTTTCATCGCGTCGGAACCGAAGGCGTCGATCATGCGGGCGCACATGTTATGGATCGACAGGAACGCCGCGACAGAGGGGCAGGACTGTGATAATGCCTCGAAAACCAGCGTCGCATCTAGTCGCGTCAGGCCAGAACCGCCGCTTTCCTCAGAGACATATAAACCGCCAAAGCCAAGATCGCCGATGTCTTTCCAAAGCTGTTTTGGTATGGTTCCGTCTGCTTCCCATTGGCGGGCAAAGGGCGCGATATTCTCTGCGCCGAACGCCTGCGCCATGTCGAAAATAGCGGTTTGTTCTTCGGTTAAAGCAAAGTCCATGAGCATCCTCCTCGAATTGAACGACCGTTCAATATCAAGGTGACGCGAAGCCCGCACGTTGTCAAAATGAAAACGCGCGGGACCGTCAAATTCGTTAGGAAATCGTAATAGAGCCGCGCATGTTGCCGTGCGGTCGGCAGCGGTAGTTGAACGCGCCCGCACGCGCGAACGTCAATGATGCGGATTGGCCCGTCGACAAAAGCCCGATGTCAAACGCGTTATTGGTGGACTCCCACGCGCTGTGTTGCGCGCTATCTTGGTTAACCCACGTGACGGTATCGCCCGCTTTGATCTGCAAATTGGCAGGGGTGAAGGCGAAGTCTTTGATCACAACGGTGTGGTTCGTGGCATGGCCATCCGCGCGGGCCATAGCTGCGGCCAAGGGCAGGGCGAATGAAGTGGCGGCAAGGCGTAGGGTGGCGCGGCGTGTCAAAAGTGTCATCGGTATTTCCCTTATAAAATGTATAAGGGGAGCCACGGATGGCCCCCCGAATTAGTTTCAACATAACGCGGAAGTTAACTATTCCATCACTGGAATAGAGAATTCGCCACCTTCTTTGATGCCAGACGGCCAGCGTGATGTGACGGTTTTGGTGCGCGTGTAAAATTTGAACGCGTCAGGACCGTGCTGGTTCAGGTCGCCAAAGACCGACTTTTTCCAGCCGCCAAACGTGTGATAGGCCAGCGGCACGGGAATTGGCACGTTGATACCGACCATGCCGATGTTGATCCGGTTAGCGAAATCACGGGCCGTGTCGCCATCGCGGGTGTAGATCGCGGTGCCGTTGCCGTATTCGTGGTCCATCGCCATGGTGATCGCTTCTTCGTAGGATTGTGCGCGAACGCAGCTCAAAACCGGCCCAAAGATCTCTTTTTGGTAGATGTCCATGTCGGTTGTGACGCGGTCAAACAGGTGCGCGCCGACAAAGAAACCGTCTTCGTAGCCCTGCAGGCTAAAGTCGCGACCGTCGACAACCAGTTCCGCACCTTGATCAACGCCAGATTGTACGAGACCCAGAATGTTTTCTTTCGCCGCAGCCGTCACAACGGGACCGTAATCAACGTCGTTGCCGGATGTGTAAGGGCCGACTTTCAGTTTTTCGATACGCGGGATCAGCTTTGCGATCAGCTTGTCAGCGGTTTCTTCACCAACAGGCACGGCCACCGAAATCGCCATGCAACGTTCGCCAGCAGCGCCATAACCTGCACCAATCAACGCATCAGCAGCTTGGTCCAGATCGGCATCTGGCATGATAATCATGTGGTTTTTCGCGCCACCAAAGCACTGCACGCGCTTGCCGTTTGAACAGCCACGACCGTAGATATACTCCGCAATCGGGGTCGAGCCGACGAAACCAATCGACTGAATCACGTCGTGATCGATGATCGCGTCAACGGCTTCTTTGTCGCCGTTTACAACCTGCATGATACCTTTTGGCAGACCTGCTTCTTCCAGCAACTCAGCCAGCATCAGCGGCACAGAGGGGTCACGCTCGGATGGTTTCAGGATGAATGCGTTGCCGCACACGATCGCAGGCGCACACATCCACAGTGGGATCATCGCTGGAAAGTTGAACGGCGTGATGCCTGCGCAAACGCCAAGTGCTTGTTTCATCGAGTACATATCGATGCCGGGACCCGCGCTGTCGGTGTAGTCACCTTTCAGCATTTCAGGCGCGCCGATGCAGTATTCAACAACCTCGAGGCCGCGCTGCACGTCGCCTGCGGCGTCTGGCAATGTCTTGCCGTGCTCGCGGGACAAGGCTTCGGCAAGCTTGTCCATGTTATCGTTCAACAGGCCAACAAAACGCATCATCACACGTGCGCGGCGTTGTGGGTTTGTAGCCGCCCAAGCTGGCTGTGCTTTCTGAGCGATTTCAACGGCATGCGCCAGCTCGGCGGGGCATGCGAGTGGGACTTTCGCCTGTACTTCGCCGGTCGCCGGGTTGAAGACGTCAGCGAAACGGCCTGATGTGCCTTTGACGTGTTCGCCGTTGATGTAGTGAGTCAACTCTTGCATGGGATACTCCTCTTTGATTTGGGCTCACTCTACTCTTGCGAAAACGCAAGGAAAAGCGCCAATATATCAAAATCATTTTGCAAAAAAGTCAGGACGTGCGATGCAAAACTGGGACGACATGCGGATATTTTTGGCCGTCGCACGTGCAAACGGACTGTCCGGTGCCGCGCCCGCGTTAAAAATGGACCCCGCGACATTGGGCAGACGGGTGGCCCGATTAGAGGCTGCTGTGGGGGCGCCGTTGTTTGTGAAGTCACCGCAAGGCTACGCGTTAACCGATCTAGGCCAACGGATGCGCGATAAAGCGATCGAGGCTGAAGCGGCGCTGGCGTTGGCGATGGACGAAGGGCAGGGCGGCACGCGCGGCTTGACCGGACAGATCCGGATCGGCTCGCCCGACGGGGTCGCGAACTACGTGCTGCCGCAGGTCGTTGCCGCGATCCAAGCAGATAACCCGGGGTTAGAGGTGCAGGTGTTGGCGTTGCCGCGCATGGTTAACCTGTCGCAACGCGAGGCGGATATGGCCGTCACAGTCAGCCCGCCCGCAGCGCAACGGCTGAACGTCGATGCGATCACGGATTATAATCTGCACCTTGCGCAGCGGGCCGATGCATTGCCGATTAACCATCTTGATGACCTCAATGGACGGCGGATCGTGGGATATATCCCCGATATGATCTTTGACAAAGAGTTGGATTATTTGGGGGAAATTGGCGCGCGAGCAGTCGCTTTGGCGTCAAATTCGGTGGCTGTGCAGGTCCAGATGTTGCGGCACGGCGGGGTTGGTTTTGTGCATGATTTTGCGCTTCAAGCCGCGCCAGAACTGCGACGGGTATTGATCGATCAGGTTTCGTTAACCCGCACCTTGTATCTTGTTCGGCATAAATCAGACCGCCAATCCGAACGATTGTCGCGGTTCGCAGAGGTACTGAGCGCGGGGATCAAGGCGGAAGTCGCGCGGTTGGAGCAGACTGTAGGCTTGACAGATTAGCCAAATCTGAGCGACGCTCAAAATTAAGTAACGCAAGGGGTGAAGATATGCTGGTTAGTAAGATATTGGAAACAAAGCCCGAAGGCGGCGTGATCTCGGTCAAGCCCAACAGCACCGTCGGCGACGCCACCAAGGTGCTGTCGGACAAACGGATCGGGACCCTTGTGGTGTCAACAGACGGCGACACCCTTGAAGGCATTTTGTCCGAACGCGACATCGTGCGGGCGTTGGGCGTCGCAGGTCCGTCCTGCTTGGACCAAAAAGTGCACGAATTGATGACCGCGAAAATCATCACCTGCGAACCCACTGAACAGGCCGATTCTGTGCTGGCCAAAATGACCGAAGGGCGGTTCCGGCACATGCCCGTGATGGTTGACGGCAAAATGGTCGGCTTGATTTCAATCGGTGACGCCGTTAAAGCCCGCTTGGCCGAATTGTCGATGGAAAAAGACGCGCTGCAAGGGATGATCATGGGTCACTGACGGCGCGTTACTTTGCTGTTGCAATCTGTCGCGCAATAATATTGCGTGCGGCGTAACAGAATAGGAGTTTTCGCCATGCGTACAGGTTTTTATCCGGGCACGTTTGACCCTGTCACCCATGGACACACCGATATCGTGCGCCGCGCCTGTTCGCTTGTCGATCGGCTGGTCATCGGGGTGGCGATTAACCGTGATAAGGGGCCGTTGTTTACGCTTGATGAACGTGTAGCGATGATCAAAGCGGAATGTGTGCCGCTTGGGATTGCGACAGGTTGCGAAATCGTCGTGCATCCCTTCGAAAATCTGCTGATCGATTGCGCCCGCGAGGTTGGTGCCAACGTGATCGTGCGCGGATTGCGGGCTGTCGCCGATTTTGAATACGAATATCAGATGGTTGGGATGAACCGTGCGATGGATAGCTCTATCGAGACTGTGTTCCTGATGGCCGACGCCAAAAACCAAGCGATTGCATCAAAACTGGTTAAGGAAATCGCGCGGTTAGGGGGCGACGTTTCAAAATTCGTCCCTGCTGCCGTCAAAGACCAACTGGTCGAACGTCTGCGTTAACTGATCGCTAAAAACACGAAAGCCGCCCCTCGGAAGGCGCGGCTGGTGTGCTGATACCGCCTGTCGGCGCATCATTGCTTATCCGTAGATAGCTTTGGTCGCGTTCTTGGCCGCATCTTCGCGGAAAAGCCCAAGGTCTTGTGCCGTTTCAAGCGGCATCATTTCCAGCTCGTGCTTGGTTTTTGCATAAGCCGCACGTTTGTGAAGCGTGTCGCGGACGAGGTTTAGTACAGTCATAGCGTGCTCCTTCAATGTCATCGCTGTGTGTCAGGCTGTGTTGCCTGTCTCTTATATTGTGCATGCTGCACTGCAGCACAACGGACGGTTAGCGATAACGGAAATGCGGTTGGTGCATGGCTATGGTCACAAATAAGTAAGGCCGCCCTGATAACAGGACGGCCTTTTGATTGGTGCTGAACGCCTGTGCGTTACAGGAATTTGCCCATCGCGACGGCGGTATCGCTCATCCGGTTCGAGAAACCCCATTCGTTGTCGTACCACGTCAGGATGCGCACCATGTTGCCATCCAGAACCTTTGTTTGGTCGAGGTGGAAGATGGACGAACGCGGATCGTGGTTAAAGTCGGTGCTGACGTTTGGCAGATCGGTGTAACCAAGGATGCCTTTCAGCGGGCCGTTTTCAGCAGCCGCGATGATCGCATTATTGATTTCTTCGACTGTTGTGGCCTTTTTTGATTCAAAGGTCAGGTCGACAACGGATACGTTTGGCGTTGGAACGCGGATTGCGACGCCATCAAGGATGCCGTTCAATTCTGGCAATACAAGACCAACTGCTTTGGCTGCACCTGTTGATGTTGGGATCATCGACAAGGCCGCCGCACGTGCGCGGTAAAGGTCGCTGTGCATCGTGTCCAGTGTCGGCTGGTCGCCAGTGTAGCTGTGGATCGTGGTCATAAAGCCTTTGGAAATACCAACCGCGTCGTTCAAAACCTTGGCGACAGGGGACAGGCAGTTCGTGGTGCATGATGCGTTGGACACAACAATGTCGTCCGCAGTCAGCGTGCCGTCGTTTACGCCAAACACGATGGTTTTGTCGGCGTCTTTGCCCGGCGCGGAAATCAGAACGCGTTTTGAACCGTTGTCGAGGTGCGCTTGGCAGGCTTCTTTGCTGGTAAAGATGCCGGTACATTCCAGCACAACATCAACATTCGACCAAGGCAGATCGGCAGGGTTGCGGATCGCTGTGACGGCCATCGGGCCACGGCCCACGTCGATTGAATTTTCAGTCGTGGTGACTGTCGCAGGGAAACGGCCGTGGACAGAGTCAAAGCGCAGCAAATGCGCATTTGTTTCCACTGGGCCCAGGTCGTTGATTGCGACGACTTCGATGTCTGTGCGTCCGGACTCGATGATTGCCCGCAAGACGTTCCGGCCAATACGTCCAAAACCGTTGATCGCTACTTTGACTGCCATGATGAGGTTCTCCAAAGATGTGAACGCAGGGAATCCCTACTGTTGGCGCTAACATTGCGATTTATCGCCAAAGGTCAACCTTCGATTGGGTTTGGGGAACATGGTTTACGGGGCTATTTGCGGCATTGCGCTGATGATGACATTAGCGTTTTCAGCCTTTTCACCGTCAAGATTAACAGTGAACCGTTCACCTAATCCGATAGGCGTGCGGATAATGAGGCCCTCTGCATTGTCGCCCAGCAATGTACCGCTGAGATTGGCGCTGACATGCAACCTGCTGGCGTCATAGGCCAACGTGCCGCGCACATCGAGGTCGAGATCGTTAACACCGTCTTCACCAATCGCACCACGGATATAAAGAAAATCCCCCGTATAAGCGGTCAAGACATCGGGATCTTGTTGCAATCGAAAGAACTGGCCATTCGATGCCTCGATGGTGTTGTCGTCAAAGTCGAGATTTAGCGCCATTTCCGCCGAAAATCTGTCGAGCGGATCGATATTGATGGTAATGAACCCCGCAAAATCGGCTGACCCACTGGGTTGTATGTGCGAGTCGGGCGTGACCGCGAGCGTTTCCAGACCAATCAAAACAGCACGGGTGTTGAAATCTAGAATGGCATCCGCATAGAGATCGAAGGGCGTGGGGCCCGGATCAGTCTCTGGCGCGGGATCGCCGTCGTCATCGTCCTCACCGGACATATTGACCTTGATCGGATCTTTAATGAGATCAAGCAGGTCTTGGTCGATGGTCAGCAATGGTGGGTTAACAGTAGTCGGCGCATTGCTGGTCGCAGAAGAACCACCACCGCAGGCCGTAACAGATAGAAAAATAGGTAGATAGAACAATCTAAACATCAAAAGCCCCTCGGCCTTTGACTAACGCCAGAAGGCCATATGGTTAATCGTGCTGACGATCAGGCGCAGCACAACTGTCAGCGCATCAAGATGAAACACAAAATGGTCCATCACGAAAAAACCGACGATAAATAGGGCAAGGCCAATGGCGATTTGATTGGTCATGCCCACAGCGTATCCCAGGCAATCGCCATGCGCGAGACAAGAAGAGACATGCCGCATGGTTTTTACTTGGAATCTCAGCATCGACGGTAATGATGATTATTTCGTTACTGTTGGGCCAGTTTAGGAAAATTTGTGCATGATTTGTTCTTTCGTGGTTTTCGAGGTCTCTACGCGCAGACAGCAGCGACCTCGTTTAACCAGATAAAACCCAATGCCATGTGCGTTTGGCATCGCCCACGCGATACCTGTCGCAGTTCAGTCGGGCAGCGCGAAAAGCTGAACCTGCGTCGAACGTGCAAGGTCACCGTTGACCATTGTGATACCGTTGCCTTCGTCCGCATAGATACCCTTCAACTCGGGGCTACCTTTGAACGTGCCGAATAGATTACCGTCAATCGATATGGTTGCTTGGTCCGACACGACTTCACCCGCGATAGCAAATTCTACCGAATTGGCCTGTTGCGCACCGATGATGCCGTTGGTCAGGTCAATGCTACCGGTTGCCGTTTGTATCGTGTCACGGTCAGCATTCCGAAGCGTCACGAAACCATCATTTTCGACGTCCAACGTTTTGTCCGAAAAATTCGCAGTGACATCAACAAAGCCAAGCGCCGTGTAATCCGCGAATGATTGGTCTACGACAATTATCGCGAGCCCACCTTCAAAGCGGGCTGTGCCGCTCTGTGGAATGGCGTCAAAGCGACTATTGCTTTTATAGATCAGATCGGACTGGGCTATTTCTGCAATCAGATCCATTGTCCGGATGACATCGCTCGACGCGTCCTGTGTGTTGTTAGCATTGGCCTCGTCAACCAGATCGTTCAATTCTTCCTCGCTCAGCGTCTGACTGTCGACTTCAAATGTCGGTAAATTGGCCAGCTCGCTGACGTGATGCGACGTCGTCGTGGAAGAGCAAGCTGCGAGGGCGAGCAGCGACAATGGCAAAAAAGCAGTACGCATAACAGGATCCGATTCGGTTTGAACTGAAGTGCAAATTAGTTCATTTTGTGTCCGACTTCAGCACTTTCCCTCACGTTCATCGACTTGCGAAACAATCCGTCTGACAGCTATCGAATTGTTTCCGCAGTGAGCTTAGAGGCTGTCAGAAAAACGAATGCCGAAACTGGCGTGACCAGCAGCTGTGCCATTAATCAAGCGTGGTTAATGAATCCGCCCCATCGCAGCAGCAACATCAGCCATCCGCGCAGAAAAGCCCCATTCGTTGTCATACCACGCCAGCACCCGCACGGTTTTGCCGCCGACGACCTTGGTTTGGTCGGGCGCAAAGATGCAGCTTTGGGTGGTGTGGTTAAAGTCGATGCTGACTTTGGCTTCGTCGTCGTAGGACATGACCATGCCCATGTAACCGCCCGCGGCCTCGGCCATGATCGCGTTAATGTCTTCAACCGTCACGGATTTGCCAGCCTCAAACGTCAGGTCCACGGCGGACACATTCGGGGTAGGGACGCGCATGGCTGTACCATCGAGCTTGCCTTCCAGCTCCGGTAGGACTTCGCTAATCGCCTTCGCCGCGCCTGTGGACGTCGGGATCATCGCCATCGCCGCGGCCCGTGCGCGGTACAGATCGTCGTGGCGGCGGTCCAGCGTCGGTTGGTCGCCTGTGTAGCTGTGGATCGTTGTCATGATGCCGCGTTCGATGCCCACCGCGTCGTTCAACACTTTGGCAAGCGGGGCGAGGCAGTTTGTCGTGCAGGACCCGTTGGACACCATCCGGTCATCGGCGAGCAATTGGCGGTGGTTCACGCCGTAAACAACGGTGCGGGCGACGTTCTTGGCAGGGGCCGAGATCAGCACCTTTTTCGCGCCACGTGTCAGATGAACATTCGCTTTGTTGCCGTCGTTGAATTTGCCTGTGCATTCCAGCACCACGTCACAGCCGGACCAATCCAACGTTTCGGGATCATAGGACGACATTACATCAATCGGGCCGCGCCCCAGATCAATCGTTTGGTCTTTGACCGTCACAGGGCTGCCAAATCGGCCATGGATGCTGTCGTATTTCAACAGGTGCGCGTTTGTCTCGATAGGGCCTGTGGCGTTGATGCGGACGACTTGAACGTCGTTGCGCGCGGCTTCGGTGATATGTGCCAAAGTGCAGCGCCCGATGCGCCCAAATCCGTTGATCCCAATCGTGACAGTCATAACCTAAACCCCTTGCGTCATTTAGGTCCGTATATCTGGTATACTGTCGTGAACAAAGCGTAAAGCCGTGGTAAATCAGTATGTTAACGGTAACTGTTGGCGCTATCATGCACGCGACGCGACAGTTAGGGCTAACAAAATACGCCGGATTTATATGGTATCGCTAACGGATGTGCAGGTGCAGAATCGGCCAGCGCAGACGCTAGCTGCCGTTGCGCTGGTTCAATGTGCCGACGGTATACCGTTGCTGCACACCGCCTTCATCACGCGGGATAAAACCCGGATCGCGCGTGACACAGCCAAGGCCGCACACTTGTATCGCGTCCCGAGTGCGGTTGTTCACGCGCCAGACACGTCCACCCGGGGTCGAGATATAGCCGTTCAGGCCCAATTCGAAATCCGACAGCAGATCGGTCGCGGATGGGACTTCGTTATCGTATTGCGGACCGTAGGCCCCGTGGGTGTGGTAGGATGCGATGATATTGTCGCGGCGGTTTGGCACAGGCATGTTGCAGCTTGCAAATGTGCCGCGTCGCGGTGTCGTGCCCTGCATTTGGCCCGCAGCATCGCGGTAGAAAAAGCCGCAAAATTCACGCCGTTCCGCAATCGATTCCGCTTGGATACCGTCAAGAAAAGCCTTCGCAAAAGCATCAGCCGATCTGGTCGCAGGGGCAGGGAGCACTGGTTGCAGAACACCCGCTTTGGGCAGCACCGCAGGGCGTTTGCTGATCGTGTCAATCGGGTCGGCGCAAGCGGTGAGCATCACAGTTGCGATGAACGCGAAGGACAAACGAAGCATCTATGTGACCAGTTCTATCGAGGAAATATCAGGTGGGTAGTATGCCACCCACCTGACAACATTTGATTAAAGCAGGTCTTTTACTGCTTTGGCCACGTCTGCGGCTGTGATGCCAAACTTTTCGAACAAGGTTTCAGCGGGTGCAGATGCCCCAAAGCTGTCCATGCCGACAAAAGCCGCCTTTTTGTGATTGCCGCGCTCGCCGAGCAACCACTGGTCCCAGCCTTGCTGAATGCCAGCTTCAACCGCGACCCGTACCGGACCTGCTGGCAGAACGCGCTTGCGGTAAGCTTCGTCTTGCTGCGCGAACAGTTCCATACACGGCATGGACACGACGCGCGCGCCGATGCCTTCGGCCTCAAGCAGGGCTTTGGCTTCCATCGCTACTTCGACTTCGGAACCCGATGCCATGATGATCGCTTTGCGCTTGTTTTCCGCCTCTGCCAGAACGTAGCCGCCTTGTGCGGACAGGTTCTTGGTTTTGTGCGTGGTGCGCACGGTTGGCAGGTTTTGACGCGACAGGCACAGCACATGCGGCGTGCTGGTCGATGTCAGCGCCATTTCCCATGCTTCAGCCGTTTCCACCGTATCCGCAGGGCGGAAAACGTTGGTGTTTGGCGTCGCACGCATCATCGCGAGGTGCTCAACAGGCTGGTGTGTCGGGCCATCTTCGCCAAGACCAATGGAATCGTGGGTCATAACGTAAGTCACAGGCACGCCCATCAACGCAGACAGACGCATCGCGCCCCGTGCGTAGTCGGTAAAGCACATGAATGTGCCGCCGTATGGTTTCGCACCACCGTGCAGCGCCATGCCGTTCATCGCAGCGGCCATACCGTGCTCGCGCACACCGTAGTAAACGTAACGGCCTTTGCGGTCAGTCGGGTGGAACACGCCCATGTCAGCGGTTTTGGTGTTGTTCGACCCTGTGAGGTCGGCAGAGCCACCAATGGTTTCCGGCATGATCGCGTTGACGACTTCCAGTGTTTTCTCGGATGACTTGCGTGTCGCCATTTTTGGCGCGGAATCTGTCGTCTGCTTTTTGAACGCGCGAATTACAGCGGACAATTTCGCTGGGGCTTCGCCTGCGTACTGGCGTTTGAATTCCGCCTGCTTGGTGCCGGACAGTTTGTCGAAACGGGCGTCCCAATCGGCATGAGCCGCTTGGCCGCGTTTCGCCATGTCTTCCCAGCTTTTTTTGATGTCAGCGGGGACTTCAAACGGGCCGGTTGTCCAACCGTAGACTTCTTTGGCAGCGGCCATTTGGTCGGCATCGGTCAAAGCGCCGTGGCCTTTGGATGTATCCTGCGCTGCGTGACCCAAAGCGATGTGGGTTTTGCAGGCGATCATCGACGGGCGTGGGTCTTTTTTCGCCTCAGAAATCGCGGCGTCGATCGCTTTTGGATCGTGACCGTCGATTTCCAACACATGCCAACCGGATGCAGCAAAGCGCTGCGGCTGGTTGGTTTTGTCGGCGATATCAACGGTGCCGTCGATTGTGATGTTGTTGTTGTCCCAGAACACGATCAGGTGCGACAATTCCTGCATACCGGCAAGAGCCAGCGCTTCTTGGGATACGCCTTCCATCAAACATCCGTCGCCAGCCATTACATATGTGTAGTGGTTAACGATGTTTTTGCCCCAAGTGGCGCGCTGGATTTCTTCGGCAATCGCGAAGCCAACAGAATTGGCAATCCCTTGGCCAAGCGGACCTGTTGTGGTCTCGATACCGCGGGCGTGGCCATATTCAGGGTGGCCTGCTGTTTTGGCACCCCACTGACGGAAGTTTTTGATCTCGTCGAGCGTGATGTCTTCGTAGCCCGTGAGGTACATCAGGGAATACAGCAGCATCGATCCGTGACCTGCGGACAGGATGAACCGGTCGCGGTCGGCCCAATCGGGGGCTTTAGGATCAAAGTTGAGGTGGTTCTCGTACAGAACTGTTGCAACATCGGCCATGCCCATCGGCATACCTGAGTGGCCAGAGTTGGCGGCGGCGACAGCATCCAATGTCAGCGCACGAATGGCGGCTGCTTTCATCCAATGGTCGGGGTTTGCTTCACGCATGGCTGCAATATCCAAGGCAACGGTCCTATCGGGCTAAGTTTTGGCGTTAGGGGGTGTCATATCACCGACGCGGTTAAGATCAAGCACGCATCATAAGTGGTTGGCATAGTTACACTACCGCTCAACTGCGGCATTTGCGGGGGGGCTGCGGTTGGCATAGAGTTTGTGACATGTTCCGCGATTCGCGGTTTTGATGCTACGAGAGGACGACGCATGACAGACGTCACGCAGTTAGAGCAGCGGATTTCGGTCGCTATGGACCGGATTGAACGTGGTCTCGGAACGATGGCCGAGCAGGCGGCGGATTTGGAGACTGGCGTTGATGCGGCGGGGCTCGCCACGCAATTGGACGAAGAACGGTTCGCCAATGCGCAGCTTGAGGAACGTGTCAAAGCGCTCAAAGAGCGGCAAGATACCAAAATTACTGAACTCGAAGCGCGGGTTATCGCCCAACGCGACCAGATGGCAGCACTTGATACAGAATTACAGCGGTTGCGGGCGTCCAGCGCGGACTTGCGCGAGGTGAACGCGCAATTGCGGACGGCGGCGTCCGAAGGTGTGGCCGAACCGGAACTGATCAACCGCGCGATGATGGCCGAAGTTGAGGCACTGTCAGCGCAGCGGGCGTCTGAATCAGCCGAAGTTGACGCGATCCTGAAAGAACTCAAACCCCTGATCAAGGAGGCCTGATATGCCCCATGTCGAGATTGCCATCGGTGGCCGGACGTTTGAAGTGGCTTGTCAGGAAGGCGAAGAGCATTTCCTACACTCTGCGGCTGCTATGCTGAACGAAGAGGCATCACATATGTCCGCGCAAATCGGGCGGATGCCAGAAGCGCGGATGCTGCTGATGTCGGGCCTGATGCTGGCGGACAAAACGGCTGGCCTTGAGGAAAAGGTCAAAGAAGCGGAAACCCGCATGGCGCAACTGCAAGCACGGATTGATACGTTGGAAAGCAACCCTGCGCAGGTCGAAGTGCCTGTCATTCCAGCGGGTGTGAGCGATGCAATGGCGCAGATCGCAGCACGGGCAGAAGCACTGGCGGCAGAGGTCGAACGCCGGGTTGGATAGTTAGAGTCGTACCCACGTTCTGCGGGTACGACATTTGTATGACGCATCGATTTTTCTCGAAAAATCGCGGCAGCGCTTAGCCGTTCGCTTCGCGGATTTTGTCGGCTGCGTCTTTGTCGAAGGTCACTGCGTTTTCTGAAAACAGCGTGTCCAATTCGCCAGACAACGTCATTTCGGTGATGATGTCACAGCCACCGACAAATTCGCCTTTGACGTAAAGCTGCGGCACGGTTGGCCAGTCGGAATAATCTTTGATGCCTTGGCGCATGTCGTCGTCGGCCAATACGTTCACATCGGCAAATTCAACGCCCATGAAGTTCAAAACACCAGCGACGCGCGAAGAGAACCCGCATTGCGGCATGGATTTTGTACCCTTCATGAACAGTACAACGTCGTTGCTGGTCACGGTTTCTTTGATTTGGTCTGCGATAGTCATAGTGGTGTCCTTCGTTGTGGCCTCGAATTTTCGCGAAAATTCGGACAAATTTTCTGGAAAATTTGGGATCAATCGGGGGCTTTGGTGGTCAGCGCAAGGGCGTGAAGTTCGCCATTGCTGCCGTCCATTTTGCCCTTCAGCGCCGCATAGACCGCCCGTTGTTGCTGCACGCGGTTTTTGCCTCGAAAGCTTTCGTCGATAACTTCGGCCGCGAAATGCGCGCCGTCGTCACCTTGCACGGTGACTTTCGCCTGCGGAAAGGCATCGCGGATCAGGGTTTCAATGTCGTGAGCGGTGATCATGGCGCGTCCTTTTTGCGTGTTGCATTTAAACTAGGTAGTGTGCCGCCGGTCGGCAAGGGGGGTGCCTCCCGGCGGGGGATTTAGAAGAAGTCAAAGAAGCGGGTGTTACGCCACAGCATTGGCGAAGGCACTGCGGAAGATCTGTTGCAGCGCGTCCAGCGGGGCCGTTGATGTCCCGAATGTGACTGATGTGCCGGATGCCGTGCCGATTTGCGTCAGTGCAATGTCGGCGGACTTGGCGGCAGCCGCGAGCGACTTTGCTTGCGCGGGGGTGCAGGCGATCAGGTAGCGGGCTTGGTCCTCGCCGAACAATGTTGCGGTGTCGCCCAAGGTCACGTTGATCCCCACGCCTGCGGCTTCAGCCAGTTCAAACGCGGCAAGCGCCAGCCCGCCATCTGCGATATCGGTGCAGCAGGGGATGTCGGCGTGGTTGGCGCGGATGAAGTCGCCGTGTGCTTTTTCGTCCTTGAGGTCTACTGTTGGGGCGTCGCCTTCAACGCGCCCGAAAGCTTCGGCGAGCAGGGCGGATTGACCGAGGTGTCCGGAAGTTGATCCGACCAGCAACAGCACGTCGCCGTCCTGCAGAATACCCGTGATCGCGCGGTCTGGCGTGGCGATCAGGCCAACGGCCCCAATGGTCGGTGTGGGCAGAATGCCTGTGCCGTCGGTTTCATTATAGAGCGACACGTTGCCGGACACGATGGGCATGTCCAGTGCGATGCACGCTTCGCCAATGCCTTTGATCGCACCCACAAACTGGCCCATGATTTCAGGCTTCTCTGGATTGCCAAAGTTCATGTTGTCGGTTGTTGCCAATGGTGTAGCACCCACGGCTGTGAGGTTGCGGTAGGCTTCGGCGACGGCTTGTTTACCGCCTTCAACGGGGTTCGCTTTGACGTAGCGAGGAGTCACGTCAGAGGTGAAGGCGATGGATTTTGGTGTCCCGTGCACGCGCACGATGCCGGACCCGGCACCCGGTGTGCGGGATGTGTCGCCCATGACTTGCTGGTCATATTGTTCGTACACCCACTGTTTACCCGCATAGTTTGGACTAGAGATCAGCGCCTTCAGGCCGTCGATTGGATCGATGTCCAACGCTTCGGTGAATGGCGTCGCCGCTGGTGTTTCCACCCACGGACGGTCGTATTCGGGCGCAGAGCCGGACAAGGTCGCGAGCGGCAAGTCGGCTTTGACTTCGCCGTTGTGCAGGATCAGGAACCGGTCTTCGGCGATGGTTTCACCGACGATGGCGAAATCGAGATCCCATTTGATGAACACGGCGCGGGCTTCAGCCTCAAGTTCCGGTTTCAAGACCATCAACATGCGTTCTTGGGATTCCGACAGCATCATCTCGTAGGCTGTCATGTTGTCTTCGCGTTGTGGTACGTCTTCGAGGTTCAGCTTGACGCCCAAGCCGCCTTTGTCGCCCATCTCAACGGCGGAACAGGTCAGGCCAGCGGCGCCCATGTCTTGGATCGAGATCACAGCGCCGGTCGCCATGAGTTCCAGAGTGGCTTCCATCAGGCGTTTTTCCGTGAACGGATCGCCGACTTGGACCGTCGGGCGTTTGTCCTCGATCGTGTCATCGAATTCGGCAGAGGCCATCGTCGCACCGCCAACACCGTCACGGCCTGTTTTTGCGCCAAGGTAGACGACGGGCATGCCGATGCCAGACGCCGCGGAATAAAAAATCTTGTCGGTGTCTGCGAGGCCTGCGGCAAATGCGTTCACAAGGCAGTTGCCGTTATAAGACGGGTCAAACCGGACTTCGCCGCCGACCATTGGCACGCCAAAACAGTTGCCATAACCGCCAACGCCCGCAACAACGCCGTTCACTAATTGTTTGGTTTTCGGGTGATCTGGCATCCCGAAGGACAGCGAATTCATAGCGGCGATGGGCCGTGCGCCCATGGTAAAGACGTCGCGCAGAATGCCGCCAACGCCAGTTGCCGCCCCTTGGTAGGGTTCGATGTAGGACGGGTGGTTGTGGCTTTCCATCTTGAAGACCACACATTGACCGTCGCCGATATCCACGATGCCCGCGTTCTCGCCAGGACCGCAGATGACTTGTGGACCCTCGGTAGGGAGGGTGCGCAACCATTTCTTGGACGACTTATATGAGCAATGCTCGTTCCACATCGCGGAAAAAATGCCCAACTCTGTGAAGCTCGGCTCGCGGCCGATGATGTCGAGAATACGCTTGTATTCGTCAGGCGACAGCCCGTGTGCGGCGATCAATTCGGACGTGATGGCTGGTTCGGTCATGTGGCAATCCCCTGAGCATTCGCGGGCCTTTTAGACTGCGTTTGCAAGCGGGGGAAGTGCGTGTACGGGAAAGGGCTGCGTTTTTGGCTAAAAACCCTGAGGGACTGCGGTTTTTATGATGAAAAATCAGCGATCCCCGTGGTCCAAAAAAAAACTGCCGGGCACTAAGGCCCGGCAAGTCCAACAGGGAGGTGAAGGAGACAAGCGTTAAAGCATCATCACCTTCGAGGCTTGAGATAGGAGTGGGGTCCCCACCGATCAAGAAAATAATGCACAGTATTTCGCATGACCGATATGCGTGTGTTGCATAACTGCCGTTATCTAACTGCCTAAATACTGACGTAAGGACCTGCAATTCAATCGTTTTTGCGGATTTTAGGCGGTTATAAAAGACGGCTATTCCAGTGCTGCCGCTTCTCTGATCTTGCGCCGATGCGAGATAATTTCGTCCTGAACAAAGTCGCGAAACGCGCTGATCCGCTTGGATTGGCGCAATTCTTCGGGGTAGGCGAGGAAAACGGGGACCTCACCCGACTCGATTTCGGGCAATACACGGACCAGATCGGGGAAATCTTCGGTCACGTAATCAGGCAACACGCCGATTCCGAGGTTGTTCAACACACCTTGCAGCACGCCAAAGTAGTTATTCACGGTAAACAGGCTGGGTACATCATAGGTCATCAGGTGCTGAACAAGCGTTGAGCTTGCGCTGACCTGAACAGACGACGGTGACTGACAAATCAAGCGATGATTGCTGATCTCTTCGATATCGCGGATGCCACCATTTTTCTCAAGATAGGTTTGCGACGCATATAGCCGCATCCGCACGGACATCAGCCGTTTGCGGATAAGATCAGCTTGGGATGGTTCTTTCATACGGATCGCGACGTCGGCTTCGCGCATCGGTAAGTCGAGCAGGCGTTCTTCTAACATGAGATCGATTTTCAAGTCGGGGTATTGTTCGTAGAGTTTTGGCAGGCGCGGTGCCAACCATAATGTCCCGAATCCAGTTGTGGTCGTGACGCGCAGGTCGCCGAACACTTCTTCTTCAGAATCGCGAATCCGCGCCGATGCGGCCTCGAGCCGTTTGTTCATCGATTTAGTCGCGTCGAACAGCAACTCACCTTGCTCGGTTAGAATCAGTCCACGCGCATGGCGGTGAAATAGCGTGGTGTTCAGGCTTTCTTCGAGCGCACGAACCTGCCGCGACACTGCGGATTGGGATAGATGTAGTGTCTCACCCGCATGGGTCAGCGACCCCGCATCGGCCACGGCATGAAATATTCTTAGCTTGTCCCAGTCCATAACGTGTCCCTGCGGCTGTTTGTTTGTTCTTAATTGAACTTTGTTTACGCTAACACCTCATTAAGGCGCAATTGTACTTAAAGGGGAAGTTTTCGCTTTGTAGGTCAGAAAGTATGACCTATTGTGGGGGTGTTATCCAATCGGGGAGGTGGGAGATGACGCAGGACCGTATTACGCTCAATGACAGATATGACTTAACAAAACGTCAAGTTCTGTTGAACGGGACCCAAGCCCTTGTCCGCTTGATGCTTATGCAAAAAGCGCGCGACACGCAGGCTGGGTTGAACACCGCCGGATATGTGACGGGTTATCGCGGATCGCCGCTTGGCGCGGTCGATATGCAGATGACCCGTGCGCGCAATGTCTTGGCCCCTGCGGATGTGACATTTCAGCTTGGTTTGAACGAAGATTTGGCCGCGACCGCCCTGTGGGGATCGCAACAGGCCGAACTGCGCGGCGAAGGTAAATTCGACGGTGTGTTCGGGCTTTGGTACGGTAAAGGCCCCGGTGTGGACCGTTCCGGCGACGTGATGCGGCACGCGAACATGGCCGGATCATCGCCACATGGTGGTGTCATCATGGCAATGGGCGATGACCACACGGGCGAAAGTTCGACAACATTACACCAAAGCGATTGGGCGATGCTCGACGCCTATATGCCCATCGTGAGCCCTGCCGGTGTGCAAGAAATTCTCGATTACGGCGTGTATGCGTGGGGGCTCAGCCGCTTTGCCGGTGTTTGGGTCGGCCTGAAAACGATGAAAGACACGATTGAGGTCACGTCGGTTGTGGACGGTGATCCCGACCGCGTGAAGCTGGTCGAGCCGGACAACTTTGACATGCCAGAGGGTGGTTTGAACATCCGTCTGGTGGACACGCCGCAGCTGCAAGAAGCGCGGATGATCGACCATAAACGCTACGCCGCCGAAGCATATAGTCGCGCAAACCGGATGGATCAGCGCAAACTGGGCAAGGCGGGGGCCAAGATTGGCTTTGTCGCGGCTGGCAAAAACTACCTTGATTTGGTCCACGCGCTGAACCTGCTTGGCGTGGACGAAGCCGAAGCCGAACGCCTTGGCATTACTGTATATAAGGTCGGTCAGGTTTGGCCGCTGGATATGGCCAGCTTCCATGATTTCGCCGAAGGGCTTGATCTGATTGTTGTCGTTGAAGAAAAGCGCAAGCTGATCGAAGTGCAGGTCAAAGAAGCGATTTTCGACGACCGCCAAGGTCGGCGCGTTTACGGTTGGCACAAAGGGGATGAACATTCCGAAGGTCGCCGCGAAGAGATTTTCCCAACAAAAGCAGACTTAAACCCGATCTGGATCGCCGAAAAAGTCGGCGGCATCTTGATCGAAGAGGGCTGCGGGTCCGCCGCTGTGACCGCTGGTCTCGCGCAAATCTCTGAGGCCCGCAAAGCTGACAACCAGCCCGAAATCGCGGCGCGTTTGCCGTATTTCTGTTCCGGTTGTCCGCACAATTCTTCCACCAAAGTCCCCGAAGGATCACGCGCCTACGCAGGTATTGGCTGCCATTATATGGTGCAGTGGATGGACCGCGACACTGTCGGCTTTACGCAAATGGGCGGCGAGGGCGCGAACTGGGTAGGCGAAGCACCGTTTTCGACACGCGATCATGTGTTCCAAAATTTGGGCGACGGCACTTACAACCATTCTGGCGTGCAAGCGATCCGCTTTGCGCTGCTTGCGGGCACAAATATCACCTATAAAATCCTGTATAACGACGCGGTTGCCATGACCGGCGGGCAGGGGAACGACGGTGATTTGACCGCCGATCAGATTTGCCGCGAATTGGTAGCGATGGGTGTGCAGAACCTCGAAATCGTTTACGACGAGAAAGAGGATATCGATTTTGCGCTTTATCCCAAAGGCCTTACCATTTCCGAACGCGCAGAATTACCCGCTGTCCAAGATCGGTTAAGCAAGGTCAAAGGCGTGTCTGCGATTGTCTACATCCAGACCTGTGCGGCGGAAAAACGGCGGCGGCGCAAACGTGGGCAATTCCCTGATCCTGACAAACGCGTGTTCATTAACACCGACGTTTGCGAAGGTTGCGGCGATTGCGGCGTGCAATCGAACTGCGTATCTATTGTCCCTGCGGAAACCGAATTGGGCCGCAAACGCGCAATTGATCAATCGTCCTGCAACAAAGATTTTTCCTGCGTCAACGGCTTTTGTCCGTCGTTTGTCACCGTCGAAGGTGCGAAAATCCGTAAATCCGCAACCACCAGCATCGATTTGCCTGACATGCCTGATCCGGTTTTGCCGACCATAAACGGTACACATAACGTGGTGATTACAGGCGTCGGCGGCACTGGCGTTGTGACCATCGGTGCCGTGATGGCGATGGCCGCTCATCTGGATGGCAAAGGCGCTGGCATGATGGAAATGGCAGGCCTCGCGCAAAAGGGCGGTGCCGTGCATATCCACTGTCGTTTGGCCGAAAAACCGTCTGATATCAACGCGATCCGTGTTGCTGTTGGCGAGGCGGACACGCTGATCGGCGGCGATTTGGTGGTTTCTGCTGGCGCGAAAACGCTGGGCCTGATGAAGCAGGGCCGCGCGATGGGCGTTGTGAACTCTCACGAGATCATCACCGGCGATTTCACGCGTGACACGGGCTTTAAGCTGCCAACGGACCAGTTGAAACTGTCGCTTGAGGCGCGTTTGCAAGACCGTTTGGCGTTGTTTGATGCGTCTGATCTGGCCAAGGCGTTGATGGGCGACAGCATTTTCTCCAACATGATGATCTTCGGGGCGGTCTGGCAAATGGGCGGCATTCCTCTGTCCGGTGCTGCAATCCGCGAGGCGGTGACGCTGAACGGGGCTGCGATCGAGCAGAACTTGCGCGCTTTTGATCTGGGTCGCTGGGCGTACCTGCACCCTGACCAAGCGGCGCGTGTTTTGGCGCCAAATGTGACGGCAAAGCCTAAAACTTTGGACGAGAAAATTGCATATCGTGCTGATCATCTGACCTCTTATCAGGGCAAAGGGTTGAAAAAACGTTACCTGAAAATGCTCGACGGTATCACCGATCCTGACCTCAAGGGCGCTGTGGCTGAAGGTTATCATAAGCTATTGTCTTATAAGGACGAATACGAGGTCGCGCGGCTCTTGCAGGACACCAAAGAAAAGGCAGCAGCCGAATTCGATGGCGATCTGAAACTGACGTATCATCTTGCCCCGCCGTTCTTGTCGAAAATAGGTGCCAACGGACGTCCGGTGAAACGTGAATTTGGTGCGGGAATGGGCAAGATGTTCCCGCTTCTGGCGCGGTTCAAGGCCCTGCGCGGGACATGGTTTGACCCCTTTGGGCGCACTGCAGAACGCCGGATGGAACGCGCCTTGATCGCGGAATACGAGGCGGATATGGCGCAGATCATCCCCGCGATCCGACCCGAAACACGCGACGCAGCGATTGCGTTGGCGCGGTTGCCGCTCGACATTCGCGGCTTTGGTCCCGTCAAAGAAGCCAACGCCCGCAAAGCCGCGAAACGTCGCGAGACACTGCTGGCTGACATGAAGGCAACGCCAGTGCCTATCGCCGCCGAATAACCAGTTTCGCGGTGCCGCGTACATCAGAGTTGTCTCTGAAACACACACGGCACCGCGACGCTTCGGCACGAAATTGACGCCTCTTAAAAAGAAGCAAAGCGCATGATGGATTTCTTGCGTCAGGCCACGTATGCTTTGTCTCAGGACCCAATCGACACAAACAGATTGGGCCGCGCATGCGAGGCAAAACATAAGGGGCGGACCAATGGCGGTCGGAATATTTGATAGCGGTGTCGGTGGTTTAACGGTTCTGGACGCGGTGCAAAAGCGGTTGCCGGACGTGCCGTTTGTGTACTTTGGTGACCACGCCCACGCGCCTTACGGGGTCCGCACGGACGACGATATTTACAATTTAACAACCAAGGCCGTCGAACGGCTCTGGGATGCGGGCTGTGATCTGGTGATCTTGGCGTGCAACACGGCCTCTGCGGCGGCGCTACGTCGGATGCAGGAAAGCTGGATTCCGACCGACAAGCGCGTCTTGGGCGTGTTCGTGCCGTTGATCGAGGCGCTGACCGAACGGCAATGGGGCGATAATTCGCCACCCCGCGAAGTTGGCGTAAAACATGTGGCGCTTTTTGCGACGCCCGCCACGGTGCGCAGCCGCGCATTCCAACGTGAACTGGCGTTCCGCGCGATTGGCGTGGATGTCGAGGCCCAAGCCTGCGGCGGTGTCGTCGATGCAATCGAAGACGGCGATCTGATCTTGGCCGAAGCGCTCGTGCGCAGCCACGTCGATGCGCTGACCCGCAAAATGCCAAGCCCTGATGCAGCGATTTTGGGCTGCACGCACTACCCGTTGATGGCCGAGGCGTTCCAAGACGCATTGGGCGCAGATGTAAAGGTCTTTAGCCAGGCGAACCTCGTCGCAGAAAGCCTCGCCGACTATTTAACACGCCGTCCCGAGATGATCGGGGCAGGGACCGAGCCGCTGTTCCTGACCACGGGCGACCCAAAACGGGTGTCGCGCAACGCCACACAATTCCTGCGCAAAGAGATTACGTTTACGGCAGCCTTTCCATAAAGCAGCCCACCAAACGCCGTAATCGCGCCCAAATAAAGTCCAGTTAGAGCGTTAACAAAATGTTAATGCTCTAAATTGGATTTGAATGATGCGTATTTTGATGATCTCAGCGGCCTTTATTTTAGGGCTCACATCGACTGTGCAAGCGGCAACCTTGAACGTGAACAATATCGCGGGGGGCCTCAGCAGCGACTATACGACGCCGACGGAAATTGCATTTGGGTTTGACGATGTCGCCGGGACGCTTTCGTCAGGCACCTACAATATCTTTAATTTTGCGAATTTGGCATCAGGGGCCCAAACGGTTAGCTTGACGTTTCAATTGCCTGCCGCGCTGACATCCTACCAGAATGCGGGCGGTTATGTGCGCATGAAAGAAACACCTTTCCAATACTCTGCCGAAGAGGGGACGCGGACTGATTTCGATCTCGTCTTCAATCCTGGCAACTTGGCTTCTGCGGTGGTGTCACAGACGTTGTCGTTTAATTTGGACGACACTTATACCGGATCGCCATTGTTTTTCGCGGTTAACGTGACGCATGGCTCGTCGGGCGCAGTGTCCTTTGGTGTGAACGCACCCGGCAACGCAATCGCGCCTTCGCCTGTCCCAATTCCGGCCGCTGGTCTGATGCTTTTGGCGGCTTTAGCAGGATTTGCCGCGTTACGTGGTCGCAAGGGCGGCTTAGTCGCGGCCTGATACGTCCGCACGCCTTGCATCCGCGCCTGTCTCGCGCCACATAAAGGGTGACGCAGAAATAGGGCAGACCGGTGACACAAAAAATCGCAATTCTTGGGGCTTCTGGTTACACTGGGGCTGAACTTGTCCGCATTATCGCGACGCATCCGTCGTTTGAAATCGTGGCGCTGTCCGCTGAACGCAAAGCCGGCCAGCAAATGGCCGATGTATTCCCACACCTGCGCCACCTTGATCTGCCGCCACTGGTCAAGCTGGACGAAATCGATTTTGCTAACGTCGATCTGGTCTTCGCCGCCTTGCCGCACGGACTATCCCAAGCGTTGGTCCGCGATCTGCCTGAACACGTCAAGGTTGTGGATCTCGGCGCGGATTTCCGGCTGCGCGATCCTGCGGCCTATGAAAAATGGTACGGCGCACCCCATGTCGCGGTCGAGCTGCAAAAAACGGCGGTCTACGGCCTGACTGAATTTTACCGCGAAGATATCAAAAACGCACGGCTAGTGGCTGGCACTGGCTGCAACGCCGCGACCGTGCAATTCGCGCTGCGCCCGTTGATTGCAGCCGATGTGATCGATCTGGACGACATCATCTGCGATCTGAAAAACGGGATTTCCGGTGCGGGGCGTGCGCTCAAAGAAAACATGCTGTTCACTGAGCGTGCAACAGATGTCCAAGGTTATGCGCACGGCGGCAAGCACCGTCATTTAGGTGAATTTGATCAAGAGTTTACCGAGATTGCAGGCCGCAAAGTTGAAATTCAATTCACACCGCATCTGGTGCCAATGAGCCGCGGCATTCTGGCGACCTGCTACCTCAAAGGCAACGCCGAAACGGTATATCAGACGCTCGTCGATGCTTACAAAGACGAGCCGTTCATCATCGTGCTGCCCTACGGCCAACAGCCGGGCACGGGCCACGTCGCAGGTTCGAATTACTGCCATATCGGCGTCAGCACAGACCGGATTTCGGGCCGTGCGCTGGTGACTTGCGTGCTGGATAACCTATGCAAAGGCTCGTCTGGCCAAGCGGTGCAAAATGCGAACCTGATGCTGGGTCTCGATGAATCCGCAGGATTAACCATGGCGCCTGTGTTCCCATGAGTGGTTTAAAAAGCCTCAAGAAAACGCGCCGCATCCAAGTCATTGGCTTGGCTGGGGCTTGCGTTGTGGCGATCTTGTTTATCCTCGCGATGTTGCCCGAAGAATCGTTCCAGTTCTTCCGCTCGCCGTCCGAGATCGCTGACGCACCGCCGCCGCCAAACGAGTTGTTTCGCATCGGTGGCTTGATCGTAGCAGGCTCAATCGAATCGAATTCGGGCGAAACCGTGCGATTTAATGTCACCGATGGCGGGGCAACTATTCCGGTCGTCTACACAGGCATTTTGCCGGATCTGTTTGGCGATGGTCAAGGCATGGTCGGGCAGGGCCGCTACATTAACGGCACCTTCGAAGCCGTTGAAATCCTTGCCAGACATGACGAAACCTATATGCCAAAAGAAGTCATCGACGCGCTGAAAGAACAGGGCAACTACGTGGCACCGGACGGTGCTAACGCAACGAATTAACCATTTCCTCTGACCTTCGCCATATCATGGCAGAGGACAGAGTTTATGCAATCGATCCAAGACATTGCCCGCGAAATTGTCGCCCGCGAGGGTGGCTATGTGAATGATCCCGATGATCCCGGCGGGGCGACAAATTTCGGGGTCACGATTCACACAATGCGCCGTTTGGGGCTGGATTTGGACGGCGACGGGGTGGTGGACACCGACGATGTGCGCCGCTTGACCCGCGACCATGCCGAAGCAATTTTCATCGAACATTACTTCGAGGAACCCAAAATCCACGCGCTACCGCAGGTCTTGCACGCTAGCATTTTTGATATGTACGTCAACGCAGGTTCTCATGCCGTCAAGATTTTACAACGCCTTTTCAATGAGATGAGGATCGTTGTTGCAGTAGATGGTCTGATAGGCCCGCAAACAATCGCCGCCGCCCAACAGGCAGTCGCAGCCGCGCCGAACCATATCGCAGACGCCTACGGCATTGCGCGGCGCAACTACTATTACGCCCTCGCGGACGCCCGCGTGGCCAGTCGAAAATACGCCAAACGCCTCGATGGTGGCAAAGGCGGATGGATCACACGCGCCGAAGAATTCATCTCGCCACGCTTCCACCTGACTGCCGCGCAACATGCTGAAAGGACCGCGTCATGGGGTTAATCACAAACATCATGGGCTTGCTTTTCGGCAACAATCGCAACGTCTTAATCGAAACGGCGCAGGTGTTTCGCGAGAACGCCGAGAACGCCAGCGCACGTGCGAGCGACATACAAACCGAAGCCCTCCGCCAATTTGCCACCGAATTTAGCCACCCGCGCCGAAGCTGGTTTGACGTCATGATCGACGGCATGAATCGCTTGCCGCGCCCGATGATGGCGCTTGGCACGCTCGCTTTGATCGGGGCGTCGATGGCGGACCCGATCTGGTTCGCCTCTAGGATGCAGGGGCTTGCCCTCGTGCCAGAGCCGCTTTGGTGGCTGATGGGCGCGATTGTCAGCTTTTATTTCGGGGCGCGGCATCAAGCAAAGGGGCAAGAATTTCAACAATCCGTCACCGATACGATGGCCCGCACGGGTCAGGTGACACGCAACATCCAAGCGATCAAAGGGCTAGCCCCCGACGCGCCGACGCTGACCAAATCCGCCATCTTACCCACTGAAAACGCGGCTCTTTTAGACTGGCAGGGCAAGCATGGATAGCGCGTGGGTGGCACGGGTCGAACAACGGTTGAACGCCATTGAAACACGTAGCGCGGTGGATGAGGTCCACCGCGCCAACGTGGCTGACAGGCTGGGCCATATCGAAGACGCGCTCAAGTGGTTGGTCCGCTTGGTCATCGGCGGGTTACTGATGTCTGCGGTTGCATTCGTCCTGCAAGGCGGTCTGGCGCTGTAGCAAACCTTCCACCCTCTGAAATGTGACAATCCGTCCCTGACTTCAGTCTGTTCGGGGGCGCGGCGCAGTGCTATGTCTGCGGCATGATAAATGAACTTGCCCATTTCGCCCTGATCCTCGCTTTCGTCGTGGCGATCGCACAGACCGTCATGCCGTTGATCGGCGCGCACAAAGGGTGGCGCGGGTGGATGGCCATGGCGCAACCCGCCGCGACCTCGCAATTTATCCTCGTGGGCTTTGCCTTTGTGGCGCTGACGTGGGGCTTTGTGACCTCTGATTTCTCGCTGCGCGTCGTCACCGAAAACTCGCATAGCTTAAAGCCGATGCTCTATAAAATCAGCGGCGTTTGGGGCAATCATGAAGGGTCGATGCTGCTTTGGTTGCTGATCCTGACGCTGTTCGGCGGCTGTGCGGCATGGTTCGACGGTGGCTTGCCCGAGACACTGCGCGCCCGTGTTCTAGCCGTGCAATCCTCTGTTTCTGTTGCGTTTTATGCGTTCATCTTGTTCACGTCGAACCCGTTTGACCGCCTTGCCGTACCACCATTTGACGGCCAAGACTTGAACCCGTTGCTTCAAGATCCGGGCCTCGCGTTCCACCCTCCATTCCTCTACCTCGGCTATGTCGGGCTGAGCATGGCGTTCTCATTCGCCGTCGCAGCCCTGATCGAAGGCCGCGTCGACGCCGCATGGGGCCGCTGGGTCCGCCCGTGGACGTTGGCCGCGTGGATGTTCCTGACCATCGGCATCGCACTTGGCTCTTGGTGGGCCTATTACGAACTCGGATGGGGCGGTTTCTGGTTCTGGGATCCGGTCGAAAACGCATCCTTTATGCCGTGGCTGATCGCCGCTGCATTGCTCCATTCCGCCATCGTTGTCGAGAAACGCGAGGCGCTGAAAAGCTGGACAATCCTGCTTGCGATCCTCGCGTTCGGTTTCTCGCTGCTCGGCACATTCATCGTTCGGTCAGGCCTGCTGACGTCCGTGCATGCCTTTGCCAACGACCCGCAACGCGGCATGTTTATTCTCGCCATTCTCGCGTTCTTCGTCGGCGGATCATTAACACTTTACGCGGCCCGCGCACGGGTTTTGGCAGCAAACGGGGTCTTCGGAACCGTCAGCCGCGAAAGCGCATTGGTCCTCAACAACATCCTACTCGCGGTCAGCTGTTTTGTCGTTTTCATCGGCACGATCTGGCCCTTAGTCGCGGAGATGGTTTGGGGCCGCACGCTATCGGTTGGCCCGCCGTTTTTCAACGCGGCGTTCACGCCATTCATGGTGCTACTCGCTCTTGTTTTGCCCATCGGGTCATTGTTGGCATGGAAACGCGGCACACTGACAAGAGCGAAAAAACCGTTGTGGGGCTGGGCGTTACTCGCGATTTCCATGGGCGCATTGGCCTATGCACTGCAGAGCGGACGGTCGGCACTAGGCCCCGTTGGCGTCGCACTTGGTGTTTGGGTCGTAGGCGGTGCGCTGCTTGATCTCTGGCTGCGTGGCGGGCGTGAAAACCTTGCTGGTCGCTTGCGCCGGATCAGACGTTTGCCGCGTGCCGATTGGGGCAAATCCATCGCGCATATCGGCGTTGGCGTCACGACATTCGGGGTCGCGGCGATCCTCGCGTGGCAGATCGAAGACATCCGGGTGGTTAACATCGGTGACAGTTACGACGTGGGCCGCTACACCTTTGCAATCGACGAAGTCGTTCGCGCCGAAGGGCCAAACTACGTCACCACAATGGCGACCATCGACGTGACAAAGGGCGGGCGCGATATCGGCACGCTTTACCCTGAAAAACGGTTCTACCCCGTGGCACAAATGCCGACGACAGAGGCCGCGATCCGCAACGGAATCCTGCGCGACATCTACGTCGTAATCGGCGAACCACAAGCCAACGGCGGCTATGCAATGCGGGTCTATATCCAGCCATTCGCAAACTGGATTTGGGGCGGCTGTATGCTGATGGCGCTGGGTGCGCTGGTGTCGCTGACCGATCGCAGATTGCGGGTTGGGGCAGGGGCGTCCAAGCCGAAACCCGTCAAAGCGGTGCCAGCAGAATGAAGCGTCTTGCCCTCATCTTTGCCCTGATTGCCGCGCCTTTATGGGCCGTTGAACCCAGCGAAATGCTGGCTGATCCAGTGCTGGAAAAACGTGCGCGTGACCTGTCCGCTGGTCTGCGCTGCCCGATTTGCCAGAATGAAAGCATCGACGAATCCAACGCCTCGCTGTCAAAAGAGCTGCGGATCATTGTGCGTGAACGGCTTGTCGCGGGTGACAGTGATCAAGACATTATTAATTATCTTGTGGCACGCTATGGCGAATATATCCTGCTGACGCCCACCGTCACTGGGGCCAACTGGATTCTGTGGTTGGCGGCCCCCGGTCTTTTGATCGTGGCCCTTGGTGTGGGCTGGACGACAATTCGGCGCAAACCAGAGGCGACTGATCCGACGCTGTCTGACGACGAACAGGCGGCGCTGGATAAGATTTTACGCTCGTAACGCACCGTTCCTCTTTTCTAAAATAACACGGCCTTTAGGGTGCTGCCAAAGCCGCCGATTTGGTCGGGGCATGGAGGACGTGATCATGGACTATCGGGCAATCAAACTTGAAATCGACAACGGCGTGGCAGTGATCACGATGTCCCGTCCAGACGTGATGAACGCGTTAAACACACAAATGCGGGCGGAAATCACCCACGCGGTCAAAGCGGCAGAGGCCGAGGCGCGTGTGGTTGTATTGACGGGCGAAGGCAAAGCGTTCTGTTCCGGCCAAGATTTGGGCGACGGCGGCAACGCGGCATCGCTTGATCTGGAACGCACCTTACGCGACGAATATGTGCCGATGTTGCGGGCCATCGTGGACTGTAAAATCCCGACAATAGCGGCTGTAAACGGTCCAGCGGCAGGGGCTGGCGCGAACCTTGCGCTGGCGTTTGACGTGGTGATCGCGAGCGACGCGGCCTATTTTGTCCAGGCATTCACCCGCATCGGGTTGATCCCCGACGCAGGCGGTACGCATTTCCTGCCGCGTCAAATAGGGTCGGCACGGGCGATGGGGGCCGCACTCTTCGCGGATAAAATCAGCGCCACGCAGGCCGCTGATTGGGGCATGATTTACGAATCTATCCCTGCCGCTGACTTTGATGCGCATTGGATGGCGCGTGCGACCAAGCTCGCCAGCGGCCCGACAGTTGCTTACCAGCACGTGAAAACTGCATTGCGTGGGTCCAGCGACAACACCTTCGAGCAGCAATTGGCGTTAGAGGCAAAGCTGCAGGGCAAATGCGGCCAAACACGCGATTTCCAAGAAGGCGTTGTGTCGTTCCTGCAAAAACGAGCACCAGTCTACGAAGGCCGGTAAAGTTTCAGATAAACGCTATCGGACCACACGCCATTGATACAAAACGTATTTTTGGCAGTGTGGCTGATGGTGAATCCAAGGTTTTTAAGCAATCCAATCGACGCTACATGCTTTGGATCGACGTCCGCAAAGACCTCAGCCACATCGCTCACAGCCCAGATATGCGGTATGATTGCCTGCATTGCTTCGGTCACAATGCCCTGCCGCCAATAGTCGGGATGCAGCAGAAACCCGACCTCGTTGTCGCGGTGCATCCCCGCTGTGCCAATCGCACGACCATCCGTTTCAATGATGAAAAACACCAACGGTTCAACCGCAGCGAGCATCCGGTCAAGCTTCTCTTGGGTGATATCAGGGCTGTCATGCGGCGGCGTTGACCAAAACTGCATCGCGCGCGGATCGCTATAGATCGCGAACAGATCCATTAGATCATCTTGGCGCGCGCCGCGCAGGATAAGGCGTTTTGTCGTCCGCATGTGAAAAGGGCCGCCCGAAGGCGACCCTGAATTCTTAGCGCCCAAGATTTTAGCGTTTGTCAGGTGCAACGTAGTCGCGGGCGGTTTCACCCATGTACAACTGACGCGGGCGACCGATTTTCAATTGTGGATCGTCAAGCTGCTCTTTCCATTGGGAAATCCAGCCAACTGTTCGCGCCATCGCAAAGATCGGCGTGAACATCGACGTTGGGAAACCCATCGCTTCGAGGATGATCCCGGAATAGAAATCGACGTTCGGGAACAGTTTCTTTTCTGCGAAATACGGATCGGCCAGCGCTTGTTTTTCAAGCTCCATTGCGACCTGCAACAGCGGGTTGTCTTCGACGCCCAGCAGTTCCAGAACTTCGTCCGCAGATTCCTTCATCACGGTCGCCCGTGGGTCGAAGTTTTTGTAAACGCGGTGGCCAAAGCCCATCAGGCGGTAGCTGTCGTTCTTGTCTTTCGCACGGGCGATGAATTCAGGAATCCGGTCTACAGACCCGATTTCTTTCAACATTTCGAGACATGCTTGGTTCGCACCACCGTGGGCAGGGCCCCAGAGGCATGCAATACCAGCCGCGATACAGGCAAACGGGTTCGCACCGGATGATGACGCCAAACGCACTGTGGACGTAGACGCGTTCTGCTCGTGATCGGCGTGCAACGTAAAGATGCGGTCCATTGCTTTGGCAAGAACAGGGTCAACTTTGTACTCTTCAGCAGGGACCGAGAAACACATGTTCAAGAAGTTGGACGCGTAATCCAGATCATTGCGCGGATACACGAACGGCTGACCGATGGAGTATTTATAGGCCATCGCAGCAATCGTCGGCATTTTCGCGATCAGACGGATCGATGCAACCTCACGTTGATGCGCGTCGTCGATATCGGTGCTGTCGTGGTAGAATGCGGACATCGCGCCCACAACACCAACCATTGTCGCCATCGGATGCGCATCGCGGCGGAAACCACGGAAGAAGTTGTGCATCTGCTCGTGGATCATCGTGTGGTTCGTGATCAGCTTCTCGAACTTATCCAGCGTGTCGGCGTCCGGCAGATCACCATACAGCAGCGCATAGCACACTTCTAGGTAGTGCGATTCAGCGGCCAGTTGGTCGATTGGATAGCCACGGTGCAGCAATTCGCCTTTGTCACCGTCGATGAACGTAATCGTACTGTCACAGGCCGCAGTCGACGTAAAACCTGGGTCATATGTGAAAACACCAGCTTGGGCGTAGAGCTTGCGGATGTCGATCACGTCAGGACCAGCAGTCGGGGAATGGATCGGCAACTCGTAGCTTTGCCCATCAATCGTGAGCGTCGCGGTCTTCTTGGATTCAGTCATTGTAGTCCCCTTCTGAAGCGCATGCCGTTCTGGCCTGCGCGGCGTGGTGGCGTTGTTTTAGTACCCGTAACGATAAAACGTAACGAAAAGGTTTCAACCTGTGGCGTCTTTTAAGCGTGCCACCGTTTCGTCCTTGCCTAAAACAAGCATCATATCAAACACACTCGGAGAAACGGCCCGTCCAGCAAAAACCGCACGTAGCGGTCCCGCGAGCTTGCCAAGTTTCGTCTCATTGGCAGCGGCCACGGATGAAACAACACCCTCCAAGTCATCTCGGGTCCAAGTAGCATTTTGCAACTGCGGCGTCAATTCACGCAGTATACCTTTGTGTACATCATCCAGCGATTTCGCCGCTTTCTCGTCCGGCACAATCGGGCGGGATGTGAGAACAAAGTGAGCCTTTTCAAGTAGTTCAGGGAACGTTTTCGCCCGTTCCTTCAGGCTTGGCATGGCGGCAAGTAGCCCATCACTTTGCTGTTCATTCAGCGGGGTCGCGTCAGTCGCCGCAAGGAACGCCTGAATTTCGTGCAGCAGTGCAGCATCGTCGGTGACAGCATTGTGTTGACCACATATATTTTCCAGCTTTTTAAAGTCGAAACGCGACGGCGATTTGCCGATTCCGCTCAGATCGAACCAGTCTTGCGCTTGTGCGTCGCTAAAGAATTCATCGTCGCCATGGCTCCAACCCAAACGCGCCAGATAGTTGCGCATACCGGCGGCAGGATAGCCCATCGCTTGATATTCAGCGGCACCCGTCGCACCGTGGCGTTTTGACAATTTTTTGCCGTCAGGGCCGAAAATCAGCGGGATATGCGCAAGAACAGGTTTGTCCCAGCCCATCGCGTCGTAAATCATGTTCTGACGGAACGCATTGGCAAGGTGATCGTCGCCGCGAATAACATGGGTCACGCCCATATCGTGATCGTCCACAACAACTGCCAACATATAGACAGGCGTGCCGTCAGACCGCAGAATAATCATGTCGTCCAACTGGTCATTCGACCACGTCACATCGCCTTGAACCTCGTCATGCAGCGTCGTTGATCCATCACGCGGGGCCTTTACACGCACGGCAAACGGCAGGTCAGGGTGGTCGGTCTCGGCCACATTGCGCCAAGGCGAGCGGTACAACGTCGAGGTTTTATTCTCGCGGGCATCTTCACGGAAGGCTTCGATTTCTTCTTGCGTGGCAAAGCATTTGAACGCCGTGCCATCGGCCAGCATTTGCTGTGCAACTTCCACATGACGATCCACGCGCGACGCTTGCGACACAGGTTCGCCGTCCCAATCCAGACCCAACCACGTCAAACCATCCAAGATCGCTTGGGTGTTCTCATCAGTGGATCGCGCTTTGTCGGTGTCTTCGATCCGCAGTACAAATTTGCCGTCGCGACCACGGGCATAGAGCCAGTTAAACAGCGCAGTGCGGGCACCGCCAATATGCAAAGCACCGGTAGGAGACGGGGCGAAACGGGTGACAACTGGTTTATCGGACATCGGATTTTAACCTTTCGTTCACCATGAATGGCGATGGTGGGAATTGACCTGCGGAATACGCAGCAAACCGACGGAGGACAAGTGCGCCTGCACGTCAGATTGATAGATGCGCTCCTCGCGCAGCGGGGCCATTTGATTGGCTGGGTGCCGCTGTTTTTGGCATGCGGTATCGGCTGGTATTTCGCGATCCGATTTGAACCATCGTGGCCATTCATGATGACAGTGCTGGCGGTGTCACTGCTGTGCACGGGTTGTGCACGCATTGTGCACGTGTCGTGCAGTCCGATTTTGCTGGCTTTGGCGCTGATCGGGGCAGGGGCGGGTCTTGCTAAATGGCGCACAGAATCGGTCGCGGCACCTGTGTTATCGTTCCGCTATTATGGCCCAATCGAAGGCCGCGTTGTGGGCATCGACAGATCAGCCAGCGACGCGCTGCGGATCACGTTGGACGAGGTATTTCTAAACCGTTTATCCCCCGACCGCATTCCCAAAAAGGTGCGAATCTCTATCCACGGCGACATGCCCGCAGTCCCCGTCAGACCGGGGCAACGTCTCGCGACAACGGGGCATTTATCGCCGCCCTCAGGCCCCGCAGAGCCGGGCGGATTCGATTTCCAACGTCACGCTTGGTTCACGCAACTGGGGGCCGTCGGCTACACCCGTAACCCCTTGTTACGATTGGCACCTGCGGAACGCGGCGGCTTTGGATTGCTCGTCTTCGAGGCACGCATGGCCGTCTCGCGAGCCGTGCAAGCCACCTTACCGGGCGAAGCGGGGGCGTTCGCGGCTGCCATCATGAGCGGCGACAGGTCAGGCATGTCGCAGGTCACGTTGTCGAATCTCAGGGCGTCCAATCTGGCGCATTTACTCGCAATCTCAGGCCTCCACATGGGGCTTTTGACAGGCTTTGTCTTCGCAGTCCTGCGCACGATACTCGTGCTCATTCCGGGCGCTGGCCTACGCCTACCAACCAAGAAAATCGCAGCTGTCGGGGCATTAATCGCAGCGGGCGGTTATCTGGCACTATCAGGCGGCAACGTCGCCACCGAACGGGCATTTACCATGGTTGCCGTGATGCTGGTCGCGATCCTACTCGGGCGGCCCGCGTTGACCTTGCGTGCTGTGGCCATGGCGGCGATTATCATCTTGATATTACAGCCAGAATCCTTGACCGGACCGGGTTTCCAAATGTCATTCTCCGCCACCACAGCGCTGGTCTTTGTGTTCAAATATCTACGCCACGCGAACTGGCAACACTGGCCAAAATGGACGCGTAACGTGCTATCCGTGGTCATCTCGTCCTTCATCGCAGGCATCGCGACAGCCCCTTTCGCCGCAGCCCATTTTAACCAAATCGCGCACTACGGATTGATCGCAAACTTACTCAGCGTACCTCTCATGGGCGCGCTTATTATGCCCGCCGCGGTCCTCGCGGCCTGCCTCGCACCATTCGGACTAGCGTGGATCGGCTTGTTTATCATGGGCTTAGGGCTGAAATGGATATTATGGGTCGCCAATTTGGTCGCAAACCAAGATGGCGCAGTGGGGCATGTGATATCTCCGCAATGGTTTGTACTACCAATACTCGCAGCAGGATTGCTCTGGATGGTGTTATGGCAAGGACGCGCCAAAATCGCAGGTGTGCTCGCCGCAGGATTAGCATTTTTCATCTGGTCGCAGGCCACACGTCCCGACATTCTGATCGCAGATAGCGGCGGGATGATCGGACGTATGACGGAACAGGGACGGGCGTTGAGTAAACCACGCGGCGACGGGTTCGTGACAGGCGTTTGGTTGGAAAATGACGGGGCACCAATTACTCAAGAGATCGCAGGTGCACGCGATGGAATCACGCGCGGATTGCGGCGGTACCAGGTCGATTTTGGAGCGTGGACCGTGCTACAGGTCTCTGGAAAAACAGCACTGGCAGAGATAACCGGATGTGACGGGGCAGATGTTCTCATCAGCAACCAAAGCGATGAAATCACCCGCCCATGCGAGGTCTTCGACATCGAACGACTACGCCTGACAGGCGCATTAGGATTATCCCTCACCGACACAGGTGGTCTGCGAGTTAACGCCGCGAACGCAGTGACAGGACCGCGCCCTTGGACGCCACAAAGCGACGATAACACCATCGCTTTGTCATTTGTTATGGATCAAAATGGGCCAGAATTGGCGCAAATAGATTAATAAGTACGGATCAGACCGACCAGCCGCCCTTGAACCTTGACCTGATCATCGCGGAACACGCGAGTCTCGTAGGCAGGGTTGGCGGCCTCAAGCGCAATTGCGCCATTCGAGCGGCGGAGTTTCTTGAGCGTTGCTTCTTGATCTTCGACCAAGGCTACGACGATATCGCCATTTTCAGCGGTCGTCGTCTCGCGAATAATCACAACGTCGCCGTCATTGATCCCAGCATCGATCATCGAATCGCCTTTAACTTCAAGGGCGTAGTGTTCGCCTTTGCCCAGCATCGTGTAGGGGACGGCAACATTACGGGACGCATGCGCGATCGCTTCGATCGGAACACCAGCCGCGATTTGGCCCATCATCGGCAGGTTCACGATCCCTTCGGATTCGACAGGCATGGCAGCCGGAGACGTTTGATCGGGTCGCCCACCATCAACTATACGTGGCGTGAAACCTTTCGCTTTTTTCTCAAGTTTTTGCGATAATGCATCAGGCATCTTCAGGATTTCCAAAGCACGCGCACGATGCGCTAAACGCCGGATAAACCCACGTTCCTCAAGCGCTGTGATCAAGCGGTGGATGCCGGATTTAGACCGTAAATCCAACGCTTCTTTCATCTCATCGAAAGACGGCGGAACGCCATCGCGCTGCACGCGCACATGGATGAATTCAAGTAAGTCGAGTTGTTTTTTCGTTAGCATCACCGATTTCCCTGTGTCTCAAGCCATGTTTCCGACCTGTTTGGGTATTGTTCTATCGATGTTCTCGTTTTGTGTCAAGTTAGTCCGTTAAAGTTGTATCGATTGCACTAATGTTCCTGCTTTCAGCGCAGAATCGGCAATCGGCCTAACGATGAGTGCGTTAGCGTCCGATAATACGGTTAACAAAGCACTATCCTGACGGTCGAAGGCTATGATTTCACGGCCGTTTTCAGTCTCGGTGATCTGCGCGCGCATGTAGTGAGCGCGCGCGCCATTCGCGGAAAGATCGTGCGTTAACGTCGCTGAAACGATTGTCGGTAATACTTGCGCCAAGCCAGACATTTTCCGCAGCATAGGGAGCAAAAACAGATGACCACAGACCATTGCAGAAACAGGGTTGCCAGGCAGCCCAAGGAACGGTTTCCCGTGCATTGTCCCTGACATCAATGGCTTTCCAGGGCGCATCGCGATTTTATAAAAGGCGCGATCAAGACCAAATTCTTGCGCGACTTTGCCGACTAAATCATGATCCCCCACCGACGCGCCGCCGATCGTTACGATCAAATCAGCCTCGATCGCGGTCGTAAACGTCGCATGCAGGGCATCTTTAGTGTCGGCTGTGATTGGTAAAATATTGGCTTCGCCGCCGTGTTGTTCGATTAACGCTTTGAGGCCGAAGATGTTGGATGCGATGATCTGATCAGGTCGCGGATCGCCACCCGGCATGACCAATTCGTCGCCAGTGGCGATCAGCGCGACACGTGGTTTGCGGGAGACGGTAACGGTTGCGCTATTCATCGCGGCCAAGAGGGCGATGTCAGATGGGGTTAACAAACGCGGGCTTGGTAAAATGAAATCTGCAGGAAAATCAACGCCGACGGGACGAATATACCGACTTTGGTCGAGGTCTATGTTCAATGTGATGGTGTCGCCGTCGCGGGTGACGTCTTCTTGGATCACCACACGGTCGGTGCCGTGGGGCATTGGTGCGCCGGTGAAAATCCTTAACGCTTCGCCTGTTTGCACGGTGCCATCCCAAGCGTGACCCGCTGCCGCTTCACCCACGACCTTGAACGCGGTGGCGGGCATAACGGCGTCATTGGCGACGGCATATCCGTCCATGCTGGACGCGGCAAAGGGCGGTTGTGGACGTGTCGCGCGGGCAGGCGTGATCAGCGTGCGACCAGCGGCTTGCGTGATTGGGACGTCCTCGGTGCCTAGGATTCCGAGCCCAGCAAGGCAAAGCGTTTGAGCCTGATCGACGGTGATCATGGGTTTTCAAACAATCCTGATTTTCCACCGTCTTTTAATGTGACGCGTAACCCACCGATTTCCATGTCTTTTTGGACGGCTTTCACCATGTCATAGACGGTTAACGCGGTAGTAGAAGCAGCTGTTAACGCCTCCATTTCGACACCAGTTTGACCGGATGTTTTGACCGTCGCGGTGATTTGTACACCGGGCAATGCGTCGTCGGGCGTTAAATCGACGGTGACTTTGGTGATTGGCAGCGGGTGGCAGAGCGGGATCAAGTCGGATGTTTTTTTGGCGGCCATGATACCGGCAAGCCGCGCAATGCCCAGAACGTCGCCTTTTTTGGCCGTGCCTTGTTTAATAAGATCAAGGGTTTGTGGCGTCATCTTAATCCAGCTTTGCGCGGTCGCTATCCGGTCGGTGATGGCTTTGCCGGACACGTCGACCATATGGGCCTGACCGTCGGCATCAAAGTGGCTGAGATTTGACATTTAACGACCTGACATCAACGGGTTAGCAAGCAGGGTGCGGGTAGCCGTGGCGACGTCGTCTTGGCGCATCAGGCTTTCGCCGATCAAGAATGTACGCGCACCGTAGCGGGCGAGGTCGGCCAGATCTTCGGGACCGGAAAGCCCGCTCTCTGCGACGATTTGGCGGTCTGCAGGGACCAACTTTGACAGCGTGCGTGTGGTGTCGAGCGTTGTTTCAAAGGTTTTGAGGTTGCGGTTGTTGATGCCCATCAACGGGGATTTCAACAGGGTTGCGCGTTCGAGTTCTGCTTGATCGTGGACTTCGATCAACACGTCCATGCCCCAAGAAAAGGCAGCGTCTTCAAGCTCTTGCGCTTGTGTGTCGCTGACGCTTGCCATGATGATCAGGATGCAATCGGCGGTCAGGGCGCGGGCTTCGGCGACTTGGTAGGTGTCGTACATGAAATCTTTACGAAGTGCTGGTAGCTCTACTGCAGCGCGCGCTTCGACGAGAAAATCATCAGCTCCTTGAAAGGATGGTTCATCGGTTAAAACAGATAAACAGGTGGCACCGCCGTCTTCATAGGCGCGGGCGAGTTCGGATGGGTTAAAGTCTGCCCTGATCAACCCTTTGGACGGGCTGGCTTTTTTGATCTCAGCGATCAATCCGTACCCTTCGCGGGTTGCTTGCGCCAAGCTGTCGGCAAAGCCACGCACGGGGCTGGCGTCGCGGGCGCGGGCTTCGATTTCGGCCAGTGGCACAGCTTTTTTACAGGCCGCGACGTGGTCGAGTTTATAGGCCTTGATCTTGTCGAGGATCGTGTCTGTCATAGCGGGTCCGCCCAGTTGATCGGTGTGTTGCCACTATCAATAAGCCACTGGTTCACCGTTGAAAATGGTCGCGAACCGAAAAATCCGCGATGGCATGACAATGGCGATGGATGCGCAGAGGTGTGGATCAGATGTGGGCCTGTGATTTGGAGTGCGTAGGCCTTGGCCGGGCCACCCCAAAGGATGAATGCGCGCGGTTTGGCGCCGAGGTTCTGCAGAACCTGAGTGACAAGTTTTGACCAGCCAATTTTAGCATGTGCTTTGGCTTGTCCGAGTGGCACGGTGAGCGCTGTATTTAACAGCAAAACGCCCTGATCGGCCCAATCATCGAGAGATGTTTTGCTGCGGTCTAGGTCAAGATCGCTGTGCAACTCTTTGAATATATTGCCTAAGCTGTCCAGCTTACCGCCAAAGTCGTCGGGGATCGAGAACGCCAAACCATCGGCTTTGCCAGCCGTGTGATAGGGGTCTTGGCCGAGGATCACGACTTTGACCGCGTCGGGTTGCGTTCGCTCTAATGCTTTAAACGTCAGCGCGGTCGGCGGCAGGAACGCGGTTCCGTCCAGCTTGTCTGCGATGGCGGGTAGATCATCCGTAAAAAACGGCAGATCAGCCCATGCGCCAAGACGGGACGTGTCGAACATTATGCCGCAGATGTGATGCGGGCGAGCGTTTCAACCGCAACTTTGGCTTTGCCGCTGTCGATGCTTTCGCGTGCCATTTCAACGCCTTGCTTCAAGTCGCTGGCCGTTTCCGCCACGACGCAAGCCGCCGCTGCGTTCAGCAAAACTGCGTCACGATAGGCGCTTTCGGCACCGTCCAGCAGCGCGCGGAATGCGTCCGCGTTGTCAGCGGGTGTGCCGCCAAGAATGTCTTTGAACGGGTGAACGGGTAGGCCCGCGTCCTCTGGGTGGACCTCAAGAGAGGTAATTTTTCCAGTCGTGGCGAGCACCGCAACAGCCGTTGTTCCGCAGATTGTGATCTCGTCAGTGCCGTCGGACCCGTGGACCAACCATGCAGCTTCGGAGCCAAGTTCACGCAGGGTTTCCGCCATTGGAAAAATCAAATCGGGGGCGAAGGCACCTGTCAATTGCCGCTTCACGCCAGCCGGATTTGTTAATGGTCCCAAGATGTTAAAGATCGTTTTGCATCCGAGTTCCTGCCGCGTTGGCATCACATGTTTCACGGCAGGATGATGCATCGGGGCCATCATGAAGCCAATGTTGGCCTCTGTTAACGCCTTTTCAACGACCTCTGCGCCGACCATGATCTTGATACCCATCTCGGTCAGGATATCGCCCGCGCCGGACAGCGACGACAGGTTCTTGTTGCCGTGTTTCGCGACAGGTACGCCAGTGCCAGCCACGACAAACGCGGTTGCCGTCGAAATATTGAGCGTTTTCATGCCGTCGCCGCCGGTGCCGACGATGTCGATAGCATTCGCGGGGGCCACAACTGGATTGCAGCGCTCGCGCATGGCTGCCGCCGCCGCCGCATATTCGGACACAGATTCGCCGCGCGCGCGCATTGCCATCAAAAGACCGCCGATCTGCGATGGTGTGGCTTCGCCGTCGAACAACAGCGCAAAGGCCATTTCGGCTTGGGTCCGCGACAATGGACCTTCGCTGGCGGCAAAAATCAGGGGCTTCATTTGATCGCTCATGCCGGAACTTTCATATTTTTCAGGAAGTTATCGAGCATTTTGTGGCCATGCTCGGAGGCTATTGATTCAGGGTGGAACTGCACGCCATGGATCGGCAGCGTTTTGTGCTGCATCCCCATGATGGTGCCGTTTTCCAGCTCGGCTGTGATTTCGAGACAATCGGGCAGGGTTTCACGTTCCACGATTAACGAATGGTAGCGCGTCGCCGCGAATGGCGTTGGCAGGTCCGCGAACAGACCTTTGCCCGTGTGGTGCATCGTGCCCATTTTGCCATGGACGATCTCGTCGCAGCGAATGACTTTGCCGCCAAAGGCCTCGCCGATTGTTTGATGCCCCAAACACACACCCAAAAGCGGGGTCCGCGTTTCCGCCGCAGCCGCCGTGAGTGCCAAGCAAATACCCGCTTGGGCAGGGTCGCAAGGGCCGGGTGACAACAAAATTGCCTCTGGTTTCAAGGCCATCGCCGCCTGCACATCCAGCGCGTCATTGCGTTTGACCACAACATCCGCACCCAATTCGCCAAGGTAATGCACGAGGTTATAGGTGAAACTGTCGTAATTATCGATCAATAGCAGCATTGTAAGCAGCTTTCCGGGAATTTGGGGCTACCGCCCAAGGGCTTGGTCACGGTATAGTCACGTATAAATGGGCTGATACGTGGGGCGCCGTCAAGGCGAGCGTGTCAGAAGACTAGAGCAGTTGGGAGAACGCGTCGTGCGCGGATTTGTAAGTGGTGGAATTTGGGGCTTGGTTCTGGGCGGTGTGACCGTGGCCGGAGCGTCGCTTGTCGGTGAACAACCCGCGCGGAACGACCCGCCAGCTGTGCCACAAGTGGCCGCACCTGATGTGCAAAGCGACACAAGCCAATCGGAAAGTCCCGAGACGCAAAGCGCAGAGGTAGACGCAGACGCGGTTTTACAGTCGGACGCGCCTTTGGCTGTGACGCCGGATGATGCGGCGGAGGTTGCTGTGGTCGATACTGCGCCAGCCTTGCCGCCCGAAACCAGCGATGTTGTGGCCGAAGTCGAAGTGCCTGCTGAGGGTGTGTTGACTGGTGTTGATATCACTGCCGAAGTACCCGTGCTGCCGAACCCGCAATCCGTTGTGCCGATTGCACCGGACGTCGAAGCGCCCGTTGCGGTAGACACAATGACAGCTGAGCCTTTGCCGGGTGAAGCCCCTGAAATTGCTGACGATGCGCCTGTTTTGGCCGATGCGGCCCCGCAAGATGCGGACAGTCCTGACGTGGATGCGGTTGCTGAAACCTTGCCGATTGCCCCGACAGCGCCCGATGTTCTGGATGCGCCAGAGGCGGGTGATACGGCTGAAATCGCGGGCACGGATGCGCCTGCGGCTATTGTTATTGACGATGATGCGGCCGC
Source organism: Yoonia ponticola (assembly GCF_014199395.1). Lineage (GTDB taxonomy): Bacteria > Pseudomonadota > Alphaproteobacteria > Rhodobacterales > Rhodobacteraceae > Yoonia > Yoonia ponticola. The sequence continues at coordinate 289,966 of NZ_JACIJM010000003.1, read as the reverse complement.
TGACGACGAAGAGCCTGTTGTCGTCGCAATCATTGATGATCCCGCGACGTCTGCCTTGCCGGGTGGCACGGGTGCTGTGCGTGTGAACCGTTTGGCTGGCGACACTGCGGCGGAAGAGGCTGAAGTCGCGGTCGAGGATGACGTTGAAAATACTGACGGAATGCCAGCGCTGGAACGCTATGCGGCGGAGGCTGCGAACCCTGATAACCGTCCCGAAGTGTCGGTTGTGTTGATGGATGATGGCAGTTTTGACGGGGCCGTGTCCGCAGTTGCGGGCGTGGCATTCCCGATCACAGTGATGCTGAACCCATCGGTGCCGAACGCCACGGAACGGATGAAAGCCTACCGCGCGGCGGGAATCGAAGTGGGCGTTTTGGCGGCGTTACCTGCCTCTGCGACCGCCACAGACGTCGAAATTTTCTTTGAAGCGGCGTTTAATACGCTGCCAGAAACCGTAGCCGTTTTGGACGCGGGCGAGGCGGGATTACAGTCCGATCCAGAAGTCATTTCCCAAACCATCGCTGCATTGTCCGAAGACGGGCGCGGGCTGGTCACGGTGCCGCGCGGGTTGAATTCCGCGTTGCGTGTGGCGGATGAACAGGGTGTGCCAACAAGCCTGATTTTCCGCAATCTGGATTCTGAAAATCAGGATGCACGTGTGATCCGACGCTTTATGGATCAAGCTGCATTCCGTGCACGTCAGGAAAGCGGCGTTGTTCTGCTGGGACAAATTCGCGGCGAGACGATTTCAGCGTTGATCCAATGGGGCGCTGCAAACCGCGCGAGCCAAGTGGCGATGGTGCCGATTTCAACGGTTCTTATGGTCGACTGACCGCTGGTGGCGGTCCCGAATTTTCTAGAAAATACGATCAATTTTTCGAGAAAAATCGGGGGCGTTAGCTGTTGCTACCGCCTCTGAACATGGCGGCATCTGCTGCGGCTTTACGGATCGCGTTGGATTTGTGCACGGTTTCCATATATTCTGCGTGTGGATCGCTGTCATAAACCACGCCGCCGCCTGCTTGGATGTACAGTTTTTCGTCCTGAACCACGGCTGTGCGCAAGGCGATGCACATGTCCATGTCACCGTTTGCACTGAAATATCCGCAGCCACCGCCGTAAACGCCGCGCTTTTCAGGCTCTAACTCGTCGATGATTTCCATAGCGCGGACCTTGGGCGCGCCGGATACAGTGCCCGCTGGCATGCCCGCAAAGAACGCAGACAGCGCATCTTGGTCGTCGGCCAATTCGCCTACAACGTTCGACACGATGTGCATGACGTGGCTGTAATATTCGACGGTAAATTGCTCAGTCGGGCGCACTGTGCCGATTTTCGAGACCTTGCCCGTGTCGTTGCGGCCTAGATCAAGCAGCATCAGATGCTCTGCCAGCTCTTTCTGATCGCCCATCAAATCGGCTTCGTTCGCTTTGTCTTCGGCTGCAGTCGCACCGCGTGGACGTGTGCCAGCGATCGGGCGGATTGTGACTTGTTTACCAAGCACTTGAACAAGGATTTCGGGCGATGCCCCAACCACCTGATAGCCGCCAAAGTTGAAGTAGAACATGTAGGGCGACGGGTTTGTGCGGCGCAGCGAGCGGTAAAGCGCAAAAGGCGGCTCGCGGAAATCTTGGGTCCAGCGTTGTGATGGGACAACTTGGAAAATGTCACCCGCACGAATATATTCTTTGGCTTTCTCGACCACATTTTCGTATTCAGCTTGGCTGAAATTCGACTGCTCTGGCGCGATTGGATCAGGGTTAGCCAACTGCCTGCTTTCCGCAGGGACGGGGCGTTCCAAGGCGCGGGTCGCGTCCATCACACGCTCGGCTGCTTGGGCATAGGCTGCCTTTGCGGACAAGCCGCTGTCGGTCCACGCAGGGGCCACAAGGATCACGTCGCCTTTGACGCCGTCCAGAACGGCCATCACCGATGGGCGGATCATCACCGCGTCAGGCAAGCCTAACGGGTCGGGGTTCACATCCGGTAAATGTTCGATCAGGCGGATCATGTCGTAGCCCAAGAATCCGAACAAGCCAGCCGCCGCACCGGGCAGGTCGGTGGGCAAGTCAATGCGGCTTTCCGCGATGATGCCACGCAATGCTGTCAGCGGATCGTCCGCGCAATCCGTAAAGGCGTCGTCGTCGAAACGGGCCGAGCGATTGATCCGCGAGCCCGTTCCACGACATTCCCAGATCAAGTCCGGGTTCATGCCGATCATGGAATAACGACCACGCACTTCGCCGCCTGTCACGCTTTCCAGCATGAAGGCGTTTTTGCCCGCACCGTTCAGTTTCAGCATCAATGACACGGGCGTGTCGAGGTCGGCTGCAAGGCGCGTGTAGACGACCTGGTTCTTGCCCGCGTCATAGCCTGCGGCGAAATCGGTGTAGTCGGGGTGCAGGGCCATGGTCGTCCTATCGCGTCTTGAGCGGGGCGTTGCTGCCCTTATTGGAAAGAGGTGTGAACCGCCGTGACAGCGGCTGGATTGATTTTCACGTCGGTGTTGCGCTGGATTTCGGCATTGAAGATTTCAAAGATATCCTGCGCGATGCCGACAGAGGCATTGTTGCCGAACACTTCCATATCCGCGTCCAAGGATTCGTCGCCCACAGCTGGCACGGACTGGTGATCCAAGCGCACAATCGCCACGAAATCACCCGCGTCGATTGTTGTGACTTCGCCAAGTTCCAGCGCGAACACCTCTTGGATAAAGCCCGGCGGTGTGCCGTCAACAAAGCTGCGGCGCGTCAGATTTTCTTCAGTGGTCGCGATAAGTGCTACGGTCTCAAATCCTGTTGTCGGAGACAATTCAGCGGCAACAGCCTGTGCTTCTTCAAGAACGGCTTGCTGCGTGCGAGCGGTTTGCCATGCGTTAGCAGCGGCGTCAGTGACGTCAATCAGCGGGCGCAGGGCAGGGGCTACGATGTCGTCCAAACGCAGGGTGAAAATGCCACCGTCTTCGAGTTCGAACAGGTCCGGGAACGCGCCCTGCTCAACAACAGCGGCTTCTGCGCGGAACGAATCGTAGGCTGCGATGTCGTCTTGGACGTCTTCGGACCATTCAATCGTGCCAAGACGCAGATCAGTTTGTTCCGCCAGATCTTCGAGACGTGCGCCACCGGCGAGTAGATCGTTGATGCCTTCGCGTGAATCCTCGATGACGCGGCGGGCGCGCGCGGCGGCAAGTTCGATGCGCAACTCTGCTTCGGCTTCTTCAAATGGCGTCTCGTCTGCCGCAAGGATCGCGTTCATGCGGAACAAGGCCGGGCCGAATTCTGTCGCGAACGGGCCAACAACATCGCCGGGCATCGCGTCAAACACGGCCTCACCTGCAGCGCCAAGCGCCTCTTGGTCCACGTCGCCCATGTCCACGTCTGTCAGAGACAAACCGCGGTCTTCGACAAGCGCGTCGAATGTTGTCTCTTCGGCGTCAAAGGCTGCTTTGGCTGCATCTGCTTCGGCCTGATTAAAATAGACCAAACGTTCGACCAAGCGGCGCTCTGGCCGGACAAAGTCGGTGATCCGGTCTTCGTAAAGCTGACGGATCGCTGTTTCATCAACGGTCACGTCTTCTTGGATCATGTCAGGTGTTAACCATGCGTAAGTAATCTTGCGGGTCTCGGGCGCGGTGAACATGTCAGGGTTTTCATCGTAAAACGTCTGAATGTCGGCGTCCGTCGGGCCAGGAACCGGTGTCGTCAGGTCGTCAGCCGTTAACGTGGCCCATGTGATTGCACGTTGCTCGCCGATGTAGCGGGCCACGGTTTCGGCGTAAGTGCTGGGCGCACGCACACCGTCCACGACGGCGCCTTGCAGCAGAATACGGGATTCTTCTTCGCGGATGCTGGTTTCGAATTCGGTGTCGCTCATGCCTTGGTTTTGCAGGACGCGGCGATAGGCGTCGCGGTCAAAACTGCCGTCGAGGCCGCGAAAGCTAGGCACTTGCAGCACACGGGCGCGCACACGTTCGTCGCCCACGGACAGGCCAAGGCGCGTGGCCTCGTTATCAAGGGTGCGTTCGGCGATGACACCGTTCAGGGCTTGCTGGTCGATGCCAATGGACTGCGCCTGCACAAAGCTGATCGGCGAGCCGACTTGCGCCTCTAGGGCTGCGATTTGCGCGCTCACGGCTTGCTGGTATTGCACAACGGGGATCGTTTTATCGCCCACGGTGCCAATGCTGCGGATCGTGCCGGACAGACCGCCCGCACCAAAGCCCAAAAGGCCCAAGAGCAATAGGACGACGATGACCCATGCAGCGGTTTGTTTTGCTTTACTTTTGGCCATTGGTCGCGTCCCTCAAACTTGGTTGATGATGCATATGATGCAGCTTTGCGGTCCGCAAGGTCACAGGGCGAGGTTTTCGAGCCGATCAAACAAAACGCGGATGCCTGCGCGGTCGATATTCGCAAAAGCGATGCGTATTTGGCGGGCACCCTGCGGGTTGTCGGCGGGCATGAACATGGTGCCGGGCAGGGTCAGAATGCTGGCCTCTTGCACCAGTTTTTGCGCCAGCACGTCGGACGGCATGTCAAAGGGATGCGCGAAATAGGCGAAATACGCGCCACAGCCGAGTAATTTCCAGCCTTTGGCCGCGATACGCGGGGCGTTTTCTTCGATCGCGGCGCGACGGTCAAGGATTTCTAGCCGTTCACCCGCGAGCCAATCGTCCAGATTCTGCATCCCCCATAGGGCGGCACGCTGGCCCAATTGGTTCGGGCAAATCGTGACTGTATCAAGGAACTTTTCGGCCTCAGCCAACAGATCGGTGCTGCTGATCATCGCGCCAACACGGTGGCCTGTTAAACGGTAGGCCTTGGAAAACGAATAAAGCTGGATCAGCGTATCGTCCCACTGCGGGTCGGTGAACAGATCATGCGGGGCACCGGTGCGGCTGTCAAAATCGCGGTAGGTTTCATCGACGATCAGCTTGATGCCACGGGCGCGGGCAAGTGCGAAAAACGCGGCGAGCGTCTCGGACGGATATTCAACACCCGCTGGATTATTGGGGCTTACCAGAGCAATTGCACGGGTTTTGTCGGTGATCAAGGCGGCAGCAGCGTTGACATCGGGGATCATGTCGTCGCCCACCATCAGTGGTACGGTTGTGACGCCCGCCATGTCCAACCACATGCGATGATTAAAATAATACGGGACGGGAATGATGACCTCGTCAGCCTCAGTGCAGATCGCGGAAATCGCAGCGGCGAAAGCCTGATTGCAACCGGACGTGATCGCAACCTGATCTGGGCGCACATCGCCACCATAAGCGGTCGTCCAACGCGCAGCGATTTCCGCGCGCAATTCGGGCATCCCTAACACAGGCCCATACAAATGCGCCTCGGGTTCGTCGCGAATAATCGCGGCCATCGCGTCGCGCATGGGCGCGGGGGGCGGATCAACTGGGGCGGCTTGACTGACGTTCAAAAGCGGACGGTCAGCGGGGTGCGTAACACCGTCCAACCAGCGCCGTGCTTCCATCACCGGAGGAGAAAAAGTAGCCTGTGTCCGCGAAATACCCATGGTCTGATCCAATTGTGCGGCTGCGCCGCATTTCTTTTCGTAATGCCCTTCGGGCAGAGAGTTGTTGCGGCGAAATGAAGGCGATCCGGCCCGTCTTCATTTCGCCAAAAAAACTCCCGCCGGAGGCTTCGGCAGGTGCCGCGGGCGTGCCGTTAGTCTTTGCCGCGGTAGGGTTCGACGTATTGCAATGCCATGTCCCACGGGAAGAAAATCCATGTGTCTTGGCTAACGCCCGTGATAAACGTTTGCACCATCGGCTCGCCTTTGGGTTTGGCATAGACCGTTGCGCAATGGGCGTTGGGGTAGAGTTTGCGCACGACTTCCAGTGTTTTGCCGCTATCCACCAGATCGTCGATGATCAGGATGCCGGTGCCGTCGCCCATCATGTCCGCATCTGGATATTTGAGGACTGTCGCTTCGGACTGTGCTTGGTTGTCGTAGGATTTGATGCTGATTGTGTCGACTGTTCTGATGTCCAACTCGCGCGCCACGATCATCGCAGGTGCCATGCCGCCGCGTGTGATTGCCACAACTGCTTTCCATGCGCCGTCGTCAGGTCCTTTGCCGTCGAGCCGCCACGCAAGTGCCCGACTATCGCGGTGGATTTGGTCCCAGCTGATGTGGAAGCCTTTTTCGTGAGGCAGGCGGTCGGTCATGGCAGATCCTTTAGCGTTCGTGGTTGTTTGGGGGGCGGTACGCTGTCGTCCGCCACCCGTGTTAACTATTCTTTGGTGATATCGGGCGCATCAACCGCCTTCATACCAACAACGTGATAGCCTGCGTCGACGTGCAGGACTTCGCCTGTGGTACCTGACCCGAGGTCCGACAACAGGTAAAGCGCGGATTTGCCCACGTCTTCGATTGTCACGGTCCGGCGCAGCGGCGAGTTATATTCGTTCCATTTCAGGATGTAGCGGAAATCGCCGATGCCGGAAGCCGCGAGCGTTTTGATTGGACCCGCAGAAATCGCATTTACGCGAATGCCGTCTTTGCCGAGGTCTTCGGCCAGATAGCGCACGGATGCCTCAAGCGCTGCTTTACACAGACCCATGACGTTATAATGCGGCATCACACGTTCCGCGCCGTAGTAAGAGAGTGTCAGGCAAGAGCCGCCTTCGTTCATCATCTTTTCCGCACGCTGCACAACCGCCGTGAAGGAATAGACCGAGATGTCCATCGACGTCAGAAAGTTCTGACGGCTGGTGTCGACGTAGCGGCCGCGCAATTCGTTTTTGTCAGAGAAGCCAATCGCGTGGACGACAAAATCAAGTTTGCCCCAGCGCTTTTCCAGCTCGTCAAACAGAGCGTCAATCGACGCTTCGTCGCTGACGTCACAGGGCAGCACGATGTCGGACCCGGTTTGTGCCGCCAGTGGGCCAACCCGTTTCAGCAGGGCATCCCCTTGGTACGAATACGCCAGTTCGGCACCAGCATCGGCGCAGGCCTTTGCGATGCCCCAAGCGATGGATTTGTCGTTCGCTAGGCCCATAATCAGACCGCGTTTGCCCTTCATCAGTTCAGAACTCATGTGGCTGCCCCTATATATTAGTCTCACATCTGCAGTGGTTTATGCGAACAAAGGAAGCGCAGCAAGGTAAAGCACGTTGTCACATAGGCATGAACGCCCTACGTCTACGGTTTGCAGGGCAACGAGGATAAGAGAAATGAGCGATCGCGATGGTATTTTTGCGGGTGATGATCCGTTTGAAATTGCACAACGTTGGCTCGCCGATGTTGTCGAGACCGAAACGTCTTATCCCGACGCGATTGCGCTGAGCACGGTTGATTCGGACGGGATGCCGAACGTCCGGATGGTTCTGCTAAAAGAAATCACAGAATCGGCATTTATTTTTTACACCAATTACGACGGTCAGAAGGGCCAAGAAATCGAAGCATCCGGCAAAGCGGCGTTCGTCTTGTATTCAAAGACGCGCGGACGGCAGTTGCGGGTACGCGGCATGGTTGAGCGCGAAGATGCGGCCGCGTCGGATGCTTACTATGCGTCAAGGCCGCTTCAAAGTCGTTTGGGCGCATGGGCTTCTGACCAATCGCGGCCACTTGTCTCGCGGGGTCGATTAATGGCAAAGGTTGCAAAACTGACGGCTACTCTCGGGGTTTCCCCGCCGCGCCCCCCGCACTGGGGTGGATATCGTATCACACCTATAGAGATAGAGTTCTGGGCTGATGGTGCCTTTAGGTTGCACGACCGTTTCCGGTGGACCCGCAAGACCGCGTCAGAACAGTGGGAAATACAGCGCTTGAACCCGTGAATTCCACGAAGCGCGAGTGGTAAGCGCTTGTCATGGTGTTGGTTTTCTGTTGGATATAACGTATACCTAAATTATCAAGCGGCGTATCGCCGCAACGCGTGAAGAGTACTAAAGATGTCATCGACCCCAACGACCCACACGATTCATGGCCATGTTAAATGGTTCGACCCCACCAAGGGGTTCGGTTTTATCGTGCCCGAAGACGGCGGCAAAGATGTATTGCTGCACGCCAACGTTTTACGCAATTTCGGCCAAGGCTCTGTCGCGGACGGCGCCGCAATCGAGATTGAAGTGCAAGAAACGGACCGCGGCCTGCAGGCTGTGAGTGTCGTTAATATCATTGTCGTGGCTGATACGATTCCACCATTGCGCGATATGGAAGAACTATCCCCAGAAGATATCGCCAAGGTTACTGTTGAACCGGCGCGGGTGAAGTGGTTCGACAAAGCCAAAGGATTTGGGTTTGCAAATGTGTTCCGCGACCCCGAAGATGTGTTTGTCCATATAGACGTGCTGCGGCGCTCTGGTCTGGCGAATCTTCAAGCCGGCGAAGCGATTGGTGTGCGTCTGTTCAATGGTGAACGCGGACGGATGGCAATTGATGTGGTAACTTGGGACAGTATAGCTTGATTAAACCAATTGCGGCGGCATTGCTGCTGATGATGAGCGGGACAGGGGCAATCGCTGCCACCTGTACCGATGATGTGGCGCGAGTCGTAGGCGACTTTGGCCAAGCGAATTTCAAAGTCGATATCGCTGATGACGACGCCGAACGCGCCCAAGGTCTGATGTTCGTGGAAAGCATGCCAACGCTTGGGGGCATGCTTTTTGTTTACGAGGGGCCGCGCAGGGCGACATTCTGGATGCGCAACACACTGATTCCCTTGGATATGCTGTTTGCCGCGCCTGATGGCACGGTGCTGCGAATCCATGAAAATGCGATTCCCGGAGATGAGACCACAATCGACGGCGGTGACGGCGTGCTTGCGGTGTTGGAAATCAACGGCGGGTTGTCTGCACGGCTTGGAATCACCGCAGGGGCTGTGATTCAGCACCCATCTTTTGGTGCAGATGCCGTGCTTCCTTGCACAAATTAAAAAATGTTTGATTTAGTGGAATTTAGGGGTTTTCAATCCCGACCACAGGCACTAAATCAAGCCTCAGTCGGGGCATAGCGCAGTCTGGTAGCGCATCTGTTTTGGGAACAGAGGGTCGGGAGTTCGAATCTCTCTGCCCCGACCACTTCACTAACATTGTGACAACAAACCGGTCGCCGCAAGGCGGACCGGTGTTTGTTGTTTTAGCAGTTAATGCGTTGCGAATTTGTCAGCGCGCTAGATGTTGTGCCGATCGGGCAGCCAAGTGATTCTACCGATTCCTCGAAAATCCAAAGTTAGCGTAAAAGATGAGCCTTCCGGCGTAAGTCTACGTGGCGGTTATTCTTTTTGTGATTAGGTTTTCCACAGGCGGCGTTAACGTTCTGTGGAGAACTCTGAGGATGAATCGGAGGACAACGATCCGCCCGTTTTCACACAAAGCCGTCAACCGCTTTAATCTACATATAGTGGTAAAAAATTCGTTGACCGCCACGGGGGGGATACGCCAGATTGTGCGAGTTGCTAACGATCACACAACATGTGGTGTTAGTGCTGGGACAGGGCAGACGTTTATACACATTGTAGACGCGCGGGCTGAAAACACGTGTTTTCGGCGCAAATCCTCTCGTCCCATCGCCAGAGCAACTTATTATGTGAGCCCTTCGTGGGGCTATTTTTGGGACAAGCCGCAAAGACGGCAAATGAATTGGGGCAGACGCGATGAGAATCGAACGGAATTTCACAACGGCAGGCACAGGCGCATATGGTGCGTTGGCTTTTAACACGACGACATCGGAAATCCGGAACCCCGATGGCACCATCGTGTTCAAGCTCGACAATTGTGAAATTCCCGAAGGCTGGTCGCAGGTTGCGTCTGACGTCATCGCCCAGAAGTATTTCCGCAAGGCGGGCGTGCCTTCCGAGATGAAGAAGGTCAAAGAAAAAGGCGTACCAGAGTTCCTGTGGCGCTCTGTGCCAACAGACAACGCGACATTCGGTGGCGAGACCTCAGCAAAGCAGGTTTTCGACCGTTTGGCGGGTGCTTGGGCCTATTGGGGCTGGAAGGGCGGCTATTTCACAACTGAAGAAGACGCACGCGCCTATTTCGACGAGATGCGCTACATGCTGGCGACCCAACGCGCTGCCCCAAACAGCCCGCAGTGGTTCAACACAGGCCTGCACTGGGCTTATGGTATCGATGGTCCGGCCCAAGGCCATTATTATGTTGATTACAAAACTAAGAAACTGACAAAATCGACCTCCTCATACGAGCATCCGCAGCCGCACGCTTGTTTCATACAATCAGTTGCTGACGATTTAGTTAACGAAGGCGGGATTATGGACCTTTGGGTCCGTGAAGCGCGTCTCTTCAAGTATGGCTCTGGCACGGGCACCAACTTTTCCAGCTTGCGTGGCCAAGGCGAGGCGTTGTCTGGCGGCGGTAAATCGTCCGGTCTGATGGGTTTCTTGAAAATCGGTGACCGCGCCGCTGGTGCGATCAAATCAGGCGGCACAACACGCCGCGCCGCTAAGATGGTTATCGTCGACGCCGACCACCCTGATATCGAAGATTTCATCAACTGGAAGGTGATTGAAGAGCAAAAAGTGGCATCCATCGTCGCTGGCTCTAAAATGCACGAAAAGTTCCTGAATGCGATCTTTGCTGCGATCAAAGCATGGGACGGCAAAGAACAAGACGCCTACGATCCCAAGGTGAACAACGGCTTGCAACAGGCTGTTCGTGAAGCAAAATCTGTCGCAATCCCCGAGACCTATATCAAGCGCGTGTTGGATTATGCAAAGCAGGGTCACACGTCGATTGAATTCCCGACATATGATACCGACTGGGATTCTGAAGCCTACTCTAGCGTGTCCGGCCAGAATTCGAACAACTCGATCCGCGTCACTGATGCGTTCCTCAAAGCCGTCGAAAACGACGATGATTGGGACCTGATAAATCGCCGCGACGGCGAGGTACAAAAGACCATCCGCGCCCGTGATTTGTGGGAACAAGTCGGCCACGCCGCATGGGCCTGCGCCGATCCGGGCATCCAGTATCACGACACGGTTAACGCATGGCACACCTGCCCAGAAGACGGCGCAATCCGTGGGTCAAACCCTTGTTCTGAATACATGTTTTTGGACGACACGGCCTGTAACCTTGCGTCGATGAACCTGCTGACATTCTACAAAGCCGGCGAATTCCAAGTCGAAGACTACATGCACGCCTCGCGTTTGTGGACTGTGACGCTGGAAATCTCGGTGATGATGGCGCAATTCCCGTCCAAGGAAATCGCGCAGCGGTCATATGACTTCCGCACGTTGGGGCTGGGCTACGCGAACATCGGCGGTTTGTTGATGAATATGGGCTTGGGCTATGACAGCGACGAAGGTCGCGCGATGGGCGCTGCGTTAACCGCGATTATGACTGGCGTGTCCTATGCGACGTCCGCTGAAATTGCGTCCGAGCAGGGTGCATTTCCAGGGTACGAGAAAAACGCAGAACACATGCTTAAGGTCATTCGCAACCACCGCAACGCCGCCTATGGCAATGTGGATGGCTACGAAAAACTGGATGTAAAACCAGTGCCGCTGGACCAAGCGAACTGCCCAGATCAGCGCTTGATCGCGATTGCCGAAGGCACATGGGACGAGGCGTTAGCCCTTGGAATAAAGCACGGATATCGCAACGCACAGGTTTCTGTGATAGCGCCAACTGGCACCATCGGGCTGGTGATGGACTGCGACACAACAGGGATCGAGCCTGACTTTGCGCTGGTGAAATTCAAGAAACTCGCGGGCGGTGGTTACTTTAAAATCATCAACCAATCGGTGCCAGCGGCCCTCGATACGCTTGGTTATGGCTCTGCCCAGATCGAAGAAATCATCGCTTATGCGGTGGGGCATGGTTCAATCGGGCAGGCGCCTGCCATTAACCATACTTCGCTGATCGGTCACGGCTTTGGTCAGGCGGAATTGGACAAGGTTGAAGGCGCGCTGAAAGCCGCATTCGACATCCGTTTTGTGTTCAACCAATGGACGCTTGGCGCGGATTTCTGCACCAAAACACTTGGCATTCCAGAAGAAAAACTGAACGATCCGACGTTCGATCTGCTGCGTCATCTTGGGTATTCTAAGGCGGACATCGACGCGGCAAATGACCATGTTTGCGGGACAATGACGCTGGAAGGCGCGCCGTTCTTGAGAGAAGAGCACTTGAACGTGTTCGATTGCGCAAACCCATGCGGCAAAAAAGGTAAGCGTTATCTGAGCGTTGACAGCCACATCTACATGATGGCCGCTGCACAGTCGTTTATCTCTGGGGCGATTTCCAAGACCATCAACATGCCAAACGACGCGACAATCGTGGACTGCCAAAAGGCTTACGAATTGTCATGGTCGTTGGGTGTGAAGGCCAACGCGCTGTACCGTGACGGATCGAAGTTGTCACAACCTCTGGCTGCGGCCTTGGTCGAGGACGACGACGAGGCGATGGACGTGCTCGCCAGCGGTTCCATGCAAGAAAAAGCGACTGTTCTGGCCGAAAAGATCGTCGAAAAGGTGATCATCAAGGAAATCTACAAAGAACAAGAACGCACAAAGATGCCGCAGCGCCGTAAAGGATACACGCAAAAGGCGATTATTGGCGGTCACAAAGTGTACTTGCGGACGGGCGAATACGAAGACGGCAATCTTGGTGAAATCTTTATTGATATGCACAAAGAGGGTGCCGGTTTCCGCGCCATGATGAACAACTTTGCAATCGCCGTGTCTGTTGGCTTGCAGTACGGCGTGCCGCTGGAAGAGTTCGTGGACGCGTTTACCTTCACGAAATTCGAGCCTGCGGGCATGGTTCAGGGCAACGACAGCATCAAGAATGCGACGTCGATCCTCGACTATATCTTCCGCGAATTGGCGGTGTCCTACCTTGACCGGACGGACCTTGCGCATGTCAAACCGGAAGGCGCGTCGTTCGACGATATCGGTCGCGGCGAGATGGAAGGCGTGTCCAATGTGCGGGCTGCATCTGATGTGGCAGCGTCCAAGTCATTGGAAGTGTTGAAACAAATCTCGTCCACCGGTTATTTGCGCAAGCGTATGCCGCAAGAATTGTTCGTGCTGAACGGCGGGGCCGGATTGGTGGCGTCAGCGGGCAACACGGCTGTCGCGGTCGAAACTGTGGTGTCCGAGACGTCCAGCGTCGCAGTGGCCACGAGCATGAATGCCCGCGATAAGGCGAAAATGCAGGGCTATGAAGGCGAAGCCTGCGGCGAATGTGGCAACTACACATTGGTCCGCAACGGAACCTGCATGAAGTGCAACACCTGCGGCGGCACGTCTGGGTGTAGCTGATACATCGGCGTCGCATTTCGAATTTTCCAGAAAATTCGGCGCCAAAACGAGACCCGGGGTGGGTGCGCTCACCCCCGGCGCAGATCGGGCCACAGGCAAAAAACATTGAGCGGTATAATCACGAGCCCGATCAGCGAAACTCACGGGGTCCCTTTGGGGGCCCCTTTTTTATGTCGATTTCACGCAGGGCCACTATCATTCTGCCGTCCATCGCGTAAACGAGGGTGAGAAACCGGAGAATTTACCATGTCAGCCCCTCAAACCGTCCCAGAGTTGATCGAAACCGCGCGTGTCACCGCAAAAGCCGCTGAGGATCAGATCGCAGCGGGTGCGTCTGATGCAGAGGTTTTGGCGGGCACACTTGCGCTTGAGGCAATCGCAATCGACACATTTGCAGCTTTTGAAGCGCGGTCCCAACACCATTTCCGGCGCGGTCCATTTGCGCGCAAACTTAAGGCGCAGCTGCTTGAGGCGGGCGAAGCTGATCTCGCGGATCGCATTTACAGCTATTATCTGGCCGTGAACGTGTTGAAACACGGTATGGGCAACAGTCACCGCGATCTGTGGCTGTCCAAGAATAATATGTTCACCGTGATCCAAGCCCCAGATGGATTCGTTGCGCAAAACGGCCAAGCGGGTCTTGTAGACGTAACTAAGGCCGGGTTTTTTGATGGATTGGCTGCAGCGATACTAGAGGCGCACGCATTCCTTGAGGGGGCATAACCCGTCTCTGTTGGATTAATTTCGATATACCGTGGTATACAATGGACGTCGCCGGTTGCATCCGGTAAGGACAGGCAAATTGAAAAGCTAGGGGTTAATCATGACAGATATCATCTACACCAAAGTTGACGAAGCACCGGAACTGGCCTCGGCGTCGTTCTTGCCGATTATCCAGAAATTCGCAGCCGCCGCTGGCGTGTCTGTTGGCACCAAAGACATCAGCCTCGCGGGCCGCATCCTGGCGACGTTCCCAGAGCATTTGAACGCGGATCAGCAGCAATCTGACGATCTGGCGGAACTAGGTCGTTTGGTTAAGACTGCTGATGCCAACGTGATCAAACTGCCGAACATTTCGGCGTCCGTGCCGCAGTTAGTTGCCGCAGTCAAAGAACTGCAATCCCAAGGGTTTGCGCTGCCTGACTACCCAGAATCCCCTTCCACGGACGCTGAAAAAGCAATCCGCGCGAAATACGACGGGATCAAAGGCTCTGCTGTGAACCCCGTGCTGCGTGAAGGCAACTCTGACCGCCGCGCGGCTAAGGCCGTGAAAACATTCGCACAAAACAACCCGCACCGGATGGGCGACTGGTCTGCTGACAGCAAAACACATGTGTCCGCGATGTCCGGTGGCGATTTCTTCTCGAACGAGACGTCGGCGACTTTGTCCAAAGACGTCACAGCCAAAATCGTGCTGGAAACGGCCAGTGGCGAGACTGTTTTGAAGGACGGCATCAGCTACCCAGCTGGCACCGTGGTTGACGCGACATTCATGTCCGCCGCCGCTTTGCAGTCGTTCTTGGCTGACGAAATCGCAAAAACCAAAGAAGACGGCACGCTGTTTTCACTGCACATGAAAGCCACGATGATGAAGGTCTCCGACCCGATCATCTTCGGCCACGCGGTCAAAGCATTCCTCGCGCCCGTGTTTGAAAAGCACGGCGCTGCGATGGCCGATTTGGGCGTGAACCCGAATTCCGGCCTTGGTGATTTGTTGGGACGCGTTAAGGATAACGCTGCAATCGTTGCCGACATCGAGGCATGCATGGCGGATCGTCCGCCGATGTATATGGTCGACAGCGACAAGGGCATCACCAACCTGCACGTGTCTTCCGATGTGATCATTGACGCGTCGATGCCAGCCTTAATCCGCGCAGGCGGCAAGGGATGGGGGCCAGACGGCAAGGAATCCGACGCCAATTGCGTGATCCCGGACAATTCATACGCGCCGATTTATGACGAAAGCATTAAGTTTTTCAAAGAAAACGGCAAATTGAACCCAGCCACAGCCGGCACAGTCCAGAACATCGGTCTGATGGCGCAAAAAGCAGAAGAATACGGCTCGCACCCGACCACATTCGAGATCGCAGAGGCGGGCACCGTCAAAATGATTCTAGACGATGGCACGGTTCTGCACCAGCACGCGGTTGAAGCAGGCGATATCTGGCGGTCAGCATCTGCGCGTCAGGCGCCGATTGAAGACTGGGTGAACCTCGCGATTGATCGCCAGAAGGCCGAAGGCACACGCGCGATTTTCTGGCTTGATGCGGATCGTGCGCATGACGCGGAACTGATTGCTTACGTGAAGCCGATCCTTGAAGCCAAAGGCGTGGCCGACAAATTCGAAATCATGGCCCCACGCGAAGCCACCCGCGCATCGCTGGAAACCATCACCAAAGGCGACGACACAATCGCGATCACGGGCAACGTATTGCGCGATTATCTGACCGACCTGTTCCCGATCTTGGAACTGGCCACATCTGCGAAAATGTTGTCCATCGTGAAGCTTATGCAGGGTGGCGGTTTGTTTGAAACGGGCGCTGGTGGGTCTGCGCCAAAGCACGTGCAGCAGTTGCTCGAAGAAAACCACCTGCGGTGGGATTCATTGGGTGAATTCTGTGCCTTAGGGGAAAGCCTGCAATTCCTGGCAGACGCAAAAGGCAACGAAAAAGCCCGCGTTTTGGGCAAGGCAGTGGACGCCGCGACCCAAGGGATCTTGGACAACGGCCATTCCCCATCGCGCAAAGTTGGCGAGCCTGACAACCGCGACAGCCACTACTGGTTTGCGCGCTATTGGGCCGAAGCATTGGCCGCGCAATCGGATGATGCAGACTTGGCGGCACACTTTGCCCCAATCGCAGAGGCGCTTGCATCAGGCGAGGCGGCAATCCTATCGGAACTCGCAGCGGCGCAAGGGCCTGCTGTTGATCTGGGCGGCTACTACCACGGTGATGCGGCGAAAACCGCAGCTGCGATGCGCCCATCCGCGACGTTGAACGCGATCATCGGATAAGATGTTTACACTAAGAAAGCCCCGTGTATCAAGTGATGCGCGGGGCTTTTTTCGTTTTAGAGTATAGTGTTACGCGGCGATCTTAACGTAACGCATTAAGCACGTCACGCGACGCGACACCTGTGACAGCCATGCCTTGTTGTTCTTGGAATGCTGTGATCGCCGCAATCGTTTGGCCGCCGATCACACCGTCTGCCGCGCCGACGTCAAAGCCGCGCCGCGCGAGGCCGCGTTGCACGGTTTGACGGTCCGTTTTGGTCAATCCGTTTTCGTCGGGTGGGAAGCTGCCGCGAAGGGGGCCAGCGCCGCCTAGACGGTCGGCCAGATGCCCGATGCCAATCGCGTAGAAATCGGAATTGTTGTATGTTTTCAGCGCGGTAAAGTTTCGCGTTACAGTGAATTTGATCCCGCCTGCTTGGGGTTGCAGGGTGCGCCCCGACGGGCCGCCTGTGCCTTCTTCTGATCCCCATTTCAAGCCGGATTGCCAGCCGTTGCGCGACAGGTATGCGGCTGTCGAGGCAAGCGAATCCGTGGGGTCGTCGCTCCAGATATCGCGGCGACCGTCGCCTGTGAAATCGACGGCAAAGGATTGATAAGACGTGGGAATAAACTGCGTGTGACCCATCGCACCAGCCCAGCTGCCGATCATTTGATCGGGCGTTGTGTCACCACGTTCAAGGATTTTTAACGCGGCAATCAGCTGGCTTTCGTAGAACGCACCGCGCCGTCCGTCAAAGGCCAGCGTTGCGGTGGCGGACACCACAGGAATGTCGCCACGTCGTTCACCAAACAGGCTTTCCATGCCCCAAATCGCCGCGACGATGTTGCGGTCAACGCCGTAGCGCTGTTCTACCGACGCCAGCGTATTGGCGTGCTGTCTGATCGCGGTGCGGCCCTTGGTCATGCGCTCGTCCGAGACGGCAATCGACAGGTAATCTTCAAGCGTGCGGCGGGTCTGGATCTGGTTGCGATCACGGTCCACAACGCGCGGGATATAGCCTGCATTGGCAAAGGCGGCATCGAAAGTGCCGCTGGAGATGCCGGCACTCGTGGCGCGGGGTTTGAACCTTGCGACCCACTCCATAAAGGCGGGGGTTTGCACGGGGCGCAGATCCGCGTCCAGCACCCGCGCAGTAGGGCGGGTGGATTGCGCCGTGCTAGAGCAAGCGGTCAAACTAAACGCACTTACGCCTGCCATAAAAAGTCGCCTATTCAAGTTCATTTCGTCCACAGTCCTATCCCGGTCCAGCCGAAAACCAATTTTTCACACGCCGTAACGGTGCCTTATTCCGTGCGCACCATCAAGTTCGATTAGGGAGTTGTCGTGAGCCGGAATATGCCTAGCATGGTGTTAAGAATCGGGGCGTATTCATATCGAATGTTTTCGAAACAGCGTGGATTTTGGCCACACACCGGTAGCAGATGCGCGCATCACGCCACGGTGTGGGTTTTTACGCGGCGGCTCGGTTCGCATTTTACCCAATAAAATCAGTTTATTGCGACATGTTTTTCATCTTGCAACTTGCCGTTTCGATGTCAAAAATGAACGCATGGAATTGACAGAGTTTCCGTCAATCAATACTAGTATACCAATTAATGAGCCGCCAAGATTGTGAAACTTAATCAGGGCAGCACATTGAGAACGTGACCAATTCATCGCCAGAGGAGTGGCGGTGCGGCGGTATTTAAAAAACGATCGGGAGGGATCGCATTATGCTACACTTTAATATCCGGACAGCTTTGACATCCGCAGCACTTGGCGGCGCAATTGCTGTTGCGGGCACTGCTGCGACAGCCGTTGAATTGCGCGGCTGGAACATTCACGTCGAAGATTACCCAGTTTCTATCGCGATGGAATCGTTCGCAGCAGAAGTTGCAGAACGCACAAATGGCGAGATCACTGCAAAGACATTTCACAACGGCGTACTTGGCAGCCAGCCTGACGCGATCGAGCAAATCCGCCTTGGCGTGATTGATTTTGGCGAATTCAGCCTTGGACCGATGGGTCAGTCTATTCCTGAAACCAACGTTGTGTCCTTGCCGTTCATTTTCCCGTCGATCCCCGACATGTATGAAATGATGGACGGTGAAGTTGGCGAAGCCATCGGCGAAGGCATGATTGCCAAAGGTATCGTGCCGCTGGGGTGGTATGACGCTGGTGCGCGGTCGTTCTACAACTCTGTCCGTCCGATCAACACACCTGCGGACGTCGAGGGCTTGAAGGTTCGCGTGATGTCCAACGACCTGTTTGTTGGCATGGTCGAAGCAATGGACGGCAACGCCACACCAATGGCGTTTGGCGAAGTCTACCAGTCGATCAAAACTGGCGTTGTGGACGGTGCGGAAAACAACCCGCCATCCTACGAATCCACAAATCACTACGAAGTGGCCCAGTTCTATTCACTGACAGAGCACCTGATCATTCCAGAATGTCTGTGCATGAGCCTGAAATCATACGAAAAGCTGACACCTGAGCAGCAAGAGATCGTGAAAGAAGCGGGTCATACATCCGCTTTGCTTCAGCGCGAGCTGTGGCAGGAACGTGAAGCGGCGTCGATGGAAACCATCGCTGCTGGCGGGACGACTGTGAACACGATCGAAGACAAAGCACCGTTCCAAGAGGCAATGGGTCCAGTCTATGACAAGTTCCTTGCTGACAATCCTGACCTCACTGACTTGGTCAACTTGATCCGCAACGCGGAATAAGACGCACATCGTTAAGAAGGCTCGCCCAAAATTGGGCGGGCCTTTTTCCACGGGTCGCCTGAAACATAGCGACACCAAAGTGAGGGGCTAAACGATGGTCGAGCAATCATCAAAATACGTCAGACTGGAAGCCGGATTGGACCTGATCCGCGCTGCTTGCATTTTATGCGCATCTATTGCGCTGGTGGTGCTGGTTGCGACATTCGGGTGGCTGGTTTTTGGCCGCTATGTGCTGAACGTCACGCCAACTTGGGTTGAACAATTAGCCCTTCTGTTGATCTGCTACATTGCGTTTCTTGGGGCTGCAGCAGGGATCAAAGAGAACTTTCACCTAGGCGTGAACCTGTTCCGTGACCTGATGCCAACCATTGTTCAAAAGGTGCTGATTGTGGCGATTGATCTGACATTGGCGGCCTTTGGCGCTGTGATGTTGATCGCCGGTATCATGCTGATGCAGTTCGGCTGGGATACGCTGCTGCCGATGCTGGATATCCCCGAGAGTTTCCGCACCCTTGCGATTACGTCCTGCGGCGGGCTGATCTTTCTGTTTGCAGGCACGCGCGGCGTTCTGCGTATTCTGACATTTTCCGACTGGTCGCCAGTCTCTGACATACTGGAATCCTGATCTATGGGCTTACTCATTCTGATGCTCGTCTTCGGCCTGTTGGTGGTCGTGGGGATGCCTGTGGCTTTTGCCATGGGGATCGCTGCGGCCTCTGCGTTCTGGTTCGAAGGCTTCCCGATGTTGATTACCTTTCAACGGGCCACGGCAGGTGTGTCGGTGTTTTCACTGCTCGCCATTCCGTTCTTTGTCTTTGCGGGCGAGATCATGCTGCACGGCGGCATTGCCAAACGTCTGGTAAAACTCGCCGCGGCCTTGGTCGGCCACCTCAAGGGTGGTTTGGCGATGGTGAACATTTTCTCATCCATGCTGTTCGGTGGAATTTCCGGCTCTGCTGTGGCTGATATCTCCGCACTTGGGTCGTTGTTGATCCCAGTGATGAAAGAACGCGGCTACCGGCCTGATTTTGCGGTGAACGTGACTGTGACCTCGTCGATTGCGGGTATCGTCATTCCGCCAAGCCATAACATGATTATCTTTGCGGTGGCGGCTGGCGGCGGGATTTCGATCTCGAAACTGTTTCTCGCAGGCGTTATTCCGGGCATTTTGATGTGTGTGAGCCTTGCGATTGCGGCCTACATCCTGTCGATCAAGCACAACTACCCCGCAGAGCCGTTCCCCGGTTGGCGCGAAGTTGGCCGCACGGCGATGGACGCGATCCCCGGCTTTATCACGGCGGTGATTATCGTGGGCGGCACATTGTCGGGCGTGTTCACTGTAACGGAATCCGGTGCGTTTGGGGCGCTTTATGCGCTGCTGCTGACCAAATTCTACTACCGCTCGCTGACGTGGAATGCCTTTGTTCTGGCCGTCACGGGGGCTGTGCGGACCACGGCGATGGTGATGATCCTGATCGCATTTGCGTCGTCATTCGCCTATCTTTTGGCGCTGTACCAAGTCCCAACGAAACTCAGCGATTTGCTGGTGTCGATCTCTGACAACCCGATTGTGATATTGATGATGATCAACGTGATCTTGCTCTTGTTGGGCATGATTATGGACATGGCCGCATTGATCCTGATCTGCACGCCGATCTTTTTGCCAATCGCAAAGGGCCTCGGCATGGACCCGACACAGTTCGGCATCATGATGTTGGTGAACCTCGGGCTGGGCCTGTGTACGCCACCTGTCGGGACCTGTTTATTCGTCGGCTGCGCTGTCGGGCGGATCAAAATCGAACAGGCGCTGAAATCAATCTGGCCGTTCTATCTGGCGATTTTGGTGGCGCTGATTTTGGTCACTTACGTGCCAGCCGTGTCGCTGTGGTTGCCGTCGCTTCTGGGCTAATCAAACACTATCCTGATCCGGCGAAAACCGGGTCAGGAAATCTTGAACGGCACGCTGCCACGTTTGTTGTGATCCACAACGATCTGCTTGCCAATCGGCGGCACAGAGCGGTGAAAGCAATCAATCCGTTCGCAAATCCGGCAGCTCGTGCCGATAGGGTCAAAGTTCTTGACCTCAGTGACGTCCAAATCATCAGCGTAGACCACATGGCCCGCATGTTTGATTTCACAACCCAACCCAATTGCATATTTCCGCACGGGTGATTTGAACCCCGACACCCGTTTCGTTTGCACAAAGGCAAGCGAGAGGTATTGAATGCCATCGGGCGTCACGGCCAGTTGCCGCAGGATTTCACCGGGGGATTGAAACGCATGATGCACGTTCCACAGCGGGCAGCCGCCGCCAAAGCGGGTGAATTGCAGCGTTGTGGCTGAATGGCGTTTCGTGATGTTGCCCGCCTGATCGATGCGGACAAAATAGAACGGAATGCCTTTTTCGCCGGGGCGTTGCAGGTTGCTCAGGCGGTGGCAGACTTGTTCGAGGCTGGCATCAAACTGGAACGCAAGGTTTTCCAGATCGTGCCGTTGTTCTTTTGCGGCTTGCGCAAATTCAGAGTAGGGCAGCACGACGGCGCCAGCAAAATAGTTGGCAAAGGTCATGCGGCACACATCGCGGGCGACATCGGTGTGGAAGGCCGCGTCGTCCAGTAGTTGTTCAATGAGGTCGCTCTGTTCGATCAGGCCAACTTGATAGGCGAGTTGAAACAAATTCGTGGCCATAGACGAGGCTGCATTCAGGTGGATGGTTTTGGTCGTCGGGTCATAGGCGCGTAGGGTGCTTGAGCCGGGTTTGTCCTTGCGCATCACGACTTTCACGCCGTGGGTTTTCAGCAGATAGTCCACCATATCCGCGTGACGGCCTGCATCCGAACGAGGCAGCGACAGCGCGAAGGCTTCGGCCGCGCGATCCAGCGCGTCGATGTAGTTGTCGGTGTAGTGAAAATAGTCGCGGACCTCTTCGTAGGGCAGGGGTGCAAGCGACGTTTCGTGGTCTTTCAGCGCGTTATCGACCTCGCCCAATTGCTCGCGGGACTTCTGAAACATGCGGTACAGGTCCAAAAACGCCTTTGAAATATTTGGGGCATTGGTCGCTGCGATTTTTATTTCTTGGGTCAGGACCTTGTTTTCGGTGAAAATCGGATCATTGAGGATTTCTTGAAGGTCGACGGACACCTTTCCCGCGCCATCCAAGGCCAATTCTGACAGGTCAAAGTTGAACGTATCAACCAGAGCGAGAATGACTGAACCTGACAACGCCCTCTGGTTATTTTCTATTTGATTCAAGTAGCTTGTGGAGATCGAGAGCTGCTGTGCAAAAAGAGCTTGCGTCAAGTTGTGACTCTGTCGCAAAAGGCGAATTCGGGCTCCGGCGAAGATTTTTCTTGTGTTGGTCATTGAATTACACTTTTTCGCAATTTGCACGTTTCGTCTATCATTTTGTTGCATCTTAACACGTTAAGGTCTTTGGTACCGTCGATTTTCAGTACACAATGACGTGACGGAACGTTGATTCTTTGAACGACGCGTGCCGGAAGAATACCTTTTGAATGCGCAAGCTTCCATGGGAGAGGGAGCCGCCGTTCGGTGTTCTTTCTTGTGTGACAGGGGTGGTTTTCACTCAACCCCAAGTCAACACGCGCATCGTGCGAAAATCGACGCTCCATTTCGGGGGGGAGATTTTCATTGACGACTTACGCAAAGACCTTTGCAGGCTGGCAAAACAACCCAGAGGCGTTCTGGGCTGAAGCTGCGACCGCCATTGACTGGGTGAAAAAACCCAGCGTTGTGATGGACAACAGCAATGCACCTATGACGACGTGGTTTCCGGATGGGGTTTGCAACACATGCTACAACGCCGTTGATCGTCATGTCGAGGCAGGGCGCGGCGATCAGGTTGCGATCATCCACGACAGTCCAGTGACAGATAGCGTGACCAAAATCACCTTTGCGGACCTGCAAGACCGTGTCTCCCGTTTGGCAGGCGTTCTGACCAGCCGCGGTGTCGTCAAGGGCGACCGCGTCGTGATTTATATGCCGATGGCCCCCGAAGCATTGGTCGCGATGCTGGCTTGCGCGCGGATCGGTGCGATCCATTCGGTGGTGTTTGGCGGCTTTGCGGCGCATGAACTGGCGGTGCGGATCGACGATGCGACACCCAAGGCGATTTTGGCCGCGTCCTGCGGGATCGAAGGTCAAAAGATCATCGCCTACAAACCGTTGCTTGATGATGCGATCGCTCGGGCGACGCATAAACCCGACTTTACTGTGGTTCTGCAACGGCCCCAAACGCAGGCCGATATGGTTTCCGGATATGATCTGGATTGGGCTGATGAAGTTGCAAGTGCGACACCTGTGGGCTGCACGCCTGTGGGCGGTGCTGATCCGCTTTATATCCTCTATACCTCTGGCACGACGGGTCAGCCAAAGGGCGTTGTGCGCCACAATGGCGGCCATATGGTTGCACTGAACTGGACGATGAAGAACATCTACAACGTGTCGCAAGGCGATGTGTTCTGGGCCGCGTCTGATGTCGGTTGGGTCGTGGGGCATAGCTATATTTGCTACGGTCCGCTGCTGGCTGGCTGCACGACGGTCGTGTTCGAAGGCAAACCGATTGGCACCCCAGATGCAGGCACCTACTGGCGCGTGATCCAAGATCACAACGTCAAATCGCTGTTCACAGCGCCAACCGCCTTGCGTGCGATCAAGCGGGAAGACCCCAAGGCTGAATACGTTAAGAAATACGACCTGAGCGGGTTTAACGCCCTGTTCCTCGCAGGTGAACGCGCTGATCCGGACACGATCAAATGGGCGCAACAGCATCTGCAGAAACCAGTGATCGACCATTGGTGGCAGACCGAAACGGGCTGGGCGATTGCCGCGAACCCGCTTGGGATCGAACAACTGCCCGTCAAGCTAGGCTCGCCCGCGGTTCCGATGCCGGGCTACGATATCGAAATTCTTGACGAGGGCGGCCATCCGGTGCCTGCGGGCGAATTGGGCGCGATTGCGATCAAACTGCCGTTGCCGCCCGGTGCGTTGCCGACGTTGTGGAACGCCGAAGAGCGGTTTAAATCCGCGTATTTGAACGCCTTTCCCGGCTACTACGAAACCGGCGACGCGGGTATCAAAGACGCCGACGGCTACCTGTATATCATGGCCCGCACCGACGATGTGATCAACGTCGCGGGCCACCGTCTATCCACCGGTGCGATGGAAGAAGTTCTGTCGAACCACCCCGATGTCGCTGAATGTGCGGTCATCGGGATTGGGGATGCGCTGAAAGGCCAAGCCCCGCTTGGGTTGGTTTGCCTTAACAATGGCACCGACCGATCCGAAGAAGAAATCGCCAAGGAATGTGTGGCTTTGGTCCGCAAGGAAATCGGACCAGTCGCCGCTTTCAAACGCTGTATCGTCATCGACGCATTGCCCAAGACCCGTTCTGGCAAGGTGTTGCGTGCGACGATGGCATCGATTGCCGACAGCAAACCTTGGAAATTGCCAGCCACGATTGACGATCCTGCAACACTGGATGCTATCGCCGCCCGCATCGCGGGCATCGGCGAAACGCTGTCTTAGCCATTACGTCCAATTCTACCGCGACCACGTTCGGTTTACGTCAAAGCCGTCAAAGTCCCACGATAAAAGGAATACACCATGTCCGCCGATACCAAAGCAAAGACCTACGCCCCGAGCGCCGCGACCATCGCGCACGCACATATCACCGAGGCGAAATACGACGAAATGTACGCGGCCTCTTTGGCTGATCCTGATGCGTTTTGGGGCGAGCAGGGGAAGCGGATCGACTGGATCAAACCTTATTCCAGCGTGCGCGACGTCGATTTCACTTTGGGCAACGTGCATATCAACTGGTTCGCCGATGCGACGCTGAACGTCTCTGCGAACTGCGTTGACCGTCATCTGGCGACACGTGGCGACCAAACTGCGATCATCTTTGAGCCGGACAATCCGGATGAAGACGCGCAGCACATCACCTACAAGGCGTTGCACGAATCCGTGTGCCGCATGGCGAACGTGCTGAAAGACCAAGGCGTGGGCAAAGGCGACCGCGTTGTGATTTACCTGCCGATGATCCCAGAGGCCGCTTATGCCATGCTGGCCTGTGCGCGTCTTGGTGCGATCCACTCGATTGTTTTTGCGGGCTTTTCGCCAGACGCATTGGCCGCACGGGTCAACGGGTCTGACGCCAAGGTACTGATCACAGCGGATTATGCCCCGCGTGGTGGTCGTCAGACACCGCTGAAGTCCAATGCTGATGCCGCGTTACTGCACTGCAAGGACACTGTGAAATGTCTGGTGGTGAAACGGACTGGCGGGCAGACGACTTGGGTAGAGGGGCGCGATCTGGATTACGGCGCGCTTGCTGCTGATGCTGCACCGACATGCGAAGCTGTTGAAGTCGGCGCCGAAGATCCGCTGTTCATTCTCTACACATCCGGCTCAACCGGTCAGCCAAAAGGTGTTGTGCATACGTCCGGTGGCTATCTCGTTTACGCCGCGATGACCCAAGAGTTGGTGTTCGATTACCACGAAGGCGATGTGTACTGGTGTACCGCTGACGTGGGCTGGGTCACGGGCCACAGCTATATCGTCTACGGCCCACTGGCCAATGGTGCGACAACCGTGATGTTCGAAGGCGTGCCGACGTATCCGGACGCGAGCCGGTTCTGGCAGGTCTGCGAAAAGCATAAGGTGAACCAATTCTACACCGCGCCAACAGCGATCCGTGCGTTGATGGCCAAAGGCCCTGAGTTCGTTGAAAAGTGTGATCTAAGCAGCCTCAAAGTGCTGGGCACAGTCGGCGAGCCGATCAACCCTGAAGCGTGGAACTGGTACAACGACGTGGTTGGCGGCGGCAAATTGCCCATCGTCGATACATGGTGGCAGACGGAAACCGGCGGTCACTTGTTGACGCCATTGCCGGGCGCACATGCGCTGAAACCGGGCTCTGCGATGAAGCCGTTCTTTGGGATCGAGCCTGTGGTTCTTGAGCCGACATCAGGCGACGAAATCCACGACACCGCTTGCGAAGGTGTTCTGTGCCTCAAAGGCAGTTGGCCCGGTCAAATGCGCACCATTTGGGGCGACCATGACCGCTTCGAGAAGACTTATTTCTCGGATTACAAAGGCTACTACTTCACAGGTGACGGTTGCCGCCGCGACGAAGACGGCGACTACTGGATCACAGGCCGCGTCGACGACGTGATCAACGTATCCGGCCACCGGATGGGGACCGCAGAAGTCGAATCCGCTTTGGTTGCACACCCGAAAGTCGCCGAAGCTGCTGTGGTTGGTTATCCGCATGAAATCAAAGGCCAAGGCATCTATTGCTACGTCACGTTGATGAACGACCAAGAACCATCCGAAGAGCTGCGCCAAGAGTTGCGCACATGGGTGCGCACCGAAATCGGCCCGATTGCTGCACCGGATGTGATCCAATGGTCACCGGGTTTGCCGAAAACACGGTCAGGCAAAATCATGCGCCGGATCTTGCGGAAAATCGCAGAGGACGACTTTGGCGCATTGGGCGACACGTCCACGCTGGCTGATCCGTCGGTCGTCGACGAGCTGATCGAAAATAGAAAGGGTAAGGCGTGAGTTTGTACGCAAAACGTACCGCGCTGCTACCATTCAAAGACGAGGGAAATCATGTCTGACACAAGCAAAATGCCGCAAAGCACTATGCCGGTCTTGATCCTGCTTGGGCCGCCGGGTGCGGGCAAGGGGACGCAGGCCAAACGGCTTGAGGAAAAGTTCGGTCTTGTCCAACTGTCCACTGGCGATCTGCTGCGCGAAGCGGTCGCCGCTGGCACCGATGCGGGCAAAGCCGCGAAAACCGTGATGGAAGCGGGCGGTCTGGTCAGCGACGATATCGTGCTGAATATCCTCAGCGACCGTTTGGGTGATCCTGATTGTGCGGCGGGCGTCATTCTTGACGGTTTCCCGCGCACGATCCCGCAAGCCGAAGCATTAACCGGGCTGCTTGCAGCGAAGGGCGCAAAGGTGAACGCGGCGATCAGTCTAGAGGTCGCTGACGAGGCGATGGTGGTCCGGATTTCCGGTCGCCACACCTGCGAAGGCTGCGGCGAGGGCTATCACGAGACGTTTAAGCGTCCCGTCGTTGATGGCACTTGTGACAAATGTGGGGCCACGAAGTTCCGCCGTCGTGCGGATGATAATGCGGACACCGTGCGTCACCGCTTGAAGGCGTATCACAAAGAGACCGCACCGCTGATCTCGTTCTACGACGCCGAAGGATCGCTGCATACGCTGGACGCGATGGGCGACATCGACGCGATTACCGATGCTTTACGCCAGATCATCCGTCCCATCGTGATGGATGTGCGCGGGGTGCAAAGCACTGACAAGCAGGCAAAAACAACACAACTGGAGGAAACACAATGAGTGAGAAACCGGAACCAGGCGCATATTGGGCAGCCAATTTGCGCATTATTAAGGTGAGTTTGGTCATCTGGGCCATCGTCCCTTTCGGCTTTGGCATTTTGCTGCGCCCCTTGCTGCAAGGTGTGCAGATCGGTGGCGTCGACATCGGATTTTGGGTGGCCCAGCAAGGGTCCATCCTCGTGTTTCTCGCGATCATCTTTTTCTACGCTTGGCGGATGAACAAGCTGGATCGTGAATTCGGCGTAGAGGAATAACACAATGAGTCAGTTTGTAATTAACTTGCTGTTTGTAGGCGCGTCCTTTGCGATCTACATCGGCATCGCGATTTGGGCCCGTGCCGGGTCCACGTCAGAATTTTACGCGGCGGGTCGGGGTGTTCACCCTGTCACCAACGGGATGGCAACTGCGGCGGACTGGATGTCTGCGGCGTCGTTTATCTCGATGGCGGGTCTGATCGCGTTCACAGGTTACGACAACTCGTCCTACTTGATGGGCTGGACAGGCGGCTACGTTTTGTTGGCGCTTTTGCTCGCACCTTACCTGCGCAAGTTCGGCAAATTCACCGTGTCCGAATTCATCGGTGATCGCTTCTATTCACCAACCGCACGTATGGTTGCCGTGGTATGTTTGATCGTTGCATCAACGACTTACGTGATCGGTCAGATGACGGGCGTAGGCGTGGCCTTTGGTCGCTTCCTCGAGATTTCAAACACAGCTGGCTTGCTGATCGGCGCTTGCGTCGTGTTTGCTTACGCGGTTTTTGGCGGCATGAAAGGTGTGACTTACACCCAAGTGGCCCAATACGTTGTGTTGATCCTTGCCTTCACAATTCCTGCGGTCTTTATTTCGTTGCAACTGGTTGGCACGCCGATCCCTGCATTGGGTCTGTTTAGCCACATCTCACCAGAAGCATCGGGCGGCGAAGGTAGCGTGTATCTGCTGCAAAAGCTGGACCAAATCGTCACAGAATTGGGTTTCGCAAGCTACACCGACCAGCACAAAGACAACCTGAACATGGTCTTGTTCACGCTGTCACTGATGATTGGTACAGCGGGCCTGCCGCACGTGATCATGCGCTTCTTTACGGTGCCAAAGGTATCTGATGCGCGTTGGTCTGCGGGTTGGGCGCTTGTTTTCATTGCACTTCTCTACCTCACAGCCCCTGCTGTTGGTGCGATGGCACGTCTGAATATCACAAACCTGATGTGGCCAAATGGCACGCAAGGTGACGCGGTATCTGTACAGATGATCGAAGAAGACGCACGGTATGACTGGATGAAAACATGGCAGACAACCGGTCTTCTTGGATGGGAAGACAAAAACGGCGACGGCATGATCCAGTACTACAACGATCAGAACGCGGAAATGGCTGAACGTGCTGCGGCTAACGGGTGGGTAGGCAACGAGTTGACCAACTTTAACCAAGACATCCTTGTTTTGGCGAACCCTGAAATCGCGAACCTGCCAAGCTGGGTCATCGGTCTCATGGCGGCGGGTGGTCTTGCGGCGGCTTTGTCAACGGCGGCGGGTTTGCTTCTGGCGATCTCGTCTGCTGTGTCGCACGATCTGCTCAAGGGTCAATTGACACCAAACATGTCTGAAAAGGCAGAGCTGATGTCAGCACGTGTTGCGATGGCTGTGGCGATTGTGGTGGCAACGATCCTTGGTCTGAACCCACCGGGCTTTGCGGCGCAAACAGTTGCGCTGGCCTTTGGTCTGGCGGCGGCGTCGATCTTCCCTGCTCTGATGATGGGGATCTTCTCGACACGTGTGAACAACGTAGGTGCTGTATGTGGTATGTTGGCTGGTCTCGGCTTTACGCTGGTCTACATCTTTATGCACAAAGGCTGGTTGTTCATCGACGGCACCAACTCGTTCCCTGATACGGTCGAAGGATCAATGCTGGGTATCCAGTCCACTGCGATTGGTGCTGTTGGTGCGGCGATCAACTTTGCGGTGGCGTACATCGTGTCGTTGTCCACCAAAGACACACCACAAGAGATCAAAGACCTTGTCGAAAGCGTCCGCATTCCAGCGGGTGCAGGCGGCGCGGTTGATCACTAAAACCATCGGAACCGGCGGCGCATCTGTCGCCGGTTCCACCACACATAAGGGCCTGCACCAGTGACGATCGATAACCCATCCATCCTGTCCTACTTGCACCCCTACGACGTGTTGACCGATGTGACACGCGCACAGATTTTAGACCAATGTGAACAGATTGATGTGGCCAAGGGCCGCGATATCTATGTGATCGGTGATCAGCTCAGAGGGCTGTATATCATCGAAAGCGGGCAGGTTGCTGTGACGGATGAAAATGCCGCGCCGATCTCGCTGCTACGCCGTGAAAATTCGTTTGGTGAACGGGGCTTGTTGCGCGACGGACGCGCCGCCACGAATGCCAAAGCCCAAGAAGACTGCCGTCTGTTGGTGATCCCAAGCACGTTGTTTCAAGGGCTGCTGGTCGATTGCGAACCGTTCGGACGGTTTTATCGCCGTTCTGGCAATGCCAAGCTGCAAGTCGCCTCGAAACCCGGTGATCTGACCCGTGTGCGGGTCGATGCGCTGATGTCGACAAACCCAGTTGTTTGCGCCGAAGACACCCCGATCCAAGACGCCGCCCGCATGATGCGGGACAAGAAGATTTCGAGCCTCTGTGTCGTTGATGGTGACGCATTGCGCGGCATCGTCACGCTGCGTGACTTTGTGAATAAAGCCGTGGTTGACGACTTGCCGATGACCACACCGATTGCCGCGATCATGACCAACAATCCACGGGTTTTGACGCCTGCCGCGATTGGGTCGGACGTGCTGCATCTGATGATGGAAAACCGTCTAGGGCATTTGCCAGTGATCTCGGCGGGGCGTTTGGTCGGGATTGTGACGCAGACGGATTTGACGCGGTATCAGGCGTCTCATGCGTCGACTTTCGTGGCGGAAGCTGCCCAAGCAACGACCGTGCAAGAGCTAGCTGCGATCACGGCCCGCATTCCGAAACTGCTGGTCAGTCTGGTGGCGACAGGTAATCGGCACGATGTCGTGACGCGGTTAATTACGGATATTGCGGACGTGGTGACGCGGCGGTTGCTGCGCATGGCCGAGGATAAATTCGGGACACCACCCGCGCGGTATCTGTGGCTGGCCTGTGGATCTCAAGGGCGGCAAGAGCAGACGGGCGTGTCCGATCAGGACAATTGTTTGATCTTGGAAGACGGGATTTCGGATGCGGATGCCGCCTATTTCGCCCCATTTGCGCAGTTCGTCAGCGATGGTTTGGACGCTTGCGGCTATGTGTATTGTCCGGGCGATATGATGGCGACGAACCCGCGTTGGTGCCAGCCTTTGTCAGTTTGGACCGCGTATTTCAAAGGCTGGATCGCGAACCCGAGCAAAGAAGCGCAGATGTTGGCGTCAGTGATGTTCGACCTGCGGCCCATCGGTGGGGACGAGACGTTGTTTGCCGATCTTCAGGCGGAAACCTTGCGACTGGCGGCCAGTAATTCGATTTTCACCGCACATATGGCGACAAATGCGCTGACCCATGCCACGCCTTTGGGGCTGTTGCGCGGCTTGTCTACGATCCGCGCGGGCGAACATCGCGACACGATTGATATGAAGCTGAACGGCGTTATTCCTGTCGTTGATCTGGGCCGCATGTATGCGCTGGCGGGACAACTGTCCGCGCTGAATACCCGTGCGCGCTTGAAAGCGGCGCTGGACGGTGGGATCATCAGCAACAGCGGCGGGCTTGATCTGGTGGCGGCGTATGATTTGGTAGCGCAAACGCGCTTGCAACACCAAGCAAACCTGATCAAACAAGACCTCGCGCCCGATAATTTTCTACCCCCCGCGACGCTGTCGGGGTTTGAGCGAAGCCATCTGCGCGATGCGTTTGTGGTGATCAAAACGATGCAATCTGCATTGATGCAGGGGCGCGGTGTGCTTGCGTAAATTAACAGGAGAAGCCCGATGTTTTACGAACTGATCGGCACGATTTTCGCAGGCGTTGCGGCAGCTCTTTTCATGTGGGCGGTGAACCGTGTCCTGAAGGGGCGGTTGCCGTCGTGGTTGGTGCCGGTTGCGGGTGGCGGGGCAATGCTGCTTGCCACGATCACCAGCGAATATAGCTGGTTCAGCCGGACGACGGCCACGATGCCGGGGCAATTTGTGGTGGCAGAAGCGATTGAGAACAAACAAGTCTACCGCCCTTGGACCTATATAAAACCCTATGTGAGCCGCTTTGTCGCGGTAGATCAGGGCAGTCTGCGTATCCATCCTGACAGGCCGGATCAACGGCTTGTGGACCTCGTTTTTTACGGTCGCTGGCAACAGATCGCAAAGGTGCCAGCGCTGTTTGATTGCGCCGAAAATGCCCGTGCTGATCTGGTAGACGGCGCTGAATTTGGCGCTGATGGTGAAATTCTGAATACCGATTGGCTGCAGATGGATGCAGATGCGCCGATCCTGACAACTGCGTGCAACGTGATGTGATATGACCCACCTCAGTTTGCGCATACGGGTTTTTCTGGTGTTCTGTCTGTTCGGGCTTGGCAGCCTTGCTGTGATTTTGGTCGCACTTTGGTTTGGTTCGCGGCAGTTAACCCATGCGGATGATTGGGCCGCGCTGATGACCGTCGGGATTGTTGCAGGCTTTGGGATGCTGGGGGTCACGACGGCGATTTGGTTGCTGTTTGACGATCACGTCAGCAAACCTGTGGAAGCGATTGCAGCCAATTTGCGGGTACGGGCGCATACCGATTGCGGTGCGCCGCTGGATGCAAAAGCTGCGAAATACTTGGGTGATTTGGCACCAGCCGTGACGGCGTTGCAGGCTGCGATGGACGAACGCAGTGGCGTTGAAGATGACCCTAAAATCAAGCAGCTAGCACAGCAAAGCGAACGGTTAATCGCCATTCTGACGGATATTCCCGTCGCCACGATCCTTGTCAGCGCGGAGCACCAGATCGTGCTCTATGACGGGCAAGCAGCGGCAATGATGGAACGTGTGGGAACGGCAAAGCTGAAGACGTCAGTGTTCAATTATCTGAAAGAGGCCCCAATTTTGAAGGCGCTCGCGCAGATGGCTGAGGCGCAGGAAAACCGGCTCGAAATCAAGGTAAAGGCGCATTGTGGTGATGTGTATTCTGGGCGCATTCGGACGTTTGGTGCGGGGCAGGGCTATACGCTGATGCTAGAGCCGCGCGCGTTGCTTAGCGAGGCGCGCCCGCTGACGTATGATTTTGATTTGCTGACGCCAACTGCGTCGTCGGAGTTAAGCGCGACACGTCTGCGCGACTTGGTTTTTGTGGTGTTCGACACTGAAACCACAGGGCTGGACCCTGCGCGGGACGCGGTTGTGCAATTGGGAGCGGTGCGGATCGTGAACGGCAAAGTGGTCGCAGGCGAAGTGTTCGAAAGCTTGGTTAATCCGGGCGTTTTGATCCCCGCGCGATCAACGGATGTGCACCGGATCGACGACAGTATGGTGAAAGACGCGCCCAGTTTTCAGCCCGTTTGCACGCAGTTCCACAGCTTTGCCAAAGACGCGGTGTTGGTCGCGCATAATGCGCCGTTCGACATGGCGTTTTTGACGAAAGAAGCAGAGGCTGCGGGCTTGGTTTTTGACAATCCGGTCGTGGACACGGTGCTGCTGTCTGCCGCCGTATTTGGCGGGTCGGCGGTGCATACGTTGGACGCAATTTGCGACCGTCTGAATATCACGATCCCCGACGCCGCGCGGCATACGGCACTGGGCGACGCAAAGGCTACGGCGGCAGCGCTGATCGCGATGATCCAAGCGCTTGAGGGGCGAGGGATCGCGACCTATGGCGCGCTGCTGGACGAGACCGGCAAACATTTGCGGATCTTGAAGGGCGGCAGTTAAGAGAAAACTGCGTTTTCTGCCGGGGCGCTACCCCAGACCCCGGGATTTAGAGAAAGTCAAAGAAGCACAGAGTTGGCATGCGTGATTAGCGTGGGATATCAAAGCCTTGGGGTGCGAGGTGGAAGCCGTCAAAAGTAAAGCCCGGTGAGACGGTACAACTGACCAGCGTCCAGTCGCCAGTGGTGCGGGCGGCTTGCCAGTGCCCTTCGGGCACGATGCCTTGGGGTGCGTCGCCTGCTAGGACATCGGGGCCAAGGCGCGTGTCGCGTGCGGGGCCCGCGTCGGTTGCAGAGACAGATAAAATCAGCGGCGCGCCTGCGTGATAGAACCAGATTTCGGTTGCGTCAACGGTGTGCCAATGGCTGCTGCCGCCGTCTTTCAATAGGAAATAAATGGCGGTGCCAAGTGGGCGACCTTCGTTTTGGGCAACCCATGTTTGGCGGTAAAAGCCGCCTTCGGGATGGGGGGCGAGGTCGAGTTTTGCGATGATGTCGTCGGCGGTCATATTATTTTTTACTCGACATAATAGATCAACCGATATCCGTGATCTCTGTTTCGATATCCTGCCCATCACCATCAGTGTCATCATCAATGCGTCGACGAGTGTTCTGTTGGTCAAAGGTGCCTGCAAAAATAGCGGTCGCGGCTAACATCGGGACCACGTAGACCATTTTGTCGGTAAGCCATGCTGTTGTCCAGCATGGCACCAAGATGATTGCCGCCTTTAGGGCGGCAATCTTGATATGTGGGTACTTCACTTTAAAATACTACGCCCAGCGTAGACAGCCGTTTCACCCAGCATTTCCTCGATGCGGATCAATTGGTTGTATTTCGCCAGACGGTCAGAGCGTGACAGCGAGCCGGTTTTGATTTGGCCGCAGTTTGTAGCCACTGCCAGATCGGCGATTGTGGTGTCTTCGGTTTCGCCAGAGCGGTGCGACATCACATTGGTGAAACCTGCGCGGTGCGCCATATCAACGGCTTGCAATGTTTCGGTCAGTGTCCCGATTTGGTTTACTTTGACCAGCATGGAGTTCGCAGAGCCTTTGGCGATACCGTCGGCCAGACGCGCAGGGTTTGTTACGAACAGATCGTCGCCAACAAGCTGCACTTTGTCGCCGATTTTGTCGGTCAGCAGTTTCCAGCCGTCCCAATCGTCTTCGGACATACCATCTTCGATCGAGATGATCGGGTAGTCGGATGCGAGTTGTGCGAGATAGTCGGCGTTTTCGGCGGACGTCAGGGATTTTCCTTCGCCTGCCATCTCGTATTTGCCGTTTTTGTAGTATTCGGTCGCAGCACAATCGAGCGCGAGATAGACGTCTTGACCCGGCTTGTAGCCAGCTTTTTCGACAGACTTCATAATGAAATCAAGCGCTTCACGGGTGGAGCCGATGTTCGGTGCAAAGCCGCCTTCGTCACCGATGCTGGTGTTGTGGCCAGCGGCGGACAGCTCTTTTTTCAGCGTGTGGAAGATTTCAGAGCCCATGCGCACGGCTTCTTTGATGTTGGTCGCAGACACCGGCATGATCATGAATTCTTGGATGTCGATCGGGTTGTCTGCGTGTTCGCCGCCGTTGATGATGTTCATCATTGGAACCGGCAGGGTGCGCGCAGATGTGCCGCCGATGTAGCGGAACAGTGGCTGTTCTGTGTAGTCAGCAGCGGCTTTTGCCACGGCCATGGACACGCCGAGGATCGCGTTTGCGCCAAGGCGACTTTTGTTTGGTGTGCCGTCGAGTTCGCACATTGCCATGTCGATGCCGACTTGCTCGGTCGCGTCAAAGCCGAGGATGGCTTCGGCGATTTCACCGTTTACGGCGGCGACGGCCTCAAGAACGCCTTTGCCCAAGTAGCGGGATTTGTCGCCATCGCGTTTTTCAACGGCTTCGTGTGCGCCTGTTGATGCACCCGATGGCACGGCTGCGCGGCCCATTGTGCCGTCTTCTAATGTCACGTCGACTTCAACAGTTGGGTTGCCCCGACTGTCCAGAATTTCGCGGGCGTGAATGTCGATAATCGTGCTCATAGGAGGCTCCTTAAAACGGCTATGTTAGCGTTAACTAAACTATAGCGTGGTTCAATGTGAAGGGGAAGCGCGGCGCAGTTTTGCTTCGCGCCAAAGTGTGTAAATGCCAGATGCGACGATGATGACACCGCCCAGCAACGTCAGCGCGTCAGGGCGTTCACCAAAGGCCAGCACGCCAATGACCAGCGCAAAGACCAGCCGCGAATAGCGGAAGGGGGCGACGATGGACATTTCGCCGATCCGGGTGGCCGCGACGATAGCGTAATAGGCGGACACGCCGACGACGACAGCTGCAATCAGGCGCAGCGTATCGGTGGTGTCAGGCACGAGCCACGTCGTGCCTGTGACGCCAAAGGCGAGCAGCAAAAAGCCGGTGATGATCGACACGACAAAGGCGTAAAACGCGATGACACGCGACGAAATCGTGCGCGGGATACTGCGTGTGGCAAGGTCACGCGCGGCAAGTCCCACGACGCCCATCACGGCCAGCAGAGATTTAGGGTCAAACGCATCCATGCCGGGACGGATGATTAACAAAACGCCGCACAGGCCAATCGCAATCGCGAGCCAACGCCGCCAACCAACTGTTTCACCAAGAAAAACGGCGGCTCCCAGCGTCACAACCAGCGGGGTTGCTTGCAAGATCGCAGAGGCTGTCGAGATCGGCGTCAGGGCAATGGCCGCGACAAAACCCAAGGTGCCAAAGACTTCGCAAGCGTTGCGCAACAACAGTTTCGGGTGCAAGGAATCGCGGGACCAAAGGCGGTCGCCATAGGATCGCGCGATAAAGCCAAAGATGATCGCGCCGCCGATGCCCAGCACTGTGATGACCTGACCGACGGGCAATCCCGCAGCCATTTGTTTGATCAACATGTCCTCGACCGCAAAGCCAAACATCGCCAAAACCATCAGCGCCGCACCGCGTGCATTATCCATTTTCGAGATCCTTTAAAATGCAGGCCCTACGGCTGTCGGTTTGGCGTACCCTGCCTTGACGCAAGTGGAAAGGGTCAGGTTTTCCCGCATTGTGGTAACTATTTATTCATTCAATTCTTGCAGCATGAATTTGAGCATCATCTGGGAATTTGAAAATGCGTTTTTGTATATTTGTGGTGGGTTGGGCAGCCATGACGGCCCTTGCCAGTCGGGTCGCGGCAGAGCCCGTACTGTTTAGTCTTCTTTAACCGGAACGCCGTATAGCTCCAAACGGTGACCCATCAGGCGGTATCCGAGTTTGGCGGCGATTTTTTCTTGCAGGGCTTCGATATCCGGATCGACAAATTCAATGACCTCGCCAGAGTTCATGTCGATCAAATGGTCGTGGTGTTTGCGATCTGCCGTTTCATAGCGGGCGCGGCCATCGCCAAATTCGTGCTTTTCCAAGATGCCCGATTCTTCGAGCAGTTTGACAGTGCGGTACACGGTCGCCAGCGAGATTTTAGGGTCAGCGGCCACGGCGCGATTGTACAATTCTTCGACGTCGGGATGGTCGTCGGCCGCTTCCAACACGTTGGCAATCGTGCGGCGCTGCTCTGTCATGCGCAGGCCTTTTGCTTCGCATAGTTGCAATATTACGCTGCTCATGAGTGCCTCTTTCGTTCGTGCCGCTGCTTTAGACCGTGTGGGCGGTGCTGGCTAGTCTTAGAACCACTTGATCCAGCGCAGCAGGATATAAAGCAGGATGCCGATTACGACCATAGCCCCGCAGAGGATGAGAAATGCGTCCGGATTTGTGGTGCCCGGGACGCCGCCGACATTTACGCCGAACAATCCGGTTAAAAAACCCAAGGGCAAGAAGATCGCGGCAATGACGGACAGCACATAGCTGTTTTGCGCCAGTCGCCCGTCCTGTTGCAACTCCACATGGTCCGCGAGTGCGGTCAGGCGGTCGCCGACCTCGTGGACCTCGTCAACCGAGCGCCTTGCGCGGTTGGCCGTGTGGCGCAGTCGGTTGCGAAATGTCTTTGATATGAGGTGCGTGTCGATCTTTGACAACTCGTTGAGCGCCTCGGACAAAGGTCCGATATGGCGGCGTAATGTGATGACGGACCGTCGCAACGGGGCAAGGTCGGCTGGCGCAGGGCCGTTGTCGTCGTAGACCGAATTTTCCATTTCCTCGGCGCGATCTTCTAGATCAAGGGACACAGTCTCGATCCGGTCCACCAGCCGTTCGGTGATCCGCGCAATCAGACGGGCGGGCGTGTCGGGCGCGTCGCCTGTGATGATTTGTTCTTTGACCTCGTCGAGCGCGAAAATTCTTTGTTTTCTGACGGTCACAACCAAAGTTTGCGTGGCCCAGAGGCGCAGCGACACCATGTCTTCGACCTCTTGGCCGTCGTTCAGGTTGATGCCGCGCAGTGTCAGCAAAATCCCGTCATCGTGACTATCGACGCGGGGACGGGTGCGCAGCGCAAGCAGCGTGCGAAATGCCAAGGGGGGCAGATGCGCGGTGCACCAATCCTCTAGGCCGGGCGTGTTCAGGTCAAAATGCAACCACCGAAATGCAGCCCCATCGCAGGGCGTGATGTTTGTATCACTGGCTTCTTGGGCGGTGCCGTCGGTGAAAATGTCGATGACGGATACGGGGATGGGGTTAACCGACAAAATGTCCCTCCATTGTCAAAACAGCGTCGCCGGTGATCTTAATCGGGTGCGGATCACCCGCCAATGCGGCGGCTTTGATCCGCGACGGGCGCCCCATATCGTCGCCTTGATGAATGGTAAATGCCAGCGGTTTTCTTGCGATTTGGCTGAGCAGGGCGGTGATCGTCGCACATGCGCTGCCGGTCGCGGGGTCTTCGGGCATGTTGTCGAGCGGGGCAAACATGCGCGCATCTAGGTGGTCGCCATTCCGCACATAGGTAAAAACCGCAAAGTCGATGCCTGCGGGATAACGGGCTGCGCCGATTTTGCTCGCCTCTGCGACAGGATGGCAGGCCCGCAGATCATCGCGGGTTTTCAGTTCGACAAACACAAAGGCCAGCCCCAATGACGCTTGGGTCGGGACATGGGTTGCATTCGAAATTGCGTCTGGTTTCAATCCAATCGCCGCCGCGACCAGTTCTGGTTCGGGCGTCGCGATGATGTCGAGCGGGGCGCTGGTGGTGAAACTGGCGGTTTGGCCCGACACGTCGCAAGGGATCGGCCCGACGCCAAGTTCTAGCACCATCGGTCCCGTATGGCCGAGGTCAGACAGGCATACAGCGGTGCCAATGGTTGGATGCCCCGCAAATTGCAATTCGCGGGTGGGGGTGAAAATGCGGACTTTGGCCGTATGGGCAGGGTCCACTGCAGGATAGACAAAAGTCGTTTCCGAAAAGTTAAATTCGCGGGCGATTTTTTGCAGCTTGGCTTCGGGGATGTTAGTAGCGTCCGGAAATACAGCCAATGGATTGCCGCCAAAGGCCGCGTCGGTGAAAACGTCGTATACTCGGTAAGATGTCATTGGTCTGTCGCCCTGTTCAATATTGTTCAAAAGCATGATCAGCCACGACAGATTTTGCAAGTCACCTCAGATGAATGGCTGTTTGCGAAAGCAGGCTAGTCGCAGCCACGTCCCGCCCAGCGTTTTTGCCTGTGCGCCAGAGCCGAGCTTGAATCGCGCGACCCCTGGTGAGGCGGCCGTGTCCAATGTGCCCATGTCCAAGACCTGTGTGCCGAAGCTTTCCAGCGCATCCATTGCTTTCACCAAGCAGAGGTTGTGGGCATTGCACGCACGGCCCTCGGGTGAGGTCCAGCCGATGTGATATGTAGCCGACGCGCCGTGCCGCAAAAAGATCATCGCGGCAATCGGCACGGCAACTCGCGACGCAGTGACGATGATCGCTTGGCCCTTGTTCATCACGGAATAGGCTTGTGTCACGGCACTGGGCAGCGCGCGATATCCCCGCGCGGATTGCTGTTTTTCGTCCTCGTCCAGTAGCCATTTGTCTGTGGTGTGCTGATAACTGCGCATGGAAATGCGCAGATCGGCGGTTTCGGCTTTGCGCAGCGCATTGCGCCATTTGATCGACATCAGGGCGCGTCGCACGTCCGGCCCGTGCCGCAGGTCCATCACGGCGATGCTGGCGGGGGTCATGATTTGGCGGTAGCCCGCCGCCTTTAGCAGATGCGCAGGCATGTCTTCGGCATTGATCAGACGCACGTTTTGAGCGCGCAGAATGCATAGCGCGTCGTATTGATGTTTCTCGCTGGGTGGTTCCGGCCAATACGGACCGCGCGAAATCATCTTGAGCGATCGCCGAAATGGCCAGACGCGGCGGGTGAACACTTGTGCGGTGCCGCCGGCTGGCAGGGCATATGACGTCATGGGCCGCCCCATGCCAGCCAAAGCCTGCCCGAAATGCGGGTGTTGTTGCAACGGTTGGAAGGGCGGTGCGACAAATGTCGTTTGATCTAATTTCATGGCCTGAGTTAAACAGATCGAAACCTAATTACTGGTAAACTCTTGCTATGAAACATGCCGCGAAAGCAAAAATAAATCAGCATCGTGTCGCGGGCGTGATCGCCCTTAGTCCGCGCCCGACGAAATTGGCCGCCGCATTGATTGCGACGGCCATATCAATTCCGTTTGTCGTTATAGTGTGCGTGGTCGATCTGATGACCTAGCCCAATTGCACCAAGGCATGACGTTTCTTACCCGCGCTAAGTTTGATTGGCGCGGCCAGTGCTGCCGCGTCGATCATCAGGCCCGCGTTAGTCAGTGGCTCGTCATTCAGCTTTGCCCCGTTTTCAGAGATCAAGCGTTTCGCCGCTTTGCCGGAATCGGCAAGGCCGGCTTTGACGATGACTTGCACGATGGACATGCCGTCGCCGAGGTCTGCCGCCGATAGGGTCAGCGTTGGCAGGTCGTCACCGATGCCGCCTCTCTCGAATACTTCGCGTGCTGTGGCCTCGGCTGCTGCTGCCGCGTCTGCGCCGTGCAACAGGGTTGTGACCTCATTCGCGAGGATGATTTTCGCCGCGTTGATCTCGGACCCTTCCAACGCGCCAAGGCGGTCACATTCAGCAACAGGCAGTTCCGTGAAGATTTTCAGGAATTTGCCCGTGTCCGCGTCCGTTGTGTTGCGCCAGAACTGCCAGAATTCATAGGACGACAGCATTTCGTCGTTCAACCAGATCGCACCGCCTTGGGATTTGCCCATTTTGCGGCCATCAGACGTGGTCAACAATGGCGTCGTCAGCCCGTAAATTTCATGGTCCAGCACGCGCCGCGTCAGGTCGATCCCGTTGACGATGTTGCCCCATTGATCCGATCCGCCCATCTGCAGCAAACAACCGTAGCGGCGGTTCAGCTCAAGGAAGTCGTAGGCTTGCAAGATCATGTAGTTGAATTCGAGGAAAGACAGCGACTGTTCGCGGTCGAGCCGTGATTTCACGCTTTCAAACGACAACATGCGGTTGATCGAGAAATGCCGCCCGATGTCGCGCAGGAAGGATAGGTAGTTCAACCCGTCCAGCCATTCTGCGTTGTTCAGCATCATCGCGTCGTTATCCGCGTCGCCGTAGCTGAGGTATTTCGCGAAGACCTTTTCCAGACCGTCGATGTTGGACTGGATCGCCGCATCATCCAGCAACGGACGCTCATCGGACCGGAACGACGGATCGCCGACCTTTGTTGTGCCGCCGCCCATCAGGGTGATCGGCTTGTGGCCGCATTTCTGGAGCCAGCGCAGCATCATAATGTTCATCAAATGCCCGACGTGCAGCGATTTTGCCGTCGCGTCATAGCCGATATAAGCAGGCACAACCCCACGCGAAAAAGCATCATCAAGACCCTGATAGTCGGTACAATCGGCTAAAAAGCCGCGTTCCATCATGATTGCGATAAATTCGGACTTGGGGTGGTAGGTCATATCTTGTTCCCGGCTAGTGTGCAGTGCATCCTATAAGGCGCGTGGCTGGTTAGGGAAAGCACATGTTGAAGACAGGACGGATTCGGGCCGTGGGCGCGATGTCAGGGACATCGTTAGACGGTGTCGATGCCGCTGAAATTGTGACCGACGGTGTGTCGGTTTTTGAATTCGGACCAACGGCTTATCGGGCTTACTCTGATCAAGAGCGTGCTGTGTTGCGCGGTGG
The DNA here is from genome assembly GCF_014199395.1 of Yoonia ponticola. Taxonomy (GTDB): domain Bacteria; phylum Pseudomonadota; class Alphaproteobacteria; order Rhodobacterales; family Rhodobacteraceae; genus Yoonia; species Yoonia ponticola. The sequence continues at coordinate 248,615 of NZ_JACIJM010000003.1, read as the reverse complement.
TTTGGGCAAATGGCAAGAAGACGACTTGGGCGATCTGCCCGAGTTGATCGAGACCACACATGCGCAGATATTGCATGATTTTAAGGATGCAGAGGTCGTGGGGTTCCACGGCCAGACGCTATCGCATGATCCACACGGGCGCGGCACGCATCAATGCGGCGACGGTGCTGTGCTGGCCGAAGTTTTGGGCAAACCTGTCGTGTGGGATTTTCGCAGTGCTGACGTGCGCTTGGGCGGTGAAGGTGCGCCGCTGGCCCCGTTTTTCCACTTTGCTTTGGCGAAATATATCAAGGCAGTTGCGCCGATTGCGTTTTTGAACCTTGGTGGTGTCGGTAATCTGACGTGGATTGACCCTACAGCAGAAAAACCCAATGACGATAGGGCGTTGCTGGCGTTTGATACCGGACCCGCAAATGCACCGCTGAATGATCTGATGCAGCTACGGCTGGGTCTGTCATGTGATGTAGGCGGGGCCTTGGCGGCGCAGGGGGATGTCGCGGATGATGTGGTTGAGCGGTTCTTGAACCACAGCTATTTCCACAAAATCCCGCCAAAGTCGTTGGACCGTGATGCGTTCATCGGCTTGGCAGCAGAGGTCGCGGATTTGTCCGATGCGGATGCCGCTGCGACTTTGACTGCCGTCTGTGCGATGAGCGTCGCACAAAGCATGACGCATTGCCCAAGCACGCCGAGCAAAGTTTTGGCGACGGGCGGCGGGCGACATAATCCGACATTAATGGCGATGTTATCCGCAGGGCTGGAGTGCCCCGTGGTGCCAGTTGAGGACGTCGGATTGGACGGCGATATGTTAGAGGCCCAAGCCTTTGCCTATCTTGCCGTCCGTGTCGCACGTGGGCTGCCCACGTCTTGCCGCACCACAACGGGCGTCAAGGCCGCAGTGTCTGGCGGCACCTTGTCGCGGCCCGTGTCGTCGACGTAAACCTACGCCACTGGCCCCAGATGGATGTTGAACCGTGCGCGGATCGCGGCATCTGTCTCGGGCGGGAATGGCACGGCAGTGGGTTTGCCAAGGATGGATTCCTTGCGGGCAATCGCACTTTGGATCAGGTCGGGTTTGTCACGCTCGACCCATTCTTTCGGCGAGGTCCGGTCGGCCACAACGGGGTAGACGTATTCGGTTTCCATCAGCCCCAGTGTTTGGTCGGTCCCTAGATAATGTCCCGGCCCACCAATGCAGACGTCGCGCATCGTCTCAATGCCCAGCGTCTCATCCGTGATTTCAATACCGCGCACGCAGCGCATCGCTTGGCCCAGTAGATCGTCGCCGAGGATCAGCGATTCAAAACAAAAGCCCAATAGTGACGCATGCATGCCAGCGGCTTCGTAAACCATGTTCAGCCCTGACAGGCCTGCCATGACGTTGGAACACATCTGTTCCCATCCGGCCTGCATGTCTGGCAGTTTTGCATCCGCAATGCCCGCCGCAGCACCGCCCGGTATGCCGAGGAAATGATGCATCTGGGCGCATCCGGCGGTCAGAAGGGCTTGTTCGCCCGAACCGCCTGACATTGCACCCGTGCGCAGGTCGGACACAAACGGCCATGTGCCAAAGATCGCCGTATGACCGGGTTTGATCGCGTTGACATAGACGACACCCGCCAGACATTCCGCGACAGCTTGCACGATTGCCCCCGCGATTGGAGCGGGGGCCGTCGCACCAGCTTGGCCCGCTGACAGCAACAACACCGGCATGCCGCCCGCGATGCAGTTTTCCATGACCAGACAGGATTCCGTGGCGAATTTCATTGGCGGCACAACAAAACAGTTCGAGTTCGACACAAAAGGCCGCGCCCGCCATTGGTCTTCACCACCTGCCATCAGGTGCAACATCTCAAGCGCATCAGCGGTGAAATCCGGTTCGGTGAACGAAACGCCCACGTGTTTGGCCGTGCCCGCACAACATGCATAGATCGTATTCAGGTCCATTTCGCGGTTATCGGTCACATCGCGGGCCACCATGGGCCGCTGGAGAAAGTGTATATTGTCGAGCTGTTGCACGATCCTTGCCGCATCATGCAAATCCTGCAACGTGCTTTCGCGGTAATGACGTCCCAGCACATCAACCATATGCACGGCCGCGCCCGCCGTGCCGTAATGCACCTTTGTGCCGCTCAGATGTAGGTCATGTAGAGGATCACGGGCATGTAGCGTGATTGCCTTGTTTGCCAGACCCAACATCTGCTCGACCAAGGCACGCGGGAACCGCAGCCGATTGTCGTCACCTAATATAGCACCCGCACGGGTCATCACGGCGACACCGCTTGGCGGCGCATCAGCAAGGCCGATCTGCTCAAGAGCTATCAGAGCGGTCTCGTAAATCCGTTCCATGTCTTGTTGGCTCAAGGGACGGTAGGTGCCGCCGGACATGCCTGCGCGGATCGGGCGCTTGGCTTCGGTCAAGGGGGCGGCGCGCATTGCGTGACGTGCCGCGCGGCCACCAGAGCGGGCAGGGCGTCCGCAGGCGGGTGAAATGGATTCATCTTTCATGGTGTGATCTTTCGCAGAATTCAGGAAAAAGGGGTGATCAGCCCCACTGTGGCCTGCCACGGGCCGCCCTGCCTCTGCGCGCACCGATGGTGCGGGTGATTCTCACGAATTTGGAAGCGTGATGCGTCATGGCGTCCTCTCCGATTGCACCAGTCTTGCGCAAAGCCAAAATCGATCTGTTCTAAATGCGACCTGATGTCGTGTTTGAACCACGGAAAAGTAGATTTTCGCACATTGATATGCGGTTCTCCGCACAGCCAGTGGCATATTTCAGCCATTTTGATCACGGACGCGAGAGGTGCCGATCACAGGCGCGTGAGGCCCTCTATCATTTTGGGAACGAATGACAAAGTTACGGGTTGTAGCCCCACAACGGAACTACCACAGAATTGGAAACTGATATGAAACGTACACTTACATCCGCCCTGATCGCAGCCCCACTGGTTGTAGCTGGCACATTCGCAACCGCTGGTGGTCTCGCTGAAGCCGTTGTCGCACCTGCGCCGGCACCTGTTGCAGTCGCACCTGTGATCATCGCTTCCGGCAAAGACTGGACTGGCGCATACGCTGGTTTGTCACTTGGCTACGGCGATGTTGACGCAGACGGCGTTGACGGCGACTTTGAAGGCACAACATTCGGCGGTCACGTCGGTTATAACTACGACCTCGGCAACGTGGTTCTGGGTGCTGAATTCGAAGCAATCGGCACAGACGATTTCACAAACGACGAAACTGGCCTTGAGCTGGACCAAGTTCTGCGCGCTAAAGTACGTGCAGGTTACGACGCTGGCAACTTCCTGCCATACGTTGCAGCCGGTGTAGCACAAGCAACTGTAGATGGTGACGAAGACGAAGGTTACTTCTACGGCGTTGGTGTTGATTACGCAGTATCCGACAGCTTCACAGTTGGTGCTGAGTACCTGCGTCACGAATTCGAAGAATTCAACGGCGGTGAAGGCGACATCTCAGCTGACACAGCTGCATTGCGCGTGTCTTACAACTTCTAAGACTACACATCTTCTTAGGAAGATTGACGGCGTCACTGTTCTGCAGTGGCGCCGTTGCGTTTTTCGGGGTGCTTATGTGTCGGTCATCATGGCGTCGATTTTAGCGCCGTCGATCCCATGGCCGAGTGACGTGAACCCGCCATTCCCGAACATCTCTTGCGCCGCATCGTAGATCGCGCGGTGGGTGATCCGCGCAAGGCTCGACCCGAGCGACAGCCGCGCGACGTTCAGTTTGGCGAATGCTGCGATGTCCATTTGTGTATAATCGCCCGCAATCAATGCGTTGACGGGCGCCGAGACAGCAGCGGTAATTTTTGCAAGATCAGCGGCGGTTTTTGGCATTGGCGCATAAAGGCAATCAGCGCCCGCCGCCTCAAAGGCTTGCAGTCGGCGGATCGCCTCGTCCACGTCGTATCGGTCCCACATAATTCCGTCAGCACGCGCTGTTAAAACAAAGTCGCGGGGCAGGGCGCGGGCAGCGCTTGCTGCCGCTTTAATCCGGTCCACGGCAAGGTCGAAATCATAGGCGTCCGTGGTCGCCGGGATAATATCCTCGATGCAAATCCCCGCCAGTCCGATTTCAGCAGCGAGCCTGACGGTTTCCGCGCACGTTTCGGGATCATCACCAAAGCCGTTCTCGAAATCGCCTTGGACGGGTAGTGGGGTCGCTGCCACGATGTCTTGCGCATGGGCCAAAGCCACATCGCGGGTCAATGTGCCTCCGTCAGCTTTGCCTTGCGTGAACGCATGGGCGGCGGACGACGTCGCCAGCGCCTGAGCGCCCAACCCCGCGAGCATTTTCGCCGACCCGATGTCCCACGCATTAGCGAGGATGAACGGTTTGCCGGGGATGTGAAGGGCGCGGAATGTGGCTCCGATATCGGTCATGGTCTGTCCTTGTCTGCGTATGATTTTTCAACGGCGATTAACCGATCTTTGCGCCACAACCCGCCGCCATATCCGGTCAATGATCCGTCAGCACCAATGATGCGGTGACATGGGATCAGGATCGCGATTTGGTTTGCTCCGTTTGCACGGGCGACGGCGCGGGTGGCGGTTGGGCGGTCGATAGTTTGCGCGATGTTGGTATAGCTTTGCGTGCGGCCAGCGGGGATTTTGCGCAAGGCATCCCAAACAGTTTGGGTAAACGGCGTGCCGTGGTAGGTCAGCGGGATTGTGAAGGTGGCAGAGCATCCTGCAAAGAAATCATCGAGTTCTGACTTCAGTTGATCAAAAATATCAAAATAACCGATACTGACGGGATGACGTGCATGCAGCTTTTTCAACTCGGTAGGCAGGGCTTTGCGGTCGGTGAACTCTAGCAGATGCAAGCTGTGTTGATCGGCCACCGCGACCATATCGCCCAGCGGTGTGGTGATCCATGTGGCCCTGAGCAGCGAGGTCGCAGGCAGATCACCGGGGCGGATGCCGAGCCAACGGGTAAAGGCGCGGCGAAAGGCCGATGCGCTCTCAAAACCTGCCGCGACCTGCGCATCAACCACGCGCCCTGCGGATAATTCGGTAAAGCCCAAAGCCAAACGGCGTTGCCGTGCGAGGTCAAGAAACGTCATGCCAAAGGCGCGTTTGAAGGCGCGGCGCACGGTGGATGGATCGAAACCGCGTGCGATCACGTCGCCTTCAGACCAACGGTGCTCGGGGTCCGCTTCAAGTGCAGTCAACAGGTCCGCAACGCTGGGATCAGCCATATCATGCAGCGGCTTGCACCGCTTACAAGGTCGGAACCCAGCCGCGATACAATCACCCGCAGCATCAAACCATTTGCAATTTTCAGGCTTCGGTTTGCGGGCAGGGCAGGACGGACGGCAGAAGATACCGGTCGTGGTCACACCGACCCAAGCACGCCCGTCATAGCCCGCATCACGGGCAATCAGGGCAGCATAAAGGACGTCATCAGGGGGAAGATCAAAGAGCATGTGACAACTCTAGACGATTCCCCCGAGGCGTGGCGTCTCTTTTCGGGCGTTACTTCTCGCTGATGCGCGATTTTGCGAAATTCACCAGACGGTTGATCGCATCGACGTAAGCCGCATCATCAATCGTCATCGCTACGCGGATATGGCCGGAGGCTGCGGCACCAAAGCTTTCGCCCGGCATCACCGCGATGTGTTCCTGGTCAAGCAAGGCATTGGCAAAGTCCCAGCTGCTTAAACCCGTCGCCCGAATATCCAACATCACATACATCGCACCCTGCGCAGGCACGATTTGCACGACGTTTTGACCCGCGAGGGCTGCCAATGTCAGATCGCGGCGGCGGCGGAACGGGGCGGCGACTTGGGTTTCCAACGCTTCGCCTGCGTTCAACGCGAACAAAGCCGCGTCTTGGATAAAGCCCGGCACGCCGTAGTTGGTGTTCGTGGCGAGGTTAATCAAATGTTCGGTCATATCTTCAGGCGCACAAATCCAGCCAACACGGCTGCCTGTCATTGCGTGGCTTTTCGACATTGATCCGACGACCATCGTGCGTGCGGCCATATCGGGCAGGGCGCGGGGCGAGAGGTGGTCGCCGTCCCATACTTGGGTATCGTACACTTCGTCAGAGATCAGCCACAGGTCATGATCTTTGCAGACCTGTGCGATGCCGTCCAAGGTGTCGCGGCTGTAGACAACGCCTGTTGGATTGTTGGGGGTGTTGATCAGCAGGGACTTGGCGCGGGGATCGGATGCCGCCGCTGCCAGTTCCGCGATTTGCGGTTGGAAATCATTCTCGGGCGTGGCTGCAATGGCCACAGGCACGCCGCCCACACCGCGCACGGTGCCGGGGTAGGTCGCATAATGCGGGTCGATGAATAAAGCGGTGTCGCCGTGATCCAAAGCCGCCAAATGCGTCGCATAAAGCGCGGACTGACCACCGGGTGTAATCATGATGTTGGCGCGTGTTGTAGGCACTCCAGTTCGCGACTGGATACGCGCCGCCACTGCATCGCGCAGCGCATTGGTGCCGGGGATCGTCGCGTAGCCAGTATGACCACCTTTAGCCGATGCGTGCATTGCGTCTAAGATACTGGCATCGGTGCGAATATCATGTTCGCCGATTGTCAGTTCCGTGATTTTAACGCCATCCGCGATCATCTTGCGGGACCGATTGAAAAGCCCCCAACCGTCGTCGCCAGTGCCGTTAATTGTATTGAGTCTATTTGATACTTGCATGCCGCCAATGGGCCTTGGCGGCAGGGTATTGTCAAGCAGGTGTTGGAACGCCGCGACTACGGGCCTTGGAACAACCAGCGATGCACAAACGACAGTTTTTTACGCGACTTATCGGTCAACACGAAGGGATAGAGATCGGCCAACCCCATCGACCTGTTCACGTGATTAATTTTGATCGTCAACTCGGCGGCAAAGGTCGTCAGCTTGTCCCCGTTGGGTTCCTTATAGGGGTCCCAGCCGCCTTTGGGCGCATGCGGGGCAGACAGGTTCGTCGCCAGAAAGCTATCGGCGATGTCGATCAAATGCAGCATGTGGGCGGTGGTTTCAGCCCAATCTTCATGCGGATGGGACGAGGCATAGGGCGTCAGATAGCTGTCCTGCCAATCCAAAGGCGGGCCGTCGGCGTAATGCTTTTTCAACGCAACGCCGTAATCCGCCTGTTCGTCACCGAACAAAGCCCGAAATTCTGTCAGGAATGTCGTCGAGATGCTTAGACGCCACCACAACATATGTGCAATCTCATGGCGCATATGGCCGATCATCGTGCGGTAGTTTTCGCCCAAGTCTTCGCGGCGCTCGGCCCGCAGTACAGGATCGGATTCGTCGATGTTGATAGTCACGACACCCGTGTGATGCCCCATGACGACAGGCTTCACACCTTCGGCAAGCATGTGGAAAATCGGGCGTGCGCCTGTGTCTGTGTCGGTAAACCACCCCCATTGGCGCAGGTTATCCAGCACCCAGCGTTTGGCTTCTTCGGTCTTGCCCCAGTTCTCGACGGCATCGGGCAGAGACGCGTCTGGCGACATCGCGGTCATGGCGCAGGACACGCACAGCGCATCGGGGCCAGTGGCCACCCAGTTGCAGCCGATCAATTCGCGGTTTTTGCAGAACAGAGCTTCGGCCACGAATTCCCGTGCAACGGGATCGTAGGCGACAGGAATATTCTCTGGCGCGAGAAGGTTGTCGAAATAGATGGTGCCGTCACCAGCAGGATTCTGAAATATGTGCATGTCACGACGCTAGCGCCGTGCCGTGCGCAAGTCGAGATAAACGATGCGGCAACTAGGGCAACTCCTGCACAAATATAGGACGTTTACCGCCTATTGATCGGTGGCGGGGCGGGTGTGAACCGTCTCGCAGGCTCTATGATCGACAAGCGACGCCAGCACGTCGCAATGTTTGGCGATGCCGGCGCCGTTGCAACCTTGGGTGATGCGGCTGGGTTCCTGTCATCCGCCGTGCAGATATGCGCCAAGCATTGACGGAAAAGCGGGCTACAGCGCGTCACGCACACGCTTGGTCAGGCCCTTGCGGACAATATCATACGAGGTTGCGATACGGTGCGCGGCCTCATCGCTGTCCACGTCCATGCTGACCAATACCCATGATTTATGGAAATAGGGGGCTTTGGTCGCGGCACCTGCGTCGATCAGCATCTGTGCTGTCTCGATGCTGTCAGTCTTGGTGCAGAACCCGTCGATACGGTCGCCAAAGCAGACGAACATCTTGCCGCCGACCTTCCAGCTATCCAGTTCAGTCGTCGGATCGGCGGCGGTGGCGCCCGCGTGGGTTTTGCAAAGTGCGTCGATGTCATCGCGTGTCATGGGCTGCATCCTGTGGTGTGTGACGAAACACTAGACGAGGTGCGGACCTCCTGCTAGTCATTGCGCTATGAAGAGCCACCGCATCATTATTTGCTGTATTATTATTTCCTGCTGACTTCGTCGCGGGCTGCTCTTTCACGTTTCATCTGATCCTTGAAGTCGTTATGCCCGCAGGCGAAAACCGTTTGCCCGTGTGTGGGCCAAGATAGGTGAAGATATGACGATCAAACTGCACAACACCGCGACCCGCCGCAAAGAGGACTTTGTCCCGATTAATCCTGACGATGTGCGGATGTATGTCTGTGGACCAACGGTCTATGATCGGGCGCATCTGGGTAATGCGCGGCCTGTGTTGGTGTTTGATATTTTGTACCGTCTGCTGCGACACGAGTATGGTGCGGAACATGTGACCTATGTGCGTAATTTCACTGACGTAGATGATAAGATCAACGCTAGGGCTGCGCAAAGCGGGCGGTCAATCGGTGAGATCACTGCAGAGACGACGCAGTGGTATCTGGATGATATGGCGGCGATTGGGGCGTTAGAACCGTCGATCAAGGGTGTGGACCATCAACGCGCGATGCCACGCGCGACGCAGTGGATCGCACCGATGATCGCGATGATCGAGGATTTGATCGCCAAGGGGCATGCCTACGAGGCCGAAGGTCACGCGCTATTCGCGGTGGAAAGCTATACAGAATACGGTGCACTGTCGGGCCGTAGCGTCGATGACATGATCGCGGGTGCGCGGGTCGAAGTGGCACCCTACAAGCGCAATCCGATGGATTTTGTGCTGTGGAAACCGTCAACGGACGACCAACCCGGTTGGGATAGCCCGTGGGGCCGTGGGCGTCCGGGCTGGCATATTGAATGTTCCGCGATGGCCTATGAATTGCTGGGGGATCGTTTTGACATCCACGGCGGCGGCAACGACCTGCAATTCCCGCACCACGAGAACGAGATCGCGCAGTCAAAATGCGCGGGACATGGGTTCGCGAACTACTGGCTGCACAACGAGATGCTACAGGTCGAGGGCAAGAAGATGTCAAAGTCGCTGGGCAATTTCTTTACGGTCCGCGATCTGCTGGAGCAGGGTGTCTCGGGCCTAGTGATACGCTTTGTGATGCTATCGACGCATTACCGCAAACCAATGGACTGGACTGCGGAAAAGAAAGAAAATGCGGAAACGACGTTAAATAAGTGGGCAACACAATCGGGCTTGAATTTAATTGATTATCAACCTGAGAGAATAAAGATTGAAGACGCCGATGCTGAAGTTGTTTCTGCCTTGTCGGATGATCTGAACACTCCACTCGCTATCGCTAGATTGCATGTAATTTTCAAGGAAGCCAAGAAAGACACGAGTAAATTTGTCGCGTTTGCAGCCTCTCTCAAATTGTTAGGTCTTTTGCCCAAGATCGTATCTCAATCTAACCTCTCTGATTTAGAGAATGCCAAACGGAAAGAAGTCCAAGAAAGCCATGCAAGAGCTGAGGTTATCATTGGTGAGATTATTCGGCTCCGCAACGATGCTAAACAAATGAAAGATTATGAAAAAGCTGACCGATTGAGGGATCAGCTTTTAGAGGCAGGGGTTATTCTGACGGATACCGCGCAAAAAGGCCAAATGTATAAATTTGAGCCTGATTTTGATCCTGCGAAGCTGGAGGGGTTGTTATGACGATTTTTCGCGAAAAATCGGGCGAATTTTCGCGAAAATTCGGTGTGGGAGGCCAATGCCTATGACCAAAGAACGCCTGTATCTGTACGACACCACGTTGCGCGATGGCCAGCAAACGCAGGGCGTCCAGTTCTCGACCGCTGAAAAGCAGCGCATTGCCGAGATGCTCGACGCGCTTGGTGTCGATTATATTGAGGGCGGCTGGCCGGGGGCGAACCCGACGGATAGCGACTTTTTCGATGCGGCCCCCAAAACCCGCGCGACGATGACCGCGTTTGGGATGACCAAACGGGCCGGACGCTCTGCGGAAAACGACGATGTTCTGGCCGCTGTGATGAATGCAAATACGCCTGCAATTTGTCTGGTGGGCAAGTCGAGCGCATTTCATGTGACCGACGCGCTTGGCATTACATTGGCCGAGAATACCGAGAATGTGTCGGGCAGTTTTCAGCATATTGTGGGGCAGGGGCGCGAGGCTTTGTTTGATGCGGAACACTTCTTTGACGGGTATAAGACAAACCGTGATTACGCGCTTGAGGCTATTCACGCCGCGTATGATGCGGGCTGTCGCTGGATTGTGCTGTGCGACACAAATGGTGGCACGCAACCTGCCGAGATCAGCCGGATTATTGGCGAAGTGATCGCGAGCGGCATTCCGGGCGATCATCTGGGCATCCACACGCATAACGATACGGAACAAGCGGTGGCGGGATCGCTGGCCGCTGTTTTGGCCGGCGTGAGGCAGGTGCAAGGCACATTGAACGGCCTTGGCGAACGCTGCGGCAATGCGAACCTGACGGCGATCATTCCGACGTTGTTGTTGAAAGAACCGTTTGCGAGCCTGTTCGAGACGGGTGTGACGCGCGATGCGCTCAAGGGTCTGCGCAAAGTGTCGCGCAGCTTGGACGATATATTGAATCGTGTGCCCGCGAAACAGGCCGCTTTTGTAGGGGCTTCGGCCTTTGCGCACAAAGCGGGACTGCATGCGAGTGCGATTCTGAAAAATCCCACGACATACGAACACATCGACCCCGCACTGGTCGGCAACACCCGTATCGTGCCGATGTCGAACCAAGCGGGTCAGTCGAACCTGCGCAAGCGGTTGACCGACGCAGGGCTAGTCGTGGAAAAAGGCGATCCGGCGCTGACACGCATTCTGGACCGGATCAAAGAACAAGAGGCGCGGGGCTATTCATACGATACGGCACAGGCGAGCTTTGAGCTGTTGGCCCGCGAAGAGCTAAACCAATTGCCATCATTCTTTGAGGTCAAACGCTACCGCGTCACGGTCGAACGCCGCCGCAACAAACGCGGTCAGATGGTGTCGCTGTCCGAAGCCGTGGTTGTGGTTAAGATCGACGGCGACAAGGTACTGAACGTGTCCGATAGCTTGGGCGAGGACGGATCGGATCAGGGTCCAGTCAACGCGCTGAACCGCGCGTTGAGCAAGGATTTAGGCAAATATCAGCACATCATCGACGACATGCGTTTGGTCGATTTCAAAGTGCGGATCACCAACGGCGGCACCGAAGCCGTCACCCGCGTTATTATCGACAGCGAAGACGGGCAGGGCAAACGCTGGTCCACCGTGGGGGTGTCTGCGAACATTGTGGATGCGTCGTTCGAGGCGCTGCTGGATGCGATCAATTGGAAGTTGGTGCGTGATGCGGATGTCTGAGATTTGAGTTGTTTAGGCGAAATGAAGGGGCGGACATGTCTTTAGATGCCCAATCCGTAAACGCCTGTGCGGCGCTGGTTGAAGCGGGTGATCCTGAACGGTTTCTGGCGGCGATGGCGGCTCCTGTCGATGTGCGGGCGCGGTTATTTGTGCTGTATGCGCTGAATTTAGAAGTCGCAAAGGCGCCCTTTGTGACCAAAGAGCCGATGATCGCTGAGATGCGGTTGCAGTTCTGGCGTGATGTTGTGGCAGATGCTGTCGCTGGCAAGGCGGTGCGGGCGCATGAGGTTGCGGCACCGTTGGCGGGATTGATTGCAGAGGCTGGTTTGGACGCGGAGGTGTTGGATCAGATGATTGCTGCCCGCAGGTTTGATATTTATCCCAACGACGCGGGTCAGGTTGGCTTTGATCTGGACGTTTATTTGCGGCGCACGGCGGGGCATTTGATGGGGTTGTCGGCTGCCGCTTGTGGTGTGGATGATGCCGCGGCCACGGATGTTGGCGAGGCGATGGGCATTGCGCTCTGGCTCCGTGCCGTGCCGGATTTGGTGGGGCACAAGCGTGTAGCGGCGGATGATCTGGACAGTGATGTTTTGATTGCGCGGGCCGAACGGGGGCTCAAGCTGCTGAATACGCACAAAGCAGTGCGGTTTGGTGATGCCGTGCCCGCGCTACGGGCGGCATGGATGACCGCCCCGATTTTGCGTCAGGCGATTGCTGATCCGCGCCGTGTTGTGGACGGCAGTCTTGGGCTGTCGGACTTTCGCAAGAAAGGCAGCTTGGTTTGGCGTAGCCTTGTGGGCCGCTGGTAGATCAGTCGATCCGCTGCTTGCCGCGCAACGCCAGCCAGCCCAGCGACCCTGCCGCCAATAGCAAGAACGGCACCATTGCATAGTTGACCGCGGTCCAGCCTTCGACGGGTGTGCCGCCAGAGCAGTTCATCAAGCCACCTGATGCGATGGACGCGATGGTCACAAAACCGAACACCAGCATATCGTTCATGCCTTGCACAACGCCGCGTTCTTCTGGACGGTGGGCCTCGGCCAGCATGGATGTTGCGCCGATGAAGCCAAAGTTCCAACCGAGGCCCAGCAGGATGAGCCCGAGATAGAAGCTCCAGAGGGCGGGATCGCCGCCGCCAATTTCAATGCCAAAGAGCGAGGCAGATCCGGCTCCGGCGAGGATCACGAGGCCCGTGCCGATGATCTTTTCGACCCCGAATTTCGCAATCAGGTGGCCTGTAAAGAAGGACGGTGCAAACATCGCCAGCACATGCGCAGAAACGATGTCATTTGCGTCCGATGCTGTGAAGCCGCAGCCGACAACAGCCAGCGGTGTTGAGGTCATCACGAGGTTCATCAGCGAATAGCTGACCATGCCGCAGATGATCGCCACGACGATGCGCGGATCACGCAAAAGGTCGCGGCGCGAGCGGCCTTTGACGATGGCCACAGAGGGCGTGCTATTGGTGCCCTTGGGCAGATCAAGCCCAAAGAACAGAAGCAAGCCGAAGAGGTTCAAAAAGATGATTGCGATGTAAGTGCCGAGGAACGGGACAACGTAGAGATCACTGACCAGTTTGTTCAACTGCGGCCCGAAAATCGCCGACATGAGGCCGCCTGCCATGACGTAGGAAATCGCTTTGGGGCGAAACGTATCTGACGCGCTATCTGCGGCTGCGAAACGGTAAAAACCCTGTGCGGACATGTAAATACCCGTGAGGTATGACCCAATCAGCAGGATCATGAACGACTGTGTATATAGACCGTAGGCCGCGACCGCCGCACCCGATGCACCGCCCAGCGCCCCGATGATAAACCCGAACCGTCGGCCGCGGCGCTGCATCAGCGGACTGATCCACGGCGCAGTGGTCATTGAGCCAAACACAATGAACGAAATCGGCAGCGTCGCCAAACACGGGTTTGACGTCAGCATACTGCCCGCAAGCCCGCCAATCACGAAGATCATCGGCATCTGTGCGCCCAAAATTGCTTGGGCAATTACCAGAACGGCTACGTTACGCTTGGCGCGGCTATCGGAAATATCTGTCATGCGATATTCGTTAGACTTGAGATTGGGTGGTGTCCAGAGGCCGCGTTACGCGCGGTCAATGATATGGGCAAACGACCCGCTGACACGGCCGGATATCAGACCCATATCGGCGAGCGTGTCGCCCATTGCATCTTGCGCTTGGAACAACGATTGGCCTGTGGCGGACGTGGTTGTCGCGTAATGGAATTCGTGCGCGGTCCATGATCCGGCGAAGGGGCCAGTGGATGCGGTGATGCTGCGGTAGCCGAGGTGGAGTTTGCGTTTTGCAAACGACGTGTTGAGCGCGAGCAGTCCCGCCATTTTGTGGCGGTGGCCATCGGCGTCGGTTAACGTTTCGCCCAGCGCCATGTAGCCACCGCATTCGCCGTAGATGTCGGTGGTTTTAGCGGCAGTCTGGAGGCTGGTCAGAAAACGTGTGTTGCTGGCCAATCGCGCTGCGTGCAATTCGGGGTAGCCGCCTGGCAGGTAGATCAGGTCAGCGGCGGGGACAGGATCATTGGCGAGCGGCGAGAACGTCTGGATAGTTGCCCCAGCAGATTGCCAGTCATCCAACAGATGCGGATAGGCGAATGCAAAAGCCGCATCGCGTGCGATTGCGATGGACTGTGCCGGCGGCGTGATCCGTGTGGTGGGGGCTCCGCTCAGCGGCGACAGCTTGGGCAGCAAAGTCAGATCGAGATGCTCGCGCACGATGTCAGCGGCTTGCGATAAATATCGGTCAAGATCGGGACGTTCTTGGGCTTGGACAAGACCGAGGTGGCGCGACGGTTGAACGAGCGCCGTGTTACGCGGGATCGCACCGATGACGGAAATGCCCGTGTCGCGCAAGGCGTGGCGCAGCATGGCCTCATGGCGCGGCGAGCCCACTTTGTTCAGGATCACGCCCGCGATGGTGATGCTGGGATCATGGATCGCGAACCCTTTGACGATGGGCGCGATGGATTGCGCCATGCGCGACGCATCAACGACCAAGACCACAGGCAAGTTCAACTGGCGGGCCAGATCGGCGCAGGCGCCTTTGCCGTCAGGCGGCGCACCGTCGAACAAGCCCATGGCACCTTCAACGATCAAGGGCGATCCGCTGGCGAGAGATTGGATGCGATCCGCTGACATCGCCCAAGCATCAAGGTTCAGGCAGGGCTGACCGCAAGCGGCTTCGTGAAACCGTGGATCGATGTAATCAGGGCCGGACTTTGCGCCGCGCAGGGTGATGCCATCTTGGGACAATGCACGCAGCAGGCCAAGCGTGATTGTGGTTTTGCCAGAGCCGGACGCGGGGGCTGCAATCAGAAAACTCATCTGGCGACGGGGGCCGATTTTTCTAGAAAAATCGTACAAATTTTCGCGAAAATTTGGTCGTACCTCACGAGGGGGACTCGGCTGGTTTACCGCGCCCCAATGGATCGAGGTTGCGCGGCGGGATGCCTGCGGCCATGCCTTGCCAGTCCAACACTTGCCGCATCAAGACGGATGCGCCGACGCAGATGATCGCGGGCGGCTCCATTCGGGACGTCGCGATGTCGTCCACGATGCTCCCAAGTGTTGTCTCTAACACCCGTTGCTCTGTGGTCGTCGCACTTGTTACCACGGCGACAGGTTCGGATTTTGGGCGTCCCGCTGAAATCAGTTTCGCGCTGATCTGCGCGATATGTTTCATGCCCATATAGATCACCAACACTTGCGATCCATCGCTGATCGCTTGCCAGTTCAGTGATCCAGTCGCGTTACCCGATTGGTCGTGTCCGGTGATGAACGTGACCGACTGGTTCACGTCGCGGTGTGTTACTGGAATTCCGGCGTAGGCCAAGCCGCCGATACCCGCTGAAATGCCCGGAATGATACGGACGGGGACGTTATGTTGGACGAGGGTTTGGGCTTCTTCGCCACCACGCCCGAATACAAACGGATCACCGCCTTTGAGGCGCAGCACACGTTTGCCAGCGCGGGCTAATTCCACCAATTGCAGCGAAATATCGCGTTGCACTGCGGACGGTTTTCCGCCGCGTTTGCCTGCGTAGATGTGCTCGGCTTGCGGGGCCCAATCAAGGATCGCCTCTTGCACTAACGCGTCATAAATCACCACATCCGCTTGGCGCAGCGCGTTCAGTGCATGCAACGTCAGCAACCCCGGATCACCCGGTCCGGCACCACAAAGCCACACCCATCCGGGTTCAAGTTGCGGCCATTCGTGGGCGGGCAGGGAAATTGTCTGTGTCATACGCCGCTTATGCCGTGACGCTGCAGTTTTGGAAAGAGATCAAGCGACCTCTATTTGCGCATTGGCGTCATGGGCTTGCCGGATTATAGTGCGCGCATGACACGCAAACCCAAGGGAGAGTTGCGCCGTGGCTGGACCACAGGGGCTTGTGCGACGGCTGCCACTAAGGCCGCGTTGATCGGGCTATGGGGTGGTGACGTTCCTGACCGTGTGTCGATTGTTTTGCCCAAGGGCGAGGTGTTCGAGACCCCGATCACGATCTCAGATCGCGGTGACGGTTGGGTGTCGGTTGGCATCACCAAAGACGCAGGCGACGATCCCGACGTGACGCATGGCGCATTGATTATCGCCAAGGTGTCGGTCTCTGACGGCGGCGTTCAGTTTCGTGCGGGCGACGGCGTGGGCATCGTGACCAAAGCGGGGCTGCCGATTGCCGTGGGCGAGGCCGCGATAAACCCTGTGCCCCGTGCGATGATGGATGATGTGGTGGGCGAGGTCGCCGCAGATTATGCCGCGACCCCTGATGTTTGTATCGAGATTTCTGTGCCCAATGGAGCGGTCATTGCCGAGAAAACATGGAACCCGCGGCTGGGGATCAAAGGCGGGCTTTCGATCCTTGGCACTACTGGTATCGTGCGCCCGTTTTCCTGTGCCGCGTGGATCGCGTCGATCCATCGCGGTATTGATGTGGCCCGTGCTGGCGGCGTGACCCATGTCGCAGGCTGCACCGGTGCGACGTCCGAGACCACTGTGCAAAAGCTCTATGATCTACCCGATCACGCCATGCTGGATATGGGGGATTTCGCGGGGGGGATGTTGAAATACCTCAACAAAAACCCAATCGAACGCGTCACGATCGGCGGTGGAATCGGCAAACTGACCAAACTCGCGCAAGGGGCCGTTGATCTACATTCGTCGCGGTCTCAGGTGGATTTCGCAGCGCTGGCCGACATGGCAGGCATACCCGCGTTAAAAGACGCCAATACCGTGTTAGAGGCATACACAATCGCAGGCCCACCATTGGCAAAAGCGATCGCAGATTTAGCCTTAACCCGCGTCCAATCTGCATACCCTGCTATGCAATTTGACATCGTCGTGATCGACCGCGCGGGTGCCATTATCGGGCGGGCCGGTCTATGACGCTGCTTTTGCTGGCAGGCACGGGCGAGGCCAAGGACATCGCACGCGGCCTCGCGGACGCGGGTGTCACCGCGATTGCATCGCTGGCTGGGGCCACACGCGCACCCAAACCATTGGCATTGGAAACCCGCATCGGTGGTTTTGGCGGCGCTGACGGTTTTCGCAGCTATCTGGCAGAGGCGGGGATCACAGCCGTGCTTGACGCGACCCATCCGTTTGCGCATCAGATCACAGACCGCACGGCGCAGATTTGCGCAGAGTCGAACCTTCCTTATATCCAATTCCTACGCCCCACATGGACACCAGAGGCGGGCGATAACTGGACGCAGATCGACCGCGAAGAAGACGCCGCTGCGCATTTCATCGCGGGGCAAACGGTCTTTTTAGGCACCGGACGGCAAACACTGGACCGCTTTGCAAATGTCGCGGATTGCCGGATTATTTGCCGCCAGATTGATCCGCCGACGGGGCCGTTCCCCTTTGCCGGTGGGGAATTCCTAGTTGGGCGACCACCGTTTCCTGTTGCGGATGAAGTCGCTTTGTTTAAACGGCTTGGCGTTGATTGGCTGGTGGTTAAAAATGCAGGCGGCGAACGTAGTCGCACGAAACTCGTGGCGGCCCGTGACTTGAATATCCCCGTGCTGATGATCCGTAGACCGCCAATGCCGGATGGCCCCAAAGTTGAAACTGTGGATGACGCGCTGGCGTGGGCTGCAGCACTTTGATCATTACATGCGATGCAGATGTGGCGGCGGGGCTAGGGGCATTATGCAAAATCGAGCCGCGCTTTGCCGATGTCGCAGAAATGCTCAGCCCATTACCCCTGCGCCTCAGACCCGAAGGCTTTGGTCAAGTCATGTCCGCGATCCTTGGCCAGCAAGTCAGTGTGGCCTCGGCCAATGCAACATGGGCGCGGATGGTAGAGGCGGGGATGGATCAGCCCGAAAACGTGGTGACCGCGACGCCCGACGACCTACGCGCCTTAGGGCTCAGCCGTCAAAAGGCGCTTTATGCTCATGAGCTCGCCAAGGCGCAGATCGACTACGCGGGCCTGCGCGACTTGCCGGATGCGGAGGTGATAAAAACGCTCACGGCAGTCAAAGGCATCGGGCTGTGGACCGCTGAAATCTACGCGAAATTCTCGCTTGGGCGGCCTGATATTTTCGCGGCAGGGGACTTAGCTCTGCAAATCGCAGCACAAGATCTGTTCGCACTACCAGAGCGCCCAAAGGAAAAAGACCTGCGCAAAATGGCGGCCGCGTGGACGCCTTGGCGATCGGTTGCGGCACGGCTGCTATGGGCGTATTACGCAGACATCAAACAAAGGGACGGCATCAGATGACACGGGCACTTACAGCAGGACGGCGCGAGCCGGTTTCAGGCGAAATCAGATCAGCGGTTGTTTTCTTGCACGGCTACGGGGCCAATGGAGCCGACCTTTTGGGGCTGGCCGATCCATTGGCCGAACATCTGCCAGACACACTGTTCCTATCGCCCGACGCGCCAGAAGATTGCGCAGGATCGCCAATGGGTTTCCAGTGGTTCCCGATTCCGTGGATCGACGGATCATCTGAGGAAGAATCCAAGGCAGGTCTGGAAAACGCGGCAGCTGATTTGAACGCATTTCTCGACGGTGTGATGGTCGATGAAGACTTGCTGCCAGAACAAGTCATGGTGCTCGGCTTTAGCCAAGGCACAATGATGGCGCTGCATGTGCTGCCACGCCGCGAAGATGCCGTGGCAGGGATCACGGCCTTTTCCGGTCGCCTGTTAGAGCCTGAATTGCTGATCGACGAAGTACAATGCAAACCGCCCGTGCTACTGATCCACGGTGACCAAGACGACGTACTACCGCCGCAATCACTGCCCGAAGCCGCCGAAGCCTTGCAAGCAGCCGGATGGAAAGAAGTCTACGCCCACGTCATGAAAGGCACAGGCCACGGCATCGCACCCGACGGGCTGCAAGTCGCCTTGGCATTTATGCAAGAACGGCTTGGCGTGAGTTAACGGAAACGAAATCTATGTGCGCTATACCTGCGTTGATCTTTTAAGGTGTGCACATGCAACGGTTCGTCAAGATTATTGCACCTCGGAACAAGCTTGATTTCCTTTTCAAGCTTGTTTTCTTTGTGGTGTTATGTGGGGCCATGAACCACACGCGGGCGGTGCTGTCATTCGGCGTCGCGGATGCAAATACCTTTGCATACAACCTTAAAACGGCCACGTTCACGGCGTTGCCGATGAGCATTTTAGCACTGTTTTTGATCCAGTATCTGAATACGCTGCAACAATGTCTGTATTTGCAGGCCACAACCGATCAACTGACGCAATTGCCCAATAGGCGTTGGTTTATGGATCATCTTCCGGCCCATCTGAAACGGGGGCATACGCTTGTCCTGCTGGATTTGGACGAGTTTAAGGGGGTCAATGATACCTTTGGGCACGACGTTGGCGATGATTGTCTGGTCGCTATGGCGCAGCACATGCGCGCTGTTCTGCCCGATGGGGGACGTTGTGCGCGCCTTGGCGGCGAGGAATTCGGCATTTTGTTCGTAAATACCGACTTGGCTGCGGTTCAGGCGATGGTCACGACGATCTGTAACGGCATTGATGTGCCGATTGACGGCCATGACAGTATCAGGATCACGGCCTCTGCGGGTATAACGCAGGTGGGGTACGATTTAGAAACGCGACGGGCGTTTCACACGGCTGACATCGCGCTTTATCAGGCCAAAGCGGGCGGGCGAAAACAATATGCGATGGGACTTTCCCGCGACCTAGCGTCCCCTGATCCGCAAAAATCCGCGATCCGGCGTGCCGTCGGTTAACCACGCGTCATAACACTGTCACCAACTGCGATCATGCGTGTGATATCTGGATGATCAATTGGGCGTTGCCCTTTGGAAAACACTAGATATAGTTTTGATATGCGGCCGGAGCGGGGCTCCCGCTCTGCACCTCCGGGCGACAGAGCAGGGATGATTTTGACCATGAACGGCGACTTTCGAACCAACTTTGTGCGTGATGCAGCGGACCTCAAGCATTTTCCGGCGCTTGTGCTGAATGCCGATTACAGGCCGTTATCCTATTACCCACTGTCGCTATGGCCTTGGCAAGACGCGGTAAAAGCAGCGTGGCTCGACCGCGTGGATATCATCGCGGAATACGAAGAAGTGGTGCACAGCCCTTCTACCGAAATCAAAATTCCGTCGGTGGTCGTGCTACGCGACTATGTGAAACCACAACGGACGGTGGCCTTCACCCGCTTTAACCTATTCTTGCGCGATGAATTCCGGTGCCAATATTGCGGCAGCAAAGGCGATTTAACCTTCGATCACGTGATTCCACGGGCCAGCGGTGGCATTACATCATGGCAAAACGTGGTCGCCGCATGTAGCCCATGCAATCTGCGCAAAGGGTCAAAAAGCCTGAAACAAATGGGCATGAAACTACGCAAACCGCCGCGCCAACCGGAAACAGGTCAGCTACAAAACAACGGACGCAAATTCCCACCAAACCACTTGCACAAAAGCTGGTTGGATTTCCTGTACTGGGATGCGGAACTCGAAGCATAAATCGTGTCAATCCACGCCAGTACCGGAAAATCCTAGCCCACAATTAGGCCTGCAGGTCGTTCAACGCTTTGGCCGCGATATCAAACGACCGTATCCGCGCCGCCGGATCGTGGATCATACCCGTCACCATCAATTCATCAGGCTGATATTTGGCGATCAAGCCTTTCAACTGCGCATGAACCATATCGGCGGTGCCTGATGCGGAACATGACAACGCATGTTTGACCTGTGCAAGGACCTGCGGCGGTATTTGCGTTTCGACATTCTCAACGGGCAACGGTAATTTTCCAGCCTTACCAGTACGTAAATTCGCAAACGCGAGGTATTGCGACGACCGCAGGTAATCTGCTTCGGCCTCGGTTTCTGCGGCACAAACGCCAGCCGCAACCATCACATACGGCTTGGCCAATGTCGCTGACGGTTTGAAGGTCGAGCGGTAAATTGAAATCGCCTGTTCCAACATATCCGGCGCAAAATGCGACGCGAACGCATAGGGCAACCCAAGATACGCGGCGAGCTGCGCACCATAGAGGCTGGACCCAAGGATCCAAACAGGGACATTTGTCCCTTCGCCCGGAACCGCACGAACAGCCGCAGCGCCCGTTGGATCTTGGAGATAACCAATCAATTCTTGCACATCATCTGGGAACGTATCGTCCGGCGCCATGTGTCGCCGCAATGCCCGCGCGGTCGCCATGTCCGTGCCGGGTGCGCGGCCCAATCCCAGATCAATCCGGTCAGGGAATAGCGTCGCCAGCGTCCCGAATTGCTCTGCGATCATCAGCGGGGCGTGGTTCGGCAACATAATACCGCCCGCACCAACGCGGATCGTTTTGGTTGCAGCCGCGACATGACCGATCACAACAGACGTGGCGGCGCTAGCAATTCCGGGCATGTTGTGATGTTCGGCCAACCAAAAACGGTGATAGCCAGCATTTTCAGCGGCCACGGCCAAGTCCGCGGTATTCGCAAGCGCGTCGGCTGCGGTTTTGCCTTCGGGGATGGGCGACAGATCGAGAAGTGAGAATTTTTGCATAACGAGTTCCTTTCCGCTCACCTATGTACCGCGCGGTACAAAGCCAAGATATCAGCAGAAATTAACCAAATTCGGGTGGCTCAGGAGGGTTGGCGTTTGCCACATCGGGAAGATTGATGCTAACCTGACCAAAACGCGATGACCCGTCAAAAGGCTGTCGTTTTAATGAAATCAAAGGCTTAGGGTCGATGATACCGAAAACAGCGATGCTCGTAACAGTGATTGCTAGACTTCACATCAAGTGGCGGCTAAACGGAACACGTTAGCGCTAACGGAAATTGAAAAGGGCATACTATGGTCGCGCGCGTGATTCCGGTCGAGGATTTTGATCTTGTCATCTTTGGTGGGACAGGGGACCTAGCCCGTCGAAAAATTCTACCCGGCTTGTTCCGGCGATATTTGTCAGGGCAAATGCCAGTTGAATCGCGGATCATCGGGGCTGCACGCTCTGACATCGATTCCGACGGCTACCGCACCATGATCAAAGAAGCGATTTTGGAATTTGGCGGCGAAGAATCCCAAGACAGCAACGGCTTAGACGCATTTTTGGCGCAGATTGAATATGTGCCAATTGACGCAAAAGGCGAGGGTGGTTGGGTCGAACTGGCTGAATTGGTCCGCAACGACGTTGTCCAAGCTTTCTATTTCTCGGTCGCGCCGTCTTTGTTCGGCGATTTGGCAGAACGCCTGCACCGCCACAAAATCGCGTCAGCAACCAGCAGGATTGTGGTCGAAAAGCCGTTTGGCCGCGATCTGGAAAGTGCGCGCAAACTGAACGACGTGCTGGCGCTACATTTCGACGAAGGCCAGATTTACCGCATTGACCATTATCTTGGTAAAGAAACCGTTCAGAACTTGATGGCTGTCCGCTTTGGCAACGTGCTGTTCGAGCCGCTTTGGAACAACCATTACGTCGATCACATCCAGATTACGGTCGCTGAAACCGTCGGTGTTGGCGGGCGTGGTTCATATTACGACAAGTCCGGTGCGATGCGTGATATGGTGCAAAATCACCTCATGCAGTTGCTCTGCTTGATTGCAATGGAACCACCGTCGCAATTTGGCGCGGATGAGGTCCGTGACGAAAAACTCAAAGTTATCCGTGCGTTAGAGCCGATTATGCCGCACCACATCGTGCGCGGGCAATACGAAAATAGCGCGAACGGACCCAGCTATCGCGAGGACGCGGAAAACCCGCGCAGCCACACCGAAAGCTTTGTCGCGATGAAGTGCCACATTTCGAACTGGCGCTGGTCCGGCGTGCCGTTTTACCTGCGGACCGGCAAGCGGCTTAAGGCGCGGACCTCTGAAATTGCTGTTGTGTTCAAACCTCTTGGCCACTCGATTTTTGAGGGCCAAGAAGAGCAGCAGAATATTCTCGCAATCCACCTGCAACCCAACGAAGGCATCGACCTTCAGGTGACAATCAAGGAACCGGGTCCGGGCGGTATGCGCTTGGTTAACGTGCCGCTTGATATGACCTTCGCAGAGGCGCTTGGCGACTCGGATGTCGAGGTCACGGACGCCTACGAGCGCCTGATTATGGATGTCATTCGCGGCAACCAGACTTTGTTTATGCGTGGCGACGAAGTCGAAGCCGCATGGGGTTGGACCGACCCAATCATTGAAGGCTGGGAAGCGCGCAACGACGTGCCTAAAACCTATTCCGCCGGATCAAGCGGGCCTGACGACGCCTTGATGCTGCTGCACCGTGACGGCAGAAAATGGCGTGAAATCAAAGGATAGACCGATGGAATTCACCGAATACCCTGACGCAGAAATGATGATGATCGACTTGGCCAACGTCTTGGCGGGCGAGTTGAAAAACGCATTGCTGACCCACGACCGCGCGTCATTTGCCGTGCCGGGCGGCACCACACCGGGTCCGATTTTCGACGCGCTCTGTGGCGTCGATTTGGACTGGGGAAGGGTGAGCGTGCTGTTGACGGACGAACGCTGGGTGCCGGAAACATCCGACCGGTCGAACACACGCTTGTTGCGGGAACGGCTGTTGATCGAAAAGGCCGCGGCGGCGGAATATCTGCCGCTTTACGCGCCGTTTGAGACCCCAGAAGAGGGCATTCCGGGCCTCACCGACGCCATCGCGCCGCACTTGCCGATCTCGGTCATGTTGCTCGGGATGGGCGCAGACATGCACACCGCAAGCATTTTCCCCGGCGCCGACAAGCTGAACGAGGCATTAACGACTGACGCCACCTTAGTGCCAATGCGCGCGCCCGGTGCGCCTGAACCGCGCGTGACCTTGTCCGCCAGCGTGCTGAATGGCGCGATCAGACGGCACATCGTGATCATCGGCGACGAGAAACGCGCAGCTTTGGAAAAAGCGTCCGGCATGATGCCAGAGGACGCGCCAGTTGCGGCAATCTTGCAAGGGACAATGGTCCACTGGGCAAAGGCATAAGACATGTGGAACGCACTTAAAAAGCATCACGCGACGGTCGCAGATCGCAAGTTTATTGAACTGGTAGACGCGGACCGAGCCAATGATTTCAGCGTCATAGCCAGCGATATGCGTCTGGATTACGCCAAGACCAATATCGACAAAACCGGACGCGATCTGCTGATTGATCTGCTCGAAACCGCAGGTGTCACCGCCAAGCGCGACGCGATGTTTGCAGGCGAGGCGATCAACGAAACCGAAGGCCGCGCCGTGCTGCACACCGCTTTGCGCAACCTTGATGGCGACGCGGTGATGGTAAACGGCAAAGACGTGATGCCCGATGTGTTGCGGACGCTCGCCAACATGTCCGCCTTTGCAGAAGACGTGCGCAGCGGTGCGTTCACAGGGCAGGGCGGCAAGATCACGGATGTGGTCAATATCGGCATCGGCGGCTCTGACCTTGGGCCTGCCATGGCAGTGAATGCGCTTGCACCTTATCACAACGAGCCGCGCTGCCATTTTGTCTCCAACGTGGATCCGGCTGATATCGCTGGCGTTTTACGCACATGTGACCCCGCAACGACGCTGGTGATCGTGGCGTCGAAAACCTTTACCACGATTGAAACCATGACCAACGCCCGCACGGCGCAAGCGTGGATGGCCGAGGTCGTGACCGACACGGGCGCACAATTCGCGGCACTTTCCACCGCCGAAGACAAAACCGCAGCATTTGGCATCGCGCCAGAGCGGGTGTTCGGGTTTGAAGATTGGGTCGGCGGTCGCTATTCGTTGTGGGGGCCGATTGGCCTGTCGCTGATGATCGCCATTGGGGCGGATGCGTTCAAGTCATTCCTGCGCGGCGCCCAAGCCATGGACGTACATTTCAAATCCGCAGATTGGTCCGAAAATCTGCCTGCATTGCTCGCCGTTGTGGGCATCTGGCACAACCAGATTTGCGGCTATGCGACGCGGGCTGTTCTTCCTTATGATAACAATCTCAACCGCTTACCGGCCTATCTTCAACAACTTGAGATGGAAAGCAACGGCAAGGGCGTTAGCATGGACGGGGCTGATCTGACGGTCAATTCCGGTCCTGTTGTTTGGGGCGAACCGGGCACCAACGGCCAACATGCGTTCTACCAATTGATCCACCAAGGCACGCGGGTGGTGCCTTGCGAGTTCTTGGTCGCGGCACGTGGTCACGAAGACGATTTACACCACCAACATCAGCTTTTGGTCGCCAATTGCCTTGCACAATCCGAAGCTTTGATGACAGGCCGCACATTGGACGAGGCCCGTGCAAAGGTCGCGGTTAAATTCGACGGTGACGAGCTGGAACGCCAAGCTAAACACCGCGTCTTCCCCGGAAATCGGCCATCGGTGACAATCGCTTATCCGCAGATGACGCCGTTTGTCTTAGGCCAACTGATCGCGCTTTATGAGCACCGTGTGTTCGTCGAAGGTGTGGTACTGGGCATCAATTCCTACGACCAATGGGGCGTTGAATTGGGCAAGGAACTCGCCACTGCATTGCAACCCGTTGTCGAGGGCACGGCGGGGACTGATAACAAGGACGGCTCAACCGCCGCCCTTGTCGATTTTCTGCAAAAACACGGCGTCTAAAGCTGCACAGTACCATCGCGCAGCGCCAAGGTGCTGCGCAAACTGTCGGCGAGGGGACGTTTCGTGTTGTCTTGGTTCAAATTGACGATCACGGCAGTGCCTGTGGTTGTCAAAACACCACGCACATAAACGCCATAATGCATGGTAAAACTGCTCGTGCGCATTTCGACCGTGCGGCCTGTCAGCACATAAGTATCGTTCAGTTTTACTTCAGCTTTGAAGTCCAAGCTGATGTTTCGCAACACAATTTTCGGTGGGATATGGTCGTAGGTCGCAACCCCGTAAACCTCGAAATAGTGAATCCGTAGATTTTCGAACCAGCGCAGATAAGCGGCGTTGTTGACGTGACCAAGCACATCGATTTCACCAAAACGCACACGGTCAGCCATGCCGAAAGACCAAGGCGCAGGCACGTCCTGCGCCCGCAACTGGTCCTCGGTCAATGGTGTCAAAAACGGGAGTGTCACCTTAGACAGCCGCTGTGACGATGATCTCGACAGAGTAACCAGGCGTGGCTAGTTTCGCCTCACCAGTCCAGCGCGCAGGGGCGTGACCAGGGGCGACCCAAGCGTCCCAAACAGCGTTCATATCGGCAAAATCGGTGGCGATATTGGCAACCCAAACTTGGGCTGTCAGCACTTTGGTTTTGTCTGTGCCGGCTTTCTCCAGCAGGGCGTCGATCTTGTCGAGAACAGCCTTTGTTTGCTCTGTCACAGAGGCGCCTTCGACGCCAACTTGGCCCGCGAGATAAACAACCCCGCCGTGAACAACAGCGTGGCTCATGCGTGGGCCGGAATCGATACGAGTAATGTCTGACATGGTGTCTTCCTTTGGTCAAAGATGATGCGGGAAGGGATTGGAGCGGGTAACGAGAATCGAACTCGTAACTGAAGCTTGGGAAGCTTTCGTGATACCTTTTCACCATACCCGCGCGCTAGGATTGAAATAGCTAAGCCCGCGAATGCCGTCAACGCGAAAACGACGCAGGTCACTGACGATAACGACGGGCGAGGGCCTTTTGCTTCTTTGGCTCTTTAAATCCCGGGGGTTTGGGGGCTGGCCCCCAATACCAATACACGTGGCGTTTGGGGGCTGGCCTCATTGTACATCGCGCCGCCAGCTTGGCCCCTCATGTAGGCCCCTGAATTAACCCCGCCGCCTGCGCCGCCGTCCGCCGTCTTCACCCCCGCCGCCCGTGTTATGTGTCGCGGTGGGCAGCGTGACGATCGAGTTTAAAATCGGGAATGGTTCAACCGCGTTGGGAATGGCCGATGCGTTCACAAAATGCTCTTGGAACCGCGGTTCTATCGCGGTTTCGATCTTGTGGATTTTATGCACTGTGTCCTCAATCTCGGCCCGTGCGTCGCGGTTTAGCAGGGCGATCCGCGCCCCAGTGCCTGCCGCGTTGCCTGCCGATGTGACCTTGTCCAGCGGTGCGTCTGGGATCATTCCCAGCACCATCGCGTGTTTGGGCGAGATATGCGCCCCGAATGCCCCTGCAAGCACGATGCGATCCACGTTATCGACCCCGAATTTATCCATGAGCAAGCGTGCGCCGGAATAGAGCGCCGCCTTGGCCATCTGGATTTCGCGGATGTCGCGGTTTGTGACCGTGATTTTCGGCCCGCCTGTCGCGGTGCCATCATGCACGAGGTAGCTTTGCGTGCGGCCATCGGTGAAACAGTTCGGCGATCCGGTTTGCTCTGCCGTCCCGATCAAGCCGGGCGCGTCCACAATCCCCGCCATCCGCATTTCCGCGACCATCTCGATGATGCCGGACCCGCAAATGCCAGTGACGCCTGTGCTTGCGGTTTCTTTCGCGAAGTCGGGATCGTCGGACCACAGGTCTGATCCGATCACCTTGAAGCGCGGCAGTTTTGTCACCGGATCAATCTCGACCCGCTCAATCGCACCCGGTGCTGCCCGTTGGCCGCTACTGATCTGTGCGCCTTCAAATGCGGGTCCGGTGGGTGATGAACAGGCCAGCACCTTGTCTTTGTTGCCCAGCAGGATTTCCGCGTTGGTGCCCACGTCCACAACCAGCACAAGGTCTTCGGACTTGTCCGGTGCCTCTGACAATGCCACCGCTGCCGCGTCCGCGCCCACGTGTCCCGCGATGCAGGGCAGGATGTAGATGCGGGCGGCGGGGTGGATGTTGAGGTTCAGCTCTATCGCGCGCAGCGACAGGGATTCCGATGTGGCCAAAGCAAAAGGCGCTTGCCCCAATTCAAACGGGTCGATGCCCAAAAACAGGTGGTGCATCACAGGGTTACACACAAACACCGCGTCCATAATTTGGTTACGGTCGATCTGCGCCTCAGAGGCGATCTGGGTGAACAACGCGTTCATGCCTTCTTGCACGGCGGTGGTCATCTCAACCGCGCCTGATGCGTTCATCATCGAATAGCTGACGCGGCTCATCAGGTCTTCGCCAAAGCGGATTTGCGGGTTCATAATGCCCGAAGACGCCACAACTTCGCCGCTGTGCAGGTCGCACAAGTGGGTCGCGATTGTGGTCGATCCAAGGTCCACGGCCAGCCCGTAGATCGCGCCTTCAAAGTAGCCGGGCCAGACCTGCATGATCCTTGGCGCAAATG
Source organism: Yoonia ponticola (assembly GCF_014199395.1). GTDB lineage: Bacteria > Pseudomonadota > Alphaproteobacteria > Rhodobacterales > Rhodobacteraceae > Yoonia > Yoonia ponticola. The sequence goes on along the minus strand of NZ_JACIJM010000003.1, from coordinate 220,324 downwards.
TGTCGTCGCCCAGATGCACGGCGCAAGTGACTTTCCATTGGCCCTTGCGCAGCGCAGGTTGCAGCGCCTTCAGCACCGTCAAATCAGCCTCTAAGTCGGGCAAATCCCAATCGCGTCGCAGCGCCACGATCAGGCGCTCTAGATCGCCAGACGGGTCGTGCATGTCCGGCTCTTCGACTTCGACGTAATACAGCCGCGTGGTAGGGTTCAGCGTGATATCGCGAGCCTCTGCACGTTTGCGCACGACCTGTTTGTGGACTTGGCTGGTCTCGGGCACGTCAATGACTACGTCCTTTTGCACCTTGGCCTGACAGCCCAAACGCCGCCCCTTGGCCAAGCCGCGAATGTCGTCGTATCGCTGTTCCACGCTGTTCCACTCGGACAAGGCATCGTCCGCCACCGTCACCCCGTGTTTCGAGAACTGACCGAACGACGGCGCAATCTGACACTTTGAGCAAATCCCACGGCCACCACAGACCGAATCCAGATCAACGCCAAGCTGACGCGCGGCCGTCAGGATCGGTGTGCCAACCGGAAAATTGCCGCGCTTGCCCGAAGGCGTGAAAATAACGAGAGGATCTTTGGTCATGGTGCCGCCTGTATTGTTAGCCACAGGCTACCGCGCAACGACGGGGATCGGAATGGCCAATACCGTCATAATGATTATGCGTAGCGGCATTTTTCGATTTGGTGCAGGCCATTTCGCTCAGGCGTCGGTGACATAGTGCCTTAACCCAGCACCGACACACCCATCACCCAAACCACCAGCGGGACGGGCAGGGTGGCCACCAGCAGCGTCACGAAGATCGCCCAGCCACTGAACAGGCGCGACAGACCTGCGGCCATCAGGATGCCGCCACCGCCGCCAATCGCAAACGTGCCGGGCACGTTCAGCAGCAGCCCAATCGTCGCATAGCGGTAGTCAATCGTCAGCTTTGCCAGCCACGCAGGCAGCAAGGCACGTTGGGCGGCTTGCCGTTCGGCAGGGGGCGTTGTCTCGATCCGGTCAATAAATGCGCAGGCTTTTTTCAATCTCAAATCGCGGAAGACCTTATGCAACCACGCCAGCGGAATTGTCTGCCCGATCACATAAGCCACCATCAGCCCCACGACTGTCGCGAGATAAACAAACGGGGCCACCGATGCGCCTTTGAGCATCAACAGCGCGATACCGACCTCAATCCCCGGCATAAACGGTGTCGCAATCAGCAAGGCGTAAATCACCAAACTCACCGCGATCAGCCCGATCATCGCCCCGGACCCGGACATCGCGTTCATCCCGCTGACAAAATCCATCGACCAGTTCAAAATCAGATGTAGCACAAAAACACATAGCCCGAATCCAGCAACCCAGCAGAGCGCACGCCGCCACGAGGGGCGCTGTTTCACGTCTGGTTTCACTGGTTCGTTTGCGTTCATCCGGCGTTGATGGTCAGTAAATCACGCGACCACAAGCGACATTCCCCGTTTTGCCTCTTTTGATTATGTCACATCCATGCGATAGGGCCGTGTCAAACGATGCCATGTCCAAGGAGACGACGATGGAGATTCGCGAGGCGCTGACCTTTGATGATGTACTACTTGTGCCGGGGGCATCTAGTGTGCTGCCGTCAACTGCGGACACCCGCACACAGGTCACAAAATCCATATCGATGAACATACCGCTACTGTCCTCTGCAATGGACACAGTGACCGAGTCCAAAATGGCAATCGCCATGGCGCAGGCAGGCGGCATGGGCGTGGTTCATAAAAACCTTAGCATCGCTGAGCAAGCCAAAGAGATCCGGCGCGTCAAACGCTTTGTCTCTGGTACGGTCTACAATCCAGTGACACTGACGCCCAACCAAACGCTTGCCGATGCGCGGTCCCTGATGGAACGCTACCGGATCACAGGTTTTCCTGTTGTGGGTCCAGACGGGCGCGTTGTTGGCATTGTCACCAACCGTGACATGCGGTTTGCACAAGATGAAAATACGCCGGTCAGCGTGATGATGACATCCGATGATCTGGCCGTTCTACGCGAACCCGCTGATCTGGACGAAGCACGATCTTTGATGCAAGCGCGCCGGATCGAGAAGCTCTTGATCACTGACGACGCTGGCAACCTAACGGGCCTTCTGACGCTCAAAGACAGCGAACAAGCGGTACTGAACCCAATCGCATGTAAAGACAATCTTGGGCGTCTGCGCGCCGCCGCGGCGTCTGGTGTTGGTGACAGCGGCTTTGAGCGGGCCGAAGCGTTGATTGATGCAGGCGTTGATATGATCGTGATCGACACCGCGCACGGGCATTCCGAAGGCGTCGCATTGGCCGTGGAACGTGTCAAAAAGATCGCAGGCGACGTCCAGATTGTTGCGGGCAACATCGCCACAGGCGAGGCGGCAACCGCGTTGATCGGATCAGGTGCAGACGCCGTCAAAGTCGGCATCGGACCAGGATCAATCTGTACGACCCGTATGGTAGCAGGCGTCGGTGTCCCGCAGCTAACGGCCATCATGGATTGCGCCGCAGCAGCGGGCGACATTCCGGTGATCGCTGATGGTGGCATCAAGTTCTCTGGCGATTTCGCCAAGGCAATCGCCGCAGGCGCGTCCTGCGCGATGGTCGGGTCCATGATCGCAGGCACGGACGAAAGCCCGGGCGAAGTGATCTTGTACCAAGGCCGCTCATTCAAATCCTACCGTGGCATGGGGTCGCTTGGCGCGATGGCACGCGGATCAGCGGATCGGTATTTCCAAAAAGACGCAGCCAGCGACAAGCTCGTGCCAGAAGGTATCGAAGGGCAGGTGCCTTACAAAGGGTCCGCCTCCGCCGTGGTGCACCAATTGGTTGGCGGCTTGCGCGCTGCAATGGGCTACACCGGAAACGCGACGGTAGCCGACATGCGCAAAGGCTGTAAATTCGTGAAAATCACGGGCGCTGGTCTGAAAGAAAGCCACGTGCATGACGTGCAAATCACCCGCGAAAGCCCGAACTACCGGATCGGTTAGGTCCAGACGCATATCCACGCTAAACACATGTTTGGCGTGGATATCACCCACATAATATAACGGATACCCGATGACACCTGCCGCTCGCGTCGCTGCTGCGATCACCGTACTTGATGATATCCTGACAGACCGGACGGCTGAAAAAGCTTTGTCCGATTGGGGGCGCAACAGCCGCTTTGCAGGCTCCAAAGACCGCGCGGCACTGCGCGATCTGGTGTTTGATGCGCTGCGCAAACGCGGATCATGTGCGGCACTTGGCGGTAGCTTGACGGGACGCGGCTTGATGATCGGTTTGTTTGCCAGCGACGGCGGCGATCCTGCAGCGATGTTCACAGGTGAAGGTCACGCGCCAGACGCATTGACCGACGACGAGGCGGCACATCTGGCCGCAAACCCCGGAATTTCGGACCATGACGCGGTTGATCTACCCGCATGGCTCTGGCCCGTGTGGCAAGCCGATCTGGGCGACGCAGCGGTCGCAGCCGCCGAAACATTACGCCACCGCGCACCGCTTTATCTGCGGGTAAACCAACGGCGCGGGACGGTGAAGGACGCGATTGCCGCACTCGCCGCCGAGAACATCACCGTCAGCGCACACCCCACGCAGGAAGGCTGCTTGCAGGTCGACACAAACCCGCGCCGCGTGAAGCTGTCCGAGGCCTTCGAGAGCGGCTTGGTCGAAGTCCAAGACGCGGCATCGCAGATCGCGGTCGCAACGATGGACGTGCCAAAAGGGGCACAGGTGCTGGATTATTGTGCAGGCGGCGGCGGCAAGGCGCTCGCGATTGCCGACCAATTCGACTGTGCCGTGACGGCACACGACGTGGCGACACAGCGGACCAAAGATATCGAACCCCGTGCAGACCGCGCAGGCGTGCAAATCGACGTTGTGACGACTGATGTGCTGACGGCAATCTATGACGTCGTGATCGCTGACGCACCGTGTAGTGGTAGCGGCACATGGCGGCGTAATCCCGAAGAAAAGTGGTCATTCACGCCAGATAAATTAAGCAACTTCAACGCACTACAAGGCGACGTTATTGTAGACGCTGCAAGCTACGTTAAATCCGGCGGCACGCTTTATTATATGACCTGTTCGGTGTTCTCAAACGAGAACGACGCGGTTATCACGCGGTTCACCGAAAATCACCCCGAATGGACCGCGCAAGATACGTTGCGATTAATGCCAAGCGACACCTCTGATGGCTTTTTCCTGTGTAAACTCACTAAATCTGAGTAGAAGCGGGACGCGAAAACTTCTGTTAACTTTTAGTTAATTTGGATTTGATACTTAGGTAGAAGATTGAATCGGGAAGGGATCCGCGTGAAAGCGAATGCAAAGCGACCTTTAGGGTTTGAAAGCTTTTGGGCGCATGCGATGCATCCCGTCCTTTTGGCGTTCCCGATCCCGTTTCTGCTGGGGGCATCATTCATGGTGCCGGACCTTGTCGTGGAACTTGGCCTCATGGTGTCCGCGATCACACTGGGCATTTTGGCGGTCATGGGCATATTGGCGCGGCGACGGGTGATTTTACGGCAGCGACTACTTAGCGAAGCCGTGCCATTACTGGTCAGCAACGACCTGAACCCCGCGTTTCTGACCGATGTTGACGGCGTGATCGCCTACGCGAACGACGCGGCAAACGAACGATTTACCGAGACATCAGATGAATCTTTGGCGGCGCGGCTCGCCACGGTGATCGCGAACCCCGATGCGGTGCTGTACCGCTTGCAATCACGGGCGATCACGATGGCCTCTGCCCGCGAGGATATCGTCACGCGCGCAGGGCAATACCGCCTGTCCGTGGCGCGCGTCGGCCCAATGATGTTCTTGTGGCGCTTTGATGACCTTGCACAGGCCAGCGCGAAAACAGAACGGGCATCCGCGACGCTATCCTTGCCGATGATGACCGTGGGAAAAAGCGGGGCAATCCTGTTTTTGAACGACGCATTTCGACGGCTATTGGAATGCAGACCTCGCGCCGTTTCAGATGTTTTTGGGCCTGATCCGATCCGGTCCGGCGATCTGCACCGCATAAAAACCACCGGCGGCACCGTCGATTGCATCGTGGCCGAGGTGTCAGGCGGACCCGGTCGCCGCGAAATCTACGCGCTACCAGCGCCACCCACCACCATCGGGCCGTGGACGGAGAAACAAGTATCCACCAGCTGGAGCGTGATCGAAGACCTGCCCGTACCGCTTATGAAAGTGTCCGGCAAAGGCGATATTATTGAATCCAACCGCGAGGCACGGATGTTGTTGGGCGTGCAATCCACCGAAAACCGCCGCATGACGGAAATGCTCGACGGACTTGGCCGTCCGGTAGACGATTGGGTCAAGGAAATATTCGAGAACAAAGAAGGGCAAGCATCGCAATTCTTGCAAGGAAAAGGTGACCGCCAAGACCACGTGATTCAAGTGACCTTGAACGCAGTCGGCGTTGATAGTGACGCGCATTTGATCGCTGTTTTGAACGATGTAACCGAGTTAAAATCGCTCGAAGCACAGTTCGTTCAAAGCCAGAAAATGCATGCAATTGGCCAGTTGGCAGGTGGCGTGGCTCATGACTTTAACAACCTTTTGACAGCAATATCAGGGCATTGCGACCTGTTGTTGCTGCGCCATGACCAAGGCGATCAAGATTATAGCGACCTGCTACAAATTCATCAAAATGCGAACCGGGCGGCCAGCCTCGTCGGGCAATTACTCGCGTTTTCACGCAAGCAAAACCTGCAACCAGAGATCGTTGATCTGCGCGATACGCTCTCTGACTTGACGCATTTGCTGAACCGCTTGGTTGGGGAAAAAGTAACGCTCACGCTGAACCACGATCCAAATCTGTCACCGATCAAAGCTGACAAAAGGCAGCTAGAACAGGTGCTTATGAACCTCGTTGTGAACGCCCGAGACGCCATGCCGGACGGCGGCACGATCCAAGTTGTCACCGAGAACCTAGTCCTTGACCGTGAAATCGAACGCGACCGGGCTTTTGTTCCTGCGGGCGAATATGTTGTGGTAAAGGTCAACGACGAAGGCAAAGGTATCCCGCCCGAAATCATGTCCAAGATTTTCGTGCCGTTCTACACCACCAAACGTCTCGGCGAAGGCACCGGCCTCGGCCTGTCGACAGCCTACGGCATCGTCAAACAAACCGGCGGCTACATTTTCGCGGATAGCGAAGTCGGGCGCGGCACGCAATTTTCGCTGTTGTTCCCGCATCACGACGCGCCCATCGCCGATGTCATCCAGCACGAAGCGCCGGTTCCGACGCCGCTCACCTCCACGTCGGACGGTGTGGTGTTGTTGGTCGAAGACGAGGCACCCGTGCGGGCCTTTGCGTCTCGCGCCTTGCGTTTGCGTGGCTACACAGTGATTGAAGCTGAATGCGCAGAGGCCGCGTTGCAATTGCTGTCCGACCCCGATTTGAACGTCGATATTTTTGTGACGGACGTGATTATGCCGGGCATGGACGGCCCAACGTGGGTGCGCGAAGCCTTGTGCGACAGGCCAGATACAAAGGTCGTCTTTGTGTCCGGCTACGCCGAGGATGCGTTCGGTGACGGCAAAACGAAAATACCGAACTCGGTATTCTTGCCCAAGCCGTTCTCGTTAAACGACCTGACAAACACCGTGCAGGGGCAGTTACATTAATCGATCTGCGCGAGGTAGGCGGCGCACCCCGTCAGTGCGGCATAATCATCAGTGACCACCGAAATCGGGAACTGCTGCATGAAGTCGGCAAAGCGGCCTTTGTCTTGGAATGCCGCTGCAAACCCGCATTTTTCGAGGTGCGGAGCAAGGGCACGCGACACGCCGCCAACCAAATAGATCCCACCAAAAGGCAATAGCGTTAACGCGAGATTGCCACAGACGGCCCCCAACATGCGCACACAAATCGCCACAGTTTCCAACGCATCGGCGTCGCCCGCATCGCAAGCAGCCATGATCGCCTGCGCCTTCATTTGTGCGGGTGTGCCTTTTTGCGTGGTGACAAAGCGGTAAACATTCTCAATGCCGCGGCCGGACAGGACGTCTTCGACAGACGGAAATCCATGAATTTGCGCTACAAAATCAGCGAGGTCTCGGTCGGCAGGCGTTAGCGTCGGCAGTGTCACATGACCGCTCTCGGATGGCGGGACAACACGCCCCCCAGCGCTTTCGATCACGGGGGCGGCGTTAAATCCGGTGCCAACCCCAACGACCAATTTCGCAGCAGTTGGTTTCGCCGCATCACCAGCAAGAACCGTATCAAGGTTTTCGTCAGCAATATGCCCGACCGCATAGCCCTGCGCCTGCAGATCGTTCAAAATCGCAACGGTCGGCGCATTGGTCGCGGCGGCCAGCGATGCGTTTGTCATTGTCCAATCGAGGTTGGTCATTGTGGCTTGCCCGTCTTGAACCGGACCAGCCACTGCGACGCAGGTAGCGATGGGTGAGACATCACCTTCTTCAGACAAGTATTGTTGTAGAACAGGCTCTAAGCCCGCGAAGTTCATGTTGGCGTAACGCCGGATTGTATCAGGCAAAACTCGCGTTCCGTCAGCAAGCGCGACCCGCGTATTAGTGCCACCGATGTCCGCGACCAGCGCATATTTATTCTGGGGATGTGTCATAAATCTGGTCTCAGCGGTTGCGACGCAATGCCGTTGCCAGCGCGTAATACGACGCCTTAGGCGTGCGCACCTGTGTTTCATAATCTACGTGAACGATACCAAATCGTTTGTCATAACCAAAGGCCCATTCGTAATTATCCAAAAGCGACCAGTAGAAAAAGCCTTTCACATTCGCACCCTGCGCAATCGCGTCTTTTGTCGCCAGAATATGGTCGTTCACAAAATTCGCGCGGACCGGATCAGTCACAGCCCCGTCGACGATTTCATCATCCCAAGCCATGCCGTTTTCGGTCACAAATAGCGGCAAATCACCGACGTAACCCGCAGCGAGACGGTTCAGAAAATACTGTAACCCTTCGGGGTGAATGGCCCAATCCATGCCTGTTTTCGGCAGCGGATCGTCCATGTTTTTCGTCGCCGGCCAAATTTCACCCGCGTCTTCAGCGATCAGATGGCGCGTGTAGTAGTTCACGCCTAGCCAGTCGATGGGTTGGCTAATCTGCGCCATATCGTCCTGCCAGTCTTTTGGCATATGTCCCTCGAACCCTCGTAAAACAACGTCCGGATAGGTGCCCTTGCTGATCGCCTCGATAAACCAACGATTGTTAATTCCGTCTTGAACGTCCGCCGCGGCCAGTGCGCTAGGCGTGTCATCGGCAGGGACAGAGCGGTCAAAATTCAGCACGATCCCACAGTTTTTCTGACCTCGGGCACGCAGACGGGTCATCGCTTCGCCATGGGCCAAATTGACGTGGTGCATGGCGCGGGCGGTGGCACGAATGTCGCGCAAACCGGGCGCGTGGTGGCCGATGTAATGCGACAGATATGCGACGCACCACGGCTCGTTCAGTGTCGCGACACTCTCAACACGGTCACCGATCCGGTCCATGATCACGTCGGTAAAATCACCAAACCACTGCGCCACATCACGGTTTGTCCAGCCGCCAAGATCAGCCAGTGCAGACGGCATTTCCCAATGATACAACGTCTGAAACGGCTTTAAACCGCGCGCTAGGATAGCATCGACCAGACGGTCATAGAAATCCAAGCCCTCTTGGTTCACCGCACCGCGCCCTTCAGGCAGCACCCGTGCCCAGCTTGTGGAAAAGCGGTAGGCGTCCATGTTTGCGTTTTTCAGCAGGTCCAGATCGGCCTCGTAGCGGTGATAATGATCGCAGGCGACGGCGCCATTATGCGCCTGAAACACATTGCCTTGGGTCGCCGAAAACGTGTCCCAATGGGTCGATCCGGCACCTCCAAATGCGTGGCCTTCGATCTGGTAGGCTGCTGTCGCTGCCCCAAAAACGAAATCATCAGGAAAGTCTGCGCGGCTGAAATTCATGATGGTGTCCTTGCATTATGGTTACGAGATTCGTGCAATGTCGTTGTTTGCATAAGTCATGGGGCCGAATGTGCCTAGCCTGTTTTCCCAAACGCAGTGGGTCACGGCTTGCCACTGGCGCAGGTCTGTGGCTGCATGGCGGCCAAATATCACGAGGTAGATCATGAACGTTCCTGAAAATGGCCTAAAGGCCGCGATGCTGGCGGGCGAAACACAATACGGCATTTGGTTGAATACCGGATCGCATGTGGTGGCCGAACTCGCGGGGCATAGCGGGTTTGATTGGTGTCTGATCGACGGCGAACATGGCCCACAGACGCTGTCGGATATGGTGCCGCAGCTCCAGGCGTTGGCCACCACGCCGACGCATGCAGTCGTTCGCGTCGCAGACGCGCAGCCTTGGATGATTAAGCAAGTCCTTGATATCGGTGCTCAAACCGTGCTTGTACCGATGGTTGACACAGGCGAGCAAGCGACCGAGATGGGCCGTGCGATGCGCTATCCACCGCACGGGATGCGCGGCATGGGCGCGTCTATTGCGCGGGCGTCAAACTACGGGAATATGCCCAATTACGTGCGCGAGGCCGATGCGCAGGTCTGCCTTTTGGTGCAGGCGGAAAGTGCGGCAGCCCTTGCGAATATCGATGCGATTGCGGGTGCCGAAGGCGTGGACGGCGTGTTCATCGGGCCCGCGGACCTGTCGGCGGACATGGGCTATCCGGGCGAGGCGGATCACCCAGACGTGCTGGCCGCGATTGACCATATGATTGATCGAATCCACGCGGCGGGCAAAATTTCCGGTATCTTAACCTTTGCGACAGATCGTAGCCGCTATTACGCGGATCGCGGCGTTGGATTCGTCGGAATCGGTGCGGATATCGCGATCTTTGGGCGTGCGCTCAAGGCGACGATGGACGCGCTACGCTAGAACGCGAAGTCGGCGTTGAAATCTTCTGGCAAGGCGGTAGGCGCGGAAGCGCATGCCGCCACGGTCAGCAGGCCACAGACGAGGAATAAACGGATCATGACGTTTCCTTTAGCGCGACAGAATAAATTTACCATCGGTGATCGAGATACTGTCGTAAAGTCCAAGGTACGTCATGCCAAGCAGTGACATATCCATTTGCCCCTCGTTCACCGTCGCCCGCAAACCGGTGTCGGTGTAGGGGCCAAGGGTGACTTGATCCAGTTTCACGGCGGCGGTGCGAACTTGTCCATTTGCAGTGCGGGCAATGCCGAGATAACGCAGATCGTCGGGGGCAAATCCGATGCGGCGGGCGTCATCTTGGGTGAGGACTACCTGAGAAGCCCCTGTATCCACAACAAAATCCACATCGGTGCCGTTTACATCCAGCGTTACGTAATAGTGGCCATCGTTCGCACGCGGCAGCACGATTTCAGAACCTGCAATCGACTGACGCGGTGCAATATCGCGGCTGATATCGCCCCAAAGCCCAGCAGCGGCGATGACGCCGACAAAGATCATACCCCAGATCGCAGCCTGTTGCGCGACTTTGCCAAGGTTGCTTTTGTTCGCAAAAATATACGAGCCGACAATGGCCGCGCCGAGCAGGCCGAGGTAGGCCAGTTGTATGATCTGATCTGTATTCATGACATCGATATAGGGACTAAAGCCCGATCCCAAAAGACTGGCTGATACCATCAAGTACAAATTGGATCGCCAAAGCGGCCAGAAGCATGCCCAGAAGACGGGTCACGATGTTCAATCCAGTCTTGCCCAAGGCGCGTTCAACGAGGTTCGAGGCGAACAAGAAGCCAAGCAAACAGATCAAAACGGCAGCGACGACGCCGATGATAGACGCAAAATCGGTGAAACTTTTCGCTTCGCCAGCGAGCAGGATCAGCGTTGTGATGGCCCCAGGACCCACGATCAGCGGCATGGCAAGAGGGAACACGGACGGGTCGTCTTGGTGTTCGATTGCGGCCTCGTTGGCGTTATCTTCGCGCCGCGCTTGGCGCTTCTGGAACAACATCTCAAGGGCGGTGAGGAACAACAGGATGCCGCCTGCGATGCGGAATGCGGGCATCGAAATACCGATAAAGCCCAGTAATGCCTCACCAATCAGGATGAACGCGATCATCAGCGCAAAGGAAATCACAATCGCGCGGATCGCGATGATGCGGCGCTGAGCAGGTGTCATGCCTTGGGTTAGCGCCAAAAATAGCGGCGTTGTGCCCGGTGGATCAATGATCACAAACAGGGTGGTGAACGCGGCGATGAGGGCGGGTAAATCTGACATGAGCTACCTTTTGTGAGTGCGGGAGCCTCCGGCGGGGATTTAAAGAAAGCCAAAGAAGCGATTACTGTCCCTAAGACTTCTGCGCTTTTTCCAGATTTTCAAGGGACTGCATCCACATGGCTTCAGCGCGCTCAAGGCCATTCATGACCTCGGCGTACTTTTTGTTCCATGTTTCAAGCTCGCCTTTGCGACCATCTTCATAAAGTACAGGATCGGCCAGTTTCTTGGCAAGCTTGTCACGCATGTCGTTGATTTTCTTGACGCGCTCTTCGGATTTGCGAACGTCGGATTTAAGAGCCAGCAGTTCGTCGCGGGTCAAAACCTTTGGTTTCGGCTTTGGTTTTTCCGCAGCCTTTGGTTTTTCCGGCGTGATCAACAGCTTACGGTAGGTTTCCAGATCTTCATCGTAGGACGTCACATGGCCGTCTTTGACCAACCACAGACGGTCCGCGACCATCGACAGCAGATGCATGTCGTGGCTGACCAAGATCACAGCGCCCGTGTAGGCGGTCAGCGCGTCAACCAATGCCTCGCGCGATTCGATATCTAGGTGGTTTGTCGGCTCATCGAGGATCAGCAGATGCGGCGCGGGCAGGGTGGCAAGCAGCAGCGACAGACGCGCTTTTTGACCACCAGACAGGCGGCGCACTTCGGTGTCGGCCTGATCGGCACCAAGGCCGAACCCTGCTAGACGGGCCCGCAATTTTGCTTGGCCTTCTTCGGCGCGTTCACGCAAAAGGTGCTGCAACGGCGTCTCATCGATATACAATTCGTCAACTTGGTGCTGGGCAAAGAAACCGATGCGCAGTTTATTCGAGGTCTGCATGCTGCCACGCGCAACATCAAGTCTGCCTGATAACATCTTGGAAAGCGTAGATTTTCCTTCACCGTTCCGGCCCAAAAGCGCGATGCGGTCGTCTTGGTCGATGCGCAGGTTCAGGTCGTGCAGAATGATCGTGTCGCCGTAACCCACAGCCGCAGATTCTGTGGCGATAATCGGCGGCGACAATTCTTCTGGCTTCGGAAAGGTAAACACGGTCCGCGCCACGTCTTCGGGTGCGCGGATGGTTTCCATTTTTTCCAACGCTTTCACGCGGGACTGGGCCTGTTTCGCCTTGGATGCCTTGGCTTTGAACCGGTCCACAAAGGCTTGCAGGTGTTCGCGTTTCGCGTCCTGCTTTTTCGCCGCAGCCGACAAAAGGGCCCGCTTTTCAGCACGTTGCTTGGCGAACATATCGTAAGTACCTGTGTAGTAGATCAGGCCCTTGTCTTCGAGATGCAGGATGCCGCCGACGGAACGGTTCAACAGTTCGCGGTCGTGCGAGACGATCAAAACAGTGTGCGGATATTTGACGAGGTATGCTTCGAGCCACAGCGCACCTTCGAGATCGAGATAGTTTGTCGGCTCGTCGAGCAGCAACAAATCAGGTTCGGAAAACAGCACGGCGGCCAAGGCCACACGCATCCGCCAGCCACCAGAGAATGCAGAGCAAGGCTGGCGTTGTTCGTCGTCGGTGAAACCAAGACCCTTGAGGATCGAGGACGCGCGTCCTTCAGCGGACCAAGCGTCGATATCAGCCAAACGGGTTTGAATATCCGCGATGCGCGTCGGGTCGGTGGCCGTTTCGGATTCCGCGAGCAATGCTTCGCGTTCCACATCGGCCCGCAACACGGTGTTGATCAACGAGACTTCGTTGCCCGGAACCTCTTGCGAGACGCCGCCGATTTTCCAACCTTTTGGGATATCGACCGAGCCGGTGTCGAGCACCATTTCGCCCCGAATGATCTTGAACAAGGTTGTCTTGCCCGATCCATTTCGGCCCACGAGCCCAACCTTGTGACCGGTCGGAATCGTGACTGTTGCGTTTTCAACCAGCGTGCGGCCAGAGACGGAATATGTGATGTCTGATATCTTTAGCATAAGGTTGCTTTGCCTGATCACGAGCGCGGGGTCAATCGCCGCTTTTCAAGGGGTACGCTGCATGCTACTGCCCAGCCAGAAATTCAACGCAGGGACCGCCTGCATCCACTGAAAGAGGCCCGACATGGCAATTCAACGTACATTCTCGATCATCAAGCCAGACGCCACAAAGCGTAACCTGACAGGCAAGATCGCTGCGAAATTCGAAGACGCAGGTCTGCGCATTGTTGCATCCAAGCGCATCCAGATGACACTTGCTCAAGCGCAGCAGTTCTACGGTGTGCATTCCGAGCGTCCGTTCTTTGGCGAATTGTGCGAATTCATGATCTCTGAGCCAATCGTTGTTCAGGTTCTTGAAGGCGAAGACGCAATCGCGAAAAACCGCGAAGTTATGGGTGCTACGAACCCAGCAGATGCAGCAGACGGCACAATCCGTAAAGAATTCGCACTGTCCATCGGTGAGAACTCTGTACACGGCTCCGACGCGCCAGAAACAGCAGCAGAAGAAATCGCATTCTTCTTCTCCGGTCTTGAACTGGTTGGCTAAGTCTTTGCAGACATAGACGGAAAAGGGCGCCCAGTGAGGCGCCCTTTTTTGTGTCTGATGGTTATCTGTGTTCGGGCGGTAGGGATCGGGTCAAGATATAGACCCCATGCACCAACCCCGGAATGTAGAAGAACAGGGTCAGCAGCAGGTTCAACCAAAACGCGCCCCGCAATCCCACGGTCAGGAAAACACCGATCGGCGGGATAATGACCATCACGATTAATCTGATCCAAAACATTTAAATCACCTGTGAGTTAGCCGGCAGCTGCCCATTGCCGACGGGTTTAGCGCGGGCCGCACGCCTGTTCAAATTGGCCTCAAGGGCCGCATAATTGCGCAGGTTTGCGTTATAAACAACGTCGAATGCGTCACCGATCACTGGAATAGACCCAAACGCAAAGTCGAGCACAATGTTCAGCGTCATATAGGCCAATGCCCCCGGTGTGGCCCCGATGCGGTAGGCGCGGTGGATCATCCAGACCGATGGCACGGCAGACGCAAGGTCGCCTACAACAGGGACTAGCCCCAAGATATTGTCCAAGCCGACGGAAATACGGGTGCCGGGAATGTAGAATAATGCGTCCATGCGCGTTGCCAAAACCCGCAGGCGGCGAAGTTCTTCGTCTATGTCATATTGTATGTTCATGCCGTTAACATAGCATGCTTTTGATGTCATGTGAAGGCTATTTACATGCGCAATCTTTGGGGGGCTAAAGTTCAATGACGCCAATGCGGTCAAGAAACGCTTCGAGTTCGGATCGGGTCGCGTCAAAACTTTGCGCGCTCAGGCTGTCGAATTTAACGCGCAACGCCTTTTTCTCGTCGCCCTTGCAATCGTTCCACGGGCGGCCTTGCAGCGCCATGTGCAGCACGTAAAATCCGATGAAATGGGGGCGGGTGCCGCGTTCCAGCAACCGTCGATAGGCTGCATCTGCGCCGATCTCGTGCAGCTCTTCAGCCGTCATGATTCCCGCTTTGTTTAAGGACGTTTCGATCACAGGACCAAGATTTCGGATGGTGGATATTTTCGCCATGGCGGCAATCTATGCCGGACGGAAAAAAAGGACCAGTGGGGTCGGGGTGGGAGAGAACGGGAGAGTACTAAAACCCAAACCACCACTGGCCATTATCGGCATGTCAGCACGTCGAAAAGGGGGGAAAAACGCGCTGACGTTCCCGAAATTCTTAAATGCTGGCGTAATCGCGATAAACAGGGGTTTGTGGCTTAGGCTTACTCTGCCCCGTTGGCGGGGTCTGGCGGGTATCCTTAGGCGTTGTATTCAACATAACAAAATCCTCACTAACATAGCTCAGCGACGTATCGCAGAGAGGTACGGCAGGAAAACAAACTACCGATAGAAACTGTATAACTCGGCAACGTGGCGCTGCCGAGTCTGAAATGTGTCAAAAACGTGGAATCTGCCTAAAACAGAAACAATCAGGCAAAATAACGGGTAGGCGGCTAAGATTAGCGCGCTTTTGGACCGCCACGTTTTGGTGGCTGTGCGCCGCCTTTACCGCCTGGACCTTTACGACCAGCGGGTTTTCCACCCGGCGGTACAAACCGTTTGGACGTATCATTCGCAGACGCACGTGGCTTCGCAGGACGACCATCGTCGGCTTTCTTAAAGCCGCCGGGCTTGCCGCCGCCAGCACTCGGTTTGCCTTTAAAGCCACCTGGTTTACCGTCGGATTTGCCTTTGTACGCAGGGCGTTCGCCGTCGCGTGGTTTATACGGCGGCTTTGGTCCACGGGCGACAACTGCGTCGCCGTGATCCTTGCGGGCTGGCTTGCTGAAATCAGTTTTCTTGTGACGCGATTTGCGTGCCGTATCGTCTGAACCTGGTTTTGCAACAGGTGCCATATCATCCTGACGGGATGGGGGCGGCGCCGAGTGATCGCGTGGTTTGTCGAATCTTTTGTCGCCACGCGGTTTGTCATCACGGGATTTATAATCGCCGCGTGGTTTGTCATCGCGACCTTTGTATTCGCCGCGTGGTTTATCGTTGTCATAAGACCGCTTGCTCGGACGTGCGCCGCGCTCGGAAATCTGCGGAGGTCCGTCAAGCGCCGTCAACTTGGCTTGGTTTTCGAGGCTCATGTCCCCGCCAACCGCCTTCAGGAAGTTCGGCACAGCGGCTTCAGAAATTTCCACAAAAGTTTCTTGTGGCTGAATGCGGATCGCACCGATTTCGTTCTTTGTGATGTCGCCGGCTTTACAGATCATTGGCAACAACCAACGTGCTTCTGCTTTGCCTTCGCGGCCCACATCGACGCTGAACCATTTGGACGGGCCAAACGGTGCGCGTTCTTTGCGTTCGCGTGGCTCACGGGAATCGCGACCGCCCGCAGGGGCGTTCGGATCAACGACTGTTAGCTCTTCCGGTGCGGATTGCTTGCCTTGGTACAGGCGCAGATAAGCTGCGGCGATTTTTTCTGGCGTGTGTTCTGCCAGCAATTTCGCGGCGAATTCTGTTTCGCCTTCGGTGAATTCCGATGACCAGACTTCATCCGTCAACAAACGCTCTTCGTCTTTGGCTTTAACTTCGTCCGCAGATGGTGGGGATGCCCATTCGGCTTTCAACTTGCCCCATTTGAGCAGGTTTTCCGCACGGCGACGCATTTTCGGCGTGACGATCAGCGCAGAGATACCTTTGCGACCCGCACGACCCGTCCGGCCAGAGCGGTGCAGCAGAATTTCAGCGTTGGTTGGCAATTCAGCGTGAATAACCAGTTCCAAGTTCGGCAAATCGATCCCGCGTGCCGCAACATCCGTTGCCACACAGACCTTCGCACGACCGTCGCGCATGGCTTGCAGGGCATGTGTCCGCTCTTGCTGGGACAGCTCACCTGACAGGGCCACGGTCGCAAAACCACGGTTCGACAGGCGCGTCGTCAGGCGTGTGACCATCGCGCGGGTGTTGGCGAAAACGATCGCGTTAGGCGCATCGTAGTAGCGCAGCGCGTTGATAATCGCATTGTCCGCGTCGTATTGCGTACATGTCAGCGCACGGTATTCGATATCGCTGTGCTGGGATTCTTTGGTGACGGTCGAAACACGTACCGAATCTGTCAGGTAAGATTTCGCCAGTTTTGCGATCATCGGCGGCACAGTGGCCGAGAACATCAGCGTGCGGCGATCCGCAGGGGCTTTGCCCAGAATGAATTCAAGGTCTTCACGGAAGCCAAGGTCTAGCATTTCGTCGGCTTCATCGAGAACAATCGCACGCATGTCGGACATATCCAACGTGCCGCGCATGATGTGGTCTTTCAGACGACCGGGTGTGGACACAACGATATGCGCGCCGCGTTCCAGCGCACGTTTTTCGTCGCGGAAGTCCATCCCGCCAACAGTAGACGCCATCACAACACCAGCAGGTGCATAGAGCCACTGCAATTCGCGCTTTACCTGCAGGGCAAGTTCGCGTGTTGGGGCAATACAAAGTGCCAAGGGACGGCCAGCTGGGCCAAAAGTGCCGTCTTCCGTAAGGATGGTCGGCCCAATGGCCAAACCAAAGCCCACGGTCTTACCAGAGCCGGTTTGGGCGGACACCAGCAGATCTTTGCCTTCCAACTCAGGATTGGTGACAGACTCCTGCACAGGTGTGAGGGTGTCGTAGCCTTGTTTTTCAAGGGCTGCTGCGAGAGTCGAGATCATAAGGTGCGTTCCGCTGATAGATAAGTGTTGCGCCCTATGCCTGTTGCATCCGCGTGTCTAGGGGTAAAGCGGGTCGCGCGGGCTGCTAAGCGCGTATCGTATCAATCATAGTCGATTTTGGGACGTGGCGAAACAGCGAATGCCCGGTACGTCGCGTATAACGGTAAAATACCCACACCGCGACAAGCAGCACAAGCAGCGGCAGGATCAAGGCTGCGGGCTGTAGCTGCGTAGAGGCGGCGGCGTCGGGCAGGGGCTCTGCACTGGATTCGACCACAGCTTGGCCTAGCATCACGTAGCTGTTCCAGATCATGTGTAGGAAAATCGGTGGCCAGATGCTATTGGTTTGCAGGCGCAGCGCACAGAACAACACGCCGAGCACGGTGGCGTTTAGCACTTGGAATGCGGTCAGCGAAAACGCCTGACCCATCCCGAGGTTCACGAGATGCAAAAAGCCAAAGGCGATAGATGACACGCAAACAGCAGTGAACGGCGTATGCTTTTCACGGATCGCGCCAAAGATGATGCCGCGAAACATGATCTCTTCGGACATGCCGACAAACAGGTTCAACGTCAGCACCACTGCGATGACAGCAATCGGGCTGGATACGTGATCCGCCGAAAACAACGCCGTGGCAAAGGTGATCGCGCCAATCGCGGGGTAGGCGCCGATCCAATAAGCGGACGCCATGCCCGCCTTGTCGCGTGGCCCGCGCAGGCCAGTAATATCGTCCCAGCCCACGGCCCACACCATACATAAGATAAGTACCGTCAAAACGATCTGCCAAATGACCCCGCCAGTCAGCGCGTCAAAGGTCAACACGCCGGTGCCTTCGGTCACATCAACCGCGCCCAAAAAGACGTAAGGCAAGACATAGATCGCAGTCAGCAAACTGAATGCAACAAGAGCAATTCTGCGCGGATGACGTTTACCAAAGGCACGGATCATAGTGGTATCCAACGAATAAGGTCTGGCGTTCTTTTGCAGTTTTCCAATCCACCCACAACCAAGCATCGGCAGCAAAGCGCTAATCCGCGATAGCGATTGCGTGACCGCGACCTTGATGTGATGGATAAGCTTCGCCGTGTAAGGCGTTTACTTTATTGATGAAATACGGATTTTAACGTGCGTTGAACCACAGATCGAGCCGCTGTTTCAGGGCCGTCCACAGCGCAGGTGCGCCGCGACTGACCTTACCACCAACACGGTGTTCAAGCTGGTCACGCGAGACGTTGTACTCCAACCAAGACTGGCCGCCTGTTTCGAGGTTGGAAATCACAGGCTGCACGCGGTCGATGGATTTAGCAAAAATCGCGTCGTCGGTCTCTGCCGCTTCAAATTCGTCCCAAAGGGCGCGGAAATCGGCGGCTTGATCGGCAGGCAACAGGCCAAAAATGCGATCAGCAGCCGTTTGTTCCTCAGCCGCTTGCAAAGCCGGATCAAGGGCCGCAGCACTGTGGATCGGCGTGTCACCTGCGTCGATTTCCACCAGATCGTGGATCAACATCATCTTAATGACGCGACTGACATCAACTGGCTTGGCGGCATGTTCAGCCATCACCAGCGCATAAAGGGCGACATGCCACGAATGTTCGCCCGTATTCTCAAACCGCGACCCGTCGCAGAGTTTTGTGGCGCGTAGCACCGACTTCAGCCTGTCAGCTTCGGTCAGAAATGCGAATTGTGCGGCGATACGGGCGGATGATTGATCTGTCATCGGATGGCCTTTGGTGGCGTGTCTAAATCGCTGCGTTTGATCTGGTCGAACAGGGGGCCAAATGCGTCCCACGGATACAGGCCATGCACAGCGTTGGTGAAGGCTTCGATCACAGCAGGTTCAAGCACAGGCATATCGGGAAAACCCAGCGCTTTTGCGCCATTATAGTTCAGCACACTGCGAAAACGGGGGATTTGGTTAAAGCCCGCCAAGGGCCAGTCGCCACCCGCAATCGCGGTGTCCTGCACACGGACCATTGCAATAACGTCGGGCAAGTCAAACGGGGCAATATCGGTGGTCGTATCGGCGCGGATGGTTGAAATGCCGCAAAATAGGGCGTTTTCGTCGCCCGCTGCTACCTCAAACACTTGCCCGACACCAAATTGGCCGTCGAGCAAGGGAATGCGGAAATAGTCAGCTTGGGCGTAAATCATGCGATTTCGGTTGCACCGTCGTCGTCTGATGGTGCATCTGCGTCTGGCGTTTCAGCCGCGAGGGCAGCCGCTGTTGCGGCCACCCGTTTTGCCGCACTATCCGCCAGCAACGCCCGCGCCCGCTTTTCAGCGCGGCGGACACGAATTGCGGTCAGATAGGCTTCTTCCAGTGACTGGGACGACGCCCCAAGGATTTCACCAATCCGGTCCACGATCTTGTCGTCACCGCATAGTTCGGCTTCGGCAAGCGCCTTATCGGCAAGTTCGTTGGCGGTGTTGTCGGTATATTCTGACATGATTTACCGTGTGGTTTCGGTCAAACGCTGACGCACGTAATCTGTGACAGTGTCGATCATCGGGTCCATGTGCGGATCTTCAAAGAAGTGACCAGCACCTTCCATCGTGTTGTGCGTCACGGTGATACCCTTTTGCTCGTGCAATTTATTGACGAGGTTCACAGTATCTTGCGGCGGGGCCACGCGGTCGGCTGAGCCGTTCATAATCAAGCCAGATGCGGGGCAAGGGGCCAAGAAGCTGAAATCATACATGTTCGCAGGCGGTGAAATCGAGATAAAGCCTGTGATCTCTGGACGACGCATCAACAATTGCATGCCGATCCACGCGCCGAACGAGAAACCAGCAACCCAGCAATGCTTGGAGTTGTTGTTCATCGACTGCAGATAATCGAGCGCTGACGCCGCATCAGACAATTCGCCCACACCTTGATCGTATTCACCTTGGGACCGGCCAACACCACGGAAGTTAAAACGTAGCACCGTAAAGCCCATCTTATAGAAGGCGTAGTGCAGGTTATAAACAACGCGGTTGTTCATCGTGCCGCCAAACTGCGGATGCGGGTGCAAAACGATTGCGATAGGGGCATCGCGGTCTTTTTGCGGGTGGTAGCGGCCTTCTAGGCGGCCTTCTGGTCCGGGGAAGATTACTTCGGGCATATGCATCCGTCTTTTGTTCGCGGCGGCTGCGGAAATCGTCACGTGAATTCTTGACGAAAACGCTCAGTCACCTTAGAAAGATTCTAAACTTGGGCCAAATGGTCCAGTTATTGATGTTTTGACCTAATAGCGCAGTTGCGAAAGGTCAATGTAATTAACCTGATGGGATTTTTAGATGAAGCTGAGCACAAAAGGACGGTATGCGGTTGTCGCACTGGCTGACTTGGCTCTGCAACCGGATGGGGCTTTGGTCAATTTGACCGAGATTTCAAAGCGGCAGGACATATCGCTGGCGTATCTTGAGCAATTGTTCGTGAAGTTGCGTCGCGCTGATCTGGTTCTGTCTGTGCGCGGACCGGGCGGCGGTTATCGGCTGGCGCATCCGGCGTCGGAAATCCGCGTTGTTGATATTCTTTCGGCTGTCGATGAAACCGTGAGTGCGATGCACAAAGGGGCAGGTGCCTCTGGCGGCGCGTCGGGATCACGGGCGCAATCGCTGTCGAACCGTCTCTGGGAAGGGCTGAGCGCGCATGTCTATGTCTTCCTACATCAAGCGCGTTTGTCTGATGTTGTGGGTAACGGTCTGGCACCATGTCCCGCAGTGCCCGCGCTTTTCGAAGTGGTGGACGAGGGATGCTAGGTCAAATTTTCCAGAAAATTTGGACGATTTTTCGCGAAAAATCGCGGCCTTCGGCGAGAGTTGTTTTGGCGAAATGAAAATGTGTGGATCATGAACCGGGTTTATTTGGATCATAACGCGACGACGCCTGTGCGTGCCGAAGCCCGCGCCGCGATGATTGCGGCCATGGATTTGGTCGGTAATCCGTCGTCGGTCCATGCCGAAGGCCGTGCCGCCAAGCGGTTGCTTGAGCAGTGCCGCGCGGATTTATCCGAGACGTTAGGTGCCGCTGGCGCTGATATCGTGTTCACATCGGGGGCGACCGAGGCTGCTGCTTTGGCGCTGGCTGGGCGTGATCTGGTGGGGTCTGGATTAGAGCATGCGGCGGTTGCGGCGTGGATTGATCCGAGTTTGCCTGTTGCGGGCAGTATTGTGCAGGTCACTGATCCTGCGGTGTCGGTTGTGCAACTGGCCAATTCCGAGACCGGTTTGCTACAAAATGTGGATGGCGTGGCCGTCACGGATATTACCCAAGGGTTTGGCCGTTTTGCATTTGCGTTTGATTGGTCCGGCGTTGGGGCTGCGATCTTGTCGGCCCATAAGTTCGGTGGCCCCAAGGGTGTTGGCGCCTTGGTTGTGCCCGCGGGCGCTGATGTTCCGGCCCAAATCAAGGGTGGCGGTCAGGAAATGGGTCGTAGGTCTGGCACTGAAAATCTGATCTTGATTGCGGGTTTTGCAGCTGCCGCTAAGGAAGCTCAAAAAGATTTGACTGACGGGCGTTGGGATCAGGTTGCGCAGTTTAGAAATATTCTAGAAAAGGCCATTGAGGACGCAGCCCCCGATACTATCTTTGTAGGTCAGGATGCTGCGCGTTTGCCAAATACCTCGTGTTTCCTCAGCCCCGGCTGGAAGGGTGAGACGCAAGTGATGGCGATGGATTTGGCTGGATTTGCGGTGTCTGCGGGCTCGGCTTGTTCGAGCGGAAAGGTCAAGGTTGGCGGCGTTCTGCCAGCACTTGGCTATACGGATGAATTGGCGTCGTGTTCCTTGCGGGTCTCGCTGGGAATTGACACGACGGAAGATGAGATTTTGCGCTTTGCAGATGCATGGACGCGGAAAAAACGACGGATGACTGCGGCGTAATGCCCGTAGGGAAAAGGATGATGCGATGACAGCTTTGGATGAAGTTCAGGTCAAAGATGGTGTGGATCAGGATACCGTAGATGCGGTGTCTGCGCTGTCAGGAAATTACAAGTACGGCTGGGAAACCGAAATCGAGATGGAATACGCCCCTAAAGGCGTGAACACCGATATCGTCAAGCTGATCTCGGGCAAGAATAATGAGCCGGAATGGATGACCGAATGGCGTCTGTCCGCGTTTGAACGCTGGCAGGGGTTGGAAGAACCGACTTGGGCGATGGTCAACTATCCTGACATCGATTTCCAAGATATCTATTACTACGCCCGTCCAAAAAGCATGGAGGAAAAGCCGAAGTCTTTGGACGACGTTGACCCCAAGCTTTTGGAAACATACAAGAAACTCGGCATTCCTTTGAAGGAGCAAGCGATCCTTGCGGGTGTTGAGGGCGCCGATGCCCCACCTGCCGAGGGCCGCAAGGTTGCAGTTGATGCGGTATTCGATTCCGTGTCCGTCGGGACGACATTTCAGAAAGAGCTGGCAGCGGCTGGCGTGATCTTCTGTTCAATCTCCGAAGCGATTGTGAACCACCCTGAGTTGGTCAAGAAATACCTTGGCACAGTGGTGCCGCCGTCCGACAACTTTTACGCGACGTTGAACTCTGCCGTGTTCTCGGATGGGTCGTTTGTGTACATCCCGCCGGGTGTTCGTTGTCCGATGGAGCTGTCCACGTATTTCCGCATCAACGCGGAAAACACAGGCCAGTTCGAACGCACGTTGATCATCGCTGACAAAGGGTCTTATGTATCCTACCTCGAAGGCTGTACTGCGCCGAAACGCGACACAGCCCAGCTGCACGCGGCTGTGGTCGAGATCATCATCGAAGAAGACGCCGAAGTGAAATATTCCACCGTTCAAAACTGGTATCCCGGCGATGAAAACGGCAAGGGCGGCATCTATAACTTTGTGACCAAACGGGCCGATTGCCGTGGTGATCGTTCCAAGGTGATGTGGACACAGGTCGAAACCGGTTCTGCTGTCACGTGGAAATATCCAAGCTGCATTCTGCGCGGTGACGACAGCCAAGGCGAATTCTATTCGATTGCCATTGCTAACAATCACCAGCAGGCCGACACGGGCACAAAGATGATCCACCTTGGCAAAAACACCAAGTCACGGATCGTGTCCAAAGGTATCTCTGCGGGTGTGGCACAGAACACCTACCGGGGTCTGGTCTCTATGCACCCTAAAGCCAAGAACAGCCGGAACTACACCCAGTGTGATAGCCTTCTGATTGGCGACAAATGCGGCGCACACACGGTGCCGTATATCGAGGTGAAGAATAACTCGTCTCGGGTTGAGCACGAAGCGACCACATCGAAAATCGACGACGATCAAATGTTCTACTGCCGCTCGCGCGGTATGGACGAAGAAGAGGCCGTGGCCTTGATCGTCAACGGGTTCGCCAAAGAAGTGCTGCAAGCCCTTCCGATGGAATTCGCGATGGAAGCACAAGCCTTGGTTGCGATCAGCCTCGAAGGGTCGGTTGGCTAAATTATGACTGTCACTTGCCTGACATATAGCCGCACCGCGGCCACGGCCTTGCCCCGTTTTTGCCCCACTTTGTCTGCTAGCCAGATGTGGGGACGAAACGGGACAGGTGTCACATATCATGGCCACGCAAGAACAGACGGCTATTTTTCAAGCTCGCGTCAAGAGCATCAACAATCCGCGCAACACGTTTTACTTGGATCCGGAAACGGGCATGAAAATCCCCAAGCGGGTCGGGCGCGACCGCATCTTGGCAAACGGCAAAACGCCACCAGTGACGGTGTCACGCATTTTGATGGCGATGATCTTGGGTGCGTTGTGTCTGATTGTCGCCCGCTATTTGCAGATCGCGTTTCTGGACATCAAACCCAGCGTTCCCAACGCGTTGATCTTCGAATTGGGCATGGCGGGTGTCATGGCCTTTACGATTGGCGGCATCGTCCGTCAGAAGTCGTTCAAACACATGGTCGGGCATATGGCGGGGGCCGCATTGGCCGCCATGACGATGCACAACGCCGTCTGGCTTGCACCCGATCAATTCGCGATGGTCTTTTCGCAGGACTTTGTGGATCAAATTCTCGCTGCAACCGATCCGATGTCGCTGAACATCGCGGGCACCAGCATTACAATCTAACATCTGGCGCATCTGCGTCATCACACGAACACGCCGCGCAGGACACTGTCCTGACGCGGCCTTTCTACGTCTTCCAAGGAGATAACTATGCTTGAGATCAAAAACCTGCACGTCCAACTCGAAGAAGAGGACAAGCAAATCCTCAAAGGTGTCGATCTTAAAATCGGCGCTGGTGAAGTGCACGCGATCATGGGGCCAAATGGCTCTGGTAAATCCACATTGTCCTACGTGCTGTCCGGCAAAGACGGCTACGAAGTGACCGACGGGTCCGCCACATTGGAAGATGTTGACCTGCTCGACATGGACCCGGAAGAGCGCGCCGCCGCGGGCCTATTCCTTGCGTTCCAATACCCAGTGGAAATTCCGGGCGTTGGTAACATGACGTTTTTGCGCACAGCCGTAAACGCACAGCGCAAATCACGTGGCGAAGAAGAAATGTCCGCTGGCGACTTTCTGAAAGAAGTCCGCGCCCGTGCGAAAGATCTGAAAATCGACGCTGACATGCTGAAACGCCCTGTCAACGTGGGCTTTTCCGGTGGCGAGAAAAAGCGCAACGAAATCCTGCAAATGGCGATGCTTGCGCCAAAAATGTGCGTTCTGGATGAAACCGATTCCGGTTTGGACGTTGATGCGATGAAACTCGTGTCCGAAGGCGTGAATGCGCTGCGCTCCGAGGGCCGTTCGTTCCTCGTGATCACGCACTACCAGCGTTTGCTTGACCACATCAAACCGGACGTTGTGCACATCATGGCCAACGGTCGTATCATCAAAACAGGCGGCCCAGAGCTGGCTCTGGAAGTTGAAAACAACGGTTACGCCGATATCTTGGCAGAGGTGTCCTAATGGCTTTGCCACAAATCAAAGCAGACGCGACCAAAGACCGCTTGATCGGCATGGCGATGCCCGCCTGCGGTGCATGGGCCACGACGGCCCGCCAAGACGCGCTGAACCGTCTGATCGCCATGGGCTTGCCGCATAAACGCGACGAATACTGGCGCTATACTGATCCGGCTTTGCTGGTAGGCGCCGAGGTTTCACCGAGTGAAGCCCTGCGGACCGACACGCCGATCTTTATGGACAAAGACAAGGTACGCCTGATCTTTGTTGATGGTGTGTTTGACGCCGACGCATCCGATGATCCAACGCTGGAAGGCGTTGAAATCACGCGGTTGGTTGATGCTCAAGCGGCTGATGTGCATTGGGCGCAGGGGCTTTATGGTCAGTTGGAAACCGCTGGACAAAACCCTGTGGACCGTCCTTTGGCGATCATGAACACGGCATTTGCGACAGATGGTGTCTGTCTCCATGTGACGGGTAAGCCTAGCAAACCACTGCATATTTCTTACCGCCAGTCGTCGGATGCGTCCGATGTTGTGCTGCACCATGTTGTGAAACTTGACGCAGGCACAGAACTGACGCTGTTGGAAACCGGCACACCGGGTGCGCGCAGCAATGTCGTGCTTGAGGTCGATGTCGCTGACAACGCAACCCTGCACCATGTCCGCCCACAAGGCCGTGCGCATAACCGCGCGGTTGCGACGCATCTGTTTGCGCGTGTCGGGACCGAAGCTACGCTGAAGTCCTTCACGCTTGCAATGAACGGTAAAATGACACGCAACGAATTTGTGGCCGATATAATCGGCGACGACGCTGTTGTGCATGTTGGTGGTGTCTGTGTCGGCGACGGCAAGGACTTTCACCACGACGACACCGTGTTCATCACCCATGACGCGCTGAACGGTGAAAGCCGTCAGGTGTTCAAAAAGGTGCTGCGCAACGCGGCGACAGGCGTGTTCCAAGGTAAGATCCTTGTGAAAGCGGGTGCGCAAAAGACTGACGGCTACCAGATCAGCCAGTCGTTGCTTTTGGACGAAGATGCACAATTCCTCGCCAAGCCTGAACTCGAAATCTACGCTGATGACGTGGCCTGTTCACACGGGTCCACAACGGGTGCGATTGACGAGACAGCACTGTTCTACCTGCGCTCACGCGGTGTGCCAGAGCAACAGGCGACAACCTTGCTGACATTGGCGTTTTTGGCCGAAGCGTTGGACGAAATCGCAGACGAGGCTTTGGCCGAAGAGTTGCGCGACCGGCTTGAAGGCTGGTTGGCTCGGCACGGCTGATGGCCGTTACGACCGACATCATGCGCACATGGCGCAGCCCGCGTGTTGTGATGCGCGAGCTGCTGGCGCATGGACAACGTGAAGACAGGGCCATCGCTTATGTGATGGCCGCTTGTCTGATCCTTTATGTCGCGCAATGGCCGCGCCTGAAACGTGTCGAAGAGCTTCAGCTTTTGGGTCCAGACGGAGCGTCTGAATTTCAGATGAACGCAGGTATTGCGTTCTTCGCAATGCTGATCGTGTGGCCGCTTGGGCTCTATATCATTGCGGCGATTACGCATCTGGTGGCCAAAATATTTAAGGCAAAAGGCACACATTACAGCGCACGTCTTGCGTTGTTCTGGGCGTTTCTGGCGACGACGCCCGTCGGTCTACTACACGGCCTCACCGCTGGCCTGATCGGGGCAGGGGCTGCGACCAATCTCGTAGGCGTCATTTGGGGCGTCGCACTGTTCGTCATCTGGTCGCAATGTTTCCGCGTGGCCGAAGGCGAAACCCATGCGCTTTGATCTGCCCACTATCCTGACCCTCATCGGACAATCGCTACGTGATCCGGCCAATATGGCCGATCAGATCACGCGACTACGTGTGCCGCATTCTGTGGGCTGGATGATGTTGGCACTTGTGACGATCCTGACGGTGATGCTGGTCACGGCAGAACGCATGATCCCCGGTCGTCCTGAAATGCTGTCCAATCTGGGCGGAAGTCCGTTTGTTGATGCGCTCTTCATGGGCTCAATGACGGTCGTGTTCATCTTTGTGCTCTACTATGCAGGGCTCGCGATGGGCGGGAAGGGGTCGTTCGGCGGCACCCTTTTGGTGATGACATGGTTCCAGACCATCGTGTTATTCCTCGTGGTGATCCAGTTTTTCGCGGTGCTGATTGCACCAGCGGTGGCAACGCTCGTCAGTTTGGTGGGTTTTGGTTTGCAAATTTGGTGCTTGTTGCACTTCTTGAATGTCCTGCACGGGTTTGACAGTCTGGGCAAAGCGTTCGGCCTCTTTGCCGTCTCAATCATTGGCTTTGTCTTCGGGCTTAGCTTTATACTTTTGCTCGTCGGCGGTGCCGCCTTTGTAGGAGGTCCGGTATGACCTATGACATCAATGCGATCCGTGCGGATTTCCCGATCCTGTCACGCACAGTGAACGGCAAACCGCTGGTCTATCTGGACAACGGGGCCTCTGCGCAAAAGCCGCAGGTCGTGATCGACGCGATCACCAAGGGCTACGCCGAAGAATACGCAAACGTGCACCGCGGGCTGCACTACCTCAGCAATCTGGCAACCGACAAATACGAGGGCGTGCGCGGCAAGCTGGCGACATTCCTGAATGCGGGTTCCGAAGACGAAATCATCTTTAATTCCGGCACCACCGAAGGCATCAATATGGTCGCCTACAGTTGGGCCATGCCGCGCTTGGAGGCGGGCGACGAGATCGTGCTGTCGATCATGGAACACCACGCGAATATCGTGCCGTGGCACTTTCTGCGCGAACGCCAAGGCGTTGTGATCAAATGGGTCGATGTGGACGCGAACGGCGATCTGGACCCGCAGGCGGTGATCGACGCGATTGGACCGAAAACCAAACTGGTGGCCGTGACACATATGTCCAACGTGCTTGGCACGCTTGTTGACGTCAAAGCGATCTGCGCAGGTGCGCGTGCCAAAGGCGTACCGGTACTGGTCGACGGGTCGCAAGCAGCCGTGCATTTGCCGGTCGATGTGCAAGATATCGGTTGCGATTTCTACGCGATCACAGGTCACAAACTATACGGTCCATCCGGCTCTGGCGGCATTTACGTCACCAAAGAGCGCATGGCCGAGATGCGCCCGTTCTTGGGCGGCGGCGACATGATCAAAGACGTGCGCCGCGACGGAATCGACTACAACGACGCGCCGATGAAGTTCGAAGCAGGCACCCCCGGCATCGTGCAAACGATTGGGCTGGGCGTGGCGCTGGACTACATGATGGACGTCGGCATGGACAACATCGCGGCCCACGAACACGCGCTGCGCGACTACACGAACGCGAAATTGGGCGGGTTGAACTGGCTGCAAGTGCAGGGCAATTCGGCTACCAAAGGCGCGATTTTCTCGTTCACACTGGACGGCGCGGCGCACGCGCATGACATCTCGACGGTCTTGGACAAAAAAGGTGTGGCGGTGCGGGCAGGGAGCCATTGCGCAATGCCGCTGATGGACCACTTGGGCGTCACGGCGACCTGCCGCGCGTCGATGGGGATGTACAACACAACTGGCGACGTTGACGCGCTGGTCGATGCGCTCGAACTCTGCCACGACCTATTCGCCTAGGCCGCGATTTTTCGCGAAAAATCGGACGAATTTTCCAGAAAATTCGATCCCGCCCCACGCGGCACGTTCCTGTCAAAACTTCGCACAATGCATGATTTTGACTGTTGCGAGGGGCGGCGCGTGGTGCTACGTCAACGTCAGGCACCCATAGCTCAGCTGGATAGAGCGCTGCCCTCCGAAGGCAGAGGCCGCAGGTTCGAATCCTGCTGGGTGCACCACATTTCCTTAATTCATCGACGTATATTTTGTTGCTCGTTAAATCGAGCGCAATAAAACGACCTGTTTTTGCTGCACTGCGAAAGCATCCTGAGGGTAAGACATTGTGCTTGCCTTTTATGGGTTCGGACTTCTTCGTTTAGCCACGCGGGCAAAGAGGTTCTTTACGATCAGCCAAGGCCGCTTGCAATGTCAGCTGCCGTTGCTCAAGGCGGATCGTGCTGGCATCTGTTGGGTGCGTGTGATGCTAGGTTCGATGTGGTCAGCGGGACCGTGATTGCGACGATGCGCACAGCAGTCCCGCTTGGTCTTCATATCAGGTCGCAGCCGTCTCGTCGTAAGCAAGTTCGTGATCGCCAAGATCCATGACGTCTTCATCCTGCTTTGACCATTCAGCCCGATCTTCGTCCGAGGCCATCGGTGAAAACATCCCCGTCATGGCATAGAATATCCCGATCACAGGGGCCGTCCAGCATGCAAAAGCAAGCGGAATATACAGAAGATTGGTCAGGTTTCCGTCCATCACACCCAGACTAAGCGCCGAGATGACAAAGGCACCGCCCGCATTCCATGGGATCAGCGGGCTCATCATTGTGCCACCTTCCTCAACCGCACGGCTTAGGTTTAGCGTCGAATAGCCCATACCACGGTAGAGCGGCGCAAACATCCGGCCCGGCAAGGCAATCGAAATATACGGATCACCAGCAACCATATTGGTCGCAAAGGCTGTGCCAATCGCGGACGTCTGAACGGCGGCAAAGCTTTTCACACGGCTGATAATCGCCATGATGATCGCCTCAAGACAGCCCGTGCGCTCTAACGCGCCACCAAACCCGAGGGCAATCAGCATCAGTGAAATGGTCCACATCATCGACTGGATACCACCTGCATTTAGCAAGCTATCAATGTCCGGAATGCCCGTATCAATCGCATAGCCCGATTGCGCAAAAGCGAACACGTCATGCACGCCCGCACCCTGCCAGAAAATCGCGACAATCGCACCAGCCAGCACACCCGCAAACAAGGACGGCAATGGCGGCTTTTTCATCAGTGCCAACGCAATCACAACAAGCGCGGGAAGCAGCGGCACCAGCCCAAGATTGAACCGCTCGGACAGGCCAGAGGTGATGCTGCTGATGCTCGTCATATCACCCACAGTGTCACCCATCAGCATGAACCCCACGACGACGTAGATCACCAAGGCAATCAGCATCGCAGGCACCGTCGTCGGCAACATGTTCTTGATATGGTCAAAGACGTTTGTGCCCGTCACAGCAGGGGCAAGGTTGGTGGTATCCGACAGCGGCGACACCTTGTCGCCAAAGAACGCACCGGACACAACAGCGCCCGCCGTCCAATAGGCGGGGATGCCAAAGCCCGCACCAATGCCCATCAACGCCAGACCAATCGTCCCTACGGTGCCCCAGCTTGTGCCGAGCGACAGTGAGACAACCGCACAAAGGATCATCGCCGCTGCCAAAAAGATCGACGGCGTGAGCAAGGTCAGACCGTAGTAAATCAACGTCGGCACGGTGCCGGATGCAATCCAGACCCCGATAATCATGCCCACAACGATCAACACCGCCAAGGACGGCATAGAGACGTGGATCACGTGGAAAATACCCTCGCGAATATCCATCCACCCCTGTCCGCGCAGCACCCCCAGCAAGGAGGTGATCGCAAGGCCCAAAATCAAAGGGATGTGCGGTGTAAAGTCACCATAATAAAATAGCTGAAGCGCCAGCAATCCCAGCGTTAAAACGACTGGCAAAAGGGCTAATGGGAGAGGGGGGAGGTCTTTGTCATCCATCGTGTCTGTATTCCTATGTCTCTGCCTATCTTAGCCTGACAGGCGTTTTCATACGTAACATGCTGTATTCTCGATCATTCCTAATGATATCGCGCCAATGAGTCAAAACAAGCAGGTTGGGTGAGAGTGGGTTTGCAGCAAGCTACTCTCAGCAAATCGTTATGTTCTTCACCGTAAAGTTCGCCCACAGATATGTCCAAAAACGTGTCAAGTGGCGACCCGTTTAAAACGTCCAAACAACCCTTCACCCCAAAGTCGGGAACCTTTTTTATTCCCACGCATTAATCCAGTTGAAGCCCTCAAAAGATCACGTGACGCCCCATGCGTTCTACCAACCGCACGCATGATCGCGCACCCAACTGCATCGCTGGAGAAAATAGATGACTGACAAAACGCCCTCATTCCGCCCTTCTATTGAAACTCAAAAAACGAACCAAACGGCCAAGCGAGCTGAAACCGTGGGGCAGGGTGGTGAGACGCACCAGCATGCACAGGGTGGTCCGCGCATGACCACGGCACAGGGCGTGCCTGTCTCCGATAATCAAAATACTCTTAAAGCGGGTGCGCGCGGTCCGGCTTTGCTTGAGGACTTCCAGTTTCGCGAGAAGATGTTCCATTTCGACCATGAACGCATCCCTGAACGCGTCGTGCATGCGCGCGGCTACGGGGCTCGCGGATATTTCGAGACAACAGACGCGATCCCCGAACTCACCTCTGCGCACTTGCTGCAGGAAAAAGGGCGCAAAGTACCGGCTTTCGTCCGTTTTTCCACCGTCGCGGGGAACAAAGGATCGATGGATCTGGCGCGTGACGCACGTGGTTTTGCCGTGAAACTTTATACCGAAGAAGGCAATTGGGATATCGTTGGCAACAACATCCCCGTGTTCTTTATCCAAGACGCGATGAAGTTCCCCGACCTCGTGCATTCCGTCAAAGAAGCCCCCGACCGCGCCTTCCCGCAGGCCCAATCCGCGCATGACAACTTTTGGGATTTCATCTCGTTGATGCCCGAAGCCATGCACATGGTGATGTGGACCATGTCGGACCGTGGTATCCCGCGCTCTTTCCGGTTCATGGAAGGGTTCGGCGTTCATACGTTCCGTTTCGTGAACGCAGACGGCAAAAGCCATTTCGTGAAATTCCACTGGAAACCGAAACAGGGCCTACAATCGGTCCTCTGGGACGAGGCGGTCAAGATTAACGGCGCGGACCCCGATTACCACCGCCGCGACCTGTGGAACGCAATCCAAGCTGGCGATTTTCCGGAATGGGAACTGGGCGTACAGGTTTTCGACGACGAATTTGCCGACAAATTCGATTTCGACGTGCTGGACGCGACCAAATTGATCCCCGAAGAAGACGTGCCAGTCCGCATCATTGGCCGCCTTGTGCTGGACAGTGTTGTCGATAACTTCTTTGCTGAAACCGAACAGGTCGCATTTTGCACCCAGAACATCGTGCCAGGGATTGATTTCACAAACGACCCGCTGCTGCAGGGCCGCAATTTCTCTTACCTCGATACGCAGATCAAACGTCTGGGCGGGCCGAACTTCACCCATATCCCTGTTAACGCACCGAAATGTCCCTATGCACACTTCCAGCAGGACGGACATATGGCGATGCATAATCCGGCAGGACGCGCCAATTACGAGCCGAACAGTTGGAAAGACGGCGGCCCGCGTGCCGATCAGGACGCAGGATTTAAGTCATATCCCGAAGAGGTCGAAGGCGAAAAACGCAAAGTGCGCGCAGAGCTTTTTGCAGACCACTACAGCCAAGCCCGTCAATTCTACGAAAGCCAAACAAAGGTCGAACAAGGCCATATCGCAGACGCGCTGATCTTCGAGTTGTCCAAATGCGAGGTGCTGGAAATCCGCGAACGTGTTGTCGCACATTTGCCGAATATCGACGCTGATCTTGCTCAGGCTGTAGCAGATGGGCTGGGTTTCGACACGCTGCCCAAAGCACAAACGCCACGGCGCAAGGTCGTCGAAGGTTTGAAAACATCAGACGCGCTGTCGATCCTCAAAAACGGACCGAACAGTTTTCAGGGCCGCAAACTGGGCATTTTGCTGACCGATGGGATCGACGGCGACCTGCTCTCGGCACTGCAAGAGGCAGTCAAAGATGCGGGCGGCATGACCGAAATCATCGCCCCCACCATCGGCGGCATCAAAACATCCCAAGGCGAACGTGTGCCAGCCGACCAGAAAATAGATGGCGGACCCTCCGTGTTATACGATGCGGTTGCGGTGATGGCATCGGCGGAGGGCGCAAAGAAATTGAGCGCAATGCACCCCGCAAAAGGGTTTGCCGCTGACGCCTTTGCCCACGCGAAATACATCGCGTTGGCGGGTGACGCAAAAGACCTGTTTAGCGCGGCGGGCGTCGATAAACTCGACGACGGGGTGATCGAGATCAGCAAATCCGACGATTGCGCTGATTTCGTCAAAACCTGTGGTGCGCTGCGTTTCTGGGATCGCGTTCAATAAAGCAACCGGAACGAGCCAAATCTAAAAAGGGCGGCCAGCACGGTCGCCCTTCACATAACCCAACCGCGAGGCCCACCAAATGATCGAGTTTTCCGAATTTGTCCTGCGCGTTCTGTTTGCAAGCGGATGTGGCCTTGTCGTGGGACTAGATCGCGAGATCAAAGGAAAACCATTGGGGGCAGGGGCTTACGTGCTTGTCGCGATTGGATCAGCGGCGCTGATGACAGTGACCCTCAGCTTCGCGTTAAGCAGCATGGCCGAAGACGCTGCAATCTCGATTGACCCCACACGATTAATCCAAGGCATCGTCGGCGGCATCGGATTTCTCGGCGCGGGCGCGATCATGTCGCCCAGCGATGATGGACGATTAAAAGGCGTGCGCAGCGGCGCTGCGATTTGGGCTGTGGGGGCAATTGGCATCGCTTGCGGGCTTGGGTTTTTGAAAGAAGCGGCATTTATTTCGGCGCTGATCTTTATCGTTCTTAACTTTTTCGACTGGCTGCATATTCGGAACATCAACAAGAAATAGCAGCGTT
Organism: Yoonia ponticola; assembly: GCF_014199395.1. Classification (GTDB taxonomy): domain Bacteria; phylum Pseudomonadota; class Alphaproteobacteria; order Rhodobacterales; family Rhodobacteraceae; genus Yoonia; species Yoonia ponticola. The sequence goes on along the minus strand of NZ_JACIJM010000003.1, from coordinate 186,452 downwards.
ATTTTGCAGTCTCGCAAAGCCAATGCGCGCGGCCTTGGCCGTTCCGTTTTCCGATGAAAAACCACCATAAAAACAAAACCGTTTCATCACACAAATGAGCGCGTCAAACGCACTGCGAACACGTTTTCGTCAAAAAAACACGGAACTTAACGCGGTCCAATGTGTTGATTTTCCAACGACAGACAAATCAACAATCAGGAGAAATTCAATGAACCGCATCTTTTATCTTATCGGCCTGATCGTGATCGTTTTGGCCATCATCAATCTCGCATTTTAATCAAAGGAGGTCATCATGACGACTACGGATAATTCCAATTTCGGCGCTGATAAATCTTTTGGCGAAAAAGCCAAAGAGGCGACAAACGCCGCAACAAAAGAAATCAAAGCTGGCGCACAAGGTGTCGCAGAAAACGTCGCAGCCGAAGCTGAAAACTACGCAGGGCAGGCGAAAAGCGCTGCTGCCGACGAAGTCGGCGGGGTAGCCTCTGCGCTGCGGACTGCTGCCGAAGAAATGCGTAGCGGCTCACCGCAAGAACGCACATTCAGCCAGATTGCAGACGGTCTAGCGGATGCGTCCGATGCGATGCGCGACAAGGACATGGGCGAAATGGTTGGCGCAGTCAGCGACTTTGCCAAGCGTAACCCGATGGTGTTCCTCGGTGGTGCAGCCTTGCTCGGTTTTGCCGCAACCCGCTTTGCCAAAGCGTCAAGCGACAGCCAGTCAGGCTACGCAAGCAACACCAGCTCGCACAATCAAAACGCGCGTCCGGCAGCACCAACAGGTGCCGTTCAAAGCCCGACAATCAACAGACCACACGAGGGGGGTAATGTATGACCACCGCACCAAATAAATCCACTGGGGGGCTCCTCAGTGACGCATTGGCACATGTTAGTTCCCTTGTCCGCAGCGAGGTCGATCTGGCCCGCGCAGAGGTAAATGAAAACCTCAAAACGGCGGGCATGGCGATTGGCTTTATCGTGGGCGCACTTGTTGTCGCCTTGACCGCGCTGAACGTGCTGTCCGCAGCATTGGTCGCCGCACTGACCGAAGTGGGGATCGCTGCAGGTTGGTCCGCGCTGATCGTCGGTGTGATCTTTGCACTGATCGCCTACGCGATGCTCAACAAGGGCACGAATGATCTGAAACTCAGCAGTCTTGCACCGTCGCGGACCGCTAAAAACGTAAAGCGCGACGCGCAGGCCGTAAAGGAGGTTTACGATGACAAATGATACCCGCAGCCCCGCAGAAATCGAACGCGAAATCGAACGTGAACGCGCAGGTTTAACCGATACGCTTGATGATCTTCAGGATCGGTTTTCGATCGAAAGCGTCGCACGGCAGTTTTCGGATCAATTCCGCGAACATGGCGGCGACATCGGACGCTCTGTGTCCGACGCGGTGAAACGCAATCCGCTGGCACTTGCCGTGACGGGTGCTGGCCTCGCTTGGCTGATGATGGGCGATCGGACCGGTGGACGCGACCGCTATGATCGCGGCTACGCACGGTCACGCTACAATGATGATCGCTACGACTATGATCGCGAGGTGCGCGGCGGCTATCCCAACCGTGCTGTGGGCGAACCAAGCCACACCATGGGTCCACAACCGGGCGATAGCACGAAGCCATATTATTCCGGCCGTCACGAAAGCCACGATGACGCGCCGTCGTGGATGCGCTCTGCTGATAATGACGACAAACAGGGCCTGACAAGCAAAGCCCGTGATGCCGCATCCGGCGCAGGCGAAAGCATTGCAGGGGCAGCGTCCGGCGCGTCTCAGGCTGCACGCAACGCGGGTTCATCGGCTGCTGAAACAGCCAAGAACGCTGCAAGTGCCGTGTCGAATGCCGGAAAGTCCGTAGCAGACGGCGCACATGATCTCGCATCATCAGCTTCAGAACGTGCAGCAGCACTTCGTGCGCGTTTGGCTGAAGGCACCGAAAACCTGAGCGAAGAAGCACGCAACCGCGTCATCGCCGCCCGTGAAAAGGCCATCGAGGCCCGCAATGCGGCGTCTCACTATGCCCGTCAGGGCCGTGACCGTGCAGTTGACATCTTCGAGGACCAACCGCTGATCGCGGGTGCGCTTGCCCTAGCCTTGGGTGCAGCAGTGGGTGCAGCCCTGCCACGTAGCCGCGTCGAAGATCAGTACCTCGGCGAGACAAGCGACCAGTTGATGCACGACGCGGAACGTATCTTTGCGGAAGAAAAGCAGAAACTCGGTCGCGTCGCAAAAGCGGCGACGGATGAGGCCAAAAATATCGTCGGCGATGCCAAAAAAGCGGCTGATGATGCGGCTCCGGCGGACACAGCCGCCCAAGCGGTGGCTGACAAAGCCAAATCAGCAGGCCAACGCGTCGTTGATGCAGCCGAGGCCGAAGCCAAAAAACAGAACGTTGGCGACGTGAAAAAGTCGCAAGCGTAATCTGCCCAAACCAATCAGCCCGCGCGTCACGCGCGGGCTGATCCACTCACAGGAGATCCCCAAATGACGCGTGGTCGCACCGCTGAAAGCCCAACCGCAATTCCTGCCAAGGGCTGGAAAGACATTGTCCTGCGCGTAAAGGACGAGATGGCATCAGATCACGTCGGTCTGATCGCGGCGGGCGTTGCATTTTATGCGCTACTGGCGATTTTCCCAGCAATTACAGCGCTTATGGCGCTTGGCGGATTGATTTTAGAACCCGCCGCAGTCACCGCACAACTCGAAACTCTGACCGCAATGATCCCCAAAGAGGCGGCGCAGATCATTCTCGACCAAGCTGTCGCTGTCACAGAGTCCGAACAAACCGGGTTAGGAATCGCGTTTATCGTCGGTCTGTTGCTGGCGATCTATTCGGCGTCAAAAGGCATGGGCAGCCTGATGGAAGGGCTGAACGTCGCCTATGACGAGAACGAGACACGCGGGTTTATCAAGAAAACCCTCTGGACGCTTGGCCTCACACTTTTCCTGATCCTCGGGCTTATTGTAGGCTTGCTTGCGACACTTGCTGTGCCCGCGATCCTCAACCTCATGGCACTTCCCGCGTGGCTGGATACGGTGCTGGCGTTCTCGCGTTGGGTGCTTCTCGCCTTGCTAACAGTAACGGGCCTTGCCGTGCTGTATCGCTACGGCCCGTCACGCGACAACGCCGAATGGTCATGGCTCTCAACAGGTGCGATTGCGGCCTGCGTGATCTGGATCGGCGCATCGGTCGGATTTTCGATCTACGTCAGCAATTTCGGCAGCTACAACGAATCCTTTGGCAGCATGGCGGGCGTCATTATCCTGCTGATGTGGCTGTGGATTTCAGCCTTCATCGTGCTGCTGGGTGCAGAGTTGAACGCGGAAATGGAAGCGCAGACAACCCACGACACAACTGTTGGGCCGGACCAGCAGATGGGCACACGCGGCGCTGAAAAGGCCGACAATCTAGGTCACGCGGAAGGCGCGTGAACCGGATTAATCCGCTTCGGCTTCCACATCCTGCGCCAGTTTTGGCCCCAGAAAATTACCCAGAACGGACAGGCTCGGCACGTTGTTGCAGATAACCTTGAGTAGCAACAAAAACGGAACAGCCATCAGCGCGCCCGGCACGCTCCAGAGCCAACTCCAGACGATCACGGTTAAGAAAACCGAAACGGTGTTCATCTCTAGCCTGCGGCCAAGGATATTCGGCGTGACAAACTGGCCCTCAATCGACGTCAGCACCAGATAAATCGCGGCGGGCAAAAGGCCCGCCAATAGCGTGTCAAAGCTCAGGATGCCAAACGCTGCCACCAAAAATGCACCCGCCACGGCCCCCACAAATGGCAGAAAATTCAAGGCAAAGGCGATAACGCCCCACAACAGTGGATTTGGCAGGCCAACAAGATACATCGCGGCAGCAATGCTCGCCCCAAGGGCCGCGTTAATCACTGTAATCGTTAGGAAATACCGCGAAATCTGTTGCTCAATATCGCGTGCCGTTTTGATCGCGCGACGTTTGTCAGAGAAATTCGGAAAGGCTTCGACCAGTTTGACGTAGAACAGATTTCCCGACGCCAGAATGAACATCGCCAAGATCAGACCAACAATCGTCAGCCCCATAAAATTCGCAATACTGCTCGCAGCAAATGCCAACAAACCGGGCTGCTCAAGCGTCACAACCGGCGTCGTATCGTTCCCGTTTGCAAGGTCCTCGACCTGATCGCTCGCCCGCTGTGCGCTTTCCAGCGATGCCGCAAGTCCGCGCAATTTTTCGCGCAATTCTTGACCCATTTCAGGGGCATTATCCATAATTTCCGACACAGGACCGCTGAGCAGATAAGTCCCCGTTAACAGCACCAAAACCGCCCCGAATATCAGTACAATCGCGGTCAATGGTTCCGGAACACCAAGCCGCGCCAAGCTGCGCACGACAGGGCTCAGCGTCAGCGCCACAATCACCCCGATCACGATGGGCAAAAACATATCCCGCGCGAAATACAGGGCCGCAAACGCCAAAATGATCGACATAAAAACAAGAAGGTTTTTGATTTTTTGAATGTCATTCATCGCGTGTAGCCCCTTGTTATCAATTTGTGATTTTAACTGCTGCATCAATCCGGCGTCGGGATGATACGCAAATTTTGGTGTTAAAATGTTGGTCATGTTTGCGCGGTATAAGAAAGCAACTGGCCGAAACTGATAACAACTTTAGGAAACCTATATAGAACTATGTCTGCACTGTGAAAAAGAAGCAATCAGATGATCGGGGCGATCTCCGCTTACCGCAAAATGCACCAAATCACACCGCTTTCCTTCACCACTGATGTCGGTATGATCCGCGTGACGCCCCTGTATTTAGGCCCCTGTATCTATGATAGTATTCGCGCAATGGTAGTGTACGCAATCTGGGCGCAAATCGTGCTCGTCATCGTCGGAATTTTTGTAGCGCGTGCAGCACTGACAACCGCCCGCACACCGCAAGGCGCTGCTGCGTGGGTGGTGTTCTTGGTGTCATTCCCGTTGCTTGCACTGCCGGCATTTGCAGTGTTTGGCGGGATTTCACGCCTTTCAACGCGCTCGAAACTGCCACGTGCAATGCCGTTGCCTGTCCCGTCCGAAGGTCATTTAGGGCAGTTGACTGGCGTCACAGGCACCTCTGTCACCGAAGGCAACAAGGTCACGTTGCTGATCGACGGCCAAGACACATTTGATGCGATTTTTGCAGCGATTGACGACGCAGAGCATGAAATTCTCGTCCAGTTCTACATCATGCGCGCCGATAAACTCGGGCTTGCGCTGCGCGAACATCTAATCGCGGCTGCCCGTCGTGGCGTGCAGGTCCATGTCCTGTGCGACATCATCGGATCGCTGTTTTTGGGCTACCGTTACGTGCAGGTGCTAGAGGCCGAAGGCATCAAGTTGCGCGGCATTCCCGGCCCGCATATGGCCTTGGGACGGATCGGCATTAACTTTCGCAACCACCGCAAGGCGGTCGTGGTTGATGGCGTGATCGGCTTCACAGGCGGGCTGAATGTCGGCCAGGAATACATAGACGGCGGCCATAAATTCGACAGTTGGCGCGACACCCATGTCCGCGTTGATGGGCCAATGGCCACGCAGTTGCGCGACATTTTCGCCGCCGACTGGAAGGGTGTCACGAAACAAGACCTCGCGGACCTGCCACCACCACAACCCGCAGGCGATCATCGTGGTCTAATCACAGGCTTTGGCCCCACCGACACCTTGGAACGCGGCAGTTTGTTGTTGTGCGGTATGGTTAATCTGGCCCGCCGCCGTCTGTGGATCGCGACACCGTACCTCGTGCCGCACACCGATCTGCTATCGGCGCTGCAACTGGCATCGCTACGCGGCGTCGACGTCCGCATCCTGATCCCCGCACCGTCCGACAATATTCTCGCGTGGTACGCGTCGCGCAACGCGGCGATGACCCTGATTAACGCAGGCATCGACGTCTACGAATACCAAACCGGCTTCATGCACTCCAAGGTCATGTTGATCGACGACAACGTCGCCTCCATCGGCACCGTTAACCTTGATATCCGGTCGGCCTTGCTTAACTTTGAACAAACCGCGTTGATCGAAGACAAAGATTTCGCACACCAAGTTGAGGCCATGCTGACAACCGATTTCGCCAATGCAACACCCGTCGCCAATCCACCACCGCGCCATGTGCGGGTGCTGGCGCCAGTTGCACGCCTGTTCGGACCGCTGTTGTGACCGGATCAATTCGCGTCGTCAGTTGGAATATTCGCAAGGCCGTGGGGCTGGATTGGAAACGCGCCCCCGAGCGTATTCTCGACGTGATCGCCAGCCTCAAAGCCGATATCGTCCTGCTCCAAGAAAGCGACAAGCGGCTCGCCCCCCGCAGGCCCGCACTGCCGCTGGATATGGTGGCACAGGCGGGCTGGACGGCGATCGACGCTGATCCGCTCACACCGTCAATCGGTCATCACGGCAACGCAATCTTGCTGGGGCAGGGGTTCTCTTTCTCGCGGCTGCATACAATGGACCTGCCGGGGTTAGAGCCACGCGGCGGTGTGCTTGCCGCGATTTCGGGCGCCAATGTGAACTTTACCATCGGGTCACTGCATCTGGGGTTGCGCCAAAAGGATCGCATCCGCCAAATGGCCCACACGCTGGATGCCGTGCGCAGTTTCGGCGGGCCTGCGATCTTGGGCGGGGATTTCAACGAATGGCGCGGGCGCGACAAGGACAAGCTGGTGCCGCACGACGCGCCTTGGCATGAAATCGCACCGGGTCCGACGTTTCACACAGCCAGACCGCGTTTGAACCTCGACCGCTTTGTGGTGGATACGGGGATCAAAGTGTTGGACATGGGCGTGGTCCCCGCGGGCGATATGAACCGCGCGTCCGACCACCTCCCGATCTGGGCCGATCTGAAATTCGGCACGGATCATGTCGCATAATTGTTAACCCGTATTCTGCGCCATGCTCGAAATGCGGCGCTGCAAGGCATCACGATCCAGCACCGTGATCTTGCCCTTGCTTGACGCGATAATGCCGTGTTCGCGCAACGCACCCAGCTCTTTGTTCACGGTCTGACGCGAACAGCCGACCATCGTGGCCAAATAGCTTTGGCTTTGCCGGATGTCGTTGTTGCCCTGTGCTGACAGCTGCCACAGATGGCTGCAAATCCGCTGCTCGACGGTGTAATGCTGGTCAATCGCTTTGCTGGAATTGTCGCGCTCGATCATCTTGAACGCCAGCATCGCGACATTGCGGATCATCACGGGCGACTGAAGTTTTTGAAACAGCAGGGGCGTTGGGCAATACAGCACGCAAGTATCCGGCATCGCGACACAGGTCGCAGCACACGGCTTTGCGGCCAGCGCCTCTATCGCGCCCAGAATATCCTTGGGGCCCGCATGAAAAATGATCGTCTGATACCCGTCTTCGCTGAGATAACTCACCTCAACAGAGCCATGCGAAATCAGGAACATCCCCCCCGGATGCTCGCCCTGATGCAAAAACGCGGTGCGCTTGGCAAAAGTTCGCACAGAAAACTGGTTCAAAAAGTCCGCTTTATGCTCTTCGCTGAGGTCATGAAAGATATCGCAATCGAGTAGATGCGGGAAGCGGATCGTGTTTTTCATCGGCAAATCCGTGTGAGTATGTTGGGGTCGCGCCTGTGCCATTGGCTAGAAATTTTAAAAAGTATTATACTAAAATATACAGACACGAACCCGACAATACGACCAATGGTGTAATGTCTTACTCACTCACGTTTGATCAATATAACAATGGTTTATGAATCACCTGTCGCTTACGCGACAATCCGGCGAAATTCTGGGTTTGGGCCAGTCTAAGGCAGCAAAGTTCCAGTGCCGCACCACGTAAATTGAAAAAATTAGTCACAGCCCACCTTGCACAAACGGACCACAGGGCCCATATCTAAGATGTCTCTTCGGGGACTATGGATATAAACGAGCGTGTTATTAGCCGGGCCGGACCGGGGTGCGACTCCCCGCAGCTCCACCATACATCCTCTCATTTGGGGGATTATGGGGCTGAATTAGGATCGACGGACTGTGAACGGGCGTGTCTTTATCTCGGTGAGTTACCACCGATATCGGTACAAACTGTACAATTGCAAATGACAATCGTGCTCCAATGGCGATGGCTGCGTAAGCAGTCCTACCTATTGAAACTTAACTCCTTGCGATTAGCGTCGTAGGGCGGGGTTCGCAGGTACCTGGCAACAGAAACCTGCACTAACACCCCTGCATTGTTAATGTTTAGCTGGTTCTCGTGCCGCTGATAGGTGTCTTAAGACGCCGCAAAACCTTGTGCATTTGCTACCCAGTCAGCCGTCACACCGACCAACGCGACGCGCCTGGGCTGTTGCGTTGACGTCCACCTCAACACCGCCAACTGAAATCACGCCCGTAGCACTGCCCGTGATCGCCGTGCGGCCATATCTGAACGCAAGATTCCCACGCGCACCAACTGTCACACGATCAAGGTGCGGATCGCAGGTCAGATCGAATTTCACGGTATTCAGATTGTCTTTCAAATTAGTGACCGTGCATCCGGCATCCCGCGACAATTCACCCAGTAGGTCCGACAAATTGCGCCGTGCCTCGGTTGCGGAAATACATTCGGTTTTTGGGTTTGCCATCGGAGCCAACAAACCGGGGATTTCCAAGCTGTGCGTGTATTCCCACAATCCCGCTTCGACCTGAATGACGCGATCTGCGGCAGCTTGGCTGGCGCTCAGAAGCAGTATGACAGCGGTAAAATAATGGTTAACGATTTTCATAGTGACAGGCTCGGTCTGATGTGTGAAACGCAGCACCGTCGGTCTATTGCCAAAATCAGCCAAAAACATGGCACCCGCGCGCAGATCGAATTACGCCTCCGCCGATCCGTCACTTTTTGCGGCGTTATGCGTGGCAAAAACCCGTTTCCCCAGCGATTCCGTGTAATCTGCAAGCTGACACAGCAGTGCATCGGTTGTGCACGCATTGTGCACGTCTAGTGCATTTGCAATTTCGGTGTGAATCTCGACGATGGTCGCGCGATTTCGAGCGGTAAAGGTAATCATATTCATCAGCGGCTGCATCGCCTCAACAGCGCCCGCTAACTGGTAGGACAACACCGGATTTCCGGCAGCATCGACCAACGCACGGTGGAAGGCGACGTCTGACGCGCAGAACGCTTCATCGCTCAAACCCGGCTGCGCCTGACGGTGGGTTTCGGCACGCATGGTGGCGAGATGATCGGCGGTGCGGCGCTTGGCTGACAGCGGCGCACAGGCACGTTCAAGCGCGAACCGCGCCTCGCAGGCCGTCTCGAAACTGACTGAATTCATTGACAAAAGCAGGGTAGAGGTCGTGACGTGCTGGCCGTAAGCATCTTCAAACCGCAAGCGGTTTACAAAGGCACCACCGGTTGCACCACGCTGCGTGCGGATCAGGCTTTGGGCCGCCAGACGTTTCAACGCCTCGCGCACAGTGGGGCGGGACACGGCGAACTGATCGGCCAATTCCGCCTCGGACGGCAGCCGTTCATCCACAGGCAAAGTGCCCGCAATAATGCCGTCACGGATCGCCTTGGCAATCTGTGCAGAGAGATCAATTTTGCTGCTTGGGTCAATTTTCATTTGTCAGACAATTAAACGTCTGACATATCTTTTGGCAAGCATTTGCGTTGGGAGGCGGCAAATCGTGACCACTTCACCACTTCAGATTTCATTCAGATCAATCCTTTGGATTCTATTTTTTGCCGCAATAATAGTATCTTGGATGACGATGTTCATGTTTGCGCGGATGTCCGGTGTTGACGTGATCGGGCGGCCTGTGGGCATGAATATGATGGTCATGACCAGTTTCGGGGCGCTGTTTCCGATGTGGGCGATCATGATGGCGGCGATGATGTTGCCGACGATGATCCCGACGCTGCGTACCTATGAAGCCCTGATGCGCAGTGCGGACGGAACGCGGGCCGGATGGATTGGTGTTCTGCTGGGGTATTTTGTGACTTGGGTCGGGTTTGCGGCGCTGATCAGTGTCGTGCAAACCCTTCTTGTCAGCTTGCAAGTCGTTGATAGCCTTGGGATTTCCACAACAGGGTGGTTTATATCTGGCCTGTTGATTGTCGTCGGCGCATTCCAGTTCACCCGCGCAAAAGAAGTCTGCCACGGCGTTTGTCACAGCCCGATGACCTATTTTCTGGGCCACTGGAAAACCGGTTTTGCTGGCGGTGTACGCATGGGATTGGGCCTTGGCGCGTTCTGCGTGGGCTGCTGCTGGGGCTTTATGGCGCTGGGATTTGTCGGCGGCGTGATGAGCCTGCTGTGGATGGGCCTTGCCACATTATTCATGATTTTCGAGAAACTACCGCAGATTGGTCATCGATTAATTAAACCTGCGGGCGTGGTGTTAATTGGGGCGGGCGTGCTGCTCGTTTTACTTTAAGAAAGGGACGGACATGGTTGAAAAGACAAGAGAACCTTCGGATCAGATTGCGATTTCGCAGCGGATTGACCAACGCATGGCCAACCCCAAACGCAGCAAAATGCAGCCCACAGATTGGGCGATCAAAGGCGAGCTTTTCCTGAATTGTTCCTGCACGACGTTCTGCCCCTGCGTCGTGTCGCTGGGCGCGCATCCCCCGACCGAAGGGCATTGCCACGCATGGATGGGCATCGCGATTGATGACGGTCACTTCGAAGGCGAAGACCTGTCCGGTCTGAACGTCGGTTTGCTGGTCGATATTCCGGGTCGCATGGCAGAAGGTAACTGGAAGGTCGCCGCATATGTCGATGAAAGATCCACACAAAAAGCCTACGACGGTCTGCTGAAAATCTTCTCTGGGCAGGCGGGTGGCACGACGGGCCTGTTCACGATGTTGGTCTCTGAAATCATCGGGGCCGAGCGTGAAAAGGTCGATATTATCCGCGATGGCACGAAACGCGGCATCTACATTGGACGCAAAATCCAAGGTGAAATCGAGATGATTACAGGTAAAAATCCTGATGAACCGGTGGTTGTCAGCAACTCGAAATACTGGATGGGGTCTGAGATTATCGCCGCGCAAGGCACAAAATCGCGGGTCCGCGACTATGGTCGTGTCTGGGATTTTGGCGGTAAATCCGCGGAAATTTGCCCGATTGATTGGAAAGGGCCGCGCGCCTAACGCACCGGATATAAGATAAGGAAGAACGATGTTTAACGCATTGATAGTGAACAAAAATGACGAGGGTAAGACCTCTGCCGAGATCACCCGGATTGGCCTAGATGACCTGCCTGCAGGCGAGGTTACGGTCGCCGTTGAATATTCTACCGTGAACTACAAAGATGGGCTGTGCCTCGGTCCGGGCGGCGGATTAGTCCGCAATTATCCGCATGTGCCAGGCATCGATTTTGCTGGCACCGTCGAGGCATCGGATGATCCGCGCTACAAGGCAGGCGATAAAGTTGTGTTAACCGGCTGGCGCGTTGGCGAGGCCCATTGGGGCGGCTACGCGCAAAAAGCCCGCGTGAAAGCCGATTGGCTCGTGCCATTGCCCGCAGGTTTGGACACGCGCCGCGCGATGGCCGTTGGCACCGCCGGATTAACCGCGATGTTGGCCGTGATGGCGTTGGAAGATCACGGGATCAAGGGCGGACCTGTGCTGGTGACGGGGGCCGCTGGCGGCGTGGGATCAGTGGCGACTGCGATCTTAGCGGGCTTGGGGCACGAGGTGGCGGCGGTCACGGGGCGGCCCGAAACGGCGGACTATCTGACATCGCTTGGTGCCACGCAGATCGTTGCGCGCGAGGACTTGAACGAGACCACAAAACGCCCGCTTGAAGCCGAAACATGGGCTGGCTGCGTCGATGCCGTCGGTGGCGAGATGCTGGCGCGGGTGCTGGGCCAGATGAAATACGGCGCGTCGGTCAGCGCGGTAGGCCTTGCGGGCGGTGCCGGATTGCCCGCGACGGTGATCCCGTTCTTGCTGCGCGGCGTTAATTTGCTGGGCATTGACAGCGTGATGCAGCCTTATGACAACCGCCTGCGCGCATGGGGCCGGATCGCAAAAGACTTGCCGATGGATAAGCTTGAAGCGATGGTGCAGCCTGCGACGCTGAGCGATCTGCCTGCGCTGGGGCGCGATATTTTGAAAGGTCAGATCAAGGGCCGCGTTGTCGTTGATGTGAACGCCTAGCGAGCCTTGACGTTTCTCTGGGGGCGCTAGTTTGTTGCAAAAGAAGGAATTGCTGTGACAGACTTGCGCCCGATTATTCTATGGTTCCGCCGTGACTTACGGCTTGGCGACCATAACGCCCTGACGGCGGCCTGTGCCACGGGCCGTCCGGTTATTCCGTTGTTTATTGATGATGAAGTCGCCTCAGGTCAGGGTGCGGCGGCGCGTATGCGCTTGGGGATGTCGGTGCGTGCTTTGGCAGATGATCTGGCTGCACTTGGAAGTCGGTTAATATTGCGTCATGGCAATGCATTAGAGGTCATACTTAATGTGATTTCTCAGACAGGCGCGGATGCGGTTTATTGGTCACGACAGTATGATGTGACGGCGAAGGCCCGCGATACAGCAGTGAAATCGGCGCTCAAGGATGACGGGATCGACGCACAAAGTTTCGCAGGGCATTTGTTGTTTGAACCTTGGACCGTCGAGACAAAAACGGGCGGCTTTTACAAAGTCTTCACACCTATGTGGAAGACTGTACGTGGAAGGGAATTAGCGGCGCCATTGCCTGCGCCAGAACAGATTTTGGGACCAAATGATTGGCCTGCATCGGATAATTTGGACGACTGGCATATGGGTGCTGCGATGCATCGTGGCGGTGACATTGTAGCAGGGCATTGCACCGTCGGCGAAGCTGCGGCGCGTGATCGGTCGGATGAATTTATCGCGGAACGTGTCGCGGATTATAAGGCAAAACGGGATATTCCGGGGGTGCAGGGCACGTCCGGGCTATCTGAAAATCTGACCTATGGTGAGATTTCGCCGCTTGTGTGTTGGCACGCGGGGTGGCGGGCGTTGCACGATGGAAAATCGGACGCTGAGGTTTTTCTGAAAGAGTTAGTGTGGCGCGAGTTTGCCTATCATTTGTCGCACCACACGCCGCGTATCGAGAGCGAGAATTGGAAGCAAGATTGGGATGGTTTCGCATGGAATACTGATGAAACGTCGCCAGAGGTGATTGCGTGGAAGCAAGGGCGGACGGGAATTCCCTTTGTCGATGCGGCGATGCGCGAGATGTATGTGACGGGGACCATGCATAATCGGGGTCGGATGATTGTGGCGTCGTATTTGACGAAGCATCTGTTGTGCCACTGGAAAATCGGGCTGGATTGGTTTGCGGATTGCCTGATTGACTGGGATCCGGCCAGCAATGCGATGGGCTGGCAATGGTCGGCGGGGTCGGGGCCTGATGCGACGCCATATTTTCGGGTGTTCAATCCGGTGACGCAGTTGGACAAGTTTGACAAGAACCGGACCTACGCGACGCGGTGGATTGCCGAAGGTGAAGATGATCCATCGGACACCGCGTTGTCATATTTTGACGCGATACCAAAGGCTTGGGGGTTGTCAGCGTCGGATGCGTATCCTGAACCGGTTGTTCCGGTGGATGTGGGCCGCAAACGTGCGCTGGATGCGTATCAGTCGCGCGATTTCTAAGGGTTGGCGATCTGGCAACGCATGGGGAAGTTTTATCTGACGCACTTGTGCTGCGCCCCGTCATAGCGGACAAACATCCCAACGCAGATGACCCTGACCAAAGCGGCACAAGACCGCAACGATTGGCGGGGCCACACAGGGAGACACCGATCATGCCAACCTCAGCTCGCCTTATGGCCGCTATTTGCTTTGGGCTGCTTGGCCTTGCCTTTGCCTATACCGCGACTGCCTATTTCGAGGAGGCCCGCCAGCCCAGCTATTGGTTTCCGTTAAACGGCGGCATCGGGGTGCTCGTCGGGTGGATTTTTGCAGGTACGCGGGCAGGCAAAGGCGTCTCGTCCGGTGTCAGCAACGGGATCACAACGGCTGTTGCGATGTTGTTCTGGGTGTTTTTCTTGATGTCTTTCAGTGACATGATCTCAAAGTCGATGCGCCACGCGTATGACGGCCCCGTTGAAGCCGTCGTCGGTGTGTTCGAGATTATGGGTGACTATGCCGTTCAGTTTGCGTGCATGGATTTGGGTATCGTGATGGTCGTGGGCGCTGTCGTCTGCGGATTGTTGGTCGAATTTGTTGCGAAGCGGTGGTCATAAGTGACTGTTTTTATTTACGGAACGCTGCTTGATCCTGTCTTGCGGGAACGGTTGCTGGCGCGGAATGTCGCGGTCACGCCTGCTATTTTGCACGATTATGCGCTGGTCGAACAACGCAGGTCGCCATTGCCTGCGATTGTAGCGCGTGTTGGCGCATCCGTGGATGGGATGGTGCTGGATGATCTGACCGCTGCTGAAGTCGCACGGCTGGATGCTTATGAAATACCGTTTGATTACAACCCTATATCAGCCAAAGTTGATGTGGATAGCGACGTTGTCAGCACGCAAACTTATCTGCCTGGACCGTCTGTTGATGTGTCCGATAGGCCGTGGTCGCTGGCGCGGTGGCAAGATCAATCTGGTTCATTGAGCCGTGAAATGGCTGTTGAAATCGGGTCGTTTGATCCACCTTTGGCTGGCGATGCGTTGCGTGCGCAGTGGCATATGATCGCGAAACGCGCGTCAAATCGTTTGCGGGCAAAGGTCGAAGCGATGCCAGCCGATGTGCGATATCAGCCAGCGCCGGACGATTTTTCGGTGAATGCGCCGACGCTGTCGGGTGATTTCTTTCGCTTGGCCGCGTTTCAGGTAGAGCATAAAACCTTTACCGGATCACGATCAGCGGCATTACAGCGCGAGGTGTTTTTAGGCACTGATGCGGCGCTTGTGCTGCCCTATGATCCGAAAACCGACCGCGTGTTGCTGGTGGAGCAAATCCGCATGGCGCCGATTATGCGTGGTAATTCAAACCCTTGGGCGTTGGAGCCTATCGCGGGCATGGTTGATGAGGGCGAAACGCCGGAACAAGCTGCCTTGCGCGAAAGCGAAGAAGAAGCCGGATTGACGGGCATCGCCTTGGAAAAGATGTTTTCCTATTATCCGTCCACGGGCAGCTCGACTGATTACTTCTTTTGTTTCGCGGGGATTTGCGACCTGCCAGAGCCTATGACTTATACGGGCGGTCTGGAAAGCGAATCCGAGGATTTGCGCCTGCATATCCTGCCGTTTGATGCGGCCTTTGCGCTGATAGCGACGGGCGAGGCGAATAATGCCGCGCTGGTGTCGATGTTATTTTGGCTGTCGCAGAATCGCGCTCGGTTGCGCGGCACCGCTTGAGTTTGAGGGCGCGGGGTTCTACTTAGGATTAACACTAAAGAAAGCCCTGATCATGTCCTTATCCGCGCCGATTAAATCCGACCTTGCCGCCGCCGTTGGTAACACGCCGTTAATCAAGTTGCGCGGCGCGTCAGAGGCCACGGGTTGCACGATTTTGGGCAAGGCCGAATTCATGAACCCCGGCCAGTCAGTCAAGGACCGCGCGGCGTTGTTCATCATCAAAGACGCGATCGCCAAGGGTGACTTGAAACCGGGCGGCACGATTGTCGAAGGCACGGCTGGCAACACGGGCATCGGCCTTGCGCTGGTAGGGGCCTCGATGGGGTTCAAAACCGTGATCGTGATCCCCGAGACGCAATCGCAGGAAAAGAAGGACATGTTGCGGCTTGCGGGCGCAGAGTTGATCGAAGTACCTGCCGCACCGTACCGCAACCCCAACAACTTTATCCGCTATTCCGAACGTCTGGCCAAGGCATTGTCGCGGACCACAAATGAAGGTGTGATTTGGGCCAATCAATTCGATAACGTCGCAAACCGTCAGGCGCATATCGAAACGACAGGGCCCGAAATCTGGGCGCAGACGGATGGCGGCGTTGATGGTTTCATCTGCGCTGTGGGCTCTGGTGGGACGCTTGCCGGTGTTGCCGCAGCCTTGCAGCCGAAGGGCGTCAAGATCGGTTTGGCCGACCCTGATGGGGCCGCATTGTTCAATTATTACACCAAAGGCGAACTGACGATGACCGAAGGCTCGTCGATCAATGAAGGCATTGGTCAGGTCCGCATCACCAAGAACATCGAAGGGCTGACGCCCGATTTTAGCTATAATATTCACGATTCAGAGGCGCTTCCGGTGATTTTTGATATCATGGAACACGAGGGGCTGTGCCTTGGTGGATCGTCGGGCGTGAATGTTGCGGGTGCGATGCGCATGGCCCGCGATATGGGGCCGGGCCATACGATTGTGACGGTGCTGTGCGATTACGGCACGCGCTACCAGTCGAAACTGTATAACCCCGCGTTCCTAAAGGAAAAAGGACTGCCTGTTCCGGCGTGGCTGGACCGTGCGCCTGCTGACATTCCATCGGTTTTTGCAGAAGAATGAACCAGCCGTCCAAGCAGTCGAACACGCGCCTGATTTGGGCGATTACTGCATTTATCATCAGTGTCTGGATCGGATCGGCGAGTTTTGCTCAAACTGTCGAGAGCGAAGAAGCCGTCATATCAGAAGAAGCCGTCATATCGTCCGACGTCCCATCGACCAAAGAGGCGGTGAACGACGCGGTGATCGGCGATTTGCTGGGCATCGATTATGCGACGTGGGACAGGACCGCGTTGCGTGTCGAAAAGGTGCTGCTCAGCGATAGCACGTCGTCCTTCCGGCTAGAGCGCACCAGAACCGAATTGAGCACGTGGCGCGACGAATTCTCGTCTGCGATGTCAGAAAATGACGCGCGATTGGCGACGGTGAATGCGCAGATTACGGCGCTTGGCGCGGTGCCAGCCGAGGGCGAAACCGAAGCCGAGACTGTGACCACCCGCCGGGAAACGCTAATCACGATGCGCGATGATCTGGCGGCACCGGGCTTGTTGGCCGCCGAAGCATACGCGCGTGCGGACGGCATCATCACGGAAATCGAAGTGAAATTACGGGCCAAGCAGACAGCCGCGTTGATGGAACGCAGTGTGTCGCCGTTGAACCCGACACTATGGCCGGATGCCGTGACCCAAGTGGTCAGCGGTATCACGACCATGGCTGCCGAGATCAAAGCTGGCATCACGAGCCGCGACTGGACGTCTTACAATCAGTTGCGCATGTTATGGGCTGCTGTTTCGGTTCTTGTCGCGATTTACCTTTTTATTCGCAGCCCGATGTTGGTTCACAACCTGATGCCACATCCGAAAACCAAAGCGGGAAGCGTAATCGCCGAGTCCATCGGTGCGGTGTTGGAAGGCGTTTTGCCGTTGCTGGGGCTGATCGCATTGGCTTACGGGTTGCACGGGCTTGATGTGTTCGGCGTGCGTGGCGAAGCGGTGTTAGAGCAGGTGCCGCGTGCGGGCTTTGTCATCATCGTGGCGTCGTGGCTGAGCAAGCAGTTCTTTCCCGAAGGCGACCGGTATGGCCCGTTGAACCATGTCAAAGCGATCCGCGACCAGTTGCGGCGAAATGGTGTGATCTTGGCGTGGGTCGTGGCGTTGCGGTTACCGTTTGCGGCGTTTCTGGAGTCTGGCACTGATCAGACCGACAATGCATCGGTGCTGTTTTTTCCGTTTATTGTTGTCGTTTCGGTCTCGCTGTTCCGCTTTGCGACGTTGCTGCGCCATGCTCCTGATGAAAACGCAGGGCCTGATGTGAGCGCTGGACGCACGCGGTCGTTTATCGGGCGGGTTGTGCAGTTGGTGGCGATTGCCGCACCGATCCTTGCCGCGCTTGGCTATGACGCGGCGGCGCGGGCGATTGTGTTTCCGACCAGCCTGTCGCTGGGCCTGATTGGCGTTATCATCTATCTGCAAACGCTGAGTTTCCGTATCTACGACCTGCTTTACGACGTCGAAGATGGCCGCAAAAAAGCATTGGCACCGATGATGGTGGGCTTTGCGCTGTTTGTGCTGGCCGCACCATTGTTCGCGTTGATCTGGGGCGCGCAGGTCACGGATTTGTTGTCCGCATGGGCCCGCTTTACCGCCGGATACACATGGGGCCAGACCAAGATTTCGCCGTCTGATTTCCTGACGTTTGTTGCGATCTTTAGCATCGGGTATTTGCTGACGGGCTTTATCAAAACGTCACTGCGGTCATCTGTTCTGCCGCGCACATCGCTTGATCTGGGTGCGCAGGACGCGATTGTCGCGGGCTTTGGCTACGTCGGGATATTCTTGGCGGCGGTGATTGCGATCACTAGCGCGGGGATTGATTTATCGAGCTTGGCCATTGTGGCTGGTGCGTTGTCGGTTGGTATCGGTTTCGGGTTGCAAACGATTGTGTCGAACTTTGTTTCTGGCATCATTTTGTTGATTGAACGGCCCGTCAGCCAAGGCGACTGGATCGAGGTCGGCGACCGCATGGGGTATGTGCGTGATATTTCGGTGCGTGCAACGCGGATTGAGACGTTTGACCGCACAGATGTCATTGTGCCGAACGCCGATCTGATCAGTAACCAAGTGATTAACTGGACGCGCGGCAACCTTGCGGGACGCTTGATCCTGAAAATCGGTGTCGCCTATGGCACGGACGTGGACCGCGTCGCGGGCATTCTGCGCGAGATCGCAGAAGCGCATCCGATGGTCGTTATGACGCCGCCGCCGAGCATCTACTTTATGAACTTTGGCGCAGATGCGTTGGAATTTGAAATTCGGGCGATCTTGCGCGATGTGAATTTCATCATGTCGGTTCAATCCGAGCTGAACTTCCAGATCTCGCGTAGGTTCTCTGAAGAAAATATCGAAATTCCGTTTGCACAGCGCGACATCTGGTTGCGTAATCCAGAGGTTTTGCGCCACTCTGACACGGATAACGATGCTGAGACGCGACCCGCCGCGCCTGAATTCCATCAGACGCGCAGGGCCGATGATATCTCGGATCCGGACGGCGGAGATACGACATGACGACGACACCA
Organism: Yoonia ponticola; assembly: GCF_014199395.1. Classification (GTDB taxonomy): domain Bacteria; phylum Pseudomonadota; class Alphaproteobacteria; order Rhodobacterales; family Rhodobacteraceae; genus Yoonia; species Yoonia ponticola. Next base: position 167,513 of record NZ_JACIJM010000003.1, on the reverse strand, counting down.
TTATACCTAGACGACGCTTACCGCCGCGAGGCCGCAACCCGCGTGCTTCAGATTACGGACGAGGGCGGCATCGTTTTGGATGCGTCGTTGTTTTACCCGACATCGGGCGGGCAACCGGGCGATAGCGGCTGGGTGCGGTGGGGCATGGCCGAGAACGAAAAGTCCATCGAGATCGCCACAACCGTCAAAGGGGCAGGCGGCCAGATCGTACTTGTCCCCGCAGAGCCGTCCGCCCTGCCGCCGGAAGGATCGCTGGTCCGCCAAGAGATCGCATGGGACCGTCGCCATAAACACATGCGGGTGCATACCGCGTTGCATCTGTTGTCGGTCGTGATCCCGCTGCCTGTGACGGGTGGGTCGATTTCGCCTGACAAAGGGCGGCTTGATTTCGATATGCCCGAGGCGCCAGAGGATCGTGACGAGATCGAAAAAACGCTGAACATGCTGATCGATTGCGATTTTGCGGTGAACGAGGAATGGATCACCGATGCGGACATGGACGCTAATCCGGGGCTGGTGAAAACGCTACGGGTAAAGCCGCCGCGCGGCACAGGCCGCGTGCGTTTGGTCCGTATTGGCGTGGGTGATGACACGGCTGATCTGCAACCTTGCGGGGGGACGCATGTGGCGCGGACCTCTGAAATTGGCAAAGTACGGCTTGGTAAGATCGAAAAAAAGGGCAAGCAGAACCGGCGGGTTTATTTGCACCTTGAGACGTGATGCGCTGGCTTGCTACTGCCGTTGTGACGGTCACTGCGCAACCTGCGATAGCGCAACAGTTTGCAGGCTGCACCAAGGCTGAACGCGGTGTGATCGAAGCATCGCTGGAGCGTTCAGAACGGCTTGCGTTGACCGCTGCCACGGCGATTGGTCCGACGCCTGTTTATACGCGCTGGTTTGGCAAATATAGCCCATCGACCGGCGAAGTAGTGCGCCGCAATTTGAAATCTGTGGTCGCCGCCATTCGGACCGGACAGGTCAAAACCGAATGCGTGAACACAGGCTACGGGATGTGTGACGCGGATACCTATGCGTTTGTCGATCCCGACAATGCCTACGAGGTCAAACTGTGCCCGCGCTTCTTTGTGATGGACACGATGAAGGACCTCAATGACGCCTCTGCCGCCGAAGGAAACGGCACACGCGCAGGTACGATCATCCACGAGATCACACATTTCACGATTGTGGCTGGCACCGACGACATTTGTTATTCCCGCGAAGTTTGCACGGATATGGCCGTTGAAGTCCCGCAAGATGCATTGATGAATGCCGATAGCTATCAGTATTTCGTCGAGGACGTGACTTATTTTGGAGTGAAGGGCGAATGACGTTCCGGATCGCCTGTACTGCGGCTGCGGTGTTGCTCGCGGGGTTGTTTGTCATCATGTTGGTGTCCGCACAAAGCTACGCTGGTCGATATGGCGTTTTTTCTGGCGTTGGCGGTGATTTCTTGGGGCGTCGCGCATCACCGGCGTTCCTAGGCTTGGCGATGCTGTTGTGGCTTTTGCGAGATCACGGTGACGTTCAGGTGCAACGCGCTGTTTGTTATAGCGCGATTGCAGTTTTCGGGGGCATCGCGGTCACGGGCTTTTGGGCGTATTTTGACGGCACTGCATCGGGTAGGGTTGCGGTCATTGCGCTGCTCGACGCGGCGGCTGCTGCGGTGTTTTATTGGCTTTGCCCCAAGACGTGATGAAGTGAATTAACGTGCCGCCCGATTGATCGGAGGTTGCGTGCGCTGCGGCCTGTCTGGCGTTTGGTAGAGGGCGGTTTCGTCTTCGGGCAGTCCTTCGCGTGATAGCAGAATGGCGAGCGGGCGCAGGGCAGGGACGTGACTACACACGACCAGCAGCATCACCATGATTGGCACCGATAGGAACATGCCGGGGATGCCCCAGACCGCGCCCCAGAAGGCCAGTGAAATGATGATACCGAACGACGACAGACGCAACGCACGGCCCATCATCATGGGATCAATGATGTTGCCGTTGATGAATTGAATACCGCCCGCGATGCTGACGATAACAACGGTCAGAGCCGGATCATGAAGTTGAATATGCGCGATCAAGGCCACCATACCCGTGGCGATGATCGAGCCGACATTAGGGATAAAGTTCAGGATAAACGTGATTAGGCCAATCGCCACCGCAAGTTCAATATCAAAGCTGACCGCAAGCGCGTAGGTCATCAGGCCCGTCAACGCGCTGACCACGGTTTTCACCCAGAGGTAATAGTTCACCTTCCAGATGATCGAAGAGACAATCTTGCTGATCCGCTCGGCCCGCTTTTGATCGCCGATCAGGTTCACCAGCTTGATGTCGAACCAAATCCGTTCCGCGAACAAGAAACCCACGAACAAGATCACCAAAACTGCGGCCTGCGTCACGTCGCTGGCGCGGGTGGCGGCGGTGCGGGCATAGCTGCCAACGTTGATGGATTGCAGGGCGCTAAGGATTGACGCTTCGGTGGATTCGCCCATGAAGCCGAACAGGGACGCGACAGCCGACGGGGCTTGTTCCGCAAAGCTAAGCGTGGTGATCAGCACGTTGTTGATTTGGGTCAGCATAAAGCCGGAGGCGGCCATCAAAGCCGCCGCAATCATCACCAACGCCGCGATACTGGCTACAAAATCAGGCACACGAAACGGGCCGAGCCGCTGGCGAGCGATAAAGTCGATCACCGCACTGGTCAGGCTGAACAACACGATCGCCGTGGCCAGTGACACCAGCATAAAGCGGGCTTGGACCAGCAAAAACAACACCACCGCGAAGGCAATAATTACAAGGGCTACGGTTTGTACCCGTGCCAGATCAACAGAGCCAGAGGGCGGTGGGGTATGATCGTGTTTGTCGTGCATTTCAACGGCATAGTGGGTGCGAGCCGTTTGCGCAATAACGCCGTGATGTGTCCGATCGTTATCAGTTTCACGAAAGGTGAAAAACTACGTCTTTGGGTCTTGCAAAGCGCCCCCGCTTGGCGATAAACCCCGCGCAACGGACAGGTGGCCGAGTGGTCGAAGGCGCACGCCTGGAAAGTGTGTAGGCGGGAGACCGTCTCCAGGGTTCGAATCCCTGTCTGTCCGCCATTACCCCTTTTGTATGATGTGATTGATTCCGCTTTGCGCGGCTTTTTCCGTTTGTCTGTATTCCGGTCGATTGCGTCTTCACGGGGTTCTGGGCGGACATTGAACCGGGGTTTGCCTTGGCCGCGCATCAGTTGAGCATATCACGCAAAGTCTGGATTTGGTCGGCCTCGGCTGCGGGTTTGTCGTCTCGGATGCGCGATATGCGTGGAAAGCGCATGGCAACGCCCGACTTATGACGCGGCGAGCGGTTGAGCCCTTCGAAGGCGACTTCTACCACTTTCAAAGGTTTCAATGCACGGACGGGTCCGAAGGTCTCGGTGGTGTTGTTGCGGACAAAGCGGTCCAGTTCTTTGAGTTCATCGTCAGTAAATCCAAAATACGCCTTGCCCACTGGCACAAGGGCGTCGGCGTCCCAGACACCGAATGTGAAATCCGAATAGAAACCGGACCGTTTGCCGTGCCCGCGTTGCGCGTACATCAGAACGGCATCAATGAGCATTGGGTCGCGTTTCCACTTGAACCACGGACCCTTCATGCGCCCGCCAAGGTACGGGCTGTCGCGGCGTTTAATCATCACACCTTCTATGACGGCGTCGGGCGGGTCCGCACGTAATGCGGCCAAATCGTCCCATGTGGCAAAATCGAGCAGGGGCGATAGATCTATGCGCGGTTGGTTGATGGTTTTGATGATCTGGTCCATTTGCCCGCGCCGCTCTGCGAACGGAAGCGCGCGTAAATCATGGCCTTCCCACATCAGAACGTCATAGACGCGCATGTGGGCAGGGTGGCTTTCCTGCATCTTGCGGCTTACGGTTTTGCGCCCGAGCCGTTTTTGCAGATCGCCAAAAGGTGCGATGATATCGTCGCGCTTAATCAGTAATTCGCCGTCCAGCGTGCCGTCGAAGTCGAGCGCATCTATGATATCGGGAAATGCCGCCGAGATGTCGTCGCCTGTTCGGGTGTAAAGGCGGCGGGTGCCTTGGTCACTGACAGCTTGCACGCGGATGCCATCCCATTTCCATTCTGCGACGTATTCTGCGCGGTCATACCCGTTGAGGGCCGCAAGGTCGGTGGGGGTGGATAACATGACAGGGCGAAACGGGGCGTGCGCCGCTGCCTCGGGTTTTTCGCCGCCTTCAGCCCATGCGAACAGATTTGCGTAAGGAGGTGTCAGCCCGTGCCAGATTTCTTCAACTTCGGCGAGCGGCAAACTGCCAAAATCCGCCAAAGCCATCCGCGCCAAACGACCTGATACGCCAACGCGCAAACCACCTGTGGCGAGTTTAAGGTAGGCGTAGCGGTCATTCGCGGACATCGTATCGAGCCGATTTGCAATGCGTGCGGGCAGTTGGGATTTCGGTGTGTTCGATAATTCGTCGACTAATTCGGGTAGTGGTACATCGGTGGTGGTCGACGCAGGTTGCCAGATCAGCGCAATCGTTTCGGCCAGATCGCCGACAAAGTCATAGCTCATCGCGAATAGTTCCGGATCGACCCGCTCTGCCGCCAAGCCACGCAATAGCGACGGCGTCACTGCCTTCAGTCCCAGATCGCCCGTGATCGCGGCCAGTGCCAGTCCGCGTGCCGGATCGGGGGTTGCGGCGAAATACTGCTTGAGATGGATAATCTTACCATTGCGCTGAGGGGTAAAGGCCAGCCGTTCTAGAAGAGTTGCAAAAGCACGCATCAGTCCTGCTCCTCTTCGTACCCTAACAGCCGAAGCGGGCGGGCCTTGCGTCCTTGCAGTTCGCACCAGCGCAAAAGCGCGTCTTCTCGTCCGTGAGTAACCCATGTTTCTGCGGGGTTCAGTTCGGTTATCGTTTGGGTCAGGTCCGGCCAATCGACGTGATCGGAGATAATAAGCGGCAGCTCGACGCCGCGTTGACGCGCGCGTGCGCGGACTTGCATCCAACCGCTTGCAAAGCAGATCACCGGATCGGGAAACCGTTGCGCCCAAGTTGCCGCGAATGCGGAGGGTGGCCCGAGGATGATCTGACCTGCGAAATCCGATTTCTTGCCGCGATCAATCGTTGCGGGGCGTAGATCGCCCAAAGGTACGCCTTGGCTGATGTGGTAATCACAAAGCCGTTGCAACGCACCGTGGATGAAAATCGGACCGTCCCATCCCGCCATGCGCAACAGCATGATGACGCGCTGTGCCTTGCCGAGCGCGTAGGCCCCGATCAAGTGGGCACGGTCAGGAAACGCCTCGATTGAGGCGAGAACCCGCGCGATTTCACCCAACGGGTCGGGGTGACGAAACACGGGCAGGGCAAAGGTCGCTTCGGTCACGAGTATGTCGCAGGGTATGGGCTCAAACGGGGCGCACGCCGGATTGGGCTGCCTTGAATAATCGCCGGTTATCACAGCCGTTCCGGTTGATTTATGGGTGATCTTGATCTGCGCTGAACCAAGCACGTGTCCTGCCGGATGAAAGGACACGCTGACGTCATTCACCACTTGCGCCCCGTTGGCGATTTGGCGACTGCCTGTGAAGTCCTCGCCGTAGCGGATCGCCATGATATCAAGCGTTTGGGACGTCGCCATGACCGCGCCATGGCCCGCCCGCGCGTGGTCCGCATGGCCATGGGTGATCAGTGCTTTGTCCACGGGTTTGACCGGATCAATGTAGAAACCGCCCGGCGGGCAATATAGCCCTTCAGGTCTGATTTCTAAAAGATCGGATGCGGTGCTCATGAGGGCATTGTACCTTGGTCAATCGTGCGTTTTCTCTAAGGGGTGAGCCACACGCATATTTCAAAAATCTCATCCCGTGGTCGGATGCGATTTGTCGGGCGATCACTGTCACAGCCCTAATCATACGCGAATATCGGTCAGAGGCTTTTGCATCATCGACACGGGCGAGCAGGATCGTGACTGCAACGTGGTTGGGCCTAGAGGTCCTGCTGAACCTCGTTGCTTGCATCGCTGATGGCACTGCCTGCAGATGACAGGTTTTGTCCCGCGCCTTCAATGGTCTCGCAGGCGACAAGTGTGACTAAACTAAAAACGAATGCTGAGATACGGACGATAGTCATGGTTGCGTTCCTTTTGGAAGTTACAACTTACTAACGTCACAGCACCCGATTCAGTTCCGCTTTTGGCGTATATCGCTTGGGCAACGGAGTTGGGGCACGACTGTTTTGAAGCCGTGCCCCAGTTGATTGGATGATTTTAGGGAAGGCGCTCTGCCGTTCCCAAGAAATCATGCAAGTGACCGCTGATATCCAAGGGGCGGCGGTCCAAACCTTAGCTGGCCCCGTCCGTGTTTACCTGCACGAGCTTGCGCGGCATGTCCGAAAAGATTTCGGGGCCGCCTTCGCGCAGGATCACGATTTCTTCCAGCCGCACGCCGAATTCACCTGACAGGTAGATGCCCGGCTCGATTGAAAAGACGTTACCTTCGTTCAGGACGACGTCGGAATTTGCAGCGATATAGGGTGGCTCGTGGATATCAATGCCGAGGCCGTGGCCCGTGCGATGCAGGAATTTGTCGCCGTAACCAGCCGCTGTGATGACGTCACGCGCGGCCTTGTCGATATCGCGGGCCAAGACGCCGGGTTTGGCGATTGCGAGCGCGGCTTGCACGGCTTGCTCAACGACGTTGAAAACCTCGGTGTAGGTGTCGTCGGGTGTACCAAAGAACCCGCAGCGGGTCATATCGGACGGGTAGCCGTTCAGCCGGCAGCCCGTGTCGAGCAAGATCGCGGTGTTGGCGGTCAGCTTGGTGTCGCCCGAGTAGTGATGCGGGAACGCACCTGATGCGCCGAAACAGACCGAACAGAATTCCAGCGTTGCGCCGTTTTCTTTGTAATGCGCGTTGATCACGCCTTCGATTTCGCGCTCTGTGATGCCTTCGCGTAAGGCGGCAAAGGCCGCTTGCACCGCGCCGTCGTTCAAGACATGCGCGGCTTTGATCGCGTCATATTCGGCGTCGTCTTTTGCGGCGCGTAACAGGGCGACGGTATCATCGGTAAAGCGACGCTTGGGCGCGTCCATCGCATCCAGAAGCCGCAAGGCGAAATCGGTCCGCATGGTTTCATCCAGCACAACGGACAGCCCGGACCCTGTGGCTGACGCGGCTTTGAGCAGATCGGTCAGGGCGGCTTCGGGGCCTTCATCATCGCGCCATTCGTGGAACGGCAAATCTGTAGCGTCGCGTGCGGCGGCACCGTTCAGAGAAGGCATCAAGAAACCGGCATAGTCTTGGGCTACCAGTAGCATCACAGGGCGTTCGTCGCCATGCGGATGTACACCTGACAGCCACGCCATATGGCTGGACGGACCTAACGCCACAAGATCGGTTTGTGTCTCGGCCATCCGCGTGCGGAGTTTGGACAGGCGGGATTGGGTCAGGGCAGGCGTGTTCACGATAGGCTCCGGAAAATATAGGAAAAAGGGTGTTCAGGCCGCCACGATTGCGGCGACCTGAGTTTGTTTAGTTTTTGTTTACAAGGCGGTAGTAGACATAATCAGATGTCGCGCCGTTCACGTAACCTGTGACGTCTTCGTCCATTGCAACCTGATAGGCCGCTTGGAACATGATGACGATCGGCGAGGATTCCTGCACGTCTTGTTGCAGCTCGCGGTACATTTCCAGACGTGTTTCCGGATCAGCCTCTGACAAAGCAGCCATTGTGCGGGCGTTCATTTCGTCAGGAACGGCCCATGCGTTGCGCCATGTTGTTGTCGCGGCATAGTTCTCGTCAGAGTTGTCGGAATTATACGCAAACGCTTTGGCGTTTGAGTGCGGGTCCATGAAGTCTGGGCCCCAATACAGCAACATCGCCTGATGGGTCCGTTCGCGGTATTTGGTGATTACTTGCGCACCAGTGCCGGGCAGGATTTCAAAGTTGATCCCTGAATCGGCAAAGCTAGCCTGCAACGATTGCGCCATATCGGTGAAGGGTGGGGCGTTGATCACGTCAAGCGTCACAGTGATCGGGGTCTCGATGCCAGCATCCGCAAGGATTTGCTTGGCTTTTTCCGGATCATAGGTGAACGGCGTTTCGTCGTAGGACCCTGGGAAGCCTTTTGGCCAGAACGCCTGATGGATTTCCATTTGACCGTTGATGATCGTGTCGGTCATGCCTTTGTAATCAACAAGGTAACGCGCAGCCTCCCAGATCGCGGGGTCAGTCAGGCTGTCTGTCTTTTGGTTGAACGACAGGAAATGCACGGCGGCTTGCGGGAAGGTTTCGACTTTGATGCCGTCATCATCAAGGGACGCGATCTGATCAGGTGTCAGGTTGCGTGCCAGATCAACGTCGCCTTGTTCCAGCAGCAATTGCTGTGTCGCGGCTTCTGCAACATGGCGAATGATGACGCTTTCGATGGCCGGTTCGCCGTTGAAATATGTTTCATTGGCGCTCAGGCGGATCAACTGGGCAGGGGAGTAGTTATCAAGCACAAACGGGCCGGAACCCGCAGCATTTTCGTTCAGCCATGCGTTGCCCCAGTCGCCATCGACGGCATTTTCTGCGACCAAAACACTATCAACGATAGAGGCAGGGCGCGATGCCAACACGTTCAACACGAATGCAGACGAAAAATCGCCCTCGTATTTGACAGTGACGGTGTTGCCTTCGGCTGTGATCATGGTGTCGACGTTTTCAGGCGTCCAACCAAGCTGCGTCAGGATGAACGCAGGTGTCAGGTTCAGCTTGATCACACGACCCAAGGAATAGATCACGTCGCCGGGTGTGACCGCATTGCCGGACGCAAAAGTTGCGCCGTCACGTAGTGTGAATGTGATGGTCTTGGCGTCGTCGTCTGCTTCCCAGCTTGACGCAAGGCCCGCGGCCAGAACGGTTGTGTCTTCAGCGTCGTATTGGATCAGGCGATCATACAGGTTGGTGACAAGTTCGCCGGACGTGAATTCGTAGGCTTGTGCCGGATCAATGGCGACGATGTCGTCGATGTTCTGGGCGACGACGAGCATGCCGTCGGGCGTTTCGGCAAACGCGGCAGGTGCCGCGAGCGGCAGGATCAGCGCGCTTGCCATGAGGGTGGATTTTAGGTGTTTCACGGAAATCTCCTTGTTGGGTTTTAGCTAAATGGACGGTTAAACCGCCTCTGGTTCATCGGGTAATTTCGGGTGTTTGGCCGCACCAATGCGGCTAAGCACCGTAAGCGTTCCGGTCCAAAGAATACGCGCCGGTATGTCTGACGGATTGCTCCACGTGTGGGGCGTCTCGCCGCTATAGTGCAGGCAATCTCCTGTTTTCATGAGAAAAACCTGATCGCCAAGTGTCTGTTGGATCTCGCCCTCAAGGACGTAGATGATTTCTTCGCCTTCGTGGCTGACGGCCTCGGAAGTATATCCGACGGGCACATGAAGCAGGTAGCTCGACAATTCAGAGCCTGCAAAATCTGTGGCAAGAGCTTCGTAAGTCAGTGACGAATTCGCCAAAGCAAATCGCGGGCGGTGATCTTCACGGGTCAGTCCATCTGTCGGCTTGTGAGAAGCGATGAAGTATTCCAGCCGCACACCCAATGCGTCGGCAATTTGTGCCAAGGTTCCTAAAGACGGTGTCGCATTGTCACGTTCCACTTGGCTCAGGTATCCCACAGAAACACCGGAGGCATCACACAAAGCCTGTAATGTCAGGTTTTGCTTCTTGCGGCGCTTGCGGATTTTCGCGCCGAGTTGATGTCCGGTTTTGTCTGGTGTCGTGCTCATTGTGGTCCTGTCGTCAATGTTAGCCGTCTAGCGCGCACCCATGGGATCAAGAATCCGAGGGGGGTGTCACAGTGCTGATCTCAGCTTTGTAGAAAAAAAATTATTGTGCAACACAAAAAATTATTTGCATTCAGATAAAAAATGTTTCCAACTGTGCGCAGGAATCTCGATCCCTGTTGTGCGCTTTGGCGTGTCAGAACGGGGTGAAAAATGATGTGAGAAACCCATAAACCGGTGGCGCCGGCCATCTGAGGCTTGCCAACTATCACGAAAGGCCGCGCCCATGAGTATGCAGATGATCACCAGCAGACGGTTCTGGGCAATCCTGCGCGCGACGGTCGAATTTGTCATTGTCACCTTGCTCACGTTTGTCGGGCTGCTGGCGATCACGTTTTTCATTGGTCGCGTCATCCCGATTGATCCGGTGCTGTCTGTTGTCGGCGACCGTGCCACGCAAGAGCAATACGATATCGCCAAGATTGCGATGGGACTGGATCGCCCGCTGATCATACAATTTGTAAACTACGTCGGTGACGTGTTCCAAGGTGATTTGGGGCGGTCTGTCTCGACGAACCGCCCTGTTGCAAGCGACCTTGCGCGGGTGTTCCCTGCGACGCTGGAAATGGCGACGCTGGGGATTGCGATTGGCGTAGGGTTGGGCGTGCCACTGGGCGTCTGGGCTGCCGCACGCAAGGGAACGTGGGTGGATCAAATTATCCGTGTTTTTGCATTGCTGGGCTATTCGGTGCCTGCGTTTTGGCTGGGTCTTGTGGGACTTGTCCTGTTCTACGCGACGCTCGGTTGGGTGTCGGGGCCGGGGCGCGTTGATATTTTTTACGAGGGGCTGGTGGAACAGCGCACAGGTCTGATGCTGGTAGATTCCGCATTGTCCGGCGATTGGGACGTGTTCTGGAATGCGTTGGACCATTTGATTTTACCTGCGACGATCCTCGGGTTCTTTTCACTGGCCTATATCGCGCGAATGACCCGTAGCTTTATGTTGGATCAGTTGGGGCAGGAATATATCACCACCGCCCGCGTCAAAGGCGTGTCCGAATGGCGTGTCATTTGGGTGCATGGCTTTCGCCCGATCCGTGTGCAGTTGATCACGGTGATCGGTCTGTCATATGCGGCGCTGCTCGAAGGGTCGGTGATGATTGAAACCGTGTTCAGCTGGCCCGGTATTGGCAATTATCTGACCGTGGCCCTGCTGAATGCCGACATGAATGCCGTGCTGGGGGCCACGTTGGTCATCGGGTCCGTGTTCATTCTGATCAACAAGATGTCGGATGTTCTGTACCGCATCCTTGACCCGCGTAGCCGCTAGGAGATCTGCGACATGACAAACATGCAAAGCTGGTTACTTGACGATTCACCGCAGTCGCGGATGCAGGCCAACCTCGGCAACAGCTACCGGATGCTGCGAGCGTTGCTGCGCAACCCGCTGGCCGTTGTTGGGGCGATCATCCTGTTGGTGCTGGTCTTTGCGGCATTGTTCGCACCATGGATCGCGCCGCATTCGCCGCTAGGGCAGGATTTGGGCGCACGGCTGTTGCCACCCTCTGCCGCGCATTGGATGGGCACCGACGAGTTGGGCCGCGATATTCTGAGCCGCGTGATTTATGGCGCACGCATTACGCTGATGATTGTCGCGTTGGTTGCGATAATTTCTGCGCCTTTGGGCCTGATCATCGGGGCCGTATCAGGCTACTTTGGCGGCTGGACCGATAAGGTGCTGATGGGCGTGACCGATGTGTTTCTGTCGATGCCCAAACTGATCTTGGCACTCGCCTTTGTTGCAGCCCTCGGGCCTGGAATTGAGAACGCGATTATCGCGATCGCTATTACGTCTTGGCCTGCCTATGCCCGTATCGCACGGGCTGAAACGCTGACCTTTCGCAATTCGGAATTCATCGCCGCGACACGGCTTGTGGGTGCGTCGCACACACGGATCATCATGCGCCATGTGCTGCCGCTGTGTACCTCGTCGATGATTGTGCGCGTCACGCTTGATATGGCGGGGATCATTCTGACAGCTGCTGGCCTTGGGTTTCTGGGGCTGGGCGCACAGCCGCCGTTGCCAGAATGGGGTGCGATGATTTCGCGTGGTCGCACGTTCATCCTTGATCAATGGTGGGTGGCGACGATGCCCGGTATTGCCATTATCCTTGTGTCTCTTGGGTTTTGTTTTCTCGGTGATGGTCTGCGCGATGTGCTGGACCCTAAACAGGAGGGCAAATCATGACCGACACTTTGCTTGATGTGGAGAATCTGCGGGTCAGTTTCCCGACCCCCGCTGGGCGCGTTGATGTCGTCAAAGGGCTGACGTTCACGCTGGGCCGCGAACGTCTGGGGATTGTCGGCGAAAGTGGCTCTGGCAAATCCATGACCGGACGGGCGATTTTGCGGTTGATCCGTAGTCCGGGCCGGCAGGTTGCCGATAAGCTGATGTTCGACGGGGATGATCTGCAGGCGTTGTCCGAACGCGCCATGCGCAAGGTGCGCGGCGCACGGATTTCGATGATTATGCAGGACCCGAAATTTTCGCTTAATCCTGTGATGACCATTGGTGATCAGATCGCTGAGGCGCTGAAGACGCATGAACGCATTGCCCGTAAAGATATTGCAGCACGGGTGATCGAGATGCTTGAGGCCGTGCGGATCAATGACCCCGCGCGTGTCGTCAAAATGTATCCTCACGAGGTGTCGGGTGGCATGGGCCAACGGATCATGATCGCGATGATGCTGATCCCGCAGCCCGATCTTTTGATCGCAGACGAGCCGACATCGGCGCTGGATGTCTCTGTACAAGCCCAAGTGCTTGATTTAATTGACGAGCTCGTCAAAAATAAGGGGATGGGATTGATCCTGATCTCCCACGACCTGAACCTCGTTGCGCGCTATTGCGACCGAATTTTAGTGATGCACGCTGGCGAAGTTGTCGAAAGCTGCGATGCACGCGACCTGCACAAAGCCACGCATCCCTACACCCGCGGTCTATTGGCAGCGGTTCCCCAGATGGAAGAAACCCGCGACGAACTTCCGGTGTTGGATCGCACAGCATGGAGCGGCACATGAGCGCGATTTCACTTAAGAACCTCGATATTTCCTATGGCACGACCAAGGTTGTGCAAGGCGTGAATATCGAGGTGGCCGAGGGCGAGAGCTTTGCGCTGGTTGGCGAGAGTGGCTCTGGTAAATCCACCGTCCTCAAGGCGATTGCAGGGCTTGCCCCTGATTGGACTGGTGAGATTTCGCTGCTCGGGGCGCCCCGAGGCCACAAAGTAGACCACGATTTCGCAACCCGTTGCCAGATGGTGTTCCAAGACCCTTACGGGTCACTGCATCCCCGCAAATCAGTTGATACGGTGTTGTCAGAACCTTTGATGATCCACGGATTGGGCAACCGCAATGCCCGCGTGATCGACATGCTGGCGGCTGTTGGTCTGGATCAACGGTTCCGGTTCCGGTTCCCGCACCAGATGTCAGGCGGCCAACGCCAACGGGTCGCAATCGCGCGGGCGCTGATGTTGGAACCCAAAGTGATGCTGCTCGACGAGCCAACATCTGCGCTAGACGTGTCGGTGCAAGCTGAAATTCTGAACCTGCTCAAACGCTTGCGCCGCGAGCAAGGGCTGACCTATCTGATGGTGACGCACAATCTGCCCGTGGTCAGTTTCATGTGCGACCGCATGGCCGTGATGAACAAGGGTCGGGTGGTGGAAATCGCACCAGCCACGGCCTTGCACGATGGCAGTTTCACCGATCCCTACACACAAACGCTTTACGCCGCATCCGGCGGAAACCCGAAATACAAGGAAACCTTATGAACGCCGCTCTGACCAATTTTGAGACTGCACTGTCCTCAGCCAAAACAGAAACCGAAGCTTTTGAGGCGCTGTGCGTTTTGGCCAAAGCCACCGTCGGCGCGAAACTGTTCACAGTGATGACCGTCGACATGGACGCAATGCTGGCCCGCCGCGCCTATACGGATGACGCCGAGAATTATCCGACATCCGGCACAAAACCGATCACGATCAACAGCTGGTTTGAACAGGTTCACGAGCGCAAAGAAACCTTCGTCGCCAATACCTTGGAAGACATTGCTAAGGTATTTCCAGATTCCGAACTGATCGGGAAATTGGGTTGCGGTTCGGTCATTAACCTTCCAATCCTGATCGACGGTGAACTCGCAGCAACGGTCAATATTTTGCACGAAGAAGGCTACTACACCCCCGAGCGCGTCACACAAACCCAAGATATCCTGTCGGGACCAGCCAAGGCCGCACTTCGATTTGCGCAAGCAGACTGACCGTTAATCCAGCGAGTGACTTGCCCAAATAGCTGCGCTTTTGAGTGTGGTTGTTTGGGCGAGGGCGTTCGGGCTGGGATATATTTTTTAACGTCAAAGCCGAGCGAACGACGTCGCGAGTCAAATGAATGACTGCTGCCACCGGACACGTCACGAAAAGCGTGGTTTCGGTTCATCGTCGATCATATGCCGCGCGGCAGAGACTTGCAGTGATCCAGACCATGAGGTCGTGGCGTGAGACTTCATCATTGATGACGAGAGATTGTCTGCGGGGTAAATTGGCGCTGCTTGAATAAGGTTTTATCGGCGTCGCTATTGTTTATTCTGTCCCACGGTCCAAACATCATAGCGCGTGGTTTTTCCGAATATCTGGTAAGAGCATTTTTCGATATCCGCGATGGGATCGGCCTTTGCAGGCCATTTCAGCACGACTCTGGACCCTGCCGTTTTTAGTGCTAGGCGCATCAGTTCTGGCGCGTCGTCGTCCGTACCGACAATGTCGCGGACTTGGCGTAATTCTAGCTTTACGAGGGCCGAACTTTTGCGCACGGGATGCATTGGGTCGATGAGGACCGCATCTGTGGTGAGTTGGGGCAACAGGTCCTTTGCGTCGCCCAGCAGCAGTGTCATGCGTCCGATAATTTCACCAAGCTCGCCGCCTTCTTTTGCAGCGCGGTCCATGGCATCAGCCAACAATGCATGCATTTTCTCTGACCGCTCGATCAGCGTGACTTGCGCACCGAGCGACGCCAGCAGAAATGAATCGCGACCAAGGCCCGCCGTCGCATCAACGATCGTTGGCGTCTTGCCGTCGCGCAATCCCATCGCTTTGGCCAGCGGTTGTCCGCGCCCGCCACCAAAACGCAACCGATGCGCAACCGCGCCGCCTGCGAAATCAATGCGCAGTTCCCGAGCAACCTGTTTCATATTCTGATTTTTGCCATGTTAAAGTCTGCCTTGTAGGTCATGCGCCGTTTGAGTGCACGTGGCATGTGCGCTGTCATTAGGTGTTTATCGCGGGCTGTGCGACTTTCAGGATCGTTAGAATCCGGCGTTGGTCGTTCAGCGTGTCCCAGTCAAAACTGGCACCTTCGGATAGCCCCAGCAAGGCGACCCCGATGGGTGTCATAACCGAGACGCGCAGTTGCGCGATATCCGCATCTTCGGGGTAGACCAGCGTGACGGTTTTTTCCTGCGCGGTTGTTTCGTCGCGGTAGGTGACGGTGCTGCCCATCGTGACCACGTCGCCGCGCACTTTGGTGGCGTCTACGATACGGGCGCGGCTGATTTCCGTGAGCAGGCGATCCGCAAGGGCTGGCTGGCGCCGCATCATGCTGTCCGCCAAGTCTTCGAGGTGGGTCAGGTCAGCGCTGCTGATCACAACTTTGGGGTTCAGCTTGGTTAGTTTTTTGCTGGTCTCAGAAGGTGTCGACATGGCATGAACTCTTTATGTTGAATGATTGGATTGCGGAACACCGCCAAGGGCAGGGTGTTGAACGTAAGTTTGGCCCCTCGCGGATATCGCGTGACCCAAGTTTTAAATTGTAAGGAAACCCCAGAAGGTCAGGCAGGCGCGTCTAGCCCTAGACCACCCGGGGACGCGGGCGGTTGAGCAGTGGAAACCGGAACTGATCTGTATGAACCATCATGGTGATAACGCTAGGCATCCACCCAGTATTAGTCAATCGTTACACCAATGAACGCGCGGGGTCCGGCTTATGCGCCAGCAACCAGAATTTCGGTTTCCCACTGTGCGCACCGTTTATCCAAAATGTCGTTCACTGGACGGTCAGTCACAAATGTATCGATTTTGGCCAGCGATGCGATCCGTGCAGGCGCCGCCCGTTTGAATTTGGAGTGGTCCGCAATCAGGATCGTCTTGCGAGATTGTTCGAGAATTGTCCGGCTGACCCCAACTTCCTGAAGGTCAAAGTCCAGAATATCGCCGTCCAGATCAAGCGCCGAACACCCGATGACGCCGATATCGAATTTGAACTGGCGGATCATGTTTGTTGTGACGTCGCCGATCAACCCACCGTCGGACTTGCGTAATGTGCCACCCGTTACGATCACGTCGCAATCGCGGTTCTGCGACAGAATATTGGCGACATTCATGTTGTTGGTGACAACCAGAAGGTCGCGGTGATGGCACAATTCATGTGCAACGGCTTCGGTACTGGTGCCGATGTTCAGGAAAATCGTGCAATTCTCGGGGATTTGCGCGGCACAAGCGCGGGCCATTGCCGTTTTCGCGTTTGCATTCAATCGCCTGCGGTCTTCGTAGCCGATGTTCGTGGTGGCTGATGGCAGCACCGCACCGCCGTGAACCCGTTCCAAGCGGCCCGCCTCTGCCAAATCCTTGAGATCGCGCCTGATGGTCTGTAGCGTGACGTCAAAATGCGCGGCCAACCCTTCGACTGTGACCTTACCAACTTTGCGGGTAATTTCGAGTATTTCGGGGTGGCGGATCGTTTGTGACATGTCGGCCCTTCATTGGTGATCATCATAATTCTATATTTTCGGAATTTCGTCAATTCATTCCAAAGAGGCCGAGAATGGGCTTTCGTTGATAAAAAAACGGCGAAATAGGGCTGAAATCCAAGCTGAACCCTGAGTTTTGTATTATAATTTTTGAAAACGAAATAAAACGAACATTATCCTTGTTCTTTTTTAGCCTCTTTGCCTAGGGTGTCACTACGCGCATTTGGGAGGATTCGTCGTGTCGCACAGGGAGGGCATCATAGATGCGTTGATCGTCAATCATGGCGTCTACGATGGCGGCTTTGCTGTCGATGCCGCAGGGCAGAGGCGCAATGCACCATTCGTGGAAATCCCTCATATTTCGGGGCCGAACCGATCTGTCACGTCATACGGTGCAGAAATACGGTTTGAAAATAACACGCCTAGGTTTAGGGTTTTGAACAAAGTCATGCCGTGGTTACGTTTCAACTGTGCACCGCGACGAGATGACGACACTGCGTGCGACATGCACCGCGCACCACTGATGCAATAGCGATAGCAGGAGAACGACCCATGGCACTTCAATTAAAGGGCGTTACCCATGTCGTGAATGGACAAACCCATATTCACGAGACCGATCTGACGCTGGAAAAAGGCACAATGAACGTGCTTTTGGGGCCGACGTCATCGGGCAAAACATCATTGATGCGATTGATGGCGGGGCTGGATCACCCAACCAAGGGGCAAATCATCTGGAACGGTGAAAACGTGACTGGTCAACGTGTTCAGGATCGCAAGATTGCGATGGTCTACCAGCAATTCATTAATTACCCGTCAATGACGGTCTACGACAATATCGCGTCGCCGCTAAAGCTGATGGGATTGGACAAGGCCGAAATCGACGCCCGTGTGCGTGAAGCGGCTGATCTGATGCAGTTGTCACCGATGTTGGATCGCAAGCCGCTTGAGTTGTCGGGTGGACAGCAACAACGCTGCGCGCTGGCGCGTGCGCTGGTCAAGAACGCGGGGCTTGTCCTGCTTGACGAACCGCTGGCAAATCTCGACTACAAACTGCGCGAGGAACTTCGTGCTGAAATCCCGCGTATTTTCGAGAAATCCGGCAGTATTTTTGTCTATGCGACAACTGAACCCGAAGAGGCATTGCTGTTGGGTGGTAATTGCGCGACCCTTTGGGAAGGCCGCGTGACGCAGTTTGGTCCAACCGCCCAAGTTTACCGCCAGCCCCGCGACACGACGACAGCACGTGTGTTTTCCGATCCGCCGATGAATTTCCTGCAGGTCGAGAAACAGGGCGACGTCATGCGCCATGCGGGCGGCGAATTTAGCGCGAAGGGTATCGGGCAGGGCCTGCCGGACGGGTCGTATCAGGCTGGTTTCCGGCCAAGTCATTTGTCGTTGGAAAACGCACCATCGGCGATCCAGTTTGAGACATCGTTGAATGTCACAGAGATCACCGGATCAGAAACCTTTGTTCATCTTCAGCATGGAAATGATCGCTGGGTCGGACTTATTCACGGCGTTCGTGATCTGGAACTTGGGCGTGATTTGACCGTCTATCTTGATCCTACGCGCATCTATCTGTTTGCGCAGGACGGCAAGCTTGTCGCGGGCGCACCATATGCGGAGGCCGCGTAATGGCCAAAATTACACTTGATAACCTTGCACATTCGTATCTGCCGGCACCCAAAACCGAAGACGATTTTGCGCTCAAAGAGTTAAACCACGACTGGACCGACGGTGAAGCTTACGCGTTGCTGGGCGCGTCTGGCTGCGGTAAATCGACGTTGCTGAATATCATTTCCGGCCTGTTGATCCCGTCGCAAGGCCGTGTGCTGTTTGATGACAAGGACGTCACGACAGCGCCTACAGCAGATCGCAATATTGCGCAGGTTTTCCAGTTTCCGGTGGTTTACGACACCATGACCGTGCGTGAAAATCTGGCGTTTCCGTTGAAAAACCGCGGCATGGATGCGGCTGAAATCAAACGCTTGGTCCAAAAGGTCGGGGCGATGATCGACATGGAATCCCAACTGGACCGCAAGGCGCGCGGTCTGACGGCGGACGCCAAGCAGAAGATTTCGCTGGGCCGTGGCATGGTGCGTGAAGACGTGAACGCGCTGCTGTTTGATGAACCGCTGACAGTCATCGACCCGCATATGAAATGGGAATTGCGCACGCAGTTGAAAAAGCTGCACAGCGATTTCGGGCACACGATGATCTACGTGACCCACGACCAGACCGAAGCGTTGACGTTTGCCGACAAAGTGGTGGTCATGCACGACGGGCGCGTGGTGCAGATCGGGACGCCACAAGAGTTGTTTGAACGCCCAGCGCATACATTTGTGGGGTATTTCATCGGATCGCCGGGGATGAACTTGTTTGATGCCGAAATCGACGGCACGCAGGCAAAGATTGCTGGAACGACTGTGGATTTGGGCGGGGCCTATGTCGCGGCGGGCAAGACGCAGATTGGTGTGCGTCCTGAATTTATCCGCCTTGGGTCGAACGGCGCAGGTATCCCCGCCACGATCAAGCGTATCGAGGACGTGGGGCGGCACCGCATTGTGCGTCTTGATGTGGCAGGCACCGAGATCAGCGCGATTGCAGCCGAAGGCGAAGCCGTCGCGAGCGATACAAACTGCATCACTTTCGCGCCCGAAGGGGTCAACGTCTACGTCAACGACTGGCGGATCGCAGCATCGGGAGAGGGCGCATCATGAACAAGACAGTCAATCAAAAAGCATGGTTCCTGATTTTACCAGTTCTGGTGCTGGTCGCCTTTTCGGCTGTGATCCCGCTGATGACGGTGGTGAACTATTCGGTGCAGGACACGTTCGGCAACAACCAGTTTTTCTGGGCTGGTCTGGATTGGTTCGATGACATGCTGCACTCTGAGCGGATGTGGAATGCGCTTGGCCGACAGCTGATGTTCTCTGGCATCATTCTGGCGATCCAGATTCCGCTTGGTATTTTTGTGGCGCTGAACATGCCCAAAAAAGGGTTCTGGTCTTCGTTTTGTCTGGTTGTGATGTCGCTGCCATTGTTGATCCCGTGGAACGTCGTGGGCACGATCTGGCAGATCTTTGGCCGCGTGGATATCGGCCTGTTGGGCTATACGCTGGATGCGATCGGGATTGACTACAACTATACGCAAAACACGCTTGCGGCTTGGATCACGGTTATTGTGATGGATGTCTGGCATTGGACGTCGCTTGTTGCATTGCTGGCGTTTGCTGGTCTGCGCTCGATCCCTGATGCGTATTATCAGGCCGCCAAAATTGACCAAGCCAGCCGCTGGGCCGTGTTCCGGTTTATTGAATTGCCCAAAATCGCGGGCGTTTTGATGATCGCTATTCTGCTGCGGTTCATGGACAGCTTTATGATCTACACCGAACCTTTTGTGGTCACGGGCGGTGGACCGGGCAATGCGACGACGTTCCTGTCGATTGACCTCGTGAAAATGGCGTTGGGGCAGTTTGACCTTGGACCTGCTGCCGCGTTCAGCTTGATGTATTTCCTGACGATCATGGCGATTTCATGGGTGTTCTACACCGTGATGACGACGATCGACAAAAGAGAGGGCAAGTAGATGGCCAACACGACAATCTCTGACGTAGGTGGCGTTGAGCCTCGCAAAATGACCATTGAGCGCCCGCGTAAAGTTGTGCGCCGCATCAGGCCTTCGGGGTCGATGGTGGTTATGGCGCTTTATCTCATCTTTTTGATGCTGCCGATCTACTGGCTGTTGAACATGAGCTTGAAGACAAACGCGGAAATCCTTGGGACGTTTTCGTTCTGGCCGCGTGATTTCACACTTGCGAATTATACCAAGATTTTGACCGATCCGAGTTGGTATATGGGCTACGTAAACTCGCTGATTTACGTGGTGTTGAACACGGCCATAAGCCTCGCGGTGGCGTTGCCGGCGGCCTACGCGTTCAGCCGCTACAGCTTTATGGGTGACAAGCATCTGTTCTTCTGGCTGCTGACCAACCGTATGGCACCGCCCGCCGTTTTCGCGCTGCCGTTCTTTCAGCTTTATAGCAGCATCGGCCTGTTCGACACGCATATCGCTGTGGCCTTAGCGCATTGTCTGTTCAACGTGCCGCTTGCTGTTTGGATCCTAGAGGGGTTCATGCGCGGTGTGCCCAAGGAAATCGACGAGACCGCCTATATCGACGGCTATTCGTTCCCGCGGTTCTTCATCAAGATTTTCACGCCTCTGATTGCGTCAGGTATCGGCGTGGCTGCATTCTTCTGCTTCATGTTTTCGTGGGTCGAACTGCTCTTGTCACGCACGCTGACCTCGGTTGATGCCAAACCAATCGCGGCCACAATGACACGGACTGTTGGTGCGGCTGGCGTCGATTGGGGGGTGCTGGCGGCTGCTGGCATGCTGACAATCGTTCCGGGTGCGTTGGTGATCTACTTCGTGCGAAATTACATCGCCAAGGGCTTTGCCCTGGGACGGGTTTAATGCGCGGGCTTATCTTGAAAGGAACACAAGATGTTTGACTGGATGGCATGGACATGGCCGACGGCGACGTTTTTCGGTTTTATCGCGGTGTTGCTGATCACCTTTACGGTCTTGGCGATCAAGTTCCCAGAAACCCCGCGTGTCGGGGTTCTACGGATCGAGACGACGCGCGGTGATCGGTTGTTCATCACGCTGCTCGGCTCCGCGTTTATCAATCTTGCGTGGTTGGGACTGGGCTTTGGTCCGCAACCCTACGCGCTACTCGTTTGTCTTGGCTACGCCGCTGCGGTTTTCCGCTGGGTTTAGCCAAGCCTGCACGACCCCGCATACTTGGCGGGACTACGAAACGTTCAATCCATGGGAGGAAATCTAATGAACGTCTTAATGAAATCATCCACGGCACTGGGGCTTAGCCTCGGATTGCTTGCGGGTCCGGCATTTGCCGATATGGACGCCGCGATGCAATTCCTTGATGACGAAATCAAGGGCGTGTCCACACTGACGCGCGAAGATCAAGAAGCCGAAATGCAGTGGTTTGTCGATGCGGCCGCACCGTATCAGGGCATGTCGATCAACGTGGTCTCCGAGACAATCACCACGCACGAGTATGAATCGCAGGTTCTGGCACCAGCGTTCACAGCGATCACCGGTATCCAAGTCACGCATGACTTGATCGGTGAAGGCGACGTGGTCGAAAAGCTGCAAACGCAAATGCAGTCCGGCGAAAACATCTACGACGCCTACGTCAACGACAGTGATCTGATCGGGACGCACATCCGTTATGGCCAAGTGCGCAACCTGACAGACTGGATGACTGGCGAAGGCGCTGACGTGACTTCACCGACGCTGAACCTCGATGATTTCATCGGGACCGAGTTCACGACGTCGCCGGATGGCAAATTGTATCAACTGCCGACACAGCAGTTCGCGAACCTCTATTGGTTCCGGTATGATTGGTTCACAGATCCACAGATCATGGCCGATTTCCAAGACGCTTACGGCTACGAGCTGGGTGTTCCGGTCAACTGGTCCGCTTACGAGGACATCGCTGAATTCTTCACAGGTCGCGAGATTGATGGTGTCGAAGTTTACGGCAACATGGATTACGGCAAAAAAGACCCATCGCTTGGCTGGCGCTATACTGATGCGTGGATGTCCATGGCGGGTATGGGCGACGTTGGTGAACCAAACGGGCTTCCCGTTGATGAATGGGGTATTCGTGTGAACGAAAATTCCCAGCCTGTCGGTGCGTGTATGGCGCGCGGCGGGGCCACAAATTCGCCTGCTGCGGTTTACGCCGTTGATAGTGCGATCAATTGGTTGCAGAAATATTCGCCACCTTCGGCGATGGGCATGACCTTCTCTGAGGCAGGTCCAGTGCCTGCGCAGGGTAACATTGCCCAGCAGATGTTTATGTATACGACATTTGTGGCACCACTCGTGGCGTCTGATGCTGTGATGAACGAAGACGGCACGCCAAAATGGCGCCTCGCCCCAAGCCCGCATGGCGTATATTGGGAAGAGGGCATGAAAGTCGGTTATCAGGACGTTGGGTCTTGGACGCTGATGGAATCCACACCTGTGGATCGTGCGCAGGCAGCTTGGCTCTATGCCCAGTTTGTCACGTCGATGACCGTTGACGTTGTGAAGTCGGATGTAGGTCTGACCTTTATCCGCAATTCAACGATCAATTCCGATCACTTCACAGATCGTGCGCCAAACTTGGGCGGACTGGTTGAATTCTACCGCTCGCCAGCGCGGACACAATGGTCGCCAACCGGCACCAACGTGCCTGACTATCCTAAGCTGGCGCAATTGTGGTGGCAGAACATCGGCGATGCGATGTCTGGTGCAAAAACCTCGCAAGAGGCGTTGGACCAGCTGTGCCTCGACATGGAAAGCGTGATGGAACGTCTAGAGCGTGCGGGTATCCAAGGTGATCTGGGTCCAGTCATGAACGAAGAGCAGGATGCGTCTTACTGGCTTGAACAGCCGGGCGCACCGAAGCCAGCACTTGCTGACGAGAACGAAGCGCCGGAAACAATCGGCTACGACGAACTCGTATCTTCTTGGTCCCAGTAAGGGACTAAAATAGTCCTACTATGGGATGAAACGGGTCGGGGCGCAGTGATGCGCCCCGATTTTTTGTCTAAACGGCGGGGCATTTGTGACGACCTGCAGCCTCGGAATTGCGCAGAGCGCGACGTCGGGACGGGTCATCAAGATTGATTGCGACGTAAAAATTGCTGCCATCGCAGGTGCAGACAAACACATTTCTCTTGTGGAATGCGGGTTAACCACTGATGTTGCACGCCACACGGAATGACAGAACTGGACCGTCCTTATGCTGCGCAAAATCTCGTTCACGCTCATCGGGGTGCTGATCGTGTCCTGTTTCGCGGTGCCTTATCTTTTGCTGCAATCGGTCGAGACATGGCACGGCAGCTTTTTGTTCTGGACCCTTGTCGGCGTGTCCGTGATCGTGCTGAACATGCTGGCAACAGCCGGATTTAAGGATGACGATCAATGACGCTGTCGCTCGTGATTTGGGGCGTGGTGATCTACGTCGCGCTATCCCTTTTTGTCGCCTATCTATCGCGTGTTGAGACGTCATCATCGATGACGGACTACTTTCTGGGTGGCCGTAAGATGGGCGGCGTTGTGTCCGCCTTGTCCTACTCTGCCACGACCTATTCGGCGTTCATGATGGTGGGGCTTGCGGGGCTCACGTATCGCGGCGGTGTCGGCGCACTGGGGTTCGAGATCATCTATTTCGCTGGCGTTTCGCTGGTTGCTATTTTCGGGCCGCGTTTTTGGTCGGTGGGGCGCAAATACGGGTTTGTATCCCCCTATGAGATGCTGGGCGCGCGCTATGCGAACCGCTGGGTTGCGGTGGCGGCGGGCCTAGTGAGCCTTGTTTTTCTTATTCCTTACTCGGCTGTTCAGCTTGCGGGTGTCGGATATCTGCTGTCGGGCATGACGGGCGGCGAGATACCCTTTGGAATTGGTATTCTCGTGGCCACACTGCTTGCTATTGTATTCTCATATGTCGCTGGTATCCGGTCGGTGATGTGGACCGACAGCCTACAGGCCGTGGTGATGATTATCGCGGCTGTCTTGGTGACGGTGTTGGTGGTGTCCAAGCTCGGTGGTTTTAGCGGCATGTTTGCCAGCCTGTCAGAGACGCGACCCGAGATGCTCAGCGTGCCTGGACCGGGATTTTTTAGCTTTACCACTTTTCTAGGGTTATCGCTGCCGTGGGTCTTTTTCTCGATCTCGAATCCGCAAGTCAGCCAGCGGTTATTCATGCCCTCGTCGCTAGGCGCGATGCGGCGGATGTTGCTGATATTCTTATGCTTTGGCCTCGTTTACACGTTGGTTTCGGTGCTGTGGGGCTTTGCTGCTGTGGTGGCGTTCCCAGACCTTGAGCGACCCGATCTGGCGACCTCGGCGCTGTTGTCGTCCGACATGGTGCCGCCGGTATTGGGTGTGATTGTCATGGTCGGTATCCTTGCCGCTGCGGTGTCGACCATCGATTCCATCCTGTTGACGCTGTCGTCTATTTTCGCACGCGACGTCTTTGGCAATCTGGGCGGCACTCAAAATGATCTGCGCCAGCTTGGGATCAGCAAGTTGGTTATCCCAGTGATCTCGTTACTGGCGCTGGCGTTCGCGTGGATGGAGTTCAGTATGATCGCGATACTGGCCGTCGGTGCGTCGGTTGGCCTTGTCTTAACGGTCCCAGCAACAGTCGGCGCGTTCTTCTGGCGGCGAGGCACTGGGGCAGGCGCGCTTGCGTCCATTGTCGGCAGCGTGATCGTGGTCGTCACCATGTATCTCACAGGCAATTCTCTGTTCGGTTTAAGCGCAGGCATCGTCGGGCTACCTGTCGCAACGCTACTGTTCATCGGGGTTAGTCTGGCGACCAAAGCAGACACCGCCCACGCGGATGAATTTATGCAGGTCGCTTCAGCGGTGATTTCGAAGCGGTCGAGTTGATCTCAGTGAGCGTACCAAGGAAAGGTGCTGGATACCGTGTCATCCACCCAAATGGCTGCGCATCGCCTGATAGACAACGGCTGTCGCCACATTTGCAAGGTTGAGCGATCGCACACGTGTATCAAGCATCGGCAGGCTGAATATCCGGTTATCCATCCCGTCGAGTATTTCCGGTGGCAAACCTTTGGATTCGCAGCCGAATACTAAAAATGAATCCAATGGATAGTCGGGATCGTAGACTGTCTGTGAGCCGTGTTCTTCAAAGAAGAACAGATTGTCCGGATCAGGTTTCTCGCCGTCCAGAAAACACTGCCAACTGTCATATTCGGTCAGATTTACGTATTGCCAGTAATCCGTTCCGGCCCGCCGCACCGATTTTTCATCCAAGGAAAACCCGTAAGGCTTAATCAGGATAAGTTCCAAATTCAGCGCAACACAGGTCCGCCCGATTGCGCCTGTATTGAACGGGATTTCGGGGGTTACCAACACAATTTTCATGCTCGACCAGCCATAGATACGTAGACTTTCTTAATTGCGGACAGTCCCGCAAACTGGTGCATCAACGCGCCCAACGCAACCACTTCATTTTGTGCGGAAATTAGGCGCGTTCTAACACAGCTTCCGTTTTAAACGGCTGCGAGACTTTGTCCGCGACGAAAGGCCTGTTTTTGACCAACAGCCACAGCACCGTGCAGCCCGTACCGACTGAAACCAACAAGACCCCGTAGTTATGAACGAGGTTCTGCGCGTTGAGCGTCACGATCTGGATGCCGGCGGCACCCATGAGCGTGACGCTGAACTGGATCAGTGCTGCCGCCGATCCGGTGTCGCGTTGTTGTTGGTCGAGCAGCAAATTCGCCCCGGGGACGCGAACGACGATCACAGCGATTGTCATGAATGCAGCGATGGCCGCGAAGATGATCGGCGACAGGCCACCCCAGAGCAGCATTGCGACTCCGCCAAGCAAGATGATCGCGAAGCAGGCCAGAATGACGTTCTGCACGGAAAATACGCGCGTTAGTCGTAAGTAAAGTGTTGGTCCGATCATCGCGCAACCTGCGTTGAACGCAAAGATAAAGCTGAACGTCTGCTCTGACATGCCGAACCCGTCGACATAGACGTAAGACGAGATGCCGATGAACGCCATCAGCGACATAGGGGCGAGCGAAAAGATAACGAGCAGATATGCGAACCTTGGGTTCACCAATACGACGCCGAGGCGGTTCCATGATCTTAGGAAGTGACCTGTTGATTTCTCGGCAAGGGTCTCGCGGTACTGCGTGACAAACAGCAAAACGCAGCTGCCAAAAATGGCCAAGAACACAAACATCATGTGCCAAGACGCAACTTTGAGTAGGAACGCCCCCAAGATCGGTGCAGCCATCGGCGCGATAAGCACCAAGGACATGACGGTTGCCATGACACGTTCACGCTCTCGTCCGTCAAAGAGATCTTTAACAATCGAAGTTCCGATAACGGTGACGCCGCCACCGGCAAAGCCTTGGATGATGCGGGCAGCGATCAGTGCTTCGACGTCGAACGACGCCGCGCACAACAGGCTCGCGACGATATAAAGAGCCAAAGCGGCGAATAACACGGGCTTGCGGCCAGTCCGTTCGCTGAGCGGTCCCCAGAACAGCATCCCAACGGCAAAGGCGATCATGTAAGCGCCAAGCGTTAAGTTGATCCGGCTGTGGCTGGTCGAAAACGTCTCGGTCATTTGAGGCAGCGCGGGCAGGTACAGGTCCATCGTCAGGGGCGGAAATGCTCCGAGTACGATCAGTAGAAATAGCGTGCCTTTACGGCCAAGAACGGGTTGTTCGACATTCATCGTTTCTGTCCTGTCTGACACGCTTGAGGGTGCGACGTTTGGTATAGTTGTTATCTGTCAGTGGCTTGTGACGTATTCTTAATCTAACTGCGAGCAGGAAAAGCGGCGCGTTGCGAGCCAGTGATTATTGGTTGAATGCATCTGCAAAGGCGAGGATACGTTTGGCGTTGACGCCTTGATCACTGCGTCCGACACGCGACACACTGCGCATGTCAATGCGGCTACCATCAGAAAGCGGCGTGACAACGACCACAACGTCATCTGCAAAATGAAAGATTTTGGTGCGCGCGGTTGCTTCGAACCTCAGGGCGTCGGGCGTGGATGAGACGACATTCCAACCCATGTTTTCAGCAATGCTGAGGGCGCGGGTGAATGCGTCCGCAGCCGTCAGGTCCGATATGATTGGGGCAATCAATGGGTATGCGGCCTGTTGCATGGCTGCGGTTTCATCGCCGCTGTACACGAGCGTGTTCGACGCTCCGGCGCGGGTGTCATCCAGCACAAGGAATTCCGGCGGGTTTTCTGTGTCAGTCGTGATGTCATGAATTGGGGGCGCACGCACGGGCGGGTCGAGCGTGGCCCAGACCAGCGGCGCAAGCATTATGGCCCCCAACAGGCTCGCGATCACGGAGAAGACGGTGCCGCTGCGCTCTTTTCGAATAAGATGGAGTACCAAGCCCGCAAGGCCCACGCCGACAGCGATGAATGCGATCAGGTTAAAGTAGGTGCGATAATAGCCGAAGCCTTTAATCGGGGCCCACAGACCGAGCTTTGCACCGAACAGGATCAAGAGGTTGGCCGCGACCGCTAAGATCGCGACGACTAGCGCCAGCTTGCCAACATGAGCGAAAATCGACGTGCTTTTTTGCTGCGGGCCATTGCCCTGTGTGTGTGTCATGTCATTCTCTTGATTGTTGAACTGCGTGCCATCGCTGTTGTCGTCGATTGACTTGAGGTTTGAGTTAGCATACTAACTATCGCCATGACAACACGCGATTTCAACATGCATTTCCTGCTCCATTCGGCGGCCTTGATCGAAGACCGGTTACGCCAACGTCTTGCTGACGTGGGGATTCCACCGCGTCAGGCGCGTATGCTGGATGCACTGGGGCGGGCGGGTACTGCATCGCAGGCGGATTTGGCGCGGGCGTTCAACATCAAACCCGCCAGCATGAGCACGATGACGACGCGCTTGATCGACGCGGGCCTGATTTCGCGCGAGGTCGATCCAAACGAAACGCGCAGCAACATCCTGAGATTAAGCGCACGCGGGCAGGGGTTATTGTCGGATATCCACACCGCGTGGCGCGATATTGATCGCTTGATCGAAGATAGGTTAGGCGCGGAAAATGCTGCGCTGCTGACCGACCTGACGCAGCAACTGCGCGACGGGCTGGGTGGGGAACCGCCAGCGAAAACGCTTGATCAATCCAGCGATGGTGGTGGGATCACGTAATCGAGCCATATGCGCGGCACCTATCCGGTGATCGTCTTAAGCCAATCATGGAAAAGCGTGATTTGTTGCCGCTTTTTCGGGTTTGGCTGAGCGACGGTATAGAAATTGTTCTGGGGTTTGAGAGCCTGTCTCAAGGGTTCGACCAGATTGCCGCGTTCGATATGCGCCATTGAAAACATCTGGTTCACGATCGCGATGCCGCGGCCGCGCGCGATGGTTTCCAGTGCCAACAGCGATGAATCGACCAGCATCCAAGGGTGCGGTGGCTGACCGTCCAATCCCAGCTTTTGAAACATCGCAGGCCAATCATTTTCAGAACCAATGATCGGTACAATATCCGCGTCTTTCAAACGTGACGGGTCACGTTGCAACAGTGCCGCGTCCTTTGGGTTGCAAACAAGCGTTGCGTCGCCTTGGGGCAGCGGCCAAATATCCTGCTCGGCCCAGTCGCCGGTGCCGTACCGGATATCGACGTCAATCGTGGTGTCGCTCATGCGATCTGACCAGATTGTCGTTGACAGGATAATCTCGATTTCAGGGTGCAACGCGCGAAATTCGTTAAGACGCGGTGCAAGAACCAGCACGCCAAACGAAATCGAGGCGCGAATGCGTAATGTCGTTTTCTGTTTTGACGCGAATAAACCGTTTGTTGCGGTTTGCAGATCAAGGAATGACGTGCGCACAGGCTGGGCGTAGGCTTGTCCGATATCAGTCAGTTCGACCCCTTTGGGCAGCCGTTTGAATAGCTTAACTTCCAACGTTTCTTCGAGCAATTTGATCTGCTGGCTCACGGCGGCGGACGTGAGGTTAAGTTCATCCGCCGCTGCTGCGAACGAACTATGACGTGCTGCAGCCTCGAAGGTGCGCAGCCAATTCATATGCGGAAGAGGTCGAATGGTGTGCGTCCTTTGGTTTTCAACGTCAATGATGCCCGCATTTCTTTTACCTATCAATCGGTGATGGGTAATTATTTGCACCCCTTAGGGGCAGTTATTGTTGTTTGTAATGCACCCGCTTGGCGCGCCAAGTTGAGAGCCAAACGAACACGGGCCAGTGTGATGCAAGTCTTGGAATTTGATTACGTGATTGTCGGGGCAGGGTCCGCAGGCTGTGTTCTTGCCAACCGTCTCAGCGAGAGCGGAAAGTACACGGTTCTTGTGTTGGAAAGTGGTGGCAGCGATGCACGGTTCTGGGTCAAAGTACCGCTTGGCTACGCGATCAACGTCACAAATCCCCTGCTGAATTGGGGATATCACACGGCACCTGATCCGGGGTTGAACGCGCGTGTGATGTCCTGGCCCAGAGGCAGGGTCGTTGGTGGGTCCAGTTCGATCAACGCGATGGCCTATGTGCGCGGGTTGCCGCATGACTTTAATGATTGGGCCAGTGCAGGTGCGCAGGGTTGGGATTGGGATGCTGTGCGTGCCGTTTATGACCGATGCGAGAGCCATGCGGATTGCACCCCGCAAGGTCTACAGATGCGGGGCGATGGCCCCGTCGTCGTGTCGGATTTATCAGACCAGATGTCCCCGTTCTCAAAGCATTTTCTCGATGCTGCGCGTGATGCTGGTCATCCCGTTATTCCCGATATGAACAACGATGTTGAAGGCGGGATCAGCTACTACCGCAGTACCGTGCGCAACGGGTTACGGTGGTCGTCTGCCGACGCCTTTCTGCGACCAGCCCAGCGTCGGGCAAACCTGCATGTCATGTGCAATGCCGACGTCGACCGCGTGACATGCGAGGACGGCACCGTCACTGGCGTTTTGTTCCATCGCGGCGGTCAACAGCGACAGGCAACAGCGCGAAGGGAAGTGATCCTCTGCGCGGGAGCTGTCAACTCGCCAAAGTTACTGCAACTGTCCGGCTTTGGCCCCGCCGACCTTTTGCGCAGTCACGGCATATCTGTGCAGCAAGACCTGCCGCAGGTCGGGCAGGGCCTGCAAGACCACCTCGCGGTGTCCTATCAATTCCTTGCCAATCAGGCGACATTGAACACTATATTTGGCCGCAGGGCTGGGCGTTTGCTGGCGGGCTTGCGTTACCTGTTGACCCGCACTGGCCCGCTTGCCGTTCCTGTGAATCAAGTTGGGGGTTTTGTCCGGTCTGATCCACGTGGCAACGTGCCAGACCTGCAGCTTTATTTTAACCCTGTGTCCTATACGATTTCCAAAACCGGTGCCGCAGTGGTGGACCATACTGCAGGTTATCAAATTTCCGCCCAACCGTGTCGCCCGAACAGCACAGGATCAATAGAGATCACCTCGACCATGCCCCAAGATGCGCCCTGTATTACGCCGCAATCGTTATCAACAGCTGAGGACCGCGTAGCGGCCGTGCGGGCTGGCAGGACGCTGCAACGCTTTGCCCAAACTGCCAGTTTGCAAGCAGTGACGGCAGCGGCAAAAGCACCGGACTTGCGGGTCATGGATGATGCGGCCTTGCTCGACGATTTTCGGCAAAGGGCCTCGACCGTTTATCATCCGTGCTGCACTTGTCGGATGGGGCATAGCAAACACGACTCCGTGTTAGACGCAAAGTTGCGTGTGCATGGGGTTTCTGGGTTACGGGTTGCAGATGCGTCTGCCTTCCCGAACATTACCTCAGGCAACACGAACGCGCCCACGATGATGTTGGCGATGCGTGCTGCTGATCTGATATTAGAGGACGCGCGATGAACCTGGAGAAATTAGAAACCTTTGTGGTCGGCAACCCACCACCGCGCCATGGCGGGCGGTATTTCATCTTTGTGCGCGTGACCACGGCCTGCGGGATCACTGGGGTTGGCGAAATCTACAACGCGACCTTTGGCCCCCAAGTTTGCTGCGCCATGGCACGCGACATGTTTGGTCGTCATTTTGACGGGGCCGATCCGCATCACATCGAATCCCTGTTCCGCAAATCCTACGGTGCGGGATTCACCCAGCGGCCCGATGTCAGCGTGATGGGCGTCTTTAGCGGGCTTGAAATGGCGTGCTGGGATATCATCGGCAAGGCCGCTGACCTACCTGTTTACGAATTGCTCGGCGGGCGTGTGCATGACCGCTTGCGCAGCTATTCCTACGTCTACCCACCGTCCGGCGACGTCTATCCTGACCCCAATACCCCCAACGCCTATAACGATTCCACAATCGCCGCAGAGGTGGCGGCAGGTATGGTGGAACAAGGGTTCACAGCCGTGAAATTCGATCCGGCAGGGCCGTTTTCGATCTACGATGGCCGCCAACCGCGCCTTGAGGATATCACCCGCAGCGTCGCATTCTGCAAAGATATCCGCGCCGCTGTCGGGGACCGTGCTGATCTTTTATTCGGCACACACGGCCAATTCACGGTCTCTGGGGCAAAGCGGCTGGCGCGTGCCCTCGAAGAATTTGACCCGTTGTGGTTCGAAGAACCTATCCCGCCAGAAAACCCGTCTGATATGGCGCAAGTTGCACATTTCACCTCGATCCCTATCGCGGCAGGCGAGCGGCTTTGCACCAAGCACGAATTTGCGCGGATGTTAGAGGTCAGCGCGGCCTCGATCCTGCAGATCAATCTCGGGCGGGTTGGCGGGCTACTTGAAGCCAAGAAAATCGCGTCGATGGCCGAAACGCGATCCGCGCAAATCGCACCGCATCTTTACTGCGGGCCTGTCGTGGCAGCAGCCAATATTCAGATCGCCACATGCAGCCCGAACTTTTTGATCCTCGAAAGTATCGGCACATTTGAAGGCCCCTACATGAACGCTGTGAAGGGCGAAATCACATGGGACCAAGGGTACATCATCCCACCAACAGCCCCCGGATTAGGACTGGAATTGGACGACGACGCAATCGCGCAAATGCCCTATACCGACGACGCGTTGCATCTCGAAATGGCGCAATATCCGGTGACGCCATAGGGCACGGTGCGGGAAATGCGTCGGGCTGAGATCGGGTCAGCCCGCAAGCACGGGTTTTGTCAGGCCTGTTGGAATGACCTCATAGCCTTGTTCTTCTGGCTCGTCGTCGATCAATTCGGCAGGAAAGCCGGGGGCGGTCACGTCCAATCCAGTCGCATCTTCAAGTCGGCGAATGATGTTGGGCGAAAGTTCCCGTTCGCCGTATTTCGCGATCCCGTCGTCGAAAATCGCGACCATCAGCGGGCTGATCTCAAGCGGGATGTTGGCGGCTTCTGCGATCTTTTGAAACAGGCCGATATCCTTTTTGACCAGATCCATCGTGAACGACACATCCCGAGATCCGTTCAAGATCAACTGGCTTTCCGTTTCATGCACAAATGACGTGCCCGAGCTGATTTTCATTGCTTCATACGTCGTATTCATGTCGATGCCAGCGGCCTTCATCGTGACCAGCGCCTCGCAACAGGTCAGTAAATTTGCGGTCGCCAGATAGTTCGTCATGACCTTCAAGGTCGATGCGGTGCCGATTTCGCCGGTATGTAAAACGCGACGGCCCAAGGTCGTGAGCATCGGCAACATGCGCTCAAACGTGGCGCGGTCAGAGCCTGCAAAGATTGAAATATTGCCGGTATCCGCGCGGTGACAACCACCCGAGACAGGACATTCAATCGCAGAACCACCTTTTTCGATCACAAGATCAGCAAGCCTTTTGACTTCGGAGGCTTCTGTCGTGGACATTTCCATCCAGATTTTGCCGTCTGTGACGAAGGGCAACATGTCATTGAGAACAACAGCGCAGGCGGCTGGAGACGGCAGGCAGGTGATCACAGCATCGCAATCACGCATCAATGCGGCAGGGTTTTCCGCAGATTTTGCGCCTTTGGCGACCATGCCCGCCACGAGGTCGGGATTAAGATCAACCACAGTCAGATCATAGCCATTGCGCAACAGGCTACCCGCGAGTTTCCCACCAACGTTGCCAAGCCCTACAAATCCGATTTTCATACGATCACGCTCCATCACATTACATGCCTTGGTTACATGCAAAAATGCTGGAACAGGTGGTTCATATAAATCAATTTATTTTGACCCTGAGGGGTGGTTTTCCTAGGGCTTGAAGGGCGTCGTAATGCTGTTTTGGCGTCAACGCTTTACATCTAGCGCCATTGCCTGTGCTTCAATCGCCAGTTCACATACGCGGAAGGTGCGTTCTTGCGGGCAGGCGGTATGGGTGCGGTCACGCATATCGTTCAGCAGATTTTTGAAATACGGCAGCTCGGCATTCGCGCAATCGATGTGCTTGCATGCGTCTTTGTTGACTAAAAACAAATGGTTGTCGCCAGGCCGTCCATCGACGTCCACGTATTTGCGCAGCTCGATGCTGCCTTCGGTGCCTGTGATGAACAAGCGCCCGTCGCCCCAGTTGGGTAGCGCGTCGGCCGTGTACCAATCGACACGGATGAAGGCTTGTGCGTTGCCGGACCGTAGCGCCAAAGTGCCGAAGTCCTCGAATTTTGGGTGCGCGGGGTTGGCGTGGTTTCCGACGGTCGCCATGGTGATTTCGGCGTCTTCGTGGCCTGTGAAATGCAGGAATTGTTCGATCTGATGCGAAGCGATATCGGTGAGGATGCCGCCGTAGGTCGCAGCGTCGAAAAACCAGTCGGGGCGGCTAGGTGCATTCAGGCGGTGGGGGCCGAGACCCGTGGTGTGGATGACTTCGCCGATGGCACCGCTGCGCACGAGGTCGGTGGCGACGGTCACGGCGGGCACTTCGAACCGTTCCGAGAAATTGACCGACCAGATACGGCCTGTCTCACGCACAGCCGCGCGCAAACGCTGCACTTCGTCCAGTGAAATGCAGCCCGGTTTATCGACCATCACGTCTTTGCCCGCGCGCATCGCTTTGATCGCCAAATCTGCGCGAAGATCGGGACGGCACGCGATCAGAACCAGCGTGATGCTTGGATCATCCAAGATGTCGTCCAAATTGTCCGCACGCGGCGCGTCGGGGAACCGCTTTATGAACCCCGCAACGGGCTGCGGATCGCCGTCAGTCCACCAGCCCGCAAGCTGTGCGCCGACGTCGATCATGCCTTGCGACATGCCGTAAATATGGCGGTGGTCCATCCCGAGAGCGGCAAAGCGAACATTCTCCATCAGACGTTTTCGACCTCTACGGTTGTTTTGGTGGCGCTTGAACGGGTCATCGCCTCGATCAGAGCATGCACGCGCAATGCTTCGCGGCCTGTGATGCTGGATTGGCGTTTGTCGTGGATTGCGCGGGCGAAATCCTCGATGACATCGCGGTGCCAATCGCACGGAAAGGCCATCGGATCAGCGCCGCCGCCTGTGCCTGACATGTCGCCTACGGATTCCGTGCGACCGTCGCGCCATGTCACCGTGAGCTGGCCGCCGTTGAGTATTGCCGTGCCTTTGGTGCCGTCGAGCACCAGTCGCTCTTGCTCGCCGGGGTAGGTGGCGGTGGTGGCCACAACCGAGCCGACCGCGCCGTTGGCAAAGACGATGCCCGCCGTGGCGAAATCTTCGGATTCCATGTCGTGCAGACGTGTCGTGGCGGTCAGGGCTTGTACCGATATAGCGGGGCCAGTGAGGCTGAGCATCAGGTCCATCACGTGGATTGCTTGCGATATCAAAACGCCGCCGCCGTCGCGTGCATAGGTGCCGCGGCCTGCAACGTCATAATAGGCCTGATCGCGCCACCACGGAATCTCGGCGCGGACGAGCCCCAGATCGCCAAGCGCGCCTTGTTCGATCAATGCACGTAACCGCAGGGATGCTTGGCGCAATCTGTGTTGGAACACGATCCCCAAGGTGATGTCGTGGGATTCGCATTCGGTGACGATGTCTTTGGCCGCTTGCAACGTGCGCTCAATGGGTTTTTCCATCAAGATATGTTTGCCCGCTGCGGCCATTTTGGTCACGATGTCTGCCCTTTGGTTGGGCGGGGTCGCGATGATAACGCCGTCGGTGTGCGGGTCGGCAGCGATTGCATCGATACTGTCGAAGACCGGAAAACCGAAACTCTCGCTGACGGCCTCTGCTTTGGCGCGGGTCCGGTTGAAGACGCCGGATACGTTCACTTTGCCACGCAGTTCAGCCAGTGCATCCAGATGCGGTTTGGTAGCCATGCCAAGGCCGATGACGGCGAGGTTGGCGATTGGTTTATCTGTCATATTGGTTCCTTAAGGCCCGAACAACTGGATCGGCAGAAGTGTGATTTGTGGGATCATAGTGACCAGCAGCAGCACGACAACCTGCGCCCCGATGAAGGGCAAGATAGCGCGGAACACCGAGGTTGACGGAGCCCCCCCGACGCGGGCTGTGGTGAACACCAGCACGCCAAGCGGTGGGGTCAATGCGCCGATCACGAGGTTCATGACGATGATAATCCCGAATTGCAGCGGGTCCACACCTGCGGCGACGACGACGGGAACAAGGATCGGCACTAGGATCACCATCGCGGCGATCATCTCGATAAACAGCCCCACGAAGATCAGCAGGAGATTGATTAGCAAGAGCAAGAAGATTTTGTTGCCTGTCAGTGCTGCAAGCCATTCCGCGATTTTTTGCGGTGTTTGCTCAAACGTCAAAATCCATGCGAAAGGCGAGGCAGCGGCGATGATGACGGCGACGGCCACGGTGTCTTCCACGGCTTCGCGGAAGGCCTCTGATAGGTTCTTGGCAGACAGGCCGCGATAGATGAACGCGCCACAGAACAGGGCAAAGACAAACGCCATCGCACCGGCCTCGGTCGCGGTAAATATCCCGAAACGCACACCGCCCACGATCATCACGGGCAGACATAGTGCAGGGGTTGCCAGCCAGAACGACTTCCATCTGTCGGAGCGGCTAGAGCGATCTTTGGTGCCGCCGTAGCCTTTGCGCACCGAAATGACCCACGCCACAAACGACAGCGCGAGGGCGACCATGATGCCCGGAACAATCGTGCCGACAAACAATGCACCAACCGACACAGAGGCCAATGCAGCGTAGATAATCAGGCCCAATCCCGGCGGGATCATGTTGGCCAAGGTTGATGAGGCGGCGGTCAATGCGCAGCTAAACGACCGACCGTACCCATGCTTGACCATTTCCGGCACAAGCAGTTTTGCGGTGGCAGATGCGTCCGCAGTGGATGATCCCGAAACGCCTGCGAGCATAACGTTTGTCACGATATTGGCCTGCGCCAAACCGCCACGGAAATGGCCAACCAGATGATAGGCCAAGTCAACGATACGCACAGTGATGCCGCCCACGTTCATCACGGCAGCGGCCAGAATGAAGAATGGAATTGCCAGCAAGGTAAAGGAATTCAACGCGCCCGACATGTTTTGCGTGACAGTGACCAGCATCAAGGGCGGCATCGGGGTGAGACCCGCAAACGATCCGATGACCAAGGCGTAAACAATCGGGACTTCGGCGAAGATCAACAGCATCGTGACGATCATCAAAATCGTGGTGCTGCTGGAACCCCCAAACAACATGCTGCCGCCTTCACGCAGGGCGTAATACAGCACGAGGCCAGCTATGAGCGATGCAAGCCCGCTCCACCAGCGATAACTCGGAATGGGGGCGGTGAGGAACAGCAGCGTCAACGCACTGCCAAAGGGCACGGCCATAAACAAGTAGCGCAAAGGCACGCGCAGGGCAGGCATGACCTGCATCGCGCGGTTCATAAAGTCGATGCCGTGGACCACCAGAACGATACAGCCAACCGCAGTCGCCACTTTAACGAAGGCGTGGTGCATGGCTTGTGATTTTGCCGACAATTGCGGCACGAATAGCGAAATAGCGATGTGGCGGTTGCGAAAGGTCAGAACTGCCATGCCAAGGAACACGGCCCAGACGAAAAAGAACTGCGCGGCTTCTTCGGGCCATGGCAGCGAGGCATTCAAAACATAGCGGCAAAACACCTGCAAAACGACAACGCCAGTCGCGCCTAACATGAGCACAACAGCCGTGTTTTCCAACAGTTTGGCAAGCAAACGGTAAGGCAGCGCAGGCGCATTATCTGTCTGGGATACGTGGTCCAAAAATTCTCTCCTCAGCGTGGTCTGCCCCATGGCGGTGCCGTGGGGCAGTCACGATTTGATTTAGCCGAGCGCGCGGATCTTCGCGATCATCGCAGCGGTTTCAGGGCTCGTCGCGCCGAACTCTTCGAAGAGGCCAGCGGATTTTGCTTCCCATTTGGCCTTTTCTTCAGCAGGGAACGGGCTGACGATACAGCCTGCGGCTTTGAGGTCTTCCAAGGCTTGATCGGCGCCTGCGCGGTTGATTGTGCGCTGCTCTTCAAAGGCTTCTTTAGCCGATGTGCGGCACAGCTCTTGCAGGTCGTCTGGCAGGCTATCGAGCCAAGCCGCGTTCATGCGGATCGCTTTTGGCAGGAACCAGTGGTACGTCGGCAAAATGTATTTCGCCTGCTCGTGCCACTTGAACCCAAGAACCGAGAAGTAATCCGAGTCCAACCCGTCGATCACGCCCGTGGACAGGGCTGAATATTGCTCGGAATAGGGAAGGGGTGTCGGGTTCGCGCCAAGCGTTTTCCAGAAATCCACCCAGATGCGGACTTCGGGTACGCGTAGCTTCACACCTTGCAGGCTTGCCAAATCCGTGACCGGTTCTTTGGTCAACAGGTGGCGGAAGCCAACCTCGCCGTAAGCGATGAATTCAACGCCAGTTTTCTCGCGTGCGATCTGGCTGATCTCTTGGCCGATGTCGCCTTGCAGAACGGCGTCAACGTGGGCTTCGTTTTTGTAGATAAAGCCCGGTGCACCTGCGGTTGCGGCGATTTCTGGCGCGATGGCTTCTTCGCTGTCGGGACCGGCTGCGGTGACTTGGATCGTACCGATACGGCTCATTTCCAACAGTTGCGCCAAACCTCCAAGTTGGCTCGCTGGGAAATGCTGCGCGTCGATGCGGCCATCGCTGCGCTCGTTCAGCATCGTCGTCCATTTGTCGAACGCATTGGTAAACGGCGACCCGATCGCTTCTGAGTGCGCGATTTTACAAACGAATTTTTCTTGCGCCCAAGCAGCACGTGTCAGTGCTGGCGTCGCAAGTGCAGCAGCCCCCAACTGCAACACACTGCGGCGTGCAAACGTAGATTTTTTAATGGTCATGTCTCTCTCCCTCGGTTTTCTCTGAGCACGGAACCCCCTGCATCAGAATTGACGTTCAACTTGCGCCGAACGAAGTCGTTAATCCCTCATAAGCGGTAGGCCTTGATCGCAAGATCGTGTGCCAAAAGTTTTGCGATATCAAAGGCTTCGTTTTCGTCTAGGCGGTGTGTGACGATCATCTCGGCAAGCCAGCCGCTATCCACTCGCCGCGCCACATCATGGCGTGCGGGGATGGAGCACAAGGCGCGGGTGTCGTCGTTGAACCCGACCGTATTATAGATGCCTGCCGTCTCCATCGCCGTCTCACGGAACCTGCGCATGCCCTCAAAGCTGTCGTGGAACCACCAAGGCGGCCCCAGCCGCAAACACGGCCAGACACCTGCCAGCGGGGCAAGTTCGCGGGCGTAAGTTGTCTCGTCCAAGGTGAACAATATCAGCGTCAAACGTGGATCCATGCCCACCGCATTCAGCAGCGGTTGTAGGGCCACAGGAAAGCTGACGGGAATTGGAATGTCGAAGCCGCGATCAGGGCCGTAGTCTTGGCGGACCTGCGCCGCATGGTTGCGCATCGAACCCGCATGAAGCTGCATGACAAGCCCGTCGTCGAGCGACATTCGTGCCATTTCAGTCAACATCTGCGCACGGAACAATTCGGCGTCGCCTGCCACCATCTTGCCAATCCGCACACGGTTATACAGCGCGTTCGCATCCGATTGCGGTAGGTCGGCGGTCAGTGGCGTCGGGTGGCCGTGATCGGTTGCCGTGGCCCCCATCGCGATAAAGGCGGCGCGACGTGCGCGGTGGGCATCAAGGTAGCCCGCGTATGTGGATGTGTCGCAACCGGACACTTCGGTCAACCGTTCCAAGTTCTGCGCGAAATTCGGTGTGTCTGGATCAATGACGGCATCGGGGCGGTAGGTCGGCACCACGCGTCCGGTCCAGTCGCTATCTCGCGCGGCTGCGTGCCATGCCAGATCGTCCAGCGCGCTGTCTGTCGTCGCGATCACTTCGATTCCAAAGCGGTCATAAAGCGCACGTGGGCTGTTGTCGGGGTTGGGCAAACGCTCTGCTATTGCGTCGTAGATGTCGTTGGCGGTGTCAGGGCCAAGCCGCTGAGTGACACCAAACAAGCGGGCTAATGCGTCGTCTACCCAAATGCGAGAGGGCGTGCCTGCAAACAGGTAGTAGTGATCTGCGAATGTCTGCCAAATTTTACGCGGATCTTTTTCGCGATCTGCGCCAATGCCAAGCGCCTCAAAGCTGACGCCCTGACTGATCATCATCCGTGTCACATAATGGTCTGGTGTCACAAACAAAGCGGCTGGATCGCTGAACGCGGGGTTCTCGCCCCACCAACGCGGATCGGTGTGTCCATGCGGCGACACGATGGGCAGGGTTTCGACTGATTTGTACAGGTCCCGTGCGAGAGTCCGTGTCGCAGGATCGGCTGGAAAAAGTCTGTCTGGATGTAAAATTCCGGCGTCCATTACGTGTCCTTCGCAATAAAAAAGTCTGGTTTAGCGGCGGCGACAGTGGGAATGTCATTCAGCACGCGGCGCAGGTGTTGGCGCATCTTCTGCTCGGCCGCATCAGCATCGCGGGCTCTGATCGCGTCGACGATCTGTGTGTGTTGTTCGACCAGGATTTCGAGCGGGAATTGACTGGCGGTCAGATGCCTGACGCGGTCCATTTGTGTGCGCAACCCGTCCAAGAAAGCCCAGCCCGCGCCTTGTCCCGCGATGACCGCAATCATCAGGTGAAACGCTTCGTCCAGCGCCATGAACGCGGGTGCGTCGCCGTCGGCGCAGTCGCGTTGCAAGATCAGATTGGCGTCCAAATCGGCCAGCATGTCGTCCGTCACGCAATCTGCGGCGACCCGCGCGATATCGGCTTCGACGGCTTCACGTACAAACTGCGCCGCCAGAACCGAGTCCATATCAATACGGCTGACAAAGCTGCCGCGCTGGGGGCGAATGTCGATCAGTCCTGCTTCGGAAAGCTTGATGAATGCTTCGCGCACGGGCTGGCGGCTGGTGTTGTAAAATGTAGCCACGTCCACTTCGGACAGGCGGGTGCCCGGCTCAAGTTCACTGCGCACAATACGGTCGCGCAGGCAGGTGAACAGCTGCGGGCTCACGGCGCGGGTTGGATCAATCGCAGTGGGTTTGGTCGTCAAGCTTTGGTTCATTTTATCCCCCCAGGTAATCGTGCAAGATATGCACCATACTAGTCAACAGCAAACTTGTATGGTAGTCATGCAGCAAGTTTTGACGCGCAGTCACAGTCTGAAAAGGGGATGCAGATGAAGCAAACTTGGCGTTGGTTTGGTCCCAAGGACCTCGTTTCCATTGATTCTATGTTGCAAGCTGGCGTCCAAGGCGTCGTCTCTGCGCTGCATCACATACCCACCGGAACTGCGTGGTCGCCCGCAGAAATCGCGCAGCGTCAGCGTGAAATTGCAACGACATCTGCGGGTGGACCGTCTGGTCTGGCGTGGGATGTTGTTGAAAGCCTGCCAGTCTCGGAAGACATCAAACGGCAGACCGGCAACTGGCGCGAACACCTCGCGGCGTGGAAGCAATCACTGCATAACCTTCATGCGGCAGGTATCGAAGTCGTCTGTTATAATTTCATGCCAGTCTTGGATTGGACCCGCACGGATCTGGCCTATGCGCTGCCAAACGGGGCGACCTGTATGCGGTTTGAACTGCCCGTTTTTGCGGCTTTTGATATTCATATCCTTGGCCGCGACGGTGCCGCGGATGACTATCCTGATGATGTTGTGGCCACTGCGAAAGACGTTTTTGCAAAGATGGACGCAAGCCAGATCGAAGGTCTGGTGCGCAATGTCGTCTTTGGTCTACCCGGTGCTGCCGAGAATTTTTCGCTCGATGATCTGCGTTATCATCTAGCCGCATATGCCCACCTAAGCGAAGACGGCTTGCGCGCCAATCTCGTTGATTTCCTATCCGAAGTTGCCCCCGTCGCCCAGTCACTTGGCATGCGGTTGTGCTGCCATCCCGACGATCCACCGACGACGTTGCTCGGCTTGCCGAGGATTATGTCAACCGAGGCGGACTATACCCACGTGTTGAATGCTGTGGATGTGATGGCGAACGGTGTGACGCTGTGCTCTGGCTCGCTGGGTGCGCGGCCTGAGAATGATCTGACGGGAATGATGGAGCGCTTGGGCGACCGCGTGCATTTCCTGCATTTGCGTAACGTGAAGCGCGAAAGCGATGCCGTGCAGACCAGTTTTTATGAGGCCGGACATTTGGAAGGTGATACCGATATGGTGACGTTGATCGCTGCCGTGCTGAAACAAGAAGCCAAGCGTCGCGCTGACGGGCGGGGTGATGCGTCTATTCCGTTCCGGCCAGATCACGGGCAAGATATTCTTGATGATCTGGGCCGCAAAGCACAACCGGGCTATCCCGCGATTGGGCGGCTCAAGGGCTTGGCGGAATTGCGCGGGATCATTACGGCGTTAACGCATACTGATGTAAGGGGCGGGCTATGAGTATGAAACGACTTGCGCATTTGGACGACATTTCTGGTGCTGCTGTACCACCTGCGTATGATCCTGCCGCGCATGGATGCGGGATTGTCCACTTGGGGTTAGGCGCATTTCACCGCGCCCATCAGGCGGCAATGACCGACGCCGCGTTGGCAGCCGACGGTGGCGATTGGCGCATCACGGGTGTCGGTCTGCGCAGCCGCACGGTGGTTGATGCGCTAGAGGAACAGAACTGTCTTTACACGCTGCTAGAACGCGACGAGGCAGGTGTGACAGGCCGCGTGATCGGGTCTATCGCAAAGGCGATTGCGGCTGATCCGGCGGCGACGCTCGCAGTCCTTTGTGCGCCAGAGACGCGGATTGTCACGTTGACCGTCACTGAAAAAGGCTACGGGATTGATCGTGCGACGGGCGGTCCGGATACTGATAATCCAGTGATTGCCGCAGATTTGGCCAATCTTGACGCGCCCAGCGGCGTGCTTGGGCTGCTGACTGTGGCGCTGTCTGAACGGCGGGCGCGGGGCTGCGATCCGTTCACCGTTTTGTGCTGCGATAATTTGCCCGACAACGGGAAATTTCTGAAAGGTGGCATCGTCGGCTTCGCGCGTCTTTATGATGCTGGCCTCGCTGACTGGATCGACGGAAACGTCGCATTTCCGTCAAGCATGGTGGACCGCATTACACCCGCGGCAAGCGATGCGACGCTGTTGGACGCGCAAAAGTTGACGGGATGCAGCGACCTGTGCGCCATTGAAACCGAGCCGTTCACCCAATGGGTGATCGAAGACAATTTCCCGCAAGGGCGTCCTGCGTGGGAACATGGCGGCGCTATCTTTGTGGATGATGTCGATAAGTTCGAGCGGATGAAACTGCGGATGCTCAACGGTGCGCATTCGATGTTGGCCTATGCGGGGTTCCTGTCGGGGCATCGCTATGTGCGGGACGTCATGGCGAACGCGGCGCTTGCCAAGGTGGTGCAGCGTCATTTGCAAGCGGCGGCACAGACGCTAGAGCCGTTACCGATGATTGATTTTGAAACCTATGCGCATGATCTAGAAGCGCGGTTCCGGAACCCTGCGATTGCCCATGAGACCTATCAGATCGCAATGGACGGTACGCAAAAACTGCCGCAACGGATTTTCGCCCCAGCGATGGATGCGATAGCTGCGGGACAAAGCTTGCGTCCGTTTGCTTTGGCCACTGCCGCTTGGATGCGGTATGCACTTGGTGTGGATGAGGCGGGCAAATCTTACGATTTACGTGATCCGCGTGAGGCTGAAATCAAGACCGTGCTGGCTGATGTGCCACGCGATGGTGAACGTATCTCGGCGGCTTTGCATGAACACCTTCAATTTGTACCAAGATCCTTGGTTGAGCATGCAGAGTGGCGCGAGACCGTCGCTGCCATTTTGGGCGACATTCTGGATAAGGGTATTGGTGCGGTCATTCTGGCTGAAAGCGACATTTGAACGGGTTTAGCTAAGAATAGGCTCGCGATTTACGTTCGTACCTGCCGATTGAACGGCGCGAAAAAGGCGTGCTCGCGCCCAAAACGTATGTCGATTGCGCGCGTCTGAAACCAGTTCGCAAGTGCGTGTTTTGGCCTGTATCAAAATCGCCCATTTAGGCCGCTAAACACCGCCAAACTGTCTGGACTTTTGAATGCTTTGCGGGTTTGTTGTGGGCTCTATTCTGGGAGGTAAATTATACCTACAGACAGATAAATCGCGAGGAGGCGACACATGGACAGACGTAAATTTATTACTCGATCAGCATTGGCAGGCACAGGGATTGCCGCACTTGCCGCGCCAGCCGTGGCACAGGGCAACATTACATGGCGCATGGTGACCACATGGCCAAAGAATTTCCCGGGTCTGGGTGTTGGCGCACAACGTCTGGCCGACCGGATCACGGCAGCATCAGGCGGTCGCCTGACTATTCAAGTCTACTCTGCTGGTGAACTCGTTCCGCCATTGCAGTCGCTTGACGCTGTGATCGACGGCTCTGCTGAAATGAGCC
The DNA here is from genome assembly GCF_014199395.1 of Yoonia ponticola. Classification (GTDB taxonomy): domain Bacteria; phylum Pseudomonadota; class Alphaproteobacteria; order Rhodobacterales; family Rhodobacteraceae; genus Yoonia; species Yoonia ponticola. The sequence continues at coordinate 123,631 of NZ_JACIJM010000003.1, read as the reverse complement.
ACGGTGCTGCATATTATTGGCAGAACAAATCCACAGCGCTGTCGTTCTTCACGGGTGTGCCATTCGGCATGACATCACGTGAATTGACAGGTTGGGTGCGCCACATGGGCGGCCAACAGCTGTGGGACGAAATCTATGACCAGTTCGGCGTGCAGGGTTTCTTGTCCGGTGATACGGGCACACAAGCTGGCGGTTGGTTCCGCAACGAGCTGACGGGTGTGGATGACGTGCAGGGCTTGCGCTTCCGTACACCTGGTCTGGGTGGTCAAGTTTGGGAGAAGCTTGGCGCAAGTGTAACGAACATGGCGGCTGGCGAGATTTTCCAAGCGCTGCAATCAGGTACGCTTGATGCTGCGGAATTTGTGGGGCCATACAACGACCTCGCACTTGGTTTCCATCAGGTTGCTAAAAACTACTACTTCCCATCTTTCGTTGAGCCGGGTCTGGCAACGGAGCTGGTTGTGGACAAAGCCAAGTATCAGGCGCTGCCAGAAGACCTTCAGGCATTGATCCGCGATATTTCTCAGGCGGAATACGATCAGGTTGCGTCCGACTTTGCGGCCAACGATCCACGCGCTTTGAAAACGCTGGTCGAAGATCACGGCGTAAACGTGCGTCAGTTCCCTGAAGAAATCATTCAGGCAGGTGCTGAAGCTGCGAAAGAAGTTCTGACTGGCCTGCGCGAGTCGAGCGATACACTGACACAGCGTACCGCCGAGAGCTTTATCGAAGCGCTCAACATCATGCGTGTACGTACTGAAGGCACTGATGGTGCGTTTGTTGAAGCACGTCGCAAGTACTTTACCATCTAATCCAGTCTCTGGATGTCGAAAGGGGCGGCCAATGAATTGGCCGCCCCTTTTTTGTTTGTCGCTTAGGATGCAACGTTTATCCCCGTGGCAACCACAGAACAATCTGCGGGAACGCGAACAGCAACGAGATCGCGATCAGCTGCAAGATCACAAACGGAATGATGCCGCGATAGATGGCACTTGTCGGCAGGCTGTCTGGGGCGACGCCGCGCAGATAGAACAGCGCGAACCCGAAAGGTGGCGTCAGGAACGACGTCTGCAGGTTCACACCAACCATCACACCAAGCCAGATCGGGTCGATATCCAGCGCCAGCAGAACAGGTGCTGTGATCGGGATCACGATGAAGATGATCTCAAACGTGTCGAGGATGAACCCGAGCACGAACATGATAATCATAACCACGATCATCGCCGTCATCGCACCACCGGGCAGGCCAGTCAGTACGGAATGCACCAAATTGTCGCCGCCCATCAGACGGAACACGATCGAGAACACGCTCGCGCCGAACAAGATGATGAACACCATCGACGTGATCGTCGCCGTCGCCACCACCGTTTGGGTCAGGATCGCAAAAGACATGCGCCACCGCAAAAACGCGAGAAGCATCGCACCAACAGCGCCCACGGATGCGGCCTCTGTCGGGGTGGCGATACCGCCGAGGATAGACCCGAGAACGGCAAGGATCAGCAACAGCGGCGGGATCAAGGCTACGATGACTTCGCGCAGCAGGCCGCTGCGTTCTTCGGGTGGCACTGGCGTCGCAGGACAGCTTGCCGGATCGGTGATCGCTTTGAAGATAACGTAACCAGCATAAAGGCTGACAAGCAGCACGCCGGGCAGCAATGCGCCCGCAAACAGATCGCCGACAGACACCGGAACGGGGGCAAAGTTACCCTTTTCCATCTGCACTTGCGCGTTAATGCCGGACAACATGTCGCCCATGAAGATCAGAACAGTCGATGGCGGAATGATCTGGCCCAATGTGCCGGATGCGCAGATCACGCCTGTGGCAAGTTTGGGATCATAGCCTGCGCGTAGCATCGCAGGCAGTGAAATCAGACCCATCGTCACAACCGTAGCACCAACCACGCCCGTTGACGCGGCAAGCATCGCGCCCACCAGAACCACCGACAGGCCAAGTCCGCCGCGCAGATTGCCGAACAGTTTGGACATCGTCAGCAGCAGTTGTTCAGCGATGCCGGATTTTTCCAGCATCACGCCCATAAAGATGAACAGCGGCACGGCCACCAGCACTTCGTTCGACATAAATCCGATGTAACGGTTGGGCAAACTCCCAAAGTTCGACGGATCAAAAACACCAAGCGACCAACCCAAGAGACCAAACAATAGCGATACACCGGCAAGCGAGAATGCCACCGGAAAGCCCAGCATCAGGAATCCGATGATGCCAAAGAACATGAGACTGGCGAGCAGCTCACCAAGCAGAACAGGATCCATCACAGCGTTCCTTCGTGATCGGTTTTGTTAGGGGAAGCGGTGTGTACAGCGACATCAACATTCGCCGGATAGCGCAGGTGTTCGGGCAGCAGATGTTCGCGATCGGCCAATACCAATACGGCGCGCAGGGCCATTGCGACCCCTTGCAACAGGACCAGCACGGCAAACACGATGATAAAGGATTTCAAGACATAGAGGCCCGGCATGCCGCCGACGTTTGATGATCCTTCCCAGTAGGACCACGACCGCGTGACGAATGGCCAAGAGTAAAGCGCGACGATCACCATAAACGGGACGAGGAACACCACCACGCCGAACAGATCAATCATCGCTTTGCGGCGAATGCTCGCGGGGCGGTAGAAAATATCAACGCGGACATGATCGCCGCGTGCGAGTGCGTAGCCTGCAACACCGGTAAACATCGCGCCGTTCAACCAGATATACAGATCGCGCAGCCACAAATAACTGACACCGAAAAGATAGCGCTGCACCACAACGGTAAAGCAGGCAATCACGATGCCAAGGGCAATCCAGGACATAACGCGCCCGATCACCGTATTCAAAGTGCTGATAATAAGCACTATCGTCGCTATAGCCTGCATCGATACCTCCCCCAGACCTCAATCGGTTTTTATTTTCACATATTTTTGAGATTAACAATATTCATATCGGAAACACTTAGCAGATGGCGCAGGCGTTTTGGCGGAGAATATAATGTGTGGCCGCGATGCGGTGGCTGGCCTGACATTCCGAACTTTACGATAGGGGGCGGTATGCGAGGTGGGGGCTAAATGCGGCTAGCTAGAATGCCCGCCGCATTTGCTTTAAATCCTAGTGTCCGAAAATCTGGCTCAGGAATAGTTGTGTCCGCTCGTGTTGCGGGTTGTCAAAGAACTCGTCTGGCGTGTTTTCTTCAACAATCGTGCCCTTGTCCATAAAGATCACGCGGTCAGCCACTTGGCGGGCAAAGCCCATTTCGTGTGTGACGCAAACCATCGTCATGCCGTCTTCGGCGAGCGTGATCATCGTGTCGAGGACTTCCTTGATCGTTTCTGGATCAAGCGCGGATGTCGGTTCATCAAACAGCATCGCGCGGGGTTTCATACACAAAGCCCGCGCAATCGCGACGCGCTGTTGTTGGCCGCCCGATAGCTGTCCGGGATGTTTCATCGCCTGATCGCTGATCCGCACCTTTTCAAGGAAGTGCATGGCGATCTCTTCGGCTTCAGTTTGTGATAGGCCGCGAACTGACATTGGCGCGAGCGTGCAGTTCTCAAGAATGGTCAGATGCGGAAAAAGGTTGAAGCTTTGAAAGCACATGCCAACTTCTGACCTGATTTTGCTGATATTCTTCACATCCGACGTAAGCTCGATCCCGTCCACGAAAATCTCGCCCTTTTGGTGAACCTCAAGACGGTTAATGCAGCGGATCAGCGTTGATTTGCCTGACCCTGATGGGCCTGCGATCACGATCCGTTCACCTTGTTTAACGGTCAGGTTGACGTCTTTCAGGACGTGAAAGTCGCCGTACCATTTGTTAAGGTTCGTGATGCGGATCGCCGCGTCGTCGCTGATGATATTTGTCGTTTGTTTGGTCATGGGCGGGGCCTTTAAGGAGAGGTTAAGGGGCGGTTTCGGCGCGTGTGCTGTGGGCGCGTAGGTAGCTTTCTTCGCCAGCAAGCACGAAGCGCAGGATTAGCAATTCGACGTCAACGCCTTTGCGGCTGCTGAACACGGTCAGCATTTGACGGTGAAGGCTGACAAGCGTGCGTTGCGAGGCGGTGTCATGCAGGGTCGCCATGCGAACTGCTTGAATTTGCGCCATATATCGCAAGATGGTGTCGCGAAGTTCGATGTTGGGAACGGCAGACAGCCACGTGCGGCGGATCATTTCCGAGGCATTAAACAATAGTGCAATGTCACCGGACGCGATGGTGCTTTCCGACAGATCAACGGCGTGTTCCAAGCTTGCAAGGTTTTCATCCGTCAATGCATAAGCCGCAAGCGCCGCCGCGCGAGGTTCCAGCAATCTGCGCAATTCGAAAATCTCTAGGATCTGGCGGTGCGTCAGTTCGGGCAGGGTGAAGCCGCGCGTAGAACTGGCAAGATACCCTTCATGGGCGAGCCGCATAAAAGCGTCGCGCACGGGCATCCTAGAGACGTTGAATTCGGAAGCGACAGTTGTGTCGACGAGTCGGTCTTCATGCGTCAACTCTCCGCGCTGAATGCGGCCCAAGTATTCATCATATATGACGTCTTTGATGTGGCGTTTCGGCTGATTGGACATGAATGACCTTAAATTCGTATACTGTTTATGCTGTTAGATTAATCGTTTCTGCAAAAATATCCAGTAAAAAGCTTTAACCTTAAATAAAATGTTTGAAATCGTATACGCAACGTGCGTATCATCATGGAGAGCGCAAAACCTCAAATCGCGCCGCCAACCCATCAACAGGGAACGACCCATGACATTTAAAACACGCCACCTCATCGGCTTTACCGCTGCAATCATGACTGTTTTCTCTGGCTTGAGCGCGAGCGCGCAAGAGACATTGAAAATCGGCTCTTACCCCGCAAACCCGCCTTGGGAATTCAAAAACGAAGCGGGCGAGTTTGAAGGTTTTGAAATCGACATCATCACCGAAATCGCGTCCCGCCTTGATGCAGACCTCGAAATCAGCGGTCTCGATTTCCGCGCACTTTTCGTTGCAACCGCATCGCGCCGTGTGGACGCTGTTGTCTCGTCGCTGACCATCACCGATGAACGTCTTGAAGCACAATCGTTCACACAGCCTTACTTCTCAGGCGCGCTAGGCTTTGGCACCAAAGAAGGATCCGAGATCGACAGCCTTGTCGATCTGGCCGGCCTCAAAGTTGGCTCAATCGCGACATCCTTCCCAGAAGGTTGGCTGAAAGAGCGCGAAGACGAAATCGGTTACGCGTCCTACGGCAGCTATGACAGCACCGCCAACATGCTGACAGACCTGCGCAATGGCCGCATTGACGTCGCTGTAAACGACATCGTCAGCCTGCGCTACGCCTTCACACAGCCACAGCTGAGCAACCTTGAAGTCGCTCTCGAAGTCGCAACCGGCGACCGTTTTGCGATCATGATGCCGAAAGATTCCGAAAAACTCGAAGCGTTCAACGATGCGCTGACCGAGATGAAAACGGACGGCACGATGGCTACGATCTACGAAAAATGGTTCGGCGTTGCACCTGCGGCTGACAGCCTGACCGTGACACCACTTCCGATCCCGACATCGGCTAACTGATCCAAAACGGTGTGGGGGCGATGCGTTTAGTCACGTGTCAATCGGCCCCACACCACCTCAAAACCACCGAAGATAGCAGGAAAGGCATTCGTGCAGTCAATGGAAATCTTTGAAATTTTCTTCAACCTCGATGTCATGAAGCGGGCTTTTCCGATCTTGATGCGCGGTCTTGTAAACACCTTGCTTCTGGGCGGTGCGGCCTCTGTGTGTGGCGGTATTCTAGGGGTGCTGGTGTGTCTTGTTCGGCTTTATGCGCCAAGACCTTTTCAGCTGCTCGCGATCCTTTTCGTTGATATCATGCGGGCCATTCCGGTATTGGTCGTGCTGATCCTCGTTTATTACGCGCTGCCGTTTGCTGGGATCGTGTTCCCACCATTCCTCGCCGCAACAATTGCACTCTCGCTGGTGCTCGCGGCTTATACCGCCGAAGTTGTGCGGGCAGGGATCGAAGCCGTGCCAAAAGGCCAATTCGAAGCCTCTGAAGCTCTTGGGCTGTCGTTCTTTACGATGATGCGCAAAGTGATTTTGCCGCAAGCCTTGCGGATGATGATCCCGCCGCTCGCGTCTTATTGCGTGGCGATCATGAAGGACACGTCGCTCGCGTCCGTAGTGACCATGGGTGATTTGTTAAAGCAAGCAACCGACGCGCAAGCGTTGTTCGCGAACCCGACACCGCTGCTGCTGGCCGCGTTGATCTATATCGCGATCCTTTGGCCGATGGTGCGGTTCACCAGTTGGCTCGAACAGCATTACAGGCGCGGCTACCGCTAAGGTCCAGCGCCCCCTCTACATCTAGTTTTACGGAGAAAGAATATGTCCGCACTTAACGGTGGCGACGCCTATCTACTATACCATTCCATCGGCCATTATCCTGATAAAGAAGCGGATTTGGCGAAAGAGCTCACGTCCTTCGCAACAAGCTGGTCTGCGAATAACGACGGGCAGTGGAACGATATCTTAACGAAACGACAAAAATTCATCGACCTTTGGGCCGAGTTGATTTGCGCACCCAAAGGCACGCTTACCACCGCCGAGAACGTCACATCCGCGATGATGACACTGATTGGATCGCTGCCACGCGAGATGCTTGTCGGTAAAAAAGTCCTTGTCGCCGAGGATGGTTTCCCATCGATCCATTTCCTGCTGACAGGTTTGGCGGACCGCTACGGCTTTACCTTGCAAACCGTGCCGTTGCGCCAAGGTGCGCATTGGATCGAAGAAGACGACATGATCGCGGAATGGGACGAAGATGTTGCACTGGCGCTTTTGACATGGATCAGCTCGACCACCTCGCACCGCAGCGACCTGCCACGTCTTGTGGAACATGGCCGCAAAATGGGCAGCTTGATCGGTGTTGATATCACGCAAGGCGCGGGGCTTTTGCCGTATGACGTCAGCGCGCCAGAGGTCGATTTTGTGATCTCGACAAGCCTGAAATGGCTCTGCGGCACACCGGGCGCGGGTATCCTTTACGTGGCCGAAAAACTGATGCCGATTTGCGAGCCGGACCTGCGCGGGTGGTTTTCACAAGACAACCCGTTCTCGTGGGATCTGGACAAGTTTGCGTTTGCACCTGATGCGCGGCGCTTTGACAACGGCACACCGTCCACGCTGTCCGCAATTGCCAGCCTTCCGGCTCTTGAATGGCGGATGAAGCAGGACACGAACGCCTTTATTGCGCATAACCAAAACCTTTGTGCGATGTTGCTTGAAGGGCTCGAAGCCCTTGGTCTGACGCTTGCCACACCACGCGAGGTTGATCGCCGTGGTGGTAGCCTGATGCTGTCGCTGCCGGACCATATCGTGGCTGCAGAGGTTGTGCAGAAATTGCGCGAGCAGCAGATTTACATGGATTGCCGTGGCCAAACGCTGCGCATGTCACCGGGTCCGATTACGACCGTTGATGGTGTGAAACGCACCTTGGCGGCGCTGGCAGACATACTGCGTTAATCCTCGCGGATCGCAAAAAGTAAAGCGAGCCTTGCTAACTGCAAGGCTCGCTTTTTTCGTGAGTGGTGAGTGGTCGTGTCGTAAAGCTAGTCAAACCAGCTTTCATCAATCTCAGGGCGCGGAATGGCCGAGAGCAATGATTTCGTAATGTCGGATTGAGGGTTGCTGAACACCTCTTCGACGGGGCCGCAATCGACGATTTCACCGTGATTGAGGACGATAACTTCGTCGCACAAATGCCGGATCACCGACAGATCGTGGCTGATAAAGGCAATCGTCAGACCCATTTCCCGCGCGAGGTTTTGCAGCAGTGACAGCACCTGCGCTTGGCTGGACACATCAAGGCCAGACACGATTTCATCCGCCAGAATAAATCGTGGTTGCAGCGCAATCGCGCGGGCGATGCCGACGCGCTGGCGCTGGCCACCTGACAATTCGTGCGGATAACGGTCGGCAAAATCAGCAGGCAAGCCAACCTTTTCCAATGCGTTCTCCGCATCTTTACGGGTGCCGCCGCATTTGTAGCGTTTCATCGGCTGGGCGATGATGCGCCAGACTTTGTGACGTGGGTTGAGCGACGACATCGGGTCTTGAAAGATCATTTGCAGATTGCGACGCAAAGGGCGCAGCGCATTTTCGTCCATGGTGCTGATGTCTTGACCGTCAAAAAGCACTTCACCAGCGTCAGGTTCAAGCAGCCGCACCAATACGCGGCCAAAGGTGGATTTACCCGAGCCGCTTTCGCCAACAATACCGGTGATGCGCCCTTCGGGAATGTCGAGATCAAGACCCTTCAACACTTCGATACGCGGTGCCGCACCGAATAGCGGTTTATGCGCGTGATCGGGAAACGACAGACGCAGATTGCGCACCGAAAACAGGGGCGGTTTGGGAGGCTTCGGTGAATAGGTCATTTGCGGCCCCCTTGGTAAAATCGCACGTCCTCTGCCTGTGTGTCACGCTGAAGCTGCGCGATCAGGTCTTGTGGCACGGGACGAAACGGCTCTGCTGTGGCATTTGGCGTTGGCGTTGCTGCGATCAATCCGCGCGTATAAAGATGCGCCGCGTCGTTGAAAATCGCCTCTGTGGGCGCATCTTCTAGAACGCGTCCCGCAAACAGAACGGTGACCTTCTGGCTAATCTTGGCCACCACACCCATGTCGTGTGTGACGAACAAAACGGCCGTGCCGGTTTCGCGTTGCAGCTCGCGGATGAGCTTTAGGATTTGTTTTTGCACCGTCACATCAAGTGCAGTTGTCGGCTCGTCCGCGACGATCAAGCGGGGCGAGGGCGCAAATGCCGCCGCGATCAAAATACGTTGCCGCATCCCACCGGATAATTCGTGCGGGTAGCTGTTCATCACCCGTTCAGGATTGCGGATATGAACCCGTTCCAGCAATTCCAGCGCCCGTTTTAACGCACGGTCGCGGCTCCAACGATGGATGCGAACCAATGGATCGGTGATTTGTGGCCCGATTTTACGGACGGGATTCAGCGCCGTCAGCGGGTCTTGCGGGATTAGCGCCGACATCTTGGCGACGATGCTGCGGCGCGTCTTGGGGCGCATCGCGTTCAACGACTGACCTTCGAGTAGGATGTCACCGCTGCTATGGACAACCGCACTTGGCAGAATGCCCAAAACGGCCCTACCAATCATCGATTTTCCCGCACCACTTTCGCCGACAAGGGCGCGGACTTCACCCGGCTCCAAGGTTAACGACACATCGCGCAGCAGTCGCATCCCGTTAGGCAGCGTCGCGTTCAGTTGCCGGATTTCCAGCGTGTTTTCATGGGGTTGTGTTGTCATGAGCTGAGCACCGGATCAAATTTCTTCTTAATGCCCTCGCCAAGCGTCGAAAAGCTAAGGACGGTGAGGAACAATGTGATCAGCGGGAACAAAAGCACCCACCATGCGAAATGAATGGCGCCGCGTCCTTCGGCGATCATGGATCCCCATGTCGGATCGTCGGACGAGATCGACAGGTTCACAAAGCTCAGGATTGCCTCGACGATCACGGCGATCCCCATTTCCAGCATCAATAGCGCGATGATCGACGGCATGACGTTGGGCAGGATTTCGCTAACAAGCGTCGTGAAACGCCGTGCACCGCCGATGCGGGCGCTGTCGACGTAGTCCATATGCGCCTGAACCATCGTTTCGGCGCGGATCACGCGGGCGAAGCGGGTCCAGTCGATCAGGGCAATCGCCGCAATCACCGACGTCAATCCTGTGCCCATCACGGCGACCAAAAGCACGGCGAATAGAACGGGCGGAAAAGCCATCCAGATATCGACAAGCCGTGAAATCACGCGATCCCACCAGCCACCATAGTAGCCAGCCAGCAAGCCGAGGGTCGAGCCGAAGATGCCCGTGCTCACGGCAGCAATCACGCTGACGAACAGGGCGATACGTGCGCCGTAAATCATCCGAGACAGCACATCGCGACCCAAGCTGTCGGTGCCAAGCCAATAGCCCGGCTCTGCGCCATCCATGAAAAACGGGGGCAGGCGTTCGAGAAACAGATCTTGGGCCAGTGGATCATGCGGTGCGATCAGAGGCGCACAAAGTGCCGCAAGCACCAGCATCATAATCCACGTTAACGGTATCCAGAACCGCAGGTTTCGTACGCGAAACCGTCGGCGGCGAAGGGGCATTGTCGCATCAACCATGGCGCAACCTCGGGTTCAAAAGTGTGTAGGACAGATCAACAAGCAAGTTGATCACGGTGAACAGTGCGGCGAACAGCAGCACGATCCCTTGGATCAGCGGCAGGTCGCGATTGATCACCGCGTCGATGGCCATATTGCCCAAGCCTTCGAAGGCAAAAAGGCGCTCGACGATCACGGTGCCACCGATCAGGAACGTGAACTGCACGCCGACCAGAGCCAATGTGGGCAAGGCTGCATTGCGCAAGGCCTCGCGTAAGATCACGCTGGTTTCCGAGAAACCACGCACACGGGCAAGGGTGGTGTAGTCTTGGTTCAACACTTCTTTCAGGTTCTGTTTCAGCAGTTGCGCGATCATTGCTGCTAGCGGCAGGGCCAGTGACATGGCAGGCATTAACATATGTGAAAGGGTGGACATCACGACGTCAAAGCGACCACGGATCAGCCCTTCGAAAATGTAAAAGTTGGTGGTGAAATCAAATTCGATGCGTGGATCTATGCGGCCCGAAATCGACAGGATTGGCCAGAGGACGCCGAATAGCAGCACGAATATCAAACCCCATAGAAAATCGGGTATCGACAGCACAGCGCCGCTGGTTAAGTCCAAGCCGACTTCGGTGGCCGTATCGCGTTTACGTGCGCCGATGACAGCCACGGTCCCGCCAAGGCCCAAGGCGATGAACAGCGCCATCGTGGACAGCTCTAGCGTGGCGGGTAGGCGGCCAAGGACCAATTCAGCGACGGGTTGGCGCAGCGTGATTGACGTCCCAAAATCGCCGCGCAGCACACCGCCGAGCCAGATCACGAATTGCTCAAAGATACTTTTGTCAAAGCCATAGAGTGCTGACAGATTGGCGATATCTTCGGGGGTGGCACCGGGGGGCAGCATCATCGCAATCGGATTGCCGGGGGCCACACGCACAAGGACGAACACAACAACAGCCACACCGAAAAGCGTGATCGCAGTCGTGATAAGACGCACTAAGACGTTTTTGAGGAGCATTGATTTCTCATTCAAATAGGGCTTCGGACCGCACCCAAGCGGTCCGAAGGTTAACTGCGTGCAGATCAGGCTTTCGAGATCGCCTGGGGCAGCAAGTCGCCAGATGTGTATGGCGTGAGATCAAGTGAGGAATTGTAAACAATCGGCATTACGTATTGCAAAAGCGGGATGACGTAGCCTTCTTCTGCGATGTAGCGCGACACGTCTTTGTAGCCTTGGATGCGTGCGTTTTCATCCGCTTCCACAAAGAGGGGTCCGATTTTGTCCATCAAATCAGCACTGTCCCAAACCGCATGCGGCGATGGTCCAAACATTGCAAATCCGGTTGATGTGGATGGATCACCAATCGAGTTGCCCCAGTTGTAGAATGCGGCGGGTGCAAGCGTATCTGCCGCGCGCAATTCGTAGTGCTTTGCGATCTCGTAGACTTCGATTTCGGCTTCGATTCCGACTTTGCGCCACAGACCAACAATCGCTTGGATCATCTCATAGTCTTTAGGCTTGAAACCGCGTGTTGTCTGGATTTTGAACGTCACTGGGTTCTCGACAGAGAAGCCGGACGCTGCCAACAGCTCGACCGCTTTTTCAGGATCATATTCGAACGTGATGCTGTCGTCGTAAGCCGCGTATCCCGGTGCTTCGAGCGTGGCCAATGGCACGCCGTATCCGCGCAACAACCGATCAATGATCAGCTTTTTGTCGATGGCGTGATGTGCTGCAAGGCGGACGTTTTTGTCCAACATGACGTCGATATCGTTAAGGAAAATCATACCGATGTCTGTGACGGGCACAGCCTGACCTGATAGGCCGTCTTTGGCGATCAAGCGGTCATATTCTTCATAAGGAATGTTGGATGTGACGTCAGAGTTGCCAGACTCGATTTCGGCGACCCGTGATGCGGAATCCGATACGAATTTGATTGTGACGGTTTCAAAGGCTGGCGCGTCACCCCAGTAGTCGGGGAAGGCTTTCAGGCGGACATACGCACCTTGCTCGAACGCATCGACCATATACGGGCCTGTGCCGATTGGGGCTTTTTCGAACCCTTCGGAACCGACTTCTTCGTAGTATTTCTTAGGCAAAATGTGACCCGTCAGGAACGCCATCCATTTGAACAAAGCGGGTTCAAATTCCAGAACGTCGCCCGTGATGACGTTGCCATCAATCGTAAAGTTGCCGATTTTGGACCAGACGAACTGCATCGGATTGCCGGTGTCAGGGTTGCTTGCACGCTCTAACGACCAAACCACGTCTTCTGGTGTGAAATCGTCGCCATTGTGCCATTTGACGCCTTCGCGGACGGTCAGCGAAATCTTGGTTTTGTCGTCGTTAAAGCCCCATTCGGTCAGCAGGCTAGGTGTGAATGACAAGTCAGGTGCTTGACCGACGTAGCGGTCAAAAACGGCGAGGTAAACGGACTGCAGGGCAGGGTTTACGGCCGCTGGTCCGGTTGTCGGGTCCCAGCTTTGCACGGGGACGTTGTAGGCGATGGTCAGGTCGCCCGCACTTTGTGCCGATAGCGGCACACCGCTCGCAAAAAATGCGGTGACGGCGGCAGAGGTTCCCAGAAACCCGCGTCGTGTGAAGTCAGTGGTCTTGGTCATACGTGATACTCCCGTTGGTGATCTAATGGCCCGATTGTGGGCTCTGTTTGTGATTTTTAGTTTAAGTATAAAATTTCATAACTAAAGCAAAAATAGCTATGAGAACGCATTTAGTTGGGCATTTTTGTCATTTGATGTTTTGTGCAGCAAAGAATCCGGATGCTGCACCCGTTCCAGCACCTGGCCAACAAGCGGCACCAATCATGTGCAGCCCTTTTATCGGCGTGTGCCCATCCGCGAACCCGCGCAATGGCCGGAACAAGAAGTTCTGGGTTAGATGATGCGAGCCACAAATCTGGTCGCCACCCACAAGATTCGGATTTCCCGCCTCTAGGTCCAGCGGCGACACGACGTGTTTGGCGAGAATGGTGTCCTTGAAACCGGGGGCTTGCTGCTCAATGATATTGAGGGCGCGTTCCGCCATGGCCACTTTGGCATCGCCCCAATCAAGGGCTCTGATTTCGCCTTTTGCATCGCCTTTGATGTCGGCAGGAACCACGCGGACCTGCACCCAAAGCGTGTGCTGACCATCTGGCGCACGAGAAGGGTCAAACACGGTTGGCTGGCCGACAACCAACAACGGCGTTTCGGGCAAAAGCCCTGCAACAGCCTGCGCATACGTCTTTGCTGCCGTGTCGATGGTTGAGCTGATATGCACGTAGGCGAATTTTTCGAGCGCGGTTGCGATCCAAGGCACCTGTTTGTCGAGAGCAAGATGGATCATCATCGTGCCCGGTGCGTGTTTGAAGTTTTCCATGCCCTTGTCAAAACGCGGCTGCGCTGTGGGGCCTGTCAAACGGGTTAGGTGTTTCGGTGCAAGTCCTGCCAAAACCAAGGACGCGTCGATGATTTTCTCGTTGACTTCGACACCAGTGACGTTGCCGTCTTTGTGAATGATGCGCGTGACATCGGCGTTGCATTCGACCGTTCCGCCATGTGCTTCAATCATAGCGACCAGCGCGCGGGTCACAGTATCAGCGCCACCTTTGCCGATAACCATGCCCATCGCCTGACCGGCCATTGCTTCGAGGTAGGGGAAGATCGCGCCGCCCGCGATGTCTGGTGCAAAATCGAGGTGCATACCCCATGTTGAGAGGGCCGTGCGCAGGCGCGGGTCTTCAAAAGTTTCATCAAGCCAATTGCGCGGTGAGCTCAATAGGAACTGCCCGATCTCAAGGCATTTGGCAGTCCCTTGCTCCCGCCATGTTTTCCACAAAAATTTAGCCAGCGGCAAGCGGCGCATTGGTGTGGATAGCAATCCGCCAACGACGCCTGCGCGTTCGGGAAAGGCCGCCATCAAGGTACGCCAAGTCGCTTTGTCCGCGTCGCTGTGAAAGCTGCTAAGCGTTTCATCGACGTCCATCGTCACACCGACATGATCGCCCGGCTCTAGCGCTTGGGCGAAGGGGCGGTCAATGGGAACAAACTCTAACCCGTGTTTGGCCATCTCTGCGCCATGGCGGGCCATGAACCCTGATCCAGCAAACATCGACAGGTTCATCGCCGCGACGTCGTGGCGGAAACCGTCCAAGGTTAAGTCTTCGGTGCGGACGGCTCCGCCGGGTGTTGGTCCTTGCTCCAACACGCGCACGGATTTGCCGCGTGCCGCAAGATCGGCCGCCGCGACAAGTCCGTTAATGCCTGATCCGATGATAATGATAGGTGTGGTCATGGTGTTACCCTGCAAAGCTTTTGACGGTGGCCAGTGCGCCATCAAGAGCGTCACCTTTCACGTCATCAAGTGCGGCGACCCGCAAACGGCGCATCCAATCGGCGGCATCTTTGCGGCCTTGCAGCAAGTCCAATGCGCCCATGACCCGTGCGAATTTCGACATGCCGCGGACGTGCGTGTCGGAATACCCTTTGATCAGGCGGTAATTTGTCAGAACTTCCGCAGCCAGTTCGGGATCATTTTGTGCCACGTCGAGCACGGTTTTAAACCACGCATCGACATGGGCCATTTCGCTCGCGTGCCGCAAAAGCCCGCGACGATAAGGACGCAGCGACGACACAGCCCAAAGCGTCAGGAACCCGCCAAGACTATCCGTCCGTACACGGCGACCCTTGTCAAAATACTTGGAATAAAGCGTCTCAAGGCTTTTGCGGTTTTGCAGCCATTTGCCCAACGGACGCGGCAAGGTCGTTGCGAACTCTTCAAAGCGTGGGTGGAAGTATTCAGTGACCATCAAAACCTGATCGTCTTTGACGACGACTTCGTTTTTGACCCGCTCAAGCCGTGACGCCCGTGTCTTGATATCGGCCACGCGCAGGATGTCGTCATAGCACAACGCACGCGAGCAATATTTGGCAGCGGCGATGCTTAGATCATAAGGGGCTGTGTCCAATGCTGCGACCTTTTCGACCAT
This sequence comes from Yoonia ponticola, assembly GCF_014199395.1. Classification (GTDB taxonomy): domain Bacteria; phylum Pseudomonadota; class Alphaproteobacteria; order Rhodobacterales; family Rhodobacteraceae; genus Yoonia; species Yoonia ponticola. The sequence goes on along the minus strand of NZ_JACIJM010000003.1, from coordinate 108,495 downwards.
CGTCAGGTAGTCGGCCCCGTAGTCAACGTCTTGGTAGTCCACGACTTTGCGGACACCCAAAGCGGTCATCTCTTGCACCGCCTCGGGCAACGCCTGAACACGGCTTTCGAGTGCGGACCATTTGGATTTCAATTTTTCGGGAATGTGCAGCGTCGGCAATTCCACCGTGGTCGTTTCCTTGGGAAGCGGCGCTGCTTTGGTGCCTTTTGCGATCTCATAGGCATCGCCAAAGGCCCGCAAGCTGGCCTCTACGCCGCGACCTGACTTGCGGATAATGTCTTCAAAACTTTCGCGCGAAAAGGGCAGGGAACCTGATCCCGCAAGCGCCCCAAGCAAGGATGATGAAATCACCGAACCCGCTTCTTTGGCGACGGTTTCCATGTCAAACGCCACCACTTTATCAGCGGCGATTCCCATAGCGGCGATCACTTCGGCCCCGTCGATGCGCCCGTCACCGGGTGTGGTTTTTTCTGAAATGGCCGCGATGCGGTGCGTCGATGCGATCAAGGTCGTTCGGCCCGGTGTCACGAACCCGCGCATGATCGCGCGTCCGCCTTCCATCAATTCCGATGCCATCAGAATATCGACGTCACCGATGGAGGGCGACAACGAGAAGATCGGTGCGCGGCCCGTATCGCGGCACATCTCAACGTAGTAGATCGTCGCACCAGTCCGTTGGGCCACGCCCGCAACCGACGTCGATTGCGCACGGAAACCGTTGGCTTCGGCCACGGCCACGATCCAATTGGTCAGCACACCGCCGCCTTGGCCGCCCACAGCCAGAGCTGCGAGCGTGATGATTTTCTCGCCGTCTGGTCCAGCTGATCGACGTGCGATGATAGGTTTGTTCTGAACGTTCATGTGGCTATTCCTTATGCAAAGGCGACGCGCTTGGCGTCTCGTCGGCCTTGCAGCCAAGAGATGATTTTTTGATTACGCTTGGCGCGACGACGCTCACCCGTGCTTGGGTTCGACACGATTTCGGCTTGGAAGAATGACGGACAAAGAACGGCCGCATCGGCCACTTCGCCGCAGTTTCCGCAGCCAACACATGTCTGGTCGATTGCCGCGACCGGATCATCGCGCAACGGGTCGCCGGTGTCTTTCACCGACAATGATGGGCAACCGGACAGGCGCATGCAGGCGTGGTCGCCCGTGCAGATGTCTTCGTCGACGCCGAACCGTGGGCGCACAACCCGTTTGCCGTCTTTGGCGGCTTTGGCCAATTCCGGTTTCACGCGGCGTTGTTTATTCAACATGCACTCGGACGAGGCCACGATGACTTTGGGACCGCGTTCTTCGGTTGTCAGGGCTTCTTTCAGCGTATCGCGGACCTTGGTCACGTCATAGGTGTGATCAATCTGGCGGATCCATTTGACGCCCATACCTTTACAGGCATCCACGATAGAGCTTTGGGTTTGTTTGGTTTTGTTGGTGGCGCGGGACGACAGAATGTCTTGGCCGCCCGTTGCTGCCGAATAAAAGTTATCAACGATAACAATAACGTTGTCGGATTTGTTGAACACAGCGTTGCCGACAGAACTTGTCAGACCGTTGTGCCAAAAACCACCATCGCCCACGAAGGAAATCGAGCGTCGTCCGTTGGGGTTCTCGTTATGGAACGCCGCAGCAGACGCAGGCCCAAGCCCGTAGCCCATCGTGGTCGCCCCAAGATCAAATGGAGGCATGATCGAAAACAAGTGGCAGCCGATGTCGGACGAGATGTGGTGTTCGCCCAATTCTTCTTCAACCAACTTTGTGGCCGCAAAGATCGGGCGTTCAGGGCAGCCTGTGCAGAAACCAGGTGGCCGTGCAGGCAATGTTTTCGACAGATCAGGGATCGCCACTGGTTCTTCGTTGGTGACGACTTTTGCGACAGGTAACAGGGACGGGGCGTGTTCAGTCAGGAATGCGCCGATCCCGTCGACCATCACTTGTCCGGTATATTCGCCGCCCATCGGCAACTTGCCTTTGCCTTCCAGCGTGACGGATTTTCCGCCTTTGTATAGCATGTGGGCAATCTGCTGTTCGACGTAGTTCGGGTGACCTTCCTCAATGACAAGGATCGCGTCTTTGCCTTCGCAGAAGTCCATGATTTGACTGTCGACGAGCGGATAAATGCAGTTCAGCACCAGCATGTCCATGTCGGTGTCGCCGTAAAGATCAGCAAGTCCCAGACGGTTCAGCGCACGAATGACGGTGTTATAGGTGCCGCCTTGTAGGATCAGGCCAACTTTGGCGTCGGGCTTGCCAAAGCGTTCGTTGATCTCTTTCTCAATGATGAATTTCTTGGCAGCAGGCAGGCGTTTGGTCAGCTTTTCTTCTTCGTGCAGGTATGTGGCTGGCGGCAACACGATGCGGTCAAGTTGGCGGGCTGGCTTTTCCAACGCATCCGACACGGTCATCGGTGGGCGTTTGTTGTCAGCGGCCTCAAAGTTACCGTGGACGTGGCAAGACCGGATGCCGACTTGCAGCATCACTGGTGTGTTCGATATTTCGGACAGCTCGAACCCATCACCAACCGCTTTGACAATCGCGGGCAGGTTTGGGCGCGGGTCTAGCATCCAGACCTGAGACTTCATCGCAAAGGCGTAGGTGCGCTCTTGCATGATCGACGAGCCTTCGCCGTAGTCTTCGCCGACGATGATCAATGCACCGCCAGTGACACCGCCAGACGCAAGGTTCGACAAAGCGTCAGAGGCCACGTTTGTGCCGACCACGGATTTATACGTGACAGCGCCGCGAATTGGGTAGTGGACGGAGGCGGCCAGCATCGCTGTCGCGGTTGCTTCGCTTGCGGACGCTTCAAAGTGGACGCCAAGCTCGCTTAAGATTTCTTCGGCGTCGGCCAATACGTCCATCAGGTGTGAAATCGGCGAGCCTTGGTAGCCGCCAACATACCCGACGCCATTTTCCAACAGCGCCTTGGTGATCGCAAGGATGCCCTCGCCGGAAAAGGTATCACCTTGACCCTGTTTGAGTTTCTGAACTTCTTTCGCAAATGATCTTTCGGCCATCTGTGGTCTCCTTAAAGCGGGTTATTGCGACGTGGCGCGATTGGTCCACAGCGTGGTCTGTGCTGTGGCCTGGTAGGCCATGCCTTCGGGATAGCTGATCGCTTCCATTTGAAGGCCCCAAGGCGTCGAGAAATAGGTGATGGATTGCCCAGCTGTCAGGTCGATATCATCGACGCCGCGCAGTGGCTCTGCCTGTGCAAGGACGGGTAGAAGTGCGGAAAGGGAGAGTGCTGCTAGGAATGAAATCTGTGTCATTGCAGTGTCCTTGCTGAGGGTGATTTTTGAATTTTCGGAATTAGAAGTCGTGGTGCCGAATGTCGTAAAAGATACGTAACAACAGTTGGTTAAGCGTTTCGCGTTCCTTATCCGACAGGCTGGCGAGCATGGTTTCGCGCATGCCCACCATTGCGGGCCATGCTGTGGCGTAGGCCGCGCGGCCAGCGTCGCTGAGACTGATCATGCGGATGCGGCTGTCGTCGTCTTGGGCTTCGCGTTTGATCAGCCCTGCGTTTTCCATCGTGTCCAATGTGCGCGACAGGGTGGATTGTTTGATCACTGTCAGCACCGAAAGTTCGGAAATCGAGCAGGGGCTATTATCCGCCAAGACCACAAGCGCACGCATCTGTGCGACCGATACGCCAGCGGTTTTGAGTTCGGATTCAACGCCTTTGTTATACCGCGCCATGATCCGGTTCATGAGGTAGGGGGTAAAGGCTTCTAACTCTTCGGGACCAACGCTCATGCGCCCAATTCCTTTGCGGTCAGATAGCCCGAGCCACCAGACAATCCCGGACCCGGATGTGTGGATGCGCCGATGTGGTAGAGGTTTTTGATGCCAGTTGCGTGGCGGACCGTGTCTGCAAACGGGCGCCAGAGGAAAAATTGCTCAATCGTGCATGCGCCACCATAAGGATCGCCGCCGACAAGGTTCATATTGTAGCCCTGCAGGTCGGCAGGCGATATGGCCCGGCGCGTCAGGATTTGATCTGCAAAGCCGTCGATATGATCGGCCAAGATGGCCTCGACGCGGTCTGCATATGCTTCGCGCAGGGCTTCAGTCCATTGGCCGTCTTCGGGGATGTCCAATGTGCCACGTGCGTCGCCTTTGACGTGACGCGGGGCTTCGGGCATCTGCAACCAAAGTACGCTTTGGCCCTCGGGTGCGCGGCTTGGATCGGCAGCACTTGGTTGGCCGACGCAGATCGTTGGCACATCCGGCAAGAACCCGCGTTCGGCCTCGTTGCCAGCCTTTGATACGCCATCCAAACCCGGTGTGATGTGCAGCAGTTGCACCGCGTCTAGGCCAGCGGTCTTCCAGTTTACGGGACCATCAAGATGGTAGTGCAGTTGGAAATTACCTTTGCCGTAGCGGTATTTGCGCAAGTCCTCTTGCTTGGCTGGTGTGGGCGCGAGCGTCTCGTACAGTTGGTTTGGCGTGACAGAGGCCAGCACTTCGCCCGCTGCGATTTCTTTGCCGTTGGACAGTTTCAGACCTTTGGCCACGCCGTTGATGATCGTGATTTCTGCCACTTCGGACGACGTGTGAATTTCACCACCGTTTTCCGTGATAATCGCGGACAAAGCGCGGACCATATTGGCAGCGCCCCCTTTGACGATCGGGGCGCTTGCGGCTTCTAGAGCAAATCCAATGACTTGACCCATTTGACCCGAAAACGCGGCCTCTGGTCCGAGGCCCGCATGTAGACACCACGGCGCCCAAAGCGCACGGGTCAGGTCATTTTCAAACGACGTCTCAAGCCAGCCGCGCATCGATTGCAATGCGCCGCCCATCGTTGTGGCCAGACCGCGTGGTTTGCGTTTCCACGTTTCTTTCGCCAGCAGTTTTGTGGTTGATTTCGACCAAGGATCGCCGCCCATCAGGCCGAAAAGTAACTCTGCATCGGCTCCGAAATTATCAAGATCACGGGCAAGCTGCGCGCCGTCTCCGGCTTCAACCGCATCAAACGCCGCAACATTAGCTGCGCGATCCGTTGTGTATGTCAGCGCACGCCCGTCCGGCAGCAGCACACCCGTGGGCGTGTCAGTCGCACAGAATTCGACGCCGTGCCGTGCAAGGTCGTCTGCCAATGCGCCATGCGCTGCACCCGTCACCCATAGAACAAAGGTGGTGGCGAGGGGATCGTAAGTGACCCCCTCGGCCAGTGTTTCTGACCGCATACAACCACCCGCGACAGCTTCGCGTTCGAACAGCGCGACTTTCTTGCCGGATTTAGCAAGCATAGCCCCAGCCGTCAGCGCGTTAATGCCACTGCCGATAATGGCGATATCGATGGGTGCGGTCATGATCTGTGTCTCCGAACTTTAGGACGCGGGGATCAGTGCAAGAGCGCGGATCGGTGATCCGGTGCCTTTGACGATCTTAAGCGGTGCAGTGATCAGGATCGCGCCTTTAGCAGGCAGTTCGCTCAGGTTCGTCAGGGACGCGAGGCCGTAGCGGTTGTGCTTGTGCAAAAGGTTGTGGGCAGGGAACGGGATTTCAAATCCACCAGCCGCACCCGCGTCTGTACCGATACATTGTGTACCCCAACCCAGCGCTTTTTTCTCTTCCATCAAATAGGTGATGACTTCGGCGTTCGGGCCAGGTGTGTGTGGACCTGTTTCATCTGCGTTCAGGTATTTGACTTCGTCGTCGTTGTATTGATCCCAGTCCGTCCGCATCAGGACCCATTCACCTTCTTTGATCTCGCCGTGTTCTGCTTCCCATGCTTTGACGTGGTCTACTGTCAGTAGGAAATCGGGATCAGCGGCTGCTTCTTTCGAGCAATCAATGACGTTGGCAGGCGCTACAAAGTTCTGTGGTGCGATGGTGTCCACAGAGCCGTCTGGGTAGTCTTTACCTGTGACCCAATGGTGTGGTGCATCGTAGTGCGTGCCAGAGTGTTCGCCCAACTTGAGCCAGTTCCACGCCCAGAATGGACCACGATCACCGTATCTGGAAATCTCGTGAATTTCGATTTTTGGCGTGTCGTCTGCGATCTCTGGCGGCAGCTTTAGCAATGGTGTGTCAGGGCCAAGCGGGCCGCTGCAATCGACCACTTTGATCGAGCCATCCAAGAGGCTGGTGGCAAGGTTTGCGAGTGTTGTTTGGCTGGTCATATTGAGGCTCCCTGATCTCATTTTTTAGTGACTGAGTCTTAGTTATATGCAAATACATATATAAATATTCTTCAAGTACAAAGTTAATTTGTAGTACGCCAAGCCTCAAACTGACTGCAAATGCATATAATTTTTGCATATCAGCACAAATAACAGGCAAGTTTGTTGATATTTTAAAGACTCTTGGGAAGTCCGCTTGCCCGCGTCGGCTGAGGTGAAAATAAATAAGTTGAGGTTTAAAGTATATTCTGGCTATGTTGCCGTATAGCGGCAGAGGTGCTGCGTCGAAATTCAGGGAGATATATGATGTCCGATAAAGTTGTACCGGTAGTAACGCGCTCTCAAGAGCTTGATGACAGCACTTTGCAGTCAGGCGAATGCGTGCGTAAATCGGGTGTTAGCCCGCAACACACCCCAGCGACAAAACTGTGGTTCGGTCGTGTGAGCAATGAGCCGGGCCACCGTTCGCCGCCACACCACCATGACGAAGCCGAAACCGGTGGCTACGTTCTCAAAGGCCATGGTCGCATCTACTTTGGCGATGACTACAAAGAATTTATCGACCTGTTCGAAGGCGATTTTGTTTTTGTGCCGCCCTTCATGCCGCATGTCGAAGTGAACATGAGCATCACGGACGAATTGGTTTGGCTGACCTGCCGCACGCCTGACAACTTTGTCACCAACTTGCCTGATGTGCCGGACGAAGCCCTCGAAGGTTACCGTCGCCCCTGATTTTAACGCGCTTCCGATGCACCAGCGTCGGAAGCCATACGAAAGTAGATTTGATGAAGCTTCTTCGCTACGGGCCTGCGGGCTCTGAACGTCCTGCCATTCTTGATGGGTCCGGCCAGATGCGTGACCTGTCCGGGGTCGTCGCGGACATTGATAGGACGACGCTTGCGCCTGATATGATGGCTAAACTTGCGGCACTTGATGTCGAGAGCCTGCCAAAAGTAGACGGCACACCGCGCATCGGGTCCGCTGTGGCGCGGCCCGGCAAATTCCTGTGCGTGGGCTTGAATTACGCCGACCACGCCCGCGAAACTGGTAAAGAACCACCCGCCGAACCTGTGTTGTTTTCCAAAGCAACAACAGCGCTTTGCGGCCCAAATGACGACGTGGAAATCCCGCGCGGATCAGACCGGACCGATTGGGAGATCGAGCTGGGAATCGTGATTGGTTCACGTGCGAAATACGTCAGCGAAGACGACGCGCTTGACTATGTGGCGGGCTACACGCTGATTAACGACGTCTCTGAACGTCGCTTCCAATCCGAACGTGGTGGCCAGTGGGTCAAAGGCAAAAGCCACGACACGTTTGGTCCGGTTGGTCCGTGGATGGTGTCGAAAGACGAAATCGCGGACGTGCAAAACATCGACCTGTGGCTTGATGTAGACGGCGAGCGTCGCCAGACGGGCAACACCAAAACGATGATCTTTGGCGTTGCACATCTGGTCCACTACATCTCGCAATTCATGACACTTGAAGCAGGTGACATCATCGCGACGGGCACACCTCCGGGTGTTGGTCTTGGGATGAAACCGCCGACCTTCTTGAAAGAAGGCCAAGTTGTCACGCTTGGGGCCAGTGGTTTGGGCGAACAGCGTCAATTGATGGTGCAAGCATGAGCGTCGATTTTGAAAAAACCAAAGCAGCATTGACCGATCTGGCAGGTAAAACCGCGATTGTTACGGGCGGTGCGCGTGGACAAGGTGCGGTTGAGGTCGAGCTTTTGGCGACGGCTGGCGCATCAGTTCTGATCTGCGATGTGCTGGAAGACGAAGGCAAAGCACTAGCCGAACGCCTGCAGAGCGACGGAAAATCCGTGCAGTTCTTCAAGTTGGACGTCACATCCGAAGACGAATGGGTCGCAGCACTTGCCACCGTCCGCGCATGGACTGGCCGTTTGGACGTGTTGGTGAACAACGCGGGCATTATTAACCGTAAAATCATTCGCGATATGACCGTCGCGGAATGGCGCATGGTGATGGATGTGAACGCAACCGGAACGTTTATCGGGACCAAATTATCGGCACCATTGATGGCGGAAACCGGTGGGGGAAGTATCGTTAACATTTCCTCAAACAGCGCGTTTTCCGGCCATTACGATCCTGCTTATACCTCGTCGAAATGGGCGATCCGTGGCTTGACCCGCACAGCGGCGATGGAATTTGCGGACGATGGTATTCGCGTGAACGCGATCTGCCCAGGCTTGATCGTGACCGATCTGAACCGCGCGTCCCCGCATCTGGGTCCGATGATCAGCATGACGCCGGCGCAACGCGCGGGCGAAGCAGACGAAGTGGCGCAACTCGTGCTGTTCCTCGCAGCCGACGGGTCCAAGTTTATCACAGGCGAAGATTTTGTGATCGACGGCGGCTTTACGGCGGGGGCAGGATACCGTCGCGTCGCGAAGGAAACAGGGCTGCTTTAATGCGCTAACCTAAAACCAAAGCCCTCCGTTTTGATGAACGGGGGGCTTTTTTATGCGCTTAAGATTTCCGGCGGATATCTAGCATAATCGAAATACCACGCGCCGCGTCGGTTTCGGTCACATCCGCAAACAGTTTATCGATCCATTCCAGATGGTTAGCTGTCATTTCGTCCATCAAAACACGGCCCTTTTCAGTGATCCGTACCAAGAACGCTCTGCGGTCGCTTTCCATATTTGTGCGTTCGGCCAAACCTTCGCTCACCAAACGATCCACGACGCCAGTGACGTTACCGTTCGAGACAACAAGATGCGTGGAAAGTTCGCTCATCTTCATGCCTTCAGGCGTTGCGTGTAGTGTGGCAAGAACATCAAAACGCGGCAATGTTGTATCATAGCCAGACCGCAATTCATCGCGCAGCACACCTTCGACGTGGCGCGTCGCTTTGAGCATTTGCAACCAGAGGCGTAGCCGTTGGCGTGCAAGATTATCATCGGTGATTTCGGTTTTTGAGTCAGTGTTCATCGAAATGCCTCTGGGTATGCGCAATAAAATTTACTTTATATATCAATTTTTCATACTGAAGATAAAGACCAAAGGTGGATTTAGATAGAGGTCGCTTTTTGTGCGTGTTGACTCGCCAAATGCAAATACCGCCATCAGGACTGACCTAATGACGGTATTTCAATATCGCTGTAGTCTCAACGCTGCGAACTGCACAGGTTATCCGCCGGTGACGAGGTTGAACCTTCAAGCGGTTGTGCGCCTGTGGCGAGAGCGCCCGTGACCTAAGCCAGCTTGCGCGGACGACCATTGTCATCGACAGCAACGAGTACAACATCGGCGCGGAAAATGCCGATGGACTCGCCTTTAACGTCAGCCCATCCCGACAGGGCAACCGTAAACGACGAATTCCCTTTGCGCGTCAACTCGCTATGGATTGCGAACTCTACGCCCGCTGGCAGAACTGCAAGAAACGTCAGCTCTTTGATCGACAAGATCAACGCATCGCCGCCCGATATTTTCATGCCAGCAAGGCCCGCCGCACGATCAAGCTGGCCCATAATCCACGCGCCCGTGACAGCGCCACGCGGCGTCACGGATTCAAATGAACTCATCGTGATGAGAACCGGCGCGCTGTCTGGCCGCTGAACTGGGTCAGTCATGCGGAATGACCGCAGTGGCTTCGATTTCGATTTTGGCTTCGTCTTCCATCAAGGCGATGACCTGCACAACGGCCATCGCGGGAAAGTGGCGACCAATCACATCGCGATATGCAGCACCAAAAGCACGCAGGTTTTCGTTATATTCCTGCTTGTCCGTGATGTACCACGTCAGACGCACCAGATGTTCAGGGCCAGCGCCAGCGCTTTCCAGAACAGCCACGATATTCTCTAAGGTCTGGCGGAACTGGCCCACCATATCGAGGTGTTCCCACGTTTGCTGCGCGCTCCAACCGACAAGTCCGCCAGTGAAAATCAGCTTTCCCTCTGCCATCACGCCATTTGAATAGCCTTTTGCAGGGGCCCAGCCGTCTGGCTGTAGAAACATATGTGGTGTTAAAGCGGTCATGAGAGGTCTTCCTGATTAGAATTAACGGATAGAAGATAGCGGGTCATCGCGGCGCGTGGCGCGTCAGGCCACGGGTGCGATGTTCCGGTTTGGATGTTTGCGTGGACCAGCGTTGCTTTGCAGGCGAACCTGCGTTCGTCTTCGCAATGGCACTCGATCTGAAGCGTCAGCGACGACGTTCCAACACGTTTGGCCGTGATCGAAATCGTGAGCCAGTCTTCAAGGCGGGACGGTGCATAAAACCGCGTCTCGATATTGCCCATCGGCGTGCCAAAACCATCAACGAGACCCATAGTGGCCCAGCTAAAGTCCAACGCATCCGAGAAAAAGCGTTCGGTCGCGGACGAAATCATTTCGAAATAGCGCGGATAAAAGACGATACCTGCGGGGTCGCAATGGTTGAATTCGACCTGACGGCGGATCGTGAAGACGTCGTTCATGTTTCACCTCCAGACACTGAAATACTTTGGCCTGTGACCATATCAGAGCCGTCAGAGCAGAGCCAAAGCACCGTTTTGGCGACGTCTTCGGGCGGTACAAGGCGGTGCATCGGGTTAGTTTCTTCCAGCGATGCGCGGGCCGCTTCCACGCTACGTCCGGTTTTCTCCACGATGTTGGCGATGGACCGTTCGGTCATTTCCGTGTCCAGAAAGCCGGGGCAGATCGCGTTCACGGTGATGTTCTTGCGTGCCAACTCAAGGGCCACAGATTTCACCATGCCCACGACGCCATGTTTCGCCGCCGCATAGGGGGCCACGTATGGATAGCCTTTCAGGCCAGCGGTTGAGGCAATCGCGATCAGACGGCCCCACGGCTTGCCCTTCATCGCTTTTGCCCCTTCGCGCAGAGTCAAAAAGGTGCCTGTTACGTTGACTTTCATCATCCGTTCAAAGGCGTCCAACTCGGTTTTCACAAACGGCGCGCTTTCCGATGCGCCCGCATTGGCGATCACGATATCTGGGGACACGGTTGCGATGGCGGTTGAAATCGCCACTTCATCCGTGATGTCCGCGACGACTGCTGAGATATTTGAATGCTTTGCTGCAACGGCCTCTAGCGGTGCGATGCGGCGACCACAGATCGTGACCTTAGCACCAGCATTGGCAAGCTCTAGTGCGATGACCGCGCCGACGCCCGATCCACCGCCTGTGACAAAGGCTGTTTTTCCTTTCAGGCTCATGATGACATCGCCTTGGCGCGTTCGGCCAAAGAGTTCGCCTGACGACGACCGCCTTCATATGGGGCAGGCCACGTCTGATCCGTGTCACCAAGTTCAACAGCCGCATGCAGCGTCCAGTAAGGGTCCGCTAAATGCGGTCGCGCCAGCAACACAAGATCCGCACGACCAGCCATCAAGATCGAGTTGACGTGATCTGGCTCGTAGATGTTACCCGCAACCAGAGTAGGGGCGCCAACATCGTTACGCACACGGTCCGAGAACGGCACTTGGAACATGCGTCCGTAGACAGGCTGTTCCGCTTTGTCGGTCTGACCAGACGACACGTTGATCGCATCCGCGCCCGCATCACTGAACATCTGTGCGATATCAACGGCTTCTTCGGGGTGGATACCGTCGTCGCCCATCCAATCGTGCGCCGAAATACGCACTGTCATCGGCTTGGATTCTGGCCAATGGGCGCGCATCGCGGCAAAGATTTCCAACGGGAACCGCATCCGGTTTTCTAACGTGCCGCCGTATTCATCGCTGCGTTTGTTCGTGACGGGCGAGATGAACGACGCCAAAAGATACCCGTGTGCCGCGTGCATTTCGATCATGTCGAAACCTGCGGCGTCTGCGGCTTTGACGGATGCGATGAATTGGTCTTTGACCAAATCCATATCCGCGCGATCCATTGCTTTGGGAACAGGGTTGCCATCCATCAATGGCAGCGCAGAGGCGGATAACAAGTCCCAGTTGCCGCTTTCCAACGGCTGATCGATCCCGTCCCATGCCAAACGTGTGGACCCTTTGCGGCCTGCGTGGCCGATCTGGGCACAGATTTTCGCAGGGGTTTCCGCGTGAACAAAGTCGGTCAAGCGTGACCATGCTGGTACTTGGTTTTCGCTGATACATGGGCAACCGGGCGTGATCCGGCCTTGTTTTGAGACGCATAGCATTTCTGTGAAGACCAGACCCGCACCACCTTTGGCGCGTTCGGCGTAATGCACAAAATGCCAATCGGTTGGGTTGCCGTCCTCGGCTTTGTACTGGGCCATCGGGGATACGACGACGCGGTTCTCTAACGTCATATCGCGCAGCGTGAACGGCGCAAACATCGGGCTACGACCAGAGGTGCTGCCTGCTTTTTTCTGGAACCAGCTTTCGGCTTCGGCCATCCATTCGGGATCGCGCAGGCGCAGGTTTTCGTGGCTAATCCGCTGAGAGCGGGTCAGCAAAGAATAGCTGAATTGCATCATGTCGAGCGTCAGGTAGCGTTCAACTTCTTCAAACCACGTGGTGGAGTTCCGTGCGGCGGAGGTCACGCGCAACACCTGCAATTTGCGTTCGTCTTGGTATGTCTGCAGGGCCTCTTGAACGGGCTTGTCGGAATCCAACTCGTCGGCCAGCGCAATAGCACTTTCCATGCCCAGCTTTGAGCCAGACCCGATTGAGAAGTGCGCCGTCGCAGACGCATCGCCCAATAGCACGACATTTTCAAAATACCAGTTTTCGCAGGTCACTCGTGGAAATTGGATCCAAGCAGAGCCGCGAATGTGGTTCGCGTTGGTCATCAACGGGTGGCCGCCGAGGTGTTTCGCGAAAATCTTTTCGCACAGAGCGATGCTGTCGTGTTGATCTAAGGTGTCGAACCCAAACGCTTTGTAGGTCTCTGGGCCGCATTCCACGATGAACGTCGCTGTGTCGTCGTCGAATTGATAGGCGTGCGCCCAAACCCAACCGTGCTCGGTTTCTTCAAAGATAAAGGTGAAAGCGTCGTCGAATTTTTGATGTGTGCCAAGCCAGACAAAGTGATTTTCACGCATGTCGATTTCAGGTTTGAATTGATCGGCATAGACCGACCGTACCTTGGAATTCAGGCCATCGGCCGCAACAACCAAGTCATGCGATACCTTCAGCTCTGCGATCGACTCTTCGGTCATGTTGGTTTCAAAAGACAGCGTAATGTCCAGTTCACGCGCCCGCTCTTGCAGCACTAACAACAATTTCTTACGGCCAATGCCGCAGAAACCATGCCCGCCAGAGGTGATTTCCTCGTCGCCACGCACTGTCTTGACGTCATCCCAATAGGCAAAGTTATCGCGGATCATCTTTTCGCTGATCGGATCGTTCACTTCAAAGTTGGACATTGTTTCGTCCGACAGAACCACTCCCCACCCAAAGGTGTCGTCAAAGCGGTTGCGTTCAAAGACGGTGATGTCGTGGTCTTTGTTGCGCAGCTTCATTGAAATCGCGAAGTACAGACCCGCGGGGCCGCCACCAAGAATTGCTATTTTCATTGCCGTCACCTTTTTGCTGGATGGCCTCCACCCTTGGGGCTGCCATTTACTTTAAATATGAAGTTAAATTGGAGCCTGTGATCTGTCAATGCTCAACAGTGCCGAAATGTGATCTAAGCCCTTTTGTCACATATTCCTGATGCATAAGGGCAGGGTGGTCGGACCGGTTAGAGTTTGACATGGTGTTTCGCTTTAAGCATAAACAATTTTAACTTTACACCAACTCAGCTGATTTCGGTTGCACAAAGAGGAACGCCAATGCCTTTTACAATTTCTAAGCCAATGCGATTTGGGGACTGCGATCTGACCGGGATCGCGTACCATCCTGCCTATCTGTCATATCTCGTTGACGTAAACGAAGCCATGTTCGCGTCGTTTGGTGTGACGTGGAAAGAACTGATGTTCGACCGCAAGCTGGGTTTGCCTAGTGTAAAAATGAACATCGAGTTTAAAAAACCTGCGGTTTACGGCGATATTTTGGACTTTAACGTTCATGTGCGCAAAATCGGACGGGCATCGCTGGACCTTTATACCGTGGTCAAAGTCGGTGAAGACGTGATTTGGACGATTGAGCAGTTGATTGTGATGACCTCGACAACCGACCATAAATCCCACCCGTGGCCAGATGATTGCCGTGCAGGGCTGGAACGGTATCTCCACCCTGAAATGGCGCCTGAATAACAAACAGATGTAGCGGTCGGTTTCGGGAGGTGGCCTCTCGTTACCGCCGCTTGCCGCGCCAGAGAATGAACAGGCCGGAAAACACGATCAAGCCAGAGCCAAAGATCATCGCAGGGCTGAGTTTTTCGCCAAATAGCACCACGCCCAATGTGATTCCGAACAGCAATCTTGTATATCGAAACGGCGTCACGGCGGACACTTCGCCAGTACGCATCGCTTTCATCAGGCAAGAATAAGCGGCGACGCCCGCGATGACTGACCCCAACATATGCAGCATCGTCGACACGTTGGGGTAGATATACGCGGCACCTTGCCAGATCGAAAACAGGCCGCCCGCGACCATAACCGCCAGAAATCCGTATAGCCCGAGGATGGATGTGCTCAGCGTCGCAGGGGCTGCGCGGCTGGCAAGATCGCGGCCGGCAAAGCCGATCATCCCGATAATCGCCAAAATCGACAACGCGGAAAAACTATCGGTGCCCGGCTGGATAATGACGACAACGCCAATTAACCCGATAAAGATCGCAGTCCACCTGCGCCATCCAACCTTTTCGCCAAACACCAACGCAGCACCCGCGACCACGACCAGCGGCGTAGCCTGTAAGATCACAGTTGCGGCTGACAACGGGGTTAACGCGATAGCGAGGACGTAAAACAACCGACCTGCGATCTCGAACACGACGCGGATACGCATCGGGCGGGACACAACATCGCGGACAAACAACGGCTCGTGGTTCAGGCGCGCCAAACCAGCAAACACGATAGTACCACCAAGACCAAAGATAACCAAGATCTGACCGACAGGCAGGACCGTTGACGCAATCTTAAGAAACGAGTCCTCAACGGCAAAAAGCGCCATCGCGCAGATCATCCACATGCTGCCAAGCAGGTTCGCGCCGCGATCAGTAGCAATTTGTGTGGTCATGCGATTTCCTATGTATGCGCCAACGTGGGCGACATCCGACAGCATCGCTACGCCAAGTTATTCGATACGCGACGCGGTCTGTCAACGAACGTCTAACGCGCCGTCAGCAATAGGGAAATGGTAGGCCCGGCAGGACTTGAACCCGCAACCAAAGCGTTATGAGCGCTCTGCTCTAACCAGTTGAGCTACAGGCCCCCCGACGCTTGAGGTATCAGACAGGCCGCAAGGGTCAAGATGGAAAACGGCACACCCGATCCTAGAAATGTTTGCGCCTTGTCCGATGTTGGGCTATCGCAGGCGCAAATCCTTGGGGGACGACACATGACCAGCAAAAACGGCCTGACATATGCGGACGCGGGCGTTGACATCGACGCGGGCAACACATTGGTTGAGCGGATTAAACCAGCAGCCAAACGGACCAAACGCAGCGGCGTGATGGCCGGCCTTGGTGGCTTTGGCGCGTTGTTCGACCTAAAGGACGCGGGCTATGTTGATCCGGTTCTGGTAGCGGCCACAGACGGCGTTGGCACCAAGCTGCGGATCGCGATTGATACGGGCAATGTGGACACGATCGGGATTGATCTGGTCGCGATGTGTGTGAACGATCTGGTTTGTCAGGGGGCAGAGCCGCTGTTTTTCCTTGATTATTTCGCGACGGGCAAGTTGGAGCTCGACGCGGCGACACGGATTATTAACGGTATTGCGGCAGGCTGCGAAGCATCCGGTTGCGCGTTGATCGGCGGTGAGACGGCGGAAATGCCGGGCATGTATCACGATGGCGACTTTGATCTCGCGGGCTTTGCAGTCGGTGCGATGGAACGAGGCCGCGATCTGCCGCGCGGTGTGGGCGCGGGCGATGTGCTGTTGGGGTTGGCCTCTGACGGTGTGCATTCGAACGGCTATTCACTGGTGCGCCGGATCGTGGAAAAAAGCGGGTTGGCATGGTCCGACGATTGCCCATGGGGTGATGGGACACTGGGCGAGGCGCTGCTTGCGCCGACGCGTCTATACGTGAAATCGACGCTGGCGGCTGTGAAAGAGGGCTCTATTCACGGTCTGGCCCATATCACAGGCGGTGGTTTGACGGAAAACCTACCACGTGTTCTGCCCGAAGGATTGGGCGCCGATATTGATCTGGGCGCATGGGAATTGCCGCCTGTTTTCAATTGGTTGGCAGCGGAAGGCGGCATGGCCGAGGCCGAGTTGCTCAAGACATTTAACTCTGGTCTGGGCATGGTTGTGATCTGTCCGGCGGATCAAGTCGAGACCGCCAAGGCCACGCTGACGGCGGCTGGTGAAACAGTGTCCGTGATCGGCGCCGTGACCGCAGGCGAGGGCGTGCGCTACACTGGGTCGCTGCTGTGACAAAACGGGTCGCGATCCTGATTTCGGGGGGCGGCTCGAACATGGTGGCGCTGGCGCGTGCTATGACGGACGACTATCCGGCGCGGCCTTGTCTGGTGTTGTCGAACAGGCCCGATGCGGGTGGCTTGGACACGGCCCGCGATATGGGCATTGCGACGGCTGTGGTCGATCACCGTAACTTTAAGAACGACCGGCATGGCTTTGAATTAGAAGTACAAAAGGCGCTTGAGGCCGCAAAGCCGGACATCATCTGTCTCGCTGGTTTCATGCGGATTTTGACACCGGAATTCACCGCTGGCTGGGCCGGAAAGATGCTGAACATTCATCCGTCGTTGCTGCCAAAGTACAAAGGTTTGCACACCCACGCCCGCGCCCTAGAGGCTGGCGATGCGCAGCACGGCTGTTCAGTACACGAGGTCACAGGTGAATTGGACGGTGGCCGCGTTCTGGGTCAAGCCCGCGTGCCTGTACTGGCAGGCGACACGCCAGACGATCTGGCCGCACGGGTTCTACCCTTTGAACACCAGCTCTATCCCGCTGTTTTAAAACGGTTTGCATCGGGTGACGCGACGCCTGTGATGCTCGGTGGGGGTTGACCTTTTCAACCGTTCCATGATCGCGTAGTACAAGGCACCCATCCTGGGCGGCACCCAAAGACTGACAAAGAAGAGATCAGCTCACATGAAGACAATCACGACAACCGACGATCTTGCTGCGTTTTGTAAAGAGGCCGCCAAGCGGGCTTATGTGACTGTTGATACAGAGTTTTTGCGCGAACGGACCTATTATTCCAAGCTGTGTTTGGTGCAATTGGCCTATCAAGACGAGGCGGGCAACGACGCCGTTCTGGTCGATCCGTTGGCTGGCGAATTATCGCTAGAGCCGCTTTATGATTTGTTCCGCGACCACGGCGTAGTTAAAGTATTCCATGCAGCGCGGCAGGATCTCGAAATCTTCTATGTGGATCAAGGCGTTATTCCAGAACCGCTGTTTGACACGCAAGTCGCTGCGATGGTGTGCGGCTTTGGTGAACAGGTTGGTTACGAGACGCTTGTGCGTAAAATCGCGAAGGCGGATTTGGATAAATCATCACGCTTTACCGACTGGTCACGCCGTCCTTTGACGGATGCGCAGGCGCAATATGCTGTCGCTGATGTGACGCATTTACGTGATATTTACGAATTTCTGTCCGCTCAATTGGCCAAATCGGGCCGTGCAAAGTGGGTCCAAGAAGAATTGGGCATTTTGCAAGATCCGGCGACCTACGAAGCGAACCCTGATGATGCGTGGCAGCGTGTGAAAACACGCAACAACGCGGGTCGTTTTCTTGGTATCGTGCGCGAATTGGCGCGGTTCCGCGAGACTTTTGCACAAGAACGGAATATTCCGCGTAGTCGTGTCTACAAAGACGACGCGCTGGTCGAGCTTGCATCAACAAAACCGCAATCAGAACAAGACCTTGGGCGTTCACGTCTGTTGTTGCGTGATGCCCGTAAAGGCGAGATCGCAAAGGGCATTTTGACGGCTGTGAAGGTCGGTTTGGAATTGCCAAACGACGCATTGCCAAAGCCGGATGCGAGCCGGACAAAGCTGCAAGTGAACCCGGCAATCGCAGACATGCTGCGCGTTCTGCTGAAATCCAAGTCCGAAGGCGAAGGTGTCGCGCCAAAATTAATAGCAACAGCGGCTGATCTGGATGCTCTGGCTGCAGGTCAACGCGACGTGAGCGCATTAAGCGGATGGCGCAAAGAGGTGTTTGGCCGCGACGCGATCATGCTATGCGAAGGCAAAATCGGGCTCAAAGTTGACGGGCAAAAGGTTGTTCCGGTTGAGTTATAACGCAAAGGCTGGACGAACAGGCAGATGCGGCCTAGACCAAAGGCTGCAGAAGGAACATGAACATGGCGACGGAAGCCTTTGAAGACATTGCAGAAACCTTCGAATTTCTCGACGATTGGGAAGACCGGTATCGCCATGTGATCGACATGGGCAAAGCGATGCCCGCGATGGACGACGCGTTGAAAGTGCCCGCAACCAAGGTCGATGGATGTGCCAGCCAAGTGTGGTTGCAGCCACGGATCGCTGACGGCAAATTCTACTTTGACGGTGATAGCGACGCGATGATCGTGAAAGGTCTAATAGCGGTTTTGCAGGCGCTGTATACCGGTGTTCCGGTTGGCGATGTGGCCAAGATTGATGCGAATGCCGAATTGGGCCGCTTGGGATTGAATGACCACTTGTCAGCGCAACGCTCGAATGGCGTGCGGGCAATGGTTGAGCGTATTCAACTGGTTGCGGCTGGTTAGAGACCCTTTAGGTCAGGCCCGTTAACTCTGTTTCCAGATCGCCATAGCCTGTGAAGCGTCGTTCAAACGGTAGCTGTAGGCGCCCAGCATACGTTTCCGCAAGCTGCGTCAGGGACGGGTCATCGGTTTGGGCTTGATACACAAGCTTGGTGTAATGCCCAAAATACATGTCCCGTAGCACGTCGAACTTCGCCGGATATTTGGCAAAACCCAGTGGTTCCCAGACAAACGAATCGAATTGCCGGACCAGAAAATCCGTGAGGTAAAACGCCGTGATCTCGTCGTTTGCTGCGAATGCGGCGTTGCCTTCAAAAAACGAATAGCAATGTGGTCCTGCCAGCATCTCGACGCCGAGATCGCGGCAGGCTGTTTCCAGCTGTCCGCCAGTGCCGCAGTCTGCGTAAACCACAAATATTTTAGCGTAAGACCCGCGATATTTTGCAACAGCGTCACGCACCGCTGGGACGATCTTTTCGGGGTGATTGTGATAGATCGCGGGCAGACATTGCAGGTCGAGATGGTCGAGACCGTTGGCTTGGTTTACCGCGAGTATTTCACGCGCAAGCGCCCCACAAGCGAGCAGCAGAATGCGCCCCGCTTTAGGATCCGCCGCCGGTATCATCGTAGTCTGTGGCGTAGAATCATTCTGACGCCAAAAGCCGCGACCAGCGCAATCGGAATCACCGTGGATGCTGGTGCGAGACTAATCGCAAAGGCTGTGATGCCCCCCGCGATCAGTACTGAAATGAGGATAATAGCAAAGAGTGTTGTTGGCATGATATGTCCCCCCCAGGACTCTTTAACTATGAAGTCAGATTGAGGGGGATTCAATCAAGCCGTTGCCCCGCTTTGATTATGTTTGCGCGCGACGAAGGTTTTAGCCGTCTCAACAGCCACAGCCGCATCTCGGCAATAGGCGTCTGCGCCGATGGCTTTACCAAATTCCTCGTTCAGCGGTGCGCCGCCGACCAGCACGATGTAATCGTCACGAATGCCTTTTTCGATCAGCGTGTCGATCACGACTTTCATGTAAGGCATGGTGGTGGTGAGCAGGGCGGACATGCCCAAAATGTCAGCCGATTCTGCTTCTAACGCCTCAAGGTAGCTTTCCACGGCGTTGTTAATACCAAGGTCGATGACTTCGAAACCAGCGCCTTCCATCATCATACCAACAAGGTTCTTGCCGATGTCGTGAATGTCGCCTTTGACCGTGCCGATAACCATCTTGCCGACCTGTGGTGCGCCTGTTTCCGCGAGCAAAGGTTTCAGGATGAACATCCCACCTTTCATCGCGTTCGCGGCCAAAAGCACCTCTGGCACAAACAAAATACCGTCGCGAAAATCGTGGCCCACGATAGTCATACCACCAACCAGCGCTTCGGTCAGGATGCGGTAGGGCGCCCAATCGCGCGACAGCAGGATGTTAACCGATTCCTCGATCTCTTCCTTCATGCCGTCATACAGATCGTCAAACATCTGCGCGACAAGGTCTTCGTCGTTGAGTTCTGACAGGATGATTTCGTCTTCGTCGGACATGGGAGGTCTCCGGTAATATCTGGCACAATGCCCTATACGTCTTACTAATGCGCTAAGATACTAAATTCCATTGAACATTTCGCGACATGATTATGAACAATCCCGACCTTTTCTTGCTAACGTTCCCTTAATGTTCTAGTGACAGGCATGGCAGAGCATCCGGTCCAACCCAAACACCGCGCCCTTGGCAGGGCGGCACTGACGAATCCTGACAATCGCTATGACCGTTACAGCGGTGAGGCGGTGGATGACGGCTGGCCGCGTGACGAGGAATTGCCGGTTCTGCGCACCACAGTCACGGATGAACGCCCGCGCAAGGTGATCACCCGAAACACGTCGCCCGATCTGTCGTTTGACCGCACGATTAACCCTTATCGCGGCTGCGAACATGGCTGTATCTACTGCTTTGCCCGCCCGAGCCATGCGTATCTAGGCCTGTCACCGGGGCTAGATTTTGAGACGCAACTCATTGCCCGCCCTGACGCGCCAGAGGTGCTGCGGGCGGAATTGTCCAAGAAGTCTTACGTGCCCGACACCATCGCGATCGGCTCGAACACCGATCCGTATCAGCCAATCGAACGGGACCGCAAAATCATGCGCGAGATTCTCAAGGTGTTGTCGGCGTTCAACCATCCGGTTGCGATCATCACAAAAGGCACGTTGATCGAACGCGACATTGATATTCTCGCACCAATGGCCGCTAACGGCCTGTTGCGAGTGGGGATTTCGGTGACGACTTTGGACAATGCGACGTCGCGCGCGATGGAACCGCGTGTGCCACTGCCCGCCACACGATTGCGCACGATCCAACGGCTGTCAGAGGCAGGGATACCCGTCCGCGCGATGGTGTCGCCTGTGATCCCCGCGCTGACCGACCACGAACTAGAAGCGATTGTGACCGCCTGCGCCAAAGCGGGTGCTGTGGCTGCGTCGTCGATCATGTTGCGCTTGCCGCAAGAGGTCGCAGGGCTATTTCGTGATTGGGTGGCTGAGACATATCCAGACCGCGCTGCGCGGATTATGGCGCGGGTGCGTGAATTACATGGCGGTAAGGATTACGATCCGGCTTTTGGCACGCGCATGACGGGGCAGGGTGAATGGGCCGCTTTGATGAAACAACGGTTTCAACTGATCACGCGGAAACTGGGGCTGGACCGCAGTTTGCCGCAGCTTCGGACGGATTTATTCGCAGTGCCGCCCAAAGCGGGCGATCAACTGCAATTGTTCTAGGGGCCGATTTTTCTAGAAAAATCGTACAAAATTTCGCGAAATTTTGGGATTACCCTTTGCGACGACCGCGCCGTGCTGCCCGCACCGGACCTGCGCCGTCTGTGCCGTCTGATTCGGACGAAAACGCACCCATCGCTTGGGTGATCGTCTCCAAGGTTGGCGTCTCTTTGCGCGGTTGAGTTTCCAGTGCCGCACGCATGCTGCGTAGGTGGTCTGGTGTTGTCCCGCAGCAACCGCCAATGATTTTCGCGCCGCAATCACGGGCAAGGATCGCGTAATCGGCCATCAATTCCGGCGTGCCATCATAGTGGATATGACCGTCGTGGAATTTCGGAATGCCTGCGTTGCCTTTGGCAATCAACGGGAAGGGCGCACCAGAGGCGAGGCCAAGCACGGTGCGCAGCAGATCGGACGCGCCAACGCCACAGTTTGCGCCAAAAGCGAGCGGTGCGTGGTCGATCTTGCCGACCATTTTGGTCATTTCTTTAGACGTCACACCCATCATGGTGCGGCCAGCGGTGTCAAAACTCATCGTGCCACACCACGGCATATCGGCCAGCGCAAAAGCTTCGGCGGCCGCTTTGTATTCTTCGGCAGCTGAAATCGTTTCAACCCACAGCACATCCGCGCCGCCTGCTTTCAGGCCTTCGGCTTGGGCGTGGAACATCTCAACGGCCAATGCGTGGGCCAGCGTGCCGCCCATGTGGTCCATGATGTCGCCTGTCGGGCCAACAGAGCCCGCAACGATCACTTTGCGGTCCATTGCATCTGCGACCTCGCGGCCAATCTCAGCGCCGACTTTGTTCAATTCGAACACGCGGTCCTGATAATTGTGCAGCTTCAGGCGTGACGCGTTGCCGCCAAAGGTGTTGGTCAGGAAAATGTCGGATCCGGCGTGTGCCGCACCTTCATACAGGGCTTTGATCCGGTCGGGGTGGTCGACGTTCCACATTTCTGGAGGCTCGCCTGCTTCCAAACCCATGTTGAAAAGGTTAGTGCCGGTGGCGCCGTCGGCGAGCAGCCAATCACGTTCAGCGAGCAATGTTGCGAATGCGTTGTTCATGATGGTCTCCGCCTTGGGTTTGTGGCGCGGCTGCGCGAAATGTCAGCGGGGCATGTCACGGGCGACAGATTGGATCAACTGAAATTTTGTACTGAACATTATGAGGTGCTGTATCAATGCGCATGAAGGGGCCGCCGCGTACAGGCCACAAAAAAAAAAAATGGCGCATCCATGTCGGGCTGCGCCATTTAAGATGTTTGAGACTGAAAGCGAGGCTTAAAGTTCGTCGATCAACTGCGCTTTGGCTTCGATCAGGCATTCCGCCATTTTCGCGCGGATTGTGGCCTCGTCTGCCTTTGAACCCAGATCGCCGGAGACTTTGCGGTAGACGTCTTCGTGGCCTGCTTCTTCGAAATCGGATTTGATGACTTCTTTTGCATATTCCGCCGCATCGTCACCGGATTTGCCCATCAGGTCAGCCGCCCAAAGGCCCAACAGCTTGTTGGCGCGGGCTTCGGCTTTGAACTGCATTTCTGCGTCATGGGCGAATTTGTTTTCAAATGCATTTTCACGGTCTTTAAAGGTAGACATGGCAATTCCTCTGATCGGTTATACTGTCGTTGTCATTGATATGACGTCACGCGGGCTTGCTCGCAAGGGGTGCTTGGATTATGAGGCGCGCTATGACGCATCGCGCTGCGCGGTGTGACACGGGGAATGTTGGCATGGCACGTCGCAAACTGGTCTACGAAGGCAAAGCGAAAATTCTGTACGAAGGTCCTGAACCAGGCACCTATGTCCAGTATTTTAAGGATGATGCGACCGCATTCAATGCCGAAAAGAAGGCGGTGATCGAAGGCAAAGGCGTGTTGAACAACCGTCTGTCCGAGTATTTCATGAACGGGTTGACCCAAATCGGCGTCCCCACACATTTTATCAAACGGTTGAACATGCGCGAGCAGTTGATCCGTCAGGTCGAGATTATTCCGCTGGAAGTCATCGTGCGCAACTTTGCAGCAGGATCGATGGCGAAACGTCTGGGTCTTGCCGAAGGCATGGCATTGCCGCGTCCGATCGTTGAGTTTTCATACAAAGACGACGCGCTGGGTGATCCGCTGGTGCCAGAAGAATATATCGCAGCTTTCGGTTGGGCGACCCAGCAGGAAATGGACGATATCGTCAGCATGGCGCTGCGGGTGAATGATTTCATGTCCGGTGTGATGTACGGTGTTGGTATCAAACTGATCGACTTTAAAATCGAGATCGGCCGTGTCTGGGATAACGAGTTCCCACGTTTGGTTGTGGCCGACGAGATCAGCCCGGATAGCTGCCGTTTGTGGGACATCGAGACGGGCAAAAAGCTGGATAAAGACGTATTCCGTCAGGATTTGGGCGATTTGGCTGATGCCTATACCGAAGTCGCAAAGCGTCTCGGCGTTCTGCCGACCAACGTGACCCACGCGCCAACGAAGCCTACTTTGATCAATTAAGCGGTGCGCCGTTTGAGTTGTTATAGCGAAATGAAGATGAGGACCTGCCGATGAAAGCCCGTGTGCATGTGATGTTGAAAAACGGTGTGTTGGACCCGCAGGGGGCTGCTGTAAAGCACGCGCTAGGCACGTTGGGGTTTGCTGGTGTTGAAGATGTGCGTCAGGGTAAAGTGATCGAGCTGGAATTGGCCGAAGGCACAACTGAGGCCACGATTGGCGAGATGTGCGAAAAGCTGCTCGCGAACACGGTGATCGAAAGCTACCGCGTCGAGGTGCTGTGATGCGCGCCGCCATTATCGTCTTTCCTGGTTCCAACTGTGATCGGGATATGGCCGTGGCCCTGAAGGCTGCGGGTGCGGATGTGAGCATGGTTTGGCATAAAGATGCCACGTTGCCGGAAGGTGTGGATCTGGTTGCGGTGCCCGGTGGGTTTTCGTTTGGCGATTACCTGCGCTGTGGTGCGATTGCGGCGCAAAGCCCTGTCTCACAGGCAATTGTCGCGCATGTTGAGCGCGGCGGCTATGCGCTTGGTGTATGTAACGGGTTTCAGGTGTTGACCGAAACGGGCCTGCTGCCGGGTGCGTTGATGCGCAATGCAGGTCTGAAATTTCTGTGCAAAACCGTTGGCTTGAAGGTTGCGACAACAGCGTCCGCCTTTACCGAAGGCTACGCCAAAGGGGATGTGGTGAACTATCCTGTTGCCCATCACGACGGCAATTACACTGCTGATCCCGAAACGCTGGCTGTGCTGCAAGGCGAGGACCGGATTGCGTTTACCTATGCGCAGAACCCGAATGGCTCTGTTGCGGATATCGCAGGTGTGTTGTCCGAGAACCGTCGCGTGCTGGGTATGATGCCGCATCCGGAACGTGCCGTCGACGCAGGTCACGGTGGGACTGACGGTAAAGCGCTGTTCGCGGGCCTGCTTGGGCAATTGACCGCCGCGTGATCGCGTGGTCGCTTGTAGGAAATCATGACCCGTCCTAGACTTGCGCTTATGACGCAAGCTGCTGCCTCTTCTAAACCCAAACGTCCGGACCGTTGGCTGT
The DNA here is from genome assembly GCF_014199395.1 of Yoonia ponticola. Taxonomy (GTDB): domain Bacteria; phylum Pseudomonadota; class Alphaproteobacteria; order Rhodobacterales; family Rhodobacteraceae; genus Yoonia; species Yoonia ponticola. The sequence goes on along the minus strand of NZ_JACIJM010000003.1, from coordinate 83,313 downwards.
TTCGCATCGCTGTTGTGGCGGTGTGTGTGATGGCGATTGTCGTGATTTCCGTCACGAATAATCTGCTGACGCAGCGCTTTACGGCCAGCACAAACACGCGGGCTGAGGTGCGGTTGACGCTTTATGTGGCCAGCTTGATGAGCGAGTTGCAGCGCAATTCCATTGTCCCGCAGTTGTTGGCGCGTGACCCTGAACTGATCACCGCTTTGCAGGATCGCAACTATTCGTTGTCCACGCAGCGGTTGTTGTCGTTTGTGGACGAAATCGGGGCGGCGTCTTTGATGTTGCTGGATCGCGATGGGCGTACGGTCGCGGCGACTGATCGCAACAAGATTGCTGAAATCCACAAATCAGAACCTTATTTTGTGAATGCTTTGCGCAGTAATGCCACGACGTTCACGGTGGCCGCACGCGAGGCGGGCGGCTACGTCTTTGTCTATTCCCGCAAGATCGAAGCCAGCGGCGTGGTACTGGGTGTCATCACCGTCGAGGTCGACATGGCCAAGTTGGAACGCGGCTGGGCAGGGGTGTCGGACGCTGTCTTCGTGACCACCAGTCAGGGCGACATCATTCTGGCAACAGAGCCGCGCTGGCGTGGCTTGCAAGAGGCTGATGCCTTGTCGCGTCAATCTGCGCCATCCGCAATTGAACGAGCGCTGCAGGCGACCCAAGAATGGGCTGATCCGCCGATTGATATCTACTTGGGCGGCGAGGCCGTGCTGCGCCGCGAAATCCGTGTGCCTTTCCAAGGCTGGCGTATGGTCAGTTTCACGACCTACAGTTCGGTCCGCGAAAAGGTGAACGGCGTTCTCGCCATCGAGGTGATGGGATTCGCGATCTTGCTGGCGCTGATGTTCTGGCTGTCCAACCGCAAAACCACGTCGCGCCTGATCTTTTTTCAACGCGAGTCGGCAGAGTTGCGCGCATTAAACGCACGACTGCAGCGGGAAATTGCCGAACGCGAGAAGGTTGAAAAGACGCTTGAGGTCGCGGAATTAACGCTGGCGCAATCGTCAAAATTGGCGGCCTTGGGCGAGATGTCAGCGGCGGTTAGTCACGAGCTGAACCAGCCGCTCGCTGCGATGAAAACCTATCTCGCGGGGGCGCGGTTGTTGCTGCAACGCAAACGCCCCGATGAGGCCCTGTCATCCTTCCAACGCATCGATGATCTGATCGACCGCATGGGGGCGATTACCCGTCAGTTGAAATCATACGCCCGCAAAGGCGGTGATGCGTTTGAACCTGTGGATACAAGGGCTGCGGTGTCGTCTGCCTTGATGATGATGGAGCCTCAGTTGAAAACCCGCGACGTCGATATCACCCGCACATTGCCGTCCGGACCTGTGATGATCATGGGGGACCGGCTACGGCTAGAGCAGGTGATTATCAACCTGTTGCGCAATGCATTGGACGCCACAAAATTGTCCGATGACCCTGCGATTGAGATCATCCTCGCGGCCGGCGACACAGTCAGTCTGACGGTCCGCGATAACGGGCAGGGGATTGATAATCTCGACGAGTTATTCGAACCATTTTACACCACCAAAGAGCCCGGCGATGGCGTTGGCCTAGGGCTTGCGATTTCATCCGGGATCGTAAACGACCTTGGCGGACGCCTGACTGCGCGAAATGCAGTGGCGGGGGGGGCTGTTTTTGAGGTGCAGCTCCCTATCTATGAAGAACAGATAGCTGCGGCAGAATAAGGAATAATCCGATGAGCAAGGCCATGAAGATCGCCATTGTTGATGATGAAAAAGATATGCGGCAGTCGATTTCCCAGTGGTTGGCACTGTCTGGGTTCGACACGGAAACTTACGCCAGCGCCGAAGATGCGCTGAAGGCGCTGACGCCCGATTTTCCGGGCATTGTTGTCAGTGACATCAAAATGCCGGGTATGGACGGGATGCAATTCCTGAAAAAACTCAAAGGCGTCGACAGCTCTTTGCCTGTCATCATGATCACGGGTCATGGCGATGTGCCAATGGCTGTTGAGGCGATGCGCGTTGGTGCGTTTGATTTCCTTGAAAAGCCGTTCAACCCTGACCGGATGACGGAACTAGCGAAACGCGCCACAAACGCACGGCGTTTGACGCTGGATAACCGCGTGCTGCGTCGTGAATTGTCCGATGGCTCTGCGATCATCAAGAAACTGATTGGTCAGTCGCCGGTGATGGAACGTCTGAAAGAAGACATTCTCGATCTGGGTCAGGCTGATGGTCATGTGCTGATTGAGGGCGAAACGGGTACGGGCAAAACGCTTGTGGCACACGCGCTGCATGCTGTTGGGGCGCGGGCGTCGAAGATGTTCAACCTCGTGTCCTGTTCTGCCTTTGATGAGGACAGTCTTGGCCGCCGTCTGTTCGGCCCTGCTGACGAAGGCGAGCCGATCCCCGCAATTGAAGCTGCACGTGGCGGCACGCTTGTGTTGGAAGATGTCGAGGTTCTGTCAGACAAGCTTCAAGCCCGTTTGCTGACTGCGATCAACGAGCAAGGCACACCAGCCGAAACGCGTATTGTCGCGATTTGTAACCTGCAAGAGCAGGACAAAACCTGCGAAAGCGTGCTGCGTCCTGACCTGTTCTATCGCCTTGCAGCCTTGCGGATCACGGTCCCACCATTGCGCCAGCGCGGCGAAGATATCCTGACCTTGTTTACCCGTCTGGGCGAGCAGTTCGCGGATGAATACGGCTGTGACGCGCCAGAAGTCACAGCACAAGAAGCGGCACAATTGTTGCAGGCCCCTTGGCCGGGCAATGTGCGTCAACTGATTAACGTGGCCGAACGCGCGGTGCTTCAGAACCGTCGTGGCACAGGGTCAATCGCGTCGCTGTTGATGTCGGACACCGAAGAGGTGAAACCCGCGATGACAACCGAAGGCAAACCGCTCAAGGAATTTGTCGAAGCGTTTGAACGGATGCTGATCGACAACACAATGCGCCGCCACAAAGGGTCAATCGTTGCTGTGATGGACGAATTGTGCCTGCCACGCCGGACTTTGAACGAGAAAATGGCCAAGTACGGCTTGCAGCGTTCGGATTATCTGGCGGCTTGATTAGTCGACTTCGGTTATCGTGATGAAATCATATTTGGCAGGATCAATAGGCCGGTCCTGCCAGAAATACCGACGCACCCCGACGTCCTGACCGGCGGTGATGGTGCACCGCACCGACCAGCCAATCGCATATTGGGCGCGGTAATCGGTGACATTAGGGCAGGCGTAGTCCAGCGTCGTCAGGTCACAGGCATCCCCATAGCAAATCTGATACGCAGGTGCGTCATCGGGATTCTCAAGAAAGCTCGCACAGCCCGCTTGTGCCGCGTTCGGTAACAGCCAAATACCGAAAATCGTTAAGATACGTTTCATTTTATAGCTCTCTGTCCTGTGGATAAAAGTGCGTGTTCGGTTCAGATGTAACGACTTCGTATACTTTGTGATTGTAATTTGTAACGATGCCACACTATATATGGCATACGGGAGTGCCACGAGATGGATCGTTGTGACCCCGGTGAGATTCTCTGACAGGTAGATCGGGGCCAATGCGCCCCATATCTGATCAGCTGATTTGGCGGAAACGCCAACATAACGCCCTGGGCAAGAGATCACATCAACCGCACGGGCCTTGAACGGGTGTCGCACAATCGCGATGCCGGAGACCAACGCGATGCAAAGCGCGCCATATACAAGCAACGACCTGTGTGCCCCGAGGGGCCGTGTCGACGCTTACGCGCACATCGCCAACATCAGACACATCATAAGGACGCTTGCCCCCCCGGGGGACGCTCTTTTGCAATGTGCGAATGGATATCATGAAGAAAATGCTAATCGATGCAACGCACGCGGAAGAAACCCGCGTCGTTGTCGTAGACGGAAACAAAGTAGAGGAGTTTGATTTCGAGAGCCAGTTCAAGCGTCAGCTTGCTGGGAACATCTATCTCGCCAAAGTAACACGGGTTGAACCGTCGTTGCAGGCCGCGTTTGTGGACTATGGTGGCAATCGCCACGGGTTCCTCGCGTTCTCCGAAATCCACCCTGACTATTACCAAATCCCTGTGGCTGACCGCGAAGCATTGCTCGCTGAAGAAAAAGCCTATGCGGAAAGCCTCAAGGCTGAATCCGAAGAACAGGACGACGAAAAGCCAAAACCAAAACGCCGCCGCCGGAGTCGTGCGAAGGCTGCTGATGCTGTGTCCGATGATGCGGTAGCAACTGCCGAAGTCAGCGGGATGGAAACGATTGATCTGGACGAGAACGACGAGAGCGAAGAAGGCTCTTCTCCGATGGAATTGGTCGCAGAAACGCCAGTAGAGACACCATCCGCTGATGATGATGACGCAGAAGATGCGGTGGTTGTGGATGATGCAGTTGTGGCAGACGCGCCTTCTAACGACACTTCATCAGACGAAGACGCATCCGAGGATGACGATTCTGACGACGACCACGATGATGACGACGCGGAAACGGGCAAAGACGCCACTTCCAAAGACGACAGCATCGAAAGCGTTGCTGAAGAAGACGACACCGACGAAGTCCGCCCTGTGCGTAAACCACGTCCAAAGCGGTACAAAATCCAAGAAGTGGTCAAGGTACGCCAGATCCTTTTGATCCAGGTTGTGAAAGAAGAACGCGGTAACAAAGGCGCTGCCCTGACGACTTATCTGTCGCTGGCTGGTCGCTACTGTGTGCTGATGCCAAACACAGCACGTGGCGGCGGAATTTCCCGCAAGATCACCAACGCTGCTGACCGTAAGAAACTGAAAGAAATCGCAAATTCCATGACCGTGCCAGAAGGCGCAGGTCTGATCATCCGGACTGCGGGTTCCCAACGGACCAAAGCCGAGATCAAACGCGACTACGAATACCTGCAACGGATGTGGGAACAAATCCGCGAACTGACCCTAAAATCTATTGCACCTGCAAAGATTTACGAGGAAGGCGATCTGATTAAACGCTCGATCCGCGATCTCTATAACAAAGACATCGACGAAGTGATCGTTGCTGGTGAAGAGGGCTATAAAACAGCCAAGACCTTCATGAAAATGATCATGCCGTCGCACGCCAAAAACGTGAAACACTACGGCGAGCAACTGCCGCTTTATGCGCGCTATCAGGTCGAAACCTACCTCGGTGGGATGTTCAACCCGACGGTGCAATTGCCGTCCGGTGGCTACATCGTGATCGGGATCACAGAGGCGCTTGTCGCGATTGACGTGAACTCTGGTCGTGCAACGAAGGAAGGCTCGATCGAGCAAACCGCGTTGAAAACCAACCTTGAGGCCGCTGATGAAGTCGCGCGTCAGTTGCGCTTGCGTGACTTGGCTGGCTTGATCGTCATCGACTTTATCGACATGGACGAACGCCGCAACAACATCTCTGTTGAAAAGCGGATGAAAGACAAACTCAAGACGGATCGCGCCCGTATTCAGGTCGGTCGGATTTCCGGCTTTGGCCTGATGGAAATGTCGCGCCAACGTCTGCGTCCGGGTATGCTTGAGGCGACAACACAGATGTGTTCGCATTGCCACGGCACGGGTCTGCTGCGGTCTGACGATAACGTCGCATTGTCGATCCTGCGCGCCCTCGAAGAAGAAGGCACGCGCGGCCGCACCAAAGAAGTACTGGTGCGCGCACCTATCGCCATCGCCAACTTCTTGATGAACGGCAAACGCGAACATATCGGTGATATCGAAGCCCGCCACGGCATGTCCGTGCGGATCGAATGTGACATGTCGCTGACGTCACCTGACTTCGCGATTGAAAAGTTCAAGACGGCGACGCGCGTTGTCCCAGAGGCCGCACCAGTAGTGGTGTCGTCTGTGATGATGGACGACGACGATGATGTCGAATTGTTGGGTATGACCGACGACGAGGATGACGCAGAAACAGAAGCAACGACAGCGACCAAATCCGAAGCGGTTGGTGATGCGACCTCCGAAGATTCTGCCGAAGACCAACCACGGCGCAAGCGGCGTCGGCGTCGGCGGCGGCGGGGTGGCGGCGGTAACGGCGACGCTCAGAATGGTGAAAACCAGTCCGAGGATAGCCAGAACGCAGAAGGTCAGAATGCTGATACGCAAAACACTGATGGCGATAATAGCGAGGCTCCGGCCGTAGCTGATGCGTCCTTAGATGGTGATGCAGTTGTGACTGACGCGGCGACCGATGCGCCTGCGACCGAAGACAAGCCAAAGCGGACACGCACACGGCGTTCGCGCAAAAAGGTGGACGCGGCTGAAACTGATGCGGCGACTGCTGAAACGGATGCGACGACAGCTGATGCGCCTGCGCAAGACGCCCCAGCGACGGACGAACCCGTAGCAGAGGAAAAACCAAAGCCGAAGCGGCGTAGTCGGGCGAAAAAGCCTGTGGTTGTAGAAGAGACTGCTGAGGCAGGCACAGAGGCTGTACCTGCGGAAGAATCTGCACCAGTCGAAGCGGCAGAAGCTGAGGAAAAGCCAAAGCCGAAACGCCGCAGCCGTGCGAAAAAGGTAGCGCCTGTCGAAGAGGCACCAGCGGTCGAGACACCAGTGGCTGAAGCACCTGTTGCCGAAACACCCGCGGTTGAAGCGCCAGCGCCAGCCGTAGATGCTGCGCCAGTGGTTGAGACTCCTGCACCGGAACCAGAAGTGGTCGCAGAAAAGGCGCCAGAGCCGGCTCCACAACCTGAGCCAACACCAGCGCCAGAGGCCGAAGCGGACGATCCCGATAAGCCGAAACGCAAAGGTTGGTGGTCGTTAGGCCGCTAAGACATCAAAATGGCCAGTGCATCACGCGCTGGCCATTTTTCTTTGGACGGTGACGATTGTGAGCCCATCGATTTTTCGCGAAAAATCGCAACGCCCGAAACAACCGCCCATTCCTTAAGTTCGGCGACGAATCACATACCTAGCCAAGCCCGCGATTTTTCGCGAAAAATCGTTACTTGCAGCGGATTGTGAAGGTTAAAACACCGTTGTTTTCGGATTGCTCCAACAACGTATGCCCAGACTCAGCACAGAAATGCGGCACGTCAATTATGGCCGCCGGATCATCCGCGATCATCTCTAAAATCTGCCCAGACGTCAGGCCAGACAGGCGTTTGCGCGCCTTCAGTACGGGCAGGGGGCAGAGCAATCCAAGGGCGTCGAGCGTGTGATCTGGTGTTGTCATGCGCATGGATTAGGTCTGATGTTTCAAAAAGTCCACAGACTTGTGACGAGCAACATCGTGACGCCGCCGCTTTTGCCGCGTAGGCATGTGCCAAGGAGATCCACGCCACATGTTAGAAGCCACCCTTATCCTCGATGCGACCCTGTTACCCGCGATCCTGATCGCAATTTCCGCAGGTCTGTTGTCGTTTCTGTCGCCCTGCGTGTTACCGATTGTGCCACCGTATCTGGCGTATATGGGCGGCGTGTCGATGGGCGAAATGGATCACAACAGCGCGGCGCGTAGGCGCGTTTTGCTGGCGGCGGTGTTCTTTGTGCTTGGCCTGTCCACGGTGTTCCTGCTGTTGGGCTTCGCATTCTCTGCACTAGGCCGCACGTTTCTACAATTCCAAGACTGGTTTTTGATGATCGCTGGCGTGATCGTGATGATCTTCGGGGCGCATTTTGTCGGCGTGTTCCGCATCGGTTTTCTCGACCGCGAAGCCCGCGTCGACATCGGTGACAAAGGCGGCTCGGCGATGGGGGCCTATATCTTGGGCCTCGCGTTTGCCTTTGGCTGGACGCCATGTTTGGGACCAATCCTGGGCACGATCCTTGGCCTTGCAGCATCAGAAGCAGACGTCACACGCGGCACCGTGCTGCTTGCGTTCTACGCGCTTGGGCTCGGCATTCCATTCCTGCTGGTCGCCGCATTCTTCCCGCGTCTCAAAGGCGTGATGGCGTGGATGAAACGCCATATGGAACGGATCGAACGCACCTCTGGCCTTCTCTTGTGGACCGTCGGCTTGATGATGATCACCGGACAATTCGCAGCAATGAGCTACTGGATGCTAGAAGCATTTCCCGCACTCGCCAGTTTCGGCTAAAAGGCTTATTTTTGCCGAAGTTACCCGCTATGCTTTGCAAAACGCCGACAGCATAACAGGCAAAATATGACGAGTAATGTAGGTTCACAACAGGTCAAACGGCGCAAGGTTTTCTATATTCCTGGCTACGACCCTATCCATCCGCGCCGCTACCGCGAGCTATACCGCAAAGAAGGTGCAGCCCAAGCGCAAATCAGCGGCTACGAAATAGGCATCACGCCGAAGTTGAAGGCGAAAAACTTTGGCTGGAACGCGGCGGCCACGATTGATGACCAGTCTGTCGAGGCTAATATCGACGTGCTGCTCTGGTCCGATATCGTGCGCGACAGCATGTCCAATTCGATCCCCGCGACCTACTGGCAACTGACCCGCACCGCGTGGACCTATGTCACGACAGGTGCCTTGGGGCGGCTGATGAAAATGCGCAAAGGCCCTGTGATTGCAGCACTTTATCCGGTTGGTATGTTGCTATTGCAACTGCTCGTTTCGATCGCATTCGCTCTTTTAGTTTTCAAGGCGTTTGTCTGGTTGGGATCATTAGTGATTGCCACGCAGGTCGTCTCGTGGGCGGCGCTAGGGCTTGGACTAGTTGCATTCATCTGGCTCATGCGCTGGTTCAAAGCCAAAGACGGAAAGTTTTTCGCCTATTACCTGATGCACGACTATTCTTATTCTGCACGTTGGAAGGGTGCGAATCCTCCTCTGTTAGAAGAGCGGATGAGCGTATTTGCCGATCAAATCGCAGCGGCATTCAAGACGGATGTGGACGAAGTACTGGTGGTCGGCCATTCATCCGGCGCGCACCTCAGCGTGTCGATCCTCGCCGATCTAATCCGCGCGGGCCGCGTGCCTGCAAACGGTCCATCGCTCGGGTTCCTATCGCTGGGTCAAGTCGTCCCGATGGTGTCGTTCCTACCCGAAGCCAAGCGGTTGCGCGGCGACCTCGCGTTCCTCAGTACGCAAGACGCGCTGACATGGGTCGACGTAACAGCCCCCGGCGACGGCTGCGCGTTTGCGCTTTGCGATCCCGTGGCGGTGTCTGGCGTCGCGCCTGCAGACAAACGCTGGCCACTGGTCGTGTCTGCGGCCTTTACGCAGACCCTCAAGCCCGAGACATGGAAGGCATTACGCTGGCGGTATTTTCGCCTACATTTCCAGTACTTATGCGCCTTTGATAATCCAGGTGACTTCGATTATTTCCAGATCACCTGCGGCCCAATCACCTTGGCAGACCGCTACCGCGACCGTGCGCCATCGCAAAGCCGGATCACGCAACCCTTGTCAAAATTCACGTCAGTTCAATGACGCTCCCGCCAAAACCCCCGTCGCGGCCCGATCGCGTGTCACTGTGGCGCTACCTAAAATTGTTCCGCGCAGACATCCTTTCAGCGCAACCCGCAAAGCTGTACCGCGCATGGATGGCAGAGTTTAAGACCCCGTTTTTCCAGAGTTATTTGATCAATGACCATACGTTGATCAAACGGGTTTTACACGAACGCCCCGATGATTTCCCAAAATCAGACCGCATCGGCGCGGGGCTGCGTCCTTTGCTTGGCAACTCGGTGTTTTTGACCAACGGTGACGTTTGGAAACGGCAACGCCGCATCATTGATCCTGCATTCGAAGGCGGGCGCCTGCGTGACACGTTCCCTGCAATTTGGGCATCAGGCGAGGCGGCTGTTGCGCGTCTTGCTCCACACGCCGATGGGCAACCTTTTGAAATTGAATCCGAAACAAGCCACGCTGCAGCCGATGTTATCTTTCGGACGTTGTTTTCCATTCCGATTGAAAACGAGACTGCAACAAAGGTTTTTCACGAGTTCAAAGCGTATCAGCGGACTCAACCGATCTTGAATTTGGCTGCATTCGTGAGGGGGCCATCATGGATGCCGCGCTTTTTCCGTAAGGACACAAAACAGGCCGCGAAATCTATCCGTGCGCTGATCACGACGCTCACCCAAGATCGCCTAAATCAGATTAAGAACGGGCCAGTACCCGATGATCTTGCTACGAAAATTATGACAACAGCTGATCCCGAAACGGGTGAGAAGTTCGATGTTCCGGAAATGGTCGATCAGGTCGCGATTTTCTTTTTGGCGGGACACGAAACCAGCGCATCTGCACTGGCTTGGACGCTATATTTACTAGCAATGTATCCCGAATGGCAGAATAAGATCGCCGCAGAAGCCGCTGAAATAACACAAGATTTCTCAAAACTCTCGACGCTGAAGCAAACGCGGGATGTGTTTCGCGAAGGGCTGCGTTTGTATCCGCCCGTGCCAATGATGGTACGCGAGTCTACGAAGCCCGAAGAATTCAGAGGACGTAACATTAAGGTTGGTGCGCAAGTCGTTGTTTCGCCTTGGCATTTACATCGACAGTCACGGCTTTGGGACAACCCTGATGGCTTTGATCCGACGCGATGGGCCACGGAAAACGGCAAGAAATGCCAACGCGAGGCGTATTTACCATTCTCATCAGGGCCGCGGGTTTGCACGGGCGCGGGCTTTGCCATGATCGAAGGTGTGGTGCTGCTGGCGCAATTGGTGCGGGCGTATCGCTTTGAAATCGTTGAAGAACGCGTGCCAGTGCCAGTCGCGCATCTGACGGTGCGATCAAAAGACGGGATTTGGCTACGCATCACGCCACGGTCTGAGGAGCTTTAGCGTCGTTTATTTATTTTTGTAATTCGGTGCTGCGTTAACCGATTTTTGAGAGTCGGGGCGCTAAAACTAAGCTGCAACTAAAAAGCTGCGTTTAGTGAAAGCCGCGACACTTCGGTGCCGCACGGACGTTTAGGAATATGTATGTTAGTAGGTAGTTCAGAGGGTATTTTGGGCAAGTTAACTGGAATTAGTCAGCGTATTCGGTTGATCGGGGCGACGTCGGAACAGGCGCTTTATGCGCGGACATATGTGAAACGTTTACCGGACCCCGTGATGTCGACGCCAAATAGTGCGCGAGATTACCAATTGTCACACGTGCGCTTAGAGCAGGACAGCGCGTCTTTGATCCTGCAGGGGCATCATTCTGGCAGGCGGTCCTGAAGGTCGCGCACCACGAATACCCGTATCGCTGAGGCCAAGCCGATATCGCCGCGTTGCGCGTCGATTTCGCGCGCGAGGTCGTTGATTGGTTGACTGCGCCGCGTGGCAATGTCGCGAAAGGCATTCCAGAAAATATCTTCTAGCGACACGCTGGTACGGTGCCCCGCAAGCGTGAGCGACCGTTTCACGGGTCTGCCGCTGAACAATTCAGTCGTCATCGAATTTCAACGCGTCGAGCCGCGCAGAGGCCTGTTTTGATTGGGTAACTTCCAACAGACGCTGCGCCTTCGTCCGGCCAAATTTGGTGGAATTGGCATCTGATTGTGCTTTGTCGCCGGTACGCGCTTTAGCCTTGCGAGCTTTGTTCAGGTTAATCGGTATCGTCATGATGGTGCCCCAAAGTAAGAACGCGCGCCCCTAAAATCAGGGACGCGCGTTCAGAGATGACAGTGCGGTCGTATTGCCGCAAGCCGTTTATTTCGGCCCGATCATATCTTCTGGGCGCACGACTTTTTCAAAGGTTTCTTCATCGACGAAACCAAGCGCGATGGCTTCTTCCTTCAACGTGGTCCCGTTTTTGTGCGCCGTTTTCGCAACCGTTGTTGCGTTGTCGTAGCCGATAGTCGGGGCCAATGCCGTGACCAACATCAGCGATTCCCGCATCAGTTTTTCGATCCGCTCTTCATTTGCAGTGATACCCAACACGCAGTTATCGGTAAAGGCGCTGGATGCGTCACCGATAAGCTGCATTGATTGCAACACGTTATAGGCCATCATCGGCTTCATCACGTTCAATTCAAAGTGACCTTGCGATCCGGCGAAACCGACAGCCGCGTCGTTGCCCATGACATGGGCGCAGACTTGGGTGATAGCTTCGACCTGTGTCGGGTTCACTTTGCCGGGCATGATGGATGAACCGGGCTCATTTTCTGGCAACATCAACTCGCCCAAGCCGCAGCGCGGGCCTGACCCCAGCATGCGAATGTCGGCGGCAATTTTGTAGAGGCTGGCAGCGACAGTTTTCAAAGCGCCGGACATTTCAACAAGCGCATCGTGACCTGCAAGCGCCTCGAACTTATTGGGTGCTGTGATAAAGGGCAGGCCGGTGATTTCAGCCATTTCGGCCGCGACAGTTTCGCCCCAGCCAACAGGTGTGTTCAGGCCGGTGCCGACAGCTGTACCGCCTTGCGCGAGTTCGTAAATCGCTGGCAACGCTTGTTTAATCCGGCGGATGCCCATGGCGACCTGATGTACGTAGCCCGAGAATTCTTGGCCCAATGTCAGCGGCGTGGCGTCCATTGTGTGGGTCCGACCGATCTTGATGATGTGGTCGAATTCTTTTTGTTTTTGCTCAAGTGCGGCGTGCAATTTGGCCAAACCTGGCAGCAAAACGTCGTGCGCTGTGGTCGCGACGGCGATGTGCATTGCTGTGGGGAATGTGTCGTTTGACGACTGGCCCATGTTGCAGTGATCGTTGGGGTGCACCGGATCTTTGGAGCCGATTGTGCCGCCAAGCATTTCAATTGCGCGGTTTGAGATGACTTCGTTGGCGTTCATGTTTGATTGTGTGCCAGAGCCTGTTTGCCAGACGACCAGCGGGAAGTGATCGTCGAGTTTGCCTGCGACCACTTCGGATGCGGCGTCTACAATCGCGTCGGCGATTTTCGCATCGAGCTTGCCGCGTGCTTTGTTTGCAGTGGCGCAGGCTTGTTTGATCACGCCCAATGCGCGGACGATGGCGACGGGCTGTTTTTCCCAGCCAATCGGAAAGTTCATGATCGAACGCTGTGTTTGCGCGCCCCAATACCGGTCCGCTTGGACCTCCAATGGGCCAAAGCTGTCGGATTCAGTACGGGTGGCAGTCATGGGACGCTCCAATAATGTAAAGTATGCGGTTGTATACCGATTAGGCCGCAAAGCGACCCTCGGCAAGCCTGAAAGCTATTATTTACGGAATTGATCTAGGCTGACGACATCAGCGTCTTTGCGTTCGGTGGCCGGATCATCTTTTTCGGGCTCGACCATTTCTTGCATCGGGGCCTCTGGAATGGTGTCGATGTTATCCGTGTCATCGGCATCGTCGTCATCATCTTCCTCTTCGGACTGGGTTTCAAACCGCAGCCCAAATTCGACGGATGGATCAACAAAGGTCTGGATGCTGTCATACGGAATATACAGCGGCTCTGGATTTTCGCCAAAGTTAAGGGTGATGCTAAAGCCTTCGTCGGTGACGTCGAGGTTGTCGAACCAATGCTGAATCACGACGGTCATTTCACCCGGATAACGATCCGATAGCCAATCCGCGATTTCTACATCGGGGTGCATCGTGTCGAAGGTGATGAAAAAGTGGTGGTCCCCCGGCAGGCCGTTTTCGGCAATGTCAGTCAGAACTTGTTGGATCAGGCCACGCATGGCCCGGTGCATCAGGTTTCCATAGTCAATGGTGCGTGAAGCAGGAGTACGGGTCACGGGTGTCGCGTCCTTTGTGTCATAATGTTGCATCCAGCATACGGGATTCGAAGTGGGATGAAAGGGGTGGCCTGCGATCCAGTCAGATCATTGCGACCACGGCACTGATTGTCGCACAGATGAATAGCACCCAAAGTAGGTTTAGGTGACGGATCAAAAGCAGATATCCAGCCAATATAGCAAGGGCCACAGCCACGGGTTGCACCGTGCTCAGGTCCGGTAAAAGGCTGGTTATCGGGCCGGCAGAAAATGGCGTAACGGTTTGAAAAAATACATGCAGGGCAAACCAGACCGATAGGTTTGCAATGACGCCAACAACAGCGGCGGTGATCGCGGCGAGTGCTGCGTTCAGCCTTGGTTGTTGCTCTAGCCAGTCGATCAACGGCGCGCCCGCGAAAATCCAGATGAAGCAGGGGACAAACGTGACCCACAAGGTTAACGCGCCCGCGATCAGCGCAAGTGCGGTGCCGCCTTCCTGCACCGCCGCGATCATGCCGACGAATTGCGTGACAAGGATCAGCGGGCCAGGGGTGGTTTCTGCGAGGCCAAGCGCGTCCATCATTTGCGCCGTGGTCAGCCAGCCAAAATCACCCACGACGGCTTGGGTCATATAGGCCAGCACCGCGTAAGCACCGCCGAACGTCACCACTGCAAGCCACGCGAAAAACGCGCCGATGTCCGCAAGAATCGGATGGGTGATAAATGCAAAGGGGGCCGCCCAAAGCAGGCAACCGATCACGACGATGCTGGTGCTTTTGCGCCATGGAAATTTTGTGGTGGTCGGGGTCGTTTGGGCCGATGTGGATAGCCCGCCGATGATCGCTGCGATAGCGATGACCAGAGGAAACGGCAGCGCGAAAAAGAACAATGCGACAAAGGCGAACGCAGCGAGCCATCCTGACAGTTTCGTTTTCAGCGCCCGTTTTGAAACCTTGATCAGGGCCTCAATCACAATGATCACGACGGTTGCTTTCACGCCAAGGAAAACGGCTTGGACCAATGGCAGCGACCCGTATGCCCCGTAAAGCAGGGCCAGCGCCATGATCACAATCGCACCGGGAAGCACGAATAATCCGCCGCCGAGCAGCCCGCCGATGATGCCGCGTTTACGCCAACCTGCGTAGGTCGCCAATTGCATCGCTTCGGGGCCGGGTAGTAGCATGCAGAACGACAAGGCGCGTAGGAATTGGTCTTCGGTCAGCCAATCGCGTTCTTCGACCAATGATTTATGCATCAGTGCGATCTGGGCGGCGGGACCGCCAAAAGATAACAGGCCGATGCGGCCAAACACGCGGGTCAACTCGGTGTAGGTTGGGGTCATCACGGGCCTGAAATGTCAGTGAACAAAAGATTTAGGTGGATAAGTGCCGTGTCCTGCTGATCGCGTCAACCTAGGGCTTGGCTCAATTCGCGGATGATCTTGCGCCGGATCGCATCAGGATATTCGCGGTGCGTGCGAGCCGTGATCACGAATCCGTCGCGGGTGATGATTTGACGCTGGAAAAAGGACGTGATCGCGACGCCCATCGATTCAATCGCGATGCCGTTGATAGTGATGCCGTTGCGCTGTGCGAATTGACGGGCGCGGGCAGGGTCAGCACCAGCATTTGCCGTACCGTCGCCCGAAATATCGATCACGCGGCGTTTGCAATCGGGGGCGCTGTGGAACAGGTCAACGGCGTAATACATCGCTTCGGCGGGGGCGGTGTCGGACAACACAAAGGCGCGCGGAATAAGGCGGGCATCGACTGACAGGCGTTCGGCGTCCAGAGCCGAGCGAATTTGTCGCCACGCGATGCTGGTCTCTTGGCGATCTTGGCCTGACCATTGCATCACCGCGATTGCCACGTAGCCTGCGACCATTGCATCGACGATTTCGGGGTCCAGCAGTGCGTCCGCCATGCCGTCCACTTGCAATCGGTACTCTGCCGGATCGACGGAATTTGATACGTCAATCGACAGCACCAACGCCGTATCACAGGCAAACGCAGGCGCTGCGGCGATCATAAATGCGGCGATAGGGCCAAGGATTTTCATGCCTCATCGTGCAAAGCTGCGACCTGTTTGGCAACAGTTTAAGACGGCAGGATCATCCGCGCTTCGTGGAATTTCATTTGCGGGCGGGCAGACGGGCCATAGTTGATCGGGTTCACGGCGACCTGCGGGAACAATCGGAACAATTCGGCGCGGGTGGCGGCGGATAACGTGTCGAGCGCCATTGATCCGGGGTGGAAACTTTCCGACCATGCGCCGTTGCCGCAAATAACCTCGTGCTGGTCAAACGCGAGATGGATATAGGTCACGCGGTCGCGGTCTATTTGGCGAATTGTGGTGTCATTGATCAAGTGTTTCGCAGGCGCGAGCGCCTCTTTTGTGCCGCTTGCCAATTCGCAACGCCAGCCTGACAGCAACATCCGGTGCTGCGGCGACACGTCAAAAGCAGCATGTGTGCCAAGCGCATTTTCAGCGAATGAAATCGGGGCAAGATCGCCGTGGGCCGCGACAGTCGTGGTGCCAATCCAGCGGATCGCTTGTGCGCCATGATCGCGTGTGATGACCGCATCACCGACCTGTAACGTCTCGATAGGTTTGTCACCATCGGGCGTCAGGATCAAAGATCCACCGGTGAAACATGTCACGTTTTCAACACTTTGAAAGGCGAAGCTGTCACCAGTCTCAACGCCGTTAGCATCTAGATACACGATCTCGCCGTCATGCGTGTCAGGATTGCCGTCTTTGTAATCCACACGGAAACGGCTGCCTTTGACGTCCAGCGTATCGGTGCCGCTGCCGCCTTTGATAATGTCGATATCCGCGCCTGCGTTCACCGTAACAACGTCATCGCCACTGCCCAATTGCACATGCGGCGTGCTGGTATTTTCACCAATCTCGACCGTATCGTCCCCCGCGCCAGCGCGAATACGTGCGATAGTGGCAAAGTCGTCAACGGTGATCGTGTCATTCCCGCTGCCGCCAAACAGATCGCCCAGAATCTCGCCATCGCTACCGAGATAAGCCGTGTCGTCGCCGCTGCCCAAGCGCACATCACCTGTGACGGTGCCGCTGGTTTGCGTGAAATCATCGTCGCCGCTGCCAAGATGCACGTCACCATCAACAATCGTGCCACCGCGGATTGTGATGCTGTCATTCCCAGCACCTGTTTCCACGTCGCTAACGATGTGTTGCGATACCAGATCAAAGTCGTCGTCGAACACCGTCTTTTCGGGCGCGTCGGCATCGTCCAAGTTCATCGGCGTTGCTATAAACGGGTCGTCCTGCACCGCATCGACACCTGTGGTCCGCATGATGATGTCGTTCAATCCGCTGCTTTTCACCTCGGCGATGATATCAGCGCCAATGGCCGGATCGAGCTGGCCGAATTCGGGGTCGGCAGCCCTGATCCGCGTGAATTGATCGCTCACGATGTAGGTGAACATCGGGCCGAATTGCGTGTCGCCAATCGGGTCTTCGGCCAAACCGCCAACCCAAAGATCGACGTCATGCACGGTGTCGTAAACTTCGGCGAGCGCTGCCTGCTGCGCGGGATCGCTGGTGATGATCGAGAAATCAAGCGGGTCTAGGGTGTCCGGATCAATATCGCCCAACAGCGCGGCGCGCGTGTCCACGTAGCTTTGCAAACCGTGATCTTGGCCGCGCAACAGGTTCAACGCGACAAGGCTAAAGCCGGATACGCCAGCGGGCGATGAGAGGAAAAAGTTCAGATCATCCACGACCTTGGTATCGAATTCTTGCGCAGAACTAGTTAATTGCCCGCGCAAAATCGCGTCCAGATCACCTGATTTTAGTGGCTCAGCGTTAAAGAACGCATCCATGATCGCTAGATCGCCTTCGTCGGTATCGCTGCCATCGTCGTTGATACGGGGCAGGGTGCTGGACACCATCGTGTGGCCGAACCGGAATGCGGCAGTGGAAAATTCGACCGATATTTGACCGTTCACATCGGGATCGTAGCCTGTGTCGTCGCCCACAGCGTCGCCTAGCAGATGCGGCAGCCATTCGTTATAAGTGATTGATTGCACTTCATAAGAAACGATCTGTCGGGCGCTGTCGAACAATTGGTCGTCGGTCCAATCGGGATGCGCTTCGGCCAGCCGTTCAGCCCAATAATTGTGTTCGCGGGCCATGACGGTGTGCACGGATGCAAGCGCTGGGTTTTCGTTGGCGCGAATGTCGCCAGACAAAAATACCGGATCGTCAGAGGTGATGTCGCCCGCCATAAAGCTGTCAGGGTCGGCTGTCGGCATTAACCCTTTGTCAGAGGTGGGGTCGTCCGACATCCGCAATTTGCCGCCCTCGAAACTACGTAGATCATTGGTCCGCTCGGATGATGACCCGTAAATTTGGCTGCCATCAATCTGCCACGTCAACGCATTTGTCGGCACCCGTGCGCCATCCTCGCCGATGACGTATTCGGACCTCTCCAAAGGTGCGACGAGCCCGTCGGCCGTCAGAAGTTCGGCGTGGTTTTCCAGCGAGAGCGTAATGTCGTGGTCCAGAAACTGACCCCATGCGACGAACATATTGCTCAGCCCCGCAGTGTTCGGCATGTCGCCGTCCTGATCGAACAGCGTGGCCGAAATATCGACGGGATCGGTGCCTTGGACCACGGAGCCTACACCATCAGCGTAGTTCGGGTCGGTCAGGCGGATAAGCGGGTCTTTATTCACAACAAAGGGCATGGGACAGGTCACAACTTGTTAACACTTGTCCTTAGTCTCACGATTCTGTGAATGCTCAAAGGTAGATAAAACATAAAAAAGGCCCGATTATCGCGCATCTTGCGGACAATCAGGCCATTTTAATCGGTCTGTTTCTTAAGAAAGGTTAACCGCCCCAAGACCGGACTGGACCACAATCCATGTGGACGAAGTTTGAACCGGAATAACGGCCAACGCCACCAGCCGCACAAGACCGTGCCGCGTTAGAGACTTGCGCGGTTGAACGGCTTTCCAACCGCAGGTCAGCCGCTTGGCCTTGAATGTGAAGTGAGTTGCGCGCAACGCCGGATGAACGGCTGCGCAGCATCGCGTTGGTTTCTGGTGAACGGTAGCCCGACAACAACATGTAGGGTTCGTTTACATCCAACAGACGCAATGACGCGGCCATGATGTCTACGTTCCGCACGTCGATGTTGATGGTTTTGTTATTCCGCCAATCACGCATGAACGTGTTAATTTCAGCAAGGGCTTCGCCGATGTACTGGCCTTCGATCCAGTAAATCGTATCCATACGTTCACCGGTACGGCCTGAATACATACGTAGTCGGCGGACATCGCCACCACCGCGTAAAAAGCCTGCTGCATTGGAATAGGTGGGTGCCGCTGCTACAGCTGTTGCTGCAAATGCGCCTAACACGCCACGCCGGGTCATCCCCGAGGTTGTTAATTTAGTCATATCTATGCGCCTGTCCCGTCGCTCGATCTGTGTTGGCTTTTCGCCAACGATGCACTGTTCCCCCAGTTGCTCGCAATACATGTCACAATCCCGGCACCCAACCAAGTGCTTTGTAGCAAGACAGGGTTAACAAACCCAAAATCGGCGAAAATCGGCCAATTATACACGGTAATATGGAACTGTTGCGGTTGAGGCACAGGCTATTGGTGGGCGTGCCGTGCTGTTCTAAGCGTGATTAGACACCCACTATATATTGTGTTTACTCGTGCAAGGTACTGCTTTTGATAAACGTTTTGGGGAATTCGATGGGTCATTTGGTCAATGTGGCTGGCGCAAAATTGCGCAGTTTTAGTTTAGTTGCTGGTCTGGCTTTAATGGCGGGAACAGTTGCTGCCCCGATGGCGCACGCACAGGTCACTGCATTTCGTCAGGCTGTCGCGGAAACCGCTGCGCGTGATGAAGATGTTGCCGCATTCTACCGTGCGCGCAGTTTTGAAGGCATCTGGAGCGGCGATTCTGCTGTTGGCCACCGCAATGCGTTGCTGTCTGCCTTGGAAAACGCGGGCCACCACGGGCTGCCAACCAATCGCTATGATGTGGACGCGTTGATTGCTCAAATGCAGTCTGCTCGCACGCCAGCTGAACTCGGCGCTATCGAAGTTTTGTTGACTAAGACATTCCTGCAATACGCCCGCGATGTGCAATCCGGCGTCCTACGCCCCAAATCCGTAGACCCGCTGATCGTGCGTGAAGTTGTCTATACCCCGCGTCTCGATTTGTTGGCCGAATTCCGCAACAGCAACCCGACGACATTCCTGCGGTCATTGCCGCCCAGCTCACCCGAATACACCCGTTTGATCGCCGCGAAACTGCGGTTAGAGACGTTGCAAGCCAATGGCGGTTGGGGTCCAGTCGTCAATGCCGAGAAACTTGAGGTCGGATCAACTGGACCTGATGTGATCGCATTGCGCAACCGTTTGGTCGCGATGGGATACCTGGATCGCTCTGTCACCGCGTCTTATGATGCGCAGATCGTAGCAGCCGTAGAGGCGTTTCAACGTGGTCACGGCCTAGAAGTCGACGGCACCGCTGGCCCAAGCACCATTGCAGAATTGAACCGCCCGATCAGTGAACGGCTTCAGTCTATCGTTGTCGCGATGGAGCGTGAGCGTTGGTTCAACCAAGACAAAGGCGACCGCCATATCTGGGTGAACCTAGCGGATTATTCCGCGCAGATTGTGGATTTCGGCGAGGTGACTTTCACGACCCGTTCC
Organism: Yoonia ponticola; assembly: GCF_014199395.1. Classification (GTDB taxonomy): domain Bacteria; phylum Pseudomonadota; class Alphaproteobacteria; order Rhodobacterales; family Rhodobacteraceae; genus Yoonia; species Yoonia ponticola. Next base: position 63,096 of record NZ_JACIJM010000003.1, on the reverse strand, counting down.
GTAATTGGGGCCACACCGGCTGACCGCGCGACGCCAGAGTTTTCCGACGTCATGAGCCATATGGTCATCAATCCAAGTTGGTACGTTCCGCGTTCAATCGTCACCAAAGAGTACTTGCCGCAGATGCAGCGCAATCCGGGCGCTGCGGGTCAATTGCTGATTACAGATCGCAATGGCCGCACTGTGAACCGGTCCAACATCGACTTCAACCGCTACACGGCGCGGACGTTCCCGTTCTCGATGCGGCAACCTCCGTCGAATTCGAATGCGCTTGGCCTCGTGAAATTCATGTTTCCGAACCAATACAATATTTACCTGCACGACACGCCCGCCAAAAGCCTGTTTGGCCGCGAAGTTCGCGCCTTTAGCCACGGTTGTATCCGCTTGAATGACCCGTTTGATTTTGCATATGCGCTTTTGACGCCGCAAACGGATGATCCCGAAGGTCTGTTCCAACGGCTTCTGCGGTCCGGCAACGAGTCGCGCTTGAACCTAGAGCAACCTGTGCCAGTGCATCTGGTCTACCGGACTGCGTTCACAAGTAATTCCGGCCAGCTTGAATTCCGCCGCGATATCTATGACCGCGACCGTAAAATCTGGAACGCGCTGACCCGCGAAGGGGTGGCTGTTCCCGGCGTTCAAGGCTAAGTCTGTCTGAACGGCCCGCTACATGGTGGGCCAAGGGGCAGGACAAGATGACACAAACCGTAGCTGATATTGCGCGCGCATTGGGCGCTGACGTTCTTGGGGATGGTGGTGTTGTCGTGTCTGGGTTGGCCGAGCCTAGCATGGCGGGACCGGATGATCTGGCGCTGGCAATGTCGAAACGCTACGCCGATGCATTGACGGCCAGTGCCGCACAAGCGGCAGTTGTCTGGGCCGATGCGGATTGGCAAGCCTTGGGGTTGCAGGCGGCGATTGTTGTGCCGCGCCCGCGGTTGGCGATGTCCGTTCTCACGCAAATGATGGATAAGCCATTGGTCGGGCAGGGGATTCACCCCTCGGCGGTGATTGATCCTGCCGCCAAGATCGGCGCGAACGTGACGATTGGACCGTTCTGCGTGATTGGCGCGGATGCGGTGATCGGGCAGGATACGCTGTTGGCTGAACTCGTGAGCATCGGTGCAGGTGTGCAGATCGGTGCGCAAGGCATCCTGCATCCCGGCGTGCGTATTGGTCGCGATGTTGTCATTGGCGATCATGTGATTTTGCAACCAAATGTGGTGATCGGTGCGGACGGGTTTTCCTTTGTCACAGCGATGCCGTCTATTGCCGAAACGGGCAGGCGGACGCTTGGCAAAACTCCGTTTGAGGCTATTGATGACGCCACACAGCACCGCATTCATTCGCTTGGGTCCGTCGTGCTGGGCGATCATGTCGAGATCGGCGCAAATTCGACCGTTGACGCTGGCACAATCAGACCGACGCGCATCGGCAGCGGCACCAAGATCGATAATCTGGTCCAAGTCGGGCACAACGTGATCGTCGGCGAGAATTGCTTGCTTTGCGCGCAAACGGCTGTGGCGGGCTCTGCTGTGATTGGTGACCGTTCTATTTTGGGAGGAAAATCTGGTGTTGCTGACAACATTACTATTGGATCCGATTGCTTGCTCGGTGGCGCCGCGATTGTGCTGGGTGATACACCTCGTGGTCAATTTATGATGGGTTATCCCGCAAAACCGATGCTGGCCTTTCGGGCGGAGCAACGCAGTTTACGTAACGAGGCAAAAGATGCGGGCCGTCGCAAACTTGTTTCCAAACCGAACGATGATACATAACAGCGAACACCAATACCCGAGGACTTGCCCGTGAATACCCAAGACAAAGTCGTCGCAATCATTGCCGAACAAGCCTTGATGGACCCCTCCGATATCAAACTGACCGACACACCGGAAATGTTGGGGATCGACAGTATGGGGCTTGTTGAGAGTATCTTTGGTATCGAAGAAGCCTTTGATATCATCGTGCCTTTCAATGCGAACGAACCATCAGAGAGCGATTTCGACATCTCGTCAGTGGCGGCCATCGTCAAAGCAGTCGAGCGCCTTGTGGCCGCACAGGCCTAAGCGGATGCGCCGCGTTGTCATCACAGGTGCCGGCACGATCAACCCGCTGGGGCACGATGTTGCCACGACGCTAGAGGCGATGCGCGAGGGGCGTTGCGGCATTGGCCCGTTGGATATTCGCGACGTGGACCGCTTGCAGATCAAGATCGGCGGGCAAGTGCGCGATTACGACGAAACCGCACATTTCAACCGCCAACAGATCACGCTTTATGATCGCTTTACGCAATTTGCACTGCTCGCAGCACGTGAGGCGATTGGGCAATCAGGCTTGCAGTTTGACGGAGCGCTTGGCGATAAATCCGGCGTAATTCTGGGAACGTCCGGCGGTGGCCTGACCACCCAAGACGAAAACTTTCGCGCTGTTTACGAAGAAGGCAAGAACCGCGTTCACCCGTTCATCGTGCCAAAACTGATGAACAATGCTGCGGTGTCGCAGGTGTCGATGGAATGGAACCTGCGCGGCCCGTCGTTCACGGTTGCCACGGCGTGCGCGTCAAGCAATCACGCGATGGGTCAAGCCTTCAACATGGTGCGCTGCGGCATGGCCACGGCGATGGTCACAGGCGGATCAGAGTCGATGTTGTGCTTTGGCGGGATAAAGGCCTGGGAAGGGCTGCGCGTCATGTCCAAGGACGGCTGCCGCCCGTTTTCGGCCAACCGCAACGGCATGGTACAGGGCGAAGGCGCGGGCGTGTTTGTGTTCGAAGACCGCGATCACGCCATGGCGCGGGGGGCTGAGATATTATGCGAAGTTGTAGGCTTTGCAATGTGTTCTGACGCCTCTGACATTGTGATGCCGTCCAAAGAGGGTGCCGCGCGGGCGATTGCGGGCGCCGTGGCAGATGCACAAATCCCGACCAATGCCGTGGGCTACATCAACGCGCACGGCACAGCGACGGCGGCCAACGACAAGACGGAATGCGCGGCTGTCAGGGACGTGTTCGGGACGCATGCGGATGATTTGATGATCTCGTCCACGAAATCGATGCACGGCCATCTGATCGGCGGCACCGGCGCTGTGGAACTGCTTGCTTGCATTATGGCAGTGCGCGACGGGGTGATTGCGCCCACGATCAACTACGAACAACCGGACCCCGAATGTGCGCTCGACGTGGTGCCAAACACGGCCCGCGAGGCCAAGGTGGACGTGGCGATTTCGAACGCTTTTGCTTTCGGCGGGCTGAACGCAGTGATCGCACTTCGCACCGCATAAAAAAAGCGCCCTCAGTAAAACTGAAGGCGCTTTCAATAGCTTACAAGGTGATCTTATTGTGCCGCAGCGGCCAATTCGTCGTAGCCAGCCGTGAATCCGGACAGGGACACAGCCAATTCAACTGTCTCGTCTGGTGCTGCTGCTGGAACCATTGTGATGGTCGCGGCATTGCCCCGTTTGAACTGGGCCACTTCTTCTGCCGTAAAACCAACACGCGCCACGCAGCCTGCAGTGTTACAGAATGTGAACGGGTAGCGACGTGCCGCACCGCCATCTACAGCCACAGTCAATTGCTGTGTCAGCAGTGTTTCAAGCGGGGCTACGATTGTCGCGCCCGCTGCTGCACGGCCAGAGCCTGCGAGTGGGAAGAGGCTGATTTCGGCCACGGAATTGCCGCTGCTGTCCTTCAAAAGTTGGTACAACTGGCAAGGATCGTCAGTGCCTTCTTCGGCTTTCAGGCAACGGAACAACCAATCACCGGATTCGCCACGCACATACGGCTGACCAATCGCCAAATCAGCAACGGTCGGTGCTTCGGCGTTATCCAGCGGCGAGCCTAGCGACAGACCGTCAGCTGGATCAGCGTCGGTTGTTGGTGTGGCTTCAGCCTCGGTTGCTGTTTCCGGTGTTTCCGGCGCAGCTTGCTCGGTTGTGGTGTCATCTGTGGCGGTTTCCTGTGCGAAAGCAGGTGTCGCCAACATCAAGGCAATCAATAACGGTGTAGCGGTCTTCAACATGAAAATCAGTCCATTGTTTGTAGTTTGTCACGAGTTAACACGCGAAATCGCAACTGTCAGGGTCAAATCTGTCGCAGGTGGCAAAGGACTGCTGATTAGCTGAACGAGACTGTGCAAACCCCATAAGAAAAGGGCCCCTGCACGCAAGGACCCTTCTTTCGCTATCTCCCTGTCGGACTTTGCCGACTTATTGAGCGAAATTTAGGGAAGGGTTTGTGCTACGTCAACAGGTTACTTTGCGAAATACGACGGATTTGTGAGCCGAATGGTAAAACGAAGGCGGGCCAAAAATGCCGTACCCGAAGGCACGGCAAGTCTGACAGGGAGGTGACGCTGCACATCGTGGGAGGGGTAAGATGACAGTGTGTGCATTAGACCTAGCGCAAAGACGTTAAGAATGTATTTTGACGCGACAGAAAAAGGAGCACGCAGCGCATGTCTGACGGAATTTTCATTGGTGGCGGTGGTCAAGACTACGCTGAGGCGCAATCGCTGTTGTTGGATAAATCCAACAGGCATGGGCTAATCGCGGGGGCTACGGGCACTGGTAAAACGGTGACGCTGCAAATCTTGGCCGAAGGGTTTTCCGCCAATGGCGTGCCGGTGTTCCTATCGGACGTGAAGGGTGATTTGTCCGGCCTTGCGGCTGCTGGTTCGGTTGATTTCAAACTGCACGACGCCTTTATGAAACGGGCGGCCACCATCGGCTTGGACCTGCAATACGACAAATTCCCTGTCACATTTTGGGATCTCTTTGGCAAACAAGGCCACCCGATCCGTGCGACCGTCGCTGAAATGGGGCCGTTGCTGTTGTCGCGCCTGATGGAATTAACGGATGTGCAAGAGGGCGTGATGAACGTCGCCTTTCGCGTGGCCGATGAAGAAGGCTTGCCGCTGCTGGATCTGAAAGATCTGCAATCACTGCTGGTCTGGGTCGGGCAACATGCGTCCGATCTGTCCTTGCGCTACGGCAATGTGGCGACATCGTCTGTAGGTGCGATCCAACGCCAGCTTCTCGTGCTGGAGAACCAAGGCGGTACAGCCCTGTTCGGCGAACCTGCACTTGATCTCGCTGACCTGATGCGGACCGACACCGACGGGCGCGGCATCATTAACATCCTCGCGGCCGACCAACTCATGGGTAGCCCGCGGCTTTATGCAACCTTCCTGCTCTGGCTGTTGTCCGAACTGTTCGAAGTCATGCCCGAAGTCGGCAATCCCGATAAACCCAAACTGGTGTTCTTCTTTGACGAGGCCCACCTGCTGTTTGACGACGCCCCCAAAGCACTGGTGGACAAGGTCGAACAAGTCGCCCGTCTGATCCGTTCAAAAGGCGTGGGCGTCTATTTCATCACGCAAAACCCGGCCGATGTGCCTGACGACGTGCTCTCGCAATTGGGTAACCGCGTGCAACATGCGCTGCGGGCCTTCACAGCAAAAGACCGTAAAGAGTTGAAACTCGCGGCACAAACCTACCGCGATAATCCGGCCTTCGACACTGCCGCCGCGATCCAAGAGGTCGGCACAGGCGAGGCTGTTACATCCATGCTGGACGCCAAGGGCATCCCGCAAATCGTGGAACGCACGCTGATCCGTCCCCCAGCATCGCACCTTGGCCCGATCACCGCCACCGCACGCGCAGCAATCATGGCCGCCTCGCCAATGGCAGGCAAATACGACACCACAATCGACCGCGAAAGTGCGCATGAAATTCTGGCCAAACGCGCCGATGACGCCGCCAAAGCGGCTGAAAAAGCGGAAGCCGAAGAAGACCAACTCGAAGCAAAAGACCGCGAATTCAAAGCGGCCCGCCGCTACACTGGCACTGGCACCAGTGGCCGGTCCACATCGCGCAAGTCCAGCAAAGACAGCAGCTTTGGCGGGGCATTGGCATCCGTGGTGGCAAAGGAACTCAAAGGCACCACAGGCCGCCGCCTCGTTCGCGGTATCTTGGGCAGCTTGTTCAAAGGGCGCTAACCCGCACCTTCATGTCGCCAAAACAACTCCCGCCGGAGGCATCCTGTCGGTGCAACCGGCGCAGCGCCCGATCAAAGAGGCCGGATTTTCAACTCGGAAATCCGGTTTTCTTCTTTGCTCACGACCTCAAATCGGAAGCCGTGGAAGCTGAATACTTGGCCCTCAACAGGGATCATCTGTGCCTCATGGATCACCAGACCTGCGACGGTATTGGCTTCGTCGTCGGGCATGTTCCAGTCGTGCGCACGGTTTAAATCGCGGATCGTGATGCTGCCGTCGACCATATACGTGCCGTCATCGCATTGCTCGATCTGGTAGTCTTCATCGCCGTCAAATTCATCGGCAATCTCACCGACTATCTCTTCCAGAATGTCTTCGAGCGTGATCAGACCTTGCAACCCACCGTATTCGTCCACGACCAGTGCGAAATGCGTCTTGCGGCGTAGGAACTGCCGCATTTGATCATCAAGCGTGGTGGTTTCGGGTACAAAGTATGGCGCGGTGGCCACCGACATGATGTCGAATTTTTCCATCGCGTCGCTGGTGTCGGTTTCTGCAGTCAGCAGCTCGTACATCGACCGCAACACGTCTTTGGCGTGGATTACGCCGACGATGTTTTCGGGATCGTCTTTGTAGATCGGGTGCCGTGTGTTTTTGGATTGTAGGATTTGTTTTAAAATCTCGCTCGGCGGCAGCGCCGCATCCACCATTTCGATATTCGAGCGGTGCAGCATGATTTCTTCCACCGCACGGTCGTTCAGGTCCAATGCGCCCAAAATCCGGTCACGGTCTTCTTTTTCCACAAAGCCTTCGGAATGGCCCAACTGCAACGCGCCAGCGATTTCTTCACGCACCGCAAGGATATGGCTGTCAGGGTCGGTCTGCACGCCAAACATCCTCAGGATTGCGCGCACAAGCACACGCACCATCGACACGACGGGCGAAAAGACCAGCACCACAAACGCGATGGGCCGTGCGACACGCGATGCCACCAATTCGGGGTTCGTGATGGCGTAGGTCTTCGGCAACACTTCGGCAAAGATCAGCACGAGTAGCGTCATGATCAGCGTGGCGGCTGCGACCCCGTTTTGCCCGAATACTTTGGTCAGCACGGCGGTAGCCAGCGATGTGGCAAGGATGTTCACCACGTTGTTGCCCAGCAGGACTGAGCCGATCAGCCGTTCACTGTCTTCTGTTAAATCAAGTGCGGTTTCCGCGCCTTTTGATCCGCGATCCGCCGCAGAGCGTAACTTGCCCCGCGATGCCGCGGTCAGCGCGGTTTCAGACCCGGAAAAAAAGCCGGATAATGCCAGCAAAACCAAAATCGCCACGGCTGTAAACCAAAAGGCGGCGTCAAATGTCGAGGGGTCCATCAGGGTCTTTCATCGGTAAAATACTGGTGTGAGATAGGGGTTCGGTTCAATCTAATCAAGTCGTGTCATGAGGACGTGTCGTCGCGGTCGCGGGGCGGGACTTTGGCGAGCGGGTGATGTTCCATCACAAGTGCTGTCAGTCTCTCACCAACAACATGCGTATATATTTCGGTGGTCGCCACATCCGCATGGCCTAGCATGGTCTGGATCGCCCGCAGATCAGCGCCACCTTCGAGCAGATGTGTCGCGAAGGCGTGGCGCAGCGTGTGCGGCGTGACTTTGTCCGGTGATACGCCCGCTTTGACCGCGAAATCTTTGATCATGCCAAAGAAGTGGTGGCGCGTCAGGTGGCCCGCTTTACTACGTGACGGGAACAGGAATTTTGATTCCGGTTTGCCCAGCGCACGGCCTGCATCGTTCGTCGCATCCCAGACATGCAACCAGTCCGCCATCGCCGCTTTGGCGGGGGGCGACAGGGGCACCATGCGTTCTTTGCCGCCCTTACCGCGCACCAGTAACATCGGCGGATCACCACGTGCGGCCGACACAGGCAACGTCACAAGTTCCGTAACACGCATCCCCGTTGCATAGAGCAATTGCATCAAGCAGGCGTTGCGTTTTCCTTCTTTCGGGTGGGCTGCAGCCGCAGAGATCAGCGCGTCAACTTCGACAATGGATAGCGTTTTGGGCAGCGATTTGGTTTTACCTGGCCCCTTGATCTGGATCGCAGGGTTGTCCTCGCGCCAACCTTCTTCAAAGGCAAAGCGGTAAAGTTGCCGTATCGCAGACAACCGCCGCGCACGGGTGGAGCGTGACAGCCCTTGGGTATCGCATTCGATCAGGTAGCCTTCAACGTCGTCTTGGGTCGCATTGGCAAAGTGTTTGCCCAGCGGTGTCAGCCAACCTGCAAAATCCTTGAGGTCATTGGCATAGGCCAGCTGCGTATTGGTCGCGGCGTCCAACTCGGCGGCTTGCGCCTCTAGGAACGCTTGGACCCAGTTCATCATCGGGCGGTCAGAAGGGCTCATGTTTGCCGCTCAAGTAACAGCAGTTGCAGGCCTGCGCGGCGGGCCACGTCTTCTAGCCCGACGGATCGCAGGAACGACAGCGCCTCGGTCAAGGTTTGGTAGTCGCCGGACATCCCGACATGTACCAATGCGATGGACTGCAAAATCGCCTCGCCAAGCTGATCATTCGCGGCCATTTCCGCCAGCCCGTCTGGGGCCACTGCGTCGCCAAAGGCTGCTGCAATCGCCATGCGCAACGGGTCGTTGCTGTCCACGGTTTGCGGGATACCACGGGCAAGCGCGATCAAGAACGGATCGCCGTCGGTGCGCACAAGTGCCGTGTCCTCGTAGGATGGCGACAAAAGACCCACCGTAGTGGCGATTTCAGCGGCGCGTCCTGTCAACGGCACATCCACCAGATCAACGCCGTATTCTTGTGCAAAGGCGATTTCGGTTTTCACAAACTGCATTGCTTCCCATGCGGCGGGCAGAGCGGCGGCAACAGCGTCTTCGTCTTGGTCACGTAACGCGCGGTCAAAATCTTGGATCGCATCAGCACGGTCCCACACACCACCGGACGCAGAAGGGCGACCCGATGTGTAAAGCGCGAACAGCACGTTGCTGGAAATCGCACCGTCGCGGGCCAGACGTTCGGCGGCCTCAAGCTGGCTTTTCCAGCCGACCTGATTGTGCAGGTCTGCATGAGCAAAAGCACGGGGTAGGCGGTTCGTGGTCATCCGTTCGCCGATGGCCTCGTAGAGGCGGAACACAAGCGGGCTGATCCGTTCAGGGCGACGCAAGCGCGGCTCGCCTTCGTAAAGTTCGGGATCAAGGAACCGCGAGAGCAGCGCTTCTTCTTCCTCGGAGATATCACCCAAGACACGGTGCGTGTTCAGCGACAAAGCAGCAGCAGCCCAATCGCCACCACGCGCCAGACAGAAAATGCGGGCGGCATAGGTTGGAGCCACATCAATGCGGGATTTCAGGGTGCGACAGGCGGCGTCTTCGCTGCCGGTCAACAAGGCGACGTCGAACCAGCGGCGGAACAGATCAGGCGTGTCGGCACCGGCTTGTTCCAGCAAAGCTTGTGCCGGTTCAATCGCACCAATGTCGAGCAGCTTGTCCACGCGGGCTTGGAACAACCCACCAGCAGCAGAGGCACCCAAAGGTGGATCAGCTTCGGCCATGAGCAGTGTTTTCAACAAATCCTGCATCGCGGGCAGACCGTCAGTCTGTTGGGCTTGCAACAGCGTGACCAATGTAGATTCGGTACTGGCAGACCACAGCGACATCGGCAGCCCCGTCAGGTCAGACGACAACAAGCCAATCGGGTCGGGCGACGGTCCATCAAGCGGCGTCGTGGTCACATTCGGCGTGCCAGCCCCAGAGGACACAGGGGCCTCGTTAGGACGCAATGGTGACGGACGGCGGCTGGGTGCCGCAGCGGCGGGTTCCACGCTTTGCGATAACCAATCAATCGCTGATAGAGGGTCTTTGCCTTGCGCGGGCGCTGATGTGGCTAACGTGCCAAAGATAATCGCGAGAACTACCGGTTTCATATCACTCCAGGTCCAATGTCACCGGCTCTGTCACTTGAATCCGGGGCGGCGAGAAGTCACCGGGGAAAAAGATCGGCCCGATATAGGCATAGCCTATTAAGCCGATCGCAGCCAGTGCTGTCAGAAATACCAGTGCTTTGATCAGTCGCCACATAGATTGCCTCAGATTTCTCTCGTTGCCCAATGTTACGGTTATCGTCCCGCATTTGTCTGCGTTTATATATGGCCTTTTCGGCAAGATCACGCCATTGACTGTAATAAATCATGATTAAGCGGGTCACAGCCGATGATTTGCTAAAGGATACAGCGGACCAGACATGCTTCAAGCCAGTGAAAATGCGTTTTACCTCAAGAAAACCGTTGTTTTGGTGGGGATGATGGGATCAGGCAAGACTGCAATCGGCAAGGCAATGGCCGCCCGATTGGGTGTGCCTTTCTTGGATAGTGACGCCGCAATCGAAGAAGCAGCCTCTGTTTCCATCGCAGAAATCTTTGAACGCGACGGCGAAGCGTTCTTTCGCAAGCGCGAAGCAGAGGTGATTGAGCGGCTTTTGGCCGGAGAACCCTGCATCTTATCCACGGGCGGTGGGGCGTTCCTGACCCCGTCCGTGCGTGACGCGATTGCTGACAAAGGGGCTGCGGTTTGGCTTGATGCAAAGCTGCAAACGCTTTGGGAACGGGTCCGCAACAAGGACACGCGCCCGCTTTTGCGCACTCAAAACCCACGCCAGACCTTGTCGGACATCTTCGATGCCCGTGTGCCTGTCTATGCGATGGCGGGTATTCATGCCACGATCACTGGCGTCGCCTCGATTGAGCAAACCACCGACATGGTCATCGATTTGCTATCGCAACACCCCGATATTCTGGAGAAAACTGCATGAGTGCCGCATCCCAATCTGTCCGTGTTGACCTGCCGGGTCGTGAATATGACATCCAGATCGGACCGGGTGTTTTGGCGCAAGCGGGGCGGCGTATCGCTGAAATGACCCGTCGTCCGCATGTGACGATTGTGACGGATGAAACGGTCGCAGGGCTGCATTTGGCGACACTGCAAGCGAACCTCACGGCTGCGGGCCTGACATCTGCCGCATTGGCATTGCCTGCGGGTGAAGCCACAAAATGCTGGGCGCAGCTGGAACGCACGGTCGAATGGCTGCTGTCCGAAAAAGTCGAGCGCGGCGATATCGTTGTGGCCTTTGGCGGTGGCGTGATCGGCGATCTGGCGGGGTTTGCGGCGGCCGTGTTGCGGCGCGGTGTGCGCTTTGTACAGATACCAACGACACTGCTGGCGCAAGTCGATAGTTCTGTCGGCGGCAAAACGGGGATCAATTCGCCAGCGGGAAAGAACCTTGTTGGTGCCTTTCACCAGCCATCGCTTGTGCTAGCCGACACTGATTTACTGTCCACGCTAGAGCGCCGCGATTTTCTGGCAGGCTACGGCGAGGTTGTGAAATACGGATTGCTAGGCGACGCGGCGTTCTTTGACTGGCTGGAAATCAACGCGCCCACCATGGCCGACGGCGATATTGCGGCACAAGTGCAGGCCGTGACACGGTCAGTCCAGATGAAAGCCGACATCGTGACGCGCGACGAGACCGAACAGGGCGACCGTGCATTGCTGAACCTCGGGCATACATTCGGACACGCGCTTGAAGCGGCGACAGGCTTTTCCGACCGTTTGTTGCACGGCGAAGGCGTGGCTATCGGCTGTGCCATGGCGTTTGAGCTATCGCAACGCCTGAACCTATGCAGCCAAGAAGCGCCAAGCCGCGTGCGTGCCCACCTCAAAGCGATGGGCATGAAAACCGATCTGGCCGATATCCCGGGCGATCTGCCCAGCGCCGAAGGCCTGTTGGGCTTGATGGGACAAGACAAAAAGGTCGTGGACGGCAAACTGCGGTTCATCCTTGCGCGTGGGATCGGTGAGGCATTCATCACCAGCGACGTGCCGTCTGATGTGGTGTTGCAGGTGTTGCGGGATCAGCTTTAGGGGACGTTCCACCAGTCTAACACCGCTGACCTAAACAAAATCGGGACAGGATGAGCAATACAGGGTTAAGGTATAAGCGCGTGGAAATTTCACGAATATTTCTTTGCGACGTGTTTAACAAACGGTGGTTTTTGGAAAATACATGCAGGTGCCTCGTTGCGGGAACGGTACCAAATTATTGATAGCAAACCGATCCAGTCAATGGCAGCCTGAATGCGTGACATAACAGCCAAAGAACTGCTAATCATAAATATTGAAATCGGCAGGCCTACAATCGAATGGGATTTCGGCAAGCAATTGCTCGAACTCTTTGCCAATCATGATAAACGCCTCGCCCCACAGACTTTGAGTATCTGGGGCAATAAAGCTGCGGACTTATCCGAAATAGAAGAGCCCAACCCCACTGGGCTGGTATTGGTTCAATGCGTATCAATGGCTCCCTGTCAGAGTTTCACGTGGGTGTCGGCTGGCACCGCAAACTGACCACAAGGTATCAAGCAGAAATTCGGCACGAGCGCAGGGATGTTCGTGGTCGTTTGATACCAGCAACATTGTCTATTTATGCGAAGCCACACAAGGCAATCGACTGGCGTGGGTTCGCAAATCGATTGTATGAACTTACCGAAGCGCAATATGGTTTCGTACATCTGCACCGCGATGCGCATCTCAGGGCTGATCTTTCACAAGCACGTGAGCCGACTTGGTTCACTGGCCAAAGAGGCTCAACCTGCGTTCCTCAACTAGGCTGGTCTACATTTCTAGGACCGCCCTACGCTGATTTCATCCCCGATACGTTGGGGCAATACGGTCAGGCTACGACACAGGTGATTGGATCAGGAGTAGCCATCACACTGTCCGATAGCATTATGGACGTGTCAGAGGCATACGAAAATTTTGATGCAAGGCGATCAGAGATGAAGGCGATCTTCCCTAAAGAGTTCTTCGGGATCTGTTAGGGGCGTTCCAAAAACGCGCGTTTTGGCAGATCGACAAAAGCCCAGCTTGCGCTGCCACAAACACCGTTCAAAACTTAAGCAATTGTTGGACGATTTTGACCGCTTAGTCTGTTGCGCGGGCGTTGCGGACCCAAGCGACAAGCACTTCGCGGGCGTCTTCGTCCATCTGGATCGCGTTGGGCGGTGGCATTGCGTGGGATATGCCTGCGTGCAGATAAATCTGGTCGGCGTGTTGTGCAACGTCTGCCTTGGTCTCAAGGAACACGCCCTTGGGTGCCCAGCGGATACCGTCCCAGAATGGTTCGCGGGCGTGGCACATTGCACAATTGCCAAGCACAGTGTTGTAGGCGTCGTCGAACCCTGCGGCAGCGACATAGTGCTGCTCGTATGGGGTTAGGACGCGGGCTTCGGCTTGTTCAATCGTTTCTGTTGGTCGCGCAGATGACAGCCACGCGATTGCGATCATCAGTAGGACCGTGACGGCCCATGTCCAATGCGGACCCGAGCCTGTGGCGTGCATCGTGTTAAAGTAGTGACGGATCGTGACGCCCGTCAGGAAGATCAGGCTGGCAATGATCCACGCGTATTCCGTGCCAAAGGCCAGCGGGTAGTGGTTCGACAACATCAGGAACACGACGGGCAGCGTCAGGTAGTTGTTGTGGGTGGACCGCACCTTGGCGATCTTGCCGTATTTTGGATCGGGCTTGCGGCCAGCCTTGAGGTCCGCCACGACGATGCGCTGGTTTGGCATGATCTGGAAGAACACGTTTCCGGTCATAATCGACGCGGTAAACGCACCCAAATGTAACAGCGCGGCACGGCCTGTGAAGATTTCGTTATAGCCCCACGCCATCACCACCAGCATCACAAAAAGCAGCAACATCAATGTCGTAGGCTGCTCGCTTAATTTAGATTTGCATAGGAAGTCGTAGATCAACCAGCCAATCGTCAGCGACCCACCGGAAATCAGGATACCCTCCCACAACGACAGGTCAGCCTTGGTCGGGTCAAGCAAAAATAGCTCGCCACCAACCCAATAGACGATCATCAATAGGGCGGCACCAGAGACCCACGTGATATAGCTTTGCCATTTGTGCCAGATCAGGTGTTCGGGCATGTTTTCAGGGGCCACGAGATATTTCTGGATGTGGTAGAACCCGCCGCCGTGGACCTGCCATTCTTCGCCGCTCACACCTGTTGGCATGTTCGGCGCTTTCTTCAGACCCAGGTCCAGTGCGATGAAAAAGAACGACGCGCCAATCCACGCCATCGCGGTGATCACATGTAACCAGCGGACGGAAAACGCGATCCAGTCCCAAAGAATTGCCATATCGTACATCGTGATCTCCTGCGGTTGCGACGCTACTCTAGGCGACGTTGGATTGTTCTGCTATCCCGTCAAAGAACCAAGCAGCATCAAATAAATCAAAACAATGTCTTATCTGGATAATATCCGCACTTTTGTGCGTGTCTACGAATTAGGAAGCATGTCGGCCGCGGGGCGTGACTTGCGCATTTCACCTGCTGTAACTTCATCACGGATTTCGCAACTTGAGGAACATTTAAGCGTTCGGTTGTTCCAGCGGACCACCCGCAGCCTGACCGCAACCGAACAGGGCCAAGCGTTCTACGGGGGGGCCTGCGCGATTTTGGACTCAGTGCAAAGTGCCGAGGCCAAGGTTGTGAACATCACCGACAACCCCAAAGGCGCGTTGCATGTGGCGGCCCCATTGGGGGTCGGGCGGCGGCTGATCGCGCCGCAAGTCCCCGATTTTCTTGCGGAATATCCGCAGGTGCAGGTACGCTTGCGCCTGACAGATCGCAAAGTGGACCTGACCAGCGAAGGCCTTGACCTCGCGTTTTTCTTGGGCCAGCCGCAAGACAGCACCTTGCGAATTCGCAAGATCGCGGATGTGGAACGGGTGTTATGCGCGTCTCCGGCCTATATCGCGGCGCATGGTAATCCCGACAGCGGCAAGGCGTTACTGGCTGAGGGCCACGAATGCCTGAACCTGCGTTTTCCCGGTGCGACGGAATTCCAATGGCGACTGCAAAACCCTGATGGTGTGAAAAAGTACAGTATCACAGGGCGTTACGAATCTGATGACGGCGATGTGCTGACCGACTGGGCGTTGTCTGGCAACGGCATCGCGATGAAACCCGTGTTCGAGGTCGTAGATCACATCAAAGCAGGACGCCTCGTTCCTGTGGCCACACAAACGCCGCCTGTGCCAATCCAGATGGCGTGCCTGTTCACACACCGCAAAAACCAAGACCCCAAGTCACGGCTGTTCATGGACTACGTGATTGACCGGATCAGTGCAGCGGTGCGCGACAGCAGCTATCAGGCTCAGCTTCCGCGATAGGTGGAATAGCCGAACGGGGATAGCAAAAGCGGGACGTGGTAATGTGATGCTTCTGACATGCCAAACCGCAGCGGGATCATATCCAAGAAACGTGGCTCTTCGGGTGGTGTGCCGATACTGTCCAGATAGTCGCCTGCGTGGAATACCAATTCATAGGTACCCAGCGCAAAGTCGGCGGCAGGTAAAATCTGTTCGTCGGTGCGGCCGTCGTCATTGGTCACAAGCGATTTCAGATGTGTGCGGTTGTCGCCCTCAATCCGGTAGAGGTCAATTTTCAGACCTTGCGCAGGGCAACCGCGTGCCGTGTCCAAAACATGCGTCGTCAGATATCCGGCCATTTGCAGTTCTCCATGTGCATATGTTTGGACTATACCCCAAGTATCATTGAAATCGCAAAGCCCTTGGGCAAGACAGACTTTCGTGTATTTTTTGAAAACGGCTGTGATTATTTGGGGTTACAGTTGAACCAACCTAAAAAGGAACATCTCTTGATCCGCTACCCTCGTGACATGACCGGATATGGCGCCACGCCGCCAACTGCAAACTGGCCAAATGGCGCAAAAATCGCCGTGCAAATCGTTTTGAATTACGAAGAAGGTGGCGAAAACAACATCTTACACGGCGATGCTGCATCAGAGGCGTTTTTGTCCGAGATCACCGGCGCGCAGCCGTGGCCGGGTATGCGGCACTGGAACATGGAATCGCTGTATGAATACGGATCGCGGGCTGGGTTCTGGCGGGTGCACCGGATGTTGTCGGACTTGCCTGTGACGGTTTACGGGGTGGCCACGGCCTTGGCCCGTGCGCCCGAACAGGTCGCTGCGATGAAATCCGCAGGCTGGGAAATCGCGAGCCACGGGTTGAAATGGGTCGAACACAAAGACATGCCCGAGGACGAGGAACGCGCAGCTATCGCGGAATCCATCCGTCTGCATACCGAAGTGGTCGGCACACCGCCGCGCGGCTGGTATACGGGGCGCTGTTCCAACAACACGGTGCGACTGGCGGCGGAAACGGGTCAATTTGCCTATGTTGCTGACAGCTACGCCGATGATCTGCCGTATTGGTCGTCGTTTGGTGACCGCGACCAGTTGATCGTGCCTTATACGATGGATTGCAACGACATGCGGTTCGGGATTCAGGCGGGCTTTACCACTGGCGATCAGTTTGAAAGCTATCTCAAGGACAGCTTTGATTTTCTTTATGCCGAAGGCGAGGCGGGTGCGCCCAAAATGCTGTCGATTGGTTTGCATTGCCGGATTATCGGACGGCCGGGCAGGGCTGCGGCGCTGAAACGTGCGATTGCGCATTTCCAAGCGCATGAGGGCGTCTGGTTCGCCACCCGTGAACAGATTGCGGATCATTGGGCGCAACAAAACCCAGCCCAGCGCAAACAGCGCCCTTGCGAGATGGATTGCGAGACATTTGTGGGCGAATTTGGCGGGATTTTTGAACATAGCCCATGGATTGCCGAAGGTGCATATGCGCTGGAGCTGGGACCGACACATGACACGGCCTGCGGCGTGCATAATGCACTGACGCGGGTGTTCCGGTCGGCGTCTTCCGATCAACGCATGGGCGTGCTGACCGCGCACCCTGATCTGGCGGGCAAACTCGCGGCGGCCAAGCAACTGACGGCAGAAAGCACAGCAGAACAGGCAGGCGCAGGGTTAGACGCGCTGACGGACGCGGAACGCGCCATGTTCCAAGACCTGAACACCCGTTACGTCGCAAAGCACGGCTTTCCCTTCATCATTGCCGTGGGCGACAACACCAAGGCGAGCATCACCGCGGCCTTTAACCGTCGCCTGTTTAACGACACAGCCGTTGAATTCGAAGAGGCTTGCAAGCAGGTCGAACGGATCGCAGAATTGCGCCTCATCGCAAAGTTCAACGCATGAGCGCGCTGCAACTCGAACCGCTCACCGCCGCAGCATTCGCGCCCTTTGGTGATGTGCTAGAAATCGCAGGCGAGCCGGATAAAATCATTAACCAAGGGCTGTGCGGCCGCTACCATGACCGCGCCCAACTTGATTTCAGCGATGGCAAAGCGGGTATCAGCTTGTTCAACGCGCAGGCCCGCAGCCTGCCGTTCACGCTGGATATGATGGAGCGCCACCCCGACGGGTCACAGGCGTTTATCCCGATGACACACACTGCGTTTGTCGTGATCGTGGCCCCTGACGACGACGGAAAACCGGGCCAGCCGCGTGCATTCCTGACAAATCCGGGCCAAGCGGTGAATTATCATCGCGCCACTTGGCACGGCGTTTTGACGCCAATTTCAGCGACGGGATTGTTTGCAGTCGTGGACCGGATCGGGGCGGGCGCAAATTTGCAAGAACACTGGTTCGACACGCCATACGAAATTACCAAATAATAATCTGAGCCGGGGGAACACTGGCCTGAAACACCCAACGGGAAAGAGAAACCACACCATGACAGACACATCCATCGGCACCCCCGAGCAGCTAAGGGACCCTAATTTCACCCCGCCGCTGCACCTCGCTATTCCATTGGGCATTCAGCATGTGCTTGCGATGTTTGTGTCAAACGTGACACCTGCGATCATTGTCGCAGGCGCTGCTGGTTTTGGCTTTGGGTCAGAGGCAGGGGCGCAGGGCTTTCCTGATATGTCCTACCTCATTCAGATGTCGATGTTGTTTGCGGGTATCGCGACCCTGTTCCAGACGATTGGTATGGGGCCTGTGGGGGCGCGGTTGCCGATTGTGCAAGGCACGTCCTTTGCGTTTATCCCGATCATGATCCCGCTTGTGGCTGGCAAAGGGCTAGATGCATTGCCCGCTTTGTTTGGCGGTATCATCATCGGTGGCTTGTTCCATTGTCTGATCGGGTCGTTCATCGGCAAAATCCGCTTTGCGATGCCGCCGTTGGTGACGGGCCTTGTGGTCACGATGATCGGTCTGGCGCTGGTCCAAGTTGGCATCCAATACGCAGCGGGCGGCGTCCCTGCGATGGATAAACCCGAATATGGCTCGCTGCTGAACTGGTCTGCGGCTTTGGTCGTGGTCTTTGTGACGCTTGGGCTGAAATTCTACGCAAAGGGGATGCTCGCGGTGTCGGCTGTCGTGATCGGCATTATCGTCGGCTATTTCTACGCGCTGATGGTTGGCATGATCAGCTTTGGCGGCGACTTTGGCATTGCAGCTACCATCGACCGCGCCGCTGTGTTCGCCGTACCTGTGCCGTTTAAATATGGCTTTGAATTCAGCGTAGCCGCCATTGTCGGGTTTTGCCTGATGGCGTTTGTCTCTGCGGTGGAAACTGTGGGCGATGTGTCCGGTATCACCAAAGGCGGGGCAGGGCGCGAAGCCACCGACAAAGAAATCACCGGTGCGACCTATGCCGATGGTATCGGATCTGCAATTGCAGGTGTCTTTGGCGGCTTTCCGAACACATCGTTCAGCCAGAACGTCGGTTTGATCGCCATGACAGGCGTGATGTCGCGCCATGTTGTGACGATCGGGGCGCTGTTCCTGATCCTGTGCGGCTTGGTGCCAAAGGTCGGCGCGCTGATTAACACCGTCCCAATCGAAGTCTTGGGCGGCGGTGTCATCGTCATGTTCGGCATGGTCGTAGCATCGGGTATTTCGATGCTGTCAGACGTCAACTGGAACCGCCGCAACATGGTGATCTTTGCGATTGCCTTGTCGGTCGGACTTGGGTTGCAACTGGAACCCAAAGCCGTGCAATATTTGCCAGACACCCTGCGCATCCTAATGACATCAGGACTGCTACCAGCTGCGGTCATCGCAATTGTGCTGAACTTGATGCTGCCAGAAGACCTAACCGACGAATCCACCGAGGAAGTCTCGGGCGGCATGTCCGGTCACGGCACAGGATCGCTGAAGGGCTAAGTCGCTCGGCGAGATGGTTATTGAAGGGCGCGTTGTTCCGGCAGCGCGCCCTTTTTGTTTGGGGAGGGTGCGTCGCGGTCTGTCCAAGCTTTTGCCCAAATGCTGCCTAACTGTTGCGGAATAAAGTATGCATTAATCAGTGAAAGGCGCCTGAAATGTCCACCAAAGTTGCAGTATTCGTCGATGGTGACAACCTGCGCAGCCAACATGCAGCTGCCATTTTAGCCACTGCCTCCGCGCAAGGTGACGTGATCGCGGCAAAAGTCTACGGCAACAGCCAAGCACTGGCAAATTGGTCTGACTGCGTTGATTTCCAAATCATTTATTCGGGAACGGGTAAAAATGCGTCCGACCTGCATCTTGCAATAGAGCTAACCGAACTGACGTATCTGCAAAACTTAGATGTGGTTGTACTGTGCACCTCTGACGCGGATTTTGTGCATCTGGCACGACGGCTGAAAGAACGCGGCATAAAGGTTCTGGGCTGCGGCGAAGCCAAGGTCGGGGCAGGGTTCAAAGCGGCGTGTACGGAGTTTCGGGAGTTGGTGGGGGTTGAGAAAAAGACCGTAGAAAACGTTGCTGATAAAACTTCAACTAAACCCAAACCTGTAGCGCAACAGTCATCTTTTACCTCGGATATCTCCAAGATAAACTGGCAGATCAAAGCAGCGATTGATGCTACTAAGTCGCAGAATAGTGGGATGCAGGTTAAAATCCTAGGTAATTACATGAAGCAAAACCATGAAGTTACGACAGACAAACTTCAAGGAAAGTCATGGTCTAAGCACCTGAAAAAGCACGAACAGCTTTTTATAGTAGTCTCCGAGGGCCAAAACGCAAAAGTAAGTTACAAGCCTGAGGGGTTCAAAATAGCGCAGGTCGCCAGCTAACCTCTACTTAGCGCGTCAGCGGTCTCAGCCCCATGTGCCGGTTCACGTCCTTATACAGCAAATACCGGAACCGCCCCGGACCGCCTGCGTAGCAGGCTTGCGGGCAGAAGGCGCGCAGCCACATGTAATCGCCTGCTTCGACTTCGACCCAGTCGGTGTTGAGCCGGTACGCCGCTTTGCCCTCCAGCACATATAGCCCGTGTTCCATTGCGTGGGTTTCAAGAAACGGGATCACTGCGCCTGGCTCAAAGGTCACGACGTTCACATGCATGTCGTGGCGCAAATCTGTTGGCTCCACGAACCGTGTGGTGCCCCATTTCCCGTCAGTGCCGGGCATCAATGTCGGCGCGATGTCGTTCTCGTTGGCGATAATTACGTCTGGCATCGGCAGGCCTGGGACCGCTTCGTAGGTTTTGCGAATCCAGTGAAACCGCAGCACCTCGTCAGACGTGTTGCGCAGGGTCCAATCGCTGGCAGGTGGCAGGAACGCATAGCCGCCTTCAAGCAAGGTATGCGTGTCGCCATTGACGGTCAGCGTCGCGGTCCCATCGACTACAAACAGCACACCTTCAGCACCTGCATCAGTCTCGGGATTGTCGGAACCTCCGCCGGGGGCGACTTCCATGATGTATTGCGAAAACGTCTCGGCAAAGCCCGTCATTGGCCGCGCAATCACCCACAGCCGTGTATCATCCCAGAACGGCAAATAGCTGGTCACAATATCGCGCATCGTCCCCTTGGGGATCACGGCGTAGGCGTCGGTAAAGACGGCGCGGTCCGTGAGCAGTTGCGTTTGTGGAGGGTGACCGCCGGTTGGGGCGTAGTATTTCGCAGACATAAGGGTTCCGATCCAAGGAGATACCTTAGATATGACGGTTGGGCGGGGTTCGGGCCAGTGACTTTTCGCGGACAGGAGTGTTTTGATTGTTTTGAAAGTCGGGATGCATGTTTGGAAATATGTACGGGATCGGCGCGCCTAATCTTGCGCACCGAGACCCTTTTTCGCGGTGTCCCAGTCCTGCGGCAGAGTGGCGAGGCCTGCTGTCACCGCTGCCGTGTCGTTTGCGCGTGCTGCGATTGCGATGGCGGATAGATGTTCGGCAAAGTCGGGGACTTGGAAAGTTGAGGCGCTGCCTGCCGCCTTGTGTGCTTGGTCCGCGATGTCGGACAGGGGCAGGTCGGGGGTCTGCACCCATCCGACGAAACTGTCGGTTTCAGCGATGAACCGTTTGGTTAATTTGGCGTAGGCGGGGGATTGGTATGGTGTGGTGGTGTTACAGAGTTCCGGCACATTTGTGACTTTATGCAGTACGTCTAGCAGTCCGGCCTTGGTTAACGGCTTTGTGAGTGCCGCAACCATGCCATCCGCGACAAAGCTGTCGAGATCGGCGGGCAGGGCGTGTGCAGTTAGCGCCACGATCGGCGTGTTGGCCGATTTGCCGTGCCCTTGCCGGATCAACCGCGCGGCTGTGCGCCCGTCCATCACGGGCATACTAATATCCATGAAAATCAGGTCAAAGCGGATGTTCCGCGCAACGCTCACGCCCGTTTCGCCGTTGTGCGCCTCTGACACTGTGTGACCCGCGTTTTCCAACATTTCGCGGGCCAGAATGCGGTTAATATCGTTGTCTTCGATCACCAAAATATCAAGCGGGTGCTGCGGCTGTTCTGGCGCTGTCGGCATGGCGTAATCATCAACGGGTTTTTCGGCGACGGGCATCGGGAACGTCACCTCGAACACGCTGCCTTGGCCCAGCGCTGTGTCGACCGTGATGGTGCCACCCAAGGCTTTTACAAAGCGTTTCGCGATACTTAGCCCCAAACCCGTGCCGCCGACTTCGCGGTTATAGGCCGGGTTTCCGGTAACAAAGTCGTCGAACACGTGGCGCGTCAGTTCTGGCGACATCCCGGGGCCGGTGTCGCGGACACAGATGCGGGTGTGATCGTTGCTGGCCAAAACTTCGGCGGTGACGCAAACTTCGCCGCCATTGGTGAACTTTACCGCGTTGCTGATCACGTTGATTAATACAAGTTGAACGCGGTCCGGATCGGACATCACCCAGTCGCGCGGCTGACCGATCCAGTGCCAAGATAGCGTTGTATTCGAGGTCTGCGCCATCGCACTTTGGTTGTCGATAATGTCCTGCATCAAGATGCTGATATTCATCGGCACAATGCAGATCGGCAGCTTGCCCGCCTCGTAGCGGGTGATGTCCAGCACGTCGGAAATGTGGTTCATCAGCAACCGGCCGGAGGTGTCCATATTCTGGATATAGCGGTCTTGCGGCGGCGACAGTCGCGTCTCTTTCATCAGGGCAAGATTGCCCAAAAGCCCATTCAGCGGCGTGCGGATTTCGTGGCTCATGGTGGCCAGAAAATCGGTTTTGAGTTTTTCACCCGCTAGGGCTGCGTCGCGTGCCATGACCAACTCTTGCTCGGCCGCAACCGACTGCACCAAATCACGCAGGTAAGCCACGTAAATGCGGGTGTTGTGTCGTTTCGCGGTCTGGATTGACAACTCTACCGGGAAAACGCTGCCGTCTTTGCGCATCGCGTCGATCCGCATCCGTCCGGCGTTAATCACCTGCATGGTGCCGCCACCGGTAAGGCGATCCATGTCGACGCGGTGAGCATTGCGTTGATCCCGCGGGATAATCAGCGACACAACGTCCCGACCAATCGCTTCGTCGGCTGTATAGCCAAAGATGTTTTCGGCGGCTTTGCTGAACTCGATGATGCGGCCTGCGTCGTCGCTGACGATAATCCCGTCTAGCGAGGTTTCGATAACCGTGTTCATGCGTGTCACGGTTTCTTCTTGGCCGCGTTGGCGTTGAATATTTAGGATATTCAATCTGTTAAGGTAGATAACAGATGTTGCCAAGGCGCCGATCAACACCAACATTGCAGTGACGAGCCGCCGGACGGTCGATGCAATCGCCTCGCGTTGCGCGTCTGCTTTCTCGGCGAAAATTCCAATGCTCGAATTGGACAATTCCCGCATTGTCGTGCGGGCGTCGTCGACCATGGCCCGCAATGCGTCTTTTTGCGCTGAAAATTCGGGGTCGTGCAGGTCGATGATTGGGACAGCGTCATCCAGAAAGGCGTGGGCGTGGGCCAAGTGCGTGGCGAATGAGGGGTCCTCGCGTAAAACTTGGTAAACCTTGGCGATTTCAATCGTTTGAATACGACTGTAAAACACATCGAAGCGGCGTTTGATCGTCGTTGGTGGTTCGTCGAACGTACTGACGGCATGGGCAAAGTCGAGAAATTCAACTTCGGCTTGGGCCAGCGACCATTGTGCGCTGCCCGCTCTGGCCGACTGTAAAATCTGCATTTCGCGCACAACATTATTCGCAAGCAATCCAATCGCAACGATGGCGATTGCGCCCGCGATGCCCGCGAGGGTGCGAACGGTTAGGCTGCGGGGTGGCAAATTTGCTGGCACACTATCGCCTTATGAGATTTGGCAGGATTGAAGAGAATCTGGGGATTACTCTACGACTTCGATCCTGTCGAGTTGCCAGATGCTGCGCGAATAGATGACTTCTGTGCGATACTCTGGGTCTCGATCGTAGGGATAAATGATCCAAAGCGGGCCTTTGTCTCGCACAGAAATGGATTTACCATCAATCGCATAGGCCAAAATCGGACCGTCATCGACGGCATCCGAAAGCGGGATTTCTACGGTGTAGTTGTTGATCGCTGTGACCAGAAACGCGCCGCTTTTCGCACCAACCACATCGACCAATGTCGCCAGATTGACCCCTTGG
Organism: Yoonia ponticola; assembly: GCF_014199395.1. Classification (GTDB taxonomy): domain Bacteria; phylum Pseudomonadota; class Alphaproteobacteria; order Rhodobacterales; family Rhodobacteraceae; genus Yoonia; species Yoonia ponticola. Next base: position 39,311 of record NZ_JACIJM010000003.1, on the reverse strand, counting down.
AATTTTCGCACGCCATCCGTCCAGATCGTGCTGGTTTCCACAATCGTCGCATCCAACGCTTTCAGCATCGCGTAATCGAACCGAAGCGCGTCGCCGTCGTTGGTCCGTTCAATATTGCCCGTCACGGTCAACACGACCTTTCCTTCAGGGGCGGAAATAGGGTCGCTCGCGGCCAAAGTTGCGACGCAGATCAAAAAGGCAGATAACAGAACGGGCAGGCGCAAGGTAAGGTCCTCTTGTTTGGGTTGCACGAGCATGACACGAAACCTTTAAAGCTGAAATCACTTAATTTTTGGGTAAAAATTTTCCCATAAGCAGGGATTGATGCGTGATTTTCTGCGATAATTTGTTGTGTTTTTCGATCAAATCGTATTCAATCGGCAAAATGACGCCGATACTTTCATGCGGCCCGACGCGTAGCCAACGTATCCGACACGTCGTCGTTTATCGTAGCAAATCGCACAACTGACACTTTGATTTAGAGTTTTCATTTTTGAAATTTCCTAAGTATTTCACTGATATATCTTCATTTCCTTGCACTTGCCGCTACGCCGTAGCGCAGGGTACGGTATGAAAGTTTTGCTCGCAGACGATCACGAACTGGTGCGGGACACGCTTGCGATGTTCCTCGACGTGGAAGCTGGGATCGTGACCGAAGTCGCCGGAACATTGGAAGAAGCGCAGCAGAAATTGCGTGACGATGGCCCGTTTGATCTGGTGATTTTGGACTTCAATATGCCCGGTATGAACGGTCTCGAAGGGTTAAGGGCGGCAATCGCCAGTTGTGCGACGCAGCGGTTCGCGTTGATATCCGGCGAGGCGAGCCGCTCTGTCGCGGAACAAGCACTCGCGATGGGTGCCGCTGGCTTTATCCCTAAATCGCTACCGGCCAAGTCTTTGGTCAACGCGGTCAAATTTATGGCGATGGGCGAACGCTACGCCCCGATTGAATTCATGACCGCAGGCGACGCAGAACCGACCAATGTGTTGTCTGAACAGCTGACAAAGCGCGAATTACAGGTGCTGCGCGGCTTGACAGAAGGCAAAACCAACAAGCAAATCGCCCGCGATCTGGACGTGCAGGAACCAACGGTCAAGCTGCACATCAGGAACACATATCGCAAGATCGGTGCGCCGAACCGGACGGTTGCGGCGTTGTTGGCACGCGAAGCGGGCCTGTTCTAGCCGCTACCTTGCCAAGACCAGATCAGCCTTCAGTCCGCCCAAATCATCACTCTCACCAAGCCGCAGCATCCCGCCGTGCGTGCGGGCAATATCGCTGACAATTGACAGGCCAAGCCCCACGCCGCTGCCGCGATCTTGGTTGCGGGCAGGGTCAAGCCGCACAAAGGGCCGTGTGGCTTCGTCGCGTTGTTCGGCAGGAATACCGGGGCCGTCATCTTCGACGGTAAAGCGGATACTGCGGTCGGTGATACTGAGACTGATGTGGGCCCTTTGACCGTATCGCAGGGCGTTACCAACCAGATTATCCAACGCGCGGCGAATGGCGCGTGGACGCATCGCGACGATTGTGCCCAACGGCGTCGTGTTGTCACAGGTGACGGCGAGATTGCTACGTGCGGCGTCCTCTAACAATGCGTCCAACAGTGCAACAGGATCAGTCGGTTCCAGCACATCCTCGGCGTCGCTGCGGGCGAAATCCAAAAAACCATCCAACAAGTGCTGCATTTCATCGACGTCTTTAATCAGTGGGTCCACGTCTTCACCATCCAGCATCGACAGACCCAAGCGCATCCGCGTGAGCGGCGAGCGCAAATCGTGGCTGACACCTGACAACATCAAGGTCCGGCTTTGGGTCTGCCGTTCGATCCGGTTGCGCATGTCAAGAAACGCCATACCTGCTGCGCGCACTTCGATAGCGCCCGTGGGATTAAACGGCGTCATCCGGCCACGTCCATAATCGCTGGCGGCCGCGGCCATGCGTTTGATCGGGCGCAACTGATTGCGCAGAAAAAAGTACGAGATCGTCGTCATCACAGCACCCATGACCATCATAATTACCAGCAGTTGGTGGGGGTTTGATGCAGATACGCGATTGCGGCGAAACGACACTTCAAGTGGTCCTTTGTTCGTGCCAAGCCACAACTGAACGACACGCCGTTCCGCGAGCGAAATCTGTAGAACATCAGGTACGTTTTCGCGCAGATTGGTGATGACCTTGCGGCCCGTTAAATCCCAAAACGGTTTCACATCTTCGGAAAACATCGGGCTGGCGGGCAGGGTGGTTGTCAGCTCTAGCCCCGTATTCACGCGGTCAAGCGCCACATCCGCCGCATCCAGATCATCCGCCGCATTGACCTCTGATTGCAGATACCGCAACTCAATCGCCATAGCGCTTGTCATCGACTGGGTGACACCGTCAAAGTGGCGTTGAATGAACACCACCGACACCAACAATTGCAACGTGACGACTGGCAGCACCAAGATTAGGGCGGCTCGGCCATAAATGCCACGTGGCATTGCGTTTTTGATCCAACGTAGAAACATTGGGCGACGCTACCCTGCATAACGCCAAACCAAAAGTGACAAGCGATGCCAGACATGAATTTCCCTCCCCAAGCGGGCGTCTTTACGCCGCTCGCGCCGCAATTGGGTCTAGTGCTTGCACCTAATCCGTCGCCAATGACGGGGCCGGGGACCAATACCTATATACTGGGGGATCAATCGCTCGCGATTATCGACCCCGGACCGCAAAGCGACGCGCACCTTGCAGCGCTGCTGGCGGCAATTGCGGGACGGCCCGTGTCGCACATTATCGTCACGCACAGTCATCTGGATCATTCACCCTTGGCGCGGCCTTTGGCAGATGCGGTTGGCGCACCGATTCTGGCGTTTGGCGATACCTACGCGGGGCGCAGTGCTGTGATGCAGCAACTTGCGGATGCGGGCATGGCGGGCGGTGGCGAAGGGCTAGATCATAGTTTCGCGCCGGACGTGCTGGTCGCCGATGGTGACATCATCGCGGGGCAGGGCTGGTCACTCAAGGTGCTCTACACTCCGGGTCATCTGGGCAATCACATCGCATTGGCATGGAATGACGCCGTGTTCGTGGGCGATCTGGTCATGGGCTGGTCAACATCGCTGGTGTCACCACCCGACGGCGACATGACCGATTTCCTCGCGTCCTGCGCAAAGCTGCAAAACATCCCCGTACGTATACATTATTCCGGCCACGGCGCGCCGATCACAGACCCACACGCACGGCTGACCGAGTTGATCGCCCACAGAGAATCCCGCACCGCGCAAATATTGGCGCAACTGACGGCAGGCCCACATGACGTTATGCAAATCGTGCAGGCGATCTACCAAGACATCGACCCGCGCCTACACGGGGCAGCAGGGCGCAACGTATTGGCGCATCTCGTTGATCTATATGTGAAAAAGATCGTCACTGTTAATGGAAACCTCGGACCAGACGCGATCTTTCGTTTGGTTTGAAGTCCGCCATTTAGGAAGAAACGAGAAAAAAGTGCGAGAAAAGTGAAAAAAGCAAATGAACCCTCTGGACGCCTCTGAATCGCATTGCTATAGACCGCGCATACAGTGTTCCGACGTAGCTCAGTGGTAGAGCAGTTGACTGTTAATCAATTGGTCGTAGGTTCGACCCCTACCGTCGGAGCCAAAGAATTCAAGGGCTTAGTGAGTAATCACTAAGCCCTTTTTCTATGGGAAATGGCGCTGATATCGCCGCGATTTTCAGCAGACCCAGTGCGCAGAACTATCCTCCCGCAAAATAAATCAAAAAACCGACATGGACACACCAAGGAATGCCACGGCAGTATCGTCATATGGGGACAGCCCAATGGAGAGACTGCTATGACAATCCGCCATGCCCCGACTTTTCCGCGCCTTCCAACGTTGCCGACGTTGATCGATATGCCCTATACGCCTGCGCCGCCGCGCCCGATTTCAGGCTTGGATAGTGCCATTTTCCTCGCAACGCGCGCCGAGTTTGATGCGTTTGCTGTGCGTGACGATGTGCCCGGTGCGCTAGGTGTGCGCGAAATGAAATTTGTCTTGGCCGATTTCGACACTAACATGCCGTCGTTGTTTTTCATAAATTCCAACCTGCATCCGTTGCACTATGGGTTTGTGCGGGACTTTTTGGTGTCCGACTTGTCGATCTCGGATTTTAACCGCGTGACGTATTTTACGGATGAACGCCGCTTTCTGGTGGGGTCGATCCTTGCGTTCGACAACTATACGCGGCCCAACGGTGAACCCGGTCTTTATGCGCTTCAGTTTTGGCCGACGGATCCAGTCAGCGTCAAACACGTCGGGCGCAGTTTCCATCTGCTCGCCGCGGCAATGCCATTCGCAAGCGAAACGCTCGCCTATCATCCGTCTGGCGATATGCAGGAACAGCTTTTTGTGCGCGAGGCAGAGACCTATGCGGCCAACAAGATTCGGACCATCGCGACATCGGAAATTTTCGAGGCAACCGACTACAACCCGCTGAATCTCGGCGAGGCGGTTGGTGAATTGCGCGTGATCAGCGACACTGATAGCCGTCCGCCAGCACCCTCTGATATCGTGATCTATGACCGCTTGCCGAACGATCTGCCGCTTGTCGCGGGTGTGATTACCTCTGCGCCGCAAACACCACTGTCGCACGTGAATTTACGCGCCCAACAGAACGGCATCCCCAACGCATATCTGCGGAATGCGGCGACAGTCGCCCCATTGGATCAGTTCATTGGCAAAGTGATCTGGCTCGCCGTGACACCTGACGAAATCCAAGTGCGCGAGGCGACGCAGCAAGAATTGCGTGACAGCCAAAACGCCAGACGTCCACGCGATGCGACATTCCCAGAGCGTGACATTCAGGCAAGGGCAATCCTACCGCTTGATGATCTTACCTTCAGCCAGGCAAATGGCTACGGCGGCAAAGCCGCAGGTGTGGCAGAGTTGCGCCGCGCCATTGATCCACAATTTGTGCCCGATGGGTTCGCAGTGCCGTTTTCATTCTACGACACCTTCATGATCGCCAACGGGTTCTACGACCACGCCACCGCGATGATGGCTGATGCCGATTTCATTGCCGATGCCGCGATACGCAAAGACATGCTCAAGGACTTTCGTAAGCTAATCAAAGCAGCCGACATGCCTACGCCGATGGCTGACATGTTGGACGCGATGCACCGCGCGTTTCCAGAAGGGACCACACCGCGCTGCCGCTCTAGCGCAAATGCCGAAGACCGGATCGGCTTTACCGGCGCGGGCCTTTACGACAGCTACACGCACCGCGCAGGCGAAGGCCACATCCAGAAATCGATCAAACAAGTCTGGGCCAGTCTGTGGAATTTTCGCGCATTTGAGGAGCGTGCCTTCTACCGCATCGATCATCTGACCTCGGCGATGGGCGTACTTGTCCACCCGAATTTTGACGACGAACGGGTCAACGGCGTAGCCATCACACGCAATCTCTATTTCGACACCTTCGACGGCTACTATGTGAACGCACAAATCGGTGAAGACCTGATCACAAATCCAACGGGTGCGGAAACTGCCGAAGAACTGCTGATCATGAAAGACTTGAACGGCACGCCTGACCGTCCCTACGAGATGATCTATATCCGCAGGTCGTCGCTGATTGGCGACGATAGCCGTGTGATCCAGCCCGACGATTTGCTCGTGCTGACAGAACAAATGCGCTTGATCCAAACACATTTCGGGGCGTTGTACGGTCGATCCACTGACGCGACATTCGCAATGGATATCGAGTTTAAGATCGACCGCGACGGGGACTTAGTTATTAAACAAGCACGGCCTTGGGTGCATGATGAATAAGGTCACATGCAGGCTCTGACCTCAAGAATACGCGCCGTTCGAATACGTTAGCTCATAGCTGTGGCTATACAGTTCAAAGACGATGCCAAACGGGTCTTCGACGTAGACCATGCGGTAGGGTTTATCATTGGGGAAATATTCGCGCACGGGCATCCGTTGCTTTCCGCCCGCTGCGACGATCTTGGCCAACAGGTCTTCTAGGTTAGGGTCCTGAATGGCAAAATGGAACGTGCCGTGTTGCCTGTAGTTGAGGTTGTCGCTGGGTGCTTCGTTTCCTTCAAATTCGAACAGTTCGAACCCGATACGGTCAGCCGTCGCCAAATGCGCGATACGCATCCGGCCCCAACCTTTGCCAAAAACGTCAGAGCACATCTGGCCGATATCACTGTCGTCTTCGACAATGACGGTCGGTTCCATGATGACGTAAAAGCCTAGCACGTCGCCGTAGAATGTGATCGCCTTGTCCAAATCAGGGACAGACAGACCGATGTGAGAGAATGAGCGCGGTGTCGGTTGCATGGTATTTCCTTTTGTAGTGTTGAACGTGATTTAGATGGACTACGCCTGTATTAAAAATTATCATTCGATATGGTTTTCATAAATATGTGAGACTCACATGCTAAACGCTACGTGGTTGGACACCTTTACGACGCTCTGCGAAGTCGGGCATTTCACACGCACGGCGGACCTGTTGGGGATGACCCAACCGGGCGTGTCGCAACACTTGAACAAGCTCGCGTCGCAAGTCGGCAAGCCGCTGATCTTAAAGGATGGAAAGTCGTTTACGTTGACACCCGCAGGCGAAGCGGTGTTGGCGATTGGGACCGCGCGACGCCAGCAAGAACGCGCCCTTCAGGACGCGATCCAAGTCGATCGTCCAGACGTCGGCGAGATCAGTATCGGCTGTTCCGGCAGCTTTGCAATGTGGCTTTATCCGCATCTGCTCAACCGGATGCAGCACGCGCCCGAACTTGTAATTAACGTCACCGCCGCGCCGCACGGCGGCATTGTGACTTCCGTTCTGAGCGGAGATTTTGATCTGGGCGTCATTGCCGAACCGATCAACCATCCGCGACTAGAGGCCGTCGCACTCGGGCGTGAAGAATTGTGTCTTGTCGTGCCGCGATCTTTGGCAGGGCAAACGTTTGATCTGCAAATGCTGAACGACCTCGGTTTTGTCGCGCATCCAGACGGCTACGCCTACGCGAATGATCTGTTTTCGCTGAACTTCCCAAAGGATTACAAAGGGGCGGACCGCCTGCGGGTTCGCACCTTCGTGAACCAAATCGGTCAAATCCCCATGCCCGTCGCACAGGGGCTAGGCTATACCATATTGCCCAAATCCGGCGTCGATGCTTTTACGAACAAGCAGGACGTGGCGATCATTCGACTGCCGCAAAAACACTACCACGATCTGTGGATGATCGCACGTAAAGGACGCAGCGAAATCGCGCGCGTGGCTGCGGTGAGCGACTTTATTATGCAACACAAGGCGCGGTGACGCTCATTTTCTTGCGCGTAGACCAAGGGTAAAAATTCCCGCGACAATGATTGGACCAGCCAGTTCAATCGTCATAAGACCCATGAACAACGGGTCTGGCCAGCCAAGTGACGCAAGCGAAAATAGACGGGCGACGCCGCCCGAAAAGAACAGGGCGATTGCGGCATAGACCCATTGTGCGTGGCTCACTAGTCTCGTTGAAAGCCACAAAAGCACTGCGCCATAAGCAATCCAGAACACCGAAAAAAACCGCATTTCGCTGTCAACATTGACGTGTTCCAATCCGCCAGCATAGGGCGTCGATCCTATCGCCATGCCAATAGTGTCACTGAAAATACGTGCCGTTGCGTCTGCTCCGAAGACTACGACCATCAGTCCGATTGCGATAGCCGACACGCCAAGTAGGATTAGAATTACGCGGGTTGTGGTTAACATGAATGACCTCATTACACGGATACCTTGCAAGCATAACACAGCAACCGAAAGCTGTCTCTTTGTTGCAGATGCCGCAAAAACTCGTCGTGCAACCAAGGTGTGCATTGGGGCAGGGATGCATGAACCGGTTGCATCGCCGCGGTCGATGCAAGATGGTCAGCTATGCGCCAAAGGAGTTTGCGACATGATTATCTATGGATTGCCCACCTGTGCGATTTGCCAAAAGGCACGCAAAGCCTTGGAAGCGGACGGCAAGGAAATTACATTTCGTGATGTCAGAGCAGAACCGCTGACCGAAACCGAACTGGACGAATTGATCGCAGAGTTTGGCGACCAACTGGTGGATCGCACCTCGAATGATTACCGCGCACTCAATGATTGGCTGAAGAACTCCGAAGCTGAGGCCCAGATTAACGCCCGCCCAAAAGTGATGGCGCGTCCGATTATCCGCGAGCAGGATACGTTCTATCTGGGGTGGGATGACGCGGTGCAGAGTGCGTTGCTAAAAGGCTAAAACCAAAAAGGCGGTTTCATAAAGCCAAAATCGCAAACACCGCGCCACATCCCTATCTCGTAAAATGATCCAAACACGCGCTTGATGCGTAAATTAAGTGTGTTTGGAGATATCATGAATAACCGATTAACAGTTCCTGCCGTCGCCGCATTTCTGTCCTCGGCTGGCATCCCGCTTTATATCCATCTGCCACGGTACGCCGCAGAGCTTGGCATCGGGTTGGGGACAATTGGGGTTATTCTGTTCGGGCTTCGCGCCTTGGACTTTATACAAGATCCGCTGCTCGGGCGGTTGATTGATAAGTTTCGGACAAAGCGCGCGCTATTCGCGGCACTTGCCTTTGCGGGCATGGGCCTTGGGTTTTTCATCGCCTTTGTGATGCAGCCAGACGTATTTGGCCTGACTGTTGGGCTGGTTCTAGTCTTCACGGCCTTTAGCCTTGGGACCATCCTTTTCTACGGCCAAGGCGCTGAACTGATTGGCAATAACGGACGCGCCGAACACCTGCGGTTCGCTGGTTTGCGCGAGACGGGCGCGCTTGCGGGGATCGTGGTGGCCGTCATCGCTCCCGGCGTGCTTGGTATCTATTTTGGCGCGTTGCAGGCCTACGCGATCTTTGGGGCGCTTCTGGTCGCGGCGTCGCTGATTGTCTGGCGCGTCAGTAAATCGTTTTGGGTGCCGATTGCAGCGCAGGAAACCGCAAGCCAGCCGTTCCGCGCATTGTTTCAGCCGACGATCCTTCAGCTGCTTGTGATTGCATTACTCAACGCGCTACCCGTTGCTGTCACCTCGACGCTGTTTTTGTTCTTTGTCGAGGACAGGTTAGGCCTACCGGACTTATCAGGGCTGTTCCTGTTATTGTTTTTCTTGGCCGCCGGATTGTCCGCACCAATTTGGTCAAAGCTCGCAGCAAACCTTGGCGCTCGTCAGGTTCTGCTCTGTGCGATGAGCTTTGCGATTTTATCATTCATCGGTGCCTTCTTTCTGCCAGCAGGTGCGGCGTGGCAGTTCGGCGTAATATGTCTGGTGTCGGGGGCCGCCTTGGGCGCGGACATGGTGATCCTGCCTGCATTATTTGCCACAGCACTGGTCAAGAAAGGGGTCGCAACAGGCATCGGTTTTGGCGTTTGGGCTTTTGCCGCTAAGATCTCATTGGCGGTGGCAGCGGCAATCGTTTTGCCCGCGCTTCAACTCGCTCAGTTCACGCCCGGTGTGCAGAATACTGCAGAGGCCGTGCTGTCGCTGAACGTGCTCTACGCGCTATTTCCCTGTGCACTCAAGCTGTTGGCGCTCGTGTTCGTGGCGCGATTACCAGACGATATAGAAGGGACACCGCAATGAAACTGCGACTGATCTTAGGCGACCAGCTGTCTTTATCGATGTCCAGCCTCGCTGACGCCGACAAAGACGACATGATTTTGATGTGCGAGGTGCGCGAGGAAGCGACCTACGTCAAACATCACAAGAAGAAGATCGTGTTCTTGTTTTCAGCGATGCGCCATTTCGCGCAGACCCTCAAAACCGATGGGTTCAACGTGCAATACGTGCATTATGACGACCCCGAAAATACAGGGTCATTGCGCGGCGAAGTCGCACGTCTCATGAACGAACATAGCATTGACGAAGTCATTGTCACGTCGCCGGGCGAACACCGTTTGCTGATGGATATGCAGCAATGGGCCGACGAGATCGGGACCCCTGTGTCCATCCGCCCTGACGACCGGTTCCTGTGTACGACAGAAGAATTTGCGACATGGGCGACAGACCGAAAACAGCTTCGCATGGAGTATTTCTATCGCGAGATGCGCCAGAAATACGGCGTGCTGATGACAGACGACGGGCCAATCGGCGGACAGTGGAATTATGACGCCGACAACCGGAAATCGCCGCCCAAAAATCTGTCTGTGCCTGCGCCGTTTCACGCAGAGATTGACGCGATCACAGAAGACGTCATCACGCTAGTGACGGACCATTTTGCGGATCATTTCGGTAACATCGACCCGTTTCATTTTGCGGTGACACGCGACGGGGCCTTGCAAGCCTTGGACATGTTTGTCGACGAACGGCTCGCCATGTTTGGCGATTACCAAGACGCGATGATCCAAGACGAGCCTTGGATGTATCACAGTCACATCGGGCTCTATTTGAACTGCGGGCTTTTGACGCCGCTGGAATGCATCGCCCGCGCCGAAGCCGCCTATCATGAAGGGGACGCACCGCTGAACGCGGTGGAAGGTTTCATTCGCCAAATCTTAGGCTGGCGCGAATATGTGCGCGGGATTTATTGGCTGAAAATGCCTGATTACAAGACGATGAATGCGCTCGATGCCAATCGCTCTTTGCCCGAATTCTACTGGACCGCAGACACGCAAATGAACTGCATGCGGCAGTGCATCACCGAGACCAAACAGAACGCATACGCCCATCATATTCAACGTCTGATGGTCTTGGGCAATTTCGCTTTGATCGCGGGATTGGACCCCGAACAGGTCAATGACTGGTACTTGCTCGTTTACGCCGACGCCTATGAATGGGTCGAATTGCCCAATGTAAGCGGCATGATCCTGTTCGCAGACGGCGGGGTGATGGCGTCAAAACCATACGCAGCCAGCGGCGCTTATATCAACAAAATGTCGAATTATTGCGGGTCATGTCGGTATAAACACACGGTTAAAAACGGACCCAACGCATGCCCTTTCAACTATCTGTATTGGGATTTTATCGACCGGAACGCAGACAAACTGCGCGGCAATCCAAGGATGGGTTTTATGTACAAAACCTTAGATCGCATGTCAGACGACAAGCGGGATGCGATCCGAATGGATACCGACAGGTTTTTCAAGCAGATCGCAGCCGATGAAAAAGTGTAACTTGCCGCAAAAGATATGCCCGATCTGTATGCGTAGCTTTAGCTGGCGCAAGAAGTGGGAAAAGAACTGGGAGGATGTGCGCTATTGCTCGGTCCGGTGCCGCAATGCGCGCAATTCGACTTCAGCGCGATCCTGACACGCAATCCACGACGTCCTTGACCCTGCGTCAAATAGAGCGCACCCTTCGACCATAAATCTTCTTTTCGAGAGGACTTACTGTGCGTTTTTTATCCGCCTTGCTCATTTGCCTTAGCTTTATTCCCAACCTCGCTACCGCCCAAGATCGCACCAACACCATCCTCGTTCTGGATGGGTCCGGTTCAATGTGGGGCCAGATTGACGGGGTGAATAAAATCGTGATTGCCCGCGATGTTGTTGGCCAGATCCTTGCTGACTTTCCGCCGGACGAGAACCTAGGGCTGACCGTTTATGGTCACCGCGAGCGCGGGAATTGCGCCGATATCGAAACCATCGTGGCACCGGTTCCGAACTCTGCCAGCGAAATTCTCGCCGCTGTGAACGCCATCAGCCCGCGCGGCAAAACACCGATGACGGACGCGATTATCGCGGCGGCACAGGCGCTTCGCTATACCGAAGTCGCAGCCACGGTCATCCTCGTCTCAGACGGCATTGAGACCTGTAATCCCGATCCATGTGCTGCAGCCCGCGCGTTGAACGAGGCTGGCATCGACTTCACGGCGCATGTGGTTGGCTTTGACGTGACCGAACCTGACGCTTTGGCCCAAATGCAGTGCATCGCGGACGAGACGGGCGGGCAGTTCCTAACCGCGTCAGATGCTGAAGAATTATCGGCAGCGCTCTCGACAGTCGCCGCCGTTGTCCAACCAGACCCCGAGCCGATTTTGACACGTATCGATTTCCGCGCGACCCGTGGCGAGGGTGGCGACGATGTAACGGCGCAGGTCACATGGGATATTTCGGGGGGTAACAGTGTGAATATCGCAGCACCCGCAGCTGCGTCCTATGCGACTGAACTTGCGGCGGGCAACTACACAGTTCGCGCCTATGATGCCGTAAACGACATCGCGGCGATCGCTGATTTCACCGTCACCGAGACCGCGCAGACCGTGACTGTTGTGCTTGCGGTCCCGCAACCAAAGGCCACGATCACCGCCCAAGACACCGCCATTGCTGGCGAGACTATCGCGGTTGATTGGACGGGGCCAAATGCGGATCGTGATTTCATTTCTGTGGGTGCCGTCGTGCAAAACGGAACGCCCTATATCAACTACACTTACACCGTGAACACGACCGAGGATGGACTGCAAATGCCGCCCGTCGCTGGCACCTATCTTTTGCGCTATATCTCGGATGACAATCAGACCGAACTGGCAGCGCGTGAAATCACAGTCACGCCGTTGAAAGTCGCATTGATCGCACCGGAAGCCGCCACCGCAGGCGAAACGATCACAATCGGCTGGGATGGCCCCGATTACCTGCGTGATTATATCTCGGTTGGCCCCGCAGATGGGACTTACATCAACTATACCTACACCAAAGACGGCAATCCGTTGACGCTCGTGATGCCGTCAGAGCCAGGTGATTACGAGGTCCGCTATGTCTTGGATCAAGCGCAAACCGTCGTCGCACGATCCCAAATTACGGTGGGCGACGTGGGCGCATCATTGACCGCACCGGATACAGCGATGGCAGGAGAAACGGTTTCGGTCGGGTGGACGGGTCCAGCCTACGACCGCGATTACATCTCTGTGGCACAGCCTGACGTCGCGGGCGGGCAGTACGAAAACTATACTTACGTTAACGAAGGCACACCGCTTGACCTTGTGATGCCATCCGAGGCGGGCACCTACGAGATCCGCTACATCGTGGCGCAAGGCAATGTTGTGCTGTCGCGCCAAACCCTAACCGTCAACGAAGTTGCGGCCAACCTGACAGCGCCCGCCACCGCGCCTATGGGGGCGTCGGTCACGGTCGCATGGACCGGTCCAAACTATGACCTTGACTATATTTCCGTCGCCAGCGTTGGCGACGGCGGTGGCCAATACGTGAATTACACCTACACAAAAGACGGCGCGCCGTTGCAACTAATCATGCCTGCCACAGCTGGTGAATTCGAAATCCGTTACATTCAGGCGCAAGATAGCGTGATCCTTTACAGCCAGCCCGTGACAGTCTCGCAGGTCAAAGCACAGCTTGTCGCGGAACAGGTGGTTCCTGTGACGCAAGGCGAAATCATCGTGGGGTGGGAAGGGCCGGATTATTCGCGCGACTATATCGGCATCGCGAACGCGGGCGCGGATGGGTATCTGTCTTATGCCTACACAAGTAGCGGTAACCCCGTATCGATCAGCTTGCCCGACGCTGCTGGTGACTACGAAATCCGGTATTTCATGGGGCAAGGCGGTGTCGTTCTGGGCGAGATCCCGTTGACGGTGACTGCGAACAAATAGACCGAAAAATCACGGGGCAGGGTGTTAACCCCCTGCGAAGTTTTGCCATCGGATCAATCAATTCGAGACCTAAGCCATAGCGCATTGGCACTCTCACATTTGAGTACCAATGCCTTCGATATAGCTACGCTGATTGACCACCTCGGCTAACTGCTGATTAACAGCACAAATCCGGTCAATCGCACGCGCTTATTTTACCTTTTTACCCGCGATAGAGATCGGGGGTTTTCCAGCATTAGAATTCGCCGTCGCAGAGACTTTCGGCTTTTCTTGCTTCGGTTTCTTGGACTCTTTGTTGCTGTTCTTACCTTTGGCCATTGTCTGTCCTTCCAAAATGCAGCGATCCGTTGCCGTTTCGGCAAAGAGAGGCTGCGGTATGCATCGCGCGTCCGTCAAAGACGCGGAATGAATGGGTGTATGTGCCTACTTGCGGCGCTGTGCGTTCGCGTCTGCCTCGTCCATCGCCCGTTGTTGTCCGCGCGATACGGTCATGACGGGTGATCCAAACTTCGCATTGGCGGCCGCAAAATCTTCGACGGTGTCGATCTCGGTCCATTTCAAGCCTGTGATGTCCAGCGCGTGAAACGGTAACCCTTTATCAACCAACCGCGCATAGGCGGCCTCGTAATAGTCCTGTGCGTGGGCAGGGCTTTCCATCATTTCCTTCAGCTCGGCAAACAGCAGTGGCCCCGTGACCGCGCTGATTTTCTCGATACCAATGGATTCACCGAGTGCGGTTTCAGGGTCGACCGATTTGCCAATCTCGCTGACGCGCAGTTGCTCGTCTGCGATTACCTTCACCTCTTCATCAGCCAGTGCGATATTGCGGTCAATGCACAGCACGTTCGGCAAAGCGCTATCAACCAAGCCGCGTAAAATCTTGGTGTCAAACACGACATCAGCGTCAAATTTGATGAACTCGGCATTGCCCACAACAGATGAGGCAAGCATCAGCGAATAGCCTGTGTTGGTATCGCGATATCGGTCATTGATTACATAGGTGACGCGGATGCCGCGAAACGTCTTGTCGACGAACTGTTTGATCTCTTCGGCACGGTGGCCCAGCACCAGCACAAATTGGGACATGCCACAGCTAAGGCAATTGCGGATCATCCGCTCTAGAATGACAGAGCCACCGACGGACAAAAGGCACTTGGCGCTTTTGTCCGTTAACGGGCTGAGGCGCGATCCGATGCCAGCGGCCAGAATAACGGCCATAGGTGGGCGATTGTTGTCGTATTTCATAGGTCTCGTCCTGACTTGATCAGCGTTTCGAAAAGTTACTTTTGGATCGCAAGCTTTTGGTTTGCATCGATATTCATACCGCGCTGCCACGCTTTCAGGGTGCCCCAATACAGCTGACTTGCTGCGAAAATCCACAGCATGGGGGTCAATTGGTCAAAGATCAGCGCCACTGACAACATAAAGATGAACACACCCTCGTCACAGTCCAGCACCTTGGCCTGTTCTTTGATGAACCATTTCACATTGGCTGTGAGGCCAAAGCCTAATCCGGCCACAGGGTCCCGCTTTTTGCGCAATGCCATCTTTGCGGGATATTCAGGATCAAGGGCTGTTTCGATCTCTAACGCAATGTACTTCACATATCCGCGCAGCCCATAAAACGAGATACCGACCAGGGCGAGGAACACAGGCACGACGCTTAGTGTTTGCGCATAGGCCGCATATCCCGCCGCACCAAACCATAGCGTCACCTGAACCTGATCCGTAAGGCGGTCAAAGTAGCTGCCCACAGGCGAAGATACCTTGCGATAACGCGCCATCTGGCCGTCCATACAATCAAGGATGTGACTGAGATGGATCAGTATAGCCGCCGCAATAAACCACCCAATACCGCCGATCAAAATGCACAGGGTCGCAACCACAGCGACCGCAAATGACGCGGCGGTGATCCGGTTCGGTGTGATTGCGGGAATATCAACGGCCCACACGTTCGCTACAATCCCAAGCGGTGCTGTCACAAACGATGACCACCATTCGTCATCTTTGGTTTTTGTAGCCCAAAGCTGTGTGATTTTGCCTGTCATGACCGTACCTTTGCGCGTGTTGGCATTGCGCGTGCCACGATTGATGGAATGACAGCCTTGGTGCGGATTGGGGCCACAACATCGGCCGCCTCTGCCTGCAATTTGAGTAAGACGTCGCGCAGCGTGCTGAGGAAGAACTGGATGTCACGATCAGACAACTCGCCGATATTGCCGACTTGAAACACCTTGCCTGCAAAGCAGCCTTTGCCTTCGTAAATGATGATCGATTTCTCGCGCAATCTGTCGCGCAGATCGCGGACCGAAATCGACGGCGGCACCTTTACTGTGGTCAGGATCGTGCACATGGTTGCTTCGTCCAAAACGAATTCGAGGTTCAGTTTTCGCATCCCTAAGCGCAACTGGTCAGCGCGCGCGCGTATCCGTGCAAAACGGTTTGCGACGCCCTCGGTCAGAATATTGGTAAGCGCCTGTTCCAAGGCGAAAAACAACGGCACAGCGGGTGTATTCGGTGTTTGGCCATGTTGTTTCAGAAAACCATAAAACGTCGCAAGGTTCAGATACGTCGTTTTGGCGACATGAAACTTCAGCTTTTTGAACTGCTTTTTGCGCCCAATGACAAACGACAACCCCGGATAAGACCCGATTGCCTTGGAGCTGGAGCTCGAACAAAACGCGATGTTACAACCCGCCATATCAATGACTTCGGCACCAACAGAACTCACACCATCGACCACAAAGATCGCGCCATGCGCCCTTGCCAACCCACCGATCACCGCAAGCGGGTTCAGCATTCCAGAGCACGTCTCATGATGCACCATCGCGATCACATCGATCTTATGGGCGGCGAGATACGTTGCGATCTGATCAGTATCAAAAGGCATCCCCCAAGGCTGCTGTAGCAGATGGGTACGCTTGTTGTGAATAACCGACGTCTTGTGCAGACGCTCGCCAAATTCGCCATTCGACAGGATCAAAATCGAGCCGTTCCCGACAACCGACGACAAAATCGCTTCGTTCGCAGCGGTCCCCGAACCGGTGATGACAACAGCGCGGTAACGATTGCGCTTTTTGATCTCGAACAGCGTCAGCAACTTTTGTTCGATGCTCGTCAACAGATTGTCAAAGTCAGGCTCGCGGTGGCAGATATCTTCTTTGCCGATTGCGTGCCGTAACGAAGCAGCCACGTTCACAGGACCTGGCGTGAAAAGCAGGTATTTGTCCAAAATAGGGTCAATCTTTTTCGACCTCATGCCCTTGGACGCAAAGCCGCCACGCCCATGATATCTCCACGTGCGAGACACGCGCGTGAACATCGAGAGGGCACAAATCGATTTCGAAAAAACGGCCTGAAAATACGCCGTCACATATGTCGTTCGACAATTCAAACTAGCAAAAATGAAGAGAGCGGCGTGAACTGAGAACAAGCACCCAGTCGGCGGCTAAAGAAGACAATTAAATGGTGTGGTAGGTAGGCAAGATACGCTAAATTGAGCAATTTTTAGCGTTTTAGGCGCAATTCTGTTTGATTGCGAAGATGCATAATTACAGAGCAGAACTGCAAATAGCAAGCGATATATGTGGGTGCAGTAAGGCTGACGTAGCTATGACCGAACAGGGTCAACTGCTGCGGTCCTAGGTCGCCGCCGTTCAAAAACTTCAACCTATCTTTTAATCGCAAAGTTAAACGGGATCAGCATTGCAAATATGTCGCCGCCCAGATGGTTGGGTGGCGTGGGCATTTTGCCGATTTCATCAAGGACTTGCAGCGCTGCATTGTCTAGGATTTCGTGACCCGAAGACGTCTCGATCCGCCGCGATATGATTGCGCCGTAGCGGTCCATTTCAAAGGCCACGCGCACTTCGCCTTCGATACCGTCGCGCCGCGCCTCGGAGGGGTAGGTTTTGGCGTGGGCGATGCGCAGCACGATGCTTTTCTGCCATTCGGTGACTTCGGCCATTTGCTCTGCTGAAATGCCTTCGTCTTCGGCTTGGACCTGATCGGCGGTGGCATCCGAGGCGACGCCGGACTGCGCAGCGATTGTTTCGACCACGTCGTCCGCACCTGCCGAGCTGGGCTTGTCTATCATTTCCTCGTCGTATTCTTGCGCCAGATCGGTGGCGGCAGCGTCGGTTTCAGTCTCTGTCTCGGGGGCTGCGACGGCGAATTTCAGGCTGTCGTCCTCAACCGCGTAAGGGATCTGCTGCAAGATCGGTGCGTCGGTTGCTTTCGCCGGATCGACATACTCGGGCGATTCCGTGACCGTGGGGGCCGCGACGGATTCCGTGACCGCGATGCTGTCTTCAGAGGTTTCAGAGGGGGCAGCGATCACGTCGGACAGGTCAAACATGATCGCACCTTGGATGCCCAGATCGTCTTGCGGTTGCGGCACCATCTCTGGCGTTTCATACCGCTTAACGATCATAGCAGGCCCCCACACATGAAGCGCTAGACTGCCGCCAATCGCCAGTGCGACCAGTGGCGCAAACCCTTGGCGAGATGTGTAAACGAGGCTCATGGGGCGGTTGTGTCTTCTTCAGGTGGTGCTGCGGATTCGTCCAATCCGACAAGCCCGATTTTCACATAACCTTCGCGCTGCAACGTGTTCATAACATTCACAACTTCGCCGTAAGGTGCCGATTTATCCGCCCGCAGGTAAATACGTTCGTCGCGGTTCAATCCCGTCAGAATGCCGATTTCAAAGTTCAACGTCTCTAGCGTCACAGTGTTTTCGCCAGCAACGATGGACAGGTCTTCTTTGATGGTCACGAACACCGGTTCAGACGGGCGCACGGGTGCTTCTGCTGTGGCGACGGGCAATTCAACTGGAATATCCACGGTCGATAAGGGGGCTGCGACCATGAAGATGATCAACAGCACCAGCATCACGTCGATGAATGGCGTGACATTGATCTCGGATGTTTCCGTGAGATCGTCGTCGTCACCGATACCTAATCGTGCGCCCATTATTCTGCCGCCTGTAGCGCTGGAGTTGCGACCACTGGGGCTGGGGTGTCCACCGCAATGGCGGCCTCTGGTTCAGCCTGCGGTGTCATTGCCGCAAGGTCCAGATCACGCGACAGGTGCCGACTGACCAGCGCGGAGGCGTCAGCGAGCATTGCTTTATACGCCCCGTTGAACCGTGCCAGCAGGTTAAAGAAAATCACAGCAGGGATCGCCGCAACAAGTCCCATCGCCGTGGCCAACAATGCTTCTGCGATACCGGGGGCCACGACGGCAAGGTTTGTCGTGTTGGTTTCGGCAATCGACACAAAGCTGTTCATGATGCCCCACACGGTGCCGAACAATCCGATGAACGGCGCGGATGATCCGGTGATCGCCAGCAGTGCGGTGCCGCGTTGCATCCCGCGTCCTGCGCCTGCTTCAATCCGCGACAAGGCGCTGTCGGTGCGCTCTTTTATGCCCGCGCGATCGGCCCCTTGCGACGCTGTGATCTCGCTCATGGCCACGCGAACCATTGCCCCTACGACACCGCCGCCTTTGCGAAACGGGCCATTGCGGTCCAGATGGCCCGCGCGGTCCAGCACGCGGTAGTTACGCCGTAGCCGGATACGCGCCGCGATCAGCAGGATCAGCCGCGCCGCAAAAATCGCCCATACCAGAACCGACGCTACAATCAGGATCAACATCACGGTTTTGACGATGACGTCAGCGGCCATGAACATGCCAACAGGGGACATGTGGTCTTCGCCAGCGGTGGCGAGCCAGTGGGTCACTTGCGTCTGATAATCAGCAAAGACGAGGCTAAAGGATGCGGTTAGGATGGTCATGTTAAACCTCGGACCAAGTGCGGATCAGATTGTGGTAAATCCCGGTCAGACGCACGACTTCGGGGTCATTGGTGCCAAAGCGGGCGGCAAGTGTTTGAATGGTTTGGTCCAACTCGTACATCGTTGTGCGCTGCTCGTTGGCTTTGATCATGCTTTGCAGCCAAAAGAACGACGACACCCGCGCGCCGCGTGTCACAGGGGTAACGCGGTGCAGCGATGTGGACGGATAGAGGACCATGTGGCCTGCGGGGAGCTTGACGCTTTGCGTGCCGTAATGATCTTCGATTTCCAGCACGCCACCGTCGTATTCCTCGGGTTCCGAGAAAAACAGGGTCATCGACAGATCAGTGCGGATATGTTCGCCGTTGTAAAGGTTCAACCGGATCGCGTTATCCACGTGCAGGCCAAAGGTCTCGCCTTGCTCATAACGGTTAAACAAAGGCGGCAGAATTTTCAGGGGCAGGGCCGCCGACAGGAACAGCGGCGTATGGCCCAGCCGTTCGAGGATCAGTTTACCAAGGTTCTGCGCGGTTGCGTCCTTGGCATCTAATTGCTGGTTATGTTTGACTTCGGCGCTTTGCACACCTGCCGTTTTGTTGCTGTTGTCCCAAGCGGCAGTGTCGAGTTGGTCGCGGATTGTGCGGACTTCTTCGGGGGTAAAGACGTCGGGAATAGTGATCAGCATGATGTGCCTCTTTGGATTGAATTGGCGCGGGCAAACCAAAAGCCTGCCCGCGCGCGCATGTTTGGCTTGGGAACTTTAGAAATTCACGTCGATGGCAGCCCAGATTTCACGACCGGGGGCGACATATGTGAACGGCTCGCCGGAACGGTAGGCGGTGTCGTAATATGTCTCGTCCGATGCGTTCTTCACACCAAAGCGGATCGCAGCGTTGTCGCTGACATCATAAGACGCCACCAGATCAACAGTCATATAGGACGGCAGTTTGTTCCCGTTTGGCGCAGTTGTGCCAAGGTCAACGTCACCAGCCCAGTTGATCTGTGCGCCCAACATCAGACGATCATCGTAATCGTATGTTGCGAGCAGGTTGAACTGTTCGTTCACGACTGTCGCGATCTGTTCGCCGACCAAGGTATCGTCGAGGCTGTCCAAGATTTCGGACTGCATAAACACAGCACCACCGTAGAGGCCCCATTTATCCGCAACACGACCTGCGACACCCAACTCAATGCCCGACATCCGGTATTCCAGCGTCGAGTCCGTGACGCCGTCAAAGGTTTCCATGCCATTGTGTTTGGTTGTCTGGAACAGGGCGGCTGTGAACAACAGGTGTTCGTTCAACTCGTACTTTGTCCCGATTTCAAGCGATGTGTTGCGTTCAGGATCAAGCAGTTCGCCGTTGGCATCCAGACCGCCGTAAGATCCGCCGCCCGCTTCGATTTCTTGGCCCATCGGGTTGGTAGACGTGCCCGCAGCACCGTAAACGGTCCAGTTATCCTGTAGCTTATAGGTCAGCCCAAGGTTCCCGTTGAGCATTGTGTCAGACCGTTCGCGATCAAAATCTACGCCGCGACTAGTGCCAGAAGCCGTTGTCTCGTAATGATCGACCCGCAGGCCCGCATCAAAGATCAGACGTGGCGAAAGGGTGACGCGGTCCGTGACGTAAGCAGAGGTGGTTGTTACATCGACTTCGGTGCTGAAATCACCGCGCACGGGTGACGATCCGTTCCAGCACCGGGATGGGTCGGGGTTGAGCGCAGGCAGGGTACAGCCGCTTTCACCGATGGGAAAGTCCTCGGATTGCAGGTCTTCATAGCTGGCGCGCTTCAGGCTCTCAGATTGCAACATGACACCCGCCACGTAGCTGTGCTGATAGCCAAGGAACGCCGCTTTGCCCGCGATCTCGGTGGTGTTGGAATAGACGTCAGTTTCTTGATAGCGCGACTTCACGCTTGTCCCGACGGTCCAATCCGCCACATCCGTTGAGCCGTTATCATTCACACGGCTCGGCGCTGTGATGATGTAGTCGTTCACGGATGACACACCGCGCAGCGTATTGGTCAGCGTGGTCGTCGCGTTCAAATCCCACGTCACTTTCGCGCTCATGGTGTTTTGCTCGAACTCTTGGAAGTCGCGTCCGTCGATGCCGTAGAACGTGTCGCGCGACACACCGGATTCGGTAATCGGGCCTTCGGAAATACCAAGCCCGTCTGGGTCGGTGATGTAGCCCACGCCCCAATCCGGCATCTGGTCGAATTTGGTGTAGCTGTAATCTGCATCAACTGTGATGTTGTCGTTCACCTTGTAACGGGCAGCCAGCGCGAGACCTTGGCGGTCGTCGTACACATCGTCGCGGCCAGCGACTTCGCCGTCTTGCAACATGCCGTTGATACGGAATTGCAGCTGATCGCTTTGCGCCCAGTTGTAATCCAGCGTCGTGCGCAGCGTGCCAGCATCGGTAAATTCAAAAGTTGTCTGTTGGAAGTCAACGTCTTGTGGACGTTTTGTGACGATGTTCAACGCACCACCAGTTGTCCCGCGACCTGCGATCGACCCGGATGGACCTTTGACGATCTCGACTTGCTCGGAGTTGAATGTCTCGCGCACCGCCAGACCTGAATCGCGCACGCCGTCTACATAGACGTCGTTGTTGGCACGGAAGCCGCGAATATAAAGGTTATCCCCGAACGAACTACCACCTTCACCAAAGCCCAGCGACACACCCGGTGTGGACCGCGCCAACTGGCGGATCGACGTGGTGTTTGTGGTGTCTAGGTATTCCTCGGTCGCAACTGTCACTGTGCGCGGTGTTTCCAACAATGGACCTTGGACGCGGCTGTTCGAGATGGTTGAGGCACGCAATGGCGCATCTGGATCGGCGTAAGGGTTTGCACCGGCTTGGGCGCGGCGTGCGGCCTCTGCGCGTTGCGCTGTTGCTGCAGCTTCGGCTTGGGCGCGGGCCTCGGCGGCGGCAGCTTCTGCACGGGCGGCTGCCGCTGCGGCAGCGGCAGCTTGGGCGCGACGTTGGGCATCCGTCACTGTCGGGGTCGTTGATGCGCGTGGCGCGCTGACCTGCGGGGCAGGGGCTTGGGTCGTCTCGACATCAACCGTAGGTAGAACGACAAGACCAGAATCAGCGCTGGTCTGCGCATAGGCCGCACTGGCAAAACACACAGCAGCCGCAGACAGACTGACAAGTGGTTTCCCCAAAGCTTTTGGCTTTGCATTTAAGGTATTGGACGGCGTCTTGGGCGCAGACATGGCAGTTCTCCATCAATTACAACACTCGGCATATGCTGTCTTGACGAAGTCTGGATGGCACCGGTTCACGAAAATGTCATAGTTGAGTGTTTCGCTAGGGTAAAGCGCTGGAAGAGGTATTTCCCGCATTACTGGAAAGAATTTGCGAAAATATACTGCGGTGAATGAGATTTGGATACAGCTTTGGGTTGCAGGTGGGGCGTCAGCGCCCTTGGTGATTCTGCAGCGCGTCAGATTTAAACGATCCACGCTTTTGTAGCGCTTGACCGCTCCGAACCTTCAGTCGCCGTTCAAACCTTCTGCGCCAACCAAATCGTCGCACCACCGCATGTTGGGTCTTCTTTAACGTGACCAATCACATCAAAGCCATTCTCCTGCAACAAGCGACGATATTCGGTGCTGTCTAAGCTTCCATGATACAAAGGTTTGCCTGCATATGTCCCGATTGCTTCGCCCAGCGATGTGCCGCTGGTAAACATCAGCGCAGCGCCGGGGTAGCACAGACGGCTAAAGGTCTTGAACATCGGGCGCTGATCGTCAGGCTTAAGATGGAAAAAGCTGTGCCACGCTATCACGCCATGAAATTTACCCAAGGACTGAAAGTTGCGCATATCAGCGGTGATCCATGTCTGCTCAGGAAAGGTCTCACGCGCAAGCTTAGTCATTGCAACGGCAGCGTCAACGCCGGTGATCTGACAGTTGTTGTCATTAAAATACCGCGCAATCGGTTGCCCCGTGCCACACCCAAGATCCAGAATGTTGCGCCCGTCCGCCGGTGTGAGGGCAAGGAAGCGATCGAGCCAAGGCTGCTCAAAAAGGGTTTGGTTCCGCTGATCATTCCAAGATGGCGCGTTGTCCTGATACAGGCCTATAACAGCGTCAGCGGCATTTTCAGGCATCGGTGAATCCTCTTGCGATCAGGAGCACATCAGTACCAGTCTCCGGCGTCCCGTCGAAACCAATGCGAACAGCCAGCCCCGCATTTCCGAGGCTGGCTGGTTAAAGCGCAGTTAAGCCGCGTTCCATTCACGGTCGCCATTCGCGTCTTTGACGCGGGTTGGCAGGCCGATGGTGTCGAGAAGGGTGAACAGCGGTTTGGGGTCCAACTCTTCGACATTCATCATGACGCCTTTGTCATATGTGCCCTCCGCGATCAGCATTGCCATAGCCACCGGAGGGACGCCTGCGGTGTAGGAAATCCCTTGGCTGCCAACTTCGTTATAGGCGTCTTTGTGATCGGCCACGTTGTAGACAAAGACTTCGACTTCTTCGCCGTTCTTGGTGCCTTTGACCAGATCGCCGATGCAGGTCTTGCCCGTGTAATTCGGCGCGAGGCTGGACGGGTCAGGCAACACAGCTTTGACAAGCTTAAGCGGCACCACTTCGAGGCCTTCTGCCGTGGTCACTGGCTGCTCGGACAACAGGCCAAGGTTTTGCAGGACCGTAAAAACGTTGATGTAGTGATCGCCAAAGCCCATCCAGAACCGGATATCGGCCTGCGGGTAGTTTGCGGCGAGCGAATGCACCTCGTCGTGGCCGGACATATAGGCTTTTTGTTTGCCGACGACGGGCAAGTCCCATTCGCGGCCCACTTCGAACATCTTGTTTTCCTGCCACGCGCCCTGCTGCCAGCTATAGACCGTGCCAGTAAATTCACGAAAGTTGATCTCGGGGTCAAAGTTGGTCGAGAAATACTTGCCGTGGTTGCCCGCGTTGATGTCGACGATGTCGATGGATGTGACCTCGTCCATGAATTCGTCCACCGCAAAGCGCGCAAACGCGTTAACCATGCCAGGATCAAACCCAGCGCCCAAAATCGCGGTGACACCCGCAGCGGCGCAATCTTCGCGGCGTTTCCATTCGTAGTTGCCGTACCATGGCGGCGTTTCGCAAATCTTGGTCGGGTCTTCGTGGATCGCGGTGTCGATATAAGCGGCACCCGTTTGGATGCAGGCCTCGAGCACCGTCATGTTCACAAAAGGCGAGCCCACGTTAATCACGATTTGCGCACCCGTTTCGGTGATCAATGCGGTCACCGCAGCAGTGTCCATCCCGTCAACAGCATGGGCCTTGAATACACCGTCCTGTTTCATTGCGTCTTTGGCGTGCACGCTTGCGATGATCGCCTCACACTTGGCGATTGTACGGCTTGCGATATGAAGATCGCCCAAAACGTCGTTATTTTGCGCACATTTATGTGCAACAACTTGTGCGACGCCACCAGCGCCAATGATCAGGACATTACGTTTCATGTATCCAAGAGACCTCTTATTTTGGTGAGTTATGACAGTGCCGCAGCAAAGTCGTCATAGTTGAAATCACGCACCATGCGTGTGGTGCCATCAAGTTCGCGGATCGCAATGCTTGGCATTTTGACCCCGTTGAACCAGTTTTTCTTAACCATTGTGTAGCCCGCCGCGTCCTGAAACGAAAGCCGATCCCCCGCCTTGAGCGGCGCATCAAAGCGGAACTCGCCAAAGATATCACCCGCAAGGCAGGATTTGCCGCAGATCATCCACTGCTCATTTCCGGTGTTCGGGGAAACCTTTGCAGACTCGCGGTAGATCAGCAAATCCAGCATATGCGCCTCGATAGAACTATCAACGATAGCGAGGTTCTTGCCGTTGTGCATCGTATCCAACACCGTGACTTCCAATGTGGCAGCGCCCGTGATCGCCGCTTCTCCGGGCTCAAGATAGACTTGGATGCCGAAATTCTGCGCGAATGCCTTGAGCCGCGCAGCAAGGCGGTCCAGCGGATAGTCTTTACCTGTAAAGTGGATACCGCCCCCCAGACTGATCCAATCCATTTTGTGGATCACCGCGCCGAAACGGTCTTCGATCAAACTCAGCATCTCGTCGAACCGCGCGAAGCTATCGTTTTCGCAGTTGTTGTGGAACATCAGACCACTGATCTGATCCGCAACCGCGTCAATCGCAGCAGGGTCGTGTTCGCCCAAACGGCTGAACGGACGCGCCGGATCAGCAAGGTCAAAGTCAGACGTGGACACGCCGGGATTAACCCGCAGTCCACGGATATGACCCTGAGACTGCCCCGCGAACTTGGTTAACTGCCCGATCGAATTAAAGATAATCTTGTCCGAACATGCCAAAACCTGATCAATCTCGTGATCCGCATAAGCCACGGAATAGGCGTGGGTTTCGCCCGAAAATTTCTCGTGGCCCAAGCGGACTTCATACAAAGATGACGACGTCGACCCGTCCATATACTCGGCCATGAAATCAAAGACCGACCATGTGGCAAAGCACTTGAGCGCGAGCAGGCATTTTGCACCTGACGCCTCACGTAGCCACGCGATCTTTTCGAGATTGGGCAGCAAGCGTGACTTGTCGATGAGATAATAAGGTGTTTGCACGGCGATAGCTTTCTACGAAACCGCACCAGTTGCAGGTGCCAAGAACGGTAAGAGATATCGCATGAGCACGCGGCGTGCTTTTGTCGCGGATATGTGACTCCCGAGTATTCGACTGGGCTTTCGCACATTTCACGCAGGAGGCGCAATAATTTATGCGGGATACTTCGCGAGCAAAGTTTTCCCGAAACCCCAAGGGTCGTTAATCGGGCTCGTGGCTGACCGTCCTGCCGGACCGCATTAAAACGCAGAACGCGCCCCAACACGACATTGTGCTGGAGCGCTTATTAGCAAACTAATTAACGACCGCGTTACAACGGAAGCTGTGGGTTGATCAGGAACTTAGCGCCTGTCTTTTTAGCATTGTAGCGTGCCACGACGTCGGCTTGCAGTGCGTCGGCGAGCGAAATCTCGTCAGAGTAATCGTTCGCAAAGGTCGTTGTGAGTTCCGCGACAACCCGCGCGCGCATCCGTCCAGCAACCTCTTGACCGACACGGGCAAGGAAGTTTGGCAGCAACCATCCGCTAACGCCCCACGCCATACCATAGCCGCGTGTCAGGATTGTTTCGGACGTGTCCAAAGCACCGTAGAGATAGACTTGTTTATGCTTCACGGACCCGTAGATGCTGTAGGCACCAGGTGTGCGTGCTGCTGCCGCTTCCATCGCGCTTAGGATATCAGACGCCAAGCGTCCGCCACCCGTCGCATCAAAGGCCAATGTCGCACCAGATGCGTGTACGGCATCTGTGAGATCAGCCATAAAGCTGTCTTTCGAGCTATCCACGACATACTCTGCACCCATATCGCGCAACAATTTTTCCTGCGCCGCAGAGCGGACGACATTAACCAGTTGCACACCGTCAGCTTGACAGATGCGGTTCAACATCTGGCCCAAGTTCGACGCGGCGGCGGTATGAACAAGGGCTGTGTGCCCCTCAAGCCGCATGACTTCGACCATAGACGACGCCGTCAGCGGGTTGACGAAACAGGCGGCACCATCTTTTGCGGTATGATCCGGCCCTAGCGGCAAACACATCGCAGCCTTCACAAGGCGGTATTGCGCATACATTTCGCCGCCCATCAGGCCAACCACTTTGCCCATAAGCTCTTGAGCATTTTCACCAGCAGCAACAACAGTACCGCTGCCTTCGTTACCAATGGTCAGGTCTTGGCCAACGCGGGCCTTCATCACGTCCATGCCGTGCTCTGACACTGGCGCTTTAAGCACCGTGTCGGCGCCTGTGCCTGTTGATGTGGCCTTGTCCATTGAGGACCAACCAAACATCACGCCTTGATCTGACGGGTTGATCGGGGCGGCCTCTACGCGGACCAAGACTTCGTCTGGACCTGGTGTCGGCATCTGCTTTTCAGCAAGGCGCATTTGAAGTTCACCATCGGCACTGACAGTGGAAATCATCTGAAGATATGTATCGGGCAGGGACATTTTGTTCACTTTCTTGAATGAGATTTGCGCGGACCCAAGCACGACATGGTCGAGACCTGCTTGGGGGTGGGGCGCAATTCGAGGTATGACCTTGTGGATTAAGCGACGTAGCTGACCATGGTTTCAGCTGACTTGCGCACTTTCTTCATTGGCAACAACCAATCACCAGACGCATCACGGTAGCCCAGAGGTAATAGAATAACCGACCGCAACCCGCGCTCTGATAGGTCTAAAATCTCGTCTACCTTGCTTGGGTCAAAACCTTCCATTGGGGTGCTGTCTACTTGTTGTTCGGCGGCTGCAACTAGCGCTACGCCCAACGCGATATAGGCTTGGCGGGCGGCATGCGCGTAGTTCACCTCGGCGTCGCGTGGCACATAGTTGCTTTTCAAATTGTCGTAGTAAGCGTTCAGCATTGGCAGATCGCCCCGTGCCGCAACATTGAGATCAGTCACCTCGTCGATGCGGTCGTCTGTGTAGTTATCCCACGCAGCAAAGACCAACAGGTGCGAGCCATCGGTGATCTGAGCTTGATCGCCCGCAGCTTTTTGAATCTCTGCCAATGTGTCGGGGTTGGTTACAACGATCAATTCGAATGGCTGTGTGCCGCTGGATGTTGGCGTCATGCGGATTGCTTCGATGATGACATCTAGCTTGTCTTGTGGAACCACTTTGGTCGCGTCCATTTTCTTGGTTGCGTAGCGCCAGTTCAACTGGTCGAGTAGGGTGCTTTTGGTCATAATATTGGTCCTATTGTGGGCACTGACTTAGTGCGGTATACATTTGTTACCTGATATATATTGAGAACCTAATTCAGCCACAAGAAGGCACAGAAAAGAACCTCGGTCACAAAAAGGGAACCGACATGTTAGACTCACAGCAATGCCCCGACTGCCAACGGATCAACGAGGTTTTATCGCGTGTCGGTGATCGCTGGAGCGTGCTCGTCATCATATCGCTGGCCCGCTACGGAACGCTTCGTTTTAACGAGTTGAAGCGGAATTTGAGCATTTCTCAACGCATGCTAAGCCTCACATTAAAAGAGCTGGAACGCGACGGTTTGGTTAACCGGACCTACCATCCGACGATTCCGCCAAAAGTGGAATACAATCTAACGCCCATGGGCCAGTCATTCCGCGAACCCGTCAGCGCGTTGGGGTATTGGGCTTTGGATAATCTTGCGGCGATTGATGCTGCACGTGCGGACTACGACGCTGCCGCCGCTGAAAAGCAATCGTGACTGGCTCATCCGAGACGCCATGCCCAGACCGTAATCCCGTGACTAAGACCCAGTCTTAGCAACACGCCGCAAAAACGCTTGGGTGCGGGGATCTTGAGGTGTCTCTAGCAGCTTTTCGGGTGTGCCTTGCTCGACAATCTGTCCGTCAGACATAAAAATAATCCGATCCGCGATCTCGCGCGCGAACTGCATCTCATGGGTGACGATCAGCATCGTCTGACGTTTCTCAGCAACGCGGCGCATGAGGTCTAAAACCTCGCCGACCCATTCAGGATCAAGAGCCGACGTTGGTTCATCAAACAACATCAAATCGGCATCCAACGCCATAGCACGGCCAATCCCGACACGCTGCTGTTGTCCGCCAGACAAGGCTGCAGGGTATGAATTTGCCTTGTCGGCCAAACCCGTCTCGCGCAAAATCTCGTCAGCGCGGGCCTGTGCATCTGCTTTGGATTGGCCTTTGACGGTGATCAACGCCTGCGTGATGTTCTGGCGGGCGGTTTTGTTGGCAAACAGGGCGTAGTTTTGAAACACAAACGACGTCCTGCGGCGCAGGGCCAGAATGTCGGATCGCGATGCCTTGGCCGGATTAACCGTCAGATCACCAACCCGAATGGTCCCGCTGTCTGGTCGGTCAAGATAATTCAGACACCGCAGCAGCGTCGATTTGCCTGTCCCTGACGGCCCGATCACAACGACACGTTCACCGGGGGCAATGTCCAACGAGATATCTTTCAGAACAGATGTCTCGCCAAAGGACTTGTTCAGCCCGTTTATCGAAATGCCAGCATGTGAGGTCATCGTGCATACGCCTTGTTCAGATAGGTTTCCAAGTGCCGTTGGGCAAAGGACAACGCCTCGACCATGATCCAGTAGATCGCAGCGACAACCAGAAACGCCTCAAAGTATAGAAAACTGCCCGCAGCCTCTTTTTGTGTCGCCCCCATCAGTTCCGTGACGCCCAAGGTGAACGCAAGCGAGGTGCCTTTAATCATGTCAATGAAGTAGTTCACCAACGTTGGTGCGGCCACGCGTGCGGCTTGCGGCAGGATAATCTGAAGCATCA
Organism: Yoonia ponticola; assembly: GCF_014199395.1. GTDB lineage: Bacteria > Pseudomonadota > Alphaproteobacteria > Rhodobacterales > Rhodobacteraceae > Yoonia > Yoonia ponticola. The sequence goes on along the minus strand of NZ_JACIJM010000003.1, from coordinate 9,603 downwards.
TTTGCGTCTGGGTCATGCCAACGGCTTGGGCGGCTTCCCACTGGCTGCGATCCACACCCAAAATAGCTGCACGAATACTCTCGGCCATATAAGCAGAAAAATGCAACGTTAGCCCCATGATGGTCGCCGTGACACCATCAATCGTGGTCAAAAATGCCAGCACCTGCGGCAAGCCGAAATAGAACAAGAACAACTGCACCAGCAGCGGGGTGCCGCGAAAGAAGCTGATGAAAAGACGTACAAAAACGTCGAGCACTGGCACGCGAAACACCCGTTCAACGGCCATAACCGACGCGAGTATAAGCGCGAAAAACATCCCCACCAACGCCATAAACAGCGTCAGCGGAACGTATCCCAAAAGAACGGGGACCAAGTCCCACATGTATGCGAAATCCAGTGCTCGCATAAAGGTTACTCCGCGACCGAGATATCAACGCCAAACCACTTTTCAGAAATGTCGGCCATTGTGCCGTTTTCCTTCAACGTGGTGATGGCCGCATCGACGCGATTGCGCATGGCGACGCCGTCTTCGTCATTGCGGAACGGCAATGCGTTGCGGATTTCGCTGAACGGCTTGCCTGCAAGCGCCAGCGGTAGCGGGCTTTCCGCGATCAACTGGGCAGAGGACACGCGGTCCATCACAAATGCGTCCACGCGGCCAAGCGCGGTGTCTTGCGCAATATTGCTTTCGTAGGTGCGGATGTCGATTTGATCGGCATTCGGCAACGCGCTCAACAATTGCTCAAAGTTAGATCCCAAGTTGACCGCGACAGTCTTGCCGCTGAGGTCTTCGACACTGGCAATTGTATCTTCATTGCCCTCTTTGACCACAACTTGCGCGCCATCAAAGACATAGGGCTGTGAAAAGGCGAACTTTGCTTCGCGTTCGGGTGTAATCGTGATCTGATTGGCAATCGTGTCGATCCGACCTGTTTCCAACGCGCCAACCAGACCGGAAAACGACATTGTGACAAAGTTCACATCGTCGCCTGTTTCAGCAGCGATTGCGTTGATAAAATCAACCTCGAACCCTTGCAGAACGTCAAGCTTGACGAAAGTGAAAGGGAAGTAGCCGCCCGACATGCCCACGTTCAGTGTATCGGCCTGTGCCGCGCCAAAGGACGTCGAAAGGGCAAGTGCGAGTGTTGCTAAAGATTTGTTCATTGTATTTCTCCGTTCGTTAATGCGGCACGTAACATGTCTAACGCATGCTTCAATGGCGTGAACAAAGACAGGACCAGCGTCGCGCATAAGGCGTCCGGTCTGGGAAATCGTTCTGCGTGGACGACTTTTTGAGAACTAAATTGCCGTTGCTGTCTGCAGTGCGACAGGGCAGGGTGCTCGTCAGAAGATCGGCCGCGCTTGGTCTGGTTCAGTTGTGCTGGTCAGTGACAATCGGTCAGTGCTCGTCATTAAACGCTTTAGCGGAAGGTGGCGAGGAGAAAGTGCGCATCTGTTTGAGCGCAAGTCTTTGTAAATAAACCTAAATAGGTAACATGAGAGTCCCATACTTCACATCCCACAACGCGATGAAGCTAGTGAGTGGATCTGAAATAGCAAAAATTCGAGCCAAAATCGCGAAGATATCACTCGCATTCCACGATGCTGATGCCGTGCCCATGACGCAGCGGCTGTACCAAAGATGGTGCGGCCTAAACCGCACCAACGGTTGTTTACTTTACCAGAAGGTCGCGCAGTCGTCCGCCAGCGTCTGGGCTCGCTGCCATGACTGGTTTCCAACCCTCTTCGTTTGACATCTTAACAAAGGTGTCCAACTGCTCGCCTTCTAGCTGGATCGTTGTGATGCCATATTCGGCCTGATGCGCAAATTCGGCGTCTGCAAGCGCGTTGTAGCGATCAGCCTCACCTTCAAATGCGATCATCTGCTCGGTCAGGAAGTCTTGCTGCTCTTGAGACAGTTCGTTCCAGCTCGCATCGCTGAAATAAACACCTGTCTCAACTTGATTAAAGCCGGGCTCGATCCGTGCCGCCGTTTTTTCCTGCCAGCCAAGGTCAAACACACCGAGCGACGGCCATGCGTATCCGTCAATTGTCCCGCGCTCCAGTGCTGTAAAGACTTCGCCCGGGGCCGTTTGGACTGGCGTGATCCCGAGTGCGGAAAAGAACGATTGGTAAACGGGTGCAGAGCGAACTTTCAATGCGTCGAAGTCGACGCCATCGGGAAGTTCCGACAAATAAATGTAGTACTGAATGTTCTGTGTAAGACGCCCCAGCCAGTGAATCTTGGCTTTCTCGCGGTGCAGTTGGTCAAGCAGATCATAGCCGCCATTTTCACGTAACTCGTCCATCGACATATTCGTCAGCGTCATGGCCATACCCTCGGGAACGAGGTTTGCGTGATAGACGGCTGTCGTGTTGGCCAGATCAATGATCCCACCGCGCAGTGCGTTACCCACTTCGAATGGTGGCATCGCTTCGGGGCCACCGATAACGTCGATCTGCACGATCCCTTTGCCGTTCTCGTTCACACGCTCAACAAAGCTTTCAAACGGATCGTAAAAGACGGTGCCGAGTTGGAACGCCGAAACCGCACGCAGGACAACTTCCTCTGCTTGGGCCATGCTGCCGAGGCCTGATATTGCCACCGTCGTGGCGAATACGAATGTTTTGGCGTTGAAAGTCATTATGTGTCTCCGTTGGATGAATGTAGTGATCAGTGAAGTAGGGACGGCAAGAACATCGTCAGCGCTGGCACGAACAACATGAGTGCCAAGACAACCAATTCGATCAGGATGAAGGGCACGGCCGCCTTATAGATTTGCAGAAGCGGTGTTTGTCGGCTGGATCCTTGCATGACCATCAGCAACAGTCCGAAAGGCGGCGTAAGCAGACCTAACTCGATCGCAACCAGCATCATCAAGCCCAACCAGACCGGATCAATACCCGCGGATTGGGCGATGGGCATAAAGAAGGGCAGGGTGATCATCATGATCGAAATCTGGTCGATCAAGCACCCCATAACCAAGATGATACCGAGCATTGTCAGGATCAGAACCATTGGTGTTGGGTCAACATCGCGGATGACTTGCATAAAGCCTGACGTGGCCCCAGAGAAGGACAATATCTGCGAGAACGTCATCGAGGCTACGATGATGAACAGGATCGAAATCGAGACCTTAGCGGTTTCCATCAATGACTTCACGAGATTGGTCAGATTGAGTTTGCGGTAAGCGATGGTGGCAATCAGGGCCGCGATTGATCCAAGTGCCGCCGCTTCGGTTGGTGTGGCAATGCCTGTTAACATGCCGCCGATGACAGCGAAAAAGATGCCGGACAAAGGCACGACATCCCGGAGGAATGGGATATACCGCTCGCGCTTGGTCAGAATCACGGTCTTGTCTTCGCGCGGGGCGCTGGACGGTGACCAAACAGCCGTCAGGATAACGAACACCAAAAACGACACAGCCATAAGCAGTCCGGGCAACAGGCCGCCGATCAACAGTTGTGAAATGGATATGCCTGACAATGATCCCAGCATCACCGCAAGAGCCGAGGGTGGGATCAGAACTGCGATGCCACCAACCGCCATCGCAGGACCAAAGGTTAGCGTTGGTGAATAGCCGCGCCGCAACATGTCTTGTGACAACGTGCCACCCAACATCGCCGTATTGGCAATAGAAGACCCCGAAAGTGCTGCAAACGTGGTGCCGCCCACAACTGTCACACAGGCCAACCGCGCGGGCAGCCGCACCAACATCTTTTCCACAGCGTCAATCGCTTTGTATGCGAGGCCTGTGTGAAACAACAACTCGCCCATTAAAACGAAGAGCGGAATGGGGGCCAACGCAAAGGAATTGACCGAACCGGAGGCGTTGCGCACCAGTTGGACAAGTCCGGCTTCACCGCCCAAGAATATCCAAGCGCCAATCAGATTAGCCCCTAAAAAGGCAAAGGCCACAGGCAATCCGATTGCGAATTGTACGGCGAGCAGACAAATCATCATTAACAGGATTTCTGACCAGATCATTGAACTTCTCCCCAAGCGAGGCGCACCAGAAATTCGACGCTGCACAGCGCAAAACACCAGATGACAGGGACCATCATCCACCATTCGGGAAAGACAAGATTTTTGAAGACAATTGAACCAGAGCTAAAGCTATCGCGTGCCGCAGAGATCGCCAGCCATGTCACGATGACTGAAATGGCCAAACCCAGCGCGTAAGACGCACGCAACAGAAAAGTGGCAATGAACGCAGGCACAACACGCAACAAGATATCGACATTCACATGCCCAGCTTGACGCAACACCCATGGGGCGCCACCAAAGGTCGAAACGGTCAACAGATATTCGGTCAACTCGTTAAGCCACGGCCATTTGGCCAACCCTAAGTTCCGTATCAGAATGTCTGCCGAAACGATAAGCGCAAGTAGCCCGAAACCGGCCCCTGCTATGGCTCCGGACAGTGAAAAGAGAGTATTTAACTTTGGGTGCAAAGCAATTTCCGCCTTGTTTAGCATTGGTTTAGATCAGTAAAGTACTTTAGATTTGAATTAGTCAAGCGTTAAAGCTTAGAAATTTACGGTGCTTTGCTGCGGAGCGTGGCCTGCACGATTTTTGGGCGTTTCATACTTTAAGTATGCTGCGGGCCGAGAGCCGCCGAGATAAATAGACCTGCCAAATTACTACGTGGTGCGCAGAGATGAATGCCCACAGGAATCTGGCACTGATGAAAGTTGTGAGGCTAAACGGACGGTCAGCGGTCATTCGCTGCGCTTTCCAGCGATGTCGGTTGTGGGGGACAACCCGGACCTTAGTATCCGAAAAACCAAAGGCTGATTTCAAAGTGACGGCATGCGCAGGTAAGAGTAACGATGGTCGAAAACTAACCTTTGGTGAAAATTTTGGACCTTAGAGACGAAGTGGCCTGGGTCGAACTTGTGTCACGGCGATCAGGTTGAGCAAAGTTGGCCGCAGCGGACGAGTGTTTCATTAGCCGCCAATGCAAGCCAAACGTAGGGTCGTCGCAGTATTTGAAAAATACTGACTTGTTGAAAGGCTGTCTTCTGAGTTGAAAATGTGCAACGGTCCCGCAACCGAAGAGGACACTCGTATGGCCCCGCGTTCATTTTTTGCGATTTTTCTTTCGCTCATGATCTTGATAAGCGCATCGGGCTATCTTCAGTCCTTCCATGTGATGACTACCAATAACCAATCGAATTCTGTTGCGGATATGCGCGGGAATTCAACCACTGCGATGGTTCATGCCGGTGTCCAGCCTGAACGCGTTACCAAGTCGTCGCATGTCCCTGACCTAAACATGCATAAGTCACATGGCACGGCACTTAAGGGGAAATCTGAAAACGGGCACAATATGAAAAAGTGTTGTTCGTCCGGTCAGATGGTGGCTGGCTGTGCGCTTATGCCTATTAGCACGCTGAACGAACCAGTGGTCTGGTCGAAACCGGACAACGTTCATGTTCTTGTTTACCTTTGGCATGACACATTATGGCCTAGCATTAGGCCTCCGACGCCCCAATTGCCCCCCCGTATAACCTAGGTTTCGCTGACGTTTGGTCGACGATTTCCGGGCTTTCCAATTGATCTGTTGGTTTTGGTTTCGCGTCACAGCGCCGTTATGGCGGGTGACCTGAAGTTTGCTACAACGCCTTTGATTTTGGCATTATGCAAAAACAACCTTTCATTTGTGTTTTCCCTCTATTTTCTGACCACTTTTCGGAGCCATTGCGCGCGCCGCAGATCCGTCTGTCTTGTGTGCAATGAAGGGTAAAACCCTTTCCTTTCAAAACGTCAGCGATGTCTTTCCAAAAAATTACCAAGCTGCAGAATTGTTTTTCGTGGGCGTTAAGCAACCAAGAGACATGCGGCAAGTTAACTTGTTGTTTTAAAACAATAAAAGTTAATATTTGCGTTGCAATTCACAATGTACTCATTAACATTTGATGAACGAAAGCCTGCGACCACCGTTCATCTTAATCATTTATATGAGGTTTCCATGAAACTCACTGCATTCACTTTGCTTTCCGGTTCCGTACTTGCGTTGACTGTCGGTACAGTTCCATTTGGCATCACGCACTTATCGGCCCAAACTACCACCGAAGATCAAGGCGACGCTGCATTACACTGCACGCATTTCCCAAAGGACTGCGAAACTGCGGACGAAAGCGCCGATGCCGACACAATGACCGATGATCATGTTGCTATGACCCAAACCGCAGCTGGCCCAATTGAGCCGGGTCAAGGGATGTTTGGCGCGATATCAGAAATCAGCACAATCATCGAGAATTCTGGCGCAGATTGGGACAAGGTTGATCTAGATGCCCTTTGGGAGCACCTGAAAGACATGGATGCCCTGATGACATACGCCAAGGTCGAAAAAACCGAACTTGATAACGGCCTCAACATGATCATCACGGGCGAAGGGCCAGCCAGACGTGCCGTAAACAATATGATCCCAGCACATTCTGAATTCTTAAAAGCGGTGCGCCCGGATTGGGCAATCGATTTCTCGAATGAAGGTGACACATATACCGTAGTGGTTACATCAGACGATCCGCTTGAAGTGGCAAAAATTCAGGCGCTCGGGTTCTCGGGGTTTATGGTGCAAGACGACCATCACGCAGCGCACCACCTCGGGATCGGGGTCGGAACAACAGAGCACTAAGTAAAGTCGGACACCCGGCTACCCACACTCTTAAAAAGTAGGACTTGTTGAATGATTTGTTCAATAAAACGGCTTAGGGCCGAAGCAAATAATCGTGCGCTGTTCGACATATCAGCTGTGTTATTAGATGGGCGGTGTTGCACAATTTACGGGCCGTCCGGCATAGGCAAGTCAACGTTCCTGCGTGGTCTTGCCAATGGCCACGCAGACGGCGAGGTCAAGGGGATTAAATTCAGCAAGCTGTTGAAATTTAATGGTGAAATAGCAAATATCCGCTACATCGCGCAACATCCGCCCCGCTTTGAATTCACAGTAGATAAGTTCTTCAAAAAGATGCTGGTCGCAAATCATGACTGCATCGGGTGCGATGACACGCTGCAAGACATCATTGAGGCTTTCGACCTGACCTCTATCTTGTTGTCCAGCATGATGCAGATTTCGGGTGGGCAATTGCACCGCGTACATCTCGCAGCGGCACTCGCATCAAGTGCTGAACTGCTTTTGCTGGATGAACCAACAGCAGCTTTAGACCGCAGCAATTCGGCAATCTTGATGCGGTTACTGCGGGAATTCATCGCAAACCGCAATGGCTACATCATTTGCTGTACACATGATCCCAACTTTCTATGGGAAAGCGGCAATGAGCCTTGCTGGAACTCTGTCGAATTTCCGACATTTGTCAGCATCAAGCCGCCGAATGTACACCATGTTATTTAAAGTCCTTACCGCACTTTCGATACTGTGGGCCGCACCCGGGAAAGCCGAGCAAGATATCACCTTTGGCATGACAACTACCCAAGAAGCATCGGGTTTCGCCAATGCCTTGCTTGGCGAAATGAAGACCGCCTTTCCAACATTTGACCTGAGCTATTCCATCGCGGGAACGTCGCAACAATTGCGCGTATTGCAGGATGGTTTTGTGCCCTTTGCGATCACCCATAACGCGGCCAAAGAACAAGAATTGATCGCGCAAGGAGATCACACACGGCAAATTCTATTTGCCAATGACTTTCTATTTGTGGGACCTGAAACCAGCACGATCACGTGCCAATCAATACATGAATGTTTGGCCGCGTTATTACAAAGCGACGAGACTTTTATGTCCCGCGGGGATCAGTCAGGTACGCACGCTTACGAAATGGCGCAGTGGGCTATTGCGGGCATCGATCCTAATGCGCTGGAAAATTATCAGGTGTCGTCGGGGGGAGCCGCCAACAGCCTGCGCATCTGCGGCATCCGCAATTGCCATATCATTGTCGATGAAAGTTCATTCTCCACCAGTCAACGCAATGGGCTAGTCGAGATCGCGCGCGATCCGGGAACGAACCTCTACTCTCTCATTTCCGCAATCGATTTCGCGCAAGGGGCCGGTCAGGACATTCTTCTTTGGGTGGAAAATGAAGCCCCCAGAATTAGCGAAAAATTTGGATACAGAAGACCATGAAGGAACCAAAGTTATGCTAAAACAAAGCGAAATTCTACGATATAACCGCAACATGAAGCTTTTCGAAGTTGGATTGGAAGGCCAAGAAAAACTAAAGTCTGCACGGGTTCTGGTCATTGGTGCAGGCGGTCTTGGATCACCGGCCCTTTTGTACCTAGCTGCCGCAGGTGTCGGGACAATCGGGATCATCGACCAAGACGTTGTCGACGAAACCAACCTTCAGCGACAGGTCATCCATGCCACCGACCAAGTCGGAAAACCCAAAGTCGATTCCGCGCGTGCAGCCATCGCCCGGCTAAACCCAAACATCAATGTCAAAATCTATAGCGAGTTTCTCGATGCGGCGAACGCTTACGATATCGTTAGTTTCTACGACATTGTGTTGGATGGCTGCGATAACCTTGCAACCCGTTACATCCTGAACGACGCGTGTAAACTGGCCGGGATCCCGTTCGTTTATGCAAGCATTTACAAATTTGAAGCACAGATCACTGTTTTGGGTATGGAAGACGGCCCATGCTATCGGTGCCTGTTCCCCGAACCTCCTGCAGACGTGCCAACATGCGGCGATGCTGGTGTTTTGGGCATGCTTCCTGGCATTGCGGGCTGCATGCAAGCGACCGAAGCTGTGAAATACATCGTCGGTTTCGGTGAAAGCTTAAGCGGGCGCATGTTGAACATGGACATCGCAAGCCACGATTATGACATGGTCCGCGTGCCACGTCGTGCCGATTGCCCCGCCTGTGCGGGTAAGTTCACCAAAGTAGGCGATCTTCCCTCTGATGCTATTTGTGGCATCGATTTGCCACCACCAGCCCCCGTTCAACAAGTGCCTGTTGTGACTGCACATCAGTTACGGCGACAGATATCGTCTGGCAAAACTGCGCTTGTCGATGTGCGAGATAATTTTGAATTCATGTATGGCCACCTGCCATCATCAATTTCAATTCCAGCCTCCCTGATGCGCAAAGCGGATGCTGACGGTAAATATCTTGACCGTATTTTGCAGCAAACCAATGGGCACGACATCGTCTTTTATTGCAAATCTGGCCTGCGATCCAAAAACGTACTGATCGCGCTTAAGGATCGGCTGGACGAACGCAATATCAAGGCAAGTTCCCTTGATGGTGGTGTCGTTCAATGGAAACGCGAAAACCCGGATTTTCCTGTTTTGTAGGAAAAATACGGCTGAAACGAAAGAAATACTATGACCAAACACGTCGTCGAAGAACGGTATTCACGGCAGATACCGATAATGGGTTCCGAAGGTATTGAACGGTTGAAAGGCAGCACTGTCTTTGTGGGCAGGTGCGGCGGTGTCGGTGGCACCGTGGTTAATTATCTGATGCGGTCGGGCGTTGGGAAATTAATCTGTGCGCACGGTGGGAACATCACCCCTGAATACCTGAACCGAATGCAATTTGAGGTGCCCCTAGATTTGTAGACGCTTTGCTTGGTAATTTTGGAACCAAGGAGAGACGGATATGAACAAAGGAATACGGTTTACAGACGAGT
>NZ_JACIJM010000002.1 GCF_014199395.1 Yoonia ponticola | reverse complement strand
TCAAGGTAGTCGTCGCCCGCGTCACCGTAGATGGTGTCGTCATCGTCCTGACCAAAGATAGAGTCGTTGCCAGCCCCACCAAAGATCAGATCGCCGTTGTTTTCTGGCACAAGATCTTGGAAGCCGAATTCGTCAACTTCGTCGTCAGGGAACAGCACCAGATCAACCAGTGGGTTTTCCATGCCGCCGTAGATCACATCGTCGCCTTCACCACCAAAGAGCGTGTCGTTACCTTCCGCGCCTTCAATCATGTCGTCGCCAGTGCCGCCGTCGACTGTGTCGTCGTCGTAGCCTGCGTAGATTCTGTCGTTGCCAGACCCACCAAGGATGCTGTCGTCGTCATCACCGGTTCTGATGATGTCGTTGCCAGCGCCGCCGTCGACAAAGTCTTTGTCGTTGTTTGGATCAGCGTCCGCGCCATAACCCGGGAAGGTCAGACCCGGGATCGTCGCTGACGGCTGTGACGGGTAGGCCACGTCAGGCAAGGCGCCCGCGGTGTTCCCGTTGCTGACGTCAATCACATCATCGCCGTCGCCACCGTAAACGGTGTCGCTGCCTGCGGTGTCGCCGATGCTGTCGTTGCCAGCGCCGCCATAGATCAGGTCGTCGCCTTCGCCGCCATAGAGGAAGTCGTCGCCGTCTTCTGCCGCAACAGTGTCATTGCCGTCGCCACCAAATACGGTGTCGTTGTCCAAGCCACCCCAAAGGTCATCGTCGCCGGTGCCGCCATAGAGCGTATCGTCGCCTTCAGAGCCTTCGATAGCGTCGTCACCAGAGCCGCCGCGCAACTCGTCATCGCCTTCGCCGCCGAACACACGGTCGTCGCCAGCACCGCCAGCAATCGTGTCATCGCCTTCGTTGCCAAGCAGCAGATCGTCGCCAGCACCACCATCAAGGATGTCGTTACCCAGACCACCTTGGACATTGTCGTCGCCTTCGCCGCCGAACAACACGTCATTGCCAAGGTTGCCCTTCACAGTGTCGTCGCCGGTGCCGCCGTAAACCACGTCGTTGCCGTTGCCAGCCGCGATGCTGTCGTTGCCGCCGTAGCCGTAGATCAGGTCGTCGTCGGTGCCTTCAGCGCCTGGCAAGATGCCGTCGCCTGCGTCAACGATATCGCCATCCGCATCCACATAAGGAATGTCTGGGTTGATGATGTCGTCGCCTGCGGTGCCTTGGACTGTACCGTCGTTGATGCCGGTCACGGTAAAGGTGATTTCGGCTGTGTCTTCTGCGCCGTGCTCGTCCACGATTGTGTAGCTCACGGATGTGTCGCGTGTGGCGCCCAGACCCAGATCGTCAAAGTCGTCGCCTGCGTCAAAGTCCACAGTGCCGTCCGCGTTGATCGTGAATGTGCCGCCATTGTCGCCAGCAACCGCTGTGCCCACGCCAGCCGCAGTGCCGCCCACAGCCACAACTGTCAGCGTGTCGCCTTCAGGATCGCTATCAACGCCTGCACCTGTGTCGTCGGTGATGACATTGCCATCCACGTCGCCAGCTGTTTCGGTCAGGGTCACTGTATAGGTGTTGTCAGTCGCGTCCGGTCCGTCATTCACGCCGTTCACCGTGACGGTCACAGTGGCTGTATCCGTGCCGCCGTTCCCGTCATCCACGGTGTAGGTCACAGTTGTTTCCGCAGTTTCACCCGGCGCAAGTGCGTCGAATTCGCCGTTGGCGTCAAAGCTGATTGTGCCGTCCGGATTGATCGTGACCAAACCACCAGCAGAGCCCGCAACAGGTGTGCCCACCAGCGTTTCGTCGCCATTCACAGCGCCCACAGTCAGCGTGTCGCCGTCCGGATCGGTGTCGTTGGTCAACACGTTGCCCAGATCGGACACACCGTCTTCGGATGCGTCAAGCGCATCGTCGATCGCGTCCGGATCAAAGTTGGTCCGTTCGTCGCCGATGATCTCTTCGATCTCGGTGAAGTTGATGATCTCGCCTGTCGGCTCGCCTTTGGCGTCCACAAACACAATGCGACCGTCAAGACCGTTGCCGTTGCTATCCGTGACCGGATCGCCTATGCCATCCGGACCCGTGACGATGAACGTGCCCTGACCCGTCAGGTCCAGCACGTCGTGGTCATTGCCACCCGCGCCGCCGTCAACCGTGTCGCCAGCCCCGCCTTTGATCGTATCTGCGTCGTCGCCGCCGTAGATTTGATCCGCACCAGCGCCGCCAGTGATCAGATCGTCGCCACCTTCGCCGTAGATCACGTCGTCGCCTTCGCCACCGTCGATGCTGTCGTTGCCGCCAGCAGAGGCCGCCGCATCGCCTACGCTATCGTAGAAGATTTCCGTGACGAAGATGCCAGAGTTGTTGTAGCCGTCTTGCGTGTGCTCAACCACGATTTTAGCAACCGGACCCGGAATAGAGACCGTGACGCTGTAATCGTCGGTGCTGGCCGGATCATAGCCACCTTTGCTGTCCGCTGTATCAGCGCCAGCCACGGAATCGGTGTCCTTTAAGGTCAGGTCTTTGCCGCCGTCCAGGTTCACGGTGATCTTGTTACCATCCGCGTCGTAGGCCGTGACTTTGACCACACCGTCGCCGTCTATGTCGTTGATATTAAACGAGACGTTCTCGACTTCTTCCGAGAATTCCCACTCGAATGCGCCTTTGTTGCCTTTGCCTTGCGCCTCTGAGAACAGTGCCGCATTTTTGTCCGCAACACCGTCGCCCACATCAATACCGTTCACGTTCTGGGTCTCTGTGCCCAGAGCGGAGATATGTTTGCCAGTATCCACTGTCCGCGTGTAGGTCACGGACACAGTGCCTGTGTCTTTGGTCACAGTGCTGTCGATCTGCGCGTCGGAAATACCAGTCCAGTCAAAGCTTTCACGACCCGCGTCACCCACAGGTGCGTTGCCGCCATTGTCGCCGTAAATCACGTCATCACCCGTACCACCGGTGATCACATCATCGCCGCCGTTACCGTAGATCAGGTCGTCGCCCTCGCCGCCCATTATCGTGTCGTTGCCGTCCACACCATCATCAACAGACGGGATTTCAAACGTGATGTCAGACACCGCAACCGTGCCGGAATAAGCCCGCTCCGGGCCGTCATCCAATACGATCCACAATTGCTGGATCGGGCCCTGGATCGTCACGTCGATATCTTGCGCGCTGTTGTTCGCTGCCGGACCAGGCGCGTTGGTTTGCGTACCCGTCACCGTGTTGCCATTCACCGAATGCACGCCAGTAACTTCGAAATCGACCTCAACGAGGTTGCCATCCGCATCCTTCGCCATGATCGTGATTTCATCAAGGCGATCAACGTCTAACAAGGTGAACTTCACGTTAGAGACTTCGGTATCAAAGCTGATATCCGCAGTCGAATCTCTGACCACGTCCCAGTTCTTGAGCATGCCGTTTTCGACAGTCCACTCGTGACCGTTGGAATTCTTAGGCGTGGACACACTGACTTTGACAGACTGGCCGTCAACGGTCAGCGTCTGGCTGCCGTCCGATCCGATCTGATCCCAGTCGAGCGCAAATTCTGTAGTGCCATCGGTGTCGCCGCCGTCGCCGTACAACACGTCATCGCCGGTGCCGCCTTGGACCAAATCGTCGCCAGAGCCACCGAACACCGTGTCGTCACCAGCTTCGCCAAACAGGCTATCATCACCGGAATCACCGTAAACAACATCGTCGCCTTCACCAGCCCGCACGATGTCATCACCAGCGCCAGCCTCGACCAAATCATCGTCAGCCGCCGCACCCGGCAAAACAGCATCACCCGCATCAATACGGTCACCATCCGGATCACCCGTGTAGTTCACTGTGATCACATCATCGCCGGATGTGCCCGACACTGTGCCGTCGAGGCTAGCCGCGTCGTCAAACACGAGGTTGTCAATTGCGCCAGAGCCGTACAGTTGCACTTCCATTGTATGGGCGCCTTCGACGTTGAAGTTCGCCACGGATTGACCGTTGTTCCCTGTCGCCGCAATATTTTGCGTCGCAATCAAGTTGCCGGACGCATCGTAGAAACGCACCTGTGCGGTTTCCTCGATATCGAGGAACGTCAACGATTTAACGTCCGCGCCCGCGTCGAACGTGAACTTGAACGTGCCGCCGCGCGCGTTGTCGTCAGGGTCGCAATCGTCACCGTCTTCGGAAATGATCAGCGCTTTGCCTAAATTGCTCGTCGCCAGATCGTTGTCGCCGCCTGTGGGTCTCGCGGTGTCAAAGATCATCGCCCGATTGCCAGTACCACCAGCAGTCCAAGCCTGAATTGTCACACCGTCGGACTGATACTCGTTATCAACAACAGTACCGCGGGAAAGATTATTAAAATCAATTGTCTTCGTCATTAAAAACTCCTCAGGCCCCAAAAGCCAAACACCACACCGAGCCTGAGAAAAATCCCACGGCTAGCACGCCAGCGGACAAAATGCCGCCTTCGCGTATTCAAAAATATAGATGGGCCCCAGTTCTTGGGATCACACCACAGACGTCACTCTTTTCGCATCTATTGCAGACAAAAGATGCTTGATCGCCCCCCAGCGACCATAGACCTTACTAAAGTCCAGTCTATCTTACGCCACAATTACACTTGCAGAACAGAAAGGTCGTCAAAAATGCGCCGCAATGTGGCGGATTTTGGCCGTATCGATTTTGTTAAACACGTTTGGCGGAGTGTGGGATTGGGCGCTGTAGCTGATTAAGAAACAATGATTGGTCAGACCGACTTAATATCGACGAATTTTCGACTTTCGAACCAATTAGTCAGAGTCATCGTTTCCCAACGCGACGCAATCGCATCGCAGATGTATCCGCCTTATTTCTGCCTTCTGACCCACATCGGCACATGCGGAATTCGCTACAATTTCTTCAATTTGAGGTCAGAGTTCACACTTGAGAAACAGTTGATCATAACGCGCGTCACGACCCGCCGTGATTCTGGTCAAAATCAAGGCGGGATGCTGCGGTTCTCAGCCTTCGATCTGACTGTTGGCGTATCGTATGACCTAAGGCCGCCCCATCCGTGAAGCCATGTCGAGCATCCGGCTCGAGAACCCCCATTCGTTGTCGTACCAGCCGTAAATCCGCACCAGCCCGCCTTTGGTCACGCGGGTCTCAGGAAGCGCCACGATCAGGCTTTCGGGTCGCGCCCGCAAGTCTGTCGAAACCAGATGCTTGTCGGTTGATCCGATGATCCCCGATTGGGCGGACAGCAGAGCGTTCACGTCCTCTAAAGTGACTTTTGCATCCAACGTCACGGTCAGATCGACAGCGGATACCGATGCGACAGGCACGCGCACAGCCGCCCCTTCAACGCGGCCAGCGGTTTGCGGCAGAACCTGATCCAGCAATTGATGCGCGGAGGTGGTGGTCGGGACCATCGACAATGACGCGGCGCGGCTACGCCCAAAATCGCCGCGCGGCGCATCGATAGTCGGCTGGCTGCCCGTGTAGCAATGGATCGTCGTCATCCATCCAGTTTTCAGACCCCACGTATCGTCGATGAGCTTGACCAACGGGGCAAGCGCATTTGTCGTGCAGGACGCGTTCGAGACTATTTTTTGGTCACTTAGCAGATGATCATTTGCCCCGATCACTAGCGTCACATCCGCCGCCTCGGACGGTCCCGAGATCAGCACGCGCGATGCCCCCGCTTTGAGCCCGCGCGACGCGATTGCAGCAGTTCCAGCGGTGCCTGTGCATTCCAACGCCACATCGACGCCGGACAGGTCTAACGTGCTGAGATCGTTGGTCGTGTAGAGCGGAATAGCGGTGCCGTTGATCACCAAAGCGCCGTCTTTCAGCGCAACATCGCCGCGAAACGGGCCAAAGATACTGTCGTATTCAAACAGATGCGCGCATAGATCAGGCGCACACAGATCATTGACGCCGACGACCTCGATGTCCGGTGCAGCGCCATACGCCCATGCCCGCAATACGGTCCGGCCAATTCGGCCCAACCCATTGATAAAAATACGTGTCATCCGCGCGGTCCCCGTCTATTTGCGGCCAAACTGCATCGCACCTTGGCCGTTCACAAGCAGTTTTGCGTAATGGATACAATCGGATTAGCTGGCTTTAAGGACACCGCGTGCGATCTGATCGGCTTCGATGCTTTCGAACAGCGCCTTGAAATTGCCCTCGCCAAAGCCGTCGTCGCCTTTGCGTTGGATGAACTCGAAAAAGATCGGACCAATTACGGTTTTCGAGAAAATCTGCAGCAAGATGCGGGTTTCGCCGCCGTCCAAGACGCCTTCACCGTCGATCAGAATGCCGTGTTTGCGCATTCGGTCCAGTGGTTCCTCGTGACCTTCGACACGGTCTTTGCTCAGGTCGTAATAAGAGGGCGGCGGGGCGGGCATGAACTTGATCCCGCGCTCTGCAATCTCGTCGGTTGCCGCATAGAGATCACGCGCACCAACGGCGATATGCTGGATGCCCTCGCCGTTATACCGTTTGAGGTATTCGACAATTTGGCCCGTCTCACCACGATCTTCGTTGATCGGGATACGGATGCGGCCACAAGCAGAGGTCAGCGCACGGCTGGTCAGGCCAGAATGTTTGCCGGAAATGTCAAAAAACCGGATTTCACGGAAGTTGAACAGGTCGCCGTAGAACTTGAACCAGACGTCCATATTGCCCTTATGAACGTTGTGCGTGAGGTGGTCGAGATAGTGAAAACCGACACCTTCGGGATGCGCGTCGGACACCCAGTTGAATTCAGCGTTGTAGGGGTTCGCGTCGTAATAATCTTCAATGAAATACAAAAGCGAGCCGCCAATGCCGACAATCGCAGGCACGTCCATGATTTTGCCGTCGCCAGTGTAAGGCTCTGCCCCGTTTTTCACCGCATGATCAAATGCGTGTTGCGCATCGACAACCCGCCACGCCATCGAGGGCGCACAGGGGCCGTGTTTTGTCACGAAATCCATGCCGTGACTGCCGATGTGGTTGTTGATCACATAGGTAATGTCGCCTTGCTGCCAAAGCTCGATGTCTTTGGTCTTATGCGTCGCGGTGTGCGCGTAGCCCATTTTGACGAATAAACTGCGCAGCTGCTCGGGCTCTTCATGCGCGAATTCGACGAATTCAAAGCCATCAGTGCCAGCTGGATTTTCAGCGGTGATCGTGGCGCGGGGTGCATCGTGCGGAAACGGGCCCATTGTAAATCTCCTCTCGAGTTATTGTCATAATACGGGGAAATGGATGCGTAAGGGGCGCAAAGTTTACTGATTTACGTATAAGTATGCGCAATACTTGCGCAGCTTTTAATTAAGTCGCATCATTCACGCATGAAACACCTTGATGATACAGACGAGCGCCTGCTGGCATTGCTTCAGACCGACGCGCAAATGTCAGCCGCTGCGATGTCGAAAATTCTTAATCTGTCCGCGTCGCAGATCAGTCGCCGCAGACAGCGCCTCGAAGATGACGGGTATATCACCGCGACTGTGTGCAAGTTGGACGCCGCCAAGCTGGGCCTGTCTGTCCAAGCGTTCATCCAGGTCCAGACCGATGCCCACACCAAAGAAACGCATTCGACCTTCTTGCGGCTCGTCAAAACCCGACGCGAGATCACTGGTGCGTGGACCATGACGGGTGATGCGGATTATCTGTTGCGGATTTATTGCGCTGATCTGACCGCTTTGAACCGTTTTACGCAGGACGTGTTACTGCCGCATCCGTCGATTGGGCGCGTCCATAGTCAGATCGTCATGGAACAGTTGAAGGATGCAGAGGCCCTGCCCGTCTGACTGCGCCCCCGTCTTTGTCAGACTTGGCTGGGTAGCCAAAGCACGATTGCGGGAAATGCGACCAAAAGCCCGATTGTGACCGCATCCGCGATGAAAAACGGCGTCACGCCTTTGAACACGTCTTGCACGCTAATGTCGTCGCGCACGCCAGCGACCACAAAACAGTTCAAGCCAATCGGCGGGGTGATCAGGCAGAATTCGGCCATTTTGACCACCAATATCCCGAACCAGATCGCACACATCGGACCCGACATGCCGAACGCGCTGTCTGCTGCAGCGACAGCTTCGCCGCCATTCAACGCCATGACCGCCGGATAAACGACGGGCAGCGTCAACAGCAGCATTCCGATTGCGTCCATGAACATGCCCAAGACCGCGTAGGCCAGCAGGATACAAATCAGGATCAACATCGGCGCCATATCAAGCCCTGTGATCCAGTCAGAAAACGCACCGGGCAAGTCGGCGAACCCAAGGAAACGTACGTAAACCAGCACGCCCCAGATGATTGTAAAGATCATCACGCTGAGTTTTGCAGTCTCTAACAAGGCGTCTTTGAGCTGTGTCCACCGCATTCCGCGATAAAGCGCTACAAGGAACACGACGAAGGCACCGATCGCACCGCCTTCGGTTGGTGTACCCCATGCATCGCCGCCGAAAGGGTTATAGACGAACAGGATGATGGTCAGCACGACAAATAGAATGGGCAATGCGGGGGGCAGGGATTCAAACCGTTGCCGCCAGGTGAAGCCGCGCACAGGTGGGCCGAACCCTTTGATCGTGACGGCCATGCCGATGATCAAAACCGCGTAAACCAAGGCCGAGAACGCACCGGGAATGAAGCCCGCAAGCAGCAGTTTGCCCACGTCTTGTTCGACGATAATCGCGTAGATCACGAGGATCGCAGATGGTGGGATCAACGACGCGAGCGTACCGCCTGCTGCCACGACACCCGCCGCGAACCGTTTGTCATAGCCAATCGCCAACATTTCAGGGATCGCTATGCGGGCAAAGACTGCGGACGTCGCAACGGACGCGCCGGACACAGCTGCGAAACCTGCCGTCGCAAAGATCGTTGAGACAGCCAATCCACCCGGCACCCACGCGAACCAACGCTTCGCTGCTTCGAATAACGCCTGTGTTAGACCCGCATAATAGGCCAGATAGCCGATCAGGATAAAGGTGGGGATCAGGCTAAGTGCTTGGCTCGCGACCTTCGAATGCGGCACCTGTCCGGCGGTTTTCACCGATACGGTCAGCGCCCACATGAACTGTTCGGGGTCATAGCCTTTTTTCGCCCAGAATATCCAAATCAGGCCAGTCATGCCTGCCATGGCAGCCGCGAATGCGACCCGCATACCCAGCAAAACCAGCACCAACATGCCGCCCGAAACGATCAGGCCAATATCAATTGGTTCCATGATCTAGCGCCCTTCTTCTGCGCCAGAGACCGTCTCGGCCTCCATGCGGGCTTGGGTGGCGGCGTCGGCCACGAGAGGAACTGCGATTGCGGCCTCGTCACCGCGAATAATGGCGCGGGTGTACGCCCAGATTTGCAGCATCAGACGCAGACACAGAATGCCGAACGCGACGGGCGCGAGTAGTTTTGCAGGCCATAATGGCAGGGCGATATCCATCGAGCTATCGCGGCTCCACATCGGTGCGTTGAAATCGAAACTGCGTTGGAAATGCGCAAACGTGCCCCAAACGAGCAGGATCATAAGCGCGAGAATGGCCAGTGTCGTGATCAGTTCAACCGTATATAGCGCCCGCCCACGCAGTTTGCTGACGATCATATCCATCCGAATATGTCCGCCATCGCGTTGGGTGAATGAGACGCCCATAAAGGCGATCAGCGGCATCGCTTGTTGAATCCAATCGACGTAACCGGGCAGAGGTTGGTTGAAGAAATTTCGCCCGCTGACAGACACAACCGCCAACATCATCAGCGCGAAGACGGCCAAGCCGCTGATCAACGCAAAGATGCTTTCGAGTTTGTAGAGGTGTCGGTCAAGCGCGCTGAGACGACTATCGTCGGACAACACAAGGGATGAGCCAGCCATGGCGGGTCTCCGTCGATAAGAAATGGGAAACCCCGCGCTGATGATCTCGGCGCGGGGTGACGTGGTTTAGCTGTCGTCAGCGATCATGCCGGTCACAAGGTCGTACAACTCTTGTGCAGGCAGACCACGGGCCGCGTTATCGGCGATCCATGCTTCGGCAGCAGGGGCTGCGGCGGCGGCTTTGAAGGCTTCGATTTCCGCATCGTCAAAGGTGACTTGCTCGATCCCGCGCTCGTCTAACGCTGGACCCCAAGCGGCCATTGTTTCGTCGTTGTAGAATGTGACGTAATGCTCCAGCGCTTCGTCAAGTGACTCCATCAATGCTGCACGTTGATCGTCAGGCAAGCTGTCCAGTGCCGTCGTATTCGCCACAACAGGGCAGTTCACCGTGCCGGGGTTCAGGTTTGTCGTCCACCATGTCCCGTTTTCGATCACGCCAAACGACATATGGGCATGGGGCGCAAATGACACCGCTTTGACGACGCCGCTGTCCATCGCCTGACGGACTTCGGTCGCGGACATGGATGTTGGCACGGCGCCTACGGATTCCATCGCAGCACCGATACCGCCTGTTGCGCGGACGGACAGACCTTCAAAATCGGCAAGCGTTGTTGGCGCGTCGCCCACACCGACAAGATTATACTGCGGCAGTGGCGATGGCATCAAAAGCGTGGCGTCCCAGCGGGCGAGATCGGCCACGACGGCAGGATGGCTATAAACGGCTTGGGACAATGCGATCTCTTGTTCCAGCGTTGAGACGCCTAGAAACGGCAGTTCAAGCACTGTGATGGACGGATTTTTGTCGCGGTGATAACCCGCACAGAATTGCGCCATTTCAAACGCGCCGATGGAAATCCCGTCTAGGTTTTCCGTGTTCTTGGACAGGCCGCCATAGCTGATGTTCAGGGTAAATTCGCCGTTGGTTTTCTCGGACACGAGTTCGGCCAAGCGTTCAACATGTTCGGTAAACGCGCGGCGTTTGCCCCACAGCGATACGTTCCATTCGGTCGCCAGCGCCTCGCCTGCGAATGCAAGCGTGACAGCCGCCACAGCGGATGATTTTAGGATAGTGCGCATGATTTTCCTCCCAGATACATGGCAATGTATGAGAGGAGCATGGCAAAGAATGCCCGCGATGCCTATGCGCGATTTGGAATTTCACCAAAAAACCACCCCGACCTGCGCCGGAGTGCCGATATTTTAGGCCAGTTCCTGAGGGTCTGCCAATTCGCGGTCGGCTTCGGGCACGTTCAGCGTGGCCCACATATCGTCGCGCGGTGGTGCTGGCGGTGGCGTGCAGTTTTGACGGTGCAAATTCACCTTGGCCATGAAGTTCGCAGAAATCGGGGCCGTGATGAACAAAAAGCCCAAAATCAGGAATTCGTGGAATGATCCTTGCCCTAACAGGAAGGAATGCAACACAGAGGCCATCAGAAACGCGCCGATGCCGACGGTGCCTGCTTTGGTCGGCGCGTGAAGTCTGCTCATGGCGTTGTCGAGTTTCAGCAAGCCGATGCCAGCGACACCCGTAAAGAACAGGCCGATGATAAGCGAAATAATAACGCCAACGGTAAGTGCGATTTCGGTAATCATTCGATGATATCCCCCCGCAGAACAAATCGGGCATAAGCCACGGTCGAGACAAACCCGAGCATCGCAATGATCAAAGTGGCCTCAAAGTAAATTTGGGTGCCTTGCACGATGCCAAGCAATACAATCAGGCCAATCGCGTTGATGACCATCGTGTCCAGCGCCAGAATGCGGTCGCCCGTGCTGGGGCCTTTCCACAGTCGGATCATTGCCATGACTTGTGCGACACTGACCGTGATAAAGGCGACGTACAGGCAGACGTCCATGATAGTGCTCAGAAGGGTCATTGGAAAATCTCCAGCAAGCGGCGCTCGTAGCGGTCTTTGATTTCGTCGCGCACGGCGTCCGGATCATCGGAATCGAGGGCATGCACCAACAGGCTGTGGCCTTCGTCGGACAGGTCACTTGATACCGTTCCGGGGGTCAACGTGATGGTGCCAGCAAGGATTGTGATTGCTTCGGGTGACTTTAGCTCTAGTGGGATCACAACCCAGCACGGTTTCATCTGCGCGTTGGATTTCGTGAGAATGATCCAGGCGACCTGCACGTTGGCGACCAAAATATCCCAGATAACCAGCAGACAGTATTTCAACATCGGGACAAGCCGCATTTTGTCAGGCCGATCAGGCCACCACCGCGCAGTGGTGAATGGAATGACGATACCAAGGATGATGCCGAACACGATCATGCCCGCCGAGACGCTGTTTTGCAGGATCGTCCAGACAACAGCGAGCAAGAGCGTCAAAAACGGGTGTGGCAAGATTTTCTGAATGAGTCTTTTCATTTTAGTGCCCACCATCCTCTTCAACCTTATCGTCGCTTTCGGCTGCATCATCATCGTGACTATCGTCTTGGTAATCCGACAGCTTGCCCGGCGTATCCAACACAGTCGTCACATAAGCATTTGGCGCAAACAGGTCTTGCGCAATGGCCGTCGTGTAAGCCGTCGCAGGTCCAGCGAAGACAGTGTGTGCCGCGAGCAAAGCGATGAGACCGCCAACCGCTACGTAAGATAGTGTCGCTGGTGGTGCCGCAATTTCTGCGCCGTCTTCCGGTGCGACGCTGCGCGCTTTCCAGAACACCGTGCTGCCTGCCCGCGAGAAACCAACAACGGCGACCAAGCTGGACCCAAGAACAGCGGCCCAGACCCAAACCATGATGTCGGACTCGAATGCCGCATCCAAGATCAACAGTTTCCCCAAGAAGCCCGACAGCGGCGGCAAACCTGCCATCGCGATTGCCGCGATAAAGAACAACGCGGCGGTCAACGTGCCGCCAGCGATAGGCGCTTGAGCGGTCAGGTTAAGGTTCGCACGGCCCGCGCGGACAAGGTCCGTGATCAGGAACAATGCAGCAGCGGCGAATGTCGAATGGATAATATAGTAGAGTGCGGCGGCGATGCCTTCGGGCGTGAACAGCGAAATCGACACCATCACCATACCCATTGAGCCGATGACCGAGAAGGCGACTAAACGGTCGAGTTTCTTCGCCGCCAGAACACCGACCATACCGACAACCAAGGACACCAATGCCGTTGGCATCAACCACCAGCCATGCAGGCCAGAAATCGCTTCGAGCTGCGGCGGGAAGATCAGCGTATAGACCCGAATGATCGCATAAGCGCCCACTTTGGTCATAATCGCGAACAAAGCTGCGACGGGTGCCGGTGCTTCGGCGTAGCTGGACGGAAGCCAGAAATGCAGCGGTACAATCGCCGCTTTGATCGCGAAGACCATCAGCAATAGGACCGCAGCGACACGAATACCCGACGATTGCAGCGGATCAAACAAGGCTACGCGCACGGCGAGGTCCGCCATGTTCAGCGTGCCTGTTTCGGCATAAATCGAGCCAAGCGCGAATAGGAATAGCGTAGAGCCAAGCAGGTTGAACAACACGTACTGCACCCCTGCCCGCAGACGCACAGTCCCGCCCGCGTGGATCATCAGGCCATAAGATGCGATCAGCAAGACTTCGAAAAACACGAACAAGTTGAAAAGGTCGCCCGTCAGAAACGCGCCCATGATGCCCATCAGTTGAAACTGGAATAACGCATGAAAATGCCGTCCGCGATCGTCCCATTTTGATCCGATGGAATAGAGCATGACAAACAGCGCCAGCACGGCGGTCAGCAGAACCATCATCGTGGACAGGCGATCCGCGACAACAACAATCCCGAACGGGGCAGCCCAATCGCCGAGTTGATACAGCGACACGGTGCCGTCAGAGGCTTGCCATGCGAGACCCGCCGCGATGCCGATCAAGGCAAGGATACCTGTTACGGAAATCACGCGCTGAATGCCGATGTGATACCGCGCAGCGAGCACGATAAACGGGGCGAGGAACGCGGGTAGAACGATGGGCAGGATGATCCAATGGGTCATGATGCGTCTCCCGCGTCGGCTTCGGGTTTGGGATCATCAACGTGATCGTCGTTGCCGCCAAGGAACGCACCCAGCGAAATCATCACCACAACCGCCGTCATCCCGAATGAAATCACAATCGCAGTCAGAACCAAAGCCTGCGGCAATGGGTCGGTATATGTGGTCGCGTCTGTGAGGATCGGCGGTGCGCCAACGGTCAGACGCCCCGATGCAAACAAAAAGACGTTCACCGCATAGGTCAGTAACGAGACGCCCATGATCACGGGGAACGTCCGCAACCGCAGGACCAAATACAAGCCAGCAGCAGTCAAAATGCCAATGGCAGAAGCTACGAGAAGTTCCATGTTATGCCTCCGCCTTTGTGGTTTCGTCGTCACGCGACGGGTCGATATCCATTGGATGATCCGGATCATCCACATGGGCGCGGCGAGCCAGTCGCGAGAAGCTTTCCAGTGACAACATCACGGCACCGACAACGGCGAGGAACACGCCAAGGTCGAACAACGCCGCCGTGGCCAGTTCAAACTTTTCAAACGGCGGAATGCGGACGTAGGTGTAGTCGGACGTCAGGAACGGTTTGCCAAAGAACCATGACCCGATTCCGGTCAAACCAGCGATGAGAACACCAGCCCCGATAACACCGTGATACGGGTAGCGCACACGGGCCGAGGTCCAGCCAAAGCCGCTCGCCATATATTGCATCACAATCGCAATCGACGCGACCAGACCCGCGATAAAGCCACCGCCCGGTTCATTGTGACCACGCCAGAAGATGTAGAACGCGACCATCAGAACAACGGGCATAATCACGCGGGTCATCACAACCATCATCATCGGGTGCATGTTACCCGCACGCGGTTGATCCGGTTTCCGGTTCAACAGACGCGCACGCACAGGGCCGGACAACAGCGTTTCGGTCAGCGCGTAAATCAGCAGTGCTGCAATCCCCAGAACGATGATTTCACCAAAGGTATCAAAGCCACGGAAATCAACGAGGATCACGTTCACCACATTTGTGCCACCGCCGCCTTTGTAGGAATTGGCGAGGTGGTATTCGGAAATGCTCGGGATGATCGTGTCGCGCAGCATGTAGTGGTAGGACAGCCCAGCCGCCGCCACACCAACCGCCACAGCAATCACACCGTCGATTGTGCGGCGCGTGACACTGCTTTCGATTGGGGTTTTGTTCGGCAAGAAGTTGAGCGCGAGCAGCAAGAGAATGATCGTCACCACTTCGACGGTTAATTGCGTCATGGCCAGATCAGGTGCGCTGAACACCACGAAACCGACTGACACCATCAGGCCGACGATCCCGATCAGGATCAAAGACAACAGTCTGTCGCGGTGCAAGAACACCATGCCGACTGTGGCCGCGACCAGCATAAACCACCCGGCGATCTGGACAAAATTCGCAGGTTGCAAAATGCGCGTGGCTGGCGCGACTGTGCCTGTGGTCCAAGCGTGGTAGCCCACGGCCAGCACAGTCACAGCCATAATCGCGGCATAGCGCGAGAACGAACCGTCATGCAGTGGTGCGATGAACTTGCGGGCCAATGACACGGACGCCGCAATAATAGCGTCGAAAATCCGCTTTGCCTCTGGGCGCGGCGCTGCATCCCAAACCCGCAAAGCAGGATTGAATATCGCGAGCATCAACAGACCGCCGCCAACCGCGATGATCGACATATAAAGCGCCGTGGTCAGGCCGTGCCAGATTTTGAAGTGCGCGTCGGGTACGTCTACAACACCGCCCAAAACCGAAGCGGTGACAAGCTTCACAAACGGCTCAGCGAGGAACGGCGCGACACCAATCACAACCACCAAAGTCGCAAGCAACGCAGGCGGGCCCCAAAGACCAACAGGCGGATCATGCGGCTTGGCTGGATAATCGTCGCGTTGCGGACCAAGGAAGGTGTGACCGATCAAGCGGAAGCAATATGCAGCAGAGAACAGTGACCCGATAGTGGCTAAAACAGGCACTAACATGGGGGAATTGAAGAGAACGGTGTGCGTTGCTTCTTCTAACATCATCTCTTTTGACAAGAAGCCATTCAACAACGGAATCCCCGCCATCGACAATGCCGCCAGCGTCGCGATTCCAAATGTGATCGGCATCAAGTGCCGCAAACCACCAAGCCTGCGAATATCGCGGGTGTGGGTTTCGTGGTCGATGATGCCTGCGGACATGAACAACGCCGCTTTAAACGTCGCGTGATTCAGAATGTGGAACATCGCAGCCATCGCACCAAACGCAGTACCAGTGCCGAGCAACATCGTGATCAGGCCAAGGTGCGACACGGTTGAAAACGCCAGCAACGCTTTGAGATCATGCTTGAACAGCGCAATCACCGCGCCAAGGACCATCGTGATCAAGCCTGCGCCAGTGACGATGACAAACCATTCCGGCGTGCCTGATAGCACTGGCCACATGCGCGCCATGAGGAAAATCCCGGCTTTCACCATCGTTGCAGAGTGCAGATAGGCAGACACGGGTGTCGGGGCAGCCATTGCGTGCGGCAACCAGAAATGGAACGGGAACTGCGCGGATTTGGTGAAACACCCGAGCAAAATCAGGATCAAGGCGGGTAAATAGAGTGGGTCAGCTTGGATCAGATCACGGTTTTGCAAGATCACGGACAAGTCATAGCTGCCGACGATCTGGCCAAGGATCATCATGCCACCGATCATCGCGAGACCACCCATACCAGTGACGGTCAGGGCCATACGCGCGCCTTGGCGGCCTTCGGGCAGATGTTTCCAATAGCCGATCAGCAGGAAGGACGAGAGCGACGTAAGTTCCCAGAATACCAACAAAAGCAAAATGTTATCGGACAGAACGATCCCGACCATCGCGCCTTGGAACAACAACAAGTAGGTGAAAAATTCACCCATGTTGTCTTCACGCGCTAAATAGAACCGCGCGTAGGTAATGATCAAAAGGCCAATGCCGAGGATCAAGCAGGCAAAGAAAAACCCGAGCCCGTCGAGCATCAAGGTCACATTGAGGCCCAGCAGGGGCATCCAGTCGATGCCTACGGTCACTAATTCTCCTGCCAAAACAGTAGGCAAGTTGGTTAATAAACCGACAAATGTGGCCAAGGTCACCATAAATGTGACGCCTGCACAGGCAGCACGACCTGCGGAATTCATAAGACCGGGAAGCAGGGCCCCCAAAAACGGTAACGCAACGATAAGGAAGAGGGACACGCGAACTCCTGATCTTTTAGGTCAAAATGGTTTATACGTTTCTAGTTGGTTTCGCCCGTACCTCAAGGGAAACCGGATCGATTTCAATGATTATGTTGATGATTTCGCGCCAACAAGGCATCCTTGGCAACACTCGGCACCCTAGCAAGCGCCGTGTGTATTGATCGCTTTGCCATGACGTGCGATTCAAAATAAGCGTGATTTGACAAAGTGTCGCACGACGTCAGTGTAACACAAACTGAATCGAGATTAGGGATGCACATGCGTTTATCGAACAAACTGAAACTGTCAGCAGCAGCGATTGCGCTGGTTGCAAATGGGGCGAATGCCGAAACATTCCGCTGGGCATCCACCACGGACCCGCAAACGATGGACCCACATGCGGTTAACGCGGCACCCGTTACCTCGTTCTTGAACAACGTCTACGAAGGTCTGGTTCGTCGCGACAAAGGCATGACAATCGAGCCATCATTGGCCGTATCATGGGAGCCGCTGACAGACGAAGACGGTTGGCGGTTCAAGTTGCGCGAAGGTGTGACCTACCAAGACGGCGCCGCCTTCACCGCTGAAGACGTTAAGTTTTCTTACGAGCGCGCCTCTAGCGAAGCATCCGATGTGCGTTCCTGGTTCGCGCCAGTGACTGAATTCCGCGTGATCGACGACTTTACTGTCGAATTCGTGACATCAGCGCCGAACCCGTTGTTCCCTGACAGCATCGCCAACTTTCTGATCATGGACAGCGATTGGTCAACAGCCAACGATGCGGCCCTGCCCGCCCGTGACGCCGAAAACTTTGCCACGCGCAACGCAAACGGCACCGGCCCGTTCATGATTTCATCCCGCGATCCGGGCGTATCCACAACGCTGGTGCCTTTCGACGGCTGGTGGGACGAGGTCGAACACAACGTGACCGAGGCCACATTGACGCCAATCGGCAACGCATCAACAGGTCTTGCGGCGCTTTTGTCCGGCGAAATCGACTTTATCGAGCCGATCCCATTGCAGGATGTTGGCCAAGTTGAAGGCCGCGACGGTTTCAAGGTCATCGAAGGTTTGGAAACCCGCGTGATCATGTTCGGCTTTGGCCACGATCACGAAAAACTGCTGTTTTCCGAAGACGTGACTGACGCAAACCCTTTCACAGACCCTAAAGTGCGCCTTGCAGTCGCCCACGCAATCGACGTGAACACGATCGACCGCGTGGTGATGCGTGGCAAAATCGAACCTGTCAGCCAGTTGGTGCCTGAAGGTATCTCGGGCTATTCCGAAGCGAACGCAGACCGTCCGGCATATGATCCGGATCGTGCACGCGAATTGCTGACTGAAGCGGGTTATCCGGATGGGTTCTCGTTTGGTCTGAAATGCACAAACGACCGCTACATCAATGACGAAGCTTTGTGCCGCGCAACCGCATCTATGCTGGCAGCTGTCGGGATGGACGCAGAATTAACCACAGTTCCAGTGCGGAACTACTGGGAGCAATTGCGCGAAGGCGATTTCGACATGTTCTTGCTAGGCTGGTCCCCAGGCACATTCGACGCCGAGCACCCGATCCGTTTCTTGCTGCACTCACAAGACGACGAAGCGAAGCTGGGTTCATGGAACTTTGGCAACTACTCTAACGCTGAGGTAGACGCGCTGCTGCCGCAAATCCAACAAGAGATCGACCCTGCGACACGTCAGGCATTGATCGACGAATTGGTTGCGATCACACAGTCCGAAACCGCCTATGTGCCTCTTTATACGCAGCCATTGATCTGGGCCGCGAAAGAGAACATCAACCTGACACAACGTGCTGACAATTTCTTTATGTTGCGCTGGGTGACTGTCGAGTAATTAGACACTAACAATAGCATTCGGGACGATCTATAGTTCCGGATGCCTCTCTAATACACGGAAATTGCGATGGTCTATCTCATCTTTAAGCGGCTTGTTCAGTCCGCCTTTGTGATGCTGGCCGTCGCGTTTCTTGCGTTTTCGCTGTTCCGTTTTGTCGGTGATCCTGTCAGCCAAATGACGGGCGTGGAAACATCAACGGCCGACCGCGAACGTCTGCGCGATGAGCTGGGGCTGAACGATGCCTTTGCTGTACAATTCTACCGCTTTAGCACCGATCTGCTGCGTGGCGATTTCGGGTATTCCTACCGCACCCGTGAACCTGTCGGCGAGATGATCGCAAAACGCCTACCTGCGACGTTGGAACTTGGAACGTTCGCGCTGATTATTTCTCTGATGATCGGTATTCCGGCGGGCGTTTACACCGCCCTGCGACCCAATGGCGTCGCATCACAGGCGATTTTGTTAACCACGCTGATCGGCGTTTCGATCCCGACATTTGTCATCGGGATTATGCTGATTTTCCTGTTCGGCGTGCAACTAGGCTGGCTACCGACCTTTGGGCGATCTGGCACGGTACAAGTCGGTGGCTGGACCACGTCATTCCTGACAATCGACGGCTGGCGGTCACTGATTTTGCCCGCCCTCACGCTCGGCGTTTACCAACTGACTTTAACCATGCGGCTTGTGCGCGCGCAGATGATGGAGGTCATGAAGACCGACTACATCCGCTTTGCCATGGCGCGCGGCATCCCGACACGGTCGCTGCATTACAAACATGCGCTAGCCAATACGATGGTCCCAGTCATCACGATCATCGGCTTGCAATTCGGCGGCGTAATCGCGTTTTCCATCGTAACAGAGTCTGTTTTCCAATGGCCCGGCATGGGCCTGTTGTTCCTCGAATCCATCCGGTTCGTCGATATTCCAGTGATGGGGGTTTACCTTGTGGTCATCGCGTTCTTCTTTGTTTTGGTGAACCTGATCGTTGATCTGCTCTACGTCGCGATTGATCCGCGTCTTCGCGTCAAGGAGGCTGCGTGATGCTGTATAAACTCTGGGATAGTGACGGTTTCTGGCTCTTCAGACGCAGACCGGCGGCGATTATCGCGGCCCTTACAGCGATTGCGATCCTGTTCGGCGCGATCTTTGCACCGTGGCTAGTAGACACTAACCCATATGATTTAGCCTCTTTTTCGCTGATGGACGGCTTGCTGCCGCCCATGTGGGAAGAATACGGCACATCCCGCTTCCCGCTTGGCACCGACGATCAAGGCCGCGATATGGTCGCTGCGATCCTATATGGCGCACGCCTGTCGATGCTGATCGGAATCGTTGCGATGGCGATTGCCCTAGTCCTCGGCGTCAGTCTTGGCCTGATTGCGGGCTATTATGGCGGACGGTTGGACGCGATCATTATGCGCGTGGCCGACGTGCAATTAGCACTGCCCGCGATCCTGACCGCTTTGCTCATCGACGGCATTGCGCGTGGCGTCCTGCCGACTGCCGTTCACCAAGAGATGCGCGTGATCGTGTTAACCACAGCAATCGCACTATCGCTTTGGGTGAACTTCGCGCGTACCGCCCGCGCATCAGTCTTCGTCGAAAAGAACAAAGAATACG
The DNA here is from genome assembly GCF_014199395.1 of Yoonia ponticola. Taxonomy (GTDB): domain Bacteria; phylum Pseudomonadota; class Alphaproteobacteria; order Rhodobacterales; family Rhodobacteraceae; genus Yoonia; species Yoonia ponticola. The sequence goes on along the minus strand of NZ_JACIJM010000002.1, from coordinate 459,693 downwards.
TCCAAGCCGCGATGATCATGGGGCAGCATCCGTTGCGCGTCATGTTGTGGCATATCCTGCCAAACATCATGGGACCACTGCTGGTAATCATGACCGTGGACCTCGCCAGCGCGATCCTGTTAGAGGCGACGTTGTCGTTCCTTGGCATCGGATTACCAGCGGATTCCCCTTCGTTAGGGACGCTTATTCGCATCGGGATGGGCTTTTTGCTATCCGGTGAATGGTGGATTTTATGGGTGCCGACGATGTTCCTTGTAGCACTTGTCGTGTCGATCAACATTCTTGGCGATTTCCTTCGCGATGTCTTTAACCCGAGGTTGCGCTGATGCTGCAAGTCACGAACCTAACCGTCAAATTTCCGTCCCGTCGGGGTGAATTCACGGCTGTCGAAAATGTCGATATCAGTGTCAAACCCGGCGAAATTCACGGGTTAGTCGGGGAAAGCGGCGCTGGGAAATCGACCATCGGTGCGGCGATCATCGGGCTGCTGCAATCGCCCGGCTATGTCGCACAGGGCGAGATGTCTTTGCATGACACCAACCTACGCACGTTAACGCCTGCACAAGCCCATGCTGTGCGCGGTGCGCGTATTTCTATGATCTTTCAAGATCCGCAAACCAGTCTGAACCCGTTGATGCGGATCGAAGATCAACTGATTGAGACGATGCAGGCGCACGAGGACATTTCAGACGCTGATGCGCGTGATCGCGCTGTCGCATTGTTGTCTGAGATCGGGATCAAAAACGCGGCGGAGCGGATCAAAGCCTACCCGCATCAGTTCTCTGGCGGAATGCGGCAGCGCGTCGTGATCGCCTTGGCGCTTTGCACGAACCCCGAGTTGATTATAGCGGACGAGCCGACAACCGCGCTGGATGTCGCGGTGCAATCTCAGGTTCTCGACCTGATCCGCGCATTGGCCGACGAACGCGGCATCGGCTTTATCCTGATCACGCACGACATTGGCGTGATCGCGCAGATTACCGACAAAGTGACCGTGCTGCGTGGCGGAAAGGTCATGGAAACCGGCGAGACGGCAAAGATTCTGCGCGAGCCTGAACACCCGTATACCCAAGCATTGCTGGCCGCCGTGCCAAGGTTGGATAAAAAAATCGACCGCTTTTTGGTGCCTGCGACCGAGGCCGATGTTGAAGCCCCGCAAATCATCAGCGGCATCGATGCCGAAGCGTGGTTGCTCGACGGTGGTGTACAAGACCCTATCGGGTTACAGGCGCACGATATCACCGTAAAATTCGCGGGCGAACGCACGTCATTGTTCCGAAAACCGGACAGTTTCACCGCGTTAGACTCTGTTTCGTTGGATGTTCGGGCCGGCACGGTCATGGGCTTGGTCGGCGAAAGCGGCTCGGGCAAATCGACCATGGCGAAAGTGTTAACCGGCCTCGTGCAGCCCAGCGCGGGCACGATGACATTGGGTAACGACGCCTTGCCTGACGCGAAATCACGCGCCCGCAAAGACCAGTCGCGTCGCATCATTCAAATGGTGTTCCAAGACCCTTATTCGAGCCTGAATTCGCGGCATCGTGTTGGCGCGCTGCTGGCCGAACCTCTCTGGCTTTATGGCTTAGAGAACGATGCTGCAAAACGGCGCGCGCTCTGTGAGGCGATGTTGTCGCTGGTTGGGCTTGCCCCTGACGCGATCGACAAATACCCACATCAGTTTTCGGGCGGTCAACGACAACGGATCGCTGTGGCGCGTGCATTGCTTGCCCGTCCACGGTTTCTAATCTGCGACGAACCGACATCCGCGCTTGATGTATCTATCCAAGCGCAGGTTTTGAACTTGCTGAAAGACCTGCAAAAGACCTTTGGCCTGACCATGTTGTTCATCAGTCATAACCTCGCGGTCGTGCGTCAAATGTCCGATGACATCACTGTACTGCAAGGCGGAAAAGTGATGGAATCCGGCGGATCAGAGCCGTTTTTCACCAATCCACAGGCGGACTATTCAAAGAACCTGTTGTCGCTGACGCCGACGCTTTAGTCCGCGATAAACGTGCCGTAGACCTTGCCGCTGGTTCCGGTCGAAAAGATCACGCCACCCACTTCGTCGGGGGCAGTGCCATCAACGCCAAAGAACTGGCCTTGCGCCACAGTCGTGCCGTCCGATCCGGTGATATCAACCGCGCCGCTGTCATTGCGCAGTGCCAAGGTGCCGCCCGAGAAACCACCACCAGCGATCATCGCGTTGCTCAGGACCATCTCGGACACGGGGGATGCAACGACATTGCCGCTAAGCTGGTTCACACCTTCGAAATCATCAAGCGTCACCGTCACGCGGCCTGTGGCGAACGCGACATCCACGACGCTGCTGCCGTTGATGAGGTCAACACCATTGGTGCCTGTGATGACAAAGCCGGATGCCCCGCCCTCATAACGTGCATTGCCGTTTGTCGGCATCGCGGTTGTCGGCGTGGCTAGGCCCACGACGCCAACCGTGCCGTTCTGGTCATGGTAAAACGATGCGGCGTGGTCGTAATCGCCCCGCACATCGTTGCTCACGGTTGCGGCCAGACCTGCGAGGCTAAGCACCCCATCAGTCCGCGTGTATAGGCCGTTGCGTATCTGCGTGCTGCGATTACCAGCCGCATCGGTGACAAGTGCGACGGCGCTGAGCTGTGTTTCGTTTGCAGTAAATGCGGCAAGGGTCGCCAGCAATTCTGGATCGGACGTATCAATCCCATCGGGCAGCACTGTGCCAATATCGTCAAGCGGGTTTGGGTTTACTGTCTCGTTAGGCGGCTCTGACGTTGACAAGTTGTTGTCGGTTGGCGGCACGGATGTTTTCGGCACATCCACGGACACTGGCCCAGCGCCGCCGCATGCTGACAACACGATGAGGGACGACATGAGTATCAACGACTTTGGCAGTAACATTCGCAGCCCCTTAAAATACAAAAACATCGGACGTCAGCATGTCTGCTGATATCCCGAATAACGTGATCGTGGTTGCTTGGGCGGAGAACACCGCACCATCATCGCCGTCTGACACAAAATTCATGACGTTCGACGTATTGATCCCACTGAAACCTGTCAGCTTGATCGTATCAACCCCGACAACAAAATCAGCAGACACCGGATCAATGTCGCGCCACGATGCTGTGCTGATGTCGCCCACATCAAAGCTGCCGATGACGTCATTGCCGTCGCTTGGCCGGAACACAAACTGATCCGCGCCGCGCCCGCCCATCAACAGATCGTCGCCATCGCCGCCAAAGATCACATCATCGCCAAACATCAAACCACGGCCACCTTCGCCACGGATTTTGTCGTTACCGGCACCACCAGACAAATAATCCCCATCAATTCCGCCGATGATGATGTCGTCGCCGCTACCGCCATCAAGATTACCGTTCCCAGACAACGCCACGACAGCATCCGCGCCAGAGCCGCCTTGTGCCGTCGTATCACCAAGCCCGTCGATAATCAGATCGTTGTCCTGACCGCCGATCAGCGTGTCATCACCCGCCAGACCATACAGTACGTCTGCGCCTTGTCCGCCGGTCAGCGTATTATTCAAGTCGTTCCCGATCATCAGATCGCGGAAATTACCGCCAATCGCGTTCTCGAGCAGCGACGACAGGTTCCCATTGTACAGATACGGGTTCGCGATGTTGCCTTCCGCGAAATAATCACCGCTGCCAGTCGCGTCTGGCAAATAGCTATCACCAAAACTAGTAAACGCGCCCGGTTGCAGGTTGATCGTCATATCATCGCGACCGCCCGACAGATCAAGCGTGTCGTTTCCGCCACCGTCCCAAATCGCGCGCTGCATCTTATTGTTATTCGGCACACCTTGGGACGTGCCATCGATCAGCAGTTCGCCAGTGATGAAATTCACCTGATACAGTGTGTCGCCCGATTGCGCGTTAAAATTCGCGCCATATCGGTACTGCAATGCCGCGATATCGGCGATCATAAAGGTCTCTGGTCCGTGTTCATCCCCGAAATACAACGAATCCGTGTCGGGATGGGCGCGGTAGGACATCACGCTCCAGGAATGGCCTTGGTAAGCATCGGGCAGGCCACCGTTTTCGTGACCATGCTCTAACCCCAGCCCGTGACCAAATTCGTGCAGGATCAAATGGTCAACATAGCCGCCCATCACAGGCGTATCGCGGTCCGGATTAAAGACGTGCATCACGCCGCCGTTGTAGGCGTAAACATAGGCCGTGGACGTATTTTTTCGGAAACTGAAGTAGAGATCGGCGGATTGTTCCAACGCGTTAACTTCGGTAAATTGCAGACCAGTATAGGCTGTCACCTCGTCGAAAACTTCAAGTTGACGGTTAATCGTGGCAGCGTTCAGAACAGAGTTGGCGCTATTCGCCGCAATGTCTGCGGTCAGATCAAACGTATAGGTCAGCTCGTCAGTGACGTTGGTACTGTCATCGTTCAGCAAGCCGCCGATGATGTCGTCGAGCAAGGCATCGCCGGTGTTAATCACGTCAGGTCTGCTCTTGCTTGCGGCCAGACCGTTGCCCTCGCGCCGGACATAACCGACGAGATGTTTTGTAACAAAAGACGGCGTGGTGCCTGCGTCAACAGCGACAGAGATTTGATCAAAGTAGTCGCTCCTGTAAGCAGCATTCTGAAATTCAGCGGTTATACGCCGAAGGTACTGGCATCGGATCGAATGCGCAAACTGCGATCATCGTCGCATATCCTGGTCAACGCAGGTTTCACGTCTTTCGCCACGGTTCGAGCGCCACATACAAAACTGAGAAATTAGCGATAAATCTAACGCTTTCTTAAACAAATTGGCTGAAACATGGTAAGGTGCCTTAGGCGCTTAAAATCACTTTGGGCCGAATTGAAATTACACTGATGCCAGTCCACGTTCACCAAATTATCGTCCTTTTTGATTTTTGCTGGGCGTGGGTCTCGGACAGTGCTGTAAATTTGACGTGATTGTTGCCATTTTCCCCTGCCAACCCATTTGTATTACTGCATATAATCCCTCGAACACGGGGAACGTGTCTTCTTTGAATATTTTAGCGTTGAATTTTACGCATACATTAGAACCAGTAAATTTGATCAAAGCAAAGCGTCGCGTCCTCGCGGCTGATGCGAAAGGTTAAACAGTAAACCATGTCCAATACCGAAACGGCGTCGTCAAATACACTGCTTGCGATCACGCAGCTTAGGGACCTTATCTTTTCGGGTCAGCTTGGTGCGGGCACTGATCATCTAGAAGGCGAATTGGCCGAACGGCTGGGCATGTCACGGACCCCCGTGCGCGAAGCATTGCTGCGCCTCGAATGTCAGGGGTTGGTCGAAGTGCGTCGCCGCAAGGGTGTCCGCATCACCCCCTTCACGCCCAAAGACATGGCAGAAGTTTACGACGTCCTGACCGAGCTTGAAGGTCTTGCCGCAGCACGGGCAGCCGCACGTAATCTCAGCGACGATGATCTTGCGCCAATGGTGCAGGCCATCGCGGACATGGAAGCCGCAGTGGCGGTGTGTAACCGCGACGATTGGGCCGCCGCTGATGATATTTTTCACTGCGAATTGGTGCGGCTCGGCGGCAACGACCGCATTTCCATGATCACGCAAATCATGGCGGATCAGATGCGTCGCGCGCGGCTGGTCATACTGTATATTCGCCCTGCCCCGATGCATTCCAGCAAAGAGCATCGCAAGCTTGTCGATGCCATTCGCGCCGGTGACGCTGATCTGGCAAAGCAAATTCAACGCCAACATCGGACTGTCGCCAAGGGTCTGTTGCTTCAATTGCTCGAACGCCACCACCTGAGCGTTCTCTGACCCCACCGCGTTCAGTTGCGTTCGATCCGTGTAACGCATATCTGCAAAGCACCCACTTGGAGACCGCAGATGGCGAACCACCTTTACCAAAACGATTTGCCTGACGGGCTACACCTTGGGCCGATTGTCGCGATTGATTGTGAAACAATGGGTCTGCACCCGCATCGCGACCGCCTGTGTCTAGTTCAAATGTCGAGCGGCGATGGCGATTGTCACCTTGTCCAAGTCCGCAAAGGACAGACCGACGCGCCGAACCTGTGCAAGATGCTTGCCGATCCTGACGTGCTGAAACTGTTCCACTTCGGCAGGTTTGATATTGCCGCGATGCACAACGCATTCGGGACGCTCGCGGCTCCTGTATACTGCACCAAGATCGCGTCGAAACTGGTACGCACATTCACCGACAGGCACGGGTTGCGCACGCTTTTACATGATATGGTTGGCGTGGATATCTCAAAATACCAACAACAAAGCGATTGGGGCGCCGCGACCCTGACCGACGCGCAACTCTCCTATGCCGCGTCCGATGTTCTGCATTTACACAAGCTAAAAACTGCGTTCGACGCCATGCTGGCCCGCGAAGGCCGCACAGAGACAGCACAGGCGTGTTTTGATTTCCTGCCGATGCGCGCGAAACTTGATCTTGATGGGTGGCCAGACATGGACATCTTTGCGCATTAGAGGCGGATGATGGCGACCTATAACAACTTTCACACGTGGTTCGTCGGATGGGTAAAGATTATCTTGCCACTGATCGCGATTGCGCTGCTGTCCACGCTTTTCCTGTTCGCGCGCACCTCTACGGACGAGCCTGACATCCCTATCGCGCAAATCGAAGAACTCGCGCGCGAGCAACAGATCACTGCCCCACAGTTTTCTAGCGTCACCGATGATGGGTCCGTGATTGCCGTGTCCGCACGCACTGCCAAACCTGACATGGAAAATGATGACACGTTGCTGGTTGCAGACCTCGTGATTGACGTCGATTCCGCTGACGGCACTACGATGAATGTCACCTCTGGCATGAGCATTTTGAACAGCAAAGCCCAAACCGCCCGCCTGAATGGACTATCCCGCGTGACCACATCCAGCGGTTACACGATGGAAACTGTCGGCCTGACTGCGAACCTCCTCACCGGTGAAATCGTGTCGGACGGCGATCTTGAAATCCAAGCCCCGTTTGGCGAATTGTCGGCGGGCAAAGTACGCATAATGATCTCGAAAGACGGCACCGGACAGCAGATGCTATTCACACAAGGCGTTCGCCTGCTATACACCCCAGAACCAACACAGCCTTAGTGGCGAGAGGACAGACCAGATGATCAGATGGATCGCGCTTTTTGCCCTGCTGTCGGCCAGCCCTGCGCTGGCCCAGACCAACATTGACCTTGGCGGGGTCACAACGGACCCCAGCGCCCCCGTCGAAGTTGCCGCCGATAGCCTGTCAGTTGACCAAGACACAGGCACCGCGATTTTCGAAGGTAACGTGTTGATCGGCCAAGGTGATTTGCGGATCGCTGCAGGCCGTGCGCAAGTGGTCTACGATGGCGTCAGCGGCGATATTGCCAGCTTTGCGGCGAGCGGCGGCGTGACTTTCACGACGGCTACCGAAGCGGCAGAAGCGCAGACTGCGAACTACGATCTCAAAAATGGTCAGCTTGTTCTCAGCGGTGAAGTCTTGTTGACGCAAGGCCCATCAGCCCTGTCAGCGGACCGCATGATCATCGACGTGGAAACCGGAAACGCCCAGATGGAGGGCCGCGTGCGTACCGTGTTCCAGCAAGGCAACTGATGACGGAACTTTCGGTGAAAGACGGCGACGTTGGCCTGCGGATCGTCAATCTGCGCAAAAGCTATCGCAAGCGGACCGTTATTCGGGACGTGAGCCTGACGCTTGGACGCGGTGAGGTCGTGGCACTGTTGGGTCCGAACGGGTCCGGTAAAACGACCTGTTTCTACTCCATCGCTGGCCTTGTGACGCCCGAAGGCGGGCAAGTCATCATCGACGGACGTGAAGTTACCACACTGCCAATGTATCGCCGTGCGAAGCTTGGGATCGGATATCTTCCACAGGAAATGTCTATTTTTCGGGGGCTGTCTGTCGAGGACAACATCAAAGCGATCCTTGAGATCGCGGTGCCGTCGAAAAAGAAACAACGCGAACGTCTCGAAGAACTACTGTCTGAATTTTCCATCGAACACCTGCGTCGCGCACCCGCGCTTGCGCTGTCCGGTGGTGAACGCCGTCGCGCCGAAATCGCGCGCTGTTTGGCGGCTGGCCCGAAATATGTGCTGCTGGATGAACCTTTTGCGGGGGTCGATCCGATTGCCGTCGGGGAAATTCGGCATCTTGTTGCTGACCTCAAGAACCGCGGAATCGGTGTGCTGATCACCGATCACAACGTGCAGGAAACACTTCAAATCGTGGATCGTGCCTATATTTTGCATGATGGTAAGGTTCTGATGAGCGGCACAACCGAAGAAGTCATCAAAGACGAAAATGTGCGGCGCGTTTATCTGGGCGATAGTTTCCGCGTGGTATGAACTTGTTCACCGCGTCGCCAGCTTATCATTGACAAATAGCGCAATTACGCGCCCAATGGAGTGGATGACAGACAGGTTTCACGCCCTTCACTACCGTCAGGCCCATGTGGCCGATGCCTCTGGTAAGGCATTGATAAACTTGTCGTTATCACCTTTCCCATCGTACACATTTGCCGCCTAAAATGGTGTATTTTACCGGCGTTGCGGCGTGTACCAGTCAATATTGGAGAACCTATGCGGTATCAGATCAGTGGTAAGCAAATCGACACAGGCAACGCGCTTCAGACCCATGTTCAGAGCGAATTAGGGGCTGTTCTCGAGAAATATGCGGGACGTCCGACGGATGCTAACATTGTTTTTTCGAAGTCCGGACATGAATATGTTTGCGAATCCATCGTGCATTTGTCGACGGGCCTCACAGCACAAGCTACTGGACACGCTACCGAAATTTACGCTGCCTTTGATGCGTCCCTCGAAAAGATGGACAAACAACTTCGGCGTTATAAGCGTCGCCTGAAGGATCACCACAAGGAGAGATCACAGCCTGTTGAACTCTCGGACGCGGGGTCCTATATCCTCGCTCCAACAGACGAGTCAGGCGAAGCGGAGCAAGATACGGTCAGCGCGATGATTATCGCCGAGATAGAGACGAAAATCCCGTCTTTGTCTGCTGGTGAAGCGGTGATGCAGATGGAACTGTCCAACGCCCCGGTGCTGGTGTTCCGCAACGAAAAACATAACGGAATCAATGTCGTTTATCGGCGTGATGATGGAAATATTGGGTGGGTTGATCCGAAGAATGCGGGTTAACCTAACCGGTTGAAAAGTGAGTTGAATGGAACTGTCAAAGATCCTCAAACCAGAAGCCGTGAAAACGCTGACGTCTTGTACAAGCAAGAAGCGGCTTTTTCACGACCTTGGTGATATCGCCGAAACTGCCTATGGGTTTCATCCGGGCGATGTTGTCGACGCACTGATCAACCGTGAAAGCCTTGGACCAACAGGCGTGGGGCATGGCATTGCCCTGCCCCATGCCCGCCTTGCCGACGTGACAGGCGTGTGCGGCATGTTCCTGCGCCTTGAAAAACCTATTGATTTTGACGCGGTTGATCGTCAGCCTGTCGATCTGATTTTCGCGTTGCTTGCACCTGAAAATGCTGGCGTTGAACACCTCAAAGCGCTCGCTTTGGTGTCGCGCACGCTGCGCGATCCGGATATGCAGGCAAAACTGCGGGCCAATGCGGACCTTGCGACACTGCACACGATCCTCACCGAAGCGCACGCGCAGGCCGCTTAAGCCCAATTTCCAAAACCAAACGCAACGTAGTCGCGCTGATATACATCGCGACCGGCTGCTTCTATGTCGGCATCGTAGATTTCGGCAAGACGCTGCGCATGCGGATCAGTCACCTCTGGAATACCCGGCATGGTCTCACGACCGATGTGAGCTGCCAGAATAGCCAAATCGTGACCCATCCGGTCTTCACGTACAATCAGATCAGGAATCGTGAAGTCGGCCATGCCTTGCAGCAACGACAGTTGCGACGCCCAAGCGGGATCAACGCGCAGACTGGTCTGCCCCGCGAGGTTCTTTTTCAGAAACCCGAGAAACGCTAAGAACGCGGTCTTATGCGCGTCCATATCGTAGCCAGCATCAGGATCGCGCAGCGGATCAAACTTTGGAATCGGGACGCCGTGCTGCTTGATCAGGCTAGCGCGAATTTCTGGGAAGCTATCATTCATCGTCGACAAAATCCGATCGCAGAACACTGCGTGCGCACGAGACAACGGATGGCGCAACACAGTAAACGTGCGGTGATCGGTGTACGCAGATTTCCATTGGCGCAGGCTTTTTTGGCTGAACTTCGTCAGTACCTCTGCGCCATCATCCAGTTGCGACAGCCAATCCGTGACGACATCCACGGGGCCGGACTTCAACGGCAAGTACAGCAGCGGCGCGCGCGGCGCGGCGATAAATGTCGGCACATTTGGTCCGCGACGTGGCTCAAAATTCGGCGTGCGATTAAGGTTAAACCGATCCATGCGGGCCAAAGCTTGCGCCATGGCGTCAAAGTTCACCAGTTTGTCTTCCAACGGTTCTGGATTCTGCTTTTTCAGTTTTTTATCAAGCGCATCAATGCGGGACTCCGTCCCTAAAAACGCTGCCAACCCATTCATCACATCAACGTCTTGCAGGTCTTCGTAAGCTACAAAAAACGCAGTTTGCCCCGATTTTTGCAACGTATTCAATAGCGTGACCTGAAACGCTTGTAGGTCCGCCATGTGCTGCTCAAACTCTGCAGCGTCGAATTTCACCTGACTGCTACGGGCGTGTTTAATATTGGTCAGCTTCCACTGTCCCGTTGCTTTCGCGATTTTCCAGCTGACGTAGCTATCAATCGGATTGCGCGTCAGGACAATCTTGGCGCAGCGCGGGTCCGGCAAAATTTCGGCCAACGCCCGCGCATCGTGGTTATTAAAGAACCGAAAACCGCCCAGCCCCTGTGTCTTGGTCTTGATCGTGTTGATCAGGCCAATCGGGTCCGCCTCGCGCATGTCGCGGGTCACGCCAAGGATATTATCCACGTTCGGGAAGCCAACAAAATGCGGATTAAACGCCTCGCCATGGCAAGTTAACCCGTCAAAACTGTTGATATTCGCTTCCAAAAAATTGGACCCAGTCCGCATTTCAGCGAACACAACAAAGTAGTCAAAACGAGACATTATTTACGTACCAAATAGGGTTTACGGGTGGTGGATTTCGGCGCTGGGATTGCATTTTCGACGGGGAAGTCGCCCATCAAATAGGGGTGCATCCCTTGATTTTTGAGGTTCTGTAAGAACTGCCCAAAGCCCTGTAAATCAACCATGCGTGGTGCTTCTGTCACCGTGCGCACCGATTTTCCGGTCATTTCATCGACGATCGTTTGCAACGCTTCCATCGGGCTATCGATGAAATCGGCCATCGTCCAAATCCGCACACGCGCCTTGGTGTCGGCTGCCCGCAGCGCGTTCAAATGTGCAGTTTCAACCTGCTGCATCCGCGCAGCATCGATGCGAATGTCGGCGAAGTTACGGTTCGACAGGAACAGCGGAACAGCCCAAGCGCCTGAAATTACAGAAACTTGCGCGTTGCGATCCCGAATAAAGGACGGTGCAACCTTTTGATTGTCGTCGGGACCAAATTGGAACGCCTGCCGTTCGCCACGTGTGTTCCAAATCAGGTTCGTTAGGAACATATGCGGCTGGTAATCCCGCAAAATCGCACTGTTCGACAACGCACCTTGGAAATGATCCTGCCGGCCGTCAAACATCGCTTTTTCGGGGTGATATAGATGTCCATGCACACGTGCGCCGGTTTCTTTGGCGAGCCAAAATTCGAAATTCTCAAACAGTTCAACAAAGCCTTCGAACACGGAATAAGGCGACGATGTCAGCCCGTTTTCGCGATCCATACGCGGCCAGCGGCTTTGCATATATAGCCCCGGACGCCCCAAAGTGCGACGGTCTACCGCTTTTGCAAAAATGCGGTCAATCTTGCCGGGATTGGGTTCCGCCGCCTTAAACGCTGCCGGATCGGGGTTCAGGAATGTATTATAGAGCCTGTTCGCATGCGGCCACGTTTTACGCGCAACAAAGCAGTCAGACCGCCGCAGCAATTGCAGATGATCATCGTAAAAAATATGTGGTTTACCCTGAAAATCGAACTTCGACAGGGTCAGCGAACGGCTTTCGATGTGCGGAGAATAGAGCCGCACAAGCGTCTGGAAATAGCTTTCGTCAGGGATCCAGACCTTTTTGAAGTAAGCATCATACGCGGGCCGGTCCGGATCTTGTAGGATCGCGGACAATGTTTGCCGCGTCAGGCACCACCACTGCGAGCCCATGTGCGGCACGAGACCGGACGGGATATGCCGTTTGAACCGGAAACGCCGTTGAAGACGGACGTACCCATCAAACAAACGCCGATGCTTTTTCCACGAAAACGGGAACCGCAGCGTGAAGCGTTCTTTATCCAGACCACCGACCGTCCAAGGCACATCCGCCGTTGTCGCGCTTTCGATGAAATCAGTGCGCGGGCGACCATCGAGATACGTGCGCAATTCCTCGACAGGGCGCAGCGGCAGGCACGAGCCAGAAGCAAGGTAAACGTGGCGCACATCAGGAAAACTGGTCAGCATCATTTCGGACGCGTTTTGCGTCGCGGCAACCATGCCCCACGTGCCCCATTCGCAGCGGTATCGTTTCGAAAACTTGACTGTTTTCAGCGGCTTCAGCTTACGCTCGAACGCTTTAAACGTCCCGTTCGGCACACTGGAATCCACGTGAACTACAACAGGGCAGCCACCCTTGACCCAGTGTCGGATGACCTGTTCAGCCCGATCAAACGCCGTGTGAACTAATATGACAATGCCGACGCTACTCATGCCCAGTTTCCTTTGGACATGATGCCGAGAATCTCAAGTTGGCGCCAGTTGATGTACTTTTCGCTCCATTTGCACCAAAGCTCGGGGCTGGTTTTCAAGCCCTCTGCATAGGCTGCGTATTCGGCGCTACCTGCGTAGTGTTCACCGCGCGATAATTCTTCTGCAGCTTTTGCACCCAGCGTGTCGAGGAATTTCATGTGCAGCAAAACGCCCGACGCTTTTTCGCCACCCCATTCGTCATAGACGAGGTTCAGACCGCGCGGCAGCAGCATATGTGTTGAGCTGACGTATGTATAATCGCTCGACCATTTCACCAGCGGCACTTTGTTCAGTGCAGGCGCGCTTTTCGGCCTATCTGCAAAGAAGACACGCGCACGTGGCCCGCCTTGAATCCACAGGTTTCGGAACTGATCATTCCGACTAATCGTGTAGTTTCCGGCATCAAACCAAGGGGCGATATCCAGCGGATTCGTATCGCGTTGGTACGGCGTGTCCGTCACTTTACCCTTGGGGTACATATCCAACATCATCGCGCCAAAGGACCGGATGTTCGAACTATCCAACCAATCGGTCAATGCACGCACAGGCCGCGTATCGCAAAACGGAAAGACGAAAAATTCGTCGACATCAACGGTCAGTGTCCAATGATCGTCGGCGTAACGCATCTGAAGATAGGTCAGCCAATCCAGCCCAAAGCGGGATTTTTTGTAACTGGCGGTTGTGGACCAGATCGACACATCCGGCTGCTTGGCCAGATATTCAGCGCCGCCATCGTTGCTGCCGTTGTCGACGAAAATAAAATGATCGACACCTAACTCGCGGTAATAGCGTAGAAAATACGGGATGCGCACATCTTCGTTCCGCATCGTGCAGAATAGCAGAATATCGTTTGGCCGGATTTCACTGGTGCGATTGGCAAGCGCGCGCAGTTCACGACTTTTGCGGCGAGCGCGCACTTTAAATCGCTTCCGCTTCAATCGTAGCCGATATGATGACCAAACGCTCAACCGTGCCTCGTTACTATTCGGTTCCGGTAGATGATACGCAAATTCTGTTAATAGCTGATTGCGTCAATTCAAAACGGATTACTAATTGGAAACAATCAATAGCAACACCCTGAGATTAAACAAGGTTTAGCGGCATAGTTCACGCCGACCAGTCGCCTTTTGACATCAGTTTACACGCAACCAGCGGTTCCCAGCCCTGATATTGCTTTGATCCATCATACCACAAATCCACGTCGTCGATCAGGGATTGGTAATAATCGTCATAAAGATCAGAGTTCTCAAAGTGTTGGCGCCTACCCCGTTCCTCTGCTGATTTTGCGCCAATGGTGTTCAGAAATTTGCTATGCAGCAGAACACCGGACGGCAGGCCGTCAACCTGCGTATCAAATACATGGTTTAACTTGCGCGGCAGCATGTGGTGGGTCGAAGTTACATAAGCGTAGCCCTTTTTCCAATGGACCAGCGGGACTTTGTTCAGCGTCGGCGCACGTTCTGGCCGATCTTGGAAAAAGACGCGATCACGCACACCGCCTTGAATCCATTCGCTCTGAAACTTTGGATTTCGGGTGCGGCGGTAGTTGTCCGCATCAAACCAACCCAGTGCTTTGCTCGGATCATCGCCCGCCACATAGGGCTGCGCGGAAAGCGGCCCCTTTGGGTATAGATCCAACATAATCGCGCCAAACGACCGGACCTTTCGATCAGCCAGCCAGCCCGTCAAATCCGCTAATCCGCGATTTTCCCAATCAGGGTAGATCAACGCCTCGTCGGCATCCACAGTCAAACACCAGTGACCAGCGCCATATTGCATCTGCAACCACGTCAGCCAATCCATGCCGAACCGCGATAATTTATAGCTATCGCCAGTCCGCCAAAGCGATACATCCGATTGTGATTTCAGCATCTCAACTGACCCATCATCGCTGCCATTATCGACGACAACGAAATGGCGCACACCGAGCCGCCGATGATGATCCAGAAAAAACGGTAGACGCAGGGCTTCGTTTCGCAATGTCACGAAACACAAAATATCGGGCGGCGCGATTTGCTCCGTCCGATCTATGTCCAACCGCAGTTGCGTGCGTTTCCGCCAAGCCCGCAGCAGGAATCGCTTGCGTCTGATCCGCAACCGATAAGCCTGCAAAGCGGACGACCCTTGCAAGGGTTAGTCAGCCGCGATTTGTGGGGCGACGGTTTCGCGCAGATACGCGGAAAGTTCGCCGCGCAGTTCAGGCCGCGCCAGCGCAAATGCTACCGTCGCTTGCAAGAACCCAGCTTTAGAGCCGCAGTCGTAGCGTTCGCCTTTGAATTTAAACCCGAAAACATCACGCCCTTCGACGATCTCTTGGGCAATCGCGTCGGTCAGTTGCAATTCACCGCCAGCGCCCTCGGAGATTTTGCTGAGGTTATTCAACACCTTCGGCGTAATAATATAGCGACCAATCACAGCAAGGTTCGATGGTGCTTCACCAGCCGCAGGTTTTTCGACCATGCCGCGCGCTTTCACAAGTTGGCTGCCATCGTTGTCCGCATCAAGAATACCATAAGACGATGTCGCCTCTGGTGCGACTTCCATCGTGGCAACCATTGCGCCACCAGTTTCTTCGTAGGCGTCGATCATTTGCTTCAAGCAGCCTGTTTCGCCCGCGATCACGTCGTCAGGCAACATTACAGCAAAAGGTTCGTTGCCGATCAAACGACGGGCGCACCAAACCGCGTGGCCAAGACCCAGCGCCTTGTGCTGGCGAATATAGGCAATCGCGCCGCTATCCATGTTGGTCGATTTCAAAATATCCAACAGGTCCAACTTGCCAGCCTTCCGCAAGGATTGTTCCAGTTGCGGTGAGTGGTCAAAGTAGTCTTCCAACGCGCCTTTGCCCCGCGACGTCACAAAGATAAACTCTTTGATTCCGGCCTCGCGAGCCTCGTCAATCGCGTATTGCACCAGCGGTTTGTCCACCAATGTCATGATTTCCTTTGGAACGGACTTTGTCGCGGGCAAGAACCGCGTCCCCATTCCAGCAACAGGGAAAATTGCCTTGGTGACTTTTCTCTTCATGGTGTCCACTCCAATTTCCTTAGGTAAAGCGCAATGTGATGATGCAACGTAGATGGATTCGCTTAAAGGACTAACTCACCCATTTTAGTGGGGAAAATTAGGCGTTAAGCGACTATAAAGCGTTAAGTTTTCTGCAAATTTAAAACCGCGTCACGGTTTTTGAAGCGTCACACCCGGCGCATATGCGATGAAAAACGGGTTCGCGAAAATCTCTTTTCCGTAGCGCAACGGCGTGTGATCATCAAAGCGCACGACGTCACCGCCAGCACCCGTCAGAACCGCGTGACCTGCGGCTGTGTCCCATTCCATCGTGCGGCCAACGCGCGGATAAATGTCCGCTTCGCCAGTTGCGACGAGACAGAATTTCAGCGACGACCCCGCGCTTTTCATGTCTTTGACGTTGTATTTGTTGATATAATCGTCTGTCGCCTGATCACGGTGCGACTTGGACGCGACGACCATCAGGGCATCGTTATCAGGGGTCGTGACCTTGATCGGCTTTAGTTCACCAATCGTGTCTTTTGCGAAATCGCCCATTTCTTCGACGGACACACCATCGGCATCAGTAAAGAACATCCGGCCTTTCGCAGGCGCATAAACGACGCCGCGTACAGGCACGCCATCTACGACATATGCGATGTTTACCGTGAAATCGCCACGACGGTTGATGAACTCTTTCGTGCCATCCAGCGGATCAACAATTAAAAACGTATTGGCTGTCACCGCATGCGATGCGGCCTGTTCTTCTGTCACCAAAGCGACATCTGGGAACACTTTGCGCAACCCATCGCTGATAATCGCGTCAGCTGCTTCGTCCGCAATCGTCACTGGGCTGTCGTCGCTTTTGGATTTTACTTCAAAGTCCGGCCCATTGTAGATTTCCATGATCTTATCCCCCGCTTCCAAAGAAAGGCGGCGCATCACTGTTGTGAGAAGATCATAATCCATCAAAGTACCTATCAATTCGAACCAGCAATCACTGGGAACGTTGAAAATTAAAGTTTCCAGCTTTATGATCGTACACTAACGAGACTTCAAGAATTTCGTGTTAGACCTTTCTCTACAACGCGCCAAACACACCCAAACGAGCAGGATTTCGCCTCATGTTCCAAGTAGAGACCCGACAAACGCGGTCCCGCACAGTTCTAGGCATGTTAGAGTTGATCTATCATGCCACCGTGCGCGAAGTTCGCAAAGATCACCGTAACGCCTTTATCGGCCTGCTGATGAACATGCTGCAAACGGTCATCTTTGTGCTGACCTTCTTTTTGCTCTTTCTGTTTCTCGGCATGCGGGGCAGCGCGATCCGTGGCGATTTTCTACTCTATATTATGTCCGGCATTTTCCTGTTCCTCACGCATACAAAGGCGATGGGCGCTGTCGTCGGGTCCGAAGGCCCCGCGTCGCCGATGATGCAGCACGCCCCGATGAACACCGCGATCAGTATCTCGGCGGCGGCGCTGTCCTCGCTATACTTGCAGACGCTTTCACTGGTGACGGTGCTTTTCATCTACCACGTGGCAGTGACGCCCGTGGTGATCGACAACATGGTTGGCGCTTATGGGATGGTCCTGATTGCATGGATTTCCGGCGTTGGCGTTGGCATGATTTTCCTCGCGATCAAGCCTTGGGCACCCGGTTTTGCGACCATCGGATCAAACATCTATTCGCGGGCGAACATGATCGCGTCGGGCAAGATGTTTGTGGCGAACTCTTTGCCATCGTCCATGCTGGTCCTGTTCGATTGGAACCCGCTATTTCATGCGATTGATCAGGCGCGTGGCTTTATCTTTTTGCATTACAATCCGCACTTTAGCTCGTGGACCTATCCGTTGTACGTCAGTGCAGGCCTGATCATGATCGGGCTGATGGCTGAATTTTACACCCGTAAAAACGCATCAGTCAGCTGGAGTGCGGGACGGTGATCAAAGCACTCGCATTCCTTCTCCTTTGCGCCTCGCCTGTGGTCGCTGACACGCTGCCTGCGCATTTCGTGACCCGCGGTGTTGCCGCTGACGATACGCTCAACATCCGCGCAAAGCCGGATGCCTCTGCTGAAATCATCGGGGAATACGGGCCGCACACGCTGAACATCGAGGTGATCACCACTAGTTCTGACGGCGCATGGGGTTTTGTCGGTATGGGCGAACGCAACGGCTGGGTCGCGATGCGATACCTCGAACGCTCTGACCACCAAGATGAAAATGCGTTTCCCCGTCCAATGACTTGCTTAGGGACCGAACCATTTTGGACGCTCAACGTGACAACGCGCGGGGACGAATACCACGAGCTTGGGTTTGAACGTCGAGATCTGGAAATGACCCAAGGCATGGGCGCGCTGAACGGCGCGATGGCCGTATTCCAAGAGGGGCCCACCTTAAACCGGACACTGATTGTCCAAAAAGGCTACTGCGGCGACGGCATGTCGGACCGTGAATTCGGCTGGAAAGCGACCCTATTTACCGAAGCCCCAGACGGAAATTACGTCCAATCCGGTTGCTGCACGATGGACGCAAACCACTAACGAATCTGCCAATCCTGCGCGGTGTCTTCTTGCCACCCAGTTTCGTGCAAAAGCGGCGTATCGGAATCTGATGCGGTATGTCCCAGACACAAATAGCCAGTGAATAGCCAATTTTCTGGCGTCTCTAACGTGGCGGCGACGGCGGTTGGATCAAGAATCGATACCCAGCCAAGCCCGATATTTTCCGCACGCGCGGCCAACCACAGCGTATAAATCGCCATCACGGTGGAATACGACAGCGTCTCAGGCATCGATTGCCGCCCTAGCCCGCGCCCCTCGTCAACACTTAGATCAGTGAACACCGCCAGATGCACAGGCGCTTCGTGCAAGCCAGCCAGCTTGAGCGCCAAGTAATCTGCCTGTTCATCATCAGCGTAAGCCTGCGCCGCCGCACGGTTACATGCCTCAAAGTTCGCGATAATCTGCGCCCGTAAATCGGGATTTTCGACCTGAATAACCCGCCATGGCCGCGCGTTCCCGACAGATGGGGCAAAAGTCATACTCTTTTGCAGCCGCGCCAAGACGTCAGGATCAATAGGATCACGTCGAAAATGCCGGACATCGCGCCGCCATTTCAGCACATCAGCTAGCATCGCCCTGTGGTTTTCTGTCAGCTGCACGATATTCACCCTCCCGTTGCGCGATGCGGCGTCAAATGCGCATCACACATTCTTTCTCTAACACTTGCGTTACGGCAACTCCACGACAGGCTTACCGCCTCAAAATGCGGGAAAAGCCGCAATTTGACGACGTTTCGTGACCACATCTGCTTAATCCGCCACATCACCCGTAAAACTTGCACTTTGTTCCGGTTTATCCGCCCCCGACTGCTTGCAGCCTCGAAAACCCATCCCTATATACCGTTCGATCACAGCACAGGGCGTGCCCTTGCTGATCTAGTTTAACTCAGGCGCGGGTGCCGTAAGCGGGTTCGCGCTGCTCAAACCGCCTAAACGTAAGGGATTTGAAACATGGCTAAAGTTATTGGTATCGACCTCGGGACCACCAACTCTTGTATTGCGATCATGGACGGCTCTAAGCCCCGCGTGATCGAGAACGCTGAAGGCGCACGGACAACACCGTCCATCGTCGCTTTCACAGATGACGAACGCCTCATTGGCCAACCAGCCAAACGTCAGGCCGTCACAAACCCAGAAAACACAATCTTTGCTGTCAAACGCCTGATCGGTCGTAACGTAAACGACAAGGTCCTGCAAAAAGACAAAAAGAATATGCCGTTCAAAGTTGTCGACGGCGGCAACGGTGCTGCTTGGGTAGAATCAAAAGGCGAGAAGTACTCTCCTTCGCAAATCTCTGCGTTCATCCTCGGTAAGATGAAAGAGACTGCGGAAAGCTACCTTGGCGAAGATGTGACACAGGCGGTTATTACCGTTCCTGCGTACTTTAACGACGCCCAGCGTCAGGCCACCAAAGACGCCGGCAAAATCGCTGGCCTCGAAGTGCTGCGCATCATCAACGAGCCAACAGCGGCTGCGCTGGCTTACGGCCTCGACAAAGAAACAACTCAGACAATCGCGGTCTATGACCTTGGCGGCGGTACATTCGACGTCACGATCCTTGAAATCGACGACGGCCTGTTCGAAGTGAAATCCACCAACGGCGACACGTTCCTCGGCGGTGAAGACTTTGACATGCGCATCGTTGACTACCTCGCAGGCGAGTTCAAGAAAGAGCACTCTGTCGATCTGACCCAAGACAAGATGGCATTGCAGCGTCTGAAAGAAGCAGCTGAAAAAGCGAAGATCGAACTGTCGTCTTCCAGCCAGACTGAAATCAACCAGCCGTTTATCTCTATGGGTTCTAACGGTCAGCCGTTGCACATGGTGATGAAACTGACACGTGCGAAACTGGAAAGCCTCGTTGCTGACCTGATCAAAGCGTCCATCAAGCCATGCCAAGCTGCGTTGAAAGACGCTGGCCTGTCCACATCCGACATCGACGAAGTCGTGTTGGTTGGCGGTATGACACGTATGCCACGCGTCAAAGAAGAAGTGACTAAATTCTTCGGCAAAGAACCACACCAGGGCGTGAACCCTGATGAGGTTGTTGCGATGGGTGCGGCCATTCAGGCTGGTGTTCTTCAGGGTGACGTTAAAGACGTTGTTCTGCTCGACGTAACACCGCTGTCCTTGGGTATTGAAACGCTTGGTGGTGTGTTCACACGTCTGATCGACCGGAACACAACGATCCCGACCAAGAAATCTCAGGTCTTCTCAACTGCCGAAGACAACCAGAACGCTGTAACTTTGCGTGTGTTCCAAGGTGAGCGCGAAATGGCTGCGGACAACAAAATCCTTGGTCAGTTCAACCTCGAAGATATCCCGCCAGCACCACGCGGCATGCCACAGATTGAGGTTACGTTCGACATCGACGCCAACGGCATCGTGTCTGTTGGGGCCAAAGACAAAGGCACCGGCAAAGAACAGAACATCACGATCCAAGCATCCGGTGGTCTGTCTGACGACGATATCGAGCAAATGGTACGCGACGCCGAAGAGAACGCTGATGCTGATAAAGCACGCCGCGAACTCGTTGACGCCAAGAACCAAGCGGAAAGCCTGATCCACTCGACTGAAAAGTCCATGGAAGAGCACAAAGAGAAAGTCGATCCAACAACCATCGAAGCCATCGAATTGGCTATCGCTGCGTTGAAAGACGATCTCGAAGGCGACAACCCGGACAAGATCAAAGCCGGTATTCAGAACGTCACAGAATCAGCGATGAAACTGGGCGAAGCCATCTACAAAGCATCCCAAGATGCTGAAGAAGGCGTTGAAGAACCAAAAGGTGCGGATGAAGGCGGCGACGACGACATTCTCGACGCTGACTTCGAAGATCTGGACGGCGACAAGCGTGACTAAGCCCACGGGCTAAACGACTGGACCGGTCCGTTTACAGCGGGCCGGTCTTTTCCGTTCCCAAAGGGGGAAGATACCATGGCAAAAAGAGATTATTACGAGACACTCGGCGTCGCCAAAGGCGCGTCTGAGGCTGAGATCAAGAAGGGCTATCGCACCAAGGCGAAAGAACTTCACCCTGATCGCAACACTGACAATCCAAACGCCGAGGCGCAGTTCAAAGAAGCGAACGAAGCCTACGACGTACTGAAAAACCCCGAGAAAAAAGCCGCTTATGACCGGTACGGCCACGCAGCCTTTGAAGGCGGTATGGGCGGCGGCGGTCAACGCGGCGGCGGCGGTCAAGGTGACTTTGCCTCTGCCTTCTCTGATGTGTTTGACGACCTATTTGGCGACATGATGGGCGGCCGTGGTGGCGGTGGCGGACGGGCACGTGCCCAACGCGGCAACGACCTGCGGTACAATCTGCGCATCAACCTAGAAGACGCCTTTGCGGGCATGCAGAAAACCGTGAACGTGCCGACTGCTGTTAGCTGTGATGGCTGTAACGGCACTGGTGCCGAAGGTGGGTCCGAACCCGTGACCTGTCCGACATGTGCCGGCATGGGTAAGGTCCGCGCGCAGCAAGGTTTCTTCACTGTTGAACGCACTTGCCCGACCTGTTCTGGCATGGGCCAAACGATCAAAAACCCATGTGACAAATGCCACGGCCAAGGACGCGTCGAGAAAGAGAAATCTTTGTCGGTCAACATCCCGGCTGGCGTTGAAACTGGCACCCGTATTCGTCTCGCTGGTGAAGGCGAAGCTGGGATGCGCGGCGGTCCAACTGGCGACCTGTATATCTTCATCGAGGTGAACGATCACAAGCTGTTTGAACGCGAAAACACCAACCTGTTCTGTCGCGTGCCTGTCTCAATCACGTCTGCCGCTCTTGGTGGCGAGATCGAAGTACCGACAATCGACGGTGGCCGCTCTCGCGTGAAGATCCCTGAAGGGTCGCAATCTGGGCGTCAAATGCGCCTGCGTGGCAAAGGTATGCCCGCACTGCGTGGCGGTGGCCAAGGCGACATGTTCATCGAACTTGCCGTGGAAACCCCCGTGAACCTGACGTCTCGCCAAAAAGAAATCCTCAAGGAATTCGACGAGATCGCAGCAGAGAACAACCCCGAAGGGTCATCGTTCTTTAAGTCTGTGAAATCATTCTGGGACGGGATGAAGGGTTAAAACCCAATTCTGGTGAGCGACGTTAACCCGCCGTTCACCAGAATCACCACAAGCTTCGGCAATGTCACACTTTGCCGAAGCCCGCTCTTTTTTCGACGACGATGTTCAGGCCATTGCGCCTGTCATTGATCGTGCAACCCCACACATCAGCGTCCACCGCAAACACCTACGGGACCGTTTTGCGATGGGTGGCGGCCCCGCAATGTTGGATTGCGAGCTTCTTGAATTGATCCTAGTCCGCGCCATTCCCCGCCACGACGTTCGGGCGATTTGCATCGATTTGCTTGAACAATTCGGCGATTTTAACAGGGTCGTGTCCGCACCATTGCATCGCCTACTCAAGGTCAGCGGCGTCACCGAGGCAGCCGCCTTAGAGATCAAGATGATCGAAGCCGCCGCGCATCGCCTGTCACGCGCGAAAATCCTGCAACGCCCTATCGTGTCGAGTTGGGACGCGTTGATCGACTATTGTCACACCATCATGGCGCATCGCGACACTGAACAGCTTCGTGTGCTGTATCTTGATACGAAAAACACATTGATCGCGGATGAGACACAGGCCAACGGAACAATCGATCACGTCCCCGTCTACCCCCGCGAGGTCGTGAAGCGGGCGCTGGACCTGAACGCCGCCGCAATTATTCTGGTTCACAACCATCCGTCCGGCGATCCAACACCCAGCCAATCCGACATCACCATGACGCAGCAGATTGCGGACGCGGTGAAACCTTTGCGGATCACCCTGCACGACCACCTTATCATTGGACAATCTCGCGAGTTCTCTTTCAGGGCTCAAGGATTACTTTGATTGATCCATAGCTCGACACGGCGATTCATTTGCCGCCCCCATTCGGTGTCGTCGCAGCCCATTGGCAGCGCTTCACCAAAGGCTTCGGTCTCGACGGTGACATCATCAGGCAAGCTACCCAATGCCGCGGTCAATGCGCGCTTCACCGCTTCAGCACGCGCACTCGACAATTCACGGTTTGGCTGCGGCGCACCGCGCCCATCGCTAAAGCCAACCAACATCAGGCTTTGCCCATCATAGCGCCCGTCCCTGATCGCTTGCCCCAGCGCCATCAAATTTGATCGAGACTGCGCGTCTAGCCGCGTTGATCCGACCTCAAACCTGAAACTCGTCGACAACCGCGTGCGTGGCATCAACACGCGCACCATCCGTTGTAATTCAACCAGCGGAATGTCTTCGCCCGCATTGGCAATCGCATTTGCGAAACGCTGCCCTTGGGCATCAAGCGAGATCGGCACGGCACCTTGATCAACAAAACCGGAACGCCTGACCACCAGTTGCGCCTCTGGCCCACGCAGCCACGCCAAAAAGTCGCGCACAATTTGCGGCTGAATACGATCTGGAATGTAAAGAAACAGAGGCTCTGTCAGCGGATAATCTTCGGTTTTTAACGTCGTCGTAACGGGGATCGACGTGAACCCACAGGCATCGCGCAAGGCTAATGGCTGTGTATTCCCCGTCTTACTGAACGGCAAAACTGCAATACTGCCGGGCACTTCAGACACCGCGCTGCGCAACGCCTCGAAGTCAGTATGGCGTATGACGTCTTGCGCCAGTGTCCCGCGCCCCAGACTGATTACCCGATCCTCAAAGAACTGCATTTGCCCGTTCCCGTCGGGACCGAGGTGCCGCTGCACAGGTAAATCGGGACCGCCGATATCCGCCCAGTTATCGACCAATCCGCGAAACACGCGGGCGACGTCTTGCAGGGCAATCGCGTCTAACTCCAACGCTGGATGCACCACAGGCACAAGCGCATCCAAGCCGATGATCCGACTTTGCCGTGGCGCGGTCAAATCACCTAGCCCCGCGTCCATTGCCAACTGCGCTTCATCCGCATGAATTTCGCGCACGGCCAGCGCCATGTCCGCTTCAAACGCCACAAGATCGGCGAAGCCTTCGTCGGTGGTGGTAATCCGGAATGCAAACGTGGCCTGCGTGACCTCGGCGTCATCCAGTAATGCGACTTCAAAATGTATCGGATCAATTTGGGTCAGGACCGACTGCCAGCCATAGGACCGGCCGAACGCTTCAACCAAGGCCGGCATCGCGACCTCGACCATCCGTGCTGCGCCGGACATCCGTACAATCGGAACGAAGTTTTCAGGATCAGGGCAATCCGCGCCCTCGCAGTCAACAGCGCCGTAATGCAGCGTCAAAGGCCCGTAATCAGTATGCAACTGCAAAAACGCGCCATCATACCCGACCACATCACCCGTCAACGCCAAGCCGCCACTCTTGGATGTGACCGTAACAGGATCAGCCGCAGCGCCAGACGCACACAGCAAAACTGCGGCAATACATACCGCAGTTTTCAGTTTTTTCGTAAATGGGGCCAAACAATCTCGAGTCATCTCGCAGCGAGTGTCTGTTCCCCCAGTACCTTTTTCAACTCAAGAGTTGCGCCAACCTGTTCACAACTCGGAAGTGTGATGCGGATGTCCTTAAACGCAAGGTCAACAACGCCCGGAAAGATCGAAAAGCTTTCGGCGACAAGCGCCTGACCGCAGTTCAGATCGGTGACTTGGGCAATCACGTCAATGTCGGCCAATCCAGTTGCCATGTCGGTGTCCGCCGGAAACGTATAGATTTGTGCGAACCGGGGGATTGCACCGACGTTTTCGCCAAGCAACACAATGTTCGCGTCGTCGGCTTGCAGGTACGATCCCTCGTGGCCTTCCCACTGAAACACCACGCGGTTGTACAGCGATGCATCCGGTGCGTAGGTCGACGTTGCAAAGCTTTTGCCGTCGCTGAATGTGATAAAGAAGGTCGCATCTTCGGACAGCGCGGGCACCGTTAGTTTCGCAGTACCTTCGGCATCCGTCTGTGCAGAAAACGAAAGCCCGTTATGGCTGACCGTGAACGGCATGTCCGCACGGCATTCCGATGCAACCGTCATTGCCACCGAACCCGTTGCATTGGGTGCGGTTACGGCGCTAATTCCGCAATCGCGTCTCGGGCTGGCGTTCGATTGAGTTTGTGCAAACAAGCTTTGGCTGTCCACGGGTTCGACGTCTTCGATCAACGCGATCAGCTTCACACTATCGGGATCAACCGCCAAATTCGATGTCGATGTCATATAAACAGATGCAGGGTTTTCCGCCTTTGGCGACATGCTATCCAACGCAGTCAGCGGCGAATAATCGACCAACAAAACCGGCTTGCGAAGCTCAATGTGGGCATCAGGTTGGTAGCGCGCTGCATCCGCATCGTCGTATTGCATGACAAAGCCGATACCCAACGCCATCGCAAATGTACCTGCAATGGTTGTTACTTTTTTCACTCTCGTTAGTCGCGACATTAGATAGCTCCCGATTCCACTTGGAAACAATAGCACCTGAGTCGTGACCCCAACGCGGCCGCGCTGGGGTTTTACGGTGACGGGAATATGGCTGAAATTAGCCGAGTTTGCCGTGGCAATGTTTGAACTTTAGCCCAGAACCACACGGGCATAGGTCATTCCTACTTGGCGTGCCCCATGTTGATGGATCATCTTCGACGAAACCTTCACGCGCTGTGCCAGCCGTTGTTGCGCTAGCGGAAACAGCGGTCGCGCCTGCAGCTGCAGCAGCGGCTGCCGCTTGTTGTTCACGCACCTGCGCAACCATACGTTCCTGTTCTTCCGCAGACATTGGACGGATCGCGCCCAGTTTTTGCGTCACATCAGTCCGCAAGCCATCCAAAAGGCGCTCAAACAGTTGGAACCCTTCGGTTTTGTATTCATTCAACGGATCACGTTGCGCGTACCCACGGAAGCCAACGACAGAGCGCAGGTGTTCCAACGTCAACAAATGCTCGCGCCATTTCGCATCAATGGTCTGCAACAACAGTTGCTTTTCGATGTTGCGCAATGTCTCTGGGCCAAAGGCTTCTTCTTTTTCGGCCATGTATTTGTCTGACTCGGCCTCTAGCCGTTCACGCATCACATCAGCATCAACGCCTTCTTCAGACGCCCACTTCATCACAGGCGCATCCATGCCAAGATCGCGGATCACAGCGGCATATAACCCTTCGGTGTCCCATTGATCGGCGTAAGATTTTGGCGGCATGAATTCGTCAACCAAATCTTCGATCACTTGCAGACGCATATCGCGAGCAACTTCGGACAGATCGCTGTCTTCCATGATGTCGCGACGCTGACCAAAGATCACTTTGCGCTGCTCGTTCATCACGTCGTCGAATTTCAACAACTGCTTGCGCATGTCAAAGTTACGACCTTCGACTTTCGCCTGCGCACGTTCTAGCGATTTGTTCACCCATGGGTGAATGATCGCTTCGCCTTCTTTCATGCCAAGCGTAGACAACACTTTGTCCAGACGCTCGGACCCGAAAATCCGCATCAGATCATCTTCGAGCGACAGCAAGAACAACGACCGGCCCGGATCCCCCTGACGGCCAGACCGACCGCGCAACTGGTTATCAATCCGACGGCTTTCGTGGCGTTCAGTGGCCAGAACGAACAGACCGCCCGCCTCTTTTACCTTTGCCTCTGCGTCCGCGTGCTCTGCTTCAATCCGCGCACGGACCTCGTCGGGATGCGCGTCTGGGTCGGCGGCCAAAGCCTGCACGATCTGCATCTCAATGTTACCGCCAAGCTTAATATCAGTACCGCGACCCGCCATGTTGGTGGCGATTGTCACTGCACCCAACTTGCCCGCGTCACCGATGATCTGCGCTTCTTGCTCGTGCAAACGCGCGTTCAGCACGTTGTGCGCAATGCCTGCGTCAGTCAGCATCTGGCTGATCAGTTCGGATTTCTCAATCGACGTTGTACCAACCAGCATCGGCTGGCCTTTTTCGTGGGCTTCCTTGATCGTATCAACAACGCCCTGATATTTCTCACGGGCAGTGCGGTAGACCTGATCGTTTTCGTCGATCCGCGCGATCGGACGGTTCGTCGGAACCTCGACCACACCAAGCCCGTAAATCTCGTTGAATTCGTCAGCTTCGGTCAACGCGGTGCCAGTCATTCCAGCAAGCTTGTTGTACAAACGGAAGTAGTTCTGGAACGTAACCGACGCCAGCGTGACGTTTTCCGGCTTTGGCTTCACGCCTTCTTTCGCTTCAATCGCTTGGTGCAGACCATTGGACAGACGGCGCCCGTCCATCATCCGGCCCGTAAATTCGTCAATCAGGACCACTTCACCGTCACGAACGATGTAGTCTTTGTCTTTTTGGAACATCTTGTGCGCCAGCAAACCTTGGCTGACGTGGTGCACCAGCGTAGCGCTTTCTGGATCGTAAAGCGTCTGACCTTCGGGCAGTTGACCCATTTCGGACAGGCGTTTCTCGATGAAATCGTTGCCGTCGTCGGTGAACGTCGCCTGACGCGACTTTTCATCTAGGGTAAAGTGATCGTCTTGTACTTCGGGGATCAAACGATCAATCGCGATGTACATTTCAGACCGATCTTGCGCAGGGCCGGAGATGATCAGCGGTGTCCGTGCTTCGTCGATCAAAATCGAATCGACCTCATCCACAATCGCAAAGTTGTGATCGCGCTGGGACATCTGGGACAATTCAGACTTCATGTTGTCGCGCAGATAATCGAACCCAAGCTCGTTGTTCGTCGCAAAAGTCACGTCAGACGCATAAGCCGCGATCTTTTCGGCTTCTGGCTGCTGCGGGTAAATCACACCAACAGTCAAACCGAGGAAGTTATAAACGTTCGCCATCCATTCGGCGTCACGCTTGGCAAGGTAATCGTTGACGGTAACGATATGAACGCCTTTGCCCGTCAACGCATTCAGATAGGCGGCGAACGTCGCTGTCAGGGTTTTACCCTCACCAGTTTTCTGCTCTGAAATATTGCCCTGATGCAGGAATATCCCGCCCATCAACTGTGTATCAAACGCCCGCAAGCCAAGAGCACGACGCGCGCCCTCGCGACAGTTGGCAAACGCTTCTGGTAGCAACGCATCCAGACTTTCGCCGCCCATCGCGCGACCAGCAAGTTCTTCTGTCTTCGCTTTGATCTGCTCGTCAGTCAGTTTTTCAAACTCTGGCTCTAGCGCGTTGATCTTTGCGACCAACGGACGAACCGCTTTGACTTTGCGATCATTAGCGGTGCCAAAAACTTTTTTGGCAACATTTCCTAAACCAAGCATGTGTTCTCCGGTGGCGCAGACACGCCGTTCTAACATCGAATTGAGAGGAGGTCGCTTGTAGCCCCTGAACAGGCCACCTACAAAGGGCCAAGACCAGCCCCCTCAGGGTCTCTCAATGATCTAAGGTCGGGGTTGAACAGTGTCAACGTCACGCACCTGCGTGATGCATTAAGGGATCGTTTTATGATGAAACATGCAACATTTTTGGGGTCGGCGGCGCTGATCGCAGTACTCGCAGCACCAGTTGCAGCGCAAGACACCACAGCCGCGACCGTTATCGCAACAGTTGGTGAGACCGAAATCACACTCGGCGAGATGATTATCGCACGCGCTCAACTGCCTCAGCAGTATCAGGCATTGGCTGCCGACGTGCTGTTTGATGGCGTTTTAGAGCAACTGATCCAACAACAGCTTTTGTCTGATGCCGTCACAGAAACACCTGACCGCGTCGAATACGCCCTGCGCAACGAACGCCGCTCTTTGCTGGCTGGCGAAGCAATCGACATGCTTTCCGTCGAAGCAATGACCGACGAAGCGCTGCAAACCGCCTACGACAGCAAATATGAGACAGGCGAATCAGAAACCGAATACAACGCAGCACACCTGCTTGTTGAAACGCTGGAAGAAGCCGAGGCTGCCAAAGCGCGTATCGATGAAGGCGAAGAATTCGCAGACGTCGCGAAAGAAGTGTCCACCGGACCTAGCGCGCCAAACGGCGGCAACCTTGGCTGGTTCGGCGCAGGCCAGATGGTCACACCGTTTGAAGATGCCGTCATGAACATGGAAGTCGGCGCTGTTTCCGACCCTGTCGAAACGCAATTCGGTTTTCACGTGATCAAACTGCTCGAAAGTCGCGTCAAAGAAGCACCAGAGCTTGAAGAAGTCCGTTCAGAACTGATGGCCGAAGTGCAGGAAGCCGCGATTCAAGCCCGCTTGGCCGAATTGACCGAAGCTGCTGACATCGTGCTGCCAGAAGACGGCGCATTTGATCCTGAACTTCTCGGCGATCTGTCCTTGCTGGAGCCGAAATAAATGCCACTTTCCCCGCTGGCCCCTGCGGCCTTTCCCGACCTTCCCGTCATCGACGGCGTGACATTCGCAACTGCGGAAGCGGGGGTGAAATACGCCAATAGGGCCGACGTCATGTTGGCCCTATTGACCCCCGGCAGCACCATCGCCGGGGTCTTCACGCGCTCTGCAACGCGGTCCGCCAACGTGCTGGACTGCCAGGAAAAACTAGGTGGCGACCAGTCCGGCCCCGCCGCGATTTTCGTGAACTCGGGTAACTCCAACGCATTCACGGGCAAGCATGGCACAGGTTCGGTCAACGCGATTGCATCCGCGATCCAAGACACAACAGGCGTCGCCGCAAATCGCGTCTTCACGTCCTCGACAGGCGTGATCGGCGAGCCATTACCGCACGACAAAATCATCGCGAAAATCGGCGAACTCCACACAGCGCAAACGACCGCAGGCCTGTCCGACGCGGCCCGTGCGATCATGACCACCGATACCTTTGCCAAAGGATCGACGCGCCAGATCACCGTGGACGGCAAGACAGTCAACATCGCAGGCATCGCCAAAGGATCAGGCATGATCGCGCCGGATATGGCGACGATGCTGGTCTACATCTTTACCGACGCTGTGATTGGCTTTGAGGCACTGCAATGGGTCCTGACGGATAACACCAACAAAACATTCAACAACATCACCGTCGATAGTGACACATCGACCTCTGATACGCTGCTTGTCGGGGCAACTGGCGCATCTGGTGTTGACGTCACGGGCAACGACGATTTCGCCGAGGCGCTTCACGCGGTCATGCTTGATCTCGCCCACCAAGTTGTGCGCGACGGTGAAGGTGCGACCAAATTCATCACCATCGACGTCACCGGCGCAGATAGCGACGACGACGCGCGCAAAGTCGCAATGGCCACGGCCAACTCTCCACTCGTCAAAACCGCTATCGCTGGCGAAGATGCGAACTGGGGACGGGTCGTCATGGCCGTCGGGAAATCCGGCGCCAAAGCAGATCGCGACGCGCTGTCGATCAGTTTCGGCGATATCAAAGTAGCCGACAACGGCTGGCGCGCGCCTGATTATTCAGAAGATGCGGCAGCGGCCTACATGAAGGGCGATGAAATCACGATCAGCGTTGATCTTGGCATCGGTTCCGGCAGTAGCACCGTTTGGACCTGCGATCTGACCCACGAATATATCCGTATCAACGCGGATTATCGCTCGTGAAAACGCTTCTGGTTTCCGCAGTCGCGCTCATCGACACCGATGGGCGCGTCCTGCTTGCACAACGACCCGAAGGCAAATCGCTCGCGGGCTTGTGGGAATTCCCAGGCGGCAAAGTCGAGACTGGCGAAACGCCCGAAGTCGCCCTGATCCGCGAACTGCAAGAAGAACTCGGCATCGACACATGGGAAAGCTGCCTCGCGCCGCTAACCTTTGCATCACACAGCTACGACGATTTCCACCTGTTGATGCCACTTTTCGCATGTCGCAAATGGAACGGAACACCGCAAGGCCGCGAAGGGCAATCGCTCAAATGGGTCGCCGCAAGAGACCTGCGCGACTATCCAATGCCGCCCGCAGATATCCCGCTCATCCCGATCCTCAGGGACTGGCTTTAATCGCACCACGCCCTCGGCTTCTTTGACTTCTTCTAAATCCCCGCCGGAGGCATCCGACTGTCCCCCCACGCAAACACATCTGCGTGGGGGAAACCGTTCTATTTACCGAACCAAATTCAACGACGTACCATCATCAGTTGTATCTTATGGCTTAGGTGGCGGCCCACCACGATCACCTT
The DNA here is from genome assembly GCF_014199395.1 of Yoonia ponticola. GTDB lineage: Bacteria > Pseudomonadota > Alphaproteobacteria > Rhodobacterales > Rhodobacteraceae > Yoonia > Yoonia ponticola. The sequence continues at coordinate 428,286 of NZ_JACIJM010000002.1, read as the reverse complement.
GCGCGGACCCAATGCCCTGCGCGGCGGTTGTGCTAAAGTTATCCTGCGCGGACACCCCAACCAGACAGTTCGGCAGGTTCGGGAAAGTTTCGCCAGCGTGGTAATGGTAAACAGCCTCGTCATCTGCGGCCGTCATACCGATATGGCCACCGCACCTATCCAGATCAGCGGGCATCGTGCCGTCCGCTTCTGTGTGTCCAAAGATCGCGAAACCGTCAAACGCATAGGCGAACAATGCGCCGCTATCCTGCGCCACGCTGCATGTGCTCTCAATTCCGGCTTCTTCCAGCGGTGTCGCGATATCGGTGGCGGTCGCGTGCCAGTGATACCAGCCACCTGGGTCAATATGACCACCACAAACGTCCAGCGCGGGCATATGTGACCGCTCTAGAACCGATGGCGCATCGGCAAAGATTGGCACGCCATCAATCCCGATACCCACCTTCGCAACGGTGCCCAGATCAGTTGGTTCATCCGCCATCACAGGGTTAATCGGGATCAGAACAGTCATCTCAGCCGCCTCATCGAGCGACGCATTGATACATTCGTGGTCTTCAACAGGACGTTCGGTGCGAATATCAAACGAATAGACATTCTCGTCACCATCATAAAACGTGTAGCCCTGCCCGTTCAGCATCTCAAAGAACGCGCGGTCCAGTAGATACGTACCGTCACGTTCGCCGTCCCACTCCCAAAGCCCACCCGTTTCATCAAGTGTCGCAGGGCAGAACGGTCCGATTTCCAGATCGTCAGGCAATGATTTCACAGTGTACGACGCACATTGCGCCGCATCACCGTTTTCAAGCGTACAATCGACGATCTCGCTTGGTGCCGTCAGGGCATTTTCGGCGACCGTGTCGTGGTCTGCGTGGGCGAATAACGCCGACGGCAGTAGGCATAACGCAGCGATCGGGGCAAAAACGGGGCGCATCAAATCTTCCTTCATGAGGTGCTTTGCGAGTTAAACGATAGCACAGGTGATTTCCGTCGCACAAAATACGTCAGAAACGAAAAAGGGCGGCCCAACCGGACCGCCCTTTTCAATTCTTTGGATCGCCTGATTACAGGTTCCGTTCGACTTCTTCACGCTCGAAGATCTCGATGACGTCGTTTGCACGAACATCTTCGTAGTTCTCGAATGCCATGCCGCATTCCTGACCGGACTGCACTTCTGGCACTTCGTCTTTAAAGCGTTTCAGTGTTTTCAGCGTACCTTCGTGGATCACGACGTTATCACGCAACAGGCGAACACCCGCAGAGCGACGCGCAACACCTTCGGTCACAAGACACCCGGCAACCTTACCAACATTAGACACCTTAAAGACGTCCTTGATAGTAGCGTAGCCGATAAAGTTCTCGCGGATTTCAGCAGACAAGAGACCAGAGGCCGCCGCTTTCACATCGTCTACGAGATCGTAGATGACGGAATAGTAACGGATTTCCACGCCTTTTTGGTTCGCTGTGTTCCGCGCTGATGCGTTTGCACGGACGTTAAAGCCGAACACAGGCGCACCTGACGCTTCGGCCAAACCGATATCCGTTTCAGTGATCGCACCAACACCCGAATGCAGAACGCGAACGCGAACTTCATCGTTGCCGATTTTTTCCATCGCTTGAACGATTGCTTCAGCGGAACCCTGAACGTCAGCTTTCACCAAGATCGGCAATTCGCTCACGTCTTCGTTCGCTTTGGCGTTCGCCATCAGCTGTTCCAGTGTCGTCGCCGCACCCGCTGCTGCGCGTTTATCTTTCGCAGCATTTGCACGGTATTCCGCGATTTCACGCGCTTGTGCTTCGGTGGATGTCACGTTCAGCACGTCGCCCGCTTCTGGTGTCCCGTTCAGACCTAGCACCTCAACAGGAACGGATGGACCCGCTTCTTCGACGCGCTCGCCGTGATCGTTGATCAGCGCACGGACTTTACCCCATTGTTCGCCCACAACGAAGATATCGCCGCGACGTAGTGTACCGGATTGAACCAGAACCGTAGCAACTGGACCGCGACCAACATCAAGTTGGGCTTCGATCACCGCACCAGTCGCAGCGCGATCTGGGTTGGCTTTCAGTTCCAAGATTTCAGACTGAAGCGCGATAGCTTCAAGCAGCTTATCAAGGCCCTGACCTGTGATCGCAGACACTTCAACGTCCTGCACATCGCCGGACATTTTTTCGACAATCACTTCATGCTGCAACAAGTCTGTCCGCACTTTATCAGGGTTCGCACCTTCACGGTCGATCTTGTTGATCGCAACGATCATTGGGACCTTAGCTGCTTTCGCGTGTGCAATCGCTTCAATCGTTTGTGGCATCACGGCGTCGTCAGCCGCAACAACAAGAACAACAATATCAGTTACTTGCGCACCGCGTGACCGCATCGACGTGAACGCAGCGTGACCTGGTGTATCGAGGAACGACAGCACTTGGCCACCATCAGTTGTCACCTGATAAGCACCGATGTGCTGTGTGATACCGCCAGCTTCGCCAGCCACAACACGTGTCTTACGGATCGCATCCAAGAGCGATGTTTTACCGTGGTCAACGTGGCCCATGATCGTGATGATCGGGGCGCGTGGTTTCAGGTCTTCGGCTTTATCTTCAACCGCTGTAATCACCTGCTCAACGTCAGCATCAGAAACGCGCACAACAGTGTGGCCAAACTCTTCGATGATCAATTCAGCGGTATCCGCGTCAATCGTCTGGGTTTGTGTGGCCATGATACCGTTTGTCATCAACGCTTTCACAACGTCAGCAACACGCTCGGTCATACGAGCCGCCAATTCAGAAACGGTGATCGCTTCTGGCAATGACACCTCGCGGTAAACCTTTTCACGCTCAGCAGACACACCCATCGCTTTTGCGCGGGCACGGTCTTGCTTGCGTTTCATCGCAGCCATTGAACGCTGACGACCACCTTCACCACCGCGCATCGCGGCGTTGACTGTCAGTTTACCTGACCGACGACCATCGTTTTCACTGCGACCCGGCTTGCCGGATTTGTTGTCGCGGTTGTCACGCTCAGGCGTTTTGTTGCGCGGTGCAGCGTTGCGTGCAACGCCACCCGTTGTCGGTGCTTCGTCCGAAGGTGTCGTCGATGTAGCAGGTGTGGCAGCAGCGCGACGTGCGTCGGCTTCTGCTTTTGCCTTCTTAGCGGCTTCATCTTCAGCTTTTTGCTTAGCGCGCTCTTCGCGCTCGCGGTCTTCAGCCTCTTTGGCTTCTTGTTCCGCGCGACGTGCAGCGCGATCGGCGGCACGTTCTTTTTCTTCAGCTTCGCGTTTCGCGGCCTCTTCGGTCTCGCGGGCACGCGCCATCGCAAGTGCTTTCATCCGGCGCTCTAGCTCGACATCAGAAATGCCTGCTGGGCGTTTGGACGGATCACCACCGATGGGCCGGCCTGTTGGGCCAGACGGCACAGGTTTCCCCGCGCCAGGCTTTGGAACCACAACGCGTTTACGCTTTGTTTCCACCACGACGTTCTTCGTCCGCCCGTGGCTAAAACTTTGTTTCACGTTGCTTGGACGAGAACCGCCAAGACCAAGTGTCTTTTTGCCGTCGTTATCGCTCATTTAAATTCGTATCCTTCCCAAAGGCCGCTTTGCCTTTGCCAGTCTTTTGACCATCAATCCCGCGTAAGCCCGAAAGCTTTGTTGCATCCTCTACAACACGATTGCTGAGTCCACCAGTGGAGAGAGCGCAATGTATCACACTTCCTCTGCCAAAGGCCAAACCCAGCTCTTGCGCGGTCAGACAACCAAAATAGCGGGCCCCTTCCGGGGTCCATAGTTTCGTTTTGCCCCGTTCAGACCCGTCAGAGGCCTGCATCAAGACACGGACGTTCTCGCTACCGGCGAGCCACCCTTTTACTTTTTCAAAGCCGCACACGGCGCGACCAGCCTTGCGAGCAAGACCAAGCAAATCAATGACATGCTGAGCAATCAATCGCTCAACATCGTCGATCAAGGTGTCCGATACTGTCACGGCTTGCTTTGCACTACGGGCAAAATGCCCTTTTCGTGCGTCTTCTAGAACAGCCCGGTCAGCGGTCACGTACATACCACGAACCGGCAGTTTACCCAAGACATCTGGATAAACAGCATTATCGGGGCCAACCACAAACCGGATCAATCCGGCTTTTGGTTGCACCTCTCCCGTGACGATGCATTTACGTTCCGCATCATCGTTAGGGTTCTTATGTTGGCCACCGCGCGCCATATTCAAGGTCAGAAGCCAAATTAGGCTTCTGATTCCTCCTCTGTCGCGGCAGCTTCGTCTGCGGCCAACTCGTCGGGATCAACCCAACCCAGCATCACGCGGGCAGTCATGACCATGCTTTGCGCTTCCTCAAGCGACACATCAAATGGCTCAAGTACACCGTCATCTTTGGTGCGCTCGCCTTTGGTGATGGTCCAGCCACCAGCCAATTCCCAGTCAGCACAGGTCGCGAAATCTTCCAGCGTTTTCACGCCATCAGCGCCAAGTGCTTCCAACATCTGTGGTGTCAGACCTTCAAAGTCGATCAAGGACTGCTCGACACCAGCGGCCAGCGCGGCATCCATCGCCTTTTTGTTCTGTGCTTCAAGGTATTCGCGGGCACGTGTTTGCAGTTCGCCTGCCGTACCTTCGTCAACACCTTCGATAACCAACAACTCTTCAGCCTCAACGTAGGCGACTTCTTCGAGGTTCGTGAACCCTTCGGAAACCAGCAGTTGTGCAAAGAATTCGTCGAGATCCAGCGTATCCATGAACAGCTTCGTGCGCAGTTCGAATTCGGCCTGACGACGTTTGGATTCTTCTTCTTCAGTCATGATGTCGATATCAAGACCAGTCAGCTGGGACGCCAAACGCACGTTCTGACCACGACGGCCAATCGCAAGCGACAGCTGCTCATCAGGAACAACAACTTCGATTTTGCCAGCTTCTTCGTCCAAAACAACTTTGGAGACTTCAGCAGGCTGCAATGCGTTCACGAGGAAAGTTGGCATATCTTCATTCCAAGGAATGATGTCGATTTTCTCGCCCTGAAGCTCGTTTACAACAGCCTGAACACGTGAACCGCGCATACCGACACAGGCACCGACCGGATCAATCGAGTTATCATAAGAGATAACAGCGATCTTAGCGCGGGAACCCGGATCACGCGCAACTGCTTTGATCTCGATAACGCCTTCGTAAATCTCTGGAACTTCCATCTTGAACAGCTCAGCCATAAATTCTGGCGCTGTACGTGACAGGAAGATCTGTGGACCGCGCTGCTCGCGACGAACTTCTTTGATGTAGCAACGAATACGCTCGTTCGGGCGATATGCCTCGCGACCGATTTTTTCGTTACGACGCAAGATCGCCTCGCCAGAACCCACGTCGATGATGACGTTGCCATACTCTTCACGCTTAACAAGCGCGTTGATGATGGTGCCGGCCTTGTCTTTGAATTCTTCGTACTGCTTGTCACGCTCAGCTTCGCGGACCTTTTGCAAGATCACCTGCTTGGCGGATTGCGCCGCGATACGGCCCAATTCAACTGGCGGCACTTCTTCGATCAGCTGTTGGCCGACCTCAGGGTTGTCCATGTAGTCCTTGGCGCTCGCAACAGTGAATTCGGACTGGTAGTTTTCGAACTCTTCGTCCGACACAACAGTCCGAACACGTGTGAACGTGGCCTTACCAGTGCGACGGTCGATGGCCACGCGAATGTCCATTTCAGCGCCGTAACGGGATTTCGCAGCACGCGCGAGGGATTCTTCCATCGCTTCGATCACCAACACAGGGTCGATGTTCTTTTCGCGGGCTACGGCCTCTGCGGTTTGCAGCAGCTCAAGCTGGTTGGCTGAGGTAATCGCCATTAGTTACTCTCCTTGTTCGCGCTGTTCTTTGAACTTGGGCGCTTTTTGGACTTGCCGGTCTTAGACGGGGCTTCGTTTTCTTCACTGTCGATGATCGTTTTGACCTCATCGAACTGTGATTCATCAATTTGGCCAGCATCTTTACGGCCACTCAAAACATCGCGGATCAACTCGTCAGTCAAAACCAGCTTGGCGTCAGACAGCCATGCGAATTTCAAACCAATAGTGCCTTCTTCGATGGTGATCAGCACTTCGTCGTCCTGCGTACCAGCCAATTCGCCCTTAAAGCGGCGGCGGCCGTCGATCAGTTCGTCAGTTTCCAGCTTTGCCTCAAAACCCTGCCACTGGTCGAAATCTTTCAACCGCGTCAGCGGGCGGTCAATGCCAGGGCTGGACACTTCAAGGTTATAAACTTCAACAATCGGGTCTTCGACGTCCAAGGTCGCAGAAATCGCAGTGGACACCTGACCGCATTCATCAATTTCGATCTGGCCATCGGGGCGCTGGACCATAATCTGAAGAATCGTCTCTTTGCCAGACATCAGACGCACGCGCACGATCTCGAACCCCATGTCTTCTACGACAGGGGTGATGATGTCCGCGATGCGACGGTCAATCGCTGCTTTTGCAATCAAATCATTCATTTAGCTTCGCCATTCTATCAGGCACAAAAAAACGGGCGCGCGGCCCGTATCAGATTTCCGGTTGGGTCGGGGGTGGAAGCCGACGCCGCTGTTAGCAAGGGACATAGCCCTTAAAGGCGAGAACTGCAAGGGGGTCTGCATTTACTGCCACCAAACCCGCCGACCCATACGTTTGCGCAGCCAACCTCCGACACTGAAATGATCGCGATTGATCAGCAGGATCAGCGCGACAAACGCCGCAAGCACCGCAAGATCAATGACTTGGTTCCGGTTAATCGGAAAACCGCGCTCGTTCAGGGCAAATGGATCAAAAAACCCATCCCAGCGCCGCGTCACGGTAAAGAAGTGCATTACAGCAAGGCCGGAATAGCTCATCAGCCGCAGCGCACCAATCGCGGTCAACACACATAACGCGATCTGAAACCCAGCCGTGGCGTAAATCTGCGCAAACGAAATCTCAATACCTTCATAGTTGCGCACAAGCCCCTGATATTGTCCGGGCGTGATGATCTTATGGGCGGCCCACAAAAAGATGAACCAAGCCAGCCCGATCCGTAAAATAAACACGGCGGCGGCATCTTTGCGATCGTCAAACGTCATGGAATCCTCGGGGTTGCTTGATCATCGTTAGACCACGACCCGCAGTCAGAGCAATCCACTTAACTGCATCGTGATCAGCGCGCGGTCACAACCCAAGCATCGCGTGCAGTTCCATCATCGCGTCATTCGACAACGCCACCTTGTCACACAGGTTTTCAAGCGCGGCCTGCGCTACGATCTGCGCGGCCTCTGCACCTTGCTGCAATGCGTTATACGCGTTGGCCGCATCATCCTTGCGTGCGTGGAATTGGCGTCGCGTCAGGCCTACTTGCGATGCGGTCATCGCGGCCAAGTCTTCGAAATGTTCTAGCGCCATGTTCTGGGCCGCAACCGCACTTTCAAGCACACGTCGCGCTTGCTGATAGGCGTATAACTTGCCTTCTAAGCTATCAGGTGCAGCATTCGCGAGGTTTGCTTCGCTGGCATCCACATCTTCGATCCCCGCCATGGTTTCCGCCAAAGTCGCCCGAGACAGCCTATTCAGATCACCTCCATAGGCAGAGGTTGGCGCGATCAGCAGTGCAAAGCAAACGGCAGAAATTCCAATAATTTGGGCAGGCAATGCAGTAAACCCAGCATGGCCTGAACTATTTAGAAATCTCATGCGACAAAACCCGTTCGTTTCTCAATGGTTCGGTTCTTGCATAGCGATTTGGCAGGATTATGGCGACAACACACCCCTTAAGTTGTGCAAATCATCCCCCAAAAAAACGCCCCACCGTTTCCGGCAGGGCGTTTCTATCATAATAATAAGGTCGTTTAGACTTCTGACCAGCGCTCTGCCATGCGAGCGTTATCCATCTGCCACAAGTTCCCAACAGTATCAGGAGTCGCGATACGGTTGTTTACAGCCTGCACATAGTTGGCAAACATCGGAACGATAACACCGCCATCGTCACGCAGGATTTGCTGCATCTCATAGTACTGGCTGCGACGTGCATCCGTGTCCAACTCGCCACGCGCAGTGACAAGCAACTCTTGGAAACGAGCGCTGTCTTTGTCGTCCCACTGGCTGTCGTTCCACGGCACACCAGTCTCGTAAGCGCTAGAGAACATCCAGTCCTCAGTCGCACGACCAGACCAATACACAGCCGAGAACGACTTTTTCAGCCAGACGTTGGACCAGTACCCATCAGCAGGCTCTTGGATCACGTTCAAGTTAATCCCAGCAGCACCAGCAGACGCTTGATACAATTGCGCCGCATCAACAGCGCCTTCAAACGCCGCGTCAGACGCCGAAATGTCGATGTTCAAGCTGTCGAGACCCGCTTCCTTCAAATAGAAGGCGGCCTTGTCTGGATCATAAGCAAGCTGTTCCATCTCGGTGTTGTAGTACTGGTTTGCAGGACCGATTGGCGTGTCGTTCGCAACAGCACCGTGGCCTTGCAGGATTTTGTCGACCATTTCCTGACGGTTAATGCCGTACTTCAACGCGCGACGCACGTTCACGTCGTTCAATGGCGCGTTATCAGTCAGCATCGCAAAGGTGTAATGCTGGTTGCCGGTGACTTCTTGAATACGAACCTGTGGGTTCGCGTTCAGCAGACCTTCGGTCTTGAAATCGATCCGGTTAATCGCATCAACCTGACCCGTCATAAGCGCGTTCATCCGCGCTGTGTTGTCGTTGATCGCAATATATTCGATCTCGTCAAAGAAGCCCGCAGCGTCACCTTTATAGTGATCATCAACGCGCTTACCGACAAAGCGAACACCTGGATCAAAGCTAACAACGCTATAAAGACCCGTACCGATACCGTTCTGAATGGCTTCTTCGATCTGGCCCGCTGGGAACATCAGGATGTGATAGTCGGACATCAGATATGGGAAATCGGCGTTAGCGGCGCTCAGTGTCATCGTGACCTGATAATCGCCCGTCTTTTCCATCTTCGCGATATTTTCAACAATCGGCTTTGCTGCTGACTTGGATTCTTCGCCAAGGTGCATCTGCAACGATTCAAGCACATCTTCAGGACCAAACGACTTGCCGTTGTGGAATGTCACGCCCTGACGCAGGTTGAACACCCACGTGATCGCGTCATCGGATTCCCAGCTTTCAGCCAATTCGCCCTTCAGGCTACCGTCGGCGGCAACTTCGGTCAGCGCATCAAAAACTGCGCCGTTGGCAGAGGCAATCATGAACAAGTCAGAATGCGTACGGCTGTCCCAGCTATCAGATGTATTCGCGCCGTTCAGACCGGCAGTCAGTTTACCGCCTCGTGTCTGCGCACGCAGCGGCATACCCGTCAGGCCCAGAACACCAGCAGCAGCGCCGGTTTTCAAAAGACTTCGTCTGCTAATTCCATGCAACATGTTTCAATTCTCCCTAGTTTTGATTTCGGACGTTTAGCGTCCAATTATGTCGTCCGTATAAACGGATGATTCGTTTTACATATTATCAACGGCAGCATCGCCGATGTTATCGACGCCACGTTCTGCCAGCAAATTCGTTAACCAATCGGGGTCCATTTCTGGCACCGATGACAGTAGCAAATCGGTATAAGGGTGATGCGGCGGCTTGAACATTTCGCGCTTCGGCCCTTGTTCGACCACACGCCCCTCTTTCATCACAACCACTTCGTCAGCAATTGCGCGCACGGTCGCAAGGTCGTGGGTGATGAACATATAAGACAGAGACAATTCATCCTGCAACCGCGCCAATAGCCGCAGGATACCTTCTGCAACCAGCTGATCCAACGCCGATGTCACTTCGTCGCAGATGATAAACTTCGGTTCCGCAGCCAAGGCACGCGCAATCCCGATCCGCTGTTTTTGACCACCCGACAACTCGGACGGCAACCGTTTGTAATATTCATCCGCAGGCAGCTCAATCTGATCCATCAGTGAATCAACGCGCTTGCGCAGCGCCTTACCCGTCAGTCCCGAATAAAACTGCACGGGCCGCGCGATGATATTGCCAACAGTCACCCGTGGGTTCAACGCCGTATCGGCCATCTGATAAATCATCTGCACTTGGCGCAACTGATCCTTGGTGCGGCGTTTATAACTCGGCGGCATCACCTCGCCATCAAACAAGATCTCGCCCGCAGACGGTGGCAATAGCCCCGTAATACACCGCGCCGTTGTCGATTTACCGGACCCGGATTCACCCACAACCGCCACAGTGCGGCCTTCGTGCATGTCAAAACTCACGTCATGCAACACCGGCACTTTACCATATGCCGCATCAACGGACCTGACAGAAACCACAGGCACGGCGCTTGCGATCACAGGCGATTTCAACGGACGTTCAAAACTACGCACAGCCCAAAGCGACTTCGTGTATTCCTGCGTCGGTGCGGTAAGCATCGTGCGGGTGTCAGCGGTTTCAACCTCGTCACCCTTAAGCAGCACCTTAATCCGGTCCGCCATCTGCGCGACAACTGCCAAATCATGCGTGATGTAGATCGCGGCAGTGTCAAATTCCTGAACAATCTCGCGGATCGCGGCCAACACTTCGATCTGTGTCGTCACATCCAGCGCCGTTGTCGGCTCGTCGAAAATGATCAAGTCGGGACGACAGGCCATCGCCATCGCCGTCATCGCACGCTGCAATTGACCACCAGAGACCTGATGCGGATACCGGAAACCAATCTCGTCAGGGTTCGGCAAACGCAGCTTGCGATACAGTTCCATGCCGTCGGCTTCGGATTCTTCCTTGGTCATCACACCATGCTGGGTCGGGCCCTCGACGTGCTGGTCGATGATTTTATGCGCAGGGTTAAAGCTGGCAGCAGCAGATTGCGCGACATAAGCGATCCGCTTGCCTAGCAAATCGCGTTTTACAGCAGCCGAGGCGTTCAGCAGATCGATCCCGTCGAATTCAACCGACCCCTTAAAGACGCGCACGCCGTCACGACAAAAGCCCATCGCAGCCAGACCCAGCGTGGATTTTCCGGCACCGGATTCACCGATCAGCCCCAAAACCTCACCTTTTTTCAGGTTCAGATCGACGCCATTGATAATCGGGTTCCACGTCTCGTCACTGCGGCCCTCAAGCCAGAGATCGCGGATTTTGACCAGTTGATCGCTCATTCCTTCAACCCCGATGATTTGTGCAGCATCCAATCGACGACAAAGTTCACAGCGACGGTCAGCAAAGCAATCGCGCCCGCTGCCAACAACGGCGTGACCGACGCTTGCGGTGCGAATTGGGCGTAGCTGATGAAACCCGCCAAGTCGCGGACCATCGTGCCCCAGTCAGCCAAAGGCGGCTGGATACCGACACCCAAGAACGACAGCGCGGCAATCATCAGGAATACAAAGCAGAAGCGCAGACCAAATTCGGCCAACAACGGTGCAGTCGCGTTCGGCAGGATTTCCTTAAACACAAGATACCCCATACCTTCGCCGCGCAGTTTTGCCGCTTCGATATAATCCATCACCACGATGTTTTGTCCAACGGCACGCGCCAGACGGAACACGCGGGTACTGTCGATCAACGCGATAATCAGCACCATAAACACAGTCAGCGGAATACCCAACGTCGCGGACCACACACTTGCAATCGTCATCAGCAAAAGTGCGAAAATCAACGACGGGATCGCCATCAACACGTCCACCAGACGGGACAGCAACTGATCCAACCAACCGCCAAAAACAGCGGCAAGGAACCCAAGCGTGCCACCCAACAAGAACGCCAACATAGTTGTGACAAACGCGATGCCAACGGTGTTTTGTGCACCGTAAATCAAACGGCTCAGAATATCGCGACCGATCTGATCTGTGCCCAGCGGATACGCAGGATCACCGCCCAGCGCAGTATTACCGCCAGCGGTTACGTTCGCCGCAGCCCCTTGGATGATCTCGTCCTGCCCATAAGGCGCAATCCACTGCGCAAAAACAGCCACGACGATGTAAATTATAATCACCAACACACCAAAAGCAGCCGTCAAAGGCATCGACCGGAACATCTTTTTCGACCATTCCGTACCGATGGTCTTGCCTGCCAATTTGAACAGCCAAGCAGCCACAGCGAAGATCACAAAACCTTCGATCGCGGCCTTCAGGAAAAAGAACTTGTTCGCGACCAACGGATCATCAGACCGCGCTTGCACATAACCCCACGCGAGCCATGCAATGAGCGCCACCGCAAGAACGTAACCAAACGCGACACCATAGGTCATATCGCGAAACTTGGGCGCGTTACCGGTCACTTTTTGACCAGCGAACCGCATCACCCACGCAGCAACAGCAATGACAGCAAGATAGATAATCAAATTAATCATTTCGGATGCCTCAGACGCGGATTGCTCAGGATCGACATGATGTCCGCCGTGAGGTTCAACAGGATATAAGCCGCCGCAAAGATCAGGCAGCAAGCTTGGACGACAGGAATATCGCGGATTTTCACACTATCCACGAACAACTGACCGATGCCCGGATAGACAAACACCACCTCGACCACGACCACACCTGTGATCAGATAGGCAAGGTTCAGCGCCACCACGTTAATGATTGGGGCCAATGCGTTCGGCAGGGCGTGCTTCACAATCACCCGCATCGGGGACATGCCCTTAAGCCGCGCCATTTCGATATAGGGGCTGGCCAGCAAGTTGATAATCGAGGCCCGCGTCATCCGCATCATATGCGCGGTCACAACCAGCGTCAGGGTCAGCGCAGGCAGCATCGTCTTTTCAAGACGGTCACTTAAGGCCATGCCATCATAGATATTGGACAGCGACGGAAAGATCGGATTGATCACGGCCAGCACGAGGATCAGCACATAGGCCATGAAAAACTCTGGCGATGATATCGAACTGAGCGTTGCGATGTTCGCGACCCGATCAAAGATTGTATTGCGATACAGCGCGGCCAAAACACCCAATGTCACGGCAATCGGAACCGCGATCACGGCGGTCACACCCGCAAGGAACATCGTGTTGCCCAAGCGCGGCAAAATCTGATCCAGCACAGTGACGGTATTCGCGCCACCCATGTTGGTGGCAAAGTTCAGCTGTGCGAAACTTGATCCCAGATCACCGGTCAGCATGCCGCCAAGCCAAGTGAGGTATCGCGCGACCATCGGCTGATCGAGCCCTAGATCCCTGCGGATCGTGTTAACGGCTTCTTCTGTTGCCCCTTGGCCTAGGATCAATTGGGCGAAATCACCGGGAAGCAAGTTCACCGCAACAAAGATCACAACAGAGACGATCAGAAGTGTGAGAACGCCCAGCGCAAGGCGTTGCAGTATAATGGTTAGGACATTGCCCAAAATAAAAGGTACTCCCTGAGGATTAATAACAAGTTAGCGCCATCTACGTATCTGTAAACCCTACAGATTCAGAAAGTCGCGTTTGTCCGCGAACATATCCATGGTCTGGACCAACTCGCGACTGATCCCCGGTTCGGACAAAGCGTGTCCCGCTTTACCCACCATGACCAATCGCCCCTTGGGCCATTTCGACGCCAGAGTGTACGCAGAAATCGGCGGACAGATCATATCGTAACGGCCCTGAACGATGACGCCCGGAATGTCCGCAATCCGGTCCATGCGGTTCAAAATCTGCTGATCTTCAGACAAAAATCCGGCATTTACAAAGTAGTGGTTCTCAAGCCGCGCAAAGGCACGCGCATAGCTCGCAGGGCTGTCGCCCGTTGATCCATTCGATTCAATCGAAGCCAGCGCATTTTCCCATCCAGCCCACGCACGGCCAAAGCGGGATTCCATCGCGACGTCACCCGAAAACAAGCGGCGGTGATACGCCGCGATCAAATCGTTATGCTCGGACTGCGGGATCATATCAGCGAATTTTGCCCATAGATCAGGCCAGAATTTCCCGGCCCCGCCACCATAGAACCAGTCCAACTCTGGCTGTGTCATTAAAAACACGCCGCGCAACACAAGTGCCGCAGTGCTTTCAGGATGGCTTTGCCCATAAATCAACGACAGGGTCGCGCCCCAGCTGCCCCCAAAGACGACCCAGCGATCAACACCAATCGCCTCGCGGATCATCTCGATGTCGGACACCAGATGCCATGTCGTGTTGTTTTCAACGCTTGCATGGGGTCGTGACCGCCCGCAACCGCGCTGATCAAATAGCACGATGCGGTAAACGCTTGGGTCGAAATAACGTCGCATCGCAGGGCTACAGCCACCACCCGGTCCGCCATGCAGCACCACAACGGGAATCCCATCAGGGTTCCCGCATTGCTCTACATAAATTGAATGCCCGTCACCCGTGTCCAGCATACGCTGATCAAACGGGTCTATTGGGGGATACAGATGCGCACCTGTGCGCTTTTGACCTACGACCTTGTCCATAATCGTCCTATATAGCGCATTGAGACGGGAAACCATGACCCGACAGCGAATTGGATGATGAAATGATTGATGCCGCAACAAACACAGTAGATCCCGCAGAAATTGCGAAATTCGAGGCAATGGCCGCCGAATGGTGGGATCTTGAGGGCAAATTCAAACCGCTGCACATGCTGAACCCCTGCCGCTTGGACTACATCACCAGCCAAATCGCCGCGGAATTCGGGCGCGACCTGAACGGTCCTGCGCCGTTCGACGGTCTGCGTATCCTCGATATCGGTTGCGGTGGCGGGTTGCTATGCGAACCGATGGCGCGGCTTGGGGCGACGATTGTGGGTGTTGATGCGGCAGCAGGGAATATCCCAGTGGCGGAAGTCCACGCGCAGCAATCCGGCCTGACCATCGACTACCGCCACAACACGGCCGAGGCGATGGCCGCAGACGGTGAACAATTCGACGTCGTGCTGAACATGGAAGTGGTGGAACACGTCGCCGACCCTCTTGGGTTCCTGACCGCATGTCGCCAGCTTTTGAAACCCGCTGGCTTGCACATCTGCTCAACCATCAACCGCAATCCCAAAAGCTTTATGATGGCGATTGTCGGGGCTGAACATGTGATGCGCTGGCTGCCCAAAGGCACACATGAGTTCAGCAAATTCATCACGCCGGACGAATTGTTCGACCTGCTACGCAATGCGGGTCTCGACCCCGTTGACCGCAAAGGGTTCCAGTTTAATCCAATCATGTGGAACTGGCGAATTTCTGACCGCGATCTATCGGTGAATTACGTCACAGCCGCGATCAAACCGGAATAGAAAAAGGGCGGGCCAAACGACCCGCCCCATACTTGCTACTGCACAATGCTTATTTCAGCAGCGCCAACAACTGCTCTGCTGCGGCCTCTGACGAGGCTGGGTTCTGGCCCGTGACCAGTTTCCCGTCAGTGATCGCAAAAGACGCCCAATCATCGGACTTCTCATACAGACCGCCGTTTGCTTTCAGCATGTCCTCGACCAAGAACGGTACAACGTCCGTCAGTTGAACAGCATCTTCTTCGGTGTTGGTGAAACCAGTGACGCGCTTGCCGTCCACGAGCGGTTTGCCGTTAGCGCCTTTGGTGTGTTTGAACACAGCCGGGGCGTGGCATACAGCACCAACCGGACGGTCGCTGGCCGCAAATGCCTCGATCAAACGAATGCTGTCCGCGTCTTCGGCCAGATCCCACAATGGACCGTGCCCACCTGGGAAAAAGACCGCGTCGAAACCTGCGTCTTGCACGCCAGACAGAACAGCCGTGTCAGCCAGATCAGCCTGCGCATCCTCGTCAGCCTTAAAGCGTTTCGTCGCCTCGGTCTGTGAATCCTCTGCGTCACTTTTCGGATCAATCGGCGGCTGACCACCTTTTGGGGATGCCAGAACAACCTGCGCACCAGCATCTTTCAGCGTGTAATAAGGGGCGGCAAATTCTTCCAACCAAAATCCGGTCTTCTCGCCTGTATCACCAAGTTGATCGTGTGATGTCAAAACCATAAGAATCTTCATGGGCGTGGTCCTTCCAGTGTCATGAACTCGGGTCTGTAACGCGCCTGCAGGCAAAGCGTTCCCGTCACCTTGCGTCACCATCAAGTTGGCGTGATCCTATTGAATGCGGCCCGCGACAGCAGGTTAATCCGCGTCCGCCAAACGCTGCCGCAATTCACGCAAAACAGGCAACGCACCACGGACACGCATGGGACCGATGTCTTTAACAATCTGGGCAATCATCGGGGAAATCGCTTGGATCGCAGCATTCCGCGCCGACACACCCGCAGGCGAAATCGCAACCATCTTGCGCCGCGCATCATCCCAATCAGGGCGAATATGCACCCATCCGGCCCATTCAAGTTTACCAAGCGTGTTTGTCATCGCACCGCGCGTCAAATGAAACGTCCGCGCCAGTTCGCCGGGGGATCGTTCAACGCCACTATGGGCAAGGTGATTAAGGACGGAAAAGTGGGACAGCTCCATGCCGCGCGGCAGAACCTTTGTGACACTCGCGCGGGTTAGCTGATCAACTGCCAAGATCTCGCTGAATAACGTCGCAGCCAGATCATTGGATTCATCGGTCATCAGGGTCCTGCGAAATCTCTGTCGTGTGTCAGCGCGGGGATGCGCTTGCGCGCATGTGACACTTCTGCGACATCAATATCAACCATTACCAAGGTCGGGTCAGTGCCGCCGTCCGCCAAAACCTCGCCCCATGGACTAACAACCAATGAATGGCCGTAAGTCGTGCGCGGCCGCGCGGCGGTCTCGTCGTATGTTCCGGTTTGGGCAGCTGCGAAGACATAACACCCTGTTTCTATGGCTCTTGCGCGCAATAAAGTTTCCCAATGGGCTGCCCCCGTCACAGGCGAAAACGCGGCAGGCACCAGTAAAATATCAGCACCAGCCTGCGCCAACTGGCGGTACAAATAAGCAAAGCGGACATCGTAACAAACCGACATTCCGACCCCACCAAACGGCGTTTTCACCAATGTCGCGTGATCGCCGGGGCGATAGCCCTTCGATTCGCGGTACGTTTCGGCCTCTGAAACCGTCACATCGAACATATGGATTTTGTCGTAGCGTCCGGCAATCGACCCGTCAGGGGCAATCATAAACGACCGATTGGCAAACCGACCATCCGCGTCGCCTGTTTTCAGCGCAAGCGATCCAATCGACAGCCAGACGCCCAGCGCCTTTGCCTCGGCACGCAACGCAGCCAGCGTATCGTCGTCATCTTCAAGCTGTAGAACCGCGTCCTGTTGGGCGCGCTTCCACGTCAAACAATTCGTTACTTCAGGCGTCAGGGCAAACTCAGCGCCCTGTGAGGCCGCATCGCGCATCATGCCCAGAACCGTTTCCAAGTTTTCGGCAGGATCATCGCCCGACGTGATCTGAAGTAACGCTATCTTCATGCTTTCAACAACGCATCCAGTTTGCCACGCGCATTCAACGCGTTCAGATCATCATACCCACCGATGTGTTTACCATCGATAAAGATCTGCGGCACAGTTGATCCGCCCTTCGCGCGTTGGATCATCTCGGCGCGCTTTGCAGGTTGCGCGAGAATGTTGATGGTGGCGTAGCTTGCTTTTTTGCTGTCCAGCATACGGGCCGCCGCGTGGCAAAATCCGCAAGTTGGTTTCATATACATTTCAATCGTCGCCATCGGGCATGTCCTTTTATCTGGGTCGCGGCTTACTTAGGTATCCTTGACCACCCGCGCCAGAGTAACAATAGACACATTTGCGGCACCGGCCATCCGTGCTGCTTCTGCCGCAGCGGCCAATGTCGCGCCAGACGTCATCACATCATCGACGATCAAAACGGACTTGTCGCGTAGGGCAGCACTGCGTTTCGGATGCGGTTGGATTTTACCGCTCAACATATCAAACCGCGCCGCGCGTCCTACGCCATCCAGCGGCTTCGTGCGCTCTAACCGCACCAGCGCGTCCACAAAAACCGGACGTTTCAAGTGTTTTCCTAGGTCCACCGCCAATGCAGCCGCTTGATTATATCGCCGCTTGACCAATCGCGACCAATGCAACGGTACAGGCACAATCACCGTATTTTCCTTGACCAACGCGGCCGCACGCACCGCCATCCACCCTGCCGCGGGCCATGTCAGATCCAACCGATCCCCGTGTTTCAACCCCAGAACCAGACGCCGCCCGATCCCTTTGTATTCCAATGCAGCCCGCCCCTGATCCCACGGTCGGGCTATCGTCATGCACTCATCGCACTGCACACGTTCCCCCTCATCCGTACCCATCTGCAGCGCACCGCAGGTGTCACAAACCAACCCGCTGATGAACGCCGTTTGCGCCCAGCAAGGACCGCATAAACCATGTTCCGCCTCGGTCAGCGTTTCACACGCGACACATTGAGGCGGGTAAATTGCACGAACGACACTTTGCATTAAGCTCTGCACGCTCTAAATCCCCCTTATGGATACGCCACCGAATATAACCGACCGCACCGCCCTGACCCGAAATCGCAATCGGGCAGAGCCTGATGCCTTGTTCTTGCATGACGTCGTTGCCGACGAATTTCAGGAAAGACTCAACGAGGTTAACAGAACGTTTACGAACATCGCGATTGTGACCGGTTTTCCCGATTTTTGGGCGGCGAAGTACCCAGATGCCACAATCGTCAGCGACGAGGACACGCTCGCGCTAGATGTCGAAGCCTTTGATCTGGTGCTGCACACGCTCGCGTTGCACTGGGCGAACGATCCCGTCGGGCAGCTTGTCCAATGTCGCCGTGCGCTGAAACCTGACGGCTTGTTTCTCGCCGCCTGCTTTGGTGGGCAGACGCTAAACGAGTTGCGCACTGCGCTGGCCGAAGCAGAGATCATCGTCAGCGGCGGCTTGTCCCCGCGTATCGCTCCAATGGGTGAAATTCGTGACCTTGGTGGCTTGCTGCAACGCGCTGGCTTTGCCCTACCCGTTGCCGACGGTATCCCGCTAAACGTCAGCTACGCCAACGCATTCCACCTGATGCACGACCTGCGCAAAATGGGCGAAACCAATGCCCTGACCGACCGCATCAAAACCCCAACGCCACGCAATGTTATGACCGAAGCCGCGACCATCTACGCCGATAACTTCCCCGCCGAAGACGGTGTGCGGATCACGGCAACCTTTGAAATCATCACGCTCACCGGATGGGCGCCCGCCGAGAACCAACAAAAACCGTTGCGCCCCGGCAGTGCGACAACCCGCCTCGCCGATGCCCTCGGCACTGACGAGACCCCGCTGAAATAGCTAAATTAGCCAAATGAACCGGACGAAACACATGAATGACACGCCCTCAGAACGCCCCGCCACTTGCCCGGTTCACGCAAAAGCCGACCACCCCGCAGTGAAACCTGCGCGGGTTGGTGTGCTACTTGCCAACCTCGGCACGCCGGACAGCACGGATTACTGGTCGATGCGCCGCTATCTCAGCGAATTTCTGTCCGACAAGCGCGTCGTCGATCTGCCCTCGTGGAAATGGCAACCGATCCTGCAACTGATCATCCTGTCGAAACGGCCCTTTTCATCCGGTGCGGCCTATAAGTCGATCTGGAACGAAGAAGCCAACGAAAGCCCGCTTCTCACCATCACCAAAAAACAGACAGCGGCGATCAAAGCAAAGCTAGCGGCAGAATACGGCGACGACGTGCGCGTCGATTTTTGCATGCGCTACGGCAACCCCACAACCAAATCCAAAGTGCAGGAAATGGTCGACGCGGGCTGCACTAAAATCCTGTTTTTCCCACTCTACCCGCATTATGCTGGCGCCACGTCAGCCACAGCCAACGACTCGTTCTTTCAGGCGTTGATGAAACAGCCATGGCAACCAACCGCCCGCGTCGTTGATCCCTATTTCGAAGACCCCGCCTACATCGACGCCTTGGCCAAATCCATCGAAACAGCCTACGCAAAGGCCGAGAAAAAGCCCGAAGTTCTCGTGTGTTCCTACCACGGCATGCCGGAACGCTACCTGACCGAAGGCGATCCGTACCACTGCCAGTGCCAGAAAACGACGCGCCTGCTGAAAGAACGGCTCGGCTGGGATGACACCCAAATCCGCACAACATTCCAATCCGTCTTTGGCCGTGAAGAATGGCTGAAACCTTACACCGTTAAAGAAGTCCCGAAAATGGCGTCCGAGGAAGGCATTAAAAACATCGCCGTCTGCGCCCCCGCTTTTTCCGCTGACTGCATCGAGACGCTGGAAGAAATCAACGAAGAGATCAAAGAAGCCTTTGAGCATGCAGGCGGCGAAGACTTTACCTACGTGCCCTGCCTGAACGACGATCCTGCGCACATCAACGCACTGACTGGCATCATCAACCGCAACCTGCGCGGCTGGTTACGGTAATAAAAACAACGGCTAAGGTTTCCTAGCAGACCTGAGCCGGACACCTCTATGTCGATGCCCCCAAAAGACATTCATGACATATTTCATAGGATTGTCCCCACATGAGGGTCTAATTTCCGACAAACTTGAACGATATCCCATCAAGAGCAAAACCTTTCTGATGGATACTACCATGAAAAATACAATTTTAACGATGTGCCTTGTTATGCTCGCAGGATGTTCCGGTAGCTGGGTCACTGATTATGGCACCGGCATTGAAGCCTCTGTTTCACAGGGCTGGAACGTCACCGAAGTAACTGTAGCCGTTCCGTCTAATTTGACGACAACCGAAGCAAACAGCTACGCACCAAACGCAGATATCGTATGGCACGAAGACCCTGCTGGCGACCGCAGACAGCAAGTCGCAGCAATCTTGCAAAACGGCATCGCGACAGGCGCGAAAACATTGCGTGGTAACCGTCGTGTTCAGTTGAACGTCACTTTGGAAGAATTCCATGCCGTGACACCAGTCACGCGCGCGCGTGCGCCTTCTGCCGTGCATAACATCAGCTACGTCATCCAAGTGGTCGATGCCCGCTCTGGCGAACCACTGACAGAACCACAGCTTATTCGTGCCGACTTGGAAGCCTACGTTGGCGGAGAAGCATTCGAAGCAGTCGCACGAGGCGAGACCCAAAAAGTAAGGATCACACGTCACCTTGCAGCCGTCACCGCTGGTTGGTTGGGCATAGGTCCAGACCCTAGCCGCAAGTTCTCTTCCGTAGGTCGCTAAACGCCTACACGTTCAGAATACAAAAAAGCCCCGCCAGATTTGGCGGGGCTTTTTTCGTTAGACTGTTGTGACGGTGCTAGATCAACATGACCT
The DNA here is from genome assembly GCF_014199395.1 of Yoonia ponticola. Classification (GTDB taxonomy): domain Bacteria; phylum Pseudomonadota; class Alphaproteobacteria; order Rhodobacterales; family Rhodobacteraceae; genus Yoonia; species Yoonia ponticola. The sequence goes on along the minus strand of NZ_JACIJM010000002.1, from coordinate 407,190 downwards.
GCGCACCATTCCCGACAAGCGCGTAGAGCTCTTGAATGTGCTCGTTATACAGACCGATGCAGCCGTTCGATGACCGGCGACCAATCTTGCGTGTGTCATGCGTGCCGTGGATACGGTAATACTGCCAGCTGAGATACAAAGCGTGCGTTCCCAATGGGTTATCCGGTCCAGGTCCGATCGTGGCGGGCCATTCAGGATTGCGTTCGCGCATCGACGGCGTCGGCGACCATGATGGGCCTTCGACCTTGCGGATCACTTCGGTTTTACCGCGACGTGTCAGGTCTTCGGATAATGGAACCGATGTCGGGTACAGTTTGTAGATGCTTTGATCTTGCGACCAGTAATGCAAAACGCGGCTCTCAAGGTCGCACAAGATCGCGCCACCAACCAACGTGTCAAAATACGGACGCCAATCTAGCGACCGGAATGATGCGGTGTTGCGGCTTACGCCGCGACCGATATTTGCTTCGAGTTCGGTGGAATTATTCGTCTGGCCAATAGCAGCCGTGCCAACCGTGGCAGCAGTCGCAGCCATAAAGCCGCGGCGTGAAAGGGACTTGAAGTCGGACGTCATGGTCTCGCGCTCCGTGAAATACCAAAAATGACTGACCCAGATTTAATCGCCTTGCTGAAATCGCGCAATCAAACCTGCGTCACAGCCGTGTTATATTAGCAAACTGTTGCCGAACGGTGTTTGAAGTGTGCAAGGAATCCAGCTAGGATGAGGCATTATAAAGGTGAGTAAACCCATGTTTCGACGCGAAATCATCCTTGGACTGACCGCATTCGGTTTGGCCGCTTGTTCTAGCCGCACACCCGTTGCGCGAATAGGGCCCGACGGCCTGCCTTTGCCGACCGTTTACCAAATCGGGGCGAACGACGTCGATGCAATCCAGTTCCGTATGGAAGAAAGCATCAATGCGCTGCGTCAGGCTGCGGGCGTCACACCTGTGGCACTTGATTCGAACCTGATCGCTGCGGCAGCAACACACGCCCGCGACATGTCGGTGCAAAACCGTCCGTGGTTGTTTGGGTCTGACGGATCATCACCACTGGACCGCGCGCGTCGCGCAGGTTTCACAGGTCAGTTGTTGGGTGAAATCATCTCTGAATCCTATGAGACAGAGCTCGAAACCCTCGCCGCATGGTCCCAAGACCGCGATAGCCGCGAAGTGCTGCTCGACCCATCTGCACGCCGCATCGGCTTTGCTTGGTATCAAGAACCGGCTGGCAAACTGTGGTGGACACTGAACGTCGGCTCCGCACCGGGTTCACTGTCAGCACCATCACCAGTTGATATCCGCCCGCTCGGGTCTCCCGTCGCAGGCAGCACGTTTCAAGGATAAATGTAGATCGGCGTACCGTTACGCACCATCGCGTACATCTCTTCGATCTCATCATTCGTCACGGCAATACAGCCCCAAGTCCAATCCTTTTCGTTGGAAAACGGATTTGGGGTGCCGTGAATAAAGATGTCACCACCAGGGCTTAGCCCGTGTGACCGCGCAAAGTTCAAGTCATTGATATTCGGGTAGGAAATACCCAACGACAGATGAAATCTGCTGTTCGGATTGCGACGGTCGATCAGATACGCGCCTTCTGGCGTGCGTCCGTCACCTTCGAATTGTTTGTGTTTGGTCGGCTCAAAGCCCAACTCAAAGTTGTAGTCCTTCAACAGCCGTTCGCCGTTCAAAAGCTGCAACTTCCGCTTGCCTTTAAATGCCTGAATCCGCGTGACTGGCGGTCCGTCATACGTCCGGAATCGATCCGGTGTCGCTGTCGAACATCCTGCCAGTGCCGCAGCACCCATACCTGTTACTACTGTTCGTCTCGATATTTTCATCTGCCCACCGCCGGTCTATGCCGCTTTATTCGGATATTACTCTTTAACTTTGATCTACTATAAGGCTCAGCGTCAAAGTGTTGTTCACTTTCGCGTGAAGCTGCCAACAACCTCAACATGCGGCGACCAGCGGAATTGATCAACAACTTGTAACCAATTCAGCGTAAATCCGGCGGCAACCAGTGTTTTTGCGTCACGCGCAAAGGTCACAGGGTTACACGACACCATCGCAACCTTCTTGATCGCGCTCACAGCCAGCGTAGCGATCTGCGCCTCGGCACCTGCACGTGGCGGATCGATCACAGCCGCATCAAACTTGCGCAACTCATCCGGCTCTAATGGGCGACGGAACAAATCGCGTGTCTCGGACGTCACGCGCTTCAGGTTTTTGCCGTCACGCCAACCACGATCAAGCGCTGCGATCATATCCGCCTCACCCTCGACCGCATGAATTTCTGCGCCTTTCGACAGCGGTAAAGCAAAAGTGCCCGATCCAGCAAACAGGTCAACAATCCGGTTCGCACCCGCCGTGATCTCTGAAACCGCATCACGCAATGCCGCCTCACCATGCTTTGTCGCCTGCAAAAACGCACCAGCAGGCGGAACAGCGGACACACCGCCAAAGTCCTGCGCAGGCGGCTGCATCGTGACGATCACCTCGTCCTGCCACACCAACCGCGACAAACCATGCTTCTGCGCAAACACCGCAAGCTCCATTCGCAACTGCGATGTTAACTCTTTTTCAGTCTCTACACTGACATCCGGCCCCACAGCCGTTTCCGTCACCGTGAACGAAACATGCGACTTACGCGATGCCGCGATCATAATCAGCGCCTCTAGCGCAGGACGCGCATCATGCAATCCCACCGTGATCAACTGGCAATCAGGCACCGCGATAATCGTGTCCGAACCCTTGGCATAGAACCCGAGCATCACGCCCTTTTTCGTGCGCTGTCCAGCAAACTTTGCCCGACGCCGCGACTGGGGTGGTGACGTCTGAATCTCACGAAATTCCGCTGTTAGACCCTGAGCAGTGACCGCTTTACGCACGATCTCTTGCTTCCAACTCGCGACAAAAACGTCATTGGCGTGCTGCATCGCGCAACCGCCACAGGTCTTGAAATGACGACACGGGGCCGCAACACGATCCACCGACGGTGTGATAATGCGGACAGTGCCATCTTGGTCAACACTCACTTCTTCGCCCGGCAAAACGCGCGGCAACAATGTGCGCCCGTCGTCCAATTTGCCCAGCCCGAGGTGGGTTAACCCTTCGATCATCGCCATATGATTATTCCGCCGCGTCTTTTACGTTAATAAATCCGCCCGACTGCCGGTTCCAGTACCGCGCATACAGGCCATCTTGCGCTAGCAAGCCTTCATGGCTTCCTTGTTCAACGATGCGCCCCGCGTCAAGCACGATGATGCGGTCCATCCGCGCCAATGTGGACATGCGGTGTGCAATCGCGATGACGGTCTTGCCGATCATAACAGTCTCTAACGCTGACTGAATCGACGCTTCCACCTCTGAATCAAGCGCCGAAGTCGCCTCGTCCAATACCAAAATCGGTGCGTCTTTTAATATTGCTCGCGCAATCGCAATCCGTTGTCTCTGGCCACCAGACAGCTTCACACCCCGTTCACCAAGATGCGCGTCGTATCCTTCACGATCCCTGAAATCCTTAAGATTCTGCAAGAAATCGTGCGCTTCGGCCTGCTCAGCAGCCGCAAGGATCATATCGTCGGACGCGTCCGGCGACCCATATCCGATGTTGTCCCGTGCAGACCGATTAAACATAGCAGTTTCCTGCGTGACCATCGCGATATTGCGCCGCAGGCTTTCCTGCGTGACCTGCGCAATATCCTGACCATCAATCAAAATGCGGCCTTTTTCCGTGTCATAGAGCCGCAAAAGCAGCGCAACCAACGTCGATTTACCCGCACCAGACGCCCCGACAATGCCCAAACGTTCGCCGCTGGCAATCGTCAAATCCACCTCGTTCAATCCACCCGGACCGCCGCCATAGGAAAACGTCACGTCCTCCAGTTTGATCTCGCCTTTCGGCACAGCCAGCACGTTGGCATTCGGCGCGTCCAACAGAGTATGGGTCGATGTTAACGTTTGCACCGCGTCCTCGACGACGCCGACGTTCCCGTACATGCCCATCAACGTAAAACTGACCCAACCCGTCATCTGCGCCAAGCGCAATCCAATCGTGCCGGCCACCGCGATATCGCCCGTCGTCGCGCCCCCGCGTGTCCAGACCAGCAGCGTCACGCCGACCAAAATCAACGGAAGCACCCCTGAAAGCACCATCAACGACCCGCGGAATGACGCGGAAATCCACCCCCAAGCAATCGCTTTTTTGCGCATTTCCTTCATCGCAAAAATAGCCGCTTGGTCTTCGTGATTGTCGTGTGCGAATAGTTTGACCGTCTTGATATTCCCGATCGTATCAACGATTTGGCCCGAAACCATGGCGTTTGCCCCTGCCCGCGCCTTCGATGCGACACGAATACGCGGCATGAAAAACCGCAAGAACATGACATACGCCAGCACCCACAATGCCAGCGCAATCCCTGCTCGCCAATCCAACGTCATGACCAAGATCAGCGATCCCACCACGGACGCCATCGCGAAAACGACCGTGTGGACAAATTCGATCACAATGTCGGTTAACGCTCGCGTCGCTTGCATCTGCTTTTGCGAAATCCGGCCCGCAAAGTCGTTATCGAAAAACGTGACTGCTTGGCCGATGGTGTAGCGGTGCATCCGCGACAGGATTAACGCCGAAATCGATGGCCCCAAGACCACCGATTGCATCATCCCTGCTAACGCTAGCCACGCCGGACGGAACACTAGGAAAAACAGAGAAACCCCTAGTATTAGTGTCGTATTCTCGGCAAAAAATCCTTCGGTCGTGCCCGCCAAAGCCGCGTCAATCACCATGCCCAACATCAGCGCTGAAGCGACCTCGATCAGTCCGGACACCACCGAAATCGCAGAGCCAAAGCCAATCGGGACAAAGCTGCCCCGCAACGCCCAGCGCCCGAATGCAACTAGGGTTTTCGGCGGCGCACCGTCTGCCGCTTGAAACGGTTTTATCCAATTTGCTGGGTTCATGCGTCAGTTCCTGTCGTGTCTTGCCCCAGAAAACCACCCGATTGCCGCGCCCAGAACCGAGCATATTGCCCACCTGCAGCCAGCAATTCATCATGGCTTCCGTCTTCAATAATGCGCCCTTGATCCATCACGATAATCCGATCCATCTGCGCAATCGTAGACAAACGGTGCGCAATCGCGATCACCGTTTTGCCCTCCATCATGCCATAAAGCGTCTCTAATATGGCGGCTTCGACCTCTGAATCTAGCGCGGAAGTCGCTTCATCCAAGAGCAAAATCGGCGCATCTTTTAAAATCACGCGCGCCAACGCAATCCGCTGCCGCTGTCCGCCCGACAGCTTAACACCGCGTTCACCAACACGCGCCTCATACCCGACATTGCCCTCGTTATCTTCAAGCGTCAGAATGAAATCATGCGCCTCGGCCTTGCGTGCAGCCGCGATCATTTCGTCTTTGGACGCACTCGGGCGACCATACAGAATATTGTCGCGCACAGACCGATGCAGCAACGCGCTATCCTGTTGCACCATGCCAATCGCGGCACGTAGACTATCCTGCGTCACGGACTTGATCGGTTGGTCATCGATCAAAACTTGCCCGCTCTCGGCATCATAAAACCGCAAAAGTAGCTTTACGAGGGTCGATTTTCCGGCACCAGACTGCCCGACAAGACCGACCTTTTCACCAGGTGCAATCGCAAGGTTAATATGATCCAAACCACCGGCCTCTTTGCCATAGTGGTGCGACAGATCTTGCACCGCAACAGCGCCGTTTTTAACCTGCAAGGGCGCAGCGTCTGCATCATCCAACAGCGTAATCGGCTGCGCAATCGTCCCCATGCCTTCCTTCACAACACCAAGATTGCGGAAAAACGCGGAGGCCGCGAACATGATCCAACCGGACATCGAATTCAGCCGTAGCGCCAACGCCGTCGCCGCAGCAACAACACCCACGCTCGCCGTGCCCTGCATCCACAAATACATCGCCCAACCAACGATCCCCACAACAAGGAAACCGTTAATCAAGGTTAAGCCGCCATCCATCATGGTAAACAAACGCAATTCGATCTGAAACGTGCGCCGCGCCTCTTCGATGCTTTCCTTGGCATAGTCGATTTCACGGTCATGATGCGCAAACATTTTCACAGAATGGATGTTTGAATAGCTGTCGACGACACGACCCGTCACGGCAGATCGAGCATTCGACGCCGCCTCGGACGCGGGTTCGATCTTGACCATGACCCAGCGCATTAACCACAAATAAGGCACTAACCATAGCAAAAGCGGGATCATCAAGCGCGGATCAGCGTCCCCCAGCAATATCGCGGCACCAATCACATAAGCCACAGCAAAGGTCAGCGCGTCGAAAATCTGGAACACAACCTCGCCAGCGGCGGGCGGCGTTTGCATGATCCGGTTTGCAATCCGTCCGGCCAGATCATCTTCGAACCAACCCACAGATTGTCGCATTACATGACGATGCGCGCGCCACCGCACCAACGTGCCGACATTCGGCAAAATCGTCTGATGCAACAGCATGACCTGCACAATATAAACAACGGGCCGAATGGTCAGAACGGCGATTGCGACAAGAATAAACTCCAGCCCATAGGTCGCCCAAACCACAGCTGGTTCACCATCGCCCAGCAGGTTCACAAGCCGGCCCATGTACGAAATCAGCATCACTTCGATGATCGCAATCAGGATCGACATCAGCCCTGTGGCGATGAAAATGCCCCTGAAGGGCTTGCAATAGTCCCACAAAAATACACGCAATGATTGCGAGGGGTTGTTGTTTTCTGGATAGGCGACATAGGGGTCGACCAGCTTTTCAAAGAAACGAAACATGACCATGACCTTTTAAGTTACACCTCAGACATAATCGCCTAAGTGGTCGTTGGAAACCTGCACTAGCAATCTGGCCAGATCACAGGCCTTTTCTCAGCCAAGCAATGCGTCTTTGCCCAACATAAATCCTGACGCAATCCACCGACTTTCGGCATCCTTGATCGCGCGGCCTAGCGCCGCACCTTGTAGCGCGGGCATGAAATCTGCCGCCGTGATCGGGAAGTGTTGACGCGCTGCGAAATGCACAAATTCTATCGCTTTAGGGTCTATTTCGCAGCCCAGTGATGCCGCTTGAAGAGCCAGCTTATCCATGCCCGCATCCGCACCAAATCGATACGCAATCTCTGCTGTAGACATGTCATCGCGCAGCAAACCGTATCGTCGCGCTTTTGCCTTCGACAACCGCAGATTTTCGGTCACATCCTGCCCGCCCAAAACCGCAAGGCGGCGGATCGCATCAGGCTCTAAACCAGCGACACCTTCCACATGAACCAGCACGGACAACGCGCCGTGATCTGCGCCCGGCAAGACCTGCATCAGCCCGCCGCAAGACGCAAATGATGCCACCGCAGGGGCAGGATCAGGCGCGGCCAGCAGTTTCAGCATTTCCTGCCCGATCCGTTCTTTTGACAGGGTTTGAATGCCTTCGACGTGCATTGCGCAGGCAGCCAAACCATCCGCGTCAATGCCCGCATCAACGTCGCCGTACCATGCATGAAACCGGAAAAAGCGCAGGATACGCAGGTAATCTTCCTGAATCCGCCGTTCGGGATCTTCGATAAACCGCACATGGCGGGCCTGTAGATCAGGCAATCCGCCCAGCGGGTCGGCGATATTCCCGTCCATATCCGCGTACAAAGCGTTCATCGTAAAATCCCGACGACGCGCATCTTCAAGCAACGTATCGGCAAAAGCGACAACCGCACGGCGGCCATCCGTTGCGACATCGCGCCGGAATGTTGTGATTTCGATCGGCGTTTTTTCGACAACAATAGTGACTGTACCGTGCTCAATTCCGGTAGGAACGACACGCAGTCCAGCATCCTTGGCAAGCCCCACGACAACGTCAGGCCGTGCGTTCGTGGATAGGTCCAAATCCGCAACAGGGGCGTTTAACAGCGTATTACGAACGCAACCGCCCACGAACCACGCTTCAAATCCGGCATCGGTTAACAATGCACAAACCGTCTGCGCAGGTCGGGACGTTAACCAATCCGCTGTTAATTTCATGGTGCAATCCGTTCAGCAAGACCGCGCAAAATACGCGCCGTCGCACCCCAGATGTAATAGGCACCAAAGGGGGCGACAAAATATTCGCGGCGGCGTCCCTGCCAGCGTCGCCCCTCGACGCGGTAATTCGCAGCGTCCGTGAAATGTGTGAAAGGCACCTCGAACACTTCCGCGACCTCGCCCAATTCGGGGATCACCGTGAAATCACCGTGAATAAGCGCCACAATCGGGGTCACTTGGTACGAGGTAACCGTCTCGTGGCAGGGCAATGCGCCAAGCACATCGACCTGATCGGACGGCAATCCGATTTCTTCGCGGGCTTCGCGCAATGCAGCGGCCGCAAGATCAACATCGGTGTCGTCCATTTTACCACCCGGAAAAGCAATCTGCCCCGGATGGTGCTTCAACTTTGCAGAGCGTTTTGTGAGGATCAAGTTCCCGTTTTCGCGCACACCAACCAGCACAGCGGCAGGTTTCAGAACGCGCCCCTCGGGGATGGCAATGTCAGGGTTCAGATCAAAGTCGGACGACGCGCTGCCCGTTTTAGACAGCGCGTCGCCCAAGATTTGACCGTAATCAGGCGTCATCGCCTTTGCCCTCAGGCGTCGTTTCCGCCTCAAACCCTAGCGTCAAAGGATCGAACACGTAATGCGACCCACAGAACTGGCAATCGGCTGTGACCGTGCCTTCGTCGGTGGTCATCGTTTTGATATCCTTGGCCGAATAGATCGACAGGGATTGACGCACTTTTTCTTCGGAACAGGTGCAGCCGAACTTGACTTGGTTCGCGTCAAACACGCGCGGCTGTTCTTCATGGAACAAACGCACCAGCAATTCCGTCGGCGTCACGGTCGGCCCGATCAGCTCCATGTCATCCACCGTACCAACAAGCGCTGTGGCGCGGTTCCAGTTTTCACCGTCTTCGGCATCCAGGAAATCCATCGGATCGGTCAAACCATCTTCGCGCGCAGGTTCTTCACCGGATGGCGCGTCAATCGAACCCTTCGGCATCTGCTGCAACATGATCCCGCCAGCACGCCATTTCGGACCTTCGCCCGGCATCTGGTTTTTACCGTAAGACAACGAAAACTGGGTCGGCAACTGCTCGGACTGGGCAAAATACGTCTCGGCACAGGCCGCAAGCGATCCACCCGCAAGCGGGGTCACACCTTGGTATGGCGTCATGTCTTCGCCCTGATGGATCATAATCGCAAAGTAACCTTTGCCGATCTGCTCGAAACCGTCAGCGTTCAGATCAATCGTGTCTTTGTTGTAGCTGGCATAGGCACGAATGCGGGCGGGTTGCCCGTCATCCGTCGGCGCATAATAATCGGTTGCCAGAATACGCGCAGCGCCTTCGCCGCGCACTTGCAACGACAGCTTCCAACGCAGTTTCATCGACTGGCCGATCATTGCGGTCAGCAACGCCATCTCAGCCAACAGACCTTCGATCACGGCAGGGTAGTCGTGTTGTTTCAGAACTTCTTCCAACACCCCATCCAAACGGGCCACGCGGCCACGAATGTCAGAACGGTCAAGTTGAAACGGCAGGACGGTATCATCCCAGGCAATCGCACCTATGGTCATCGGCTTTCCTATCTTGTCAGGATTTGGCATATCGCGGCTATATAGGTAGGACAAGCACAGCGTCCAAGGGGGCAAGGTATGATCAAACGGTATGGCGATGCGCCAATTACGGGACAGAAATACAAATTACGGCCCGGTGCCTATGCGATTTTGCCCCGCGACGGCAAGGTTTTGGTGACCTATCAAGCCGCCCCGCACGAGGAATTTCAACTGCCCGGTGGCGGGATTGATCCGGGCGAAGGCCCGATCGCAGCACTGCACCGCGAAGTTTACGAGGAAACTGGATTTCGCATCGGGTCGCCGCGCAAGCTGGGCGTATTCCGGCGTTTCGTGTTCATGCCTGACTACGATATGTTCGCGGAAAAAGTCTGCCACATCTATCTGGCGCGCCCCATTCTGCCACTTGGCCCACCAACAGAGCCGGGACATATGGCGGTTTGGCTTGATCCAGTGGTGGCATTGGCAGAACTGTCCAACGACGGAGACGCCGACTTCCTCGCCGGCGTCTTCTAAGAGTTTCTCTGCGAAACTCTGTTTATTAACAAAGGGTTAATCTACTAAAGGCCGCTCTTCGATGACGTGACCATAGATCGTTGTCAGGACCGAAACACCCAACATTATGGTAAGCCATTGCCACGCAAGGTTAAAAACCGCGACGACAATCGGCGCAATAACAGCCAACCGCGAAAACAGTTGCGCTGGCACCGCGTTGATCAGCACCAGCAAAACCGCCACACCGAAAATGACGCCGCTGATTTTCCCAGTAGCCGCCCACGCCGCCCCAAATCCCAAAGGTTTGCCAAGCGCAGTTCCAACCAGAGCAATGCCAAGCCGCAGCGAGATAAACGAAATAAAGACGAAAACAGCTAACAGAATGATCAAGGTCGCCAGCAGACCAGCAGATCCAGATTGCGCGCTATAACTCTGTGGGCCAAGGAAAGCCCCCAACCCAAGGGCACCGATCAGATAAAAAGTAGGCACAGCGATGAGCATAATAATAAGCGCTAGCAAGATACCTTTGCCCACGTAGGACCAAATCGGACGCCCCGCCACCGCTGGCAGAACACTTGTGTACTCTTCAAGCAAAATAAAGCGATGCCATGACACCGCGACCCATGACGTGACAAAAAGCATAAGCGGCAGAATGAACAGCATAAGAATTGGAAGATTCCCTATACTTTCGCCAGACATGCTCGTCGCCGCGAAGAACAACGCGCCAATAGTCAAAAGCAGTATCAGATAAGGCCCAACAGACACTTTCAGGGCCTGCCCAAGGTTGCCGAAAATCATGCGGAATGTGTGAAGTAGAATTTTAAAAGCCATAGGGATGTACTCGTCTAATGAAATGATCCGCCTAGGTTGCATGCCCACACACCTCCGTCAACGCTGGCATCCTTGCCCTATCCGTCCAAACGCAGTATCGCCGTTTCCAACAAATCTTTGCATAAAAGGCCCGTTCTCATGTCCGCTCCTAAAAAAGTCGTCCTTGCTTATTCTGGTGGTCTCGACACCTCTATCATCCTCAAATGGCTTCAGACCGAATATGGTTGCGAGGTCGTGACCTTTACCGCCGATCTTGGCCAAGGCGAAGAGCTGGAACCAGCGCGCGCCAAGGCTGAAATGATGGGCGCATCTGCGATCCACATCGAAGACGTCCGCGAAGAATTCGTGCGTGATTTCGTCTTTCCGATGTTCCGCGCCAATGCGGTTTATGAAGGCATCTACCTGCTCGGCACATCCATCGCCCGTCCGCTGATTTCCAAGCGTCTCGTCGAGATTGCTGAAATGGAAGGCGCTGACGCCATCGCGCATGGTGCGACTGGTAAAGGCAACGATCAGGTGCGCTTTGAACTTGCCGCTTACGCGCTGAACCCAGACATTAAGGTGATTGCGCCGTGGCGTGAGTGGGATTTGACATCCCGCACGCGGTTGATCGAATTTGCAGAGCAGCACCAGATCCCTGTCGCCAAAGACAAACGCGGCGAAGCGCCGTTCAGTGTCGATGCGAACCTGCTGCACACATCTTCCGAAGGTAAAGTGCTGGAAGATCCGGCAGTCGAAGCACCGGAATATGTGTATCAGCGGACCGTTGCACCTGAAGATGCGCCAAACGAGCCCGAATTCATCGAAGTTGGTTTCGAGCGCGGCGATGCGGTGTCGATCAACGGTGAGGCCATGTCGCCAGCGACGATCCTGACAAAGCTGAATGAATATGGCGGCAAGCACGGCATCGGCCGTCTTGATCTGGTTGAAAACCGCTTTGTTGGCATGAAATCACGCGGCATCTACGAAACGCCCGGCGGCACAATTTTGCTGGAAGCACACCGCGGCATTGAGCAAATCACGCTCGATTCCGGTGCTGGCCACCTGAAAGACAGCCTGATGCCACGCTACGCTGAACTGATCTACAACGGTTTCTGGTTCTCGCCAGAGCGTGAAATGTTGCAAGCCGCGATCGACAAATCGCAAGAGCACGTCAGCGGTACTGTAAAGCTGAAACTGTACAAAGGGTCCGCGACAACTGTTGCGCGTTGGTCTGAAAATTCACTGTATTCAGAGGCACATGTGACGTTTGAAGAAGACGCTGGCGCATACGATCAAACTGATGCGCAGGGCTTTATTCAACTGAACGCGCTGCGTTTGAAACTGCTTGCAGCGCGAAACCGTCGCAACAAATGACGCAGGCCGAAATGGTAGACCTACTGCAGCGGGGCGTGGATCACGCGCCGCTGGCAGGATCGCTGAAATTCGATAGCGGCGATGATGGTGTGATTATCCTAGAGGATCAGACAGTGAGTACTGTTGATCGCGATACGGATTGCACGATCAAGATCACAGCGCCGAACATGGCGAAACTGATCAAAGGCAAGCTGAACCCGATGACGGGTGTGATGACTGGCAAGCTAAAGGTATCCGGCGATGCGCGGATTGCTTTGAAACTGGGCGAGTTGCTGAAGTCATAAAAGACGTATCCCGGTGGCTTTCACCACCGGGAACAAAACATGATTCTAATCGTTACAAACTACAATTCACTTTTAGAATCGATAGGTTGCGATTTTCTGAATCCGACTGCTAAATCTTCTCTTTTTCGAGTTGCTCGTAATATGGCAGCGTCTCGGCCAGTAATTCGGCGTCGCGACCCGTCAATTCCGGCAGCGGCCCTTCGGCACCAGCAAAGCCCGTCGATTGATGCACGGCATTGTACCAATGTTTGGCCCAAATCCCGTCCGCATCGCGCGGCCCCGCTTGCCAAGATAGCATAGCCGGATCAAAATCGAGCCCAATCACATCGCATAGCAGGTTCAGCATTTCTTCGGGATCAGCGCGAATATCGCTGCTGTCGATCACAACGCCACCGATTTTGTCGAACATATCAACCTGCTGTTTGAAACCCAGATCAAGCGCGGTGACCTGTTCACGCTTTGCCGCATAGCTCGCGATGACGCGGGCAGGATGGCGGATCAGGTGAATGTTTTCACATGCAGCAGCCCAGTCTAACGGCATACCGTCGATCATGTGGTGCGGCATGTGTTTCATGTAGAAATGCGGCTTTTCGTCAGGAATAGAGCCTATGCAGCGGGCGGCGACTTTGGCCGGATCAGCCTCGTGCGCCGCGATAATCTCGGCGGCCATTGGATGATCTGAACCGGTCTGCTTGAGGTACGCCGCGTAAAAAGGTTCGTCCCAAACGGCAAAATCGGCGCGATTGCCGAAGGCGTACATCATCGCCGTGGACAAATTTCGCGGGCCGGACCACATCGCGATGCGCATTAACGACATTCCTGCGCGATCATGTCCGCGTAAAGTTTCCGTAAACGTGTCGTCATCGGGCCGAGATTGCCATTGCCGATCACACGGCCATCAATGGACCCAACGGGCGTTTGCGCACCAAACGTACCCGTCAAAAACGCCTCGTCAGCACCGTAGGTATCAACCAACGAATAGTTCCGTTCGAAAACCGGAATGTCGTTAGCGCGACACAGGTCGATGACCTTTTGGCGGGTGATCCCGTTCATGCAATAGTCGCCCGTCGACGTCCAAACAGCACCCTTGCGCACGATGAAAAAGTTGCAGGCGTTTGTCGTGTTCACAAAACCATGCACGTCGAGCATCAGCGCCTCGTCAGCGCCCGCTTTTTGCGCGGCGATACAGGCGAGAATGCAGTTCAGTTTGGAATGCGAGTTCAGCTTTGGGTCTTGGGTCATCGGCAAGCCGCGCTGGTGCGGCACGGTGGCAAGGCTAATCGGGCGCGGGATTTTCGGTTTCGAATGTTCGACGATAATCACGAAGGTCGGGCCCGTTTGCGACAAGTTCGGGTGCTGGAACGGGCGAATTTTAACGCCGCGTGTAATCATCAATCGCGCATGGGCATCGGTGGTGATGCCGTTCGCTTTTTGCGTCTCTAATAACGCGTTCATCACGCCTTTTCTGTCCATCTCGATATCGAGATCAATGGCTTTGGCCGCCTCAAAAAGGCGATCAAGATGCTCGTCCGCAAAAGCCCACGTATTGTCATGCAAACGCAGCCCTTCCCAGACGCCATCGCCGAGCATGAAGCCGCTGTCATAGACACTAACAACGGCTTTTTCCTTTGGAACGATCTTTCCGTCCACATAAATGAGGATGTTGTCGTTGCGGGCGTCTTCTTCGGCTTGGTGGGTCGTGAGGTGGTCGGTCATCGGTTGAATGCCTGTACTTCTGAAAGGTCGGGAATGACGTCGGCTGTGCCGTAGCGTGTCACCATCAATGCGCCTGCTTTGAGCGCCAGTGCGATGGATTGTTCCATGGTTAACTGCCGATCAAGTCCTGCAAGAACGTAGCCTGTGAACGTGTCGCCAGCCCCTGTTGTATCGACGGGATCTACGTCAATAGCTTCAAAATGCTGCTTGCCGTTGCGCGAATACCAATCCGCGCCGCCCGCGCCCAAGGTCACGATCACGTCCTTCACGCCAAGGTCGGCAGGGTCTTGACCAGTGGCTTGTTTCAGCTGCTCTGCTTCAACCGCATTCAAGATTAGGAAATCGAGGTATTCAAGGACCGCTTGTACACGTTCGGCGTCAAAGGGAGCTGCGGCATAAGCGACTTTGAGGCCCATTTTCTTGGCCAACTGCGTGCCTGTTCGCTGCAAATTCGTTTCGTTTTGCGTGATGAACCAATCGCCGGTCTGCGCTTCTGACAACGCATTCTGCAAAATCGCCTGCGGGATTTTTGTGTTCGCACCAGGATGCAGAATAATCATGTTTTCGGAATCGGCATCAACGGCGATGATCGCATGAGCCGTTTCAGTGTCTAACGTTGTGATATGTTGGGTATCGACGCCATATTCGAGCAGGCGCTGCTTGGTCCACAAACCATCGTGGCCAATGGCCCCGATGTGTTTGACCTGCGCGGCGGCACGTGCACCTGCGACCGACATATTTGCGCCCTTCCCGCCCAAGAAAACCTTGCGATCAGTGGCGGCTAGTGTCTCGCCGGGCGCGGGGATATGCGGCACGGTATAGACGAAATCCGCGTTGATAGAGCCTAAATTCCAGATAGTCATATTTTACCCAATGCGACATGCGGCGATAACGGCCATGTTCAAGATATCATTCACCGTAGAGGTCGCAGAGCAGATTTGCACAGGTTTTCCGACGCCGGATAGAATTGGGCCGATCACGGTCGCGCCCGCCATTTCTTGCATCAGTTTGACAGAAATCGAGGCAGAGTGACGCGCCGGCACAACCAACACATTCGCGGGGCCAGATAACCGTTGGAACGGATATTGCGCCATGACTTTGGGGTTCAAGGCGACATCGACGTTCATTTCGCCTTCGTATTCGAAATCAACGCCGCGCTGGTCTAAGATCGTAGGCGCCACGTGCATTTTCGTCGCACGTTCCGACACCGGATAACCGAAGGTCGAGAACGACACAAAGGCGACGCGTGGATCAAGGCCGAGTTCGCGCGCAACGGAGGCACCACGTTCGGCGATGTCCGCCAAATCGTTTTCGTCGGGCCATTCATGGACGAGCGTGTCGGCCATCAGCACGATTTTACCCTTGTTCAAAATCGCGCTGACGCCAACGGCACCGTCATGCGGGCCAGCGTCGAAAACGTGGTTAATCAGTTCGAGTACATGGGCGGATTTGCGTGTGGCCCCCGTGACCATCCCGTCGGCGTGACCGTGTGCGACCATGAGCGCGGCGAACACGTGACGGTCCCGCGCAGCAAGGCGATGAACGTCCTGCATGTCCAACCCTTTGCGTTGGAGACGCTCGTAGAGGAAGTCTTTGTAAGTGTCTAACTCGGTGGTTTTGGCCGCATTCACGATTGTCAGTTCGCCGATTGCGTCGGACATGCCTTCGGATCTCAGCTTGTCCGCGACGTCATCATCACGCCCCACGACAAGGGCGGTGCCAAAGCCGGACCGCTGATATGTGATCGCGGCACGCAGCACGCGCGGATCATCGCCTTCGGCAAAAACAACCGTCGATTGGTTCGCGCGGGCGCGGGCATTCAGGTTCCGCAACATGTTCGCGGTCGGGTCCATCCGCGCCTTGAGCGACGCCTCGTAGCCGTCCATGTCAACGATGGGACGACGGGCGACGCCAGTGTCCATGCCAGCCTGTGCGACTGCGGTGGGAATGCGGTAAATCAGACGCGGATCGAAAGGCGTTGGAATGATGTAATCGCGACCAAATGACAGCTTTTTCCCGTATGCCAGCGCGACCTCGTCAGGCACGTCTTCGCGGGCGAGATCGGCGAGCGCCTGAGCGCAAGCGATTTTCATTTCATCGTTAATGGCGCGGGCGTGAATATCCAGCGCACCACGGAAAAGGTAGGGAAACCCAAGGACGTTGTTAACCTGATTGGGGTAATCGGAACGCCCCGTTGCGACGATGACGTCATCGCGGACGGCGTGCGCTTCTTCTGGTGTGATCTCTGGATCAGGGTTTGCCATGGCGAAAATCACAGCATTCGGGGCCATGGACATCACCATGTCTTGGGTCACGGCACCTTTGGCAGACACACCGAGGAACACGTCGCAACCATCCATTGCTTCTGACAATGTACGGGTGTCGGTGTTGGCGGCGTGGGCGGATTTCCACTGGTTCATACCTTCGGTACGACCTTGATAAATCACGCCTTTTGTATCGCACATGATGCAGTTGTCGTGCTTTGCGCCCATCGCCTTGAGCAATTCGAGGCATGCGATACCGGCGGCACCAGCACCGTTGAGAACGATTTTAACTTCGTCGATTTTCTTGCCAGAGATATGTAGCGCGTTGAGCAACCCCGCCGCGCAGATCACAGCCGTTCCATGTTGGTCGTCATGGAAAACAGGGATGTCCATTTCCTCTTTGAGGCGCTGTTCGATGATGAAACACTCGGGCGCTTTGATGTCTTCAAGGTTAATGCCGCCAAAGGTCGGGCCCATTAACTTTACCGCGTCACAAAAGGCGTCTGGGTCTTCGGTGTCCAGTTCCAGATCGATAGAATTCACGTCTGCGAAGCGTTTGAACAGGACCGATTTGCCCTCCATCACCGGCTTTGACGCGAGAGCACCAAGATTGCCAAGGCCCAGAACAGCGGTCCCGTTCGAGATCACCGCAACAAGGTTTCCCTTGTTCGTGTAGTCGTAGGCCGTCGCAGGATTTGCGGCGATTTCTTCGCAAGGAATGGCCACGCCGGGGGAGTAGGCGAGCGACAAATCGCGCTGCGTCGTCATCGGCACCGTCGCCTGAATTTCCCATTTTCCGGGTGTCGGCGAGATGTGGAACGACAATGCGTCCTCTCGCGTCATTTTCGTCTTGGCCATGCTGTTCTCCCTTGCGCGTTCAACCTTTGTAAGGGGGGATCAAACCAAAGGGCAACGGGGTCATTTCGGGGTTTCGTCGCTAACATCGCATCGGTATTGTGGTTTTGATGATCCAGGGGGCCCAATGGCAGTCGAAAAAAGCACAGTAACGCCCATGATGGCGCAATTTTTGGAGATAAAACAGGCGCATCCGGATGCGTTGTTGTTCTACCGAATGGGCGACTTTTATGAGATGTTTTTTGATGATGCCGTTCATGCGGCAGAGGCGTTGGATATTGCCCTGACCAAACGTGGTAAACACGACGGGGAAGATATTCCGATGTGTGGTGTTCCGCATCACGCGGCTGAAGGATATTTCCTAACATTGATCCGTAAAGGATTTCGTGTTGCAGTTTGCGAGCAAATGGAAAGCCCAGCAGAAGCGAAAAAGCGCGGTTATAAAGCAGTCGTTCGCCGTGAAGTTGTGCGATTGGTGACACCTGGTACGTTGACCGAGGATTCATTGCTCGATGCGCGGCGGCATAATTTTCTCGCAGCTTATGCGACTGTACGTGATGAAGGCGCGCTAGCTTGGGTTGATATTTCGACGGGCGCATTTCACGTGATGACCTGTCCGCGCGTTGCGCTCGGTCCAGAACTGGCCCGCTTGACGCCACGTGAAGTGATCGTCGTGGACGGTGTAGAGAGCGAATTCGCTGAATTAGTGTCTGATTCAGGCGCGGCATTGACGACATTGGGCGCTGCTGCGTTTGATAGTACAGCTGGCGAAAAGCGCCTGTTGGACCTTTACAAAATCGGGTCGCTGGATGCCTTTGGCTCGTTTGCGCGGGCCGAAGTTGCTGCGATGTCGGCTGTGGTCGAGTATTTAGAAATCACGCAAAAAGGTAAATTACCGCTGTTGCGGCCGCCTGTTTCAGAGGGTCAGCGGTCCACGATGCAGATTGATGCAGCAACGCGGCGTTCGTTAGAACTCACCCATGGGATGAGTGGTGGTCGTGCTGGATCGTTGTTGGGTGCGATTGATAAAACGATCACGGCGGGTGGTGCGCGATTGTTAGAGCGACGGTTGTCGTCGCCATCTTGCACATTGGCGGTCATTCAAGAGCGGCAAGAAGCGGTTGCGTTTTTGGCTGGTGATACACGGTTAACGGCTGATTTGCGCGACCACTTGAAGGGCGTGCACGATCTGGATCGGGCGTTGTCGCGGCTTGGGTTAGATCGCGGTGGTCCGCGTGATATGGCAGCTATTCGCAACACGATTGGCCATGCACAGACACTGCTTTCGGCTTTGTCCGGCGATTTGCCGGGAGTTTTGATCAGTGCGGCGTCCGGCTTGCAAGGGCATGATGAATTGCTGGCGTTGCTTGATGATGCGCTCGTCGCAGAACCGCCTTTGCTGGCACGCGACGGCGGATTTATCGCGCCCGGATATGACTCAGAATTGGATGAAGCGCGCAAATTGCGCGACGAAGGGCGATCTGTGATCGCGGCGATGCAGGCCGAATTTATAGAGTTGTCGGGCGTTTCTGCGCTAAAGATTAAGCATAACAATGTGCTGGGTTACTTTATTGAGACCACAGCGACGCACGCTGGAAAAATGATGACGCCGCCGTTGAACGAGACGTTTATTCATCGCCAAACGACTGCGAACCAAGTGCGATTTACGACCGTTGAATTGTCCGAGATCGAGACGCGGATTTTGAATGCAGGCGGTCGTGCGTTAGAGATCGAAAAGCGCCTATTTCAGTCTCTAATACAGGCGATTATTGCGCAAGCTGGACCGCTAGGCGCGTTGGCGCGGGCATTGTCAGAGATCGATTTGACCGCTGGTTTGGCGCATCTTGCGACGTCAGAAAATTGGGTTTTGCCAAAGATGGACGATAGCCGCGCATTTGATTTGCAAGGCGGGCGGCATCCTGTGGTTGAGGCGGCGTTGCAGGCGTCCGGTTCGCCGTTTATTGCCAATGACTGCGACTTGTCAGAGCAGTCGATTTGGTTGCTAACGGGTCCCAACATGGCCGGTAAGTCCACGTTTTTGCGGCAAAATGCGTTGATCGCTGTACTGGCGCAGATGGGCAGTTTTGTACCCGCAAAATCTGCGCATATTGGGATTGTCAGTCAGATTTTCAGCCGCGTTGGCGCGTCGGATGATCTGGCAAAAGGGCGATCTACGTTCATGGTTGAGATGGTCGAAACGGCCGCGATTCTGAACCAAGCGGATGATCGGGCCTTGGTCATCTTGGACGAGATCGGGCGCGGAACCGCGACTTATGACGGTTTATCAATCGCTTGGGCGACGCTGGAGCATTTACACGATGTTAATCGTTGTCGTGCATTGTTTGCCACACATTACCACGAAATGTCGTCGCTATCCGCGAAACTGGATGGCGTGGATAATGCGACGGTCACGGTAAAAGAATGGGAAGGCGACGTTATTTTCCTACACGAGGTTCGCAAAGGTACGGCGGATCGCAGTTATGGTGTGCAAGTCGCGCGGCTTGCCGGATTGCCATCGGTCGTGGTCGAGCGGGCGAAAGTCGTTTTGGAAGCCTTGGAAAAGGGCGAACGCGAGGGCGGAACGAACCGCAAGGCGATCATCGATGATCTGCCGTTGTTTGCGGCCGTACCGCCGCCCGCGTCGGTGAAGGAAGTTGTGAAAGAATCCGCAGCAGAAGCGCGGTTGAGAGAGATCATGCCGGACGAATTGACGCCGCGCGAGGCACTGGCGTTGGTATATGAATTACGGGACTTAGCGGGCGACTGATCGGTCGGAGTTTGAGTTGTTTTGGCGAAATGAAGGGGCGGCTGCGTGTTACCAGCTACCGCTTGCCCCGCCGCCACTGGATCTGCCGCCGCCGAAAGATGCGGATGATGAGGAACTGCTTGGGGACGATGACGATCCGCATCAGAAGGTTGGTATCGTATTCGCCGGAAAACGACCTGTGACCGCGCGGATGATCTTTGTCGCACCGTTGTCGATGCCTGCGTAATACGCGTCTTCGCGGAAGGCGGGCGTGATTGTGGTGTTGATGATACGCTGCATTTCGGCGTCGAGTGCGTTGCCGTAGCCGGACCCGAGTTCGATCCGCAACGCGCGATCAAAGCGGGACACGAGCAGTAAAATCCCATCATTTCGCAGTGAATCGCCTATGCCCCATTTGTTGAACAGGCCCGTTGCGAAAGGTTCAATTGCCCCATCATGCCCGTAGTCGGACATTCGGTTTATTGTGAGGATGGTGAAATCGATGTCTCTCGCGACTTTGAGAGCTTCGAGTTTGAAGCGCAGGCGAGATTCCCATGAATTCGGGATGATGCCAGCATAGTCGTTCACGTAGAGATTTTCGTAGTCGGGATAGGTCGTTTGCGCCTGAGCCTGCGACGCAAAAAGCAGGAGCATTACTGCCCCTGCCCTGATTGTATTTGCGAAAGCGTGGATTAGGACGCCGGTGTTGAGGAAACCCCAACTTGTGCCGCCCGCAAAAGACGGTCGTGCAGCATGAAACCTTCGGCGGCAACTTGGATGATATCGCCCGCTTTGGTGCCAGGCACGGGTGCTTCGAACATCGCTTCGTGCAGTTTTGGGTCAAAACGATCGCCAACTTCGGGCACAATCGGGTCGATGCCGTGCTTTTTGAAAGTTGAGATCAGCGCGCGCATTGTCAGCTCGACGCCTTCGAGCAAAGCTTTGTTTGCTTCGCCGTCAGCTTCGTCGTTGGACTGCAACGCGCGACGCATGTTGTCGTAAACCGGCAGCAAATCACGTGCGAGTTTGGACCCGCCGTAGTTTTCAGCCTCGCGCCGGTCCCGTTCGGACCGTTTGCGAATGTTTTCTACGTCCGCCAGCGCACGCATGAATTTGTCGCGAAACTCGTCACGCTCGCCCTTGATTGCTTCGATTTCTTCAAAGCTGCCTTGGTCAAAATCAGGCTCTTCGCCTTCTGCCACAAGGTCATCCAAGGACATCGGTTCTGCGTTTTCGTCTACCATTTTTCTACCTCTAAGACCGGTCCGCAATCATCTTGCCAACCAGCTGTGCCGTGTAATTCACTATGGGCACAATCCGCCCATAGTTGAGACGAGTCGGCCCAATGACGCCAACCGCGCCAATGATCTTCTGATCGGCGTTCATATAGGGAGAAACCACCAAAGAGGAACCCGAAAGTGAAAACAATTTGTTCTCTGAGCCAATAAAAATGCGCACCCCGTCGGCATCGTCCGCAAGTTCAAGGAATTGCGCGATATCACGCTTGGCTTCGAGGTCGTCAAAAAGGGTGCGGATGCGTTCGAGGTCAGCCTCGGATTCGTTGTCGGTCAGCAGATTGCCCCTGCCCCGCACGATCAGCCGCTCGGTCGATTCGCCTTTGTTTTCCCAGATCGCAGCACCGCTTTCCACCAACTCAGCCGCAAGCGCGTCGATTTCCTGACGCCGCGCTGCGATTTCGCGGGTGATGATCCCATCGAGTTCTGACAGCGTGTGCCCTTCGGCAATCGCATTCAGGAAATTTGCCGCTTCGCGCATTGATGATGGGGTTTGACCCGGTGGCGGGGTGAACAGGCGGTTTTCGACGTGACCATCCGCAAAGACCAGAACCACGAGCGCACGTTCGCGCGACAAGGACACAAAATCGATGTGTTTGATCGGGGCTTCGTGTTTCGGCGTCAAAACAAGGCTCGCGCCATGCGTCACCCCAGACAAAGCAGAGCCAACACGGTCGAGGAGCGCAGTGACGTCGGTGTCTTTCTCTCCCATTGTCTGGTCAATTTTCTGACGATCCTCGGCACCGAGGTCACCCATTTCGAGAATACCATCAACGAACATGCGCAGGCCCAGTTGCGTCGGCACCCGTCCTGCGCTGACATGCGGTGATCCAACCAGACCGAGATATTCGAGATCCTGCATCACATTGCGCACAGTCGCGGCTGACACGCTTTCCGACAACGTGCGGGTCAGCGTCCGCGATCCAACCGGCGCACCGGTCTCAAGATAGCCTTCGACCACGCGCTGGAACACTTCGCGAGACCGTTTGGACATATCGTCGATTTGAGGTGTTTTATCGGACATCGGACTTCTTTTATTGGAGGTAGTGCAGTTAAGACCGAGATCGCATTGGCGTCAATCAGGCTTGGAATTTCTATGTGGGCGGCGTATCGCAGGAGTGCAACTAATGACAGGAGTTACCCCATGCGTCCATCAGGCCGTCAGACAAATGAAATGCGTGACGTTTCGATTGAAACAAACGTGACGATCCACGCCGAAGGATCGTGTCTGATCAAAATGGGCAACACGCATGTGCTGTGTACTGCCACTGTTGATGAAAAAGTACCGCCGTTTATGCGCAATTCCGGCCTTGGTTGGGTGACTGCGGAATACGGAATGCTGCCACGTGCGACACATACACGGATGCGGCGCGAGGCGAAGAACGGTCAATCTGGCCGTACTCAGGAAATTCAACGCTTGATCGGGCGGTCCCTGCGGGCTGGTGTTGATCGCGTGGCATTGGGTGAACGTCAAATTCAGATCGATTGTGATGTTATTCAGGCTGACGGCGGGACGCGCTGTGCGGCGATCACTGGTGGTTGGGTTGCGCTAAAGCTGGCTGTGAACAAGTTGATGAAAGCGGGTATGATCACATCAGACCCTTTGATAGAGCCTGTTGCAGCGATTTCGTGCGGAATTTACGCAGGCCAAGAGGTTCTTGATCTGGACTACCCAGAGGATTCCGATGCTGGTGTTGACGGCAACTTTATCATGACGGGTGACAAGTTGATCGAAGTACAAATGTCTGCAGAAGGATCGACGTTTAGCCGGTCACAAATGAACGGCCTGCTTGATTTGGCGGAAAAAGGCGTGTCGGAATTGCGGGCTGTACAGTTGGCGGCGGTGTCCTGATGCGCAAGTTTACGGGTGATCAACTGGTTGTCGCGACCCATAACAAAGGCAAGCTGGAAGAAATCAGCGCGTTGCTTGCGCCTTTTGGTGTGAAAATCACGTCGAATGATGATCACGGACTGCCCGAACCTGTTGAGGATGGTTTGACGTTCATCGACAACGCACGGATCAAGGCACATGCAGCGGCCAAGGCGACTGGCCTGCCAGCGTTGGCGGACGACAGCGGCTTGTCGGTGGATGCGTTGGATGGTGCGCCGGGCATTTACACGGCAGATTGGGCGGAAACGCCAAATGGTCGTGACTTCGCGATGGCGATGCAAAAGGTTGAAAATGCATTACCTGCGGATGCAGATCGCACTGCGCAGTTCAATTGCACATTGGTTTTGGCGTGGCCCGATGGGCACGACGAAGTGTTCGCCGGCATCATGCCCGGCACATTAGTTTGGCCGATGCGCGGCGCGGGTGGTCACGGCTATGATCCAGTGTTTCAGCCCAACGGATATGACATCACATTTGGCGAAATGGACCCTGTCGAGAAAAACAAGATCAGCCACCGCGCTGATGCTTTCGCCAAGTTAGTGTCTGGTTGCTTTGACTGACGACTGGGAACATGGCGGTTTTGGGCTTTATATTCACTGGCCGTTTTGTCAGGCGAAATGCCCCTACTGCGACTTTAACTCTCACGTCGTGCGCGAGATCGATCAGGCCGTTTGGCGTGATGCGTACATAAGCGAAATTCGTCGCACTGCCGCGGAAACACCGCACCGTATTTTGCGGTCGGTGTTTTTTGGTGGTGGCACGCCGAGCATGATGGACCCAGATCTGGTCGACGCGATCCTGCGTGAGGTCCGTGCAGCGTGGCCTGCTGCGAACGATATTGAGATTACGCTAGAAGCGAACCCGACGTCTGTCGAAGCCGGCAGATTTCAGGGCTATCGCGATGCGGGTGTAAACAGGGTCTCGATGGGTGTTCAGGCGTTGAATGATCCTGATCTGAAAGCCTTGGGTCGGCTACATTCCGCGTCAGAAGCCATGGCTGCGTTTCATGTCGCGCGAAGTGTCTTTGATCGCGTGAGTTTTGACCTGATTTATGCGCGTCAGGATCAGACTGTCACAGCATGGGAGGCAGAACTAAAACAGGCTCTAACGCTAGCGATAGACCATGTTTCCTTGTATCAGTTGACGATTGAAGACGGCACTGCATTCGGAGATCGCTACGCTGCGGGAAAGTTGCGCGGTTTGCCTGATGAAGACCGTGCGACTGAAATGTATGAGGTCACGCAGCGGATCACGACCGATGCAGGCTATCAGACGTATGAAGTGTCTAATCATGCGAAACCCGGCCAAGAAAGCCGTCACAATCAGCTATATTGGCACTATGGTGATTACGTTGGGATTGGTCCCGGTGCGCATGGCCGCGTCACAATCGATGGACAACGGTTCGCGACGGAAGCGCCGTTAGGCCCGTTTGATTGGCTTAAAGCTGTGCGTACT
Source organism: Yoonia ponticola (assembly GCF_014199395.1). Lineage (GTDB taxonomy): Bacteria > Pseudomonadota > Alphaproteobacteria > Rhodobacterales > Rhodobacteraceae > Yoonia > Yoonia ponticola. The sequence continues at coordinate 382,374 of NZ_JACIJM010000002.1, read as the reverse complement.
ACAGGTACTGGCGAATTAGAGCGCACCGCGCTTACCTTGTCGGATCAGACGAGCGAATTTTTGTTGATGGGATTGCGTGTCACGGAAGGTGTCGCGCTGTCGCGACTTCAGGCGTTGTCGGGTGGTGCTTATGATCAGAACATCGGTGGTCTGGTCGATATTGGCATGGTTGAAATCAGCGACGACCATCTGCGCGTAACGCAGAAAGGCCGTCCATTGCTGAATGCGGTTCTGAACGAACTATTGCGAGATTAGCCGCCTAACGCGCGGAGCAAATCGTCAAGTTGATCAAGGCTACGGTAGTTCAAAACCATCTTGCCGCCCTCACCGTCATTTGAATGATCGATGCTGACTTTCATGCCCAATGTTGCGGCCAATTCGGCCTCGATCTGAACCGTATCAGCGTCTTTTGAGCCGGACGGCTTTTTCGCTTTTGGTGTCGAAGCGGCTTTGTTTGTCTCTTGTTTTGCGAGACGCTCTGCGTCGCGAACAGACAACCCACCTTCGACAATTTGACGCGCCAAGGCGCTGGCGAACGGATGACCAACCAAAGCGCGCGCATGGCCAGCAGAAATCTGACCATCTGTCAGCATACGCTGCACATCATCGGGCAAATTCAACAAACGCAAAAGGTTCGCGATATGGCTACGGCTTTTGCCCAAAGCCTGCGACATCTGTTCTTGAGTGTGGCCGAATTTATCCATCAGTTGGCGATAACCTGCGGCCTCGTCCACTGGGTTCAAATCGGCCCGTTGGATGTTCTCGATGATCGCGATTTCAAGGACTTCGGTGTCGTCGAAGCTGCGCACGATAACGGGAACTTCGTGCAGTTGCGCGATCTGCGCGGCACGCCAACGACGTTCACCTGCGACGATTTCGAAGTTATCCGGTTTGTTCGCCAAAGGACGCACGATCAACGGCTGAATGATGCCTTTTTCTTTGATCGACGCAGCGAGCTCAGCCAGCGCATCTTGGTTAAAAGCACGACGCGGTTGGTCTGGATTTGGGTGCACCCGCTCTACCGGAATGTGCGTTTCGGCGCGGCGCGGCGCAGTCGATTGTTCGGGGCCAACATCGGCCATCAAAGCAGAAAGACCACGTCCGAGACCACGGTTTTTATTGCGTTTTTCAGACATGGGTTAAACCTTTTGTTTTGTGGACACTTCGCGCCCGATAATTTCTTTCGCCAGCGCGCGATACGCCTGACTGCCCTTAGATTGCGGGTCGTATTGTAGGACGGACAGCGCAAAAGATGGCGCTTCGCTAAGACGTACGTTTCGCGGAATGACGGTTTTAAAAACCAGATCACCAAGATTATCACGCGCGTCCATTTCGACCTGTTGAGACAGATTGTTGCGGCTATCGTACATAGTTAACGCCACGCCTTCGATCCGCAAATTCGGGTTCGCGGTCTGACGTACATCGCGGATGGTCAGCATGAGTTGCGACAGACCTTCGAGCGCGAAAAATTCGCTTTGCAGCGGGACGACGACGGAGTCAGCGGCGACCATAGCATTCACTGTGAGGATGTTCAGCGATGGCGGGCAGTCAATCAAAACGTAGTCAAATCCATAACGGTCGATGTCGATTTGCCGCAGAGCATCGTGCAGCAGGTAGCTACGTTTTTCGTTGGAAATCAGTTCGATATCAGCCGAGCTGAGGTCGGTTGTCGCGGGAATAATCGCGAGATTTGCGACATTAGTGGCCTGAATAGCATCCTCCAACGTCGCCTCGCCCGCCAAAAGATCGTAAGTCGTGACATCGCGATCTTCTTGCTCGACGCCAAGACCTGTTGACGCGTTCCCCTGCGGATCAAGGTCGACCAACAATACGTGACGACCTGCCTCGGCGAGCGCAGCACCTAGGTTAATCGTCGTCGTTGTTTTGCCGACGCCGCCCTTTTGGTTGGCGACGGCGATAATTTTGGGTCCAGTACTGCGACGATTATGCGGCACGGGTGATCCTTTTCAGTGAGAGAATGCGTGAGTCTGGATCCGTGATACTGGGGTATTCGGTTAAATCAAAGTCCCAATCGTCGCCAACTGCATCTAGTTCAGCGGCATAGGTCCGGCCTTTCATTAATAGAGCGGTCCCAGTTGGGATGAGGTGGCGTTCGAGATGCGGAAGGAGATCAGGAATGCTACCCAGCGCACGTGCGCTTACTACATCTGCGCCTTGGGGTTCCGTATTTTCTATACGTTGTGTAATAACATAGGCGTTTAATTCCTGTTCGCGGATTGCTGTGCGCAGGAACGTGCATTTACGAGCGTCGCTTTCGATGAGCGTAAACTTTGTCTCTGGGGATAGCTCTTTCGCCATGATCGCGAGCACGATACCAGGGAAACCGCCCCCGCTACCGATATCGATCCAATTCTTAGGCTGGTTCGCGTATTGAAAAACTTGTGCAGAGTCGACGATATGGCGGTTCCAAACGTCAGGAATCGTGGACTTGGAGATCAGATTTATCTTAATTGTCCACTTGCGCGTTAGCTCTGCGAAGGCTTCCAGCCGCTCTATTGTTTCACGTGAAACACTGATGCCGATATTATCCATCATTCAGCTACCCGTTTTTCTAGAGCTAGTCTTACGTAATTGACTAAGGACCAACATTAAGGCCGCAGGAGTGACACCATCGATGCGGCCCGCTTTTGCGATGGTTTCAGGACGTGCATTTGTCAACTTTAAGACCATTTCATTCGAGAGACCGCTGATCGCACTGTAGTCCAAGTCTAACGGTATTAACTGCTGTTCATCACGCTCCATCGCAGCGATGTCTTTGTCTTGCCGCGCGATGTAGTTTGCGTACAAAGCGTCACATTTAATCTGCCTTTGGATGACCGGGTCTGCGGACAAAGGCTTATCTGTTAGCGCGATTACATTTTCAAAATCGAAATCAATCAAAGCGAGTGCATCAAGCGCAGATCGGCGCGGCCCGTCTGCGTTAAGCTTAGCGCCCTGCCCCGCTATTTCCCTTGCAGAGAGCGAGATATTTTCAAGCGCAGCTCTCGTCGTTGAGATCATGTCCATTTTCGAGGCGAATTTTTCCCATCTGGTCTCAGACACGCATCCGAGGTCGTGCCCGAATCCTGTTAATCGTTGATCTGCGTTATCCGCGCGCAGTGAAAGGCGGAATTCAGCGCGTGATGTGAACATGCGGTAAGGTTCAGTGACGCCACGCGTTGTTAGGTCGTCTATCATTACCCCGATGTAAGATGTGCGGCGGCTAAAGTGGAGCGGTTCTTGGGCGTGCACCGCTCTTGCTGCATTCAGACCAGCAACCATGCCTTGCGCCGCTGCTTCCTCATATCCTGTGGTTCCGTTGATCTGACCTGCTAGATATAGTCCGGGAACATCTTTTAACTCTAACGAAAGGCTTAAGGCACGCGGGTCGATGTAGTCATATTCGATGGCATAGCCCGGCTGCAAAATTGCTGTGTTTTCCAATCCAACAATAGACCGCACGTAATCTTCTTGCACATCAACCGGAAGCGACGTCGATATTCCGTTTGGGTAAACCGTGTGATCATTTACGCCTTCTGGTTCGAGAAAGATCTGATGTGACGTTTTGTCGGCGAAACGCACGATTTTATCTTCGATAGACGGACAATAGCGCGGACCAATACCATCGATGTGGCCACCGTACATCGCAGAGCGTTGAAGGTTGTCGCGGATGATATCGTGTGTGTTTTCGTTTGTGTGCGTAATGCCGCAGGAAATCTGTTTGGCGGTAGGCCTGTCAGACAGGAATGAAAACATGGTCGGATTGTCATCACCGGCCTGCATTTCGAGCTTATCCCAAGCAATAGTGCGCCCGTCCAGACGTGGCGGAGTTCCGGTTTTTAGGCGACCGAGGGGCAATTTGAATGAATCGATCCTCTCGGCAAGTTTGATTGATGGATTTTCGCCCATCCGCCCGCCAGGTTTAGACACGTCACCAATGTGAATGACACCACGTAGAAAGGTGCCAGTCGTCAGGATAACCGATTTTGCATCGATTTCACTTCCGTCGGCGAGTTTTACACCGATGACACGTCCATCTGTCATGATGAAGTCAGCAACTTCACCTGCGAGAACGTCCAGATTTAGCTGCTCAGTGGTAAGCCGTTGCATCTCGCGTCGGTATATCTCGCGGTCAGATTGTCCTCGGGGACCTTGTACAGCTGGGCCTTTGGTCCGGTTTAGTAATCGAAATTGAATTCCAGCAAGATCGGCGACAACACCCATTACGCCATCAAGAGCGTCGATCTCACGTACTAAGTGGCCTTTTCCAAGCCCGCCAATTGCCGGGTTGCACGACATCACACCAATTGTGTCGGATCGCAGCGTGATTAACGCCGTTGCAACGCCCATACGCGCAGCAGCGTGCGCAGCTTCGGTTCCAGCGTGACCACCACCGACCACTATGACGTCGTAATGTTTCACGTGAAACACTCCCTACTTTCCGATGCAAAAACTTAAGAAAATCTCGTCCAGCACATGCTCGACATCTACACGTCCTACAAGAGAATCGACAGCCCGTATAGCAGTCCTCAGGTCTTCGGCAATTAGGTCGCTCATTCCCAGCGGATCAGCGAGCGAATCAATTGCGACATCTAGCCCAGCGATACCCTGTTTTAAAGCTATCCGATGACGTTCCCGCATCGCAATGCCGACCAATGCAACGCGCTGCCGCAGTTCAGTGCCGATCATTTCCAGAAGTTGGTCAACGCCCATCCCTGTTTTGCCTGAAATGGCAAAGTCAGATGAGTCCACTTGATCGCCTTTCGCTCGCACAACAATATCTCCTAACAAAATATCCAATTGGATATCATCGTCAGGCATCAGCAAATACACGCGCAGGTCGGCGGTCCCTGCCCGATCTTTTGCGCGCGCAACGCCGATCATTTCAACAGTATCATCGCTATCGCGCAATCCAGCGGTGTCCAAAAATGTAACCGGAATCCCATCAAGATCGAAACGAACTTCGATAACGTCCCGCGTTGTTCCCGCAATTTCGGATGTAATTGCCGCATCCCGCCCAGCGATACGGTTAAGTAACGTTGATTTTCCGACGTTGGGTGCGCCAACGATAGCAACCTCGAAACCATCCCGCACACGTTCCGCGATCCGAACACCGTCGTGTTCGCGCACCATGCTTTTCCGCACATCCACGATCAGTTCCGAAACTTCTGGCCTCGTGTCATAAGGCACTTCTTCATCGGCGAAGTCGATTGTTGCTTCGAGCAATGCCGTTGCTCTGATCAGTTTTTTTCGCCAATCTTCAGCACGATTGCCAAGCTCGCCAGAGAAAACCCGCAACGCTTGCTTTCTCTGTCCTTCGGTTTCTGCATCGATCAGATCAGCAAGCCCTTCGACCTGAGCCAAATCAAGACGTCCGTTTTCCAAAGCCCGCCGCGTGAATTCGCCAGCTTCAGCTGGTCGTAATAGTGGATGATCGCCAAGAACGCGCAAAACGGCTGCCACAACTGCCGGACTTCCGTGTAATTGTAGCTCGACGATTTCTTCGCCCGTAAAGCTGGCCCCTGCCGTGAATCGTAGGACAAATGCCTCGTCCAGCAGAACGCCATCATTGTCCAAAACTTGCCGCACGCCGCGACTTTGCGGGACGTCTGACATGAAATCTTGCGCCGCTTGCACAGCATTAGGGCCGGACAGGCGAACAACTGCAACGCCTGCTCGTCCCTGTGCTGTTGCCAAGGCGAAAATCGTGTCCATCATCCTAACCCATTGTTTAGGAATAGTAATTTATGTGTTCATCGAGTCGAAGAAGTCTTCGTTTGTCTTTGTCTGCTTCAATTTCCCAATCAGGAATTCGATCGCATCCGTGGTCCCCATCGGGTTCAGGATACGCCGCAGGACATAAGTTTTCTGCAGGTCGATTTTGTCCACCAACAGCTCTTCTTTGCGTGTGCCCGACTTCGTGATGTCAATCGCTGGGAAGACCCGCTTGTCTGCGATTTTACGATCAAGCACGATTTCAGAGTTACCCGTCCCTTTGAATTCTTCAAAGATGACTTCGTCCATCCGCGAGCCTGTATCGATCAGCGCAGTCGCGATAATCGTCAAGGAACCGCCTTCTTCGATATTCCGCGCAGCACCAAAGAACCGTTTTGGCCGTTGCAACGCGTTTGCGTCCACACCACCGGTCAAAACTTTGCCGGATGATGGTACGGTCGTGTTAAAGGCGCGACCCAAGCGTGTGATCGAGTCGAGCAAGATCACAACGTCGCGTTTATGCTCAACGAGCCGTTTCGCTTTTTCGATCACCATTTCAGATACTGCCACGTGACGTGTCGCAGGTTCGTCGAAAGTCGAAGACACAACCTCGCCTTTTACCGAACGCTGCATGTCGGTGACTTCTTCCGGCCGTTCGTCGATCAACAGAACGATCAGATACGCCTCTGGGTGGTTCTTTTCGATAGAATTCGCGATGTTTTGCAGCAGAACCGTTTTACCAGTCCGTGGTGGCGCCACGATCAAGGACCGTTGGCCTTTCCCGATAGGTGCAACAAGATCAATGATCCGCGCTGACCGGTCTTTTGAGTTATTTTCAGACGTGACTTCCATGTTCAGTCGCTCGTCCGGGTAGAGCGGTGTCAGGTTTTCAAACGCAACTTTGTGCTTCGCCTTTTCAGGGCTTTCAAAGTTAATCGCCTCAACCGCGATCAGCGCAAAGTAGCGTTCGCTGTCGTTTGGTTCTTTCATCACGCCTTCGACGGTGTCGCCTGTCCGCAGCGAATGTTTGCGGATCATGTCTGGCGACACGTAAATATCATCTGGTCCGGGCAAATAGTTCGCCTCAGGCGACCGTAGGAAGCCGAAACCGTCCTGAAGCACCTCAAGCACCCCGTCCCCGCCGATCACCCACTCTTCGTCCGCACGTTCGCGCAGAATGGCAAACATCATGTCGCCTTTGCGCATCGTTGACGCGTTCTCGATCTCAAGCTCTTCAGCGAGCGACAACAGGTCTTTCGGGCTTTGCGCCTTTAGGTCGGCAAGGTTCAAACGGTCAGTCATATGCAAGGTATCCACGCGCAACCCAAATGGCGGCACAATTTTCAAAAATAGGTCTGGAAAATGCGGTCCCCGAATGGGGTGCATCCTTGCTTTAGGGTTTTATGGCGCTTGAGTCAATCAAAACGGCCGCACGACGATTGCCACAACGATAATCAGCATCAGAACTGTTGGGATTTCATTGGCTAATCGATACTGACGTCCAGTTTTCCCCTGCCCGATTGCCACCGCTTTGCGTTCTTTGCCAAGCCAGATGTGGAACGCCGTCATTGCGATCACTGCTAAAATCTTAGCCCATCCCCAGACAGCACCGAAATCCAACGCACCAAAGCTAATCATGATTAGGCCGCAACTCCAAGCTACCATCATTGCAGGGTTCATAATCACGCGATGCAGTTTTTCTTCCATCATTTGAAAGGTTTGATCCATCTCCGATCCGGCTTTTGCCCGTTCGACGTGATGTACCAGCAATCTTGGAAGGTAAAACAGTGCTGCCATCCAGCTGATCACTGCTGCGATGTGTAATGCTTTGATCCAGGGGTACAGACCAGCCAAGGCGTCCATCATTGATCTGTTCCTTTCTCTTTCTTCTCTTAAATAAGTATTAAGTATTAGAAAGATGATGATGATTATAGTGTCGTCGTTTTCTGTGGCTTATTTTTTTATCCGAAGAGTTATCCACCGATACGCCTGTCAGTACATTTGTAAAATTTCGTATACAACGATAGTTTTATTTATATATTTCAGTTAGTTAGTGATTAAGAAACAATGTGTTTTTACGACACCTGCATATTGACTCTGGTCTGGCATACGATTCTTCCACATGCCCGACTTATCCCCATCCACCGTGGACAAACACCGTGAAGTCTGGGCAAAACGCCATGGTTATACCCAGATGAAACTGCTGGCTGCTTTACCCTCAGAGTCGCGCCCCGATTCTTCACGTTCTTTTCCCAAAGGTTATGCACATGTCCGATCCTATTATTCTTGCGTCAGGCTCGTCGATCAGAGCTACTTTATTACGCAACGCTGGTGTCGACTTCACCGTGGACGTGGCGCGTGTGGATGAAGACGCGATCAAGCAAGCATTGCAGGCCGAAGATGCCCCACCCCGCGATATTGCCGACACTTTGGCCGAGATGAAAGCGAAACGCGTGGCGTCCAAGCATCCAGATGCTCTAGTGATTGGTTGCGATCAGGTGCTTGCCTTTCAACAGCAGACCCTGTCGAAACCTGTGTCGCCTGATGACGCCCTTGCCCAGTTGAAAATGATGCGCGGAAAAGTACATCAACTTTTATCTGCTGCCGTGATTTACGGTGAGGGCAAGCCGCAGTGGCGCCATGTGGGCGTTGTCCGGCTACATATGCGTGATGCGTCTGACGCTTATCTGGAAGCATATGTTGACCGGAACTGGGATAGCATTCGCCACGCGGTCGGCGGTTATAAGCTGGAAGAAGAAGGTGCGCGTCTCTTTCACCGTGTTGAGGGTGACTATTTCAATGTGCTCGGACTACCTTTATTAGAGTTACTATCATATCTGACCTTACGCGGGACCTTAGACGGATGAGCGCGACTATAATTCCATTGGCAGGCGTGATCGGGAATCCGATTTCACACTCGCAGTCACCGAAGATGCATAAATACTGGCTTCGTAAATACGGATTGCTGGGTGATTATGTGCCGTTGCATGTGCATGAAGATAATCTGGAACAGGTTCTGCGCACGATGCCTCAGATGGGCTTTGCTGGTGCAAACGTCACGATCCCGCACAAGGTCAACGTGATGTCGATTGCGGATCAAGTCAGCGACCGTGCGACGTTGATTGGTGCTGCGAATACGTTGATTTTTAAGAACGACGGCAAGATTTACGCTGATAACACCGACGGCTATGGCTTTATGGCGAATATTAAGCAGAACGCCCCGCATTGGGATCCAAAGGCTGGTCCTGCTGCGATTTTTGGTGCTGGTGGGGCTGCGCGCGCAGTCATCGTGGCCTTGGCTGACGCTGGTGTGCCTGAAATTTATTTATCGAACCGCACCCGCCCTAAGGCTGAGGCGCTGAAATCCGAATTTGGTGCCCGCATTAAGATCGTGGATTGGGTTCAAGCTGGCAATATGCTGGACGATGCCACGACGGTTGTGAACACCACATCGCTTGGGATGACGGGCGCCGCTGAATTCCGTGTGCCGTTGGATGGTTTGAAACCGGGAATGGTTGTGACTGATCTGGTATATACACCCCTGCGCACTCGACTGCTGGACGAAGCAGAGGCGGCTGGTTGCACGGTTGTTGATGGTTTGGGTATGTTGCTGCACCAAGGCGTCCCAGGTTTTGAGCGTTGGTTTGGTGTCCGTCCTGAGGTTGACGACGAATTACGACAGGTGATGCTGAGATGATAACCTTAGGTCTGACCGGATCAATCGGGATGGGGAAATCCACCACCGCGCAGATGTTTGCTGACCTCGGCGTGCCTGTGTGGGACGCTGACGCCGCTGTTCACCGGATATATAGCGTGGGTGGTGCGGCTGTGGCCCCTGTGTCAGAGATTTACCCGATGGCGATCACCAATGGCGCTGTTGATCGCGGGAAGCTCAAAGACATGATGGCGCAGCGCGAGGGTGTTTTGGAGAAAATCCAAGAGATCGTGCATCCGCTTGTTGGTGCGGATCGTCAGGCGTTTCTTGATGAACACAAAGACGCGGATTTTGTCCTGCTTGATATTCCGCTGTTGTTCGAGACAGGCGCTGATGCGTGGATTGATGTCACGATTTGCGTGACCGCCCCCGCCGACGTCCAAGAACATCGCGTGCTATCGCGGCGCGGCATGACGAAACAGACGTTTGATATGATCTTTTCGCACCAGATGCCGGATGCGGAAAAGCGGGCGAAGTCCGATCATGTAATTGAAACGCTTGAAATGGATACGGCGCGTGCTGCTGTTCAGACGGTGATGGAAGATTTGAGGGCGCAAAATGGCTGATCGTGAAATCGTTCTTGATACGGAAACAACGGGGTTTGAGCCGCATGAAGGCGACCGCATTGTCGAAATCGGCGCGGTTGAGCTGATTGGCAAAATGCCCACGGGCCGGACCTATCACCAGTATATCAACCCGATGCGATCAATGCCCGAGGGTGCGTTTGGTATCCATGGGATTGGGCCGGATTTGCTGGCTGTGCCGCGCGATCCGAAACCGGGTGAAGTCATTCTGAAGGACAAGCCGCTGTTTGCAGATATTGCGCAGGATTTCGTCGATTTTGTTGGCGATTCCGTGATGGTGATCCATAACGCGGCCTTTGATATGAAGTTCCTGAACGCCGAACTTGGGTGGTTGAACCGTCCGCTTTTGCCGATGGCGCAATCGCTGGATACGTTGGCGATTGCGCGTCGTCGGTTCCCCGGTTCGCCCGCATCGCTGGATGCGCTTTGCCGTCGGTTTGGCATCGATAACACCAACCGGACGCTGCACGGCGCGCTGCTCGACAGTGAAATTCTGGCCGAAGTGTATTTGGAATTGATCGGTGGACGTCAGCCGGGCATGGAATTGAAGGCTGTTAGCAACAATAATTCCAGCGGTGCTGATGAAGATTGGCGACCGTCGCGTCGCGCTGACCCTCTGCCGTCGCGGATCTCCGAAAAAGAGGCCGCCGCCCACGCTAAATTTATTGATAGCTTGGGCGACGATGCTTTGTGGAAGACGCTGAACTAGCGCCTAAATCTTATTGTACGGGTGTCGCTGCTTTTTGCGCTTCAACACGACGTGCGATTTCAGAGCGGTAAAGCGCCAAGAAGTCGATTGTTTCGAGGTTTAGTGGCGGGAAGCCACCGTCGCGTGTGATGTCGCTGACAACACGGCGCACGAACGGGAACGTAATGCGCGGGCATTCGATCAACAGGTACGGGTGCATTTGGTCTTCTGGCACACCTTCGATGTGGAAAATGCCGGCATATTCCAGTTCCAGAACGAACAACGGCTCGCCAGACTCTTTGGCGCTGCTGGTGATGTTCAATTTTGTGATGACTTCGAACTGGTTTTCAGCGGCGCGTTTTTTCGCATCCAAGTTCACCTGAACTTTGATTTCCGGTTTCGCGTCTGGGCTGGCACCCTTTTGCGCAAGGATGTTTTCAAACGACATATCGCGGATGTACTGCGCTAGAACGCGGCTTTTCGGCTGCGTTGCTTGGTCTTGCGCTGTCGCGTCTGGTGTTTGCGGTGTTTCGTCAGCCATTTGAGGTGCTCCGGCGTATAAAAATTGATTTTGAGAATTGGTAGCAGGGTGACGCTCTGGCCTCAACCACGTTAGTGTTTTGTCCAGCCAGATGGGCCGTTTTGGTTGTTTTTGGTTTGGGTCACATCTTCAAAATCGGCGTCGATCACCCGATCGTGTGGCCCACGCTGGTCTTGGCGCGGTTGGTGATTAGCAGCACCACCCATGGTAAAACTTTGCACGTTCATGCGTGATTTGACTGCTTTGAACGCTGCGGCCCGTACTTGTGGGATCAACAGCGCAAAGCCTACGGCGTCCGTAAAGAACCCCGGTGTCAGCAACATCGCGCCCGCGAACAAAATCATTGCCCCGTTTGCCAATGGTTCGGTCGGGTCGCGCAGTTCATTAAACGAGCCGCGCAAGTTCATAAGTTCACGCGCCCCTTGCGATCTGACCAACCAAGAGCCTAACATGGCCGTCAAAAGGACGATCAATAGTGTCGGCCAGAGGCCAATTGCCCCACCAACTTGTATAAATAGACTGATTTCGATCAACGGAACGGCGACAAACGCCAATAACAACCACATTTTGGGCCTCTTGTGCGACTTCTTGGTTCGAAAGGTGGACTCGGCCACCTCTCGAACCTACATAAGCATTGCTACGCGTTTTTCCATGGTTTCCTAGAATGAGGTCCGAATGAACAACTCGATTATTCAGCTGCTGGTGCTTGCTGGCATTGCTGTGTTTCTTATCATGCGTCTGCGCGGTGTTCTTGGGACTCGAGAGGGCTTTGAGAAACCTGACGTCGTTGAGAAGCAGCGCCGCGGTCCCGACCTCGAGGTGATCGAAGGCGGTCCAGACTTGGACATCACAGATCATGCCGAAGATGGTAGTGATAAGGCCCGTGCATTGGCCGCGATGAAACGCGCCGATCCGTCTTTCCATGTTGGTGAATTCTTGGGTGGTGCCAAAGGTGCCTATGAGATGATCCTGATGGCGTTCGAGCAAGGCGAGCTAGAAGGTGTCGTGCCGTTTATTTCGGAAGACGTGTTCGAGGCGTTTGCGGCCGTGATTGATCAACGCGAACAGCAAGGGCTGACAATCGAGGCCACATTTATTGGCCTATCCGATCTGACCCTTATGGATGCGCAATTTGACGAGACAACGAAAGAAGCCGAAATGACCGTGCGCTTTAGGTCTGAACTGGCTTATCTGGTGCGTGATCGTGGTGGTGACATCGTCGAAGGCAACCCGAACGAGATTAAACGCCAGAAAGACGTCTGGACCTTTGCGCATGACATGGGCTCGAACGATCCGAACTGGCGTCTTGTCGCCACGGGTGAGTAACATTTTATGCTGGGCCGTGCGGTAGCAATTGCATGGTTTGGTATAATGCCAGCGGGGGCCGTTTTGGCTGAACCGACTTATACGATGCTTGGGTTTGACGACCTGAATGGCTGGGCCGCTGATGATCATCAGGCGGCCCTTTCCACGTTTCTGAACACCTGCGGTGATATTAACGATCCCGAGTGGGCAAACCTGTGCGCTTTGGCTGCTGACGCGACGGATGCCCGCGCGTTCTTTGAGTTGTTCTTTCAACCTGTTTTGATCGAAGACGGTGAACCGATGTTGTTCACCGGATATTTTGAACCCGAATTGCGTGGGTCACTAACGCAAAGCGAAGAGTACCAGCATCCTATTCACGCTGTGCCTGATGATCTGATTGTCGGACAGCCCTATGCGACGCGCCGTGAATTGCAGGAAGGTGATCTGCTGGCTGGCCGTGGTTTGGAAATCGCATGGCTCGCTGATCCGGTTGATCTGTTTTTCTTGCAGGTGCAGGGCTCTGGCCGTGTGAAACTGCCCGATGGAAACAGCATTCGCGTGGGCTACGGCGGCAAAAACGGACGTGAGTATTCATCTGTTGGCTTGGAATTGGTTAATCGCGGGACGTTTGAATCGCATCAGGTGTCTGCTGATGTGATCCGTAACTGGGTGAATGAGAACCCCGATGAGGGTCGCGAATTGCTATGGGTCAACGACAGTTACGTGTTTTTCCGCGAAGTGAGCGAAGTGCCCGCCGATCTTGGACCGCTGGGCGCGATGAACCGATCCATTACGACGATGCGGTCTATTGCGGTTGATCCGTCGATCACAAAACTAGGTGCGCCTGTTTGGATCGAAAAGGAGGGCGCTGATCCGTTGAACCGCCTGATGATCGCGCAAGACACCGGTTCCGCGATTAAAGGTGCACAGCGTGCTGATATTTTCTTTGGTACGGGCGATCAGGCCGGACTAGATGCAGGTCGGATCAAAGATGCGGGGCGGATCGTTGTGCTGCTACCGATCCAACGCGCTTTTGCGAAACTTCCACCTGAACTTATTGAATAATGCGCAGACCTCGGCATCTTTCACCCGAAGAACGGGACTTGTGGGACACCGTTGCGGGACGGATGAAACCGCTTGACCCAAAGCGCCCAAAAACGCCTGAGCCTGCCCCGCCACCGAAGAAACCTGTGCCAAAAGAACGTGATATGATTGCTGACTTTATGGTTGGTGCAAAGGCTGATCCACGGCGACCCAACGATGTTTTGAAACCCGTCGGTGCGCGGTTGACGTCAGCCCCCGTAAATATGGACGCGAAAAACTACGGACGGATGACCAAGGGCAAGCTGAAACCGGAAGGGCGGCTAGACCTGCACGGGATGACTTTGGCCGAAGCGCACCCCGAATTGGTCGCGTTTGTGCTAGGGGCGCAGGCGGTTGGAAAACGGTTGGTGCTGGTGATTACTGGCAAAGGCAAAGAGCGCGACGAAGGCTACGCGATACCCGTGCGCAATGGGGTTCTGCGGCATCAGGTGCCGCAGTGGTTGGCGCTTCCGCCGATGTCCCAAGCGATTTTACAGGTCACGCCCGCGCATCTCAAACACGGCGGACAAGGCGCGTATTACGTCTATTTACGCCGGATGCGGTAGGTTGGCGGACGCACGGCGCAACGGCACGATCATGACCAAACTGGCAAAGATGAATGAGGCGGCATAGCCCAACATCTGCTGCTCGAAACCCACGCCTATGTCGATCAACCAGCCTGACAATCCGGGTCCAATCGCCGAGCCTAACACCATCACTGCTGCAGCTGCCGCTTTGATCGAGCCTATATTGCGGGTGCCGTAGAATTCGGACCAAACCGCCATCAGCACGGTTGATTGCCCCCCGCCTGCAAGCCCCATCAGGCAGACTGCCAGCGCGGTCCACGCGAGACTGTCTGCAGACCAGTGCAAAACAAAGGCCGCAACAAGGGGTAGCAGGTAAAACGGAAGTAATGTTTTTGCGCCGACGCGGTCGATCATCCAGCCGTAGGCAATGGTCGACATGGCCAGAACGGCGGTCCCGATTGGGAAAACCGCGACAAGCGCGAGGTGCGAATAGCCTTTGATTTCAGCAAAGTGGACTTGGTGGAACCAGAACGCCGTCGCGAAGGCCGGAAAGAACATCATCGCGGGCGTCAGCGACCAGAATAGCGGATGGCGCAGCGCGTCTTGGCGGGTCCAATGGTGATCTTTCATCCCCGGAGAGGCGTTTTCTTGGATCGCGGATTGCGGTGTGCGTTCAAGGCGTAACAGCCGGATTAACACGGGGATCATCGCAAGAACGAACACGGCCGCACCGATCCATAGCATACGCCAATCGGCTAAGGTTTTCAGCCATACAAAGGTCAGCGGCAGTGTCGCTTCGGCCAGCATAAACCCGAGGCCTGCAATCGCCAGCGCCTTGCCGCGCGTTGCCACGAACCAGCGGGCCATGGCGACAACGGCGGTGTGGGTCATCATGCCTTGGCCAGCGAAACGCAGCGCGAAGATAACAAACGGCAGGATGAGCGTGATGGTGTTGAATGCCATCGTGACACAGGCGGCAGCCAACAGGACCGCGACGGAAACACCCAATGTACGCACGCGAAGTTTGTCGGCAAGCCCGCCTGCGAACACCATCGCGACAGCGGACGCCGCGGTGCCGATCATATAAAGCAGGCCCCAATCGCCATGCGACAGATTGAATTCGGCGCGAATGTCGCCCGCGAAAACCGCGATGAAAAACGTCTGTCCAAAGGACGACAGGAACGACAAAAGCGCACCCGTCGCAAGGAAGGGTGCGTTTTCGCGCATGAATTGAATATAGCCTTGCTTCATGCGCGGAAACTGCACCTGAAGCTTGGGAATGGAAAGCCCTAAAGCACGTAACGGCTAACGTCTGTAGAGCGGCTAAGTTCGCCAAGATGTTCCTCAACGAATGCCGCATCAACCGTGATTTCATCGCCCGCTTTGTCAGGTGCGTTGAAGGATAGGTCTTCGAACACGCGTTCCATCACGGTGTACAAACGGCGTGCGCCGATGTTTTCAACGGACTCGTTCACTTCGGCGGCGATTTTGGCGAGTGCGGCGATACCTTCGGGCGCGAAAGTCACGGTGACTTGTTCGGTCGCCATCAGGGCTGTGTATTGCAGCGTCAGTGCGTTGTCGGTTTCGGTCAGGATGCGAATGAAGTCCTCTTCGGTCAGCGCCCGTAATTCAACGCGGATCGGCAAGCGGCCTTGCAATTCTGGCAACAGATCAGACGGTTTTGCGACGTGGAACGCGCCGGATGCAATGAACAGGATGTGGTCGGTTTTGATCGGGCCGTGTTTGGTGGAAACGGTGGTGCCTTCGATCAATGGCAACAGGTCGCGCTGCACACCTTCGCGGGACACATCAGCGCCACGCGCATCGGACTTCGCGCAGACCTTGTCGATTTCATCAAGGAAAACAATGCCGTTCTGCTCAACGGCTGCCAGCGCAGTCTTTGTCACGCTTTCATCATCCAGCAGCTTGTCGGCCTCGTCGGCGATTAACGCTTCGTAGCTGTTCGCGACGGTCATCTTTTTCTTAACCGTGCGCCCGCCACCCATTTTACCGAACAAATCGCCAAGGTTCATCATGCCGCCCATGCCAGCGCCGGGCTGACCGGGGACCTCAAAACCGCCCATGGGGTTGGAATTGTCGGCGAGTTCAAGTTCGATGATTGTGTCGTCAAGTTCGCCTGATTTCAGCTTGCGCCGGAACATTTCGCGGGTCTGATCGCGGGCGTCTGTGCCTGCTACGGCGGTGATCACGCGTTCCTCTGCGGCTTCGCGTGCTTTCGCTTTGACGTCTTCACGCATGTGGTCGCGGGTGTCGTTGATCGCGACTTCGATCAGGTCGCGGATGATCTGTTCGACGTCACGGCCGACATAGCCGACTTCGGTGAATTTAGTTGCTTCGACCTTGATGAACGGCGCACGGGCCAGTTTCGCCAGACGGCGCGAGATTTCGGTTTTACCAACGCCAGTCGGCCCGATCATCAAGATGTTTTTCGGGTAAACTTCGTCGCGCAGATCGTCGGACAGTTGATTGCGGCGCCAACGGTTGCGCAAGGCCACGGCGACTGCACGTTTGGCGTCTTTTTGGCCGATGATATGGCGGTCCAGTTCGGACACGATTTCGCGGGGAGTCAGGTTTGTCATTTGATTTACTCTGCTGGTGGAAGTCGGTGGAGCGGAACGATTGCGGGCATGAGGCGCAGTAGCCTTGCCCGGAATTTTTCCCAGAACGCACCGAGAATGAGAAGGATGATCCCGAGAGCCAGGATCGTGGTGGCAATGCCGTCGCCGCCAAAGACTGTCCCTGCGACCGCGACGACATAGCCGATGGCAGTGATCAGGAACGAACGGCGGTCGATGATCATGGCAATCACGGCGATGACCGCAAGGAATGCGAGCAAGGCTGTCATATTATCATCGTTAATAAGCGACAGGGCGATGGTGTTCACAAGCGCGGGTGCCGCAACCACGTGAAGCCAGAACCCGTTGGCCGACCGGCGCGTAACGCGGTGCGGATCGGACATATCGAATGCCATGGCGGCAATGAAAATCGCGATGCCAAGGCCAAGGGTGATCCATGCAAAGGGGCCGCCTGCAGAAAGCAGAAAAAGGTCAGCGGGGCTTTGTGGCGAGCCTTGGTTAATGGCTGCGACCATCATCGCGACGATGAACAGGCTGATGGCGATCATTGCCATGGCAAACGGGACGCGAAACCGGAACCAAAACACGCCGACGGCGATGGTGGTTAGTGCGAGCGGAAACGGCAGGCTGCTGTAATCTTGCTGGCCGATCATGAAGGGTTCAGCAAAGTATGCGACAAGCGTGACGCCAGCGTTGATCCCGAACAGGATCGAAAGCGCTATTGCGGGGCCAACCATGCGTCTGCGCCAGATGAAATATTCCGACAGCAACCACAGAACCGCCGCTGCGGGCAGGCCATACCAAAGCGCTGCGTCGCGAAACCCGATGATCTGGGTGTCGAACACGGCTGTGATCAAACCGACCCAGCCAATCGACAGGATGATCAGGCCAACAATGATAAAGACTTCGTTGAAGCCTTTGAACAATTCAAAGGGTTCATCGCCGGGGTGAAGCCCCTCGCGGGCACCCCTGCGGCTATGTGCGAGGGCGGTCAGGGACGCGGCTTGTTTGTCGGTCAGAATGCCTGCGGCGACGCTTGCCCGAATGTCATCAGTTTCAATCATGACAGATACCTATGATCTGTTGAGCCAAAGGCCAAGTGACGACGCGGTTTTTTGCCTTGCAGCACGATGGGGGCTAGCCCCCAAACCCCCAGAGTTGTTCTGGCAAAATGAAGGGGAATCCGTGCTATGATTTGGGTTTTTCGATGGTTTCAACGGTGAGTTTGCCGTTGGTGTAGACGCAGATGTCGGAGGCGATTGCCATGGCTTTGCGTGCAATGGCTTCGGCGTCGAGATCGCTGTCCATCAGCGCGCGGCCAGCTGCGAGCGCAAAGTTTCCGCCGGACCCGATTGCTGTGACTTCGTGTTCGGGTTCGAGCACATCCCCTGCCCCTGTGATTACCAGTAGTTCGTTGCCGTCAGAAACGATGAGCATCGCCTCGAGTTTTTGCAGGTATTTGTCGGTGCGCCAATCTTTGGCAAGCTCGACAGAGGCGCGGGCGAGTTGACCTGGTGTGGCTTCGAGTTTCTTTTCCAGCCGTTCGAGCAGTGTGAATGCGTCGGCTGTGGACCCTGCGAAACCGCAGATCACGTCATGCCCGCCGGGGGATAAACGCCGCACTTTGCGTGCTGTGCCTTTGATCACGGTTTGACCAAGACTGACCTGTCCATCGCCTGCGATCACGACTTTGCCGCCCTTACGAACGCCGATGATTGTCGTGCCGTGCCAGCCGGGGAAGTCGTCATTTGCCATGGGTCAGGTCCTTTGTTGCTTGTGGTCTATATGGCAATCCACTTGGCGGCTGACAATAGGCGCGGTTTAGCGTAGGGATTTGCCCACGAAAAAGGGCGCCACATCGGGCGCCCTTTTGTATGTGATAGCCGAAAGGCTTAGATGGATTCTTCGATCCAGCCTTGCAGTGCTGCTTTTGGTGCAGCACCGGTTTTGTTGGAAACGACTTCGCCGCCTTTGAACAAAAACAAGGCTGGAATGCCGCGAACGCCCATTTGCGCTGGCGCATTCGGGTTTTCGTCCACGTTTACTTTGACGATTTTGACTTTACCGTCCAATTCAGCGGAAAGTTCTTCCAATGCAGGTCCGATTTGCTTGCATGGACCACACCATTCGGCCCAGAAATCCACGACAACTGGGATATCTGACTGGCGAACTTCGGCGTCGAATGTGGCGTCGGTGACGGCTACTGTGGCCATGATGGCTCTCCTTTGATGATGTTGCGCTGAACCTATGAAGCTGCGCGAGTGTGGTCAAGCGCGGTTCACATCTAGGTGACTGTGCGCAGCGCATCTTCGGTGAGATTGCTTGGTAATTGCATGAGATTTGCGGTTTGCGTCCATAATATCGCCGTTTCAATCGTATGATCCGGAAAGATTTGTTTCAATGCGGATTGGTAAGCGCCCATTTGCCGCAAAAGCCCGACTGGTGTTTGCTCTGGCGATGAAGGCACCGCACGATTTGTTTTGTAATCCACGGCTAGAACAGTCGTCTCGGTGATCAACAAGCGGTCGATTGCGCCGTGAATGCGGTCGTTGAGTTCGGGCAGATGCGCGGTGACATCGACCTCGGTCAACGCGTCATCGCTGAAGATGTGCGCAAGGTCAGGTGCGTCCAGCAGGGCGGCGACTTGGCTAACGAGGGCGGGATCAAAAGCGTCATCCCCCTGCCCGTTCAGCAGTTTGTGGCCGAATTCAACGCGCTGTGCGGGATCAACGAGCGGTAGATGTTCGAGCAATAGATGGATCATGCTGCCGCGTGCCATCGCGGCGTCTTTATCGCCTTCACCGGGATCGCCGGGCAGGATTTTTGAACCCTTTAGGTCTGAAGGTGCGAGTGTCTTTCGGCGTATCCCAATCGGCGTTTCGCCAAAGATGGGTGGCGTGACGATCACCTTTTTAGTGACTGTTTTTTCGATTTTTTCACCGGAATGCCAATCCAAATGCGGCACGCGGCGAATGTCGTGGAGCCCTACTTTTTCGACCACATCGCCAGCGTGGATCATGCCGTCGGAAATGATGTTGTACCAACTTTCGTCACCATCGCCGACATCGCCAGCAGCACCGACAATTAACCATTTTTCGGCCCGTGTCATCGCGACGTAAAGCAGGCGCATACGTTCCTCGGATTGTTTTTCAATCAAAGTGTCGCGCAGGCCGGTTATGGTGGAAGGTGATTGCGCGGCGGGGGTTTTCCAGATTGCCGTGCCGTCTTTCGCGAAGATGTCTTGTTTGACGTCGATCCGCCGTTTCGCGGTGTCAGGTAGGAACACAATCGGGGCTTCCAGCCCTTTCGCCCCATGCACGGTCATCACGCGGATGCGGTCACCTTGGCTGTCCATTTGGCGTTTTACTTCAAGATCATCGGTGGCCATCCACGCGAGAAAACCTGTTAGACTTGGGACGCCCGTGGACTCGTATGCGAGCGCTTGGGATAGAAGCGCGTCGATGCCGTCTTCGGCCTCTGCACCGAGCCGCGCGAGTAGTTTGCGGCGGCCATCGTGGCGGGTCAGGATGCGTTCGATCAAGTCGTAAGGGCGAAGAAAGTCGGATTGTTTGCGCAGGTCACGCAGGATCGCTTTGGTCGGTTCATGATCGTCGCTTTGCCGTAAGGCGGGCCACAGATGCCCTTTGTTTGGACGATGATGTGCGAGAGCGTAGAGGTCTTGTTCAGACCAGCCGAATAGCGGGGATTTTAAAGCGCTGGCGAGCGATAGATCATCCTCTGGCAAGGCAAGAAACGATAAAAGCGCGGCGAGGTCTTTGACCGCGAGTTCTGCACCGACACGCAGCCTGTCCGCACCAGCAATTTTCAGGTTAGCGGCTTTGCATGCACGAATGATTTCCGAGAACAAATCAGACCGACGCTGCACGAGAATCAGAATGTCGCCTT
Organism: Yoonia ponticola; assembly: GCF_014199395.1. GTDB lineage: Bacteria > Pseudomonadota > Alphaproteobacteria > Rhodobacterales > Rhodobacteraceae > Yoonia > Yoonia ponticola. The sequence continues at coordinate 361,713 of NZ_JACIJM010000002.1, read as the reverse complement.
CGGTCACTGGACGGTGGTTATAGGTGCCGGAATGCCCAATTTCCTCTGGAATAGTCTCTTCTTTGACCATGCGTTTGATTTCGAACGCGATCTGATTGGCGAGCCGGACGACATGGTGGTCAGTGCTAATGATATCGACGGGATCGGTCCAATCCACCTCTGGTTTGTCGTCGGTGGGTTCGATCACGGGCCATAGGTCAACGCGGCCCGGCATGTTCTGTTTAAAGGCCAAATGCTGCACATTAGGCTCTAATCCGGCGGCGCGGTCACGTTTGAAGGTCTCGTCCACGACCCGCAAAATCGCCTGCGACGACCGGAACGAATGCAGCAATGCTTCGCCGTGCAATTTGTCCTCGACGGCGGCGAGCCCTTCTTCAAAGTGCCCGCGCATTTGGTCAAAGGCGGCGGGATCGGCACCTTGGAATGAATAAATCGACTGCTTTTTATCACCCACAACAAAAATAGTGCGGCGGCGCGTAGGATCGGCCCCCTCGCCCGCTGTGAATTCTTGGGTCAGCTGTTTGATCACGGCCCATTGATCGGGGCTGGTGTCTTGGGCTTCGTCGACCAGCACGTGGTCGATACCGCCATCGAGCCGGAACAGAACCCACTGGGCCACGCGACGATCCGTTAGCAGCGCCTTGGTTTTCTGGATCAGATCGTCAAAATCAAGCATCCCCATCGCGGTTTTACGCGCCTCATAGGCAGGTACAAAGGCCGCGCCAAAACGGTTCAACGCGAGCGAGCGGTCGAATGCAACAAGCGCGAGCCTGTCATCGCGGGCTTGCTCGACGGTTTCCATGATGATGTTCAGGTCGTCGATCAGTTCGGGATGCGCTTCGCGGGTTGCTTTGGTCGGGAAGCTGTCGATTTTCGCGCCAAAGGGCGATTTTGCTTTTTCGCCAAAGAGGAAAAGAGACTCTAACACGGCGATATGCGACAGTTTTGGTGGATTGTGCAGGTCGATGCTGGCAAGCGCATCGGCTGCTTTTTTCTCGGTAACTGTACCAGTGGACAGAACTGTTTGGAGACGTTTCAGTACCTCGCGTTCTTCAACACCAAGGATGGTGTCGAGCAGAATATCCGAGGTCAGGCCAGACCGAAGGTCCAACGCATTGTGCAGCGCATCGACGGATAAGCCGTCGGAAAACAGGCCGCGCTTGTTCGCGACTTCGGCGGTCAGAGACGCGACATCCGCGCCAGTGAAATGCCGCAACATGGTGTGAACGGTGTCGGCGTCGGGGCCAAGCAGCAGTGCGTCCATGACTTCGGCGCGTAGGATTTCGGCCTGTCGGTCTTCCATTTCGCGGAACTGCGGGCTGACTGCGGCCTCTAGGGGGAACCGTCGCAAAACGCCTGCGCAGAACGAATGGATTGTCTGGATTTTCAAACCGCCGGGCGTTTCAATCGCTTGCGCAAAGAGCGTGCGAGCGCGTTTCAATTCGTCGCTGTTGATCGTTTTGTCGAAGCCGAGCGTGGTTAAATCCGCGCGAAGTGCGGCGTCAGGCATCATCGCCCATGCGCCAAGTCGTTTGAACAAGCGGTTCTGCATCTCGGCGGCGGCGGCTTTGGTGTAGGTCAGACACAGAATATTTTGCGGGTCGACTTGTTCGAGCAACAAACGCGCCACACGGTCTGTTAAAACACGCGTTTTCCCTGACCCTGCATTCGCGGATAACCACGTCGAATTCAGCGGATCGGCGGCGTTTACCTGCCGTTGCGTTGCGTCATCGCGGATCATGAGACGCCCTCGGTTTTCGGCAGGTCTGCCATGGTCCATTCCCCAAATCGGGATAGGTGATCGTAGTCGCTGATGTCGTCTTTGCTGAACATCGCCATGCGGGCGCTGTACCCTTTGGTTGGCATGTTCCATTTACCAAAAAGCGTCTCTAATCCAGCGTAAACGGCTTCAATCGGGGCTTTGTCTAGCGGCGCTTCGACGTCGCGCATGGCGGCGTTTACGCCGATAAAGACCGCTTCGTCGACGTGTTTTTCACCCAAGTCTGTGAACGCGCCACGCGATACCATGACGGCTTCGGCGAGTAGTTGTTTGTCGAATTTTTCTTGCACGTCTTTCGTCGGCACGACCCCGGTTTTATAGTCGTAAATGAGCGCTGTGTCTTGGGGGGTTAGGTCGATGCGGTCCGCCTTGCAGGTTATTGCCATGTCGACTGACGGCATTTCCATAACGCCCCAGCCTTCGGATATTGCGAGCGATCCTTTGGATTGGCGTTTTGCTTCTGCGGCCAAAAATACAGGTGCGAGCTTTTCCATCCGCGCCATCCATTGCGCACGGATTGTGGGCCACGGGCATTGATCGTTGAAATGACGTGCGGCGGTTTCCATCAATTGGTTAAATGCGGCGGGGTCAGTCGCATCGGGGCGCGTGCCGATGAATTCGTCCAAAATCGCGTGGATAATGATGCCGCGTAACGGCGCATCTGCGGTCGGAACAAGCGGATCAAGCCGCTTAAGCCGCAACACTTTGTTCGCATAAATCGCGTAAGGGTCACGAATGAGGGTCTTGATCTGCGTTACTGAGATGGTTTTTGGGCGGTCGGCCACTGGCGGCATTGGCGAAGGTCGATGCGCTGGTTCTATGGCGGCGGTTGGCACGGACATTTGTGCTGCCATCGCGATCCAGCGGTCGCCTTCGGCCTGCATTTTCTTCAATGCTTCGGGACCGTTCTGATCTGGCAGGCCGCTGAGAAGGTTGGTTAATCTGTTCACCCAACGCGACGGCACAGTTTCAGCGTCGGCTGTGCGTTTCGCCCGCGTGATCCAGACTTCGGGGCTGGCGACGGCCTGTTGGTAATCATGCGCTGACAGACCGATGCGCCGCTCGGGCAGTAACAACCCAGCTTGGGCGCGCATTTTACGGTTAAGCCACGGGTCTGGTGTGGGCGATTCAGGCCAGACACCTTCGTTCATGCCGCCAAGAATGACGAGATCGGCGCTTTGCACACGTGCTTCGAGCGTTCCCCAGATCAGGATATTAGGGTGACCTTCGTCGCGGTCACGGACGGTTCCTGCGGACAAAAGCGAACCAAAAAGGCCAGTGAATTCGGTGGCGGTTATTTCGCCGCTAGCCTCGGCGTCGCGTAGAATGGTGTCGCAGACGTTGCGGGCGCTGCGTCCAGCCTTTTCTTTCCAAAGTTCACCAGTTCCATCGACGTTTTGACCGCGCGCCAGCGCTTCGGCAAGTCCGATGACGCCTTCAATATGGCGCGTCAGATTTTGCTTTTGTGAAACCTGAATAGTTGGAACGACGGTGCTTAACCATGTGGCCCATGCTTGGCGTTTTTCGATCTTGCTTTCTTCGCTTAAGGCCCACGCATTCACCGTTTCAGGGGTCGGATACGGGACGCTGTGCCTGCGCAAGTAAAGTTCTAGTTCGTAGGTCAAGAGCAGATGCGGGCCGCGAAACCCGTCAACCGAGTTGCACAACGGGTGTTTCAGTAGCGTCAAAAGGGATTCCGACGTTAGTACATTGCGCGTCATGTCAGTGACATGCCGCAAAAACCGACCCGGCGGGGATAGGGCTAGCGGCATGCCCGCACTGTCGTCGGGGACGATGTTCCACAGATCAAGTGCTGCAGCGACCTGCCGCGTTAGGTTCCGATCCGGCGTGATGAGGGCCGCGGTCACACCGTCTTCGGCGGCTTGGCGGAGGCGAAGCGCGATTGTCTCGGCCTCTGATCGGGGCGAGGGGGCTTCGATCAAGGTTAGACCTTGCGTCGCGCTGTTCAGATCGCCCAACTCAGGACCATCGGACAACCATTGATCGGTGACGGGGGCAGGGCGTAAAGATAGCGAAACCAATGCGTTACGTGCAGCGTTTGGGGCTGGCGTGTCGCCCCAACGCATCACGTCATCGCGGTGCAAATCCATGGCGGACATGAGTTTGCGAAACCGGAACTGCGGGTGATCTTCGGCCACGCCTTTGTCACCATCCAGCGCATCCCAAACGTGCGCAGGCATGTCGAAATCAAAACCGGGCAAGACGATTGCACCTTGGGGTAGGTCCGCAACGGCGCGCATGAACAACCCAGTCGCGCCGCGCGATCCGGTCGAACCTGCGACGATAATGGGATGTTTTGGCGGTGTCTCGGCCCACAGCGCGGTGAGTGTTTCGACAACTAACCGTTGGCGGGCTTGTTCGTCGGGGTCGGCATTTTCTCCGGTGAAAAACGGGGAAATAATATCGAGGAATTTCTTCGACCTGTCCCAGTGGCCGGATTGATCGGTGACGTCGAGCGACGCAATGGCGTCGGGCGTGACGCCTTCGCCCTGCATTTCATCCATCAAATTCGCGAGGCTATCCGACAGATCGTATAACGCTGCCCTCGGTGCAAGTTCCGGTTCTTGATCGAGTAAACTAGATACTAACGTGGCCAATTCGAGACGCCTGCGCAATGCTGAGACTTTGGGTTTGACGTCATGTGAGATCGGATCGTTTGCTAGATCGGTGATCAAGCGGATGCGTGGCAAAAGACGCGGCGGGCCTGCGTCGAACACTTCTCTGATCCGGCGTTGCATCCGCGATGTGTTCACGAAGATTTGGATTTTCGCGAAATCTTGCGGCGGTAAATCTCCTGCGAGGTCAAGTAGTCCTGCGACCAAAGCGCTCGCGAAATCCGCGCCTGGCGGCAGGCCAAATACGCGGGCTTTGGGTGTTGGTTCAAACATTTGTTGTCTCGTCAATCAGGCTCTCGGCAAGTGGAATGCTGTCGGGTTGTCCCACATCGCACCACTGACCCGTGTAGGTGATGCCATGCAATTTACCACGTTGAATTGCGTTGTCCCACAGGCGGTTAAGCGAAAATACGTCGTCAGAAATCTCTGCGAGACCATCGGTGCGGATCATCTGCAAGCCGCTGTAAATGTGGTCGGGATGGCGGCTAAGATGGCCTGTTTCGTCGATGGTGAAATCACCAGCGCCCTTATGGCCAAGAACTTGGGGTGTTGGGATGAGCATTAGCAGACCTTCCATATCGTCGCGCCAAGCGTTTAAAAGCTGCGAAATGGGGTTGGGGCCTTTCCATATGGCGTCTGTATTTAGGGTCACAACAGGGCTGGAGCCAAGCAGCGGTAGCGCGTGCCGTAGTCCCCCACCAGTGTCGCGCAGCAGATCCGTTTCATCAGAAAAAACGACGCTTCGGTTTGCAAGATAGTCTCGTAGGATGTTTGATTTGTAATGAAGGTTAATGACTGGCGGATGCAAAGGTTGATCGTCTGTTAAAGCGAGCGCGTGATCTATCAGAGGCTTACCCGCAACTTCGACCATCGGTTTTGGTCGATCGGCGGTCAGTGGACCCATCCGCGTTCCAAGCCCTGCCGCAAATAGCATAATGGGGGTCATAGCAGGTCCTTGATTTGGGATTTGTGCGGCGGTGGTAGTGTTTGTTGCACACATTTTTGTAGGCTTTTCAACGCTGGGTGGCGCAAGTCGGCGTCGATCATTGCCCAGATATGGGGGATCATCGACATGTACCGCGTTTTGCGATCGCGCACGGCGAGCCGCGCAAAAACACCCAAAATCCGAAGGTTTCGTTGCACGGCGAGGCAGGCTAGTGCAGCAGGCGTCGTATCTGGATCTGCGCCCGTTTTCGAGATGAAATGAGCGGTCATGTTGTGGGCGATTTGAGGATCAACGACGCGGCGCACATCGCGAAGCATGGAAATCAAATCGTAACCAGGCGGTGCGATGAATGCGTCCTGATAATCGAGCAGACCGACACGATCTGTACCGTTCAGATTGGGTCGCCAGATCATGTTTTCAGCATGAAAATCACGCAGGGAAAGCTTGTCCGCGGTAGGGCAAAACCGTTCGAGGTGATTTTTGACCTCATCGATAATCTGTTTTTGCGACGAATCGCCATACCATTCGGTGGTGATATCCAGCATGTCGCCACCGACTTCTGGGGTCATGCGCGACAGTCCCGCGAGTGGTTTCGTGCGGTCGATTTGCACCAGAATATCCGTCGCGGCAGTGTACAACAGTTCGGTTTCATTTGGGGCGTTCGCGAGGTGCATCGCGAAATCGACGGAACCGAGGTCTTCGAGCAAAAGCAGCCCATTTGCGGGGTCATGCAGCAAAGTTTTGGGCGCACAAAGCCCCTGTCGCGTTAACCAATCGCCAATGTTAGCGAAGGTGGTTGTCGATTGTCCGGTGGCGGGATCGGCGTCCATCAGAATTGCTGTTGTCTCGCTACTGGTTAGGCGTAGATATCTGCGCGACGAGGCATCACCTGCGAGTGGGCTTTGTGTCCAGTTTTCCCATTTCGAGCCGGCTAAAAACTCTCGGATTAGTGTTTTGCGATCAGTCATTGAGATTACCTAACCGTGCGGTCCAATCGGCGTTCGGCGAAAGGGTCACGGAATGACCGTTTTCTAAGGCATCGAAGTGCAACTTAAGCGCGTTTTGTGGTGCGAGATCCCCCAATCTATCAGGCCATTCGATCAGACAGATCGCGGTTTCGAATGCCTCGTCCAGCCCCAATTCGAATGCTTCGTCGGGGTGCGTTAGGCGGTATAAATCGCAGTGCCAAATTTCGATGCCCGCGACGTCGTAAGTTTGCACGAGTGTGAACGTCGGCGAGGGAACTTCGATTTCGGCGCCTGCTTTCGTGCGGATAACGGCCCGCGAAAAGGCAGATTTGCCTGCACCAATGTCGCCCGACAGCAAAATCGTGTCGCCGGGCCGTAGGATTTCTGACACCCGCGCCGCGAAGCGCACCGTGTCTTGTTCAAGCGGGAGGAGGATCGTTTGCGTAACCATATCGCATGATTATGATGTCATGCTGTGCCTGCAAGCGAATTCAACCCTTCAGGCCGTAGATCGCCGGATCTGGCATCGTGAGATTGTGCTGAATCCGTGGGCGCATCCGCGCCAAAACGGTGAACGAAATCATGGTCATGCCGCCAGAAATTGGCTGTGCTTTGCAAGTGAACTGTCGGCCATCGTCAAGGATGGCGCGGTCTGTCCATGTGCCGCGATCCCCGCTTTTTCCAATGAAATCGCGTAGTTCGCCCCAGATTGGTGCCGCTGCACAATGGCTTTGCCACGTTAACATTTCTGCCCGTAAATCATGGGCTCGGACGCTGGTATCGTGGTCAACATCCCAAAGCTGGCCGTAGAATCGGTTCGACATAACCAAGGTTCCGTTCGCGGAAAAGACGGCGATAGCTTCGGGAAGCGCATCAAGCACGCCTTGGCCGGTTTGAATGTCGGATCGGAACCTGCGTGTTAACGATACTTCAGCGCTGATATCTTCGAAAAAGAATGCGTAGGAATCGTCTCGGCCCGGTTGGCCTGTGACTTTGAATGTTTGGCCGTTCGCGATTTCCCAGTTTTCACAATACGCGATGCAGTCCGACGAGGCGTCGTTCAAGGGAAACTGGCCGCGCCATTTTACGTAGTCTTTGGGTTCGGGCAGTAGTCGCGCCTCGCGCAATCGATCCAGAAACATCTGCATGGAGGGTTTGCCGCTTAGAAATTCCGGCGACAGGTTTGTCATTTCGAGCAAGGCGGGGTTGAACATTAACAGTCGGCGCGATCCGTCAAAAATGGCGAGCCCGGTTGATAGTTTTGCAAAAATGCGACCAAACATCTGGACCGAGCGCCGTTTTTCCTGCTCGGCCAAAACGGCTTTGTTTGCGTTGCTTGCAAAATGCAGCGCGTGTGAGCCTGATTTTAGGGAGGTGACATCAAACCACGCCTCGCCGTTCTGCGCTGGAATGTCGACGGACATGCGTTGCACCTTTGGCTTGTCGTCGCTGACGTCGTGATGCAAATCGGGAAAAATTGCCTCGCTTGGCCAAGATTTTACCGCCTTGTCCGCGTCGTCGGATAGGATGTCCGACAGGTTCAGGTAGGACTGATTTGCCCAGCTGAGTTGGCCATCTTCATCCTGTTGCCAAACAAGGTTCGGTGATTGGTCCGCGAGATTGCGCAGCATGGTTAACTCACCAAGCAGAGCGTCTTGAGCGGCAATCGCACTAATCGTCAAACCGTCTTGGGCGCAGGTGCCTAGCAGTTTGATTTGAACCAGTCCGTTTATCTCGGTCAGTTCCAGCGAAATCGTAGAATTGTCTGTCGCCACAAGGGTTTGCACCTCGTTACGTTCGATTTTATCCATGACGGTGGTCAAGGTCGGAAACCGTGCGCCAAGTACATGAAGAACGGATTCCCGATCGTTCATGTGTTTTGGTGCGTCCTTAATTAGTACCTGCGCATCTACCGTCGCGTCGCGCAAATCATTCCCGTCAAACAGGAACGTCGGTGCGATATTCTCGATGCCAGCGTAACGATGCCGCGCTACCCCTCGTATCGTCATTAACCAAAATCCAACAGCGACAATAGCAGTGCCGCCAAGAGATATAGCGGCGATCAACGCCACCTCTAAAAGCCCAAGTGATTCCATTTTGCCCAACCTAGTTTGCCCAGACTGAGAGTCGCTTTGTAAGGTTAATGTTGGGTAAACGTTTGCTGTGACTCGGAAAATTCATTTCTAAGTCTATGAAAACTGTTGATTTTCACCCAATGGTTCACCCGCTTCCGGGGCTGCAATGTACTCTATATCGCGCGGCCACCGGACCGAAATCAATGCACCAGCCAGCGGTTGCGCGGTTGTTTTGGTGCGGCTGTTGGCGAATGTCAGCGTAGCACCAGAGCGTTCGAGCAGCGTTTTGGCGATGAACATGCCCAACCCCATGCCCTCGTATCCGGGGCGATCATTGGTCTGGCGTCTGCGCCGCACAAAGGGATCACCGATCCGCGGCAGCACGGAGGCAGGAAACCCTTTGCCGTCGTCCATAATGCGGACGTTAATCATGTCGCGATCCCATGTTACGTTGATTTGAACATTGCTTTCGGCAAAATCGACGGCGTTTTGGATCAGGTTCCGAAGGCCATGTACGATTTCAGGACGGCGAGGAATTGTCGGCTGAACGAGCGTCTCGTCATTTACAGACCCTACGTGAAACAACACCGTTTTACCGCGATTGAGGTGGGGATCAGCCGCCTCTCGGACGACAGTTTCGAGCAGCGCATACCGCATGTGCAGGTCATCTTTGCCTGCGCGCCCCATGGATCGCAGGATGTCGCGACACCTGTCAGCTTGGTTCCCGATCAGGGCCACATCGTCGTAGTGATCGGTGTTTTCTTCCAATTCTTCCATTAACTCGCTGCTAATTAGTTTGATGGTAGAAAGCGGCGTGCCAAGTTCATGTGCCGCTGCGGCGACGACCCCACCCAAGTCGGTTAATTTTTGTTCGCGGGCGAGGGCGAGTTGGGTTGCGAGCAAGGCTTCGGCCATCGCGTGCATCTCCATTGTGACCTGACGCGCGTAGACTGCGAGAAAGGCGATGCCGATTACCAAGGCGGCCCAAAAGCCGAACTGGATCAGCGGCGGAAGCGTCAGTATGATCCCATCGGCGGTCGCAATAGGTTGGGAATACTGACTAATCACCGAAACGAGTGAAATCGCGACCATGCCGAGAGTTAGTGTGCTGCGCAGTTGTAAAACAGTAGCAGCAATGGTCACGGGCGCGAGGATAAGCACCGCAAACGGGTTCACAAGTCCGCCCGTCACATAAAGCAGCAAGGCCAGTTGGAAGATGTCGATGATCAACATAAAGAACGCTTCGGGTTCCGAGAGGCGCTTGTTTTTAGGGTAAACGGCTGTGAAATAGAGGTTCGCGATGATTGCCAGACCGATGACCGCGATGGCGTAACCGGTTTGCATCCGTAATCCGTAGACTTGGACGGCCACTATGATTGCGGCAGATTGCCCCAGTATCGCAAACCACCGGACGCGCAAAAGCGTGCGTAGGCGGACCCAATTGCTGCGTTCGCGGTCTTCACCCATCTGATAGTCAATGACGTCCATGTGATTGTATTTTACTTATATCTTTGCCCTACATACACCGTACGTACACTATAAATGGTCAATCGACTAAAGGGTTAAAGGGGCAAGCAATGTCAAAAAATTTAGCAATTGCGACAGCTGCGGTATTTATTGTGGCTGGTGCTGGTGCCACATTTGCGATGAGTCAGTTTGGCGGCGGCGGTATTGAAAGCTGTAGCACGAGCGCTGTGGCTGGCGGTGATATCGGCGGAGCGTTCGAGTTGCTGGACAAGAACGGCGAGCTTGTCACGGATACAGACATCATCACAGAGCCGACCTTGGTCTACTTTGGCTTTACGTTTTGCCCTGATTTCTGCCCGATGGATATGACCCGCAATTCCCAAGCCGTCGATATACTGGCCGAAGAAGGCATCTCTGCGACGCCGCTGTTCATCACGATTGATCCTGAACGCGATACGCCAGAGATCGTTGGTGATTACGCCTTTAACTTTCACGACAAAGCAATCGGCCTGACGGGTAGTGCTGAACAAATTGATGCCGCGTCAAAAGTATATCGGACCTTCTATCAAAAGGACGACAGCGGTGATCCTGACTACTACTTGATGCAGCATACAACGCTGACTTACTTAACGCTGCCTGAAATAGGGTTTGTGGATTTCTTTAGAAACACCAATACTGCAGAAGAAGTTGCAGAGACGGTCAGTTGCTACGTGAACGCGATTTAAGGAAAAAGGTCGCATTTGACCCGGCGCTCCGATGGTCTAAATTCTGTCATGAACAAAGGACACGATGATGATCGCGGAAACTAATGCACTGCCCATCGGTGACGACCCGTCGCTATTGCTGGTTGATGACGACGAAGCGTTCTTGAAGCGCCTCGCAAAGGCGATGGAGAAACGCGGGTTTTCTGTTGAAACAGCGGATTCAATTGCAGCCGGCAAGGCGATTGCGACGGCTAGGCCACCTGCTTATGCCGTGGTCGATCTGCGGCTCGGTGATGGCAACGGGTTGGACGTGGTCGAGGTGTTGCGTGAACGCCGTCCTGATGCGCGTATTGTTGTTTTGACTGGTTATGGTGCGATTGCGACGGCGGTTGCTGCGGTCAAGATTGGCGCGACGGATTATTTATCAAAGCCTGCTGACGCGACGGATGTCACCAACGCGCTGCTGGCCACGGGCGATGATCTGCCGCCACCGCCTGAAAACCCGATGAGCGCGGATCGTGTGCGTTGGGAACATATCCAGCGGGTTTATGAATTATGCGACCGGAACGTGTCCGAGACGGCGCGTCGGTTGAATATGCACCGACGGACGTTGCAGCGTATTCTGGCAAAACGCAGTCCGCGTTAGGGTTAACGGATCACTGGCAAATCGCCAAAGCGGCTGGGGATATGCCGTAGGGCGGTTTGATCACCGTGCAATTCAGCGCCGCGCCTGATCTGTCTCGCGTCTGGAATTCAAAGTAGTTTGTGCCGGTTGGCTGGTTCCGCGTGTCCGTGGTCTGTGGCAAACGTGTGCCGGATAGCGTGGTCACCACGGCTTCGATATTGGTACCGTCTTCGTTGGTACGCGACCAGAATATTACGTTTAGAACCAATGTGTTATTGCTACAGACCTTCACCACATGGCCGCTAAACCCACCCGCAAGGTTCACAGGTCCGACCCGTGCGTTTTGTGACCGACTGGTAGGGTCGGTGCTGCAGGGCGTTGTATTGAACTTGGCCGCATTTACCTCTGAAACCGACGGAAATGCGCTGGGCGCAGGGACAAGCGGCGTCGTGCCGCTACATGCGGCGATACTGAGCAAGCAGGCGGTCGCGATAAGGTGTTTCATCACATGGGGTCCTTGAAGCGAAAGAGTTACAATAGGTCTTCTAAACCTGAGATCGCAGCCATTTGCGAAATATTTTTACTTTTTCAGCATCTGCACCATGCTGGCTGACAATATAGTAACCAAGATCGGGTGGTGCTGCACCTTCTTGCACGGCGATCAATCGACCTGACGCTATGTCGTCTTCGACCATCGCGCGGATCACGACCGACACGCCGCCACCAGCGCGCACTGCGGATGTGATCATGCTCATTGAGCTAAGTTCGCGGATCGAACATGCGGCGATATCCAGACCGTTTTCAGCGGCCCAGCGTTTGTAAACGGGCAGGTTCGGGCTAAACAACCAGGTGAAATCTTGGAGATCGGCAATCGCACAGGCCTTGCGTCCGCCAAGTAGCGAGGGCGTGGCGACGACGACGTAGTCGCCTGCGATCAGGAATTGTGATTGAAGATTGGGGTTTTTGCCGTCGCCATAGCGGATCGCCATGTCGTACCCGTCGCGGCGCAGATCGATCAGGTCGTTGCTGGCGGTGACTGTGACATTGATATCGGGATGTTTTGTCCAAAAATCACACAGTCGCGGCATCAACCAATATTCAGCAAAATTCGGGGTTACAGACACCGTCAATGGGCTGGCGTGGGTATCTTCCACAATCCGCGTGACGCCGTCAATGATCGCGCTGAACCCTGTTTGCAGGTCACTGGCCAGTTGTGCGCCCGCGTCGGTGAGGACCATTTTACGACCTTCGCGATTGAGAAGGGACATGCCGAGGTGGGCTTCAACGGCGCGGACGTGCTGGGCAACCGCCGCATGGGTGACGTTTAATTCTCGCGCGGCAGCACTAAACGAACCGGCGCGCGCGGCGGCTTCAAACCCCTTGAGGGCGGCGAGCGATGGAATGTCACGCCAGTTCATATGATAGTTTTGCTAACATATAATAATTTTTCCTGAGTAGGTGATCCAATGCAAGTGTTTTATTCCGGTAGGCAGGAAATCACGAAAGGAACATACTATGTTTGGTATCTTTAATCGCGTGCTGCGCACCGCAACTCAGATCGAGGATTGGCGCGCGCCTGACCACTGGAAGCACAGCTTGCATCAGTCGACGTATGAACGCCAACGCCGCAAAGCAGACGCCCACAGAATTCGGTTGGCAAAGGACATCGGCTTGTGGCGGTAGGGCTAGATTAAAGCGTTAGGCGCTTTGTCACACGATCCAAGGGCGTGCCGTCTTTCAGCGGTACGCCTTTGTCGATGTGGTGATCCACAAACCCCATTTTGCTATAATACGCGAGGCCGGGCGCGTTATCGGCCCTGATTTTTGCATCGATAAAAGCAAAGCCATTGGCAATCGCCGCAGTCTTGGTGGCGTTGAATAAAACGGTCCCCGCACCGCGAACAGGTGCTTTCTGGTCGGTGAAGCTACCGATCGCCAAACCGTTTTGGGGCAGGGCAAACACGGCTTGGAAACCAACGGGTTTGGTACCGTTCAGGACAGTATGCACAAAGGCGGGATCGTCGAAATAGTGGGACTTGAACGTAGCGTAGTCCCACTCATCTTCATGCGCGGTGGTGCCGCCGATGCGAACGGTGTGGTTGAACAAATTAACCAAATCCGGAATGTCAGATTCGCGTGTTTTGCGTGCGGAAAGCATCAAATCTGACCTAACAATTGGGTATGTTTAGCTGTGAAATCTGCACGTACCAAAGGGGCAGGGCGGAGTGTGATTGAGAGACCGTCAATGAGCGTTTGATCAACTTTACCGAAGATTTTGTTGGCCTCAGTCACGGTAAAGCCTGCGATTTGTGTGGCTTCCATCCACGCACTAACGGTGTCTGCTTTTTTGATCTGCTTTTTCACGGTTACGGGGATTTTTGCGGGAAGACCAAAGCGAAAGTGGATCGCTGCTGTTAACCGTTCGTCTAATGCCTCGTAATCGGAACCAACCGCTGCCTTCACGGGACTGATCATGTCGCCGATCACATACTCGGGCGCGTCATGAAGCAACGCTGCAAGTTGCCATTTTATCGGCGCTTTGGGCTGCATACGGCAAAAAATCTCAGTCACAAGCAGTGAATGTTCAGCGACAGAATAAGCGTGATCGCCAGCGGTTTGCCCATTCCAACGCGCAACAAAAGCAAGGCCATGCGCAATGTCTTCGATTTCGATATCAACGGGGGTTGGGTCCAGCAGATCAAGCCTGCGACCTGACAGCATCCGTTGCCATGCGCGTGGTTGTTTCATGCGTCTCTCCGTTGGTGGTTGTACGACTGGGTAAATCGGGAGGGCGAACATGTCGAGATTTAACGTAAGTGCATTTTGGTTATATCTACGCGGGTTTCCCACACGAGATGATGGGCGCAAGCCCCCAAGCATAGGCCCGCGCGAATCCGATTATGGGGTGCGACATGGAGGAAGTGAGCGTCGTTGGCATGCGGCAGCGAATAAATGAGATCGTGAATTCCGGTGGTTTTCCATTTGCGCTGCCCTAGAAGGCAGAGACGGATGGCTTTTCATTCTGTCCGATGATTATGGCCTTTATGAATAAGAATTCCCGGCTGTCGAATTGCTCACATCGCTGATTCAAAAAGATTAATTTTAATGGAGGTATCTACAGCCTGTGGTGGTGTGTGCAGCGATATGGAAAAAATTTGGGCTGTTAGTAACGCCTACACAAGCGCCAGAGTCAGTAAATTAAGGAGCAAGATAGACGGAATGGTATTTCTGCGCTAACTTTTAAATGCGGCATTATCTATTCTGATTCACGACGCCCGATTTTATTTGACCTAATTTTTTAAAGCCGCCTCGATTTTGGCGTCAATTTTTAAGCTATATTTGGGGGAAATACATTGCCTTATAATCATCACATGAAAACCTTTGAGTTTTCCGCATTTCGCGAGTCTGATTTTACAGACGGTAACATCGGTCGCTGGTCGACCTTTGAAATGCCCGACAGTGCAACTTTGAACATCGCTGTCGAAGATAACGACGCCTATCTGTCGGGTGACAGTTGGCGAAATGAAAATGCAACTGACTACAGAGGTCAGCAAGCGAACATCACTGCTGACGGCGAAGAAATCGGAAACGGTGGCCAAATTTACGCTGAACAATACATGTGGCTGCGTGATAATCTCGGCAACTATTACGTGATGGTGGAGATCGAACAAGAAGGGACGAACGAAGATTATTTCACCTTCTACGAACCTTATGGCATCCCCGCAGCGGGTACGACGCTGACTGTTGTCGGAAGCGGCAACATAACGACCTGCGGGTGGAACCCACGGTACGACGATCTTGGTGGAGGTGACGTGAGCGTCCCTAGCGCGATAAGCGGTCGATACTTTTTCGATACCGATGGCAGTGACACCGACAACGGCGAAGCGGGCGTTGTTGGCGCGCAGGTGACGGTAACAAATCTAGACACAGGCGAAACCTTTACCACGATGACTGACGATGACGGGTCTTATTCCTTCATCGGATTGGGGCAGGGCGATTACACCGTCACCTTTGCCGAAGTGGATGGATTTGGTTTTGTCACCGCAGGCCAAGGCGATGACACCACGATTGACTCTGATGTGGACAGCACCGGCACCACGATGACGATTTCGATCGGGGCTGGCGAGGTCGTGACCGATGTGGATGCAGGTATCCGTCCTTGTGGCGACATTCATGGATCCGGTGGCGTTGATGACGTTCTAATAGGCTGCGACACCGACGATCATATCAGAGGGTTCTCTGGTGATGACACGATTGAAGGACGGGGTGGCGATGATTTGATCGACCTTGGTCGTGGTGACGACGTAGCGATTGGAGGTAGCGGCGACGATGTGATCGATGGCGGTGAAGGGTATGATATCGCGATCTTTGCGGGCAATGCTGCGGATTACACGATCACGGTTACATCTCTTGACGGTAGCAGCGTGAATGTGTCTGGCGCTGACGGCCACGATGCATTGGTTGATGTTGAGATGCTGCGCTTTGATGATCAGGATGTCGTTGTGTCGTCGTTCATTTTATCAGCAAGCGATGATATCGCAGAGCTACCAGCATTGAACGCGGACGTCGTCATTGATGTCCTTGCGAATGATAATCCGGGTCTCGCTGGTGGAACGCCGTCGGTCATGTCTGTCACAGACGGAAAATTCGGAACGGCGGCTATCGGTGCGGGTGGCCAGATCACATATACCGCAACAGTTGAGGCGACTGGCGGGTTCGACGTGATCAGCTACACAATCGTCGATAGTGCAGGGCGTATGGCAACCGCTGAGGTCCTGATCGGGAATATAGCTGCACCGGACGCATCCGCAAGCGAAGCAATCTTGCTGGGCGATACCGGTGTCACGTTTGAAGGAACCGGCATTGATGAGATCATTATCGGCGGGCTTGGTGATGACACGATCACCGGCAGGGGCGGCGATGACGAGATCAGCGGTGGTGCTGGCAATGACGTTATTGCGGGATCAGCAGGTGACGATACGATCATTGGCGGGGACGGTGATGATGAACTGTCGGGCAATCTCGGGAATGACCTGATTTCAGGCGGCGCTGGCAACGATGATATCACTGGCAGTGGCGATGATGATCAAATCCTTGGTGGTGACGGTGACGATGTGATCACAGCCAATCCCGGTGATGATTTCATTTTCGCAGGTGCCGGTGATGACGATATATCAGGCAATGCCGGTAATGAGCTGATCTTTGGGGGCCAAGGCAACGACGAGATCAAGCGTATCGGTGAAGGACAAGACACGGCCTTTGGTGGTGACGGCGATGACGTCTTTATCTGGCGTTCATTCCAAGCCGATAACGAACGTGATCTGATCGACGGACAGTCTGGTATTGATACGCTTGAACTGGAAGTCGATGCTGCTGACTTTGCTGCAGTGCAAGCTGAAGTTGATGCCTACATTGGCTCACTTGCCGCAAATGCGGGGGATACGAACGGGGTCTCGTCAAGCTACAGCTTTACGACAATCGCGCTTGATATCGCAAACATTGAAAGCATCGATCTGACGTTTGGATAAATGCAATCGGCGCGGCATTCCAAGCTGCCGCGCCGTCTCTGCTGACCACGGGACACTGCGAATATTCTTTACGGTTTTTTCAGTATTTAAAATGAAGCCTCAATTAACCCGAAAGGGAGAAAATGATATCAACTGTCAAACGCGCTATTGGGCGCAACACATTGCTGCGGAATGTCATTGTCGAAACAACGGCCTTTGTGGAAAAGGGTCGTATCCGTGGGTTGATCGATGATCTAAACGGTCACGGCGATCCGATTGCGTCGAGACTGGCACAGGGTATCGACAACTTTGCATTTGCCGGCCTTGCTGAATCTCAGGCCTGGGCGGAGAAGATTGAGGCGCAGCGCGCGACCATGCTGGATGATACGTCTATGCTAGCGACCGGTGATCTTGGCGCGCCGGGGGGGCATGACGAAGGTCAGCGGATTTGCGATGTTGTCGCGGTCAGCAAAAGCGCGCGCGCGGCAAAGCTGTTGATGGACCTCTGTGCAGCGTTTGCCCCGAAATGCATCCTTGAAATGGGAACCAATGTTGGCGTGTCGTCGGCCTATATCGCGGCAGGTCAGCGTATCGCGAAGGTAAGCGGCGCTGAGCTGACAACGCTTGAGTTTTCGCCTTACCGCGCTAATATCGCAAAGAAGTTGCATGCGAGCCTTGGTCTTGATCACACAGAATTTGTGCTTGGCGATTTCAACGACACGCTTGGGCCTTTGCTGCCAGCGCTACCGTCGTTGGACCTCGCGTTTATCGACGGCAATCATAAATACAAACCAACGCTGAAATACACCGATATGATCTTAGGTGCGTCTCAGAATGACGTGGTCTTGATCTATGACGACATTCGCTGGTCGGACGGGATGGAAAAGGCGTGGCTTGAGATCATGCACGATCCACGCTTTTCTGTGACTGTTGATCTAAACTCAATGGGGATCGCAGTGCGCAGCAGTCAATCACACCCAGCCTACCGATCGCAGCGGATCCGAAGTCTGTCGGCTTAAGGGGTGGCTGCGTGCGACGTAGTGAGCCCAGTCTATTTCGTTGAGTTTCTCAGCCAAGCCATATCGTTCACGATCTGACGATATGTCAAAAGCACTGTGACGCCGGTCGCGATGATGCAAAGGCAGACGACGACAGCGCAATCCTGTAGCGTAGAAAAATCCCAAGGTGCGCGGATATAGTGCCCGAGTATCGCTGCTACCAATCCAACGCAGGCCGGAAGAACCAGTACCTTTGCTTCGGACATGATCGATAACGGCACGCATTTGTTCATGTAACGCCAATAGCGGGGCATGTAGATCACGGCGAAAATGCTTCTGACTGCGATTGCGGCTTCCAACCCAAACGGAAGCGCGAGTAGAAACAGGATCGTGCCAAGGATGAACCGTTCGATTGACATGCGCAGGCGTAGATCGGTGCGGTTGGCTGCCATGAACACCTTTCCCCCGATTGATGACACCAGTTCAGCCAACAACGCGGGTACAGCTAAGCCAAACAGTGGGGCAACGTCGCCCCATGGTTCGGACAGGACCCAAGCGAAAACGGGCCTGGCATGGAATGCCGCGACGATTAAGCAGGGAAACAGAAAAATGGCCAATAATCTGGACGACGCCAGATAGGTTTGCCCCGTATCAGCGGCCCCCGCTCCATCGCGCCACTGTCGCGACATTGCGACCATCGCGACCCGCGAAAATGGGCCAACAGCCCCAATTTTAGGAAAGCGGGACAGTCTTTCTGACATCGACCACAGCGACACGGCGAGCGTGCCAAAAAGCTGGTTGAACGCAATGATCGGTAGCTGTTTCTGGATGGCCATAATACCTGAAAACAACAATGTGTTCACGCCAAAGCCAAAATGGAGGTGTAGCAATTTCGGATGGAAGGTCAGCTTGGGCCGAAATTCACTCACATAGGCGTAAGCGGCAAACTGAACGGCGACGAGCAGGATTTGCTGGATTACTAATGCCCAGTAGCCGAACCCTAAAAGCGCAAGGCAAATCGCGGTGGCCAAACTGACCAATCCGCTGATCATCATGATGTTCGCAATTTTTTTATAGCCAAAATCGCGTTCGATCCATGCTTGATAGACTGCGCTGAGCGATTGCAAGAATGGCAGCAGCGCCAACACGATCATAACCGCGAAGAGTTCGGGCACGCCGGTGGCGTTTGCGTAAAACGGTGCGGCGAGCATGACAATCCCCGCCAGACCAGCACCAACGGCAGCAAGGAACCAGAACACAGTGCTCCATTCCGCGTGATCAAACTTTTGTAAGCGGATCAGTGATTTCCCAAAGCCAGAGTCGCTGAAGGTGTTGGCAAAATGTGGGATCACCATGCCAAGCGCGACGATGGCGAAGTCTTCTATCGACAAAAGTCGAGTCAGAATTGGTAGGCTCAGAAACTGCAAAAACATGACGAAAGCACGCGCACCGACGAGTTGCCGCACGCTGGCAAAGAAGTTGTCTCGTCGAGGTGGGGGTGCTGATAAGGTCACAGAACTGACTTGTACTTACTTCTGCGCCTTGGCAAACTTACTTTATGCCCTACATTGGTTCGTACTTGGGTGAATTTAACGAGGTTGTCTGACAGCATTGGGAATGGCCTGACTGTTAGATGGGTAAAGGCGAATTTAATGCAGTTTGTGCGTGCACTTGGCATCTTAGGCTTGCTTGTCGCCTTATCGATC
Source organism: Yoonia ponticola (assembly GCF_014199395.1). Classification (GTDB taxonomy): domain Bacteria; phylum Pseudomonadota; class Alphaproteobacteria; order Rhodobacterales; family Rhodobacteraceae; genus Yoonia; species Yoonia ponticola. The sequence continues at coordinate 342,301 of NZ_JACIJM010000002.1, read as the reverse complement.
GCCCTTAAATTATATCTTGGTGGGTCAATTTTCATTTGGATCGTCGGCGCGTGGATTTTCAGCGCGCCCATGATTTTGCTTGATGCTTGGTTATTCAGTGCGCGCACCGATCAAGCGGACAAGCCTGACGAACTGGGATCAGTAGGCACCGTTCAACCTGCAGTTCAAAAGCTTGCGCGCAGTCGTGCTGATGAGTGATATGTCCGTCCGCAACGTCGCGTTGTGAACATAATCGGCATCTTTCATCACGCGTGACCGATACGATCCGTCGGAACGTTCTGATGATTGCCACGGACCAGTCAAACCTGGACGCACTGAAAGATACGCCTCTTTGTGAATTCCGTAAAATTGCAGTTCATCTTTAACAATCGGGCGCGGGCCAACGACGCTCATGTCGCCGCGCAAGACGTTGAAAATCTGTGGAAGTTCATCAAGACTGGATTTACGTAGCAAGGCACCGGCACCGGGTACAACGCGGGGATCACGGCGCAATTTGCGACAGGTCTCCCATTCCATGCGAACCGCATGATTTGACGCCAATAGGTCAGCAAGCCGCTGATCGGCATCCATCACCATTGTTCTGAACTTAAGGCAATTGAACAGTTCGTTGTTTTTCCCAATGCGCGTATGGGAATAAAAAATTGGACCGGGACTAACAAGCTTTAACCATACCGCAATTAAAACCATCGCAGGCGCGAAGAGAAGAAGCATAATTGCTGCAACTATTAGATCAAAATAACGTTTGCCTTTAGAGTTTGTTGTCCAGTTATTGGATTCATGAATGATGTGCGAATGATACATATTCCTAACCATCTATTAATAAAATAATCGATTTTAAATCGGCAAAAATATAGAAATCGGCAAAAAATATAGCCGCGAGGTAGTTTCGTTAAAATATAGTTAACATTCTTGCGTGGGAACGTGCAGATCGCAAGCTATTTTTAGGTGGTGAGGCATGTCGTAGAGCTGTGCAAAGCCCCAATTTTCACATTGTTTTTAAGACTTTTCTTGCGTTTTGGGTTGGTGTGTTCATCGCATAAGTTGGTCGATTTCGAAAGGAAGATTTCAGATTTCATGCACGTAACTATGTGCCCCAACTATCTGCAAGAAAAGAAATTTTTATTTTATATGACGACTTCTAAAAACTGAATTTACGTTAACTGTCCTCATCAATAGGCATCACATTTTCGCCATAATTTGTGACGTTAAAATCGATGATGACGTTCGTCATTCGCGCCACCTGTTTATCGGAAAAATGTTTTCTCCATTTGGAAACCTGTTGCTCAGGCGTTTCCAATTTACTGGTTTTTTCCGTCATTCTGCTCGCTTTCCGCACAAGTGACAGCACATTGCCGGGCATCGATTCGCCCCATCTGTCGAAAACCCGCTGAATTTCGCGAGCAGGATCCATTGTCAGATTCTCATAGTGCACCCGTATTGTACGTTCATGGGTCAAAGGATCGTTCAAGGCCGCCTGATGGGTGCGGCACCACATCGCCACGATCTTTTCTTCATCGGTTGAGAGGCCGCGAATGTAGCGAGAGGTTTCGACCATGCATTGTGTATACGGGCCACGGTCGAGGTCGCGATCCATACCATCGGTATCGAAGTTGCCCATTTTGATCTGCGACGCAGCAATTGCAAATGGATGGCGTAGGAAATGGATTGGTTTCCGTTTGAATGCGATCTTGCGGACCATCCAAGGCAGGAAGCCATTGGCGCGGCAGCACTTAATGATCAGTCGTTCGGCCCGCAGAAAATCCACGGCGGGATTTGCCCAGCTAGTCCATTGGTTGATGACCCCACCTGACATTACTTTACGGATCAATGTTTCCGCCTCGGGCCAGTCGGCGTCGGCGGGAATGTACTGCCGCCAAGCAAAACCAAGATCCTTAACCTCGGGTACGTTGTCACGATGAAAAGGTTCCCATATCACTGCGCTTGGGGTTGCCGCACCCAAAACTTCGCTGATCCACGTTGAGCCGCTTCGGGGGTCGCAGCTAAGGACGATCGCATCCTCTGGCTTATGGCGCTTGACCCGCAATGCCGTCGATATGAACGCTGATCTGAGGTGTTGTTTCATGCCATGTCGCCAAATTCTGAATAACCCAACCGTGCGAGCAGTTTGCTGCGTTGCGTAACGGTTTTGTCTTTGCTGCGTTTGGGCGGGCCGCCGTCAGTCTGCATTTTCGGCTGCGCTGAACCGTCCAGTATGCTTTGCACTGCGTCGGGAACAACATTTAGTGCCGCCAGCAGATTTTTTGCGCGCACCATCTGAGGCGATATTGGTGCGTCAACTGAAGTCGGCACCTGCCGCACAATCGCGCCAGTATCTACACCTTTTTCGACGCGGTGTATCGTTAGGCCCACTGTGTCCATGCGATCTTCCAGCACTTGCCAGAACTCTGCCTGCGTCCCGCGATAATCGGGCAGCAACGATGAATGCATGTTGAACGTCCCTAGCGGAGGCAGGTCAAAGAGATCGGGCTTGAGGATTGGCGCCCCCGTCACGATAATCAGATCGGGAGATAAGTTGCGCAGCCAAGCGAGTGCCTGTGTTTCGTTCGGATTGGACGTTGTGAAAATGTCGACGCTGTCCGGCCATGCCATTGGCGGTTGTGCCATGGTGTCGAAATGCTTTTGCGCGGAGTTTTCCAAATCCAATTCGACGCGTCTGATGCGCCGTTCTAACGCGGATGCTTTGAATGCCTGCTTAATGTTGCGCAGTAGTGTTGCGCGCCGTCCGGGCCTGCGGTCAATCGCAAGCGTACCAACCAACCCTTGTCCGAACCGTGCGTGCAATGCGGCGGCCATCGCTTTGCCAAATGGGGCCGCATGGCAGATCAATATGATGCGCGCGAGGGTCATTTTCGGTTGCCGTCCTCGCGTGCAATAAGACGGAATATTTCGGTTTTTGTTAGAAAATGCCGCGTGAACGTGTCCGGCAGTCCGGACCATTGTGGTTCAGGGTCGTAGGTGCCCAGTTGGGATTGATGGGCAGCCAGCGCTGCTTTCTTCAGGTGTAGGACGCTTTGAGTCCGCACCGATATCATCGACCAATCGCGGATAGTGTTCAGCATGTCTTTGACGCCTGCAACGAAACCTTTGGTATTGGTCATATCCTGCACGCGCCATGATCGGAAATCGAAGCACCAGACCGGATATTCCAAGATGCGAACGTAGCCGGCGTAGTCCTGCAAGGCCAGATGGGTCGCTTGTGCCAGTGCGGTATGGTCTGGGTGACCATCGCGTTCGGCACACACGAAGACATCGTCGGGGCGCGTCGCGTGCAGCAGGGTCGTGATGGCGGTGGTGAGAGCTGCGATATCCCCTGCCAAATCTCCATCTGGTTGCTTGAGAAAGCGCACGTCGTTCGTGTTGACACCGAGCGTTTTGCAAGCGGTTAGGGTTTCCGTCTCGCGCAATGCAATCAGTGCATCCAATGTGGTGGCCGACCATATTTCGTGGCGATGTGACGCCGATCCATCAGTCGCGACAGCAACTGTTACATCAGTTCCTGCGTTGCGCTTTAACGCAATGACACCGCCGCAACCAAGCGTTTCGTCGTCCGCGTGTGGGGCCAGAACGAGCGCACTGCGCTGTGCAATATCTGCGCTTTGGTCTTTTGCCTTTGCCTTGAGGGCATGGTGCATGGCAAAACAAGCCAAACGTTCGGCCCTTGCCCAGAACGCACGGCGTAGTCCATTTAATTTGTCTGACCGAGCGACGGGCTGATTGGAACTTTGCATATCTAACGGTCCATTTTTTGGAGGTCGGAGAGAGTAAATTCGTGCCGCCGCATCAGTCCGATAATCTTTCGCATCACCTGAATTGGATTTTCTGACCGATTTGGTTGCACCCCTTCTTGTGGGACAGGTAGGTTCAACTGCTTCAACCGACTGGGAACTGAACTAAACCTGTGTGTTTCGCAGATGGCATCGCGCGTCTTGGCTGCAAAGTGCCGCGAGCCGACCGGATCATGACGCATGTTTTCGATAAGTCGTGCGGTATCATGGGGGTCGCAATAGACGGCAAGATTGCCAAACGTCGGTTTCAGCCGTGGATCAAGGATACAAAGCGCACCCATCAACATGGCCTCAGCGACGGTACGGCCAAAACTTTCGCTGGCATCTGGGTGAAAATGATAAACGAAAACATCAAGTTGATCTAGAAAATCGGGCACCGGTTCGGCGTTGAATGGCAAGATCGTCCAGTCGTCAGTGTCCACGCCCATTGCCGCGATGTCATCGGCTGGCAGCCCCATGACGCGGATCTTGCACTTAGGAAGGGTCGGTAGGCTATCAGCGATGGCTTGCGCGGTTTCGGGCCATTTCAACAGATCAGAACGCCCATGGCGGCCGATTGTGATTGTATCGGAGGTAAATGTTTCCTTTTTCGGCTGCCACGCGTCCACGTCAAACACGTTTGGCCAATCCTGTGAGGCAAGACGTATTAAAGGTGAAAAGGAACGCAGTTGTTGCCGGCAAAGCCCCGATACAGGCGCCCACATCGGGCTGACGCCCGTAAAATACCGCGCGCGTTGTGTTGTTGTGATGGGATCATATTGAAGCGATCCGTCGCCGCGAAACGGAAGATGATGTGCAACCAAATAGGCGTGGTCCGCTTCCAGCTGAATCGGCTGGTCCAGTCCGTAATAGAACGTCATCGGATGATGCAGGAAAACGGTGCGTGCACGATGTTTTTGGCGCTGGGCGCTGGGCAGGCAAATGACCCGATTGTCCTGACATAGATTATCAATAATTGCGCTGCGCTTTGCAGACCGAGATTTAATATACGAACTACGCACTTCGACTAAGCCGACTGACTGGCCGTCGTTCAGAAATGCGGTGACGTCACTCGCCGCCGCGGCGGCAGTTCCACCTTCAAACCGCGAGTCGATGACGCAGATCACATCCAGCATTTTTGTGCCCCTAGCGCGAAACCGACGGCGCGAAGACAGTCCTGAATCAGCTTGTCACGCAAAGGGTCGTTGGGATTAATCGCAATCATTTGCCAATCCAATTACTCCTCAATACGAAGTCAGCGCTGAGAAATAATAGCGCTTTATATCAAATTATTCAAAATACTAACCGAAGGGCGGGACTTATGACAAGTCTTGCACGAATCGCAGAGTCGCCTTAACTGTTAATACATTATTTTTAATATTTTTTTGTTTTGGCGTATATATGTTTAATCATGAAAAGCGCTTTGGCGTGCAAATTGCGTTTCTTTTGAGTGCAGTTTCAGTGACTGCATTGATGATAGCCATTTCTTGGTACTTGGCCGGAAGTCCGGGTACGAATGGTATTGATGACGCCGCGATTACGCGGTCCTATTCCGAAAACATCGCACACGGCCATGGGTTCGTTTACAATATAGGCGGAGAACGGGTTGAAGGTGCCACGTCCTTCTTGTGGACGATACTTGTTGCAATCCCCTATCTGTTTGATGGGAACGTCGAATATCCCATTCTTGTCGCGACCACCTGTCTTACAATTGCGGCTGTTTTTTTGGCCTTGCGCTTGACCGCGCGCGCTGTAAATGACACGCCGCCGATCGTTGCTGCCTTAGCGATGTCCATCGCGATGGTCGGCTTACCCGGCTTTTTTATATGGTCCGTTTGGTCGATGATGGAAGTCGGACTTTGGACCTTCCTTTGCCTACTATTGCTTGATCAATTGTCGCAACTGACCGAAGCAAAAGACACGCCACCCCGCTGGAATATTGCCGTTTTCTGCGGGGCCATTGGGTTACCGTTAGCACGACCAGAAGGTGTTGCGGTGGCGGTTGGGTTACTGGTTTTGGCTATGTTTCTGCGCCCCCGCGCCTTCCGCCCGCTATTGGTGGCAATTCTTCTATCAGTGTCGTCGTTTGCCGCTCTTATTTTTGGTCGAATGATCTATTTTGGATACCCGTTTCCAAACACCTACTATGCAAAAGTGTCGGCGGATCGGATGCAGAGCATCAGCGAAGGCACCAAGTATCTGATTGATTTTTTGATAACTTATCCGTTTGCTGAAGTGCTTTGGGTGGGGTGGATCATACTTCTGGGATTCAGTTTGCGACGCGGATTGAAAGACATGTCGTCCAGTTATTGTACGCGCATTCTGTGTGCTGCTTTTGTTTTCGGCATCCTGTTGTCCTACGTTCTGCTTGGCGGGGATCATTTTGCGTATTGGCGTTTTTACCAGCCGATGATGCCGATTTTCGCAATGCCTGCTGTGGTTGCCTTGGTTTGGTCTTTCCGAAATATCGCGGAACGTTTTGAGCGCGCGGTCATTGGGGCTGGAGCAGCCGTGTTAACCGGCGCGTGGATCGTTTTGAATAACATGCATTTCTTTCAATCGCGTTTTGATGTGGGTGGTGAATATCACTTGTCTAAACGTGGTGAAAACTTTGGCACTTACATGAACAGTTTTGATCCTCTGCCCGTCATGGGGGTAACTGCCGCTGGTGGTATTGCGCTGACTTATGACGGCGAATTGCGTGACCTTTTGGGGCTCAATTGGGTCGAAATGGCGCATGCTAACCCGATAAAAGATGGATTTCGTAACCACGCCAGTTTCGATGCTGCGACATTTTGGAAATATCCTCCGCAAATTGTCCCGCTTTACAACCGCAGCACATGTCAGCGCGAGCGGTGGACCGAACAATCTGGCGCAGGTGAAACCGGCGTGAAGCAGTTGTATGTGGAACCAAGGTTTCAGCAAGCTTATGTGCCGATCATCCTTGAGAGGGATCGTGGGCGCTGCACCAATGCTTTCGCGTCCAAGGAATGGCTGGCGCAGATTGACGACGATCGGATCATCAGTGCCAATTGGGATGATCTGATCATTCTAGGCCAGCGCAGGTGACATGCATTTACATCAAATCGGAGGGACGGTAATGCCTTTCATCGATTTGGATCGTGCGTCAACGCGTACCTACGACGCCTGCGTAATCGGATCAGGGCCAGCGGGCATGGCCGTTGCGGTGTCGTTGTCACAAAAGGGCCAATCTGTTCTATTGATCGATGCAGGCGGCACAGTACCGACGCCGGGCCCTGCCGCAAATCTGTCTTCGCAACAGTCCCACGCACCGTTGTGCCAAACCAACTGTCGTGCGTTGGGTGGCACCAGCTGGATGTGGGGCGGTCGGATCATGCCATTATTGAAGCGTGATTTCGTACAGATGAACTGGCCTTTAACATATGACAGTTACGCCGCTTATTTGGATGAAGCGGCCGCGTTTCTAGGTGGGTCCACGCTGGGACGCCCGTTTGTCCGCGAAGACATAGACCGGATTGACTGCAACGCGGTCGAGATGTTGGCGGCGGATCTGCCGATCGCCCAACGCCATGCCAAGGTGCTGGATGCACAGGATGGGCCTGCGATTCTGTTGTCCGTTGTTGCGACCGGTCTGAACCTTGTAACTGATCCCGATGGTCGCGTGCGATGCATAGGGCCGCGGGTGCGATCATTGTCTAATGAAGCGGCTGTTGATCTGGTGGCACGCACAACGATTGTCGCCTGCGGTGGTGTCGAGACGGCGCGACTATTGCTAGCGGTTCAAACCCGAAACCCTAATGAATTGGGACATTTAAAAGCCCTTGGTCGCGGATATTGCGGTCATCTTACAGGGTCGATTGCGCAGATGGTTTTGAGAAAAAGTGTGAGACCAGATGGTTTTGGTTGGGTGTCGCGCGTGCAAGGTGGTTTCACGCGACAAGTATTCCGTATGACACAAACAGAGCCGGCATCTGGGGCGAATGTGTTCTTTTGGGCGCGCAACTGTCCGATTGAAGATGCGGCTCATGGGTCGGGTATTCAATCGCTGAAGTACATTTTGCGGCGACTGCGTGATGGACGCGGGTCTGCAAGTGAAACAGGTTCACCGGTTTTGCGGCACTTAGTCAACGTCGTGCGCGACGCGCCAACGTCGCTAAAGGCTTTGCCCGGAGTATTGCGGTCCAAATTCAACAGGTCGCGTCAACATCTGGACCACCTGATCGCAAATGGGGCAAATGCCTACAGATTGTGCTATCATGCGGAACAGAGTCCATCTGATACCAATTTTATCGCGCTTTCTGGGCCAGTATTGCCGGACCAACTACCGGACATAAAAATCAGCTATGCTTTTTCAAAAGCGGACGCGGAGGCGGTCCTGCGGGGACATGAAGCGCTGGTCAAGGAATTGGTCGCGTCGAATGTCGCCGACGTGATCTATGACGAGCCCATCGCAAGGAGGGTGGACGCGATTTTGAAAACAGCGAGCGACGGTTTTCATCAAATTGGCATTGCCCGCATGGGAAAAAATGCGGCTGACAGTGTCGTCGATCAACACTGCAAGCTGCACGGTGTCAGCGGCATTTACGTCGCGGGATCAAGTATTTTCCCGAGCAGCGGTGCCGCCCCTCCAACTCAGTCAATTGTGGCCTTTGCACTGCGCCTGGCAGACCACCTGACGCGTGCGCCTGTATCTAGCGGCGGTCCGTGAAATGTCTATTGCCGTGAATAATCCGACTGTCCCAATCGAACATCAGGCCAGTCATGCCGTTGAAAAGGCGTTGGTTGTGCTTTGGTTTGTGGTGACGTTTACAGTTTTCAAGAACGACGAACTGATCCTCTACGCGCTCGCGTTCTATTTTTTCTACGCATTTGTCCGGCAAAGAGACGAAACGATCCCGCTACTTTTCAAATGTTGGCCACTGCTGTTGTTGCCCCTTTGGGCGCTGGTATCGTCGGGGTTCGGGGTTGTCCCGCAAGTCGCGATGCGGACTGCGGTTCAGATGATCCTCACACTTCAAATTTCGATATTAATCGTTGTTTGGTTACGTCCCCGCGAAATCATTTTAACGGTCCTTGCCGCGACGGGGATTTGCGGTGTGCTGAGCGTTTTTATCACATCTTACCACGATGGTGCGATGACCGGGATTTTCGCCCATAAGAATATGCTTGGTGCAAAAATGCTGATGCTGTGGACCGCCGCGTTATGCGTCGCTTTGGACCGGTGGATACGCCTGTGGGTGCGACTGGTCGCGGCGGGTATGTCGATTTTGGCCTTTGCACTGATTTTGGCAAGTCATTCGGCGACCGCGCTAGTGTTGGCCTTGGCGATTGTTGGGATGATTAGCACATTCGCATTTTTCGCGGGCAGGGGGCGGCTCACGCCAGTCTCACGGTTTGCGTTCGGTTTGATTTTATTTGGAATTGCCGGGCTTACGATTCCTGCGATTGCCAGTGAAGCGGGATCATTTGTTGATTCCGCTCTCGGGTCGCTTGGGAAAAGCCGGACCCTGACCGGACGGACGGACCTATGGGCTTATGCCGAAGATGTCATCAGAGAGCGTCCTTGGATCGGACATGGTGCGGGCGGTTTCTGGCGATACGAGGAAAGCGATCTCGTCCGCGAAATTTTTGCAGAATTTCACAAAAACCCTAACCAGCACTTTTCGTTTCACAATAGTTTTTACGAAATCACGGTGCATTTTGGTCTTATCGGGTTAGCGTTAACTCTCTTCACGCTGGTCTGGATTTACCTCGGGCAGTTCAAACAATTGTTGCTGCGTGGCGGCCTTCCGTTCGTGTTCTTTCCGACCATCGCGGTGGTGGAACTAATCCGGTCATTTGTTGAAAGCAGTTTGATGAAACCCTTTCAGATCGCGAATGTGCTGATCTTTATCGGGGTTATCTTGACCGTCAAGTATCCGTTGACGCGTGGACAGTCGGGTAGGTGAGGGTGTCAGTAGCCCCTCCCGAAGGGCGAATCTTCGGGAGGGTATCGTGGCTTTAAAGTAAGTCAAACTGGTCTGCGGTTTCCAAGACAAGGTCGTTCGAGTCGTCCGCTGGTGGGCCGACTTGTTCAATCGTCACATCAATATCGAACAAAAGGTTCACTTGGATCGGCGTCCCTTGGACAATGTCCATATCCGCCAATTCGATCTGCACGTCAGCGGACGAGCCGATAAACTCAAAGGTGCCGACAAGCAGTTCTGAAAGCGCAAAAGCCGCGTCACCACTCGAAAAGGACCCGGACTGGTCGGTGCTGCTATCGAGATCAGTCAGCTGCATTAAGTTACCGTCAGCATCAGCGGCCACGGACTGCTTAAAGATCTTTGTGAAAACGTCTGCGATTGTGAACGATATGATAGACCAGAATGACGCCCAAACGATATTGTTCGGGGCCTCTGGAACCAATGTATCGCCACCGGACGTGTTACCGCCGTTCATATCACCACCCGAGGTATTGCCATCGGACGTATCGCCATCGGGCGTATCAACATCGGACGTATTGCCATCGGACGTATCAACATCAGACGTGTCGCCACCGGATGTATCTCCCCCAGACGTGTCACCGCTATTATTATCGACGCCAGCCGAGGCTGCGAAAAGAGTTTGATAGCTGTCGAGCGGTGTGATTTCTCCGGATGGTAAGTCGAAGCTGGTAATCTCATGTTGCTTTAGAAATGAGTCCTCAAAACCAGTGAGTTCAACATCTATCCGATAAGCAAAGTGTTCGCCTGTCACGCGGTCTGTCACCCACAAGGCCACTGGCATGATCCATCCTGCGCCGTCGCGCATCGCGCCATGAATGGCGATGAGTTCTTCCGGTTCAGGCGACCCGATCTTGGTGGAATGGATGTCGATCCCGTCTTTGTCTGACGATGTCGTGGTCGTCCAGCGATTGGACCCAATATCAATTGTGCCTGCGCTGTCCTTAATCGTTCCCGATATGTACAGGTTGTCATCTTTGCGGCCTAATGTCAGGTCGGATGATCCATCAATCGTGACAATCGGTTTAGCAAGAAGATCGACGTCGTCGTAAGATTGCAGCCGCTCTTCGCCGTAATAGTCAGCTTGGATTTTGTTCGCGATATTCTTGAACGTCAAACCAATATAGACTGCGTCGTTGTTCAAACCGTCATCGGAGATCGCATTTTTGAAGTTTTCAAAATGCGTGTTGATGATCGACGTGCCTTCGTGTTTGCCCGGCACTTTGATCGCGCGACCTGCCCCGTCACGACCGATAAACAGACCGTCACGAATGACGTATTCGCCTGTGTAGCTGAACATGTCGAGAACCCGGTCAACTTCCCATGCTTTCAAACCGATAATGTCGCTACGCAAATCGGTCGACAGCGAAGCATCCTGCCTGTGACCGGTGTCGATGACTGTCCCGACTGCAATCGCTTCGTTATCGTGAAACCCGATGATCGCGGCTTCTTCATGGTTGAAGTCCGATTTAAAGGGCATCGGATCAAAGTCGATCGCAGCCCGATCAGGATCGTCGGCACTGGTTTCCGCCGCGCGGAACATCCAGCCGGTGTTGGCGTTGGCCGCGATATTGTCCTGTTGTAGGATCTGGCGAGCTTGGTTTTCGAAAGCAACGCCGGAATGTCCGAAATCGGCGTCCAGTTCATCGCGGCCGATCGTGAACTTTTCACCGTGCCCAGTGACACCGGTAACGAAGTTGCCAATCCATTGACCTGTTTCGTCCCCGTCTTCGGAAACGATACCTGCGCCCTGAATGTCGTGGACAAAGTTATAATCAATCGCGGCAACGCTTGAATGCTGTACGATCCCCCAGCCAGGTGATCCGTGCACTGAATTGCCGTACAAAACGGCCATATCGCTGCCTGCTTCGGTTCCGGTTTCATGTAAATGTAACGAATAACGGCCTGCTACATTGTCGGTTTCATTCAAAAGTTCGCCTTTGTCTGTCCGTCCCAGATCAGTGAACTCAGCAAATGCGATATTGACGTCAGGCGTATGCATCATCATCACGTGACCGCGCACACCTTCAGGGTTTTCAGAAGAAAACTCTACGTTGCGGGTCGAGTTTCCGACATAGATATCCAGATCATGGCCGTCAGGTGTCGTGTGGTTGTGATCCAGCGCGCTATCAAGCGTGATCGTGATGCCATTCGGGCCTTCACTGATGGCTGTTATTTCGCGGTATTCGTCCTGAAACTTCTCGTAGGCTGTGCCCATGACAACAATCGTGTCACCGACAACCCATCCATCTGTTCCTGACTCGAGCGTGATGGCTTTCGCGCCCGACATCGCGTTGCCATCTAGCGTGCCATAGGGGCTTTTTTCGGCGCCGTGGATGATAACCTTGCCCTCAGCGACCAGTCCGTGCCCCAATTGTTCGGGGTCTTCAGATAGATCAAGCGGTCCGTCACTAAATACGATGTTTGTTTTCACATCCGCATGAATCGGGTTTTCTGCGGTCCCAATCGTCAAAGTCGACATCAGCCCTGTATAGATCGATTCGACGATCATATTGGTGTCTTGGTCGGTCGCAAAATTCAGTGTTCCGTCAACACGGACGATGTCGAGTTTTGCGTTTGAAGTGGCGTTGTAGGTAACTTCGATCCCCATTGGAATGTGAACCAAAGCACCTTGCGCTGGTACTTTACCATCCTCCCATGTGTCCGGATCAGTCCACGCGCCAGAATTGACTGCCTTGTGAGTTGCGTCGTTGCCGTCAAAAATTTGGTTCGTCATGCCTGTTGAACCGTCAGACATCATCATGCCTTCAGTGCCGTTCATTTCCATTTCTTTTCCCGATTTGGCCCCGAGTGGCGGGGTCTGTATAATTCTGTTTCCACGTTGTTTGCCTGCGGCAGCGCTACCCGTAGAATTGGGAAAATTAGGAAGATTAGGTTAAATTGGCGTTACAGGGTCTGATTTGGCGGTTTGATCACGCCAAAGTCCCATCACATTTGAACGTGAATAGGGCGGCAATCGCGTGATAAAGCGGCCAGATAACGACAGCGTGAGTGGTGGTATCGTGTCAGCCTGATTGGCGCAGTCCCGTGCGGCAATGCGTGCTGAAGATTTTGTCCTTTTGAGTGTATTTTATATGCAGGGCCCAACTAGGACGTGAGTTCGCGGCTGGCTAGGACCTAAATTCCGGGATGCCGAAATGTCCCCGAAATAGGCAGAATCACGTCACGAATTGTGTCAGGTTTGGCGAACTCTCGCCGGAACTCATAAAATTTGGGATTCTCGCGCCATATTACCTGACGGAATTTTTTAGGCTGTTTTGCCTAGGAAAGACCATAAACGCCTGAAAACGAATCACTCAGCCAGAATGTTGGACAGATACGTGTTGCTCAGTCGATCTAACGCAGCCTGTCCGGCCTTTGATGCGGCTTTGCGCAGGTCATCATTCTGCAGAAGCTGCGCCACCTTTTCCGCGAATTCAAACGGTGTTTCAGCCGTTGCTACGATATCGTCCAGTTCACGACCAAAGGGGCGGGTCGCCTTGTCAGTCGCAACAACAGGCAGACCAAGCGCGAGGTAATCTATAATCTTGATCGGGATGCCACTGCCAAGGTCCATCGGCGCAAGTCCAACAGCGTTGCAACTAACCGCTCTGGCAAGGTCAGGCACCGCACCGATCAGCAACAGCCCTTCGCGTGCGGCGATCTCTGGTTTGATTGTGTCACCAATTGTCCCGACGATATGAAGTTTTGCGAGTGGAATGCGCTGTCGCACGAGCGGCCAGACTTTTGTACGCAGATATGCCAGCGCCCCGTCATTTCCAGCATGTTTCGAGCCGATGAAGACCGCGCATATATCGTTCGGTCGTTTCGCTTGGGTCGTAAATGTCGGAACCTTCGGTCGCATCCAGATGTGCTCTGCCTGTGGCAGTGCGTCCTGCAACGCATCGATTTCAGTACGACTCGCATGGATTACGATTTGAGCGGCGTCACATCTACGGGCTTCGTCACGCAAAGAAAGGTCAACGTGGTCCGGCACAAGGCCCTGCGACATGAAATTCTGCGCACGCAAAGAGAACAAGTCGTGAAGAAACACCAAACGCCTTTGTTCAGGGAATGCGGCTAAAAGCGGTGCGAGGCTACTATATTCCACCGTCACTAGTTCGGGTTTGCAGTGTTTTGCCCGCGCAACTGTGACCGCAGTCTCGGCTTGGCCAAGCACCTGCCCCAATTTGCTGGGATAGGCGGTCGTGCGTTGCCTGCGCACCGCGCGGATTGCCTCGCATCCCAATCGACAAGCAAATCTGGCCCATACCTTTGGTGATGTCGACACATAGCGCCCAGCCAAGTGCATTGTGCCCGACCAATCAATGTCGTCAACGACCGCTAGGATATCGGGATGCACGCGTGACCAAGCCAGATTTCCAAAGGATCGTTGGGGGGCAAAGACCAAGGTCATATGAAGCGACTGTGCGCGGCAAAGCACGAGGTAAGCCAATAGATATTGTCCGCTTCCGCTTTGGACATCGTCCAGCCGTCTGGCAACAATCATCACGGCACGCTTTGTGGGACTTTTTTTGTCCATGCCCGATTGGGTTTGATCCTTGATCATCGGTTTCGTCCAAACCGTTTTGCAATCGCCTCGCTCAGATGCAATGCGACGCGTCCTGCCGCACGTGGTCGTTTCAGCAACGCCATCATCGACTGATCAAGGCGACTGGATTTAAGATTGCGCAAAAAAGTCTCGGTCGTTTGCAGATCGCGTAGGTTCTCGCGACGAATGTTCATCCATTTGCGCAGTGTGATCTGGTCCGTCGTGCTGGCGACCTGATCGTCGGCGATCTGCAATGCGCGCAGGTGCGCATCGTTTGCTTTGTGCGAAACAGATCCGTGCCGACGCGTGTAGTTGTACCCGATCTGTGCGGTGAAATAGACGGAGGCTGCGTTGAGAAGTGCGTTGAGTATAAGGTGATAGTCCTCGCCGTTTCGTAGGGTTTCATTGTAATGCAGGCCTTTTTGACGAACGAATTGGGTGGACATAACAGGTTTCGCATAGCCAAAGCTGACCTGTGATCGCGCGAATGCATTCAGCGCGACCCAGTCAACGGCGCTGATCAAGCCAGCGGATTTGCAGCTCGACAGGGCCGCGTCGGGGACCACGTCGCCGTTTTCGAGAACTGATTGAAAATCGTCCAGGACGATGTCCGCGTTTTGTCGCTTGGCGATATCAATCATGCGGCGCAGGCGGTTGGGCTGAAAGCTATCGTCGGAATCAAGCACTGCAATCCAATCGGACGTGACCTGCGCCAGCGCCAAATTGCGCGCAGCTGCTGGACCCTTGTTGGCGGGCGCCATGATGGTTTTGATGCGGGTGTCTGATTGCGCTAGCCGTTCCAGTACTTCTAGTGTGTCGTCACTTGAGGCGTCATCGACCACGAGAATTTCTAGCGCCACATCGGTTTGCGCCAGCGCACTTGCAACTGCGCGGTGGATAAACGGCGCCGCATTATAGGCTGCGATGATGACTGACACACTAGGCTGGGCTGTCATTTGGCGGGTGCCATCGTGTGGTACGTCATTGCCTTGACGCCTGTTTGGCCCGGTCAATCACGTCGTAATCCGCAAAATACCGTGCTTTGATCTTGTCTCGCAGGTCCGGTTCCAAAAAGCTTGCGTCATCCGGCATCGTCCCCGTGTCTGCAAAAAGCTGCCGGAGATCACCAATCGGCAATTCCGCTGCCCCGTTCAATTGAATATGCTGGACATGCGACGTCTGGTTTACAGGACGCCGAAAGTAGGTGTCGCCGATGTTCTTTCCAAGAATATCACACATGCGTGGGTAGAGGTCGGGGATGTCGACGAAGTCGGTGTAGATCGCCCTGCGCAGGTGAACAGATTGCGGCAAGACGTGGCGATCCAGTTGAGAAAAGCGACGTTGCATGTAGTGTTCAATAAAATATCTGAAGCTGACGTGGGCAGGATCGACACCTTCGAGTTGCATAAAATTTGCATGAATATCGGTGGCACCGGTGCTGGCGATGAATTTGTTCCGAAACATTGACAGCGTGCGTTTGATTGGGTCGCGGTAAACGAAAATGATGTGGTCGCAATCTGCGAAATCTTTGTCGTTCATCCGGTGGTGCTGCCGCATGAAATCGATAGGTCGTTCATCTGGGTGATAGTCGGCGCGGTGCGGCGACTTGTCGAGAAACATTTTCTTGAAACTCGAACAGGCATTTTTACGCACATAACAATAGCCGATCCGTTTGCCATCAACATTTAAAGAAAAGTGATTGCGGCCCAATCCACGGAGATCGTCGATCTTCTTCTGGATGCGTGGTAATCCAGCTTTTGTGATGAGGGTCCGATTATCTATCATCAAACATACCAAACCTGTTTCCGGATATTCACCCTTGCAGACGGCCCTAAGTTGGCTGATCGGTGCCATAAATCTCTAGTGATTTGCCGCCCAGAAATTCATAAATGACACCGGCATGCAAAGTGCCGCGCAGCAGCCATGATGCCGATTTATCAATCACAGGTGCCGTTAATATTGCCATGCCGAAACAGCAAAACGCCTTGCCCATCACGACAGGGACGTCGCGGCGCGGGCGCAAGCGCTGGCCTAAAATACCTTCTTTTAACATCAGCCCGTGGGTCTGGCCAAATCTGAACTTGCGCCGCAATAACCACATGAATTTGGCACGCGCCGGTGGAACCGCCTCTGTGACAAGCGCGTCAGAGGCATAGGATATTTTGCCGCCACGCTGGTAAATGCTGGAAATGAATACAGTGTCTTCACCGCCGCTTCGGCCTAAATCAAGGCGGAATCGCAGGCCGGCAACTGCGGGCGCGTGGTGCATCAGTAAGGTGTTGCAGCTGTAACCGCTACGGATTTCGCCGTCGACGTAGGTCGCACTTGAGGAATGATGCTCACGTCTTTGCATCCACCTGGGCGCGGTGCTTGCGTAGATTGCCCGCGCAGGGCCAAGCACCACATCTGCATTGGACCGCTGTTGTTCGGTGACGAGATTTGTCAGCCAGTTTTGTGTTACGAGTTCGTCATCGTCGATAAAAACAACAATAGGGGCCGTTGCGGCATCGAGGCAGGCATTGCGCGCAATGGAAATGTTGCGGCCAGGTGCGTGAAGATAGGTTACAGCAAAGGGCAGGTTACACGCTGACACCATGTCCTTAGCGGATGGCGTATCATCGTTGTCGACAACAATGATACGAATATTTAACCCGTCAGGCGGCGAAATCTGACCCACCGATTCAAGCGTGTTAACGATATGCGCGCGCCGGAAGGTGCAAATTGCGATATCGATGTCGCTCGTCATGCTGCTGGCCGCGCATATTCCAGCGTGCGGTGGCCCACCATGCCGGACAGGATACCGGCGGACCGTGACAGTAGGGCGATCCCATCCGCAAAGCCACGTTTGCCCTTCACCACTGCGGTGAGCATCATGGCCAACCCGACGCCCGCGATCGCTGTCCCGCGGGCGAGGCAATATAATGTGGCTTGGGGTCTGGACCTGCGCAGTAAAGCGGTCATCGCCCGCGTTGAACCGTAACGGAATTGCCTGTTGATCGCCCACTTCCACGTCAGGCGGCCGGGCGGTTGCACTTCTTGAACCCAGGCATCAGCGGCATAGAACCCCTTGCCGCCGCACGCGATGATATCGCGAAAGAACAGGGTATCAGTACCTCCGTCGTAGCGCAGTCGGTTTTCGAATCGACATTTTTTACGGGTAATAAAGTCGAGATCGATCAGGACATTGTTGGTCCAGCTTTCGTGGCGGCTAGCGCCGTCAGCAAATTCTTTCTGGCGAAAGAAAATTGTATCAAGCCACCAACGATCCTCGGGCTTTTCAACCGTCATGCGGACGGGTCCTTGCACAAAGGTTGCGTTGGTTTCTGTGGCGACGCGGTAGAGTTCAGTCAGCCAAGTGGGCGTGACTGTCTCATCATCATCGACAAACGCTACATATCCGTCACGTCCAGCAGCAGTCAGCGCACGGTTGCGGGCGATCGGTATGCCCGCATCAGGTTCGTGCACGTATTGCAAAGGCCACGGAAAATCCTTTGCTGCGGTTTCAATCTGTTCTTGGGACGACGGGTTTACGTCGTTGTCGATAAGAACAAATCTTAAATCGACGCCCTCAGGGGGGATGATGGTCTTATAGGACGAAATCAGATCACGCAGGCCTTTTGGCCTTCGAAATGTACATCCACAGACACAGATTTTTGTCTTTGCCTTATTCATAAAAATACCTTGGATCGAAAATTGATCACGCGTGCTAAAAATTGTCAGCACGCCAAGTGTAAGACATTTTCAGCATTTTGTCACTAAAGTTGATATCATGCGACTGGGCACGGTCCTGATTCTATATGTGATGGCAATTAACTGATGACGTCCGAGCCTCAAAAATTTTAGCAAACGGCAAGAATTTATTGATCGGATCTGGCGATTAAGAAAAGATCGAACAAATTAAGACGGCCTTATTTTTCTACGACCCAATTTTTTATTATACGATAGTCATTGGAAGTTTGCATGATCGTTTCCCATCGACACAAACTGATCTTTATCAAGACGTTAAAAACGGCGGGCACCAGCGTTGAGCTAGCCTTGTCCAAGCATTGCGGACCGGACGACGTGATCACGCCAATATTTCCAGCAGTTGAGGGCAATTCTTATCGCAACTTTAGAGGGTGGTTCAATCCGTTGCGCGGTGCGCGTAGCAAGCCTGATTTCGTAAAAAACTGCGAAGAGTTGGCTAAGCGTAAGCGGTTTTATAATCATATACCCGCCCGCTTTGCCAGAGCGCGGATGCCGCGACCAATTTGGGACAACTATCTAAAGGTTTGCGTTGAGCGAAACCCTTGGGACAAGACGCTATCGCACTTTCACATGTTCCAAAATGCAGCATGGCATCGGCATTACACGCCGAACTTGACGCTTGATGCGTATTTGGAAAAGGGTATCTTTTGCCACAATGCACCATTTTACTGCGATGTGGATGGTACGGTCATCGTCGACCGCATTTTGCGATATGATCGGCTGAGCCAAGAATTATCCGCGTTATTTGCTGAATTGGATATTCCTTTTGATAGGTTGCCCAACGCCAAGGGCGGTATCCGTCAAGACCGCCGATCATATCAAGAAGTTTTTAACGCGGGCCAAAAATCAAAAGTGGAAGAGGTATTTCAGGCAGAAATCAATTTACTGAAATGGGATTTTTAACAATGTTTATCAATGATTACCGTACGCCTATATCGGCTGCTGGACTGGTGCTCTGTATGGCTGCGACGTCGGTTTCGGCGCAGACAGAGCAACGACAACGTAACATGGGTGAGCCGTTTCGCACCGTCTTTGGGTTGACCGGGCAACTGCCGGAGTGGTGGATCGCTGAATATGATCATCAAGAAACATGGATGCAAACTGCTTGGCGTAAATCGAATGTTGCATTTAGCCCTGTTGGCGTTGAAATCGCGCTTTTCGCTGCCGCCGATCAAAACCTCGTACCTCTGGAAGATTTCCGCGAAGATCCGGCCACATTCATCGAAGCTGGGTTAACGACGAAACCCTTCCTGAGCGGGCAGATTCAGCGGCGCGGTTGGTACGGCTACGGGCGCTATGAAATCATCCTGCAATCGGCCAAGGGCGCGGGTCTGATTTCCGCCTTCTACATCTACACAGGACCACATTTTGGCGACACCCACGAAGAGCTCGATATCGAGGTTTTGGGTCAAGATACACACAAGGTGCACCTCAATCGGTATCGCGACGGGCAACCGATGGCAGAACCGGTTACGGTTGATGTTGGTCTCGATACCAGTGAACAACCTCAGTTGTTCGCGTTTGAATGGCACGAAGACGGGATCACGTGGTACATGAACGACATCGAGCTGTTCCGTATCGATGAGCCTTCAGAGGTGCCATTGCCGCCGGCCAAGATATATTTCGACTTGTGGACAGGGGGCGCCAAACAGGCGAATTGGGCTGGTGAGGCTGAAGCGGATGCAACGGGTTACGCCGTTGTGCAATGCGCATCGTTCGAGGCGCAGAATTTATCCAGCCCGCAGTGCAGTGACTTGAAGTCAGGCAATTAAAAGGCCTATTGCGTGGCGGATTTCGAGACGAGTTCAATTTCGAAAACATCCCCTGCGAGGATCGGATCGTCAGGGCCGATGACCAGCACTGTGACCGTACCATCCACATCACGACGCACACTTAAAACCAAATCGAACGCAGTTTCGATGGACGTTACACCGTTCAACGCACCCAACTGGGAAAACATTTGTTCTCGCGTTGTCTCTAGCGCGATGCTGTGGCGGGTTTTCTGTAGGTCTGTCATTGTGTCTTCGCGTCGATTATCAACCATTTGCGACTGATCGCGCTCGGTCTCACCGATCCGTTGACGTGCCCGAAACATAGCCGTGTTCAAGTCTAATTCTTCCGCGTTCAGGTCCGCGATCCCTTGCTCAGCAGCAATCAGTCGGTTTGCAGGAACTGCTCCGCTCGCGACAATACCTTTGAGGTTTTCCAACTGATCCAGCGCGACTTCTTGTTGGCGTCGCAGTCCAGCCAGCTTGGTTTCCAAACCGGCGAGTTCCGTCTTGTATAGCGCGATCAACGCGGCATTTGAATTTGTGGCGCGGTCCAGCGTTTCCCTGCGGAGCGCGAGAATAGATCGTTCTTCTTCCTTCAGCCGCCCCACAAATGCAGCACCATCCGGATGGAAAAACGGATCGGGAAATGTGATGTCGGCGGCCTCTGAAAGTTCAGCCTCTTGACGTGCGGCGCGTGCTTTGAGGCGTGCCAATTCAACTTGGGTGCCTCGCAGTGACGTGAATTGCCTGATCCCGTTTGTTTCGTCCATGGTTTCGACACTGAGACGGGTTTGGCCCCCTGCCAGCGCGATGGCCTTCATCGGGGTCAGCTGGGGTTGCCACGGATATGCACCAGGATTGTTCACAGCGCCAAGCACATAAAACGGGCGGTACTGGGCGATCTGCACCGACACTTCGGGCAATTGAAACAGCCCTGCGTTTGATTGTAACGCTTCAGCTATCTGGTCGCCTAGGGTGTCGACAGTCTGCCCGCCCGCGTCGACGGTTCCTACAATTGGAAAGGAAATGCGTCCGTTCGCCATGATCCGATAATCGCCGTCAATCACCGTCATCGGCGTGTAGCTGGCTGTCGCCTCGTCCCAGCTTGAAATTCGCAAGGCGACGACGTCGTCAGGCGCCAAGCGATAGTCATCGGCGAAAGCTATGATCGGTACTGCGATCAAACACAGGTAGCCAAGACACCGCATGATCCATTGAAACGGGATGATCATAACAGCGCCTCATCGTGTTTCATCGTTTTGCTGTAACCGACATATTCGTATTTGCGTTCAATGCGTCGTTTTACTTGCGTCATCACCATCAACACGTTTAGCGCGGCCACATCTTTCAGCTTTTCAATGCACGTTTCGACTGTTTGGCGCGGTGTCGCGTTCCACCTTGATGCTATCACCAACGTGTCGGCGGCTTTCACAAAACGTAGGGCGCCGGCGGACGACAAAATGGGCGGCGCGTCGATCACAATGTAGTCGTAGACCCCGGATACAGTTTCAAGGATATCGTAGATTTGCTTGTCCGACAGATAGCTTAGCGCGGGTGTTTCGTCATTCAGGAACTTCAGAACATGAAGCGTCGCGGATGTTGTGACGATCTGAAGATTACCGGACTCGGTATTCGCCTCGGTCTTGTCTTCAGAGACCTGCTGCCCATTGACGGTCTGGTTCCAGTTACCGCACGCATCCATCAGGATGACTTTTTGGTTCCGATCAGCAAGCGCATTGGCATAAAGCATGGCAACCAGCGAGGCATCTTCGCCCGCGATGGCCGAAGAAACAACGACCGTTTGCTTTCCGCTATTCATGGCATGTTGAATAAATGACGCGACGCCGTGGCCTTCTTGGATCGCGGTTTGGAACTTCTGTGGGACATGTTTGCGGTCTCCGTAGGCGATAAATTCGCGTAGCTGCGCGATTCTTCCTTTTTTGACCTCGCTAAAGCTGCCGATCACAGGGCGTCTTGATATATCTCGCAACTGTCGAGTGGTTTTGAACTTATCGTTCATTGTCTCAATCAAGATCGCAATGCCGAGACCCGCCACAAGACTACTTAGCCCTGCGATGGCCAAGGTCATGAGCGTCCTTGGTGAACTTGGTGTCGACGGAATTTCGGCAAAGGACAATGGGCGAATAGTTGGCTGTTGCAGTGCACGGTACTGTGCGGATTCCGTCGCGATACTCAGGAATTCTTCGTAGGCAATGCGGTTTGCATCGGCGATCCGTTTCAATTTGGCCAATTCGACCATGTTACGCGACCGCGACAAGACGGTGTTTTCAGACCGCTCCAGTTCGGATGCAATGGAGTTCTCGATGCTCTTTGCGATGTCCACTTTGGTTTCATGTTCGGCAAGCAGCCGAGCGGTTTCGACCTCGATTTCTTCGTAAATACGGTTGATGACCGCGTCGATCCCAGACACTTGGCTCGATTGAGGGCCAAAACGTTCCACAGCGCGACTGCGTTCGATCCGGTGTCCGGATAGTTCGGCACGGACATTCGATAGGATCGGCGAGCTTAGGACATTAGCAGCCGCAATCGGACCTTCGGACGCGATGATTTCAACAACTTTGTCAGAACTAGCCTCCGCGCGCAGGACATCGGCGCGCGCGTCAATCAAGCTATTCGCAAGACTTGCGATTTCGCGGTCTAACCGTTCTGCGCTGGTGTCGTTAACGCCCATCACCTGCTCTTGAAACGCGACAACCGCAGTTTCGGCTTCTTCCAGATTTTGCCCCATTTCATCCACTCGGGCGCTAAGAAGTTGAACCTGCTCTTCAATGGATTCACCGCGGATATTTAAGCTAAAACGGGCATATTCAGACGAAACCGTGTTCGCAATTTGCGCCGCAAGTACTGGGTTGATGGATAGCGCGGAAACGCGAATGACATAGCCATTTCCAAGTTGTGAGATGTTGAGCATCCCACTTAACTGATCGGCGGTCGCACCATACTTTTCTTGATCGGCAGCAAGGATAAGAAAGGCATCATCAGGCACAAAGCGCGGCGTCAACACGAGGTCGGCGTTTGCGTCATCAATGACGTCCGGCGCTGCCGCAACAGGCTGTGCGGGGAGGCTGGGTTTCATGGGCGCGGGTGAAATGAAGCCCGACACCACGCGCTTTGCGCTTCGTAGCAGGCGCACAGGCAGGATCGGCGCTTGTGGCGTTTCCAATTCCAAGGAGCCATTCTCAGCTTCTAACCTCTTTGCCACATCGATCATGAAGGCCTTCGACTGCATCGTCGTGATTTCTTGCTGAACAAGCTGACGACTAAGCGGCACACCCGATAAAAGGTCCGCAATTGGAATGCTTTGTTGGCGTTGGTCGATCAGAGTTAATTCGGACGTTGCGGAATAGCGTGGCTGAATAGTCGTTAGCATCGCGGCCGTGGCCAGAACCACTAACCCCGAAATAACGCCGATCATTAACCAGCGTCTGCGCAAAAACATAAGGACATCGACGACGCTTAATGCATTTTGCCTTGGCTTATAATCCAGTGGATCGTCCAAAATAAAATTAAGACCTCTTGCCCGTTTATTCACGCTCAAACCCTCAAGTATTACTATAGATTAGCAGATTGCGGTGATTTCTCAAAATCAGGCTCAACTTGACCCTAATTCGGCGGCTTTCAACATCGCATACCTTGCCATATCTGCGACATGTCGCGTTCGATCAAATTCGACAAACCAGCATTTCGTGCCGATAGATGTTCTTCCAAATAAAAGCGTGTTTCTGGTGCCATGGGTTTGGCTTTTTCAGCGGTCATCAAACGTGCGTTCACGTGTTTGAACCACCAATAATGCAGCTTCTTTGTAATACGGTGACTGCGCTCGCCAGACTGCGCCATGTGCGCCAAGTATTTGCGCCGGACCAAAGGTGTGCCGATCACATTCGCAGCTCGTTGTAGGGTAAGGTTGGATGGATATCTTGTTTTGTTAAACCATGATTTTTCTGGATTTATCTGAAACGGATCGGCACCGAGAAAACGAACCACATCATCCAAAACAGCCTGATTATCCTTTTGAAAATCCTCGAAAAGACAGATTTTCACTTGGTTCGGGCCGAACACATCAATGAATCGCAGCAGGCCCGCATAATACCCTGAACCCAAAATAATTTGTGGAAACTGTAGCAGTGCTTTTTCAAAGCTCAGTGTTGTGCGCGCGGTTTTCACCAAGTGCCAATATTGGGAATAAGCGCGATTAACTGGATGGCGTAGCATGAAAATCATACGAACGTTAGGTAGTAATGCTTGTATGCGGCGGGGCGCAACTTCGGACATAAGATAGGTGGTCGAATCCTCGCCAACTATTTGATTTTTTTTAGCATTTGAAAAGCGCGTAGCGTACCACGCAAGGTGTTTTACATTGGCAGAACCGGGGTCCCACCACAACAATTTGTTGTTTCGCGCGGCCAGAAAATCGGGATGTGAGATTGGGTCGTCCGCATCGAAAAAATGCACCTCATCGTGCGGAATTGAGATGTCTTTGTGTTGATCCAGAATAAAATGCAGCGACGTCGTTCCGCATTTGGGCGCACCCCCGATGATAAAGTCAGGGTAGCGGCGCCTCGCAAATTCCTTGTCAGTCTGATCTAAAGCCGACATCAGCAAATAACTTACCTCACCAAAACAATGCGCCTAAGATAATATTCTGGACGCTGATCACTCAATGTTATCAACCCCGCAGATAATAATGCGCTGGGGTATAAGATTTAGCGAAAAAACTAAATCCAGCCTTTTAGGCTATAAAATGGTCAAAACTCTTTCGAGATGGGACAAAGTCCTCATAATGGGACCGTATTATAAATATGCGAATCAATATTAATAATTTCACTATACCCATTTAGACTACGTTAGGGGCTTATGTGTCCAGAATTTCTGTAATTGTACCAACTTACAATCGTAAGGATTACTTGCGCGATGCGCTTTTGGCGCTGCAGAAACAATCGCGCCCCGTTGATGAAGTTATTGTTTGGGATGACGGTTCGTCAGATGGCACCGATAAGGTGGTCGACGGATTACGAATACCGAATCTGACCTATGTCCACGCAGACAACGCTGGCAAATGTGCAGCACTGAATGGGGCCATGTCACATGCGACGGGTGACTACATTTGGGTTTGTGATGATGATGACATCGCATTGCCCCATGCCGCTGAAAAACTGGCCGCCGTGCTGGATCGCAACCCTGAGATAGGAATTTCAGGGGGCGGATATGAACGGTTTTGTGATACAGATCACGGCCAAGAGAAAAGCGGGCCGGGATATTGGCCTGATCTGTCGGACGGCACACCGCTGCGTCACTTGCTCGAGGATATTTACCTTTTCCAAAATGCCACCATGGTGCGGCGAGCATGTTATGATACTGTCGGTCCGTTCAATGAAAACCTTGTGCGATCAATAGATTACGACATGATTGTGAGGCTCGCGACCAAATTTCCGTTACACATGTCAGAGGACGTTATGTTTCTGCAGCGCAAACATGACGGCGACCGAGGGCCTGCGTCGGCACGGCATAGTATCGCCAAGGTGGAAAGTGTTTGGGCAGCGCAGGACCGTATTGTGTTTGAAGGGTTGCGCGATCAGATCCCGATCATGCTGATTGCTGCTATGTTTGAAGGCGATGCGGAGAAAGTGCTGCGTGCGGCATACATCGAACGGGCCTGTATTTTCGCGCGACACGACTTATGGGATTTTGCGATTGATGATTTGCTGAAGGGCGAAAAACTCGCCCAGGATACACCCCTTGGACCGGTCGAATTTGCGATGTGTCGGCGTGCTGTATCGGGCAAGCAGGGCGTCCGCATCGACCGCAATCAGTTGCGCAGACTGACCAAACTGTCCCGTTCAAGCCCGATCGGCCAGCAAATTGTAGGCAGCCTTGGTCGCGGGTTGATCTGGTCGGTGCGCAGAGCGTTGGTTCACCGTGATTTTGCAACGGTGATGCGCTTGGGGGCCATTTTGACGCGCACCGGCTTGAAAATGACACCTGATTCCGCTGGATCTGATGTGAACGAAAGGCGGACAATACCCCTGACCGCTTATGGATAGGTCAGAAATGATCGATACAAGTATTGAGTAGCTGTGTGTAACGGCGACGACGTTTCCTGGAATTTCGTGGAGTCTGGCGTGACACGCAAAGAGGGTTGAGTGCGAGGTGCTATGGTGAAAATCGTGTTTTTTGGGCATAATTCAAACGAGCCCACGGTTCGCAAACGCGCACATGCCTTTGCTGCATCTGGCATGGATGTGGTCAAAATCATGCCGCATCGTGGTCCTGTTCGGCCAGACGAAAGCGATCTTATTTCCTTGGGAACGACGCAAGATGGCGCTTATTTCACGCGTGTTTTGACGTTGATGAAAAGCGGGTTTCTATCGGCAAAGACTTTTCCGCAGTTGCATCAGATTGATGTGATTTATGCTCGTAATCTGGACATGCTCGCCTGTGCACATGCATTTCGACGGTTTCACAAGCTTCGGGTCCCCGTCATTTACGAGGTGTTGGATATCCATCCAAAGATGATCGGTAACAGCGCACAGTCTAAAGCTTTGCGACGGTTAGAGAGGGCGTTGATGAGGCGTAGTCATGCGTTGGTTTATTCGTCACCGCGTTACATCGAAAACTACTTCGATGTGTATCATCCGGGGGACTACCAACGGTATTATTGGGCCAACAGGCTGGCTGCGGACGACGTAGACGAACGTCAGCAGCAACTCCCGACTGCGCAGCAAGGCCCGATCAAACTGGGTTGGGTCGGCAATTTAAGGTGTCGCAAGTCTATGAATTTGCTAAAACAATTGGGGGGCATGTTCTCACCGCATCTTGAAATCGTGATCCACGGTTATCCTGCCAACACAGTTTTTCCTGACTTCGCTGCCGAAATTTCGCAGGCCAAGGGCATGACCTACTTCGGCCCGTATGACCGAGCGACAGAGGTGGCTGATGTTTACACTGGGTTGGATTTGATTTGGGCGGCCGATTGGTTTGAATCTGACCAGAATTCGATCTGGCAAATCCCGAATAGAATTTATGAAGGTGGATTTTTTGGCGTTCCCGCGCTCACCTTGGAGGGCACTGAAACCGCAAGGGTGGTCTCGGATTGGCAATCTGGGTGGGCTTTTCGCGACCCTGCGGAGCACACTGTTCCTGCTCTGGTTAAGCGACTGCTGAGCGCGAGATGCGAGATTGAAGCATGCAGTCGCAATCTCATGGCGCTGCCGCGAGATGTGTTTGTGGAGAAACCGGGCGAATTGCGGCAGTTGATCGAACAGATCATGGCGACGAGCCAAGCGGCGTAGGGTGATTGTTAGCGCGATCTGGGAATGCGATGTCCAGGTGTCAGCCGTCGTTTGAGACGTTTCACCGCTTGTGCGAACAGTTTTCGCATCAAAGACAAGGTCACTTTGGGGTGCTCGTACATTACCGCAAACATCACAGGGACGTCGCGTAGACGGACTGCGTCAATCAGCCGTCGCCACGCCCATTCCGTGTGTGTTTCAAGACGGTGCTGCAAGATCACGTCGCGTTCTGTTGATGATAAATCAGGATGAACCAGCAGTTGATCATCAGCTTTAACAATGGCGCCAAGGTCTGCCGTGCTGTGATTTGAGCTGAGCGAATCTGCGCGAAACACGGCAAAATATCCGCAAGGATCTGTGAGACAAAACCTACCTCCCGCGATCAGTGCTTGTGCATAAAGCAGATAATCCTCGGCCAGACGCATATTGGGCGCGTAGGTCAAACCGTTATCAATCAAGAACTGTCTGTGCATGATAGGTTTCACAAACCCGAGTTGGCCCCTTTCGCCTGTAGCCTCCCGCAAATTGCCTGCGACGAAATGCTCTAAACTCAAATTACGCAGGCCGCCGTCACCTTCACCAAAAAGTGGCTGGTCGGTCGCAGTAAGATCAGTATCCGTCACACGGTAGATATCATCAGCGAGCAGGTCGAGTTCGCCCGCGACCGCTTGGGTTAACAGTTTTTCAATCCGGTCAGGGGCCATAAAATCGTCAGAATCCAAAATCGCGATCCATGGCGTTGTGCACTTTGCGAACCCTAAGTTTCGGGCCGCACCCGGCCCGCTGTTTTTATCCATCCGGTAGGCCTGAATGTCGGCGCTTGACCGGGTCAGTTTCATCGCGATGTCGTAGGTCGCATCCGTCGAGCAATCGTCGACGATCACAATTCTGACCGGGACTGTTTGGGCGCTAGCAGAACGCACCGCGCGCATTAACGTATTTTCAGCGCAGTAGGCGGCGATGACGATAGATACAGCTGGTTCGGTCGGGGCGGAGTTCATCCTTAAAGACTTAGTTTTTTGAAAATGGATTCGGGGATCGCGCAGATGATCCGCATAATCAGCCACCAAATTGGTCGAACATAAATGATATTGCGGCGGGATTGGGTGGCTTGAAAGACTTTTTCTGCCACCTCTGTGGGCGCTGCGGTTAACGCTTGGGGTAGGTCCATGTTCGCTGTCATCTGCGTTGCGACAAATCCCGGCTTTACAGTGATCACGTGGACGCCTTTATCCGCCAATCGGTTGCGCAGGCCGGACAGATACGCGGTAAAGCCCGCCTTTGCCGATCCGTAGATGTAATTCGTAGCACGGCCGCGATCCCCTGCGACGGAACTGATACCGATAATCGTGCCGTTACCTGTTTCTGCCAGCCTTTGCGCAAACAGTCCCACGATAAGCGCAGGCCCTTCATAATTCGCGCGCATCACCTGTGCTGCGGCATCCAAATCCTTTTCGCCCGCACTTTGATCACCCATCGTACCGATCACTGACACGATAATCTTCGGAAATGGGTCAAGTTGACCCACAAAATCCGGCATTTGCGCGGTGTTCAAGGCGTCGAATTCAGTCAATGCGACAGTCACGTTGTAGCGCACGGCAATGTCGTTTTGTTCGTCCTTCAGCGTTTCGGCATTGCGCGCAGCCAAAACAATCGGGTGACCAGCCCTTGCGAAGCGATGCGCGATGGCTAGACCGATGTCGGATCGGCCACCAAGAATAAGAACAGGGGCCAAATCGGTCATAGGAGTAGCCTTTCGGATTGTGCGGATGAAAACTGTCGATCCAGGCCAGACTTTAATCGCATCTGCCTAAGGTCTGACATGCGCGGGTCGGATTTATGCAGTGTTGCGGCCGCCAATCGCGCGTCTTTTGCCAAATAAAACCGTCCGCCATGATCAAGCGTGATAGCATCAAGGCGATCTAGTAACGCCAATGTCTTTGCGTTAGCGGGGAAATCCAAGGCCAGCGTATAACCTTCCGTGGGGAAGGATAATTTGCTGTCCTGAACGCCAAATCGTTTTAAAACAGCAAGGAATGACCCTTGCCCTGCCGCTGCGGTTTCGGTGAGAATGGCGGTCAAACCGGCCTCTGACTGGTCCAAAGGCAAGACACATTGAAACTGGACAAAGCCGGCTCGCCCGTAAAGTCGGTTCCATTTCAAAATCGCATCAAGTGGATAAAAATAGCTGTCCCAATCCACAAGCGACGTGCCCGTCGATTGTTTGCCTTTGCGCCAATACAATGCGTTGAACAGCTTTACGGTAGCCTTGTTCAGGCACGCAGTGGGGGCATCAAACGGAAAGGTTTTCTTTTTGCGTTGCGGCGTGCTGAATGGATGATCGCGCCGCTCGGCAGGCAAATCGGATAACGTTGCATGTTCGCCCAGCATAATGATCGACCGCCCAAGATTTTTGCCCTTAGCAAGGCAATCGATCCATGCAACGGAATAGGTCGCTGCTTGTGTATTCTCGATGGTTTGGATGGCGGCTGTCAGGTTTGGGGCGACTAGCGAGTTTTGCTGAATCCACGCGGTTTCAACGGGTCGAAGTCTAATTGCCGCTCGCAAAATCACACCCGTCAGTCCCATGCCACCTATCGTCCATGCGAACAAGTCCGTGTTCTCAAACCGGCTCGCCCGTGTGACGTGACCAGCGGCGTCCATGACATCAATCCAATTCACAAATGCCCCAAACGACCCGTCACAGTGATGGTTCTTGCCGTGAACATCTGCCGCTATCGCGCCGCCGAGACTAACAAACTTGGTGCCGGGCGTGACAAAAGGAAACCACCCACGTGGTAGGAATGCGTCGATCACATCGCCCAGCAAAACACCGGCCTCTGCCACGAGTTGCCCGTGAGTGTCATCAAACGAAATCATGCGGTTCATCGCCCGCATATCAAGCGTTGATGCCGACCCGATGGCACTGTCGCCGTAGGCGCGTCCATTTCCGCGTGCAATGATGCCGTTTTGAGCGACGTGGGCCCGGATCTCTGTTTCAGTCCGCGGTCGGACCATTTGACCCGGTTTACGCGGATAGCGGCCCCAACCCATGATGTCTGTTGTGCGTGTCATACGGGTTTAACGAATGCGCTGTTGGTAAATACGAAACGTCGGTCCAATTGGTATTTCACAGTGTAGCCAATCATCAGGCCAATGACGGCCCCCAGTTCTCGCATCATGTCGGTTCGCCATTGCAACCAGAATGCGGTTTCAGTGATCCAGAAAATCGCGGTCGTGAAAATTCCCATGGCAGAATAAAGCGCGAATTTTTTGCCATTTGCTGCAGTGCCAGCGGTGAGGTCCCGAAAAATCCATCTTTTATCTAAGAAATATTTGATCATCAATCCGATCAATGTCCCCATAAAAACTGCGACAGTAAAACCTGCAGCACCATCATTCATGAACAGAACAATGCGTTGCGTCAGCAAGTTTGCAATCGTCGCTATGACGGCGAACACAACATAGAGACCAAGAAGTGACAAACGTGTCAAAACATGGTCCCGACAATGGCACAGACAAAGATGATAATCGCACACACAATTGAGATGTAGTCGCGGGCCGCAAAAACGACGGGATCGTCGTGCATCCAGCCGCGATGTGAAATCATCGTCATCCGGCTAATCCAAAACAACAGCACCAGACAGATTCCCCACAAGGGGGCAGGGAACGAATACAAAGCGCGCACCGTGTCGGAATATAGATACAACGCCATTACAAGAACCGACACATATCCTGATGACACGGCCATGTTGGCAATTAGGGGCAAATCACTGGTTTTGTAGCTGCGGCCATGCGCCTTTTCTTGTCCCATGTTTTGACCGGATTTTAGCTCTGCCTGTCGCTTCATGGACGCGAGTGAAAAGAAAAAGAACATCGAAAAAGCGAGTAACCATACCGACAGCGGGATGCCAGTGGCCACGCCGCCTGCAATAATGCGTAACGTATAAAGGCCCGCCAGCGCACAGATATCCACGATAAGTTCACGCTTCAGCAAGAACGAATAGGCCGTAGTAACCGCGTAATATAGCGCCATGACCCCAAAAAAGGCCCACCCCATAAATAACGATAGACCGAAGCCCGTCATCAAAAGGAGTGGCGTCAGTAACGTCCCCCAGACCAACGGTAATTCCCCGCTTGCGAAAGGCCGGAACCGTTTGCGTGGATGGGCGCGGTCTGCATCGAGATCAAGCAAATCGTTGAGCAGGTAGACCGAAGACGCGATCAGACTGAAAACAACAAAAGCGAGGATGGATTGCGCCACGGTGATTGCGGAAAACTGATGTGCGGCCATCATTGGTAGGAAAATCAGAACGTTTTTCAACCATTGATGCGGCCGCATCGCCTTGAGGATCGGTTTGACGGGACGCTTGCGGTCGGACAGGCGTTCTACTGGAATGCCTAGGGCTTCAACGCGCTTTGCAAGTGGTTTCGATACGCCAACTGTGATTGCTTTTGTCGTGTATTTCCAGACCTCTAGGTCAGCGATGGCATCGCCCATATAAGCAAAATTGCTCTCGCCGTAGGTGTCTTGCAAATATTTAGCCTTTTCCGGTCCTTTCAGGTTTCGCGTACCATCTGACCCACACACGGCGTCAAAAAGACCAAGGTGATCCGCAACTTGTTGTACCAATCGCTGATCTGACGCTGAGACAAGCGCAACTTGCCCGCCTTTCGCGCGCCAGTCCGCGATATAATCCAAGACATCGGAATTGTACGGCAAGTGAGGGATATCGATCGGCCCCATTTCTTCAAGTGACCGTTTCAAGGCTGCTTTGCCATTCATTGATGCACGCATCGCTGGAATAATATTAAGCCACCGCGCAGAGATCGCTGACCAAAATGTTTCATACAACATATCGGTGTGAATCAGCGTGCCGTCCAAATCAACGATCAGAACGGATTTATTGGTTGCACCTAAAAAAAATTGCGCATCGTCCATGGCAAAAATCTCACCATCTAAATTGAAAATTCATAAAAATTATTAGCACGTTGCACCTCTTGCGT
Source organism: Yoonia ponticola (assembly GCF_014199395.1). Taxonomy (GTDB): domain Bacteria; phylum Pseudomonadota; class Alphaproteobacteria; order Rhodobacterales; family Rhodobacteraceae; genus Yoonia; species Yoonia ponticola. The sequence goes on along the minus strand of NZ_JACIJM010000002.1, from coordinate 310,162 downwards.
TCGCCAATCAAGTTTTTTGACAAAGAGATTAGATTTCGCGAATGTTTTCAGATGGATGAAATGGGTCTGACTTTGTTTTGCGTTATAACATGACGTTGATATTTCCCTGTTTGCCCTCAGAATCCGAATCATAAATTAGGCGTCGCAAATATTTTTGTTGTGCGAAACCAAGTCGCAATCTAACGTCAACGGCTTAAGGTTGCGGGGTTTTGTGACCTATTTTATTTATTCTTATTCGATTTTATAATGACTTACGGAATAAACCTTCAAAGCGGTGATGCTCTCGAAGTCGCGACCTATACGCCGCAACATATCCTTGTCGTGATTCCTGCATTAAATGAGGTCACGCATATTGAACGTTGTATTCAATCGCTGACGCAAAATGATTCCTTTGCGAACAATACAATGATGGTCGTCGCTGACGGCGGCAGCACCGACGGGACCCAAGACATCGTCCGAAGACTGACCGAGCTTCACCCTGATTTGCATTTATTTCACAACCCACAAAAGCTGCAGTCGGCTGGTATCAATGCGGTAATCGACGAGATGGCGCGACCGCACCACCGCATCATCGTGCGTTGCGACGCCCATGCGATTTATCCAGCAGGATACATAGCGGACATCGTAAAGGCCTTTGAAAACCAGCCAGATGCGGCGTCGATTGTTACCGTTATGGACGCGGTTGGGGCGAATTGTTTTCAACGTGCAGCGGCGTGGATCGTTGATACCCCATTGGGGTCTGGCGGATCGGCTCATCGCGGTGGAAGAACCTCATTTTGGGTGGATCATGGGCATCACGCGGGTTTTCGGCTTGATTGGTTTAAAAAGATCGGGGGCTATGATCCGCGTTTCAGTCACAATGAGGACGCTGAATATGACCACCGTTTAGGTCTAGCTGGCGGGCTTATCTGGCTGGAAAGCGAGATACGCCTAGATTACCATATGCGACCCACCCCGATGGCACTTGCACGGCAATATTGGGCCTACGGGCGTGGACGTGGCCGCACAGTTTTGAAACATCGTATGCAGCCAAAAATAAGACAAATGATCCCTGTTTTGAATATGTTAATGATGTCTGCTTGCGTGGCTCTTATTGCTTTCAACCCGCTTTTTGGGATTTTGCCGTTGATTTATTTTGGCATGATTTTTGTCGTTTCATTGGTCTGTGCGGTCAGGATGAAATCGCTCTGCGGATTTTGGGCCGGATTGGTTGTTGGAATTGTGCATAATGCGTGGGCAATCGGATTTATATCCCAAATGTTAGCCGTAAAATCCGTGCCGAAATAAGCACGCAATTTGTACGTCAATACTCCTGCCCTAACTTTTGTGTAGATTGACAGATGTTCTTGACGCTCTTAACCTTTTCAAATGCTCGTCGGTATTATTGAGCACTAGGGCGCATTATTTTTCCCTTTTTACACAAAGGATTACGGCGATTTTTCCGCTGAGAATCCTTCAAATTTTGAATACAATTTTTAATAACCTTTGGGGTTGTGTTGTGAATTATGTTTTGGAAACCGACAACGTCGGTATTGATATACAAGACCTGTCGCTCATTGGCGATTTTACGATTGAGTTCAATATCTTCTTTGAACCAGGTTCAGAAATTGCCAAGAATGACGGCGCGGTGTCGTCGCAAATTGGGGGCGGCAATGACATCAACTTTTTCGGGGGAATACCACGGCTATACGATAGCACGTTTGGTGACGTTGTCGTCGGGACATCGCCACTGGTTGCGGGTGAATGGAATCACGTCGCTTTTGTCCGCGAAGGTGGCATAGTCCGTTTGTACGTGAACGGCGTCAACGACGCGAATTCGACCACGCAGAACTATACGTCGGCCTTTGAAATCTCACAGCTAGCGTCAAGCAGTGTGGGCGCACTTGAAGGGCGCATGGACGAAGTGCGCATTTGGGATATTGCACGCCCCGGTGCCGAAATACTTGGTAACGCCGATCAACCGCTTGATATCGCGGGGGGTGTGCCGGTCGGATTGCAGCGCTACTACCGTTTCGACGATGACACGGGACATATCATCGATGCGACCGGAAACGCCGAAACGGGCCACAGTCTGCACCTGCCAACTGGTGCATCGGTCGTTCAAGACGACAGCGTTTTTGACACCCCTGTTGGTGACGTCGGTGGGTTCATTGACACAAAAGTCGTGAACGCTTTGGTGTTGCCGACCGATATGGCGTTTCTGCCCGATGGTAGGATGCTTGTTATTCAGAAAAGCGGTGAGGTCATCATCGTCGAAGACCCGTCCGTGGCTGATAGCACAAAATCGGTGTACCTTGACCTAAGCGCGCAAGTCGAAAATTCGCGCGAGGCAGGTTTGCTCAACATCGAAGTGGACCCGAATTTTAGTGAAAATGGGTATGTTTACCTGCTCTACACGAATTTGCAGGAACAGCGCATGACCGTATCGCGGTTTGTGCATCAGGAAAACGCGGGCGGTGCAGCCAGTTCGGGTGATCTGAGTTCGGAAACCGTGATTTGGCGGGAATTTGATACTTATTCCAACAAGGACCACCAAGGCGGTGGGATGGCAATCGGGTATGAACCCATCGACGCCAATGACCCTAGCCCTTACAAACTTTTCATCTCGATTGGTGAGGAGTTCGAGCCGGCCAATGCGCAGGATTTGACCCATGATGACGGTAAGGTGCATCGCGTCAATCTGACCGACGGTTCGATCCCTACCGATAATCCCTACTACGATCCTGTGGCGGCCTCAGCCTATACACCGTCCGTCAACACGCAGACGGCGATTTCGACAAGCGCGGAAAACCTTGCGCTTGATCCTGAAGGCGTCATGACAACTATCTACAGCTATGGATTGCGCAACCCGTTCAGGGCTGAATACGATCAAACATCGAACACGCTTTGGATTGGTGAAGTCGGCGGTAACGGGCGATTTGCGGACGAAGACATCCACATAGCAACAGCTGGCGCGGATCACGGTTGGCCAAATTACGAGGGTTATCTGCCGGACCCCAATGACCCCGGCAATCCCATCTACAGTTACGAACACGCCTCTGCGCCGGGTCAGGACCAATTGCCAAGCTATGGTGATGCCGGATCATCTATATCAGGCGGTGTGGTTTATCGCGGGTCACAGTTCCCTACCGAATACCAAGGCGTCTACTTTTACGGCGACTGGGTGAGGAACTGGATACGCTATCTTGAAATTGACTATTCGTCAGGCGAACCAGAACTTATATCCGACAATCATTTTAAGAATGCGACAGGTCAGGTTCTGACATTTGCCGAAGCACCTGATGGCACGTTGTATTACATTACAACTTTCCAGACCGGAAACATCTTTAATTTCCAAGGCGCTGTGAACCGGCTGGAGTATAGCATCGGTAATGCGGCACCCGGCGGACAAGGCATTATCCTTGATCCGGGTGAGGACACCAGCCTGACCGCACCGCATACCGTGACCTTTGAAACGGACGCGTTCGATCCTGACGGCGATGATCTGACTTTTGTTTGGTCGTTCGGGGATGGACCGGATATCGACGGAGATGGGATCGGTGATGGTGCGACATCAACAGAACAAAATCCGACGTACACCTACACTGCCGAAGGGCAGTACACGGTTGAACTGATCGCAACCGACGCGAACGGGGCCCAGACGGTCTACAATCCCATCGACATCACGATCGGTAATGCGCCTGAAGTAACGATCAACACGCCAATCGTCACGGATACGTTCCGCGCTGGTGATACGATTACCCTTTCAGGCTTTGCGACCGACCTTGAAGACGGGACTTTGACGGGACCGGATGTGTTTTGGTCGGTGAACCTTGCACACAACGAACATTTTCACCCAGAGGTTTCGGCGGTTGAAAATATAGCGGGAGGCGTTCAAATCGTTATTCCGACTAGTGGGCATGACTACTATGAAAACGTTGGATTTTTTGTAGCGCTCACGGCGATTGACAGCTCTGGTCTATCGACGACCAAAACCCTCGTGATCTATCCTGAGGAAAGCATCACCACCTACGACATGCCGGATGTGCCTAACTTCACCTTCTTCCTCGATGGGGTCGCATTCACGGGCGATCAGGTGCGCGACAACGTCATCGGATTCCACCATGATGTCGTTGTACAAAGCACTTACGTGGCAGACGGGTTCGAATGGAATTTCTCGCACTGGGAAGACGATCCAAACATCACAACAACACAGCGTACCTTCGTGACACCCGAAATCGATTCTGTTCTGCGACCTGTCTACGCACAAGGTGCTGTTGTCGGCCCTGTTGATGCGAATGACGATGATATCACCTTGGCTGTCAGCAGTTTGGGCGGTAACACGATTACAATGATCGGTAACGCGCTGGCGAATGACACCAACCCGACAGGCGATCCGTTTTCAGTTGTCGCACTCAATGGATTCAAGATCACGGGGGCGCCCAAGACGGATAATTTGATTGACGCGTCGGGCCGGTTTGGTTGGGTTTGGGGCGATAACGGCGGGCAATTCCGGATCTATCCTGACGGCACCATCGAATTTCGCGATAGAGATCTGGAGTTTGCAACCCTATCCGCGGGTGAGATCCGCACAACATCAGTGACTTACGATATGGCAGATGGCGACGATACTGATACTGCGTCCGTCAGCCTAACGGTCCAAGGGGAAGGTACGCCCAACACCGCACCTAGCGGCACGGGTATTGTCCTTGATCCGGGCGAGAACACATCAAATATCCTGCCCTACACGGTAACTTTTGCGTCGGATGTGACCGACGCGGAAGATCACGCGCTGACCTATGCGTGGGACTTTGGCGATGGGGTGACGTCAACTGACACGGCCCCGTCACACACCTACATTACCGACGGGCTTTTCACGGTGACGTTGACGGTGACAGATGAGCTTGGCGCGGCGACGACATACGCCACTGCGGACATCGACGTGGGCAATGTCGCGCCGGTAGCAGTGGACGATACGTTCGACCTGACCACCGGTTTCGACCCGGTCACGAACCACTTGCATATCTTAGACAATGATACTGATCCGGATGGTATGCTAAACATGCAAGCTGTTGAAATCGTGAGTGGACCTAGCTTTGGCACGGTCGAGATTATGGACACAGAGCAAGAATTGATCGACCGTGGCTTGCCTGTTGGCCACTACGGTCACGCGGAATATGTGCCAACCGACCCACAATTTGAGGGCTTTGATAGTTTCACCTACCGCGTGCAGGACAATGAAGGAAAATGGTCGAACATCGCGACAGCGACGATCAATGTGGCCACGACACCCCCGCTTGTACTGGATGCCGTCGATGATCTTGGCAGTATTGACCTCGCAGGCATAGCGTCTGGCGATTGGATCACTTTACCTTACAATATTTTTGCGAATGACACGGACGCTGGCGCCGGGTTCAATCTGATTGAACTTGCAGGCTTCAAAGCCAACGGTGCAAGCGACACCAACAGCACCTTTGATTCATCTGGACGGTTAAAAGTCTGGTCCGACGGCGGTGGTATTTTCCGTATTGGCGATGATGGAACGGTTGAATTCAAAGACCGCGATTTTGAATTTGCTTCGTTAGCCGTTGGGGACAGCGTTACCGTCTCAATTGAATATGTGATTGGCGACGGGACTGACACCGACAGCGCTGCCATCTCCCTAATTATCGCGAATGGGAATGCGGGACCGCCCAACACCGCACCTAGCGGCACGGGTATTGTGCTTGATCCGGGCGAGAACACATCGAACATTCTGCCCTACACGGTTACTTTTGCCTCCGATGTGACCGACGCGGAAGATCACGCGCTGACCTATGCGTGGGACTTTGGCGATGGTGCCACGTCAGCTGATGTGGCACCGTCACACACCTACACCACGGATGGGCTGTTCACGGTGACGTTGACGGTGACAGATGAGCTTGGCGCGGCGACGACATTTGCCACTGCGGACATTGATGTGGGCAATGTCGCGCCGGTAGCAGTGGACGATACGTTTGACCTGACCACCGGTTTTGATCCGGTCACGAACCACTTGCATATCTTGGACAATGATACTGATTCGGATGGTATGCTAAACATGCAAGCCGTTGAGATTGTGAGCGGACCTAGTTTTGGCACGGTCGAGATTATGGACACGGAGCAAGAACTGATCGACCGTGGCTTGCCTGCGGGCCACTACGGTCACGCGGAATATGTGCCAACAGACCCACTGTTTGAGGGTTCTGATAGTTTCACCTATCGCGTGCAGGACAACGACGGAAAATGGTCTAACGTCGCGACAGCGACGATCAATGTGGCTTCTGGTGGCGGCTCGGGTGGCGGTAATGCCGGATCGCTTCTGAGCCAAAACAATGGTTCGGGCGTCGACGTTCAAGATCTTGTCGTCACAGGTGATTACACCGTCGAATTCTGGGCCGCACTGGAAACTGGCAGCAACGTCAACAAATACGATTCCATCTTTAAGGGCGGCCAACATGACAGCGCGTCGGGCGATGATCCGGCGACAGACGGGATCTTAGGCAACGATCTGAACTTCCACGCGGGTCGGTTACGGCTCTACTCCACGGAATCAACTATTTCGACGGATGTGATCGTTTCAAATACCACTGTGTTGGCCGATGACGTCTGGAATCATTTTGCGTTGGTTCGGGATGGCGATGATTTCTCGATCTTTGTGAATGGTGTTTTGGATGCGACTGCAACAAATGACTTGGCGTCCGACCTTCTGATCGACGACATTGCCGCGAATGTGCGCGAAAACAAAGCGTTTGGTGGGAAGCTGGACGAGCTGCGTATCTGGGATGATGCGCGCACAGCGTCCGAGATCGCAAGCAATTTTAACATGACCATTGACCCAACCGAAGCAGATTTACTGCGCTATTATCAGTTTGATGATGCCTTCGATATTATCGATTCCACTGGGAATGCTGAAGGTGTTGGCGCGCTGGATTATGCATCAATCTCGGGTGTCGAATGGTCGGAGACGGATGTCTTCATCATCGCTTAAACACGCAGGGTAGGGCGCGTTCATAGGTGTCCCGCCCTGTGTACCTTAATTCGAAAGAAATGCATTTTACTGCAATATTAGTGAGTTAACCTACATATGCCTCATACGACGCAGGTCCCCCCAGATGGTAGCGAGGGTGTTGAATCGCCAGCCTTACCTTCGCGCTATGCCACGCCCGTTGTTTTGGCGATCGGATTGGTTCTTTTTGCCATCAACCTATGGCGAAACCGATTTTTCCTTCATGACGACGCGTTTATTTCACTCCGCTACGCCCAAAATTTTGCAGATGCCGGCGACCTGTCTTGGAATTTGGGGGACCGCGTCGAAGGCTACACCAACTTTCTTTATGTTATGATTACGTCTGCCTTGCTGAAGGCGGGAATTGATCCGGTTGTTGCGGTCCGGTTGATCAATATTTTCGCGGTCATTTTGCTCGTGTGGGCCGTCTTTTTGGGCGCGCGCGCGATGTATCCGCATCGGTCAGAGGCAGCAGCGCTTGGTGTCGCGATGATCCTAGGGAATGTCTCGTTGTCGGTTTGGGTGTTAGGTGGGTTAGAAGCACCGCTTGCCGCGGCCTTTGTCGCTGGCGCGATGGCTTTTGTGGTCCGCGCGCTTGTCACCCAAGCGCCCAACCCGCTGCCCTACTGGACCCTTTTTTGCGCAGGAATAGCCTTTGCCTTTGCCGTTTTGACCCGTCCCGATGGTGTGATTATCGTGGCGGCGACGTTTTTTGCGCTCCTGATCGCCGGGCCTTTTGGGTGGAAGCACCGACTGACCTGCGCCGTCATCGTGGCAGGTATCCCTTTCGTGGTCTTTATGATCCATCTTGGATGGCGCGTGTCGTATTATGGCGACATATTGCCAAATACATTTCATGCAAAGGTTGGATTGGACTTGGCCCTGCGCCTCGAACGCGTGGGTGATTACCTGTTGCGATCTGCGTTGCTTTATCTGCCAGTCATGACGTGTAGCGCAATTGCACTTGTCGCCACTTTGGTGTGGGGGCGTTTGAACCGCGTTGCCATTGTATTGTTGATCGTGTGCGGCGCGTTTGTGGGCTACGTCATTTGGTCAGGCGGGGATCATATGGCGGCGGCACGTGTTCTCTTGCCCATATCGGGACCATTTGCACTGCTGGTCGTCGCTTTGTGGGGTAGTCTACGTCCGATACCCGCACGCATTGGTCTAGTGGCCTTGCTATTTATTATGATTGTAGCGGCGTTGACGGCTCGATCATACCGCATGGATTGGGCCGCGTTTAATGGGACCATCGTTGGCCGCTACATCGCAGCAAATTGGCCAGCTGGATCGACGGTAGGGCTTAACACGGCTGGATCGACACCGTTCCATGCGCCGTCCCACATCTACATCGACATGCTTGGCCTAAATGACAGGACAATTGCTATGCGCGCGGATGTCCCCATCCTAGCACGCCGTCAGTCGATGCCGGGCCATGGGAAGGGCGACGGGGCCTATGTGTTGTCGCTTGCGCCTGATTATTTGATCCTTGGTGGGTCCGAAGGGATCAACGTCGCCGATGCAGACAAATGGTTTTTGACAGGGCTAGAACTTCGCGACCTCGAGGGGTTTAGCGCCTGCTATGCTGTGGCAACGGCGACCTTGCCTATTCCGGCCGATCTTGCAAAATTTCGGCCAACGGCAGGCCATGTCACATTTACCTATTATCAGCGGACGTGTGAATAGGCGGATATTCACACATAACAATTCGATTCATCACCAATTTAGCGCCATAATCCTAGATCTAAGTTAGGAATTCCCGGTCTCCATGGGGATCGCGCCACAAAGTTCCCGATACGGCCTGTGTTGTGCGAGTTGCGACAGGCCATGTCGAATGCTAGGTGATGTCCAACATTATAACCAATTTGGAGGCTTTCATGGCCGAAGACTACATTGTTAAAGACATCGCTCTTGCTGGTTTTGGCCGCAAAGAGTTGGATATCGCTGAAACTGAAATGCCAGGTCTGATGGCGTTGCGCGAAGAATACGGCGAAAGCAAACCTCTGAAAGGTGCGCGGATCGTTGGTTCGTTGCACATGACTATTCAGACCGCTGTTTTGATTGAAACACTCGTTGCGTTGGGTGCGGATGTGCGCTGGGCGTCTTGCAATATCTTCTCGACCCAAGACCACGCGGCGGCGGCAATCGCTGAATCCGGCGTGCCTGTTTTTGCGATCAAAGGTCAATCATTGGTCGAACATTGGGACTACCTAGACCGGTCGTTCATGTTCCCTGAAGGCGCGAACTTGATCTTGGATGACGGCGGCGACGCGACTTTGTACGTGCTGCTGGGCGCGCGTGTTGAGGCTGGCGAAACTGGCTTGATCGAAGTTCCGACATCCGAAGAAGAAGAAGCGATTTTCGCGCAGATCAAAAAGCGGATGGCGGAAACGCCCGGCTTCTTCACGAAAACACGCGACGCGATCCTTGGTGTGTCCGAAGAAACCACAACTGGGGTGCACCGTCTGTATGAATTGCAGCGCGATGGTCAACTGCCGTTCCCTGCGATTAACGTAAACGACTCCGTCACCAAGTCGAAATTCGACAACAAATACGGCTGCAAAGAAAGCCTCGTTGACGGCATCCGCCGCGCCACTGACACGATGATGGCTGGCAAGGTCGCTGTTGTGATGGGCTACGGCGATGTGGGCAAAGGGTCAGCCGCATCACTGTCCGGTGCTGGTGCGCGCGTGAAGGTGACAGAGGTCGATCCGATCTGTGCGTTGCAAGCTGCGATGGACGGCTACGAGGTTGTCCGTCTTGAAGATGCCGTTGAAACTGCTGATATTTTCATCACAACAACAGGCAATAAAGACGTCATTCGCATCGAGCATATGCGCCTGATGAAAGACATGGCGATTGTCGGCAACATTGGCCACTTTGACAACGAAATCCAAGTTGCTGCGTTGAAAAACCACAAGTGGACGAACATCAAAGAGCAGGTCGACATGATCGAGATGCCAAATGGTCATCGTTTGATTTTGTTGTCAGAAGGTCGCCTTTTGAACCTTGGTAATGCCACTGGTCATCCATCCTTCGTGATGTCTGCATCTTTCACCAACCAAGTGTTGGCGCAGATCGAGCTGTGGACGAAAACTGCGGAATATGCGCCGGGCGTCTACATCTTGCCAAAGCATCTGGATGAAAAAGTTGCGCGTCTACACCTCGACCGGATCGGTGTACGCCTGTCCGCGCTGAATGCAGAGCAAGCGGCATACATCGGCGTGAAACCCGAGGGTCCGTTCAAGCCAGAGCATTACCGCTACTAAGGTGGTATGGTGAAACCTCACCAACGACCAGAACCGATAAAACGCCGTCCATCCCGTTTGGGGCGGGCGGTGTTTTTATGTACGTTGATCGGTTTGATTTGGGGCGGATATCAGGCGATTTATCACCCTGATAGCCCGCTCCCGCGTGAGTGGAATCCGACTAAACCGCTAGAAATCACTGATCCGGTGACACCATTGACCGCGTGGAAATTGGAACGCGCACTTGCCTCGACGCAAAGCTGTTTGGCAGTTCTAGAAACCACAGCAAATTTCACCCGCATGAATGACCTTGAAACATCCGAAACCTGTCACATTAAAGGTCGTGTCGATTTGCGCGGCGTTGGTGATGCGGCACTTGCGCCGATTGAAACCCGTTGCGCAATCGCTGTGCGACTGGCGATGTGGGAACATCACGCGCTGCAACCTGCGGCGCTTGAGCAGCTTGGTGCGAACATCACGCAGATTGACCATATAGGCAGCTACAATTGCCGCCGGATCAGGGGATCAGCTGAACGTTGGAGCAAACATGCAACCGCAGATGCAATTGATATTTCGGGCTTTCGTTTAAGCGACGGGACGGACTTGCGCCTGATTAAAGATTGGGATGATGGCGGTCCCAAGGCCGCATTCCTTCGTCGCGCCCGTGATAGCGCCTGCGAATGGTTCCGCGTCACGCTTTCACCCGACTATAACAGTCTACACGCTGACCATTTTCACCTGCAATCAAACGGCTGGGGGCTGTGTCGCTGATCCGCCGAGCCAAAGTTTCCCCTTCATTTTTGCTTTACGCAGCGCGAACCAACAGACTAACGTACCCGCAATACGGTCAACAACGGCCAGATCTACAACGAGGGATGACACAATGGGTAAGAGAGACGATTGGATCGCGAAATACGCGGAAGACCTTAAAGGCAAATGCAACATGACTCCGGACATGGATTTGCTTACAAAGGTCACGATTGGTTGCGGTCCTTCGATCTACAACGCCGATGCATCGACCGTTGCAGGCAGTCAGACGGCAGAGCTTGAAACCGTCAAAAACAACTTTCTTATCAAGAAATTGGGCCTAGCAGATGGTCCGGAATTGATGGAGGCGATCAATTCCGTAATCGAAGTTTACGGCAAATCAGAGCGCAACAAATACCGTGCGGTTGTTTACTACATGCTGACCAAACATTTTGGAAAAGAAGCTATTTACGGCTAATTTGACCGTTTAAGATTTGAAAAACCCGCCGTGTTCACGGCGGGCTTTTCCTATTCATACCGAAGCTTAGACACTCGGATCTGTCGCGCCTAGTTCGCAGACAATTGCCCATTCGGCGTCTGTGACGGGCTGCACCGAAAGCCGCATGCTTTTAACCAATGACATCTCTGCCAGTCGCGGGTCAGCTTTGATCGCTTTTAATGTCACAGGCTGTGCGAATGGTTTGACCGCTCGCACATCTACGCAGTCCCAGCGATCATCGTCTGTAGTGCTGTCTTGATGTGCTGCGGCGCAAACTTCGACGATGCCGACAATTTCGAGACCCGATCGTGAATGGTAGAAAAAGCCACGGTCGCCAACGGCCATTGACCGCATGTTGTTGCGCGCTTGGTAGTTGCGTACGCCGTCCCATTCTTCGCCAGCGTCGCCTTTGGCGATGAGGTCATCCCACCCAAAAACTTCAGGTTCCGATTTGAAAAGCCAGTAGGCCATTAGCCGAGCACCTTGTTCCACGCATCCAAAGTGACGTTGTCGAACAGGCCTGCTTTGCCGTATGGATCGGCCTCAACAAAAGCCTGCGCTTGTCCCATGTTTTCGACGTTCAGCACGATCAACGACCCACACATGCCGCCGTCTGCGTCCAATAAAGGCCCAGCCATTTCAACGATACCAGACGATTTCAGATGGGCCAGATGCGCGTCACGATTATCAAGTCGCGTTTGTAATGCGCCGGATTTGTCACGTGCCATGAGAGCTACAAGCATGTTCATTCTTCCTTTAAGGGACGTGCCATGAGCGCCTCAAGCGCACCGGAAACGTCGGTTTTTTCATCGATAAGATCAGCGACAACCGTGCAGATTGGCAGGTCAAGATCAAGCGTTTTAGCCAACTTAGTGACTGATTTCGCTGTCGCAGCGCCTTCAACCGTCGTTGTTTTGTCAAAGTCCGTGGCGCCTGCAAGCGACTGCCCAAAGCGGAAATTGCGTGACTGAGTGGATGTGCAGGTCAGCACCAGATCGCCAAAGCCAGACAGGCCGCCTAGCGTGGCGCGATCCGCCCCCAACCTGTCGGCCAGGGTCAGCATTTCCGAAAACCCACGCGTCATCAGTGCTGCGCGTGCACTGTCGCCAAGTCCCGCGCCGATAGCCACGCCGCATGCAATCGCCATGACATTTTTCAACGCGCCGCCCAGTTCCGCGCCGATGGTGTCGGTGGTGCGATAGACGCGCAAGGTTGGTGTCGCGAGAAGACTTTGCAGGTTTGCGCCGATGGTGTCGTCAGGGGTGGCAAGCGTAAGCGCGGTCGGCAGCCCATTTGCGATATCAGCGGCAAAGCTGGGTCCGGTTAACATCGCAGCATTTGCGCTGGGCACGATCTGACGGATGGTTGTGACAGGGCCAGTCATAGTGGTCAGGTCGATCCCTTTGCAGCAAGCAATCAGTGATTTACCTGTGAGCGCGTTTTTGTGGGTCTCCAAAAACGGACGCATTGCTTGTGCCGGCAGGGCGAGGGCGATGATGTCGTGGGCAAAAACAGTGTCTAAACTGGCGGAACATGTGATGTTTTGCGGTAAGACGGCGTCAGATAGGCGCGGAATTTCACGCGTCTTTTGCATCGTGCTCATTGTATCCGCATTGCGGCCCCAAAGCGTCACGTCATGACCCGCTTCGGCCCATGTGATCGCAAGAGCCGCGCCGAAAGCACCTGCGCCAATGACTGCAATGCTCATGCTTTTGCTCCCTTTTTGCCTGACCCTAGCATCGGTGCGGCTGTTGAATCGAGAGGCCAGCGTGGGCGAGCGGATAGTGTCAGGTCGTCGATATCCCCGTTTGCGAGGCGTGTCAGGCCGACATAGGCGATCATCGCGGCGTTATCGGTGCAAAGCGCCAGCGGTGGCGCTGTGAATGCGACGCCAAGTTCGGCGCAAAGGCGTTGAAGTCCGTCACGGATCTGACCGTTCGCTGCGACACCACCAGCAACGGCAAGCGTCGGAGTGGCAGGACGCAGGGTGAGGTATTCAGTCAAAGCGCGACGGGATTTTTCGACAAGAACATCTGTGATCGCAGCTTGGAAGCCAGCGGACAAATCGGCTTGATCCGCCTTTGTTAGACCCTGTTTTTCCAAAACGATACCATCACGCGCCCGCAACATTGCAGTTTTGAGCCCCGAGAAAGACATGTCACAGCCGGGACGATCAAGCAGCGGACGGGGAAGCTTGAACCGCTTGGGATCGCCAATCTTCGCAGCCTGCTCAACAGAAGGACCACCGGGTTGCGGTAGGCCTAGAATACGCGCGGTTTTGTCGAATGCTTCACCAGGTGCATCGTCGATAGTGCCGCCGAGGCGTTTGAAATCATCAGGACCGTTGGCGATAAGAAATTGGCAATGACCGCCGGAAACGAGCAGCATCAAAAACGGAAACGCAACGTTATCGGTCAGGCAGGGCGTCAAAGCGTGACCTGCTAAGTGGTTCACGCCGATCAACGGCAAACCTGTCGCGGCGGACAATCCTTTGGCGCACATGACGCCGGATAATACGCCGCCGATCAACCCCGGACCAGCGGTCACTGCGATGCCGTCGAGGTCCGTTAACGATAATTTCGCCTGTGTTAGAGCCTCTTCTATACAATGATCTAGCTTTTCAGCATGCGCACGTGCTGCGATTTCGGGGACCACACCACCGAAATCGGCATGCAACCCCGTTTGACCATACACTACCGATGACAGTACGGTCGCGGTGCTATTGAGGCGCACAACTGCGGCGGCGGTATCGTCGCAGCTGCTTTCGATCCCGAGAACGGTGAGAGTATCTGTCATCATGCGCCCATTGCCTGTTGTCCGTTTGCAGGTAACACTCTGGTTAAGGCAAAACAACGGGAGGGGATGAACTGACATGACCGCTTGTGTATTGATCACACGTCCAAAAGCGCAGGCCGCAGCTTTTGCTTCCGCATTGCAGGTGGCGCATGGCGAACCTTTGCGATGCGTGATTTCACCGTTGATCGAGATTGTATCGCTGAAGGTTGAGGGCGCGTTCGATGACGTCGCACATGTCGTTTTCACGTCGGTGAATGGGGTGAACGAAGCACGACGCGTCGGTATCCTGCAGGGCATTCCTGCATGGTGCGTCGGGTCTAAGACTGCAAAAATAGCCATGAATGCCGGATTTGATGTGCGAATTGCAAAGGGGGATAGTCGCAGTTTGGTGTCTTTGATTGCAGGGAAGTCCCCCAAAGGGCGGATGGTGCATGTGCGCGGCCGCCATGTCGCGGGGACGGTGATCGAGAGCCTTGATGCGGTTGGGATACATTGCGAAGCGGTGATGGCCTACGATCAGGTTGCAGTCATGCCAACGCAGGCCGCTATTGATGTTTTGCGTGGCGAAAACCCCGTGATCGTACCGCTATTTTCGCCATGTACTGCGAAACTGTTCAGCCAGATTGCTGACTTCAACGCGCCCTTGCATCTCGTGGTGATGAGTGATGCGATTGATGTGCAATCGCGCGACACACGAGTGTTCAGCCGCGTTATTGCTGGAAATGGCGCAGGATTGGGCATGTTGGAAAGTACACTAGCAGCATATGCACAATTCTCTCCTTGAACATGCCTTGAGGGTCTGTGCAGAGCGCTATAACGTGAATGTGCGACCCTAGGGTCGATTGTGTGAGTTGGGAAAGGGCGACACGTTGGCAAAGAAGAGTAAATCTAGTCAAAACGATGAGACCCCAGACGTGGTCGAAGTCGAAGAGACGACCGCTGAAGTGGCATCGGAAGATGTTGCTGATGAGACTGGCGTAGAGGTTCCTGAGACCCCGGAAGAGTTGGAAGTTGCGGAAGAAATTGACGCAGAACCAGTTGTTGAGGAACTGGTCAAAGAGCCCGAAGGTCGCCCCACGCCACCTGTTCAGAATACCCCCATACCGCACGATTCAGCCTCGAATAGTGTCTTTTTACCTGCAATCTTAGGTGGTTTGATCGCTGCTGGACTTGGCTTTGGCGCGGCTTATTACTTCATACCACGGTTTGATCCCGCGATGGTTGAAGCGATGAACGCGAACGAGGCTGCGATTGCTGAGTTACGTGCAGACGTGACAGCTATCGATGCGCCCGAAGATATCGCGCCGTTGACAGAGCAAGTGAACACATTGAACGGTCAGATCACCGACCAATTTGGGGCATTTGACGAACGAATCGCTTCTTTTGAGGAACGTTTAGTCGCGCTCGAAAAGCAGCCTAGCGGCGATGGCACACTGCAAGATACCGCGTTGCAGGCTTATCAGGCCGAGCTGGATAACCTGCGTTCGCAAGTCGAAGAGCAAGCAAATGCCGCGTTCGCACAGCTTGAATCGACCCGTGAAGAAGCCGCAGCCATTGAAGAAGCCGCGCTGTTGGCCGCACGCAATGCCAAAGCCCGCGCAGCGCTTGCTGAAATCCGCAGTGCGCTGGACACAGGCGCGCCGATGGCAAACGCGCTGACTGAATTGTCCGAAGTGTTGGACGCGCCGACACCAGATGCCTTGGCCGCTGTCGCTGAAGGCGTTCCAACGTTGGCAAAGCTTCAAGGTGATTTTCCACCCGCAGCCCGCCAAGCGTTGTCTGATGCGCGGTCCGAAGGTGCATCTGGCGAAACCACTGGCGCGTTTGGATCATTCTTGCGCGAACAGTTGAATGTCCGCTCCGTTGCCCCGCGTGATGGCGACGATGCTGATGCGATTTTGTCGCGTGCGGAAGCTGCCTTGAAAGAAGGTCAGCTTGATACCGCGATCGCCGAAGTGTCGGCCCTTCCTGATGTTGCCGCTGGTCCATTGTCCGGTTGGGTGCAGCAGGCGCAGGCGCGTTCAAACGCGCTGGCAGCGGCGAACGACATTTCCACTTCCTTAAACGATAACTGAAGGTCAACGCATGCTCTGGTCCCTGATCAAAATTCTGGCTTTCATCCTTGCCGTCACTGGCTTGACCTACGGCGCAACCCAACTGTTGGAGGTCAGCGGCGGTGTTGCGGTCACCATCGGCGGGATTGAAATTACGCTCACCGTTCTCGAAGCGGTCTTTGCCTTCATCGCGCTGGTCGTGTTGGTTTGGCTTGGTCTGCGCCTGATCAAGTTGCTGATCGCGACGTTCCATTTCCTGAATGGCGACGAAACCGCGATTTCCCGCTACTTTGACCGGAATCGCGAACGCAAAGGGTACGAGGCGTTGTCTGAAGGTATGATGGCGCTGGCATCTGGCGAAGGCCATCTTGCAATGACCAAAGCGTCACGCGCAGAACGCTATCTTGATAGCCCGAAACTGACAAATCTGCTGACAGCGCAAGCTGCCGAAATGGCTGGTGATCGGCGCAAGGCTGAGGCGACTTATAAAAAACTGCTAGCCGACGACTCGACTCGTTTTGTTGGTGTGCGTGGCATTTTGAAGCAAAAGCTAGACGCTGGCGAAACCGATACCGCATTGAAGCTGGCGCAAAAAGCATTTGCGCTGAAGCCAAAGCATGTGGAAACGCAGGACGTTTTAATCAAGCTGCAAGCTGAGAAAGAAGACTGGAAGGGCGCCCGCGAAACGCTAAACGCAAAGCTGAAATCGGGTTCCTTGCCACGCGATGTGCATCGTCGTCGCGATGCTGTCTTGGCGCTTTCCGAGGCCAAAGATATCTTGAACGAAGGTAACGATGTGTCTGCACGCGAAGCCGCGATTGAAGCGAACCGCATGTCGCCTGACCTTATTCCTGCAGCGTGTATGGCTGCGCGCGGCTATGTTGAGGCGGGCAATGCACGCTATGCAACACGTGTGATCACAAAGGCATGGACGGCACAACCGCACCCTGACTTGGCGTCTGTGTTTGCTGAGATCGCACCGGATGAAACGCCTGCTGCTCGCCTTAAGCGGTTCAAGGCGCTGACAAAAATCAAGCCAGACCATCCTGAAACTAAGATGCTGTTGGCGGAACTGAACATCGCCGCCGAAGACTTCCCAGAAGCAAAACGCGCACTTGGTGATCTCGTTACAACTGACCCGACAGCGCGTAGCTTGACCTTGATGGCCGCGATTGAACGTGGCGAAGGTGCAAACGACGACGTCGTGCGCGGTTGGTTGACCAAAGCGTTGACAGCATCACGCGGCCCGCAATGGGTGTGCTCGACATGTCAGCACGTGCATCCGATTTGGGGTCCGGTTTGCGATAACTGCTCGTCCTTTGACACATTGGCGTGGACCACCCCGACAAAGGGCGACGTCGCTATGCCGTCCGGCACAGAGATGCTGCCTTTGATCGTGGGCCAGTTGAACAAGCCTGAACCAGAGCCTGAAACACCTGATGATGTGATCGACGTCGAAATCGAAGACGCTGAAGAAGTGGTTACCGAGGCATCGGCAGAGCCGAAACCAGGCCACGTGAAGTAAGCTAAAACGCCACAATAGACCCTAAACGCAAAAGGCCCCGCAGTGATGCGGGGCCTTTAGTTGTTTCACGTGTAACTTATTTGGCTTTGGAAACGGCACGTCCAGTCATGACTTTCACGAGATGCGCCCGATATTCGGCGGACCCATGAAGATCGTTGATCAAGTCGTCGGCTGAAACGGTCAAGTCGGCCAATGCATCGGCTGAAAAGTTGGCGCTCAACGCTTCTTCTGCCGCCGTCCAGCGGTGTACGCCTTCGTTTGACGCACCCGTGACCGCCACGCGCACAACGTCCGCGAATTTGGCGACATAGACCCCAACCAGCGCGAAACGCGATGCAGGTTGCACGAACTTTTCGTAATGCGCTTTTTCAGGGATCGGGAACGAAACCGCCGTGACGATTTCGCCTTCGTCCAGAGCTGTGGTGAACATGCCTTGGAAGTAGTCATCGGCCGCGATTTCGCGACTGTTCGTCACGATTGTAGCGCCCGATGCCAATGCAGCAGCAGGGTAGCAAGCCGCTGGATCGTTGTTCGCGATAGACCCGCCGATAGTGCCGCGATTACGCACCGCAGGATCACCGATGTGGGACGCCAAAGCTGCTAATGCCGGATAAATCGCAGCCGCCTCGGTGGCGACTGTCGCGTGGATTGTACCGCCACCGATCCGCAAGGCGCCGCCTTCCGACGACATCCCTTGCATCTCAGAAATCCCAGAGAGGCTGATCAGCTTTTCAGGGCTGGCAAGCCGCGCTTTCAGCGTTGGTATCAGCGTTTGACCGCCCCCCAACGCCTGCGCGTCTTCGTTAGACAAAGCCGCGACAGCGTCTGCCACCGTTGCGGGCCGTTCAATGTCAAATGCATACATGGTCCGCTCTCCTTATTTAGCGTTGTTCATGGCAGCCCAAACCCGATGCGGGCTGACGGGCATGTCGATGTGGGTGACGTTCATGCCGCCCGACTGGATCGCATCGATCACTGCGTTCACCACCGTTGGTGGCGACCCGATTGCACCCGCTTCACCGCAGCCTTTCACGCCTAAGGGGTTGTGCGTACAGGCATTTCCTTGGGAATGATCGACGATGTAGTAAGGCACATCATCGGCACGCGGCATTGCGTAATCCATGTAAGACGCGGACAATAGCTGTCCGTTTTCGTCGTAAGTGGTGTTTTCCAACAGCGCCTGACCGATGCCTTGGCCCAGACCGCCATGCACTTGACCGGTCACAACCATCGGGTTGATCACATTGCCAAAGTCATCGACGGCAGTCATCCGATCTACGCGGACTTTGCCCGTTTCAGGGTCGATTTCCACTTCGCAGCAGTAAGCGCCTGATGGATAGGTAAAGTTTGCCGGATCGTAGAACGCGGTTTCCTCTAGGCCCGGCTCGATGTCTTCGAGCGGGAAGTTGTGCGGGATGTACGCCTTCAGCGCGACCTCGCCAAAGCTGACCTTTTTATCGGTGCCAGCGACAGAGAATTCACCGTCGGTAAAATCGATGTCCGCCTCTGCTGCTTCGAGCATATGCGCCGCGATCTTCTTGGCTTTGTTGATGATTTTCTCAGTTGCGCGAACAACCGCAGACCCACAAACCGCCAATGACCGCGATCCATATGTCCCCATCCCAAATGGGATTTTCGAGGTGTCGCCATGTACGATTTCGATCGACATTGGGTCGATTCCCAACATCTCTGCGACGACCTGCGGGAACACAGTTTCATGTCCTTGGCCGTGGCTATGTGCGCCGACCATGACGGAAAGATTGCCCGTCGCATTCACACGCACAGTGGCCGCGTCATAAAGACCAACGCGAGACCCTAGAATACCAACAAGGTTCGACGGCGCGATGCCGCAGGCTTCGATGTAGGCATTCACGCCAAAGCCGCGCAGCAATCCTTTGGCCTCGGATTCAGCGCGACGTGCGGCGAAACCTGCTTTGTCAGACACTTCTTCCATCTTATCCATGAGCGCGTCGTAGTTGCCGCTGTCGTACTCTAGGCCAGCCGCAGACGCGTAGGGATATTGGTCCGGTTTGATAAAGTTCTGACGGCGTAAATCTGTCGGATCGCGCCCGATTTCACGCGCAGCCATGTCGATCACACGCTCCAGCGAATAGGTCGCTTCGGGACGACCAGCACCGCGATAGGCGTCAACGGGGGCGGTGTTAGTAAACACGGCTTTCACATTCACGTAGACCAGCGGCACCGTGTAGTTGCCCGCCATTAGAGTGCCGTGCAGGAACGTTGGCGTCGCTGTGGCAAAGTTGGACAGATACGCGCCGACGTTCGCATGTGTTTCCGTGCGGAACGCGAGGAAATTGCCGTCTTTGTCCATCGCCAGTTCGATTTTGGTGACGTGATCGCGACCATGGGCGTCTGTCAGGAACGCTTCGGACCGATCAGCGGTCCATTTGACAGTGCGGCCCAGCTTTTTCGCGGCAGCAAGCACCAGCGCTTCTTCGCCGTAGTGGTAGATTTTAGAACCAAAACCGCCGCCCACATCAGGCGCAATCACGGTGAGTTTGTTTTCTGGAATGCCCATCACAAACGCAGAAATTAGCAACCGTGTTAGGTGCGGGTTCTGCGATGTTGTGTGCAGCGTGTAGTCGCCAGTGCCAGGGTGGTACGACCCGATTGAACAACGTGGCTCCATCGCGTTCGGCACAAGGCGGTTGTTCACCAATTCCAGTGTCGTGACGTGATGCGCGTTCTTGATCGCTTCATCGGTCGCGGCGCGGTTGTCTTCGATCCAACCCCAATCAAAACACTGGTTTGTGCCGATTTCGTCATGCACGAAATTGTCGCCAGCAAGGGCATCTTTCATATTCACGACGGCGGGCAGTTCTTCGATGTCAGCTTCGATCATCTCGGCTGCGTCACGTGCTTGTTGCACGGTTTCAGCGATAACAGCGGCATAGGCGTCGCCCACGTGCCGAACTTTGCCGTGCGCCAGAACCGGACGTTTTGGCTCTTTCATCGGCTCGCCGTCGCGGCTGTTAATCAGCCAGCCAGCAGGGTTGCCGCCGACCTCAACAAAATCTTCACCTGTGAAGATCGCCAGAACGCCGGGCATTGCGGCCGCAGCGGTTGTATCGATTGATTTGATGATACCGTTTGCCACCGTCGAGCGGGCAAAAATGGCCGCGCATTCAGCGTGAGTTTGGATATCGTCGGTATATCTTCCTGTGCCGGTCAAAAACCGGACGTCTTCGCGGCGCGTGGTTGCGGCGCCAATTCCACCATCTTTAGGCATATTTATTCCTCCCTATCGGAAAACGAATTCTCTCCAAAATTCGATTATTCGGCGGCGATTGTGCTGACGTCTTGACCGGATGCGGCCAAGATCGCTTTGACGATGTTGTGGTATCCCGTGCAGCGACAAATATTGCCTTCGAGATGTTCGCGGACTTCTTGCTCGGATGGTTTCGGGTTGATTTTGAGCAGGGCGGCGGTCGTCATCACCATGCCTGGTGTGCAGAAGCCACATTGTAGACCGTGGTGATCTTGAAATGCTTGCTGGATCACGTTCAAAGAGCCGTCAGCGTTCGCTTGACCTTCAATCGTCGATACCTGCGCCCCTTCGGCTTCTGCTGCAAACATCGTGCAGGATTTCACCGTTTTGCCGTTAACATGCACGGTACAGGCCCCGCACTGTGACGTGTCACAGCCGATGTGGGTGCCAGTCATACGCAGGTCTTCACGCAAAAAGGACGACAACAATGTGCGCCCTTCTACGTCTCCGGAAACTTCTTTTCCGTTGATGGTCATTGTGACTTTTGTCATCGCATCCTCCCTTGGATCAATCATTTAGCTGCCGGTTACGCGCCGGAACCAGCCCTTCTTTTTTGTTTCTTCTTCGGGTGCTGCATCGTCGCTGGCATCCGGTGGCTCAACTGCGTCTTGGAAGTTGGCAAAGAATTGGTCGGCCATCTTTTTGGCGAAACCGTCGATGATCCGGCTACCAAGCTGGGCCAGCTTACCGCCAACGTTGGCTTCGACTTCGTAGTGCAGGATGGTCGTATCTCCGTCGGCCTCTAGCCGAACGTTTGCGCCGCCTTTGGCAAAGCCTGCTGGTCCGCCTTTGCCTTCGCCTGACATCTTGAGGCTTTGATGCTCGACCATTTCGGACATCTGCACTGCGCCCTTAAAGGTCGCCTTCACAGGTCCGACTTTTTGGACCACGGTCGCCTCAAAACCCTCTTCAGGGGATCCGGACATTTCGGTGCATCCAGGTACGCATTCTTTCAACACGTCAGGGTTCAAAAGCCCGGCCCAGATGGTGGCAACATCCGCTTGGATGGTACGGCTATCGTTCAGTTTCATGTGTTTTTCCGTCGTGGTTGCGGGGTTCAGCCTAGGACCGAGAAGGTGTCGAGGATATAGGACCAATGGCTTAGTTGTGAGATTGATGGCAGCAACGTCGCGCAACGCCTAACAAAATTTATGTAGCTTAGACCTTTGGCGCATTGGCGGATTGTTGTTTGCCTGCTTTAGTGAGGACATGATGACGCAAGCGCACCCCACTCAATCTGAAACGCGGCCAGCACTGATGCGCGGTTGGGCATTGATCATCGACGATCACCCACTGTTCTGTGATGCCTTAGAACTGACATTAAGCGCGTTGGACGACTTCACCGAAGTTGTGACCGCCGATTGCTTAGAGGCTGGTTTAAAAGTGCTCGCTGACAAAGGCCCAAGTGGCCCTGCGTTAGTCTTGCTTGATCTGAACTTGCCCGATGTCAGTGGGCTGGACGGGTTGATCCGCATTAAACGTGCTGCAGACAAAGCGCCGGTCGTGATTGTGTCATCAATGACCGACAACGCAATTATTAACGGTGCGATTGCAGCTGGCGCGTCTGGCTTCGTGCCGAAACATTCCGGTCGGGCGGTATTCAAAGACGCTTTGGCCGAAATCGCATCTGGCGGTGTGTACAAGCCCGCTGGTTTCGTTGAGTCAGCCAAAGGCGACGATCTGGAACGCGTTTTGGTCCGCCTGTCATCACTCACGAACCAACAGGGCCGCATTCTGGAATTGATCTGCGAAGGCAAACTGAACAAGCAAATCGCCTTTGATTTGTCGATTGCCGAAGGCACAGTCAAAGCACACGTCACAGCAATTATGCGCAAACTTGGCGTGCAGCGCCGGACCCAAGCTGTCCTGGTCGCCCAAGAAGCAAAATTCTTTAATACATTGCCAAACGGCGAAACCTGATCCTATCTTTCCCTCAGGGAGAGAGAAAATGACAATTCAGGGAGGAATCCGCCGGAGCTTGCTCTGCAAGGCGGAGGTGCGGTGTACGACCACCGCGCCGGTAGCTGCGTTGAAAAACGCGATGGGCGATGAACCGCTTTGTTTACTGGCTTTATTTGTGACCTCGCAGACCGATTTTGGCGACGTGATCGCCGAGGCAGAACTGTTATATCCGGATGTAGATGTGGTGTGCTGCACCACCGCCGGCGAGATTGGCGAGATGGGATATGACGACGGGTTGATCGTCGCTGTCGGCTTCCCGCAATCGCATTTTGCGTCAAAGTCATTGGCATTTGCCAACCTCGATATCTTTTACGCGGAATCCGAAATGGACCGGATCGCGCAAGAACGGGTCGCACTGCAAGATCGCAGTCCTGAGATGGAGGAAGGCTTTGCATTCCTAATCGTCGATGGCTTGTCGCGCCGTGAAGACACACTGACCTCGACGATTTCACCCGCGCTACGTGATATGCCGCTGTTTGGTGCTTCTGCGGGCGACGGCGCGGATTTTCGTCAGACGCTGGTTGCGCTGAACGGGCAGATCATGACGAACGGGGCCGTGTTGAACTTAATCCGCAGTACGCACCGCACAAAGGTGTTTAGCCTTGATCATCTCGTCCCGACTGAGACGCAGATGGTCGTCACAGGGGCTGATCCGGAGCGGCGGATCGTAAAGTCGATTAACGCCGAGCCTGCTGGCCGCGAATATGCGCGAATCGTCGGCAAAGACCCAGAGCAGCTGGATCGGTTCACCTTTGCATCGCATCCTGTCGTTGTGCGAATAGGTGGCGATCATCATGTTCGCGCTATTCAGCAGGTGAACGACGCTGGCGAGTTGGTGTTCTTTTCGGCGATTGACGAAGGCATGGTGCTGACCGTCGCCACACCGTTAAACATGGCCCAGCATTTGACCGACCAGATGGCCGAAATGGCAGCAGATGGGCCGTTTACCGATATCATTGGATGCGATTGTATTTTGCGTCGGATAGAGTCAGAACAGACCCAAATGACGCACGAACTTTCAACCATTATGGCTAAGAACAACGTCACCGGTTTTTCCACATACGGCGAGCAAATCGGCCCGTTGCATGTGAACCAAACAATGACCGGAGTGGCGTTCTACCCCAAAGATGTGACCTAAATGTCGATTGTAAACCCTGACGATACGATTGAGCGGCAGAACGAAAAGCTGCTGGTGATCGCCCAGTCGCTGATGCGGCGGGTCGAGCAGAAAAACGATCAATCGGGGCTCGCTTATCAACAGTTCGAACGCGCGGCATTGCTGGAAACGCAGGTGCGGCAGCGGACGCAGGAACTCGAGCGCACGCTTGATCTGCTACAGGAATCGAACGCGCGTCTCGAAGATGCGAATGTCGAAACCGAAACCGCCCGCAGCAACATTACCGAGGCAATCGAGACGATCAACGAAGGCTTTGCGCTGTTTGATCCTGACGAACGGTTGGTGTTGTTTAACAGCCGTTTTTGCCGCGATATTGCCGATGTTGCGGACCATCTGGTCGAGGGATTGCCGTTTCAAGGCTACGTAGAATTGCTGTCGCGTAGTCCGCATCTCGCCATGGAAGACGGCGAAAGCCCGGATGATTGGGCGGCAAGCCGTCTTTCGCGCCACAGTCACGATCATGTCGTGTTTAATGTGCGGCTGATGTGGAACCGCTGGCTTCAGATTTCCGAACACCGCACTGCGCGCGGCGGCACCGTGATTTTGCAAACAGATGTCACCGATATGATGCGGTCAGAGCGGCAGCAGCGCGAACAATTGCTGGACCAACAAGCTCGCATTTTGCAAGCAACGCTGGACCACCTGAACCAAGGTGTTTGTATCTTTAACCACACCAAAACGTTGGTCGGTTGGAACAAAACCATGAGCATTTTCGCCGCAATGCCATCCGGCGATAGCGTGCATGGGCTGACATTTTCGGCGTTACTCGATAATATCAGGGCGGAATTAACCTTTCACGAAGGTTTTGATCACGTCCGGTTAGAACGCTGGGCCAATCACCGATCACGACGCAAGCCAATCGCATTTGAGGTCACGCGTAACGACGTGCAAATCCTAAGCGTTTTTGCGCAAGAAATGCCGGATAGGGGCTTTGTGATCAGCTTTACGGATGTGACTGCAGAACGCGAAGCGGCCCGCGCTTTGGCCGATATGAACGAGACGCTCGAAGCGGGGGTGATCGCCAGAACCGAGGAATTAGGTGTCGCGCTGGCCGAAGCGGAACGCGCCAACGCGTCGAAATCACGGTTCGTCGCTGCGGCGTCGCATGACTTGCTGCAACCTCTGTCAGCCGCGAAACTGTTTATGTCGTCGCTGTCGGATCAATTGGAAAGCCCCCAAACCTTAACAGTCTTGGGCAAGGCGGAAACAGCATTAGCTGGCGTCGAAAAGATCATCGCGGCTTTGTTGGATATTTCCAAGCTGGACGCAGGCAAAGCCGTGTTTGACGTACAACCAGTGTCTTTATCCGCGATTTTTGGCCCTTTACGCGATGAATTGACGCCTGTCGCGATGGCGAAGGGGTTGTCGTTAACGATCATCGATAGCTCTCTGAGCGTACAAAGCGATCCGGGTTATCTGCGCCGGATCACGCAAAATCTGATCTCGAACGCGATCAAATACACTACAACAGGACGCGTAGTCGTTGGTGTGCGACGCAACGGTGGATCGGCCCGCATTGAGGTTTGGGATACCGGACCGGGGATTGCCGAAACAGATCGCCTGACCGTGTTTCAAGAATTTGAACGGCTTGACGGCGCTGCGCCTAACGATGGTTTGGGGCTAGGTCTCGCGATTGTTGAACGTGCGGCTAAGGGGCTCGGCCATGACCTAAGCCTTTGGTCGCAGGTCGGGCGCGGCAGTTGTTTTGCCTTGAACGCGTTGGTCGCTGTTTCGAGTTCTGATAAGGCTATGGGTCTGCCGAATTTTCAGGCGGATTGGGGTAACGCACTAGAAGGTATGATTATTTTACTCGTCGAAAACGACACGCATCTTGCCACGGCGATGACTTTGATGATGGAAAATCACGGGGCTGAGGTGCTGCCCGCCGCGAGTGCGCAAGAGGCCAAAGATTTGCTTGGTGAAATTCAACTGGTGCCTGATGTACTGCTTCTAGATTATCAATTGGGTGCGGGCGCGAGCGGTATTGATCTGTACCGCGACCTGCAAGCGACGTGCGGCGATGTTCCCGCTGCGATGATTTCTGCGGATCGTAGCCAAGCGTTACGGCAAGGTTGCGCGGCTTTATCATTGAAATTGCTCGCTAAACCCATCGATAAAGAGAAATTACTAAGCTTCCTTGTCGTGGTGCGCGAAGACGTTGTCGACCGGGATAGCTATGATGCGTGATTGGGACGATGCCTATGCCAATTCTGCGTATATTCCAGGGGCAGAGGCGCTGCCTGCTCTTTGGACGCAGCAGGCGTTGGACTACCGTCAAAGTGGTGTGCGTATTGATTGCGATGTGCCATATGGTGATGCGCCACGAGAGGTGTTTGACCTGATTTGGCCCGATCAAACACCCAAAGGTTTGGCGGTGTTTGTGCATGGCGGGTATTGGATGGCGACGGATAAATCCATGTGGACCCATCTTGCCGAGGGCGCGCGTGCGCAAGGTTGGGCGGTTTGTTTGCCAAGTTATACGCTCGCACCTGATGCGCGAATTTCACAGATGACACAGCAGATACAGGCGGCAATACGATGTGCTGCGGGTTTCGTTGCTGGCCCAATTCGGATCGCAGGTCATTCTGCTGGCGGCCATCTGGTGACACGTATGGCGTGTGCCGGGCAGGGCGTTGATCGGCTAGAACATGTCACCTCGATCAGTGGGCTGCATGATTTGCGCCCGTTGCTGCAGACAAAGATGAACGCAACGCTGGGTCTGGACATGGCAGAGGCGACCGCGGAAAGCCCCGCTTTGCTGCGACCCAGTCCGGCCGTGCGCACCACTGCTTGGGTTGGGGGCAACGAACGCCCCGAATTTATCCGCCAAACGCAACTGCTTGGGATGATGTGGAACGGGTTCGATACCAACATCAGTTGTCATGTGGACGTAGGTCACGACCATTTCTCTGTGATTGAGGGGTTGAAGGACGCGGATAGTCCGCTCACAAATGCCTTTGTTGGTTAATAAAGGACGCATGCCATGACCCTTCCGATGAAAGACCAGTTCGCGCTGCCTGACGGGATGATTTACCTTGATGGAAACTCGCTTGGGCCACTGCCAAAAGCTGTGAATGCGCGGTTGTCAAAAATGGTAACGGATGAGTGGGGCGAACATCTGATCAAGGGCTGGAACCTTGATGATTGGATGGGCCAGCCAATGCGCGTCGGCAATATGGTCGGTCGGTTGATCGGTGCGCCTGAGGGTTCGATCACAATGGGCGATACTCTGTCCGTAAAGGTGTATCAGGCGTTGTCGGCGGCCTTGGAAATGCGGTCCGATCGCAAGGTAATTCTATCGGATAGCGGCAATTTTCCGTCGGATTTGTACATGGCACAGGGTCTGATCGCGCATCTTGGCAAAGGTCACGAATTGCGGATCGTTGAGCCCGAGGATGTGATGGATGCGCTGACCGATGACGTCGCCGTCGCGATGATCACTCAGGTCGATTACCGAACCGGACGCTTGCACGACATGGCTGCGATGACGGCCAAAGCGCATGATGCGGGTGCTGTGATGATGTGGGATCTGGCGCATAGCGCAGGCGCCTTGCCTGTTGATCTGGCCGCATCAGGTTGCGAGTTCGCGGTTGGCTGCACGTATAAATATCTGAATGGCGGCCCCGGTGCGCCGGCGTTCATCTATGTGCGTCCTGATATTGTCGGCGATACTTTTCCGGCTCTCTCAGGCTGGCTCGGCCACGATGCGCCCTTTGCCTTTGAACAGGATTACCGCCCCGCGATGGGGATTGAGCGGATGCGCGTTGGCACACCGCCGATCTTACAATTAACCGCGTTAGAGGCGGCTTTTTCGGTGTGGGAAAAAGTCGATATGGCAGACCTACGCAAGACGTCGATTGCCTTATGCGATCTGTTCATCAGCCAAGTCGAGGCACGTTGCCCGCAACTGACATTGGTCAGCCCCCGCGATGGTGCGATGCGCGGCAGTCAGGTGTCTTTCGCGTTTGAACACGGTTATGCGGCGATGCAGGCGTTGATCGCGCAAGATGTCATCGGGGATTTCCGTGCGCCGAACATCATGCGATTTGGCTTCACGCCATTGTACATCGACGAGGCGGATGTGATCCGTGCGGTCGACAGGATGGTCGATGTTTTGGATAACAAACGGTGGGATGATCCCAAATTCCAGATGACTGGCCGGGTGACGTAAATGGATCGCGCGGACGTCGTTGATGCCGCCTTTCGTGCGCGGCTTGCGTCGGGCGATTTTCCCGACGGTGCCGCGCCGACAGGTCCTTTGTCCGATGCTGAAGCGGTCGCAATATTTAAGGCGCAATGCCTCAGCCGCAATCTTGATCGCCGCTCACGCAAAATGCAGGCGGCAGGTGAGGGGTTTTACACCATCGGCTCGTCCGGTCACGAAGGTATGGCGGCGGTTGCGTCAGCCTTGCGTCCTGATGATATGGCGTTCTTGCACTACCGCGATGGTGCATTCCAGACACGCAGATCAGGACAAGTCGGCGTGGATGCGGCGCAGGACATGTTGCTTAGTTTTGCGACGTCCGTGGATGATCCGATTTCTGGCGGACGGCATAAGGTGCTTGGGTCCAAGGCGCTAAACATTCCGCCGCAAACCTCAACCATCGCCAGCCATTTACCCAAAGCGGTTGGGGCGGCCTACTCAATTGGGCTTTGTCAGCGGCACCAGCCTGAACATCAGCAGATCCCGAATGATGGGTTGGTGATATGCTCTTTCGGTGATGCCTCATCAAACCATTCCACGGCACAGGGTGCGATCAATACGGCTTGCTGGACGTCCTATCAGTCAGTTCCGCTGCCGCTTTTGTTTGTATGCGAAGACAACGGAATCGGAATTTCGACACGCACGCCGCAGGGGTGGATCAAAGCAAATTTCGGTCAAAAACCGGGTCTAAAGTACTTTCACGCAAACGGGCTGGACCTGTATGAAACGCACCGCGTAACAGCCGAAGCTGCGGCTTATGTGCGGACGCGAAAGAAGCCAGCGTTTCTACACATATCCCTTGTTAGACTCTATGGGCACGCAGGATCGGACCTGCAACAGGCGTATCTCGCAAAGGATGTTTTTGAGGAATGGGAAGCGGATGATCCGCTTTTGCATTCTGCGCGATTGCTGATTGCATCGGACGCTGCAACGGCTGACGAAATCGGCGCGATCTACGAACAAACAGAAGCCAAATGCGCCAGAATTGCTGAGCAGGTCATCACGCGCCCCCGTTTGCAAAACGCGACAGAAGTCATGGCCAGCATTGTACCGCCTAAACGCGATATGACGCCGACTAATGGCCCATCAACAGATGCGCGAAACGCCTTATTAGACACTGATCTACCTCAGATGGATAAACCACAGCCGATGTCTCGGTTGCTGAATTGGGCGTTGACGGATTTGATGCTGACGCATGGCGATATCGTCATGATGGGCGAAGACATCGGCGCCAAGGGCGGTGTTTATGGTGTCACCCAAAAACTGGCGACGCGGTTCGGTCGCGACCGGATGATTGATACGTTGCTGGACGAGCAAAGCATTCTTGGTCTTGCGATTGG
Organism: Yoonia ponticola; assembly: GCF_014199395.1. Lineage (GTDB taxonomy): Bacteria > Pseudomonadota > Alphaproteobacteria > Rhodobacterales > Rhodobacteraceae > Yoonia > Yoonia ponticola. Next base: position 280,315 of record NZ_JACIJM010000002.1, on the reverse strand, counting down.
CATGGCGCACAACGGATTTACGCCGATCCCTGAAATCCAGTTTCTGGCCTACCTTCACAACGCTGAAGATCAAATTCGAGGCGAAGCTGCGACGCTTCCGTTCTTTTCTAACGGGCAGTTTACCAACCCGATGGTCGTGCGAATTGCGGGCTTGGGCTATCAAAAGGGCTTTGGCGGGCATTTCCATAACGATAATTCACTAGCCGTTCTGCGTGACATTCCGGGCGTGATTGTCGCCGTACCTAGTCATGGTGCGGACGCGGTAAAAATGATGCGCGAATGCGTGCGCCTCGCCCGCGAAGAACAGCGCGTAGTTGTGTTCGTAGAGCCTATTGCGCTGTATCCGATGCGTGATCTGCATGAAAAAGACGACAAAGGCTGGATGCGAACGTACCCGCCGCTTGGTGAAACGGTAGCTTTTGGTGATGTGGGTGTGACCGGTGACGGGCCGCTGGCGATTGTCAGCTACGGCAATGGCCACTACCTAAGCCAGCAAGCGGCGCAGGTGCTCGACGATCAGGGCATTGCGACGCGGATTATTGATATTCGGTGGATTTCGCCTTTGCCAGAGACTGATTTACTGAATGCGCTGGGTAGTGCCGACAAAGTACTGGTCGTCGATGAATGTCGCAAATCGGGAAATGTGGGCGAAGGATTAGTGTCGCTTTTGACGGAGAAAACCGATGTGCCAGTGTCGCTACTGGCCGCCGAGGAAAGCTTTATCGCAACAGGTCCTGCCTACGCTGCGACGATGCCATCATGTGACAGCATCGTCGCAGCGGCGATTGCGCTTAACGGAACCCTTCGTAAGGGCCCGCCGGAATAACCTTTGCGGGGATCATGTTACCTAAGACGTCCACCGCGAAAGCGGTGTCAGGTTCGGCATACATAGGGTCTACAAAGGCATATGCGATGTTTAACCCAGTCCGGTGGCCCCAGTCGCCGGATGTCACAGTCCCGATGACGTTGCCGTCCAGCATGACCGACGCGCCGCCACGCGCAGGGGCGTCGGTGCTATCCAACACCATGCTGATCAGCTTTTTGCGCAGTTTCCCTTCGCGGCTTTCGAGCGCCTTTTTCCCGATGAAATCAGGTTTGTCCATTTTCACAAAGCGCGGAAGGCTCATCTCGAATGGGTCAAATTCGGTGATGATGTCGGCTTTCCAATGCAAATATCCCATTTCCATCCGCATGGAATCCACAGCCTTTGCGCCGAAAATCCGCATGTCATGGGCTTTACCTGCCTCACGCAGCGCCAGATATGCCGCGTATAGCGACGCATTTGGGATGTGAATCTCGAATGCCATTTCGCCGGAAAAGCTGACCCGCATCACGGTCGCTGGCGCAATTCCGATGTAGCATTCGCGCACAGACAGAAACGGGAACGCTTCGTTGGACCAATCCGCACGACTGACAGCGGCAAGCACATCGCGGGATTTCGGGCCCGCGATCACGAGAATGGTCTGATCGTTCGTGAGAGATTTGATGTGTACGTCTTCGTCTGCGGCAATGTGCTGCTGCAACCAATCCATGTCATGCAATTCGGACGCGGCGGCAGAACCATACCAAATGCGAACTGGCCCGCGATCTGACGCTGGGATGTTGGCGATTGTTGCCTCGGCTTTGACGTTGCCATCGTGATTTAACAAATAAGTCAAACCCAACCGACCCGCTTTGCGCGGCAAGCGGCTGCAAACCATACGATCTAGGAAATCTGCGGCGTCGGTGCCTGTTATCTCAAAGCGGTTAAAGCCGTTGACCTCGCAAATGCCGACGGATGTTTGCACCGCTGCGACCTCTGCGCCGACGATGTCGAAGGCTTCATCGAACGTAAAGGTTGGGGTAACGTGAAAATCCGGCGAGGGCTTGATGAACTCGACCCGCTCCCAACCATTCACCACTGTAAACTCAGCGCCTTCGGCTGCCATCACAGGGGTAAGCGGAGTGGTTTTGGCATTGCGGCCAGCGGGGCGATGTTCATTCGGGAAATGGAAACGGAATTCGTTTTGGTAATCTTCGATTGCCTTGAGCGCTGTGATTTCAACATTGGTGTGCTCGCCAAAGCGACGCGGGTCAATGCACCACGTGTCATAGCACGCCTCACCATGCACGATCTGTTGGGCAAGCATCCAGCCGTGGCCGCCCCCTTCACCAAGTCCCGCACGTAAGCCGATGCAGCAGAACGCATTGCGTTTGCCGGGGATTGGTCCAACCAGCGGCGCACCGTCGATAGTGTAGGTGATAGGGCCGTTCACGATGTTCTTAATGCCGACCTCCATCAGGGCGGGCATCCGTTCAAACGCGCCTTCCAACACGTCAGTGATGCGGTCCAGATCGTCAGGGCAAAGCGCGTTCACAAAATGTGGATCGATGCCGTCCATGCCCCAAGTCTTGCAGTCCTGTTCATAGAAGCCAACAAGCAGGCCGTTCTTTTCTTGACGGCTATAGTAGTCACTGATCGGGCAGCGCAGCAGCGGCATCCTGTGGCCCGCGTCGACAATCGCGGGGATGTCCTCGGTCACGAAATACTGGTGTTCCATCGACGTGACTGGATGTTCGACGCCCATCATCGCGCCAACCTCGTTCACGCGATATCCGCAAGCATTCACCACGATTTCACAGTCGATATCGCCGTGTTCCGTATGCACGGTCCAGCTATCGTCTTTGTGTTGCGTCAGCCCAGTCACGGGCGTGTTGCGGTAAACCTCTGCGCCAGCTTTGCGGGCACGCCGCGCGAGCGCTTGGCATAGCGATGCCGGATCAATGTCCCCGTCGTTCGCATCCCAGAGCCCGCCATGCAGATTGTCGGTAGAAATCAGCGGATGGCGCCGCGCGCATTCGGCGGCGTCAAGTATTTCAAACTCGATGCCCATGCCGCGCGCCATGGATGCAAAATGACGGTAGCCTTCCATGTGCGCTTCGGTATTCGCGAGCCGAATACCACCGTCACCGTGATTGTAGCTGACCGGATAATCGGCGTCGTCACGCAGTTCTTTATACAGATTAATAGAGTGTGTTTTCAGTCCGACCATTGTCTGGTTCATGCCAAAGTTGGTGACTTGAGCTGCTGAATGCCACGTTGTCCCTGACGTCAACTCGTTGCGTTCAACCAGCACAACGTCGGTCCAGCCCTCTTGGGTCAGGTGATACAACGTCGAGCAGCCTGCAATCCCGCCACCAATAACAACAACTCGCGTCTGCGACTTCATTCGATCCATCCTCTTCTGTGTTTCGACCAGTGACCTCAAACGCCCTGTGTTGGTCAATCGGAAAGCTACACGTTCTATCTTTGCTGAACGGGGCCTCAGGGATTTCGGAACGAAGCGGCTTTGCGCTATATTAAGGTCCCATGTTCAGGGTTGCGTATGCTGCGAAATGGGCTCGAATCAACTAGAGGGATCATCTGACGACACGCGACGCTGCAAAGCGGCAGAGAGCACGAAAAAATTAACACCTTGACCGAAATGTTAACGGCTAATCGTTATGGGTTTAACCGTTAGTTTTATAGCACTTCCCGAATTAAGCGCTGCTTTTGGACGCGGAATTCGTTAACGAACAGGCGGGAATACTCGGTGTTTCGCGTGTTCGTTTGAATAGTTTTTTAACAAACTTTAAAGTAGGGTTTATTAACTGTGGGTATCTTAAAGTAGACTTTTATATCGACTTATCAAAAGCTTGGATATGTCTTAAATCATTCATTTGCGTATGTCCGAATGCTTCGCTATGAACACCTAATAGGATTAAATCGATTTGCGAATTTCAGTAATCTAGTTGTTAGTACTTTCTTGGGGGCTACCGTGAAGCATCAGTCGATCGAAACTTTTGCGATCACATCAGACTCTGGCCCTGCAACTGCAGCATCGCGGCGTCTAGATCCACCTAAAACCGTACCAAATTTGACCTACTTTGCAGCAAAGCGGACGTTTGATATCGTCATGTGCCTACTGTTGGCACCTGTCATGATCGTGACGTCTTTGGTGCTGCTGTTGGCCAATCCCTCCAAGAATGCTGGTCCGTTGTTTTATGTGCAAACGCGCATGGGCCGTGATTGCAAACCATTCCGCGCAATCAAGTTTCGCAGCATGACCTGTGCTGACATTATCGAACGTGGCGCGGATGATCCTCTGGAAACGCACCGCATTACGCGGCTTGGCGATTTCTTGCGCCGCTCGCGGTTGGATGAAATCCCCCAGATCATTAACGTTATCAGAGGCGACATGAGCCTCGTGGGGCCGCGTCCAGATTATATCGTGCATGCAGACGAATACGTCGAAACAGTCGCGGGCTATAAAGAACGGCACTCCGTCCGCCCTGGCATCAGTGGGTATGCGCAGACCGAAGTGGGTTATGCCGAGGGTATTGAGGCGACGCGCAACAAAGTTGCCGCCGACTTGTATTACATTGGAAATCGATCTCTGCGCCTAGAAGCATGGATCGTTTGGCGCACAATCCAGACCGTTGTCTGTCGCGGTGGCGCATAGGCGCGTTTCATGCCGATCAGAACCTAATCCCACATGACTGTGGTGCTTGGTTGTCTTTTGCTAATCGTTAAAACCGTAGCCTGACGATCTGTCATGTGGTGAGCCGCGCAGTTCCATTGCATGCGGATTGATCGCATGGCTTAACCTCGGGCAGGACCCATCGGATTAAGTGGTTAGCATTGATTAAAAAGCTTTGACGCTGACAAATAAATAAAGGCCGCAGTCGAAACCACGGCCCTTAAGGAAGTGTATCTAAAGTTCGGTGTGAACTTAGTTTGTGCCGTTTGTGCCGCTAGAGCTACCACCGCCCGAAATTGCACCAACTGCGATGATTGCGCCAAGGCCTAGCGCCAATGGACCAGCCGCGGCAAGAGCAGCGCCAGCAACAGGCGTAAAGCCGGTGACCGGAACAGCTGTTCCAATTGCGCCGGGATTAACAGCAACGCCTACTGCAGTTGGAGTGGGGCTAACTACGGCAACTTCAGTGCCTGCAGGTGCAACGACTGTTGTGGACTGAGCAAACGCAGGTGCTGCGCCGAGGGAAAGAACGAGTGCAGAAAGAATAATTTTAGTGTTCATTAGGGTTCTCCAGATTTTCTAATTTTGCTTATCATGCCGCATCTTTAAATCAAAGCCTTAGAGTGCTTGTTTTTATCGAAAATGCCTATTAGGACACGGTAAATTACGGTGACTTGAAGCGCGGGAATTTCCCCGCTGTTTCTAACGCTAATTTAGCGGTGCCTGTCAAAAAATAAGCAGACATAACCGCAATCCTGCATTGCAGTTGTTAGTCAGAACCAAGAAGCGGATAAGTCTTTGGATCAAAAGCGTTTTGTCGAAGATATTGATGATGACACGATTGATCTGTTCGCCTTGATGCGAACTGTTTGGTTGGGAAAATGGGTAATCGCGCTATTTTTCGTGATTGCTGCATTTATTGGCATCTATATCGCATACTTTGCCTCAACTCCGATTTATCGCGCAACATCAGTTGTTATTCTTGAGACGAATCAACAATCGCCCGTGCTTGACCTGCAAAGTGTTGTGAGCGGTGCATCAGGTGACTCAACAGGGGTAAAGTCCGAAATAGAAGTGCTGCGTGCACGCAGCTTAATGGAATTGGTCGTCAATCGTATGGATTTGACCAACGACCCCGAATTTAACAGCAGCTTGTTGCCCGAAACGAAAAGCGACCGTTGGAAATCGGCCACGATTGGTTTTATCAAAGGATTAGCCATTCGTGCGACGGGGGGCGAATACCCGCCCGCACCCGACGCCGATCTACCTGCCGATGTCGTGGCGCAACGCAAACTTGATTCAGCAGTGGATACATTGCTCGATAAAACGACCGCGCAAAACATCAACGGGTCGCTGGTGTTCCGTATCACAGCAGAGTCCGAAAGCGCGACAAAGGCTGCTGAACTCGCCGATACGATTGTAGCACTGTACATCATCAATCAGGTGAATGTGAAATTCGAGGCGATGGAGCAGGCGACGGCATGGTTGAGCAACCGTGTGTCCGAGTTGAAGATAGAACTTGAAGATGCCGAAGGCGCGATTGCAGATTTTAACGCTGGAACTGATCTGGTCTCGCTTGAGATCATCAAAGATTCCGAATTGGAACTTAACGAGTTACGCCAACGATCTGCCGAGGCACGCGAAACGCTCAGCGATTTTGACGAGGCGCTCGCTGCCTACCAATCCGCCACATCGCTCGCTGATAAGGTTGCCGCGTCGAACGATCCGCAATTGCGTCGTCTGGCTGAAACTGTCGGGTCCGATCCACGCAGCAGCGCCGCGTTTGATGCGCGGTTTGATGCGCTCTTCCTGCGCGCCGAACAAAACGTTGAAAGCGCGAATTTGCAGATCACGGCATTGGACAGGTTAGAGCAAGACCTCGAAGCACGGATCGCCGTTCAAAGTCGTGATTTGATCGCATTGCAGCAATTGACACGAGAGGCCGAAGCGACGCGATTGCTTTACGAATACTTCCTGACACGCCTCAAAGAAACATCAGCACAACAAGGCATTCAACAAGCGGATAGCCGGATTTTATCCGATGCGGTCATTCCACGTGTTCCATCCGAGCCAAAGAAATCACGCATCGTTGCGCTGTCTGGTATTCTCGGCATTATGTTGGGTGTCGGGGCGGTTCTGCTACGGGCTAGCAGGCGAAACGGTTTTCAAACTGCGGGCGAGTTGGAAAAACACACCGGCGTCACTGTTATCGGTCAGATCCCGACAATCCCGGCACGTAAGCGTATGAAAGTGCTGGATTACTTAATCTCAAAACCAGCGTCGGCCGCAGCGGAAGCTGTACGAGATTTGAGGACGTCGGTGATGTTGTCGAACCTCGATAATCCGCCAAAAGTTATCGTTTCGACGTCGTCTATTCCAGGCGAAGGCAAAACAACAAACTCACTCGCTTTGGCGCAAAACCTGTCCTCAATGGGCCAAAAAGTCCTCATGATCGAAGGCGACATTCGCCGCCGCACCCTGAACCAATATTTTGATGCCAAACCAACGCACGGCATCGTATCTGTTCTGTCGGGCGATAAACGCGCCGAAGAGGTGATCGAGCACTTCGCTGACAAAGGTTTCGATGTGATCTTTGGCGAAAAGACCAGCGCGAACGCCGCTGATGTCTTCTCGTCTAACCGCTTCAAAGAATTTATCGCGGCGCAGCGTGAAAACTACGACACGATCATTATCGACACGCCCCCAGTTCTGATCGTTCCGGATTCGCGGATCATTGCCCAAGTCGCCGACGCGACTCTGTTCTCGGTGAAATGGGACAGCACATCGCGTCCCCAGGTCGACGAGTCCCTACGCTTGATCCAGAACGCGAACCAAAAGGTCACAGGTCTGATCCTGAGCCAAGTCGACGCGGCTGGAATGAAAAAATACGGATACGGCGGCAGTTATGGCGCGTATGCGGGTTATGGGGCGCAGTATTATTCGAACTGATCAGTCCGGTGACTAGATCAGATAGCAAGATTTGATATAGCTTTGCGCAAATTAAAGCGCTTTAGCATACGAAATAATGAGATGAGGAGTACGCGAGTGCGTCTGTTTGGAATGGCTGTGATTGTGTTGGGGCTGGCGGCCTGCGGTTCTGTTTACCGGACACCTGACGTGATTGCTGGTGCTGGCCAAGGCACAAACGTCCGCGTTATTCCCGTGACAGCAGAGACCGTCGTGCAAGCGAACCGTTCCCCATTCACGCCCACAGCATTGCCCGCGATCTTTTCGCAGACGGCTGGCGCTGGTGGTGCAATTCGCGGAACCGGGGCGTTGCCCGACGCGCCGTTGCAGCCTGAAATCGCACCGCAATCATTGACGCTGCGCCTGCCACCCGACGCGCCAACCCAGCCCTACCAGATTGGTGTTGGCGATGTTGTGTTGTTATCGACCCCGACTGCGACAGGCAACACCGTCGCGGAATTGTCGGGACTTTTGGCCGCCCAGAACTCTCGCCAAGGCTATACTGTTCAAGACGACGGCACGATCAACATTCCAAACGTTGGCCGGATCGACATAGCGGGCCGCAGCATTGAAGACGCCGAAGCACGCCTGTTTCAAGAGCTTGTTCGCAACCAGATCGACCCGAATTTCAGCCTCGAAATCGCAGAGTTTAACTCGCAGCGCGTGTCTATCGGCGGCTCTGTTTCGAACCCGACGGTTGTACCTGTGACGCTAGTTCCCCTGTATTTGGACGAGGCACTGGCCCGCGCAGGCGGCATTGCAGTGAGCGACATCGATTTTGCGTCCGTGCGTCTTTACCGCGATGGCAGTCTTTTTCAGATCCCGCTTGCCCAGCTTTACGCCAACAGCCAACTGACCCGTACGCGCTTGCAAGACGGCGACGTGCTGTTCGTGGATTCCGAGTTTGAACTGGATCGCGCTCAACAGTATTTCGAACAGCAACTGACCATCGCGAATGTCCGCCAAAGCAATCGGCAATCCGCACTTCAGGAACTACAACTCGAAATCGGCCTACGCCGCGCTGACTTGCAAGAAGCCCGCCAGAATTTCCAATCACGCATCGACTTAGGCGCGGACAATCGCGAGTATGTTTATCTCGCTGGTGAAGTCGGCCAACAGGGTCGGTTCCCGTTGCCATATGAAAGCCGCGCCGTGCTGGCCGACGCCTTGTTCGAAAACGGCGGCATCGCGTCGTCGACTGGCGACGTGAGCCAAGTCTATGTGCTGCGCGGCTCGACCCATCCGCGTGAATTTGGCGCTGTGACGGCTTGGCAACTTGATCTGCGAAACGCTGCAAATTTCACACTGGCGACGCAATTTGAGTTGCGTCCCGATGATACTGTTTTTGTTGCACAACAACCGGTTACACGCTGGGATCGTGCGCTGTCGCAAATCATACCGCAGATCATCAGCATCGGTACAAACGTTACGAATTAGCGCTATATCTTCGTAGCAATCAAGCCGCTGTAATCCCTCATTCTGATCAGGCTCGGATCGTGGCAGCCACAAACGCGTCGGTCGAAGGCGTGCTAGGCGCAGGACATTAACCGCAGCGCATCGTAAATCGCGGCATGCGTGTTTCGAGCGGACACTGCGTCGCCGATGCGAAACAGTTGAAACGTACCATCAGGGTTGGTGTGAATTGCTTGCGGTGCGCGATTGATAAAAGCGTCGTGGTCCAGTTCGCCACGGTTTGAGGACAGCTCTCTCAGGTCGAAATATAGGTCATCTAGCGGCAGCGTCCCGTAATTCACGACGACCTGATCGTAATGTTTGGTCGTCAGACGATCCGAATAATCGGTGCCGATAGTGGCCATCAATTTATTACCATCTTTCGCTACGGATTTGAGGCGGTGGGTCACAGTGAACGTCACATTATCGGCCTGCAATGCGCGCATATACGGCGTCAGGTTCATCGCCATCACTTCGGGTGCAAATGTGCGGTCAGGTGTCATAATCTCAACGTTAGAGCCTGCTTTCATCGCAATTTCAGCCGCCTGCAACCCCGCATGATCGCCCGCTTCGTCGTAGACTAAAATCGACGCGGCGGGGGCTACATCGCCCGAAAGGATATCCCACGACGACACAACATTTTCGGCGTCCCGATCTGTTTCGTACAGCGCGACATTGGCCATGCCACCAGTCGCCACGATGACGATATCAGGGGCTTCAGCGGTAATGTCATCCACGTCGGCAAAGGAGTTATACCGGATCGTCACGCCCAACGCCTCGCATTGCGCGACGCGCCAGTCGATGATCTGCATCATTTCTACGCGACGTGGCGTTTGGGCGGTCAGACGGATTTGCCCGCCAGCCTTATCTGCGGCCTCGAACAGCACCACGCTATGACCACGTTCTGCTGCGACGCGGGCAGCCTCTAAACCACCGGGACCAGCGCCGATCACCACAACCTTTTTCGGCCTGTCCGATTGAGTGATCTTATGCGGCATGTCTTGCTCGCGACCCGTCGCAGGGTTGTGAATGCACAGCGCCATGCCTCCCTGATAAATCCGGTCGAGGCAGTAATTTGCCCCTGTACAGGGTCTAATATCCGCCTCGTGACCGCTCAAAATCTTTTGCACGATGTGGGGATCAGCCATATGGGCGCGGGTCATTCCGACCATATCAAGGTGACCTTCGGCGATCGCATGACGCGCGGTTGCGACGTCTTGGATGCGGGATGCGTGGAATGTTGGCAGGCCCGTCGCTTTGCGAATTTCGGAAGCCACATCAAGATGCGGTGCGCTGCGCATACCCGCGACGGGGATCATATCGGTCATGGCCGGATCGGTGTGAATACGTCCGCGATTAACGTTAAAGAAATCAACCATGCCGCTGTCGCGTAACATAGTGGCGATTTGAACGCCTTCTTCGGCGGTGATGCCGCCTTTTTGCATCTCGTCCACCGTGCCGCGCACGCCGAGGATGAATTCAGACCCGACGCGTTTGCGGATCGCAGTCAGCACATCCAGCGTCATGCGGACCCGATTTTCCAACGTGTCTGCACCGTACGGCCCCTGCAAAGTATTCGACAGAGGCGACCAAAATTGGTCCAACAGATGACCCCCCGCATACAGCTCAACGCCGTCAATGCCGCCCGCTTTCATCCGTTCAGCGGCGGTGGCGTAATCGTCGATGATACGCGCGATATCCCAGTCTTCCATCTTTTTGGGAAAGGCGCGGTGGGCCGGTTCGCGGTCATGGCCAGGTGCGACCGAAGGCAGCCAGTCACCCTTGTTCCAATTCGTGCGGCGTCCGAGGTGCGTAAGCTGGATCATGCAGGCTGCACCGTGTTCATGCACAGCATCAGTCAGTTCGCGCACCCACGGCACGACTTCGTCCTTGTACGCTAGAATGTTGTTGAAAACCGGCGGGCTATCGCGCGACACAGCGACGGAACCGGCGGTCATTGTCAGAGCAACACCACCCTTCGCCCGCTCGGCATGGTAAGCGCGATACCGCCCCTTGGGCATTCCATCCTCGGGATAGGCAGGTTCGTGGCTTGTCGTCATCACCCGATTTTTGAGCGTCAGATGTTTCAACTGATAAGGCTGCAAAAGCGGGTCGGTGGACATGGGCGAAATCCTGAACGGTGAAGATGAAATCAAACAGCGCGTGCTATGTTTTCACTTCACCAGAATGCGTCATGCTTTTGCAAGTCTCGCGTTGCCCGCCGCCGTTTTGACCACCTCTGCGATCTGTACCAATTGTTGCGCCAGTGGATTTGTTTTGCGCCAGATCATCCCAATGGTACGGGTAGGCTGTGTTCCGCCAAATCGGGTGACGCAAACGGGGGCAGACTTTGCCTCGACGCTTAGGGCCATTTCGGGGATCAAGGTCACGCCGATACCAGCGCCGACCAGTTGCACCAGCGTAGACAGCGAACTGCCGTCCAATCCGTCGCGCGCGCGGGCTGTTTGCCTGTCGCAGTACGACAACGCCTGATCGCGCATACAGTGCCCTTCTTCGAGCAATAACAAGCGCATGGTTTGTAGGTCATCGATATGCGGGACCGCTTCGTTTGCATCCTTTTCGGGACGCACGAGGACAAAATCTTCGGTGAACAATGGGGCAATCGTAAAGGACGATTCCGCAATAGGCAGCGCCACAATTGCCGTGTCGATCTGACCATCCTGCAATTCTTGGACGAGTCGCGGCGTCGTGGTTTCGCGGACATGAATGTCCAACTCTGGATGAGTGCCGGACAATCGCCTCAGGATACTGGGCAGCAAATAGGGCGCAATCGTGGGGATCACTCCGATCCGCAGACGACCCGCCATTTGATCGCCTGACATACGCACCAAATCTTCCAGCTCTTCGACGCCGCGCAGAATTTCTCGTACACGGACGGCAAAGTCTTCGCCAAAGCCGGTCAAACGAACTTGGCGGGCGCTACGTTCAAACAGCGGCGCACCTAGGATTTCTTCCAACTCTTTGATCTGCATCGACAATGCGGGCTGCGATATTGCACATGTGTCTGCGGCACGACCAAAGTGGCCATGCCGGGCAAGCGCTTCAAAGTAGCGGAACTGCTTTAAGGTGACGTTTATCATAAGGCATACTTATCGTCGCAATCAGAATATTCAACTTAAACTAATTCTAAAACTTTGCTAAGCAGTGCGTGAATAAGACATCAACAGCGGAGTAGAGCCATGGACGGCGATAAATCAAATGCAGGCAAATGCCCGGTTTTGGGCGGTGTAAACCGTCAAAGTGCTAAGGGGACAACGGGAAACCAGCACTGGTGGCCTGAACAGTTGAACCTGAAAATGCTGCATCAGAATACGCCGCAGGGCAATCCAATGGGCGACGATTTCGATTACGCCGCAGAATTCAAAACGCTGGATATTGATGCTGTGAAGGCCGATTTGGCCGTCCTGATGACCGACAGCCAAGACTGGTGGCCTGCCGATTATGGTCACTACGGTCCATTCTTCATCCGCATGGCATGGCATTCCGCAGGGACGTACCGCGTCGGTGACGGTCGCGGTGGTGCACGGTCTGGTAGCCAACGGTTTGCGCCGCTGAACTCTTGGCCTGATAACGTAAGCCTTGATAAAGCGCGCCGTCTGCTGTGGCCGATCAAAGCAAAATATGGTGCTAAGATTTCTTGGGCCGATTTGATGGTCCTGACGGGCAACGTTGCACTTGAGACAATGGGCTTTGAAACCATGGGCTTTGCCGGTGGTCGTGAAGACATCTGGGAGCCAGAAGAAGACATCTACTGGGGTCCAGAAACCGAATGGCTCGAGGACGAACGCTATACTGAAGGCCGTCAGATGATCGGCGAATTGGGCGCAGTTCAGATGGGTTTGATCTACGTAAACCCAGAAGGACCAAACGGCGTTCCCGATCCGCTCGGTTCTGCGCGTGATATTCGTGACACGTTTGGCCGTATGGCGATGAACGACGAGGAAACTGTTGCACTTGCCGCTGGTGGTCACACCTTTGGTAAAGGTCACGGCGCTGCTGATCCGGGTCTATATGTTGGTCCAGAACCAGAAGCGGCACCTTTGGAAAACCAAGGCATCGGTTGGACATCCACATACAAATCCGGCAAAGGCGAGCACGCCATTTCATCTGGCCTCGAAGGGGCTTGGACAGACAACCCAATCAAATGGGACAACGGGTACTTCGACAACCTGATGGGGCTCGAATGGGAACTGGGCAAAGGCCAAGGCGGCGCGCACCAGTGGTATCCAAAGAGCGGCGAAAAAACCGTACCAGACGCACATGTTGCTGGCAAAATGCACGTCCCGACTATGTTCACAGCGGATATCGCACTGAAAGAAGACCCGATCTATCGCGAGATTTCAGAGCGGTTCTACAAAGACCCATCCGCCTTCCAAAAAGCGTTCTCCAAAGCGTGGTACAAACTGACGCACCGCGACATGGGCTCTTACGAGCGCGGTCTGGGTGACCATAAACCAGCAGAGCCGCAGCTGTGGCAAGATCCCGTGCCCGCTGTCGATCACGAGCTGATCAACGACGTGCATATTGCTGACCTGAAGGCGAAAATTCTCGCGTCTGGTCCGTCGATTGCTGAATTGGTGTCTGTCGCTTGGGCGTCTGCCTCTACATTCCGTGGGTCCGATTTGCGTGGCGGTGCCAATGGTGCCCGTATCGCATTGGCCCCTGCCAAAGATTGGGAAGCAAACAACCCTGCGCAACTCGCAAAAACACTGGATGCCCTGCGCGGTGTTCAGGCGTCATTTGGTCACCCTGTATCGCTTGCCGACCTGATCGTTCTGGGTGGTTGCGCGGCTGTTGAAGCAGCAAGTGGCGTTTCCGTTCCGTTCACACCGGGCCGGACTGACGCGACGCAAGAGCAGACTGATGTTGAATCCTACGCTTGGTTAGAGCCAAAAGCAGACGGCTTCCGCAACTATTACAACGGTGCGACATTGCAGCGGACGCCGGCAGAGATGCTGGTCGACAAAGCACAGTTGCTGACGCTGACAGCGCCGGAAATGACTGTTCTGCTGGGTGGCCTGCGTACATTGGGGGCCAACTACGACGGGTCTGCGAACGGTGTCTTTACTAATACGCCAGGTACGTTGAGCAACGACTATTTCGTGAACCTGCTGGACATGGGCACCGAATGGAAAGCCACGTCCAAAGACAGCTACGAGGGTGTAGACCGCACAACAGGCGAGTTGAAATGGACAGCGAGATCAGTAGATATCCTTGCCGGTTCCAACTCTGTCATGCGGGCCGTGGCCGAAGTCTACGCATCCGCTGATGCCGCAGACAAATTCAAGGCGGACTTCGTCGCAGCTTGGACAAAGGTTATGACGCTCGACATCGTCTAAGCGACTTACCTGTAAGACAAAAATGGCGCTCCAGTGAAAACTGGAGCGCTTTTTGCATTTCGCCACAACGGGTGCTGGTGTTGGTCAACAACGCCGCCTACAGTTCGCGAATGACGTATTTTTACGCAGGCTTAGACCCTGCAATCGCAACATTTCTGTTTGCCGCCAGCTTTGTCGGGTCGTTCATTACGGTGGCGCTGGGCATCGGCGGCGGCATGATACTGTTGGCGCTCATGGCCACGCTTATACCGCCAGTCGCGTTGATCCCTGTGCACGGGGTGATCCAGCTGGGGTCCAACGTGAACCGTGCAATTGTCATGGGGCGTCACACCTATTGGCCGCCCGTTATGGCCTTTGGGGTCGGTGGTGTGATCGGCATCTCGATCGGCGGTGCTATTGTTGTGGATCTACCGCCAAGCGCTGTGCAAATCGGCGTCGGCATCTTTGTGATCTGGTCCGTACTGCGTAAACCGCCGGGGTGGCTGACGCGGTGGCCGTGGGTCACGGGGATGATCTCTAGCTTTCTGACGATGTTCTTTGGCGCGACTGGGGTTTTTGTCGCGGGATTCGTCCGGTCGCTTGGTTTAGGGCGCGAAGCCCATGTCGCCACCCAAGCGATCCTGATGACACTGCAACACCTGTTAAAGGTGATCGTCTTTGGCTTGCTGGGATTCGCATTTGGGCCGTGGCTTGGTTTTATGGCGATTATGATCGCGACAGGGCTACTTGGCACACTGCTAGGGCGGCAAGTTTTACGCCGGATGAACGACGCAATCTTTGGCAAAGTCCTGAATTGGATTTTGATCGCGCTGGCACTGCGGCTGATCTGGCAAGGGATTGCTGGTCTTAGGTAAGAAATTTCCACGGCTGGATCACAGCAACCTGCTTTTGCGCGTCGCCGCGGTCAACGACCACAGCAACGGCAAGACCAGGAAACAATTCACCCATACCAAATTTACGCAGAATATCTGCGTGCACAAAAATCTCTTCGTTGGTTCGGAACAACATAACAAAGCCGTAACCTTTAACGGAATCGAACCACTTCACACAGCCCGGCTCAAGCGTGTCTTTTTCTTCAGTCGTCAGGTCGTCGTAAGTGACAACATCGTTCGGTTGGCGGATTTCGAGGACACGAGCAACGCGAACACCGCGCTCTGTTCCCTCAATAATAAAATCCACCACGACTTCTTTCGCAATCGTGTTGATGCCAAACTCGCGCAGCGTGTTGACGTGCAGTAGCACTTCCTTCCCAGACTCGGCGTCGACGACGAAACCGAAGCCCTTTGCGGGATCGAACCATTTGACAGTACCAGAGAAATTTTTGTCGTCAGTATACATAATAGACCGTTAACTTGATCAGAAGGTTGGCATCTACTTCTGGTTAAGCCTGCCAACAGGGGCAAGCAATCACAGCAGGGGCCGACCTGACCTAAAGAGCAGGTACAGTTGTGTAGAAGGTTCCGAATACGCCTAAAACGTGTCGAGATTGGGTGGTAATTGCCTTAAATGCCTATGTTTTTGGCATATGCGTATGCATGCATCGCCAGAGATTCGTTAATCCGGCGGTGACTTTAGCATTTTTAACGTGGGTCAGAATCGTATTCCGGGTCAGCTTTTGATCGACTCAATCCACACTTCGACGCGGCGATTAATCGCGCGACCGTCTTCGCTGATATTACAGGCGGTTGGCGCGAGTTCACCAAATCCAGAGGCATCCATCTCAAGCGTAGCCAAACGTTCGCCCGCAAATTCCTGAAGCTCAGCCATCATCTGCGTTGCACGACCTTGGGACAACACGTGGTTATTTGTGAACAGGCCAACACCATCAGTGAACCCGACAAACCGAACCTTTGTGCCGTCAGGCTGTGTGGCGAGATAATCGGCAAGGCGTGCCATGTCAGCAGCCCCGCGTTCATCCAGACGGGACGATCCGGTGTTGAAACGGAACGTCGTCGAAAGACGATCAAAGCCATCCATCTGTTCTAACATCTGTGCAATCACACCATTCTCAAAATCGTCACCGCTGTGATCAATCAACTCAAGCGCACGGGCGCTGTCGGCAGGTTGCGCACGGCGATTGATCCCGAGATCAATGAACCCAGAGGCCGTAATCGCAGCATCAGCGTCCTGCGACACAACAAAATCGACAAAGCTTTGGGCAGAGGCGTCCAGCACTTCATCGCGATTGTAGAGATAAAGGCGGCGCTGCAACGCATATTCTTCGGTCTTGGCCGAGAATGCGTCAGGCGTCATCGCCATTCCACATTCGTTGATCAGCGTCAGCGGCTTGGCGTCCTGCTGAAACGCATAACCGACAAAACCAATGGCAGTAGGATCGGCGTTGACCTGTGCGGCGACTTTGTTGTTGTCGTCCACAATCATTGCACCATCAACAAGCGTCGGTTCGTCATCGCCAAAGATGCGGGCCTCAAACACGTCCCGCGTGCCGGACCCAGCTTCACGGCCAATGACGGCAATCGGGGCATCGTCGCCACCCAACTCAGACCAATTGGTGATCTTACCGGAATAGACATCGCGCAATTGCTCTAACGAAATCTGCTGAACTGTGTTGTCAGGATGCGTGATGACCACGAGGCTATCGACCGCGATGATGTGTTCCTGACCAGGCGCAATCATATTGCCAGCGCCACTGTCACGCAGCGCGGTAACTTCTTCGGGGCGAATACGGCGGGACGACATGCCAAACTGGGCGGTTCCATCAAGCAGGGTCGCGAAGGCATCGCCAGAGGACGTCGATGTGACGTGATAATTGCCGATCACACCATCGCTGACCAAGCTGGTCAGCATCACGCCGTCGGTTTGATCCGCAGCGACTGATGCTTTGACGTTCAGATGTGTGGCAAGGCCGGAAATCAACTTTGGCATCATACCGAGCCCAACAGCATCGGACCCAGCGATCTGAATGTCAGTGGTTACAATGTCGGCGGCGGGTACAGTATGAATGACGGGGCAAGCATCGCCATCGCAGCGGACTTTGGATGCGGCAACCCAAAGATCGCCCAACCCTGTGCGGATGGCATAAGCATCGTCTTTGAATTCAAGAAATTCGCCGACAAGGTTCACGGTCCCGTCGTCAGAAGTCAGTGTGATCTCGCTGGCCAAAACAGACATCGGCAATGCGCCAACGGCAAATGTAATCAATGCGCGGTTGGCAATACGACCCGCGGTTTTCTTGTTCAAAGCCATCTCAAATTCTCCACTTTTCCTGAAACGAGCGCCCGGTCGCTTATGCGATCTCTTGGCGGTTCTCTCGTAAACCCGTCTCAAATCGTGACGGTCCACGCTGGATTTGACAAAAATTTATGTGGATTTTAAGGCCAGACTAAGGGCGAAACCTGACGCTTTGATAAGGGGTCTTTAGGTCGTGCAGCGGCAGTCGCGCATCAAAGTGCGGCTTTGCCCCAAGCACCATGCAATTGCGCCATGTTCTCAGATGCATAGCACAAAATCGCGGCCTCTGATCCGTTCTTGGCAATAGCCACGGACCCTGCTTCACCCAGCGCATCGTTCAAACAAATAAAGCCAACGTCGCCAGCCAACTGATCAACTGAATCCGAAAACGTCGACCATTTCTCGGCGATTGTATCACGCAGAACAGCGAGTTTCGCACCATCGCCACCAGTCCGGTTTTCAGATTTGTCCTTAAGAACGACCCAAGCCGTAACCAGATCACCGCAATCGCGCGCGAACGCCATCATCGGCGTGAGTGGTTCAGGGTTCAGATCGACCTTCCAATGGTCAGCAAGGCTCTGCGCCGTAAGACCAGCGTCGGACTGACCACCCATCACGTCGGGATCTTCGCTAACCACCGTCATCTGACCAGCGGTCGCAGTGAATTGGGCGATAATGCTGTGCAGGCCATCGACGACGTCGGGCGCGTCATGTGAAACAGATTTACCGATCACGCCCATCACGCCTTTGATGTCCTTGGATGCTTGGACCAGACCGCGTAGACGGCGGCCACCAGCGACTAACGAAATCTCAGAGCCATTCATGCGGAACGACAACTTGCGGGGCAGAACGGTCATGTCAACTTCGGTCAGGATCGCCGTCAGGATCGGCGGCTCAACCCCATTAGACACGACGCGCAGGCCGTTTTCAAAGCTTTCGCCAGCGGATGAAAGAGCGGCCAATTTCTGGGCAAGTGTCTGTTTATCCATCACAAAGGTGATCCTGCATCATGTTAAAAGTAGTCTAGCAGCGGGTGCGTCACGATCCGCTGCTGATTTTTTGTAACGTCGGGCGTGCGGCAGCCAGAAACGCCGACACGTCGATGGTCGGCTTGCAAATGCAACACAAGACGTCTGCTGGTTCACCGCTTGCCCGTAAAAAGATGGTCAACCTTTCGCGGGTAGCAATCAAGGCTGTGTCGCTTTGCCCGTCGCCGAAATTCGGACTACCGGGTTTTCCAAGGCTTTTCGCGGCATCTGCACATAACGCATTCAACGCCTCGCGTTGCTGCGGCGCATCCGTGTTCGTGACCAAAACCATATCAGCAGACAAGTCTGCAAATGCGAGCGTTTCGCACTGCGGAAACTGGCTGTGCAGCGCGTCCAATTCTTCTGAGGCCATATCTTGCGCACTCTATCCCGTTACACCCAAAGTCCTTTTATGACATTCGGGCGCACAGGGAAAGGGACTGCGACGTGGGCGTGATGTTTAAGACGCAATCTGGGATTTGGCACCAGAATCCAGATCATCCGATCCGAAAACCGAACGCGACGCAGACGGGCGACTTGTGTGGCCCGTGCCATCAGCGGCCGATACACGACGCGGGCTAACACGGCGCGGAACAACAGCTTCAGCCTCTGGGTCACGACCCGCAACAACCGGATCAGTCAGCAGCAATGCGGTCGGTTCGGCCTCGTCCACAGGTTCAGCAATATTGTCGCCGGACACATAGAGCGATTCTGTTGTACCCGCGACGGCCAGTGTCAGTTCTTGAACCATCTCGATCAGGTGTTCGGTGAACGCGGCGGCACCACTTTCTTCCCAAGCATCGTAGTCTTCGCCAGCATTCAAAGCGCGTAGCAATGCCACCGGGAATGTTGCCCCGAACTGGCCTTTGGTTTCGTGTTTCACGCGGGCCAAGACACGGTTGCGATCGCGTTCTGTCGTCAGTTTATCAAACCGCGTGATCAACAGAATTGACCGTTTGCGCACAGCTTCGGGCATTTGCGCCCAAAGCGCGGCTTCGGATTGACGCCACGCTTGTGTCGCATGGGTACACCACAAAACAGCGTCCACTTCGTCCAACATCCGGTCGACCACGTCAGTTGACATGTTCGGGTCAGAAATGCCTGGAAAATCAATAAGATCGCAGACATCAAGAATATCGCTCTCAAAGAACAGGCGGATCACACGAGTATTTTCAACGCCAATTTCTTCGAGGTGAGCGAGCGAAATCAGTTCTTCGGTGCCGTCAATATCGACACGGTACGGGGGCTGTGATCCAGCCGCCATCCAAACAGGGGACAGGCGTGTTGCCGTCACCTTTTCAGGCAGAGGACGTGACCCCAGCAACAGGTTCGATAGTGTACTTTTACCAGCACTAAACTCACCCATAAGTGCGATACGCGGCTTACGGTTCAGCGAAGTCGAATGTGTCATGCGGCAGCACCTCCAGAAATCTTAGTCGTTTCAAAGTCGTAGCTTTCGTCACCAATCGCGAGGTCTTCGAAAATGATGTCGAACAATTCTTCGCGCTCTTGTTGCGCCGTGATGCCGAACAGACCCTCTAGATCATCAAGACCGATCTGGGACTTCTCAGCGATATCAGTCAAAATCCCACGTTGTTCAGCAAGAAAATCGGCCATTTCACCAAGGGCGGTTTGGCGAATGTCATCAAGTTGGCGATGCTTTAAATCGTCCACGATTGGGGCGGTTTCAGCCTCGATCAACTCGTAAAAGTTGCTAGCAAAGGCGCGATAGCCCTTGCGACGTTGCCACCAGCCTTTCCACCAAGACGTTTGTAGGTCTAGCGCAATAGTCTGGCCCAAAGAAACGGGCGCAGGAACAGTCGGCGCATCCGGCGGTGCGACAGTAAAGTTATCGACATCGACAGAAAACGCATGACCATAAAGGTCAGTCAAATCAGTCGCAGCATCGCCAAAGGTGGCGTTACACATCGCGGTGAAATCTTTCTTCATCACCTGATATCCGGTGCGCAACAGAATGCGCAGACCATCAGGCGAATACTGCCAAATCTCGTTTTCACCATTCGTTTCAAGGTGTTGGATCAATGTCTCAACAGCGCGGTCTAAGAACCGTTTGTTAGATTGATCGATCCGACGACTGAATTTGGTGAAAACTTCGTTCAGACCATCGTTCAGCTTTTGAATGTGTTTCGCGTCAATCGCGTCCAGATGCGCGGTCAGCGTCGTTTCATCCATCGTCTTCACTTTGCCACCCTCAAGGCGCATCGAGACAAGCGAACTGGACGCACGCAGGCCACCGACGTGGTTTTGCGCGCTCTTGCGGATCGACTGCAAACGCTCTGCGCCTGATCCTTCGGCGATCCGTTCGGAAATCGCGTTGTACAGATGCGGCAAACCCGACAGCTGCCAAACCATTTCAAACGGGTCCATGTCCGTGGCGTCATCACCAATGACCGATTCGGCGTAGCTGAACAGGGCACTCGCACTGTCATCAACGATCTCGGACAGATCACCGCCCAGCGCCATATTCGCCCAATAAGCCGAGCCAAACAGCACTTCGCAATTCTTCGGACCGTTGTTGTCGGCCAATGTTTGAATAATGGACGCGCGGATTTCATCGATCTGGTTCGCAGGGTCGGACAATTCATCAACGCGGTTCACAAAGATCACAACTTCGCGGCTTTTCACGTTTGAAATCAAACGGATAAGGCCCATGTCCATCGACGACAACGCCTGATGAGCTGACAATACGACGACACAAATCCGGCTATCGCGCAGGGCTTTGATCGTGATTTGCTCGCGCATCATAAAGGTATCGTTCACGCCGGGCGTGTCACGGATACACAGCGGCATCGGCAAGAACGACGCATCCATATACAAGTCAGCGGATTTGGTAATATCGGCAAAGCGACCCTGTTGTTCCGCTTGTGAAATCTCGTCGAAATCGTCGCCCATGCAGACATAACGCTGCATCAGATCATCATCGAGTTCGGCGTAATTGTGCCGTTGACCCAACAGCATTTCAAACTTGCGACCCAGACGGTCGCGGGTCTTTTCGTACATCTGCCCGATCTGTTCGCGGACTTTGGACATTTCTTCGTCGGCACCAGCGCGGCTCGACAATTCACCGATGCGGCCACCGTTCTCAACAAGGTGGTCCCATTCGTTTTGATCAAAGAATTGGAACGACGCGCGCGGCGCACCAGCAGCCATTGGCGTGTTCAGGTGCAAGGATGTAATCACGGATGTCCACGGGTTCACATCCGCAGGCAACAGGTTCGGACGACCAGCCATCGCGTTCACAAGCGACGTCTTGCCGGCCTTGATCTGACCAATCATGGTGATGTTGGGCTCAAAAGCACGCAGCTGTTTAACCAGCTTCTGCGCCTTCTTTGCGGCTTCGGGGCCACCAACCTTTTCGATGTCGAAAAGGGTGTCCTCAAGATCGCCGAGTTCTTCGTGGTAGGCCTCTAACTTATTCAGGCCAATACGCATGAATCCAGGTTGTGACGCTTGGGTCACTTCACCCGGTTTGTTGGTCAACTCTTCCATATTCACGTTCTTTCCTGCCCACGTTGTGCGGGTCGCTCGCTCTGGTTTGGGCCAAATACTGGCCAAAACCCTCAATTGATCTGTCTAAAGAAACAGTCGTGCGCGGCGAAATTAAGGCAATAGTTCGCTTAAAACTTGAACGATTGTCGTTTGCCGCACGCGAAGCCCTTTATTTTAAGCAGCCTGAGTGCGGCTGCTGTGCCGGCTTAGCGCGATTTCGGATTCGAGGTCACGCTTCAACTGAATCACCAGACTCAGCGCATCCAGTGCCGCTGTCTCGTTGCGTTCGATCTGCATCAGCTGCACCAATTCGGCGGCGTCCAACGCGCGTGTACGGGTTTTTTCCAACACAGGATCGCCAGTGATCGCGAGATCCTCAAGATAGTCGCTCAGCCACATGATGTTATCGACGGACGCGGTCATCAGATCGTTAGGCGACAGCGCGTCGTGGGCCGCAATATCTTGGGTCAACGCACGGCCTTGCTTGGTCAAATGCGCAATTGCTTGATCGTAGGCGTCGCATGTCTCTGACTTTGCACGCGGAATAATCGCAGCGCCGCGAGCCTTTGGCATAAACCCAACCCGAGGCTTCTTTGGCGCTTCGGCAGTAGGTTCTGGCGACGGAATAGCACTCGGCGCAGGTTGCGACGGCGTCAGCGCAATCAGTTTCGATTTCACATCCGGACGAGGCGCAAGCTTCGCCGCAGCGTCGGCCATATTGACCGGCTGCGCTGTCTTCATTTCCACGACATTGATCGGGGCAGAGACCGCCTGCGGAACCGCATCTTTAAATTTTTCGACCAAGATTTCGGCCTGATCCACAGTTTCCTGCAGGCGCGAATCGACCTGACGCAGGATCGCGGAAATCAGGGCAGAGCCGCCGCTTTTCTGCATCATCGTTTTATCAACGGTGCCGTCAGCTTTGCGAGCAGCAATTGCAACTGGCGTCGCAATGGGCAGAATTTTGTTGAACTGATAGGCGTGATTCTCGCGCACATCAGTCAGAGTTTGTTCCAGATGACCACGGGCCAGCGCCTGATCCGCATGGGTCAGCAGCATAAAACCGTTGTCTTTGATCGCATCGGGCATCGTATCCCAAAGCGCCTGTTCGGATGTATCAAAATGATCCGTACACCAAAGCGCCAGATCGGTCCGCTTCGCGGCCCAATGCATCGCGCGTTGCTGATCCTGAAGCACGCCGGGGGCGACGACCTCTAGAATGCTGATCCGCCCAAGCGCGGGCAGGGGCAGCGATACCTCGACATACATCGGGGCAGCAGCGGCAATCTGAAACGGATCGGCCTCGGCTAGCGTTTCGAGACGGCCATCAGTCAACGTCAGAACAGCCGTCGGTTTTTCACCGTGCACGTATAGGGTCGTCGGCAGGCTGATCCCGTCCGGCACAACCGTCGCATTTAACAACAGGTTCACCAGCGTGGATTTCCCGGTCTTCGGGAAACCCATCAAGGTCACGCGCATCGGGTCCCGCAAACGCGTCAGCAGCGCTTGTGCGGTTTCAGCGGTGTCGGCAGGAATCTTTCCCACCGACAGCGCGTCATTTAACACCTGATAAACTTGATCAGCGGCAGCGCGTACTGTCGTCATATCACTTCCCTCCAGAAACCAGTTTCAACGCTGGTTCGCCATTTGCAGCCACACCCGTTTTTTGGGTGTCATCTGCATCATCAAGATGAACAACACGGGTCATATTCGGGGATGTCGTGTCCACGATATCCGTAGGTTTCACGCGAACTGCGCGGTCCATTGGCTTGTTGTGGTTCAACTTGATCACCGCAAAAGACACGTTGTCCTGATCGACGTCGCCCAGCTTTTCAATCGCTTCCAACAGATGACCTGCGATCTCGGCGCTTTTGCGACGACGGTATTTGTGCAGGATCTTCTGGATCACGTCGTTATCAAGGTACTGAAGCCCGTCTGAGGACACGACCACAATATCGCCAATTTCCAAGCCAAACGGATCATTCGGACAGTCGGACTTTGCAATCCGGTCACCCAAAATCACAGAGGTCAAACAGTTACGATCTGGATGGTTCTTCGCCACATCAGCGTCGATCAAACCCGATTGCACCATAAAGTCGATTTGCGGCGCCATTGAATGGTCTTCGTTCAACTGACGCAGCTTACCACCGCGCATCAGATACAGTGGGCTATCGCCAACCGACATCCAGAACATCCGGTTTTCAACCATCACGAGGGATACCATCGTGGCGCCCATACCGCGCGTCAAAGGATTGTCACGGACGTGATCGCGGACACAGACGTTTGCGCCAGCAGTGGCATCAATCATCATCGACGGGATGTCTTTTTCAAACTCGTGAAAGTTCGCAGATTGGAATTTCAGCTCGCTAAAGACTTCTGTGACAACAATTTTCGAGGCAACATCACCAGCCGCATGACCACCCATACCGTCAGCAAGAACGACAACACCGCTGTCGGAACCAAACGGAAAGTCGGTAACAATCGCATCTTCTTGATAGTCACGGCCGCCCTGGCAGAGCGCAGACGCTACGTCGTAGCGTGGTTCAGGCGATCGCCACATCGTCAGACTCCTCTTCGCTGGATTTTTGGTCGGCCCAGTTAAACTCTGGCGAACACAGTGGGATAAAGCGCAGCGTCGTTTCACCGATACGGATCATATCGCCGTCTTTCAGGTCTTCGTTGCTGATCACTGGCTTGTCATTCAGGCGCACAAGGTTGCTTTTGCCGCCGTGTCCCAACAAAAAGCTATGGGTCTCAGAGTCGTAAACAATAGCCGCGTGATTGGTGCGGGACACCGCGTTGTCGCCAAAATCAAGCTGGATCGCCTGATCTTCGCCACGACCGATCTGCGACATGCCTGCTTCCAACGAGAAACATTCGCCACGACCTGGTCCATCAACAACAATCGCCCAACCAACAGGAAACTTCGCGCGCTTTGTCGGTGCAGCAGCAGGTGTACTGTCGAACAGATCAACTACACCGGAACTGCTTTCAAAACCGATCAGACGTGTTTTGGTCCGGCGTGCACGTGATGGCGCTTTTGCAGGGGCAGGGGCCGCAGCTGGGCGCATTTCTGGCAGAGTAGCAACAGGCGGCAAGTCTTCGTCAGTGTCCCAAATATTAGCTTTGGGGGCTTTCGCCGTGACTTTTTCGCTGACGTTGTCGAGTACCGCACTTGTGCTAACTTGTTGGCGAACCTGATCAGCATGCGCTGTGATATCGGCAAAGTTTTCAACAGGTGCATCGGCTGGTTTGGCGTCCACGCGCTTGCGGCTAAATAGATCACTCAAAAATTTCATTGGAACTACCTCTTGTTTTTTCGTTGGGCACAGGCTGATGTCATTGTGCGCTGTCGGTGTAATCGAGCGATGTAATCCACATCACGCCGTCACGGTTCACAGCAAAGCTAAATAGCGAAGTGCCGTCTGCGATTTCACGATTCATGATCGCCTTGAGAGACGTCCGGTCATTCACCAACTCGGATGTCAGCATATACGCCACAACCTCATCACCGACTTTCAGATCAGTGTTTGCGGTATCAGGCACATCGGTGACGGTTGTGACCCATGTGTCATCAGCGCGTCGTGTTTCAAATCCAAGACCATTTAACAGTTCGGTCTTCTGGATGATTGGCATCACAGAGCTTTGCTCGGTCCGAACGCCGGTCGCTGTGTCGCGAATGCCGAAGTTGACTTGCAACTCGGTCTCGTCAGCCAGTTTCACGGAGGTCTGCAAAGCACCCTCAATCCCATCGAGATTGACGATGGAACGGCCATTGACCGTGTCAATTTCAACGCCTTCGTTCGCCCAGCTTGGGGCTTCCAGATCAACGGTTCCGATCACGCGGGATGATGTTGATGACGCGTTAAACGGCAGATCAACAGTCCAGCTCGACTGAACAACTGAATCGTCCAAATCAGGCTTCGTCACGATTTCATTGCCGAGAGCAAAAGCAGGCACCGTTTCAGTCATTCCGAACGCATCAGCCTCAAAGTCGGCGCTTTTGCCAAGGGAAGCAAAGCTTGCGAAGTGAACCATATCGTTATCGATCAAAGACGCGCTCACTGTCGCCACTGGCTTTTCAGGCGCACCGTTTCTGACTGTAGGCATGTTGTGCGCGTCGTCGATGTCAGTAGGCGGCTTAGGCGTATGAGCCGTCGCAGGAACCAGCGTAATCGTCTGTGGTTGCGCAGCTTCAGCTACAGCCAAAACAGCGGCTTGCGCTGCGGCATCAGCTTGGGCTTGGGCGACGGCTAGCGCTTCAGCTGCAGCATCTGCCTCAGCATCCAGTACCGACGCGGCTTCCGATGTCTGCGTTTCCGCCTGAGCAGGTGCCGAGATCACTTCAGCTTTTTCAGCCGTATCAAATGCACCAACCGAAAACGCCACGCCAACACCAACAATAGCAATCGCAGCAGCGGATGCCATCAGGATAAACGCCTTAGAACGACCCTGTGTCGCTTCCGTCGTCGCTGCAACCGCAGAGGCCACATTGGCCGTCGGTGCTGCAACAACAGGCGCAGGCAAATGCTTGCCGTCGATCATATCCAGCCACTCTTGCGCAGATTGAACACGGTTCTTTGGCAGCACCTCAAGCGACTTATCAATCGCCGCGAGGAAATTGTCGTCATAGCCCTCAATCGCGCCTTTCAGCGGGATGTACGGATCTTTGTCGCCTGACGCGAGTGCGGCCAAACGAGCCTGTGAATTCGGCGGGGTATCACCCTTCATAAAGTGGTAGAAGCTCGCGCCCAGCGCATACAAATCCGACGACGCATTTTGGTTTGACCCAGCGATGTAGAATTCCTGCGGGGAATACCCGTCCTTGACCACACTCAACGCAGACAGCACACGGCTTTGCTTCGTCGCTTCTTCGCGCGCAGCACCAAAGTCGATCAAAACCGGATGGCCGTCTTGGCCGATCAGGATGTTGTCTGGTGAAATATCGCGGTGCAGGATGTCTTGGCTGTGAATAAATCCAACAGCGCCCAGAATTTCGATCAACATCGTTCTGATCAATGACGGCGCGACGTTCGCATCCGGATCATCCATCGTGTCCAGCATGTCGCGACCTTCAACAAAGTCGAGCGCCATGTAGGCAGTATCGTTATCTTCAAAGACCTGATGCACACCCACGATATTCGGGTGGGACAGTTTGGCTAGGCTCTTGGCCTCTTGCACAAACAGGCGAACCATTGATTTCAGTTCTTTTTGGTGCGCGCGAGACCGTGCTTGTACAATCGACCGACTGCGACGGCAGAACGCACCAGGGAAACATTCCTTAATGACGATCTTCCGGTCAAGACTGTCTATCGCCAAATATGTAATCCCAAACCCCCCCGCATTCAGGAAGCTTGTGATCGTATATTGGCCGTGCATCAGTTGCGTACCCGGTTTCAACTCGTCGACGAAATCTTCGTCGGTGCTGATCTCTGCGCCAATCTCTGCTGCGTTTTCGTTGCCCATATCACATCCAGCTTTCAAACATATAAATAGACGGGAAGATCCGTCGTGCTTGGCATCAGGAAATGTCATTCAAATTAGGCTAAAAGGTGACGTGACTTTGTTGTTTAAGGGCCTTTAATCACGTTTTTGTGGTTGGATTGGCGTCGATCCGGGAACAATGGGGGCGGGTTTTCGCGAAACAATCCCTAGCAACCTTAGCTATTTTGCATCAAACTTCCTTAATAAATGAAAGGCTTCCGATGATCTCTGACGCACAAACCACCGCGCTAAGCTACGTAGAGGCAAGCGCATCTGACCTGTCACAGGCCTGTCAGACGATATTCGGCTACGGCGAAACGGCTTGGCGGGAATACGAATCTGCGGCGTGGTACGTGAAACGGCTTCGCCAAGAGGGATTCGTGGTCGAAGAAGGCAGCGCCGGAATGCCAACAGCGTTCTGTGCGGAATGGTCAAACGGCGATGGTCCGATCATCGGAATGTACGCAGAATACGACGCCGTGCCGGGTAATTGTCAGGCGGCTGTCACACACCGCGCCCCACGCACAGGGCTCGGATATCAAGCGGGCGGTCACACCGATCCGCACTCCGGTCTCGGTATTGCAGGGCTCGGTGGATTGTTGGCGACAAAAGCCGCGATGGAAAAGCACGGGATCAAAGGCGGGCTGCGCTTTACAGGCGAGCCTGCGGAAAAGGTACGCGGGTCAAAACCCATTCACGCGGCTGCTGGATACTACGACGGGCTTGCCGCGATCCTATCGTTTCACCCGTTCTATATGCTGCCGATGTGTAACACGGTGCGCTGGGACACCCACTGTGGTGCGGCCTATTCGATGATCTATCGCTTTATCTGTGACGAGCCTGAAACATGGGGCACGACAGACACGCCGATCCCCCAAAGCCATTCCGCCGTGCGTGCCCCCGGTGCAAATGATGCGCTCAATATGATGTATCTCGCGTCGAAATCCCTGCGCGACAGTATGCTACCGCATCAAGGCGGCTGGTCGATATCCGAAGCAATCCTGACCGCAGGCCAAGCCACAGCCGACAATCTGCCAGCAGGTCTGGCTGAAATCCAATACATGATGCGGACGCCTGACATCGCGATGGCCGAGCAAATCACCGCCGTTCTGGACCGCAATGCTCAAGCTGCCGCTGACATGACGGGTTGTCGCTGGGAACGGCACTGGGTCTGCAAATCGCGGCCCGGTTTGGCGAACCACGCGATTGCCAGCACAGTTTGGGACGCGATGCAGCACGTCGGTGCGCCTGTTTGGAATGAGGCCGCCAAAGCGGTCGGTCGCGAAGTGCAGACGAACCTTGGCCTGACGCCGATGGATGATCCGTTTATTCCAGAGATGACCCGTCTGATTGATCCACAAAGCGCCGAAGCAATCCTGCGCCACGATCTGCCGCCGTCCCAAATTAACTCAACGTCCGATGATTATACCGACATGACGTGGCATGCGCCGACCGCCCGATTCTATGTGGCGCGTCCGGCTTTGCAGGCCCCAAAGGGCGTGACTTATCCGTCTTGGGTGATGAATGCGCTGGGCGGAATTCCGGCGACGATTGATCCGATGGTCCAAACCGCGGCTAAAATCCTCGCGCTCTCGGCGCTGCGACTACTCGAAGATAAAACCGCCCGCGATGCCGCGATGGATGAATTCCAGAACCGAACCGCGCAAAATGCGATCCCGCCATTATGCGATTATGAACCGCCAATCCACTTTCGCTGGCCTGAATATGTGACCACGGCACGTGGCCGTGACTGGTGGATACCAAGCACGATGGACGGGGCTTGATATCGGGCTCGGCACAAATTGTCGTGCCTTAACAAAATCAAACCACAACGCACGTCTTCCCCGCGGGGAAGGTTTCAGTTTCGCTTGCTCGTCAGCACGCCTTAGGCAAAGGTGGCGACATGACTGAAAACACCGCACAAATGACCGCCCTGATGGCCGCGATTGAAGACCGTCGCTGCGACCTTATCCAACTCACCGGTGACTTGATCCGCATCCCTACGCTGAACCCGCCGGGTGAAAATTACGAAGCGATTTGTGATTTTCTCGCAAAACGGCTCAAGGCATCAGGATTTGAGATCGAATTGGTCCGCGCTTACGGCACGCCCGGCGATAGCGAACGCTACCCGCGTTGGAACGTGATCGCGCGGCGCGAAGGCAAGCATGCGGGCGACTGCGTTCACTTTAATTCGCACACCGACGTTGTCGAAGTGGGTAAAGGTTGGACGACTGACCCGTTCGGTGGTGAGTTAATCGACGGTAAAATTTACGGACGCGGGGCCTGCGACATGAAAGGCGGGCTTGCCGCGTCGATTATTGCGGCCGAAGCATTCCTTGCGGTCTACCCCGATTTCCACGGCGCGGTCGAGATTTCCGGCACAGCCGACGAAGAATCCGGTGGCTACGGTGGCGTGGCTTATCTGGCTGAGAAAGGCTTTTTTGCGCCCGAGCGTGTGCAGCACGTGATCATCCCCGAACCCCTGAACAAAGATCGCGTGTGCTTGGGGCATCGCGGCGGGTGGTGGGCCGAGATAGAAACATTCGGCGAGATCGCGCATGGCTCAATGCCCTTCCTAGGCGACTGCGCCGTCCGGCATATGGGGGCGGTATTGGATAAATTCGAGACCGATCTCTACCCTCTCATGGCAAGCCGCCACACCGACATGCCCGTGGTGCCCGAAGGTGCGCGATCATCTACGATGAACATCAACTCGATTCACGGCGGTATGGCAGAGCAAACCGACGACTTCACCGGACTGCCAGCACATTGCGTCCCAGATTCCTGCCGTGTCGTGATCGACCGCCGTTTCTTGGTCGAAGAACCGCTGGACCAAGTACGCGGGGAAGTCGAAGCGCTGCTCGAAGGGCTCAAGGCGGATCGGCCCAAGTTCGACTATGCCATGACCGAACTGAATTCTGTGCTGCCATCAATGACCGACCGGAATTCGCCGATTGCCGCGACCGTGGCTGCCGAAATCGCGCATGTCCTTGGCAAAGAGGCCGAATTTGTGGCCTCGCCCGGCACATACGATCAGAAACACATCGACCGGATTGGCAAGCTGAAGAACTGCGTGGCCTACGGTCCGGGCATTCTGGAACTGGCGCACAAGCCGGACGAATACATCGGCGTTGACGATATGATGGACAGCATCAAAGTCATGGCGCGTAGCCTCGTCAAACTGCTGGTGCCATAGGCCAGATGCAGCGCGATGATCGGCTTCGCATGGCGAAGGGCTTGATTTGACTGAACGTTCCGTCAACAGTGAACGCAACAAAAACGGGGGCACTTATGAAGTACACTAAGGCATTAATCACGTCGTCTTTCATCGCAATCTGCGCGACAGGCGCTTTGGCGAACGACAGTGTCACGATTGCGGTTCAACTTGAGCCGCCGAATTTGGACCCAACGGGCGGTGCCGCGCAAGCGATTGACACGGTGATGTATCACAATGTCTTTGAAGGGCTGACACGTTTCGAATCCGATGGCGCCGTTGTGCCAAGCCTCGCGCAAAGCTGGGACATTTCAGAGGACGGCCTGACCTACACCTTCCACCTCGCCGCTGGTGTGATGTTCCACGACGGCACGGCGATGGATTCCGCTGACGTGGTGTTCAGCCTTGATCGGGCGCGCGCCGAGGACAGCACCAACGCGCAGAAGGCGCTGTTCGAAAGTATCGCATCGGTGGAAGCGGTCGATCCGTTGACTGTCAAAGTCACGCTGTCCCAGCCGAACGGGTCGTTCCTGTTCAACATGGCATGGGGCGACGCAGTGATCGTGGCCGAGGAAAGCATCGCTGACATCGCGACAAACCCAATTGGAACAGGCGCTTACAAATTCAGCGACTGGGCGCAGGGCGACAAAATCGAACTGACCCGCAACGATGATTACTGGGGCGAGGCCCCCGCGATTGAAACCGCGACATTCCGTTTTATCAGCGACCCGACAGCGGCTTTTGCGGCTGTGATGGCCGAAGATGTTGACGCTTTTGCAGGCTTCCCAGCCCCCGAAAACCTGCCGCAATTTGACGCCGATCCACGTTTCACCGTGCTGCGGGGGAATACCGAGGGCGAAACGATCCTTGCGATGAACAATAAAATGCCGCCGTTTGACGACGTGCTTGTGCGCGAGGCGGTGAGCCATGCGATTGACCGCCAAGCGATTATTGACGGTGCGCTGTACGGGATCGGCACGCCAATCGGGACGCATTTTGCGCCCCATAACCCCGATTACGTCGATCTGACGGCGAATTCGAACTACGATCCTGAAAAAGCGCGTGCGCTGCTGGCCGAGGCTGGTTTTGAAGACGGCTTTACGACCACGCTGAAACTGCCGCCGCCGTCCTATGCACGGCGAGGTGGTGAAATCATCGCGGCGCAACTGCGTGACGTTGGGATTGAGGCTGAAATCAGCAACCTCGAATGGGCGCAATGGCTGGAAGAAGTGTTCAACGGCAAGGATTTCGGTCTGTCGATTGTCAGCCATACTGAACCAATGGACATCAGCATCTACGCGAATCCCGACTACTATTTCCAGTACGATAACCCTGATTTCCAAGCGATCATGACCGAGTTGGAAGCAACCGCCGATCCAGCCGCGCGGTCAGCGTTGCTCGCTCAGGCCCAAACGATGATCTCGGAAGATTACGTCAACGGATACCTGTTCGAACTGGCCTATCCGACGGTTGTGAAAGCAGAGTTGCAAGGCATGTGGGAAAACCAGCCGACGGCGTCGGTTGATGTGACTGCACTTAGCTGGGCAGAGTAAACGAAATGCCCCCGACGTGATGCGTCGGGGGCAGCTAACGTCAGGCGGCTACATGCAAATTTCGATACACGCCCGTGATGGACAAGGCCGCATCCGCCGCCTCGCGCCCTTTGATCTTAAAGTGTTCGCTGTAGATCGCGACATGATGCGCCGTGTCTTGAAAGTGGTGCGGCGTCAGGGACACGGACAGGATCGGCGTGTCGGTTTGCAGGCCCACATCCAGCAGCCCTTTGACCACGGCATCAGCTACAAAATCGTGACGGTAAATCCCGCCATCCACGACCAAAGCCGCACAAGCAATAGCGTCGTATTGCGCGGCAAGACGCTTGGCCAGCAGGGGCATTTCAAACGCGCCCGGCACGTCAAAGACGTCAACATTTGGAATCAATTCTTGAAAGCCAACAAGCGCCTGATCGACAATATCGGCGTGCCATTTGGCTTTGATGAACGCAAAACGGGGTGGTGTCATTTGTGATCTCCTTTTGTAACAATCGACACGTCACCCAAGGCATCACACGTATCACGTCACCCAAAAGGGTGCTGCGATCCGCGTTCTCTTTCATCCAGACTATCACTGTCGGCTCAGGCATCGCACCTGATCTGCTTGACCCTTCCACCGGAAGGCGCTCGCGGGCTCGTGTTACCACATACCGCCGGTGGGGAATTACGCCCCGCCCTGAGAACAGCGCGATTGATACATTGTTGATGTGGCTTGGCAAGCAGAGTTATCCACTATGATCCGTTATGTTTTCGGACGATTGCTGTCCTTGGTGATTAGTTTGATCGTGGCGTCTGTCGTGATTTTCGTCGTGATCGAGATCGCACCGGGCGACCCCGCGTCGTTCATGTTAGGTCTGAACGCACAGCCCGAAACGGTGGCCGCATTGCGGGCAGAACTGGGGTTGGATGTGTCCAAGGTCGAACGCTATTTTACGTGGGTCACTGGCATGTTGAGCGGGGATTTCGGTACATCCTATACCTATAGATCACCCATTTCAGAACTTATCGCAGACCGCGTTGTCGTGTCGTTACCGCTAGCGATTTATGCGCTGATCCTGTCCACGGTGATCGCATTTCCTGCGGGAATTTACGCTGCATCGCGACGCGGTGGTGTTGGCGATATGTCGGTGATGGGGGCCACGCAATTGGGCGTCGCGATCCCGAACTTCTGGTTCGCGATGATCATGGTGCTGATTTTCGCGATCAATCTACGCTGGTTCTCGGCTGGTGGATTTCCGGGCTGGGACAAAGGTTTCTTTGGCGGAATCAAGGCATTGACCCTACCCGCCATATCACTAGCGCTTCCCCAAGCCGCGATTCTCGCGCGGGTTATGCGGTCGTCACTGCTGGACATGCTAGGCGAAGATTTCATACGGTCAGCACGTGCCAAAGGCCTGTCGCAACGCCAAGCCTTATGGAAACACGCGGTACGCAATGCGCTGATCCCCGTGCTGACAATCATCGGTTTGCAGTTCTCGTTCCTGCTGGCAGGCGGGATCATCATCGAACAAGTCTTCTTTTTACCGGGCTTGGGTCGGCTGATCTTTCAAGCCATCAGCGCACGCGATCTGATCGTCGTGGAAAGTGTGGTGATGCTGCTCGTCTTTGTCGTGATCGTGGTTAATTTCGCGGTCGATATTGCCTACGCGGCGGTAGACCCACGGTTAAGGACAAAAACATGAAGGGGCTCTGGATTGGCATCGTCTTAACCGTGGTTTTTCTGGCGCTCGCGTTGGTATCGTTCGTCTGGACGCCATTTAACATCGAAGCCTTCGACATCCCAAACAAGTTGAAATCGCCCAACGTGACCAACTGGTTGGGCACCGACCAATACGGGCGCGATATCCTGTCGATGATCATGATGGGCGCGCGCACGTCGATTGCGGTGGCGTTGCTGGCTGTGGGGATCGGCATGGCGATTGGCGTGCCGCTAGGCCTATGGGCGGCGGCGCGGCGGGGATCGTTGCTGGACGAGTTGATCATGCGCGGCAACGATTTGATCTTTGCATTCCCGTCGCTGGTCATCGCGATCCTGATCACGGCGGTGTTCGGCGCAGGTGCGATCAATGCAATCATCGCCATCGGCATTTTCAACATTCCAGTGTTTGCCAGATTGACACGCGGCGCGGCGCTATCCCTCTGGGAACGCGACTTTATCCTAGCGGCACGGGTGTCCGGAAAATCAGCATTCCGCATATCGTGGGAACACATATTCCCCAACATCCTGAACCTGATGATCGTACAGGGCACGATCCAATTCTCGCTTGGCATCTTGGCCGAGGCCGCTTTGTCCTACATCGGATTGGGCGCACAACCTCCCACGGCAAGCTGGGGGCGCATGCTGGCCGACGCGCAAACACTGGTCAGCTTCGCACCGCATACAGCCCTGATGCCGGGTGGTGCAATTGTGTTGATGGTCATGGGGTTAAACCTGATGGGGGACGGTTTGCGCGACGTGTTGGATCCACGGATCAGGGTGGATCGCACATGACGTTGCTCTCTCTTCAAGACCTATCCATCACGATCAATGGCAAGCCGATTTTGCATGATGTCAGTTTTGACATCAGGGCAGGTGAGATCGTGGCGGTCACTGGCGAAAGCGGGTCCGGGAAATCGATGACCGCACTCGGGATCATGGGCTTGTTGCCGCGCGGTGCTACCGCGACGGGCCAGATTGATCTGGATGGCGTTGATATTTTGCGCACCGAAGAGGCCGCACTTTGCAAGATGCGCGGCAATGACGTCGGCATGATTTTCCAAGAGCCGATGACCGCGCTGAACCCCGTGCAAACGATTGGCGATCAGGTCGCCGAGACGATCCTTGTGCATCGTGCTGCGCCTAAAGCCGAGGCAATGACGCGGGCGGCTGAAATGCTTGAACGTGTGGGCCTGCCTAATGACCGGTTCCCGCTGTCGCGCTATCCGCATGAATTATCGGGCGGGCAGCGGCAGCGCGTCGTGATTGCGATGGCTATTGCCTTA
Source organism: Yoonia ponticola (assembly GCF_014199395.1). GTDB lineage: Bacteria > Pseudomonadota > Alphaproteobacteria > Rhodobacterales > Rhodobacteraceae > Yoonia > Yoonia ponticola. Next base: position 245,074 of record NZ_JACIJM010000002.1, on the reverse strand, counting down.
CGGCCCAAGCTGCTGATCGCGGACGAGCCAACAACCGCACTTGACGTCACCACCCAAGCAACGATCCTTGATCTGCTGCGCGACCTTGTTGATGAATTCGGCATGGGTCTGTTGATGATCACGCATGATCTGGCGGTTGTGGCGAACATGGCCGATCGGATCGTGGTGATGCAGCACGGGCACTTGGTCGAACAAGGCGCGACCGACGATCTGCTGCGCAACATGCATCACCCCTATACCAAAGCGCTATTTGCCGCATCCGGCCACAAGGTCAGCCTACCGACGAACAGCCATTCTGCTCCGTTTCTATCCGTCCAAAACGTAACCCGCGATTACCGTACGCCGCGCAAAACACTGTTTGGAAAACCCGGCACGTTTCGTGCGGTGAACAACGTGAGCTTTGAACTGAACAAAGGCGACAGACTGGGACTCGTCGGGGAAAGTGGATGTGGAAAATCAACACTAACACGCGCAATTCTCGGGCTGGAACCCGTGCAATCCGGCACAATTACGCTGAATGATGCACCCGTTTTTTCGGGCAAAAAGCCAAACGCAGATGTGCGGCGTAAAATGCAGGTGGTGTTCCAAGACCCTTACGGATCATTCAACCCCCGCCACCGCGTTGACCGCCTGATCAGCGAACCTTTCCACCTGCTTGATACCCCGCCAACCGGCGCGGCGCGGTCTGATGCGATTACAAAAGCGCTTACTGATGTTGGGTTAACGCCTGCAGATGCGACAAAATACATCCACGAATTTTCGGGCGGTCAACGGCAAAGGATCGCCATTGCGCGGGCGTTGATCACTGACCCCGAACTCATCGTTTTTGACGAAGCGGTGTCCGCGCTTGACGTCTCTGTCCGTGCCCAAGTGCTGGATCTCATGGCGAAACTTTGCCGCGAAAGACCGCTATCCTACCTGTTCATCTCGCATGATTTATCAGTCGTCCGCACGATCACAGACCGTGTTCTGGTCATGAAGTCCGGCGAAATCGTTGAACAAGGCGCTACCGAAGACGTTTTTCAAAACCCGAAACACCCCTACACTCAAACCCTGCTTGAAGCGGCGCCGACTTTGCCCGACGATCAAGCCACGCGCTAACCTTTCGCTTCTTTGGCTTTCTTTAAATCCCCGCCGGAGGCAAACCCTTAAAAGAATCCGCGCTTGCGCGGCCAATTGGATCAGACAAGATGAAGCTCGGACCTTTGAATTTGATAACTGATGTCAGAGGCTTGCGCGTGGGGAATGCGCAGAACGCAGAGATCAAAACCGGCACAACCGTTGTCAGTGGCGATAAACCGTTCACAGCATCTGTGCACGTCATGGGCGGCGCACCAGGTACGCGAGAGACGGATCTATTGGCGCCAGACAAATTGGTTCCTGCGGTTGATGCGCTCTTTTTGTCCGGCGGGTCGGCTTACGGGCTGGATGCCGGATCTGGCGTTATGGACGGGCTTCGCGCGGCAGGACGTGGTTTTGCGGTTGGGTCCATGACCGTGCCTTTGGTGCCGGGCGCGATCCTGTTTGATCTCGTGAACGGCGGTGACAAAGCGTGGTTGGACAACCCGTACCGCGCCTTGGGACGTGCGGCGTTTGATGCGGCGGATGTCGATTTTGCGCTGGGCAGTCATGGCGCGGGAACGGGTGCGACGGCTGCGATGCAAAAGGGTGGGCTTGGATCAGCATCGGCAGTTTTGGCCGATGGCACCACGGTTGGCGCATTGGTTGCGGCGAACCCTATTGGGTCCGTGACAACGCCCGAGTCCGCGCATTTTTGGGCAGCTCCTTACGAGATTGACGGCGAGTTCGGCGGGCTGGGCGTGAACCCTACTGCAAACCTTGGCGACTTACCGGACAGTAAAAAAGCGGCTGCGATGGTCCTATCTGGCCAGCCTATGAACACCACAATCGCAATTGTCGCGACCGATGCCGCTTTGACCAAAGCGCAATGTCAGCGCGTGGCGGTTGCTGCACACGATGGCATGGCCCGTGCGATCGTTCCTGCCCACACGCCATTTGATGGCGATCTGGTTTTTGCGCTATCAACGGGTGATGCCACGGCACCGGTGGATGATGCCGCTCTTCTTGCGATTGGCCATGCCGCCGCTGTGTGTTTGAGCCGCGCGATTGCGCGTGGTATTTACCATGCGACCCCAGCTGAAAATGATCTCTTGCCGTGCTGGTCCGCAACCCAGTAACCATTTGGTCAGTATGTAAGGAAGCATTATGACGACTATTCCAACGACCCCCATTGATGGCCAAAAACCCGGTACTTCAGGTTTGCGCAAAAAAGCGCGGGTGTTCATGGAGCCGCATTACCTTGAAAATTTCGTGCAAGCGATTTTCGACGGAATTGGTGGCATTGCAGGCAAAACGTTGGTGCTTGGTGGCGATGGACGGTTTCATAATGACGTTGCTGTGCGGACTATCCTGCGGATGGCGGCCGCGAATGGCGCTGCAAAAATGATCGTGGGGCAGGGTGGTTTGTTGTCCACGCCTGCTGCATCGCATCTCATCCGGCTGCATGAAACGGACGGCGGGATCATCCTATCGGCGAGCCATAATCCCGGCGGTATCGACGAAGATTTCGGGATCAAGTTCAACACGCCCAACGGTGGCCCCGCGCCGGAAAGCGTCACTGACGCAATTTATGCGCGGACGAAAACCATCGACAGCTATCAAATTTTGGAAGGCGACGCGCCCGATATCGACGCAATTGGCAACAGCACATTGGGCGATATGGCGGTCGAGATCGTTGATCCGGTGACTGATTATGCTGATCTGATGGAGGAATTATTCGACTTTGCCGCGATCCGCGCGTTGTTTGCGGATAATTTCACCATGCAATTCGATGCAATGAACGCGATTACCGGACCTTATGGGCGCGAAATTCTCGAAGACCGACTTGGCGCGCCGAAAGGCACGGTGGTGCATGACACACCGCTGCCCGATTTTGGCGGAATGCATCCTGACCCGAACCCGACATGGGCGCACGAGTTGATGGACGTGATGTTTGCCGACGATGGTCCTGATTTTGGCGCGGCGTCTGACGGGGATGGCGATCGCAATATGATCGTCGGGCGGCGGTGTTACGTGAGCCCGTCGGATAGTCTCGCGTTGATTGCGGCCCATGCCACCGTCGCGCCGGGCTACAAAAAAGGGCTTAGCGGTGTGGCGCGGTCGATGCCGACGTCTGCTGCCGTGGACCGCGTTGCTGCGGCGCTTGATTTACCTTGTTTCGAGACCCCGACAGGCTGGAAGTTTTTCGGAAACCTGATGGATGACGGGCAAGTGGCGCTGTGCGGCGAAGAAAGTTTTGGCACTGGATCGGACCACATCCGGGAAAAAGACGGGCTCTGGGCGGTGTTGATGTGGTTGAATATTATCGCGGCAACGGGGCAAGGCGTGGCGGAATTGCTCAAGGCGCATTGGGCGACCTATGGGAGGAACTACTATTCGCGCCACGATTTCGAAGCGATCCCGACCGATCAGGCAGATGTAGTTTTTGACGGGTTACGTGACCGCTTGGGCGATCTTGTTGGGCAGTCGTTCGGCGATTTGACGGTCAGTGCGGCGGATGAATTTAGCTACAATGACCCGGTTGATGGATCGGTTTCCCACCAGCAAGGGCTGCGCGTCATGTTTGAAGACGGTGCACGGTTTGTGCTGCGCAAATCGGGGACCGGAACGACCGGTGCGACGCTGCGGCTGTATCTTGAGATTCTAGAGGACGATCCGGAATTGCTGGATCAAGATGCGCAAGACGCATTGGCGAATGTGATTGCGGCGGCCCATACGATCTTGGGGTTTGAGGCCGCGATTGGGCGAACGACGCCAGATGTTGTGACGTAAGCCGAGGGTGGTATGCACCCTCGGCAAAAGTGTCATCCAACGGATGTGAGGCGTTTCAGAAGCGATGATGTATCCCAGCGTCCGCCGCCTAGTTTCTGAACGTCCTTGTAAAATTGATCGACAAGGGCGGTGACAGGCAGGCTCGCGCCGTTGTCGTCCGCCGTTGCCAAGCAAATGGCGAGGTCTTTGCGCATCCAGTCTACCGCGAACCCATGGTCAAATTCGTCTGCGATCATGGTTTTGTAACGGTTGGACATCTGCCAGCTGCCAGCTGCGCCTTGGCTGATCACCTCGACTACGGATTCGCCGTCGAGCCCTGCTTTATCAGCGAAGTGAAGCGCTTCTGATAGTCCTTGCACGAGGCCCGCAATGGCGATCTGGTTGCACATTTTGGTCATTTGGCCTGCGCCACTGTCGCCAATACGGCGGCATAGCTTTGCGTAGGTTGTGATGACTTTTTCGGCGGTATCGTATTGCGCCTGCACACCGCCACACATGATTGAAAGTTGGCCGTTCTCAGCGCCCGCTTGTCCGCCAGAGACGGGGGCGTCAACAAATCCGATGCCTTTGTCGGCCGCTGCCGCAAATAATTCTGCCGTGACCGCTGCTGATACCGTCGTATGATCCACAAAGATCGTGCCATCGATCATTCCGGCAAACGCGCCGTCGTCGCCTAATGTGACAGATCGCAGATCGTCGTCGTTGCCCACGCAGGCCATGACCAGATCGGCCCCAGCAGCAGCATCGCGCGGGGTGGCGGCAGACGAACCACCGTGTTCTTTGACCCAAGCGTCCGCTTTCGCGGCTGTGCGATTGTAAACTGTGACGTCGTGGCCAGCTGCCTGAAGGTGTCCAGCCATCGGATAGCCCATCACCCCAAGACCTAAAAATGCGAGTTTTGCCATGTGAGAGCGCCTTTTGTTTGGTAAATTAATTCACCGCAGCATGGCGATATCAGGCAGGGCCGCAAGATGAATTACAGCTCAGGTAGCAACTCTTGCAGGTCTGCCGCGCTCATCGGGCGGGCAAGCCCGTATCCTTGCAGGTAGTCGCACCCTAAGCTTGCAAGGACGTCGACGTGTTCTTGGGTTTCGACGCCTTCTGCGACGACTGCGATGCCGAGGACATGACCAATTTCGATGATTGAGGCGACAAGGCGTCGTTGTCGTTGGCTGCGGACCAGCGGCATCACCAACTGGCGGTCAATCTTGAGCCGATCCGGTTGCAAGTTCAGCAAGCCAACCATGGATGCGTGCCCAGTTCCAAAATCATCAACCTCAATCGAAATGCCAAGATTTCGAATACATGCGAGATTCGTTGATAAGTTGGCGTCCGCATCGTCCAAGAAAACTGACTCGAGTAGTTCGAAGGCGAAACGCTGTTCTTCGTCCGCGAGATGAGAAATGCGCATCGCCAACATGGGATCTAGCAGCCGTTTCGCGGATACGTTGACCGAGATTTGGGGCACATGTTTTCCAGAGGCGCGCCATTTCTTGGAGTCTTCGAGAGCGCGTTCAAAGACAACTTGGTCGATTTTCGCCACGATATCCAAATCTTCGGCGACATCTAAAAAGGCGTCAGGCGCAAGGCGACCACGTGTTGGGTGATCCCACCGCACAAGGGCTTCTGCCCCGACAATTTCCAAGGTGCTACAGGCGTATTGTGGTTGGTAGACGCATTGAAACTGGCCTTGTTCGAGCCCGATGATCATGTCGTCCGCGCATTGGCGTCGCGCACGCGCTGCTGATTTGAGGCCCGGCGAATAGAAATGCATCTGACCGCGCCCTTCGGCCTTTGCCTGATAGAGCGCGAGGTCCGCGTTTGAGAACAGCGCCGAGTCGTCGAGTTCGGCGGTCTCGTCGACTGCGATGCCGATGCTGAACCCGAGCCGACATTCGTGACCTTCGTAGATGAAAGGGTGTTTTGCCGCTTGGATTAGATCGCGGGCCCAATAACCCAACACTGCGTCACGGGGCGCGTGGTCTAGAAAGACGGCAAATTCGTCGCCACCCACACGCGCGACGATGCTGTTTGGTGTCGCGGCGCTGCTGAGAATGTCTGCCACATGTTTGAGAACGGCGTCACCAGCGGCATGGCCCAACGTGTCGTTAATCTGTTTAAAACGGTCAAGGTCGATGTGCAGCACGGCACTGCGCATGTTGTTGGCGATCCGGCGTTGTCTGGCGTCGTTTAAATACGCTTCGAGTTTGCGGCGGTTCGGGAGACCCGTTAGCGCGTCATGGTTGGATTGGTATTCCATGTCCGCGCGCGCCGCTTCGAGGGCGGTGTTTTGTTCGACGGTTTTGGCATTCGCTGCCCGCAAAGCGCTGGCCTGTTCGTGTTCGCGCGTCAGGTCGCAGATGATGCCGATCAGTTTGGGCGTGCCGTGTGCGTCGATGAAATGATGCCCTGTGGACCGCAAATACCGTGTCTCACCATCTTCGCGGATGATCCTGTAGGATAAATCATAGTCGGTGCGGTCTTGCAAAAACGCTAAACTGGCGGTGATGGCCTCGTCTTTGTCGTCGGGGTGCAGGTGCTCTTCCCAAACTGTGGGGGACCGTTTTTTTTCGGGGTCGGTAATCCCGTAGATTTCGTACATCTGCTCGTCCCAAACGACGCTTTGGGCTTCCATGTCGAATTCCCAAACACCGATTCCCGAGGATTTGACGGCAAGCTCTAGCCGCTTGGCCACATCATCGTATTCGTTGCCCAACTGTTTGACCCGCGTGATGTCGGTGTCAGTCCCAATGAGGCGGGTGGGTTGCCCATCTTTGCCACGCGAAATGACCTGACCGCGCGACAGCACCCAAATCCAGCGACCGTCTGTGTGCCTTACGCGGAATTCATCAAAAAATTCGTCAATATCGCCACGGTCAACGGCGTTCACACGCATAACCACGGCCCCACGGTCTAGCGGGTGAATGTTATCAAGGAATTCTTCGGTGTTCATGTAATCGCGGTGACTGCCGCCCAGCCCGCGAATAAATCGCCAACCTTCTGAATAATAACGTTTGTTTGTTGCGAAATCGACGTCCCAAAGGCCGTGCAATTCGCTATCCATCGCAAATTGCCACCGCATTTCAAGCGTCTTGAGTTGGTCGAGAGAGGACTGCGTTTCGTGCAATTTTGTGACATTGCTGTCGGTGCCGATTAACCGCATCGGCTTGCCGTTTGCGTTGCGTTCGGTGACGCGGCCTTGAGAACGCACGTTGATCCAGTGACCATTTGCGTGCCGTTCCCGAAATTGTACATCACAGATCCCATTCCGCAGCAGCGCGCGCGTTGCTTGAATGACATTTGGTAGGTCGTCAGGATGAATACTGGCCAACTGTCTGGTGCGCGACGTGTCATCCCTATTGGTTTTAGAGAGCCCTCGCAATTCGAACCACGCGTCAGAACGAAATGACTGCGCGAGTGTGCGATCATAGGACCAGAACCCGTCGGGCAGGTTATCGATCACCTCGGACCAGAAACAGCTTTGCGGTTGGTATCCATCGGGTTGCATATCGCAACTGCGGCTAGGCACGACGAGGCCAAGGATACCTGTGTTCCATTTGTCCACACCGCCAACAGCCGTGAACCAGATCGACCGGCCCTTGTGGGTGGTCCGAAAGACGCACCCATCGCCGGCGGTCAGCCCGTGGGGTGTTAACCGTTTCATAAACGCATGTTGCTGTGACGAATGGATCAGGCTGCAAATATTGGGTCCAAAGATCGGCGTTGGATCATGGCTGATCCAATCGACCCACGCCGTATTGTGGTGAATAATCACCCCATCTGGTTTCAGATAGACAGCCGGAATCGTCAGCGGGTCAATTAAACTGGCCGCAAGCAAATCCGCCGAAGATTCGCGCCCCATTTTCAATTTGATAGCCTCGCTTCCAATTCAACCCGACCAGTTATCGCGAACAGAGGTTACAATAGCGTAAAGAGATTCACGGCAGGTCTGCGTAGGTGAGACAATATGCACCTTGATCGGCGCGTTTTTCCCCAATATCCGATGTGAAATACTCTTTGTTTAAGGACGCTTACGTATGCGCAAGTTTATGACTTTACTGGCCTTTGTCGCAGCGCCATCGCTTGCGATGTCACATGAGTTCACGGTCGGGGACCTGTTCATTGACCACCCTGTCGCGAACACAACGGCAGCGACTGCGATGTCGGGTGCTGGCTATCTGTCGATCACGAATAATGGCGATACGTCGGATACGCTAATCGGTATCGAAGCTGATTTTCCGCGGGTGATGTTGCACGACACTATCGTTGAGAATGACATCGCAAAGATGAGCCACATCGAAGCGGCTGAAATTGCGCCCGGTGAAACGCTGACGTTCGCGCCAGGTGGTAAGCACGTCATGTTTATGGGTCTGGACGGCGATCCGTTTGAAGCTGGTGAAAAGATCGATGCCACGCTGATTTTCGAAAAAGCGGGCCGCATTGACGTGACTTTCGACGTCGAAGACCTGAGCCACGGTGACGCAGGTCATAGCGATCACAGCGGCCACTAAACGGGTTGAGATATCTCTGCTTTCCCGTGATTCTATCGCGGGTGAGCGAGCGAAAGATCAGGGTGAAATTTTGGTTTGCGAACGAATCCAATGCGTTACGTCTATGACCTTGTAATGCGCGCTGGCATTGATCATTTATAAATTCCTGAGGTCAGCGAAAAGCCCGCGCAAATCGTCTCATGCGTCGGCCCCCGCTAGGTCACAGAGAGTTTTACAACGAGGGCTGGACCCGCTGCGCGTAGGCGCTAACGTTATTGAATGCTGGATCGCGACACGCATCCGGCACCTGAATACAGATCGAGAGGAATACGATCATGAAGACATTGAATATGGTAGCCGCACTGACGATGTTCGCCGCCCCTGCATTGGCAGAAGGCGATGCGGCTGCTGGTGCAGAGCAGTTCGACCGCCAATGTGTTTCTTGTCACGTCATCGCGGATGCGGGCGGTAACGTCATTGCAGGTCGCGCTGCACGCACAGGTCCAAACTTGTTTGGTCTCGTTGGTAATGCACCGGGCACTGTAGACGGTTTCCGCTACGGCAATTCCATCGTGGAATACGGTGAAACTGGTGCGACTTGGGACGAAGAATCTGTTGTTGGCTACATCATGGAGCCTACGGGTTTCTTGCGCGAGGCGCTGGGCGATAACCGTGCTCGTGGGAAAATGTCCTACAAAGTACGTGACGCGCAGCAGGCGGCCGACATCTATGCTTATCTGGCGACATTCAGCGAATAATTCGACTGACACCTGACTTTGACAGGCCGTGACGGAGTTCATTTCGTCGCGGCCTGTTTGCGTTTGTCCCTCTTGCGCAAATCGCAATTCAGTGAAACCATTGGGGATGGAACATCACATTAAAACTTGGGCTGAAATGGCCCCCCGCTTGGTTGCTGTTGCCGCAGGGCGCGAACATGCTGATCTTGTGATCCAAGGCGGTCGCCTTGTGAATGTACAGACACGCGAAATTTTGGACGGCTGGCAGGTTGCGATTGTCGAAGGTCGCTTTGCGTATGTTGGCACGGATGCGTCGCATTGCATCGGACCTGAAACAGAGGTGGTTGACGCCGCTGGTCGCTATTTGATCCCCGGTTTGTGCGACGGTCATATGCATATCGAATCCGGTATGTTGACGCCTGCGGAATTTGCCGCCGCCGTGATCCCGCACGGCACGACCACGATGTTCACTGATCCGCATGAGATCGCGAATGTGCTGGGTCTGGACGGTGTGCGGATGATGCACGACGAGGCCTTGATGCAGCCCGTGAATATCTACACGCAGATGCCGTCTTGCGCGCCCTCTGCCCCCGGTCTGGAAACGACCGGTTACGAGATTTCCGCCGAAGATGTCGCCGAAGCAATGGCGTGGCCCGGTATTATCGGTCTGGGCGAGATGATGAACTTTCCGGGTGTGATCAACGGCGATCCACAAATGTTGGCCGAAATGGCTGCGACCATGAACGCTGGCAAAACCGTCGGCGGTCACTATGCGTCGCCTGACAAGGGCATTCCGTTTAGTGCTTATGTGGCTGGCGGCCCTGCCGACGATCACGAAGGCACCGCCGAAGAAGACGCGATTGCCCGTGTCCGGTTGGGGATGAAGTCGATGATGCGGCTTGGGTCTGCGTGGTATGACGTCGAAACCCAAATTACGGCGGTGACGGAAAAGGGGTTGGACCCGCGTAACTTCATCCTCTGTACCGATGATTGTATGGCGGGAACGCTGGTGAACGACGGTCACATGAACCGCGTTGTGCGTCATGCGATTGACTGCGGTTGTGATCCGCTGATCGCGCTGCAAATGGCGACGATCAATACGGCGACGCACTTTGGTTTGGAACGAGAGCTTGGGTCGATTGCGCCGGGTCGCCGTGCGGATGTGATTCTGACGTCTGATCTGAAAACGCTGCCGATTGAGGTGGTCTATGCACGCGGTGTGAAAGTCGCAGAAGCGGGTAAAATCGCCGTGGATTGTCCGCATTACGATTGGCCGGAAAATGCCCGCAAAACAGTCAATATGGGTAAATTTCTAAGCGATACCGACTTTGCCATCGCCGCGCCGAACAATGCACCGCGCCAAACTGTGAAGGTGATCGGCGTTGTCGAAAACCAAGCCCCGACCAAAGCGTTGCGGGCGAACTTGCCTGTGATCGATGGGGTTGTTGAAGGCGAAGACGGCACTTGTCAGATTTCGCTGGTTGAACGGCACAGGGCGACGGGAAATGTCGTGAACGCTTTTGTCTCCGGCTTTAATTATACCGGAAAAATGGCAATGGCCTCTACTGTGGCCCATGACAGTCACCATATGATTGTGGTCGGCACTGATCGGGATTGTATGGCGCAAGCCGCTAATCGCTTAGGTGAAATCGGCGGTGGCATTACCGTTTGGAAAGACGGTGAAGAGCTGGCGCAAGTGGCATTGCCGATTGCCGGATTGATGTCCGACAGCCCCGCCGCAGAGGTTGCCGCGAATGCCGACAAAATGGTTGCGGCGATGGCTGCATGTGGTTGCACGCTGAACAATGCCTATATGCAGCATTCGTTGCTCGCGCTTGTTGTCATTCCAGAGTTACGGATCTCTGATCTAGGTCTCGTGGATGTGACGACGTTCGAGATGACGTCGCTGTTTGAGAATGAAGAAGAATAATTGTTGCTGATGGCGCCGCATGACACCTTGCGACGCTGCTGCGAAACTTAAGAATATGTGATTTAGAATATGATGAATGAAAATACACGCACCTTGCTGTCACCCGATGTGCCAGCGCCCGAAGTCTTTACCGATCCCGTCGCTGCCGTGGCCCGACTGAACGATCTTTACCGGACGGCTAGCGCATTCCTGTGCAAGAACTTTGCCGACGCAGTGTCAGGCAAAACACCGGAACATAAATACCGCGCCTTTTACCCCGAAATCCGCCTGACAACGACTAGCTATACCAAAGCCGATAGCCGCCTGTCCTTTGGCCATGTCGCAGAGCCGGGTGAATATAGCACGACCGTCACGCGGCCTGACTTGTTCAAAGGGTATCTTGAGCAGCAGATCGGCCTTTTGATCGAAAACCACGGCGTGCCTGTGATTGTTGGTGTGTCTGATACGGTGATGCCGGTCCATTTTGCGGTGGCGAATGATGCCAACATGACGGTACCACAAGAAGGCTCGATGGATTTCGCGCTGCGTGACGTGTTTGACGTGCCAAACCTAAGTACGACGCATGATAACATCGTAAATGGGGCAGGATTTCTTTACCCTGACGGTTCCGCGCCATTAGCACCGTTCACGGCACAGCGCGTGGATTATTCGCTGGCGCGGTTGCAGCACTACACAGCGACGGCGGCAGAGCATTTCCAGAACCATGTTTTGTTTACAAACTACCAGTTCTACGTCGAAGAATTCGAAGCCTACGCCCGTTTGATGCTCGCTGACCCCGAGAGTGGCTACACCAGCTTTGTCAGTACCGGCAATGTCGAGATCACCGACGCCGACGCGCCATTGAATGCACCGACAAAACTGCCGCAGATGCCGACCTACCACCTGAAACGCAAAAGCGGCGGAGGCATTACGCTGGTGAATATCGGTGTTGGTCCATCAAACGCCAAAACCGCGACGGATCACATTGCTGTACTGCGGCCACATGCGTGGTTGATGGTGGGGCACTGCGCTGGGCTGCGCAATTCGCAAAGCTTGGGTGATTTTGTGCTGGCACATGCGTACCTGCGCGAAGACCACGTGCTGGACGACGATCTGCCGATTTGGGTGCCGATCCCAGCGCTAGCGGAAATCCAGATTGCCTTGGAAACGGCAGTGGCAGATGTAACCGAACTGAGTGGCTACGAGCTGAAAAAGATCATGCGGACCGGTACTGTCGCGACCATTGATAACCGGAACTGGGAATTGCGCGAGCAAGCGGGGCCTGTGCAACGTCTGTCACAATCCCGCGCCATCGCGCTGGATATGGAAAGTGCGACAATCGCCGCCAACGGTTTCCGGTTCAGGGTTCCCTACGGGACGCTCTTGTGTGTGTCGGATAAACCGCTACATGGTGAATTGAAACTGCCCGGCATGGCCACTGATTTCTATAAAACACAGGTGGCTCGTCACCTGATGATCGGAATCAGAGCGATGGAACGTCTGCGGAATATGCCGCTAGAACGCATCCACAGCCGGAAATTACGCAGCTTTGAGGAGACCGCGTTCCTCTAAAGGCGCATTCGCCGTGAAAATAAGCAAAAATCAGTGATAACCTACTTATTTTCCTTGCGCAGCACATACAAACTGTAGTGGATAGCCACCAGATACCGTTCGTTCAGACGGTAGGGGACCTACGGGTTGTTTAGAGTATAAATCGAGGGAGACTGAACATGGCAACGAAGCCTATGACAAAAGCGCAGCTTGTCGCTGCAATCGCCGAAGAAACCGGCTTGGACAAAAAAGGCGCGACAGGCGCACTTGATGGTATCGTTTCCATCATCACCAAAGAAGTATCCGGCGGCGGCGCTGTGACACTTCCTGGCGTTGGCAAAATCTATTGCCGTGAGCGTCCAGAGCGTATGGTTCGCAACCCAGCCACCGGTGAGCAGATCAAAAAAGACGCGGACAAAGTTGTCAAAATGACAATCGCAAAAGCATTGAAAGACAGCGTCAACGACTAAGCGTTGCGCATCTTACGAGATTAGGAAAGGGTCGCCAGATTGGCGGCCCTTTTTCGTTGGACAGATGACATGGACATACGCGCGATCTTAATGGGGTTGGCCTTTGCGGCGATGTGGTCATCAGCGTTCACATCGGCACGGGTCATCGTTGAATTCGCGCCACCCCTGACTGCGCTGGCCCTGCGTTTCTTGGTCTCTGGCATTATCGGCGTGCTGATCGCATTGGCGCTTGGTCAAAATGCCCGACTGACGCGACAACAATGGATTGGCGTTGTTGTCTTTGGCGTTTGCCAGAACGCGCTATACCTCGGTTTGAACTTTGTCGCGATGCAAACAATCGAAGCGTCGCTGGCTGCAATCGTTGCCTCGACGATGCCATTGCTTGTGGCGCTTGTCGGTTGGTTGTTGCTTGGGCAACGCATGCGACCCCTTGGCGTCGCTGGCCTGGTTGCTGGCGTGATCGGCGTGGCGTTGATTATGGGCGCACGGATCTCAGGTGGCGTCGATATCTACGGGCTTGTGCTTTGCATGATCGGGGTTGTGTCTCTGACTGTGGCCACACTGGCGGTGCTTGGTGCTGCATCCGGCGGCAACGTCTTGATGATTGTCGGACTTCAGATGCTGGTCGGTAGCGCCGTGCTATGGGTGCCTGCCCTTGCGTGGGAAAGCTTCGACATCACGTGGAATTGGCAACTCATCGTCGCCTTCATCTACACAACCATCGTCCCCGGCCTGATGGCAACGTGGGTGTGGTTCATGCTCGTTGGCCGCATTGGCGCAGTCAAGGCGTCAACATTCCACTTCCTCAACCCGTTTCTTGGCGTAGCGACGGCCGCAGCGCTTTTGGGGGAAAAAATCGGCTTGTTAGATGTCGCAGGGGTGGTGATCATCGCTGGCGGCATTTTGGCTGTTCAACTCAGCAAACAACCAGTGCGGCCGTAACTCTTCATTTTGCCGAAACAACTCCGGGGGTGCGGGGGCTGGCCCCCGCGCTGCTACCCGATCTGACCGCGCACACCACCAGTTTGACCGCGATCTAGCAGCAAGTGATCCAAGATCACGCAGGCCATCATCGCTTCGCCAACAGGGACAGCACGGATGCCAACACAAGGATCGTGACGCCCCTTTGTGATCACTTCGGTTGGCGTGCCGTCCATACGGATCGATTTGCGCGGGCTGAGGATCGACGACGTCGGTTTCACCGCAAAGCGCACAACGATGTCTTGGCCTGTGCTGATCCCGCCAAGGATGCCGCCTGCGTGGTTCGATGAATATTCTGGCCCGTTTGGACCCATGGAAATTTCGTCTGCGTTGTCGCGACCCGTTAGTGCCGCCGCCGCCATGCCTTCGCCGATTTCTACGCCTTTGACAGCGTTAATCGACATCATCGCAGAGGACAAATCGGTGTCGAGCTTGCCATAGATTGGCGCCCCGATGCCAGCAGGCACACCGCGTGCGACGACTTCGATAATCGCGCCGACAGAGTTGTGGTCATCTTTGCGCAGCCACGCGAGATAATCGTTCCATTCTGCGGCAGCATCCGCGTCAGGGCAGAAGAAATCGTTCTTGTCGATCTGACCCCAATCCAGTTTCGATCGATCAATCTGCTTGGTGCCCATCTGGGTCATGTAGCCGCGAATTTCGATGTTCGGTGCGATCGCTTTGATTGCCTCGCGCGCCACGCCACCAGCCGCAACGCGCGACGCGGTTTCACGCGCAGATGACCGACCGCCACCGCGATAATCCCGCACGCCGTATTTCTGGTGATAGGTGATATCCGCATGACCGGGCCGGAAGGTGTTGGCGATGTCGCCGTAGTCTTTGGACCGCTGGTCGGTGTTTTCAATCATCAGTTGGATCGGCGTTCCTGTGGTCACGCCTTCAAATACGCCTGACAGGATTTTGACTGCGTCGGCTTCTTGGCGCTGTGTCGTGTTTTTGTTCAAGCCGGGGCGACGTTTGTCGAGCCATTGCTGGATCATCGGGGCCTCTAACGCGACACCGGGGGGGCAGCCGTCGACTGTTGCACCCAAGGCAGGTCCATGGCTTTCACCCCAAGTGGTGAACCGGAAAAGATGGCCAAAGCTATTGATCGACATGGAAGTCCCCTTCGTTTGTGCCCGAATAAGACAATCGGTCCATTCTTGGAAGGGCTAGCGCGGTTTGAGCCACGCGTTTTGCCAAGTTGTGACCGAATTTGCGGTCGTTTTTATTTTGCCACGCGCCCGATCCAGCGGGAAAGTGGTGCTGCCGAGATGCCGTGCAGGATGATTGATAGAAAGACAGTCATGGCGACGCAGGCCAGAAGCTCTTGTTCGCCGGGGAATTCGAATTCGTCGATCATGATTAACGTGAACAGGATCGACGCCAATCCGCGCGGTCCGAACCAGCCGAGGAATAGCTTTTCACGCAAAGCCAATCCGGTGCCGAGTAGCGACAACCAGATCGGTAGCATGCGGACAACAGTGAGGAATGACAGTGCCAGGATCGTGGTCGGCCATGTGATGTGTTCCAACCCGACGGGTAGCAATAGGGCCCCGAAGGCAAGGAACGCGAACATGGTTAATAACTGCCCGACGCCTTCCATAAATTCGCTGATAAAGTGGATTTTATGGGTGTATGTATTACCAAACACCATGCCCGCGACAAAAGCCGCGATGAACCCGTTGCCGCCCACAAGTTCGGACCCGATATAGGCCGAAAAAGCGACCGCCAAGAACGCCACGCCACCAGCGGCTTCGGCCATTAGATCGCAGGTTTGCGCGTAGTCCATGGTCTTGGCGAAAATCCAGCCAAAGGCGATCCCGACAAGCGGGCCAAGAACAACTTGGATGACAGCGCTTTGCGCAAGTCCGTCTGTGTTTGCGCCTGCGATATCGGCGGATGCGAGGATCGCGCCGAACAATACAAACGGTAGCACCAAGCCGTCGTTCAAGCCGCTTTCGACGTTGATTGTTTCGCGCAGGTGTTCGGGGACGTTGCTGCTTGTGACCACGGTCTGCCCCAGCGCCGCGTCGGTTGGCGTCAGGACCGCGGCGGTCAGGAGGGCCATCGCGATCCCGCTTTGCGGGTTCAAAAGATAGGCCACGATCATGCCAAGCCCGATGGTTAACGGCATCCCGATCAGTAACATGCGCAGCGGCACGCTAAAGTTCATCTTGAGCGTTTTGAACCGCACGTGGCTTGCGTCGGAAAACAGCACGAGGATCAGCGTGATCTCGGCAAGCAGGCGTTTACCTTCGTCAAGCACGGCGGGCTCTGCGATTGTTTCAATCGCGTCCGCGCTGAAATATCCGACGATCATGAAAATGATGGGTAAGGTTAAGACCGATTTCAGAATGACGTTTGTGAACAGCGAATAGAAGAACACGCAACCCAGAATGCCCAGAAGCAGTAGTTCTAAATATGCGCTGGGCTGGTCCATCAACGGCCTTTCTGAGCCAATTTTTATAGACCAGCTAGAGCGGGGTTCAGCGGGCTATGTCAATGACATTGGGTTTTAAGTGCCGCAGAATGTTTGGTAAATAGGTGCGTCTTTGGGGGCTGGGCCTTCGTAGTCATCGAGCCCTGCGCGTTTGGTGAATGGCGTCTGTAGCACGCCGAGCAGTTTGCTGAACGGGGCGAGATCACCAGCTTCAGCGGCTTGCAGTGCTTCTTCGACGCGGTGATTGCGCGGGATGTAGATTGGGTTGATTTTGTTCATCGCGGCGGCGCGTTCGGTTGGGTTTTGTAGCTCGCTTTGTAGGCGGTGCTGCCATGTGGCGAGCCAAGGCGCGATTTTCGCCGGATCAGTGAGTAGGGTCAGCAGTTTAGTATCATCGCCCGTTGCCGCATCGGCTAGCGCACGGAAGAATTGAGTGTAATCCACGCGCTGTTCCGTCATGATTTCCAGCAGATCGCTGAGCAACTCAGTGTCGCCTTCTTGGTTTGTCGAGAGGCCGATTTTCGCACGCATACCTGTGGTCCAAGCGTCGTTGTAGCGGTCGTTAAATCCGTTCAAGGCGTCGGTCGCCAAGCTGATGGCGTTATCGTCGTCCTTTGCGTCGATCAGTTGCAACAGTGTCTCGGCAAGCCGTGTGAGGTTCCAGAGCGCAATGTTGGGCTGGTTCCCAAATGCGTAGCGGCCGTTGCGGTCGATAGAGCTGAAAACCGTTGCAGGATCGTAGCTGTCCAAGAACGCGCAGGGGCCGTAGTCGATGGTTTCGCCCGATATTGTCATGTTGTCGGTATTCATCACGCCATGAATGAATCCGACGTGCATCCATTTTGCGATCAGGTCGGCTTGGCGGTTCACGACAGCGCCGAGAAAGCGCAGGTATCTGTCATCTGCGGATACCAAGTCGGGGTAGTGACGTGCGATGGCGTAATCGGCTAATTGACGGACTTTGTCCCAATCTTGGCGGGCGGCGAAGAACTGGAATGTGCCAACCCGCAGGTGGCTGGAAGCGATCCGTGCCAATACCGCGCCGGGTTTCAGGCCGTCGCGCATGACCTCTTCGCCAGTTGTCAGGGCGGCTAGCGCGCGTGTCGTCGGTACACGCAATGCGTGCATTGCTTCGCCCATCAAGTATTCACGTAAGACGGGGCCTAGCACCGCTTTTCCGTCGCCACCACGTGAAAATGGCGTGCGACCTGACCCTTTGAGTTGAAGGTCAAAACGGTTGCCGTCCTTGTCTAACAGCTCGCCCAAGAGCAGCGCCCGCCCATCGCCGAGTTGTTGTGAAAAGCCGCCAAATTGATGACCTGCGTAGGCTTGGGCCAGTGGATCGGCGCCTTCTGGCGCGACGCTGCCAGAGAAAATCGCGGCACCTTCTGGGGTATTCAATGCCTCGGGGTCAAGTCCAAGATCGCGGGTAAGAGATTGATTGAATTGTATGATCTTTGGGTCGGGGGCAACCGCGCCTTGCCAAGGGGTATAGAACCCCTCAAGCGTTTTGGCGTAGGTGTTGTCGAAGTCGAACTTGATCATGGTTGCCCCTGACTTGTTTTATTCTGCGGCTTCGCGGCGCGGCAAAACCCAATCTGGGCGTACAAAGTGACAGGTATATCCGTTCGGACGGGTCACAAGGTAGTCCTGATGTTCTGGCTCTGCTTCCCAGAAATCACCAACGGGTTCGACCTCTGTCACAACCTTGCCCGGCCACAACCTAGAGGCGTCTACGTCGGCGATTGTATTCAACGCCTCGTCGCGCTGGGCATCGTCCGTGTAGTAAATCGCGGACCGGTATGACGGGCCTCGGTCATTGCCTTGGCGCATCGGGGTTGATGGATCGTGGATTTGGAAAAAGAATTCCAACAAGGCGCGATAGCTGGTTTGGGCAGGATCAAATATGATTTCGATACCTTCCGCATGGTCGCCGTGGTCGCGATAGGTCGCGTTTTGAATGTCGCCGCCAGTATAACCGACACGCGTATCAACCACGCCGGGCAGTTTGCGGATCAAGTCCTGCATACCCCAAAAACAACCACCGGCGAGAACTGCACGTTCCGTCATTTAGATATCCTCCACTTGATCAATGTAGTCGCCATAGCCTGCGTCGGTCATTTCGTCACGGTGGATAAACCGCAAGCTGGCAGAGTTAATGCAGTAACGCAGGCCGCCGCGATCACGTGGACCGTCGTTAAAAACATGACCCAAATGGCTGTCGCCGTGCTTGGATCTGACTTCGGTGCGGATCATGCCGAAGCCTTCGTCGCTATGTTCGGTCACAAATTCGGTCACGATGGGTTTGGTAAAACTTGGCCAGCCGCAACCGGATTCGAATTTATCGGACGACGCGAACAGTGGCTCGCCCGATACGATATCAACGTAAATTCCCGGCTCTTTGTTGCCCGTCAGTTCACCAGTTCCGGCGCGTTCTGTGCCGTTTTGCTGTGTAACACGGAACTGTTCAGGCGTCAGTTTGTCGATCGCGTCTTGGTTTTTTACATATTTCATGTCGCAGTTCCTTTGATCAGGTCTTCGCGAGTACAGATAATGACGATGCTGCGCAATTTCCAACATAGAGTCACTCAAGTGTGATTGCAGCGACCAATTTAGATCGCGCAAAGTGGGGTAAAAACACCTCGGAAATGCCCTTGTTTGCTTGCTGATTGACTACTTTTCAGGGTACTCTGACAAGGAAATCCCTCTTTATTTGGAGTACCTTATGTCCGAGCAACGCCTTATCCGTTACGACACCGCTGATACACAAGCTGGCGGTCAAAAACGCCCCTTTGCAAAAGCCGTTCGTGCCGGTGATTATGTTCACATTTCCGGCCAAGTGCCGACTGTAAATGGTGAAGTCGTCGTTGGCGGCATCGCCGAGCAAACCGAACAAGTGATCGCGAACATCAAAGAAGTGCTGGCACTCGCAAGTTGCGGCATGGAAGACATCGTGAAGCTGAATTGTTGGCTGGATGATGCCCGCGACTTTTCTTCGTTCAACGCGGTTTTTGCGAAACATTTTGGTGCAAACCCACCTGCGCGTTCGACCGTTGAGTCCCGCTTGATGGTTGATGCGAAAGTGGAAATCGACGTGCTGGCGTGGAAGCCATTGTAACCCAAAAGGCGGGATGATCCGATGAAGGTTTTGATTTATCAAACGCAGGCAGCGGCGGCAGATTGTGTCGCTGGATTGCTCGCGGATCGTTTAGCCCATCAACCGGATGCGGTTCTGGGACTTGCGACCGGCGGCACGATGGAATCCGTTTATGATCGTCTGATCACCCGCTATAATGCCGGTGAAATGTCGATGGGCAAGGCGCAGTCGTTCAATCTGGATGAATATGTCGGGTTGAAACCGGATCATGCCTGTTCGTATTGGCATTATATGCGCGAAAAGCTGTTCAATCATGTGGATATGCGTCCCGATTTTGCATTTCTGCCGCACGGTGACGTCGCCGATGCAACGCAAGAGGCGGACCGTTACGAAGCCGCAATCGCGGCGGCGGGCGATATTGATTTGCAATTGTTGGGCTTGGGTGCAAATGGGCACATCGGATTTAATGAACCAACATCTAGTCTAACATCGCACACGCGGATCAAGACATTGACCCGCTCAACGCGCGAAGCGAATGCGCGGTATTTTGATGCTTTTGACGATGTGCCACGGCTTGCGATCACGATGGGAATTGGCACGATCATGCGGTCCGATGAAATCGTGTTGCTGGCCTATGGGGAAGGCAAAGCAGAGGTCGCAGCCAAAATGATCGAAGGTCCGATTTCCGCCGCGTGTCCCGCGTCGATCCTACAGATGCACCGAAAAGTCACGGTTGTTTTGGACGAAGCGGCGGCAAGCAGTCTGGCGTTACGCGCCTATTACGAAGAAGTTCACCCCGAAGTGCGCGACGCCGTGATTTGATCCAGCGCGACGCGTAGGGCGGCGACGCTGGCAGCGTCAGTCGCCCGCGCCCCTGCAGGAAGAAAACCGAATTCTGAAATCATCGGGTTTTCGGGGGCGGGTCGTGCGACAGAGCAAGACGCGTGGACTTCGGTTAGTGGAAAGCGGGCCGCCAATTCGGCGACGTTTTGCGCGTTGACCCCGCCGCCCGGCATGACGGTAACGTGGTGCGTCGCCATTTTCGCCAATCGATCTATTCCCGCAAGCGCAGTTTTTGCCCCGCCTGATGACAACACCCGTTTGATTCCAAGGTCACGACAAATTCGCAGTGCCCCATCAACATCGGGCGTCAGGTCGATTGCGCGGTGCAATGTGATGTCCAAACCATTGGCCGCTTTGACCATTTGCTCCAGTGCGTCGCGATCCAATTCGCCGTTTGGCAGTGACGCGCCGATGACGACACCAGCAAGTCCCGCGTAACGCATCGCCCGAATATCGCTGACCAATGCGATGCGTTCTTCACGGGTCCAAACGAAGTCGCCTGCGCGGGGGCGGATCATCGCCATTGTGGGTAGTGGGCAGGTGGACGCGAACTTCATCAAGCCCGCAGATGGCGTCAATCCACCGACACCAAGGGCAGAGCAAAGTTCGATCCGGTCGGCCCCACCTTTGGTCGCGGCAATGATCCCGGACGTGTCGTCAACGCAGACTTCGAGGGTAATCATACGCGGTCCCTTTCGAGGTAAGACAGAATCCCTGCACCGACGATGCCACCAATTCCTCCTAAAATCGATGCTGTTCCGTATCCGCCTAAAGTTGTGCCGAGCGCAAAGAACATCGCGCCGAGTGCTGCGCCCAAGAACATATTGACCGCGATCAGTGATGCGGACAGTCCTGGGCGGCCTTTGATGAGGTCCAGAAGGTAACTAATCGGCAGTGAAATCACGCCTGCCGCGGCGAAACCTGCGATGATGCTGACCGCGTAAACTTGCCACGGTGCCGTGGTCCACGAAAGCAGCACCAAGTACACGCAATACATTGCTGCCGTGATCATCAGTGCCGTCGTCATTTTGATTTTGCGAACGACCCACGCCCAGAAAAAGATAAATACAACTTCAAGCAGTGCCACCAATCCGACGATTAGTCCGATATCAGCTGACACGCCGTTGGCCCGACCTGTGACAATCAACGGCAAGACAGCACCGTTGACGGATAGGACTTGGGTGATCAATGCGATGCCCATAATCCTCATGATGGTGCCAGGTGCTAAAATCTTGGCGAGTTCCAGCATTGCGGGTGGACGGGTCACAACCACGCCCGCTTGCAGGGGTGGTTTGTCGGGTTGGATGCCAAACAGGATCATCAAAAAACAGCCCCCCGCAGCGATTGCCGCAAAGAGATAGGACAGGATCATGCTCTCTTGGGTTGCCAAAATCAGGCCGACAATACCAGGGACGATTACCCACGCCAGCGAAACCATCATGCGCATCAGTGAATTGGCGATGTTGGCTTCTTCTGGATCAAAGGTTTCAGTGTGTGCCCGCACATTGCCAAAGAGCATCGAGTTGGTGGCGTGAAACAAGGCCAACGGCGCAACCGTAGCCACGATAAACGTCAGCGGTGTCGGGTTTAGCCAAACGGCCCCATACCCGACGACGCCAAAAACCGACACGACGAGCAGTGGGGTGCGGTAGCTTTGGAAGCGGTCCGACAAAAAACCGCTCAGGATCGCGAGCATCACATTGGCAAGCGACGATACCAAAGCCACGGCCGCGTAGGTGTTGTCCGACAGGCCCAATTCGCGGATACCGATGACGGCCTGATAGGGTGCCGATGCCCCGCCTGCGAAACCGTAGAGAAAAATCGCGGCAGCCGAGGCGCGCACGACTTTATGGTCGCGTAATATGGAAAACCATGGGTTCATTGACTAGCTTTCGAACCGGATTGAGGGGCAGGGCGTTGGCGTGAAATCTGTGATGGTGTCAAAAGGAACGGTGCCTTTTGGGCGGTGCTTGTTGGCAAGGCGCGGAATGTCTTGGTTCACGACGCCTTGGGTCAGCGCCATCAGGTTCGGGTTCGCGATGGGTGCGAGTTCGGGCGAAAGATAGCCTGACTTGACGACCAAAAGTGCGACGGATTTCGGGTCCAGCCCGAGCAGCGTAAAGTCCGCGATGTCGTGGTACGGTCTGCGCCTTGCCGCAAGCACCACGGTTACGCCGCCGATTTTCACAACGGCTTGGCGCTCTGCTGGGGTGTTGCCCGCGTGAAGCGTGATGATTTGCGCGTCGGCTGTGACACTGCCGCCAGCAGGGTCGAGGGACGCGCCGATTTTTAGCGAGACGGTTGCGCCAACCTTCGCCGCAAAGCATGCATCAACCGCAGGTCTATCAGTGATGCCTGCGATCAGCGCGTCCTGCCAGTCACGCGCAATCAACGCGGCCAGCACATCGCCGCGATCCCCGACGCCGCCGCCTGTTGGATTATCACCACTATCGGCCAAAATCAGGGGGCGTGTCGTGGTGGTCGCTGCGATATCTAACATCTCGTCCAGCGGACCAGTGGTGGGACCAAAGCGGAATTGGTCGCGCACGTTCCAGAACGCGGTTGCAGTTGCGCGGCCAGCTATCTCGGCAGCGGCGAGGCTGGTGCCTGTGACAACGGCGCAGGCTGTCGCGCGTGGTTCATCCGCCCAGACGTAACCGATCATCAGATCGGTGCGCCAGACATCGGCGTTTTCATGGTTTGGTAGGGCGTCGTATAGCGACTTTCCAGGCTCGTCTTCGGTCGACGACCGTTCACCCGCTAAAAGAAGCGGCACCGGCACGCGCACCACGCCGGGGCGTTCGCCCGTTTTCATCGCGCGGATCAGCATGTCGTAAGATGCAGCCATTGTTTCCGTCACGTCGATATGTGGTGCGGTGCGGTAAGCTGCGAAAATATCGACCTGATCGACGATCTTTTGCGAGACATTGCCGTGCAAATCGTAGCTGACCGCAATCAACATGTCGGGGCCAACGGCTGCGCGCACGGCGGAAATCCAATCGCCTTCGGCATCGAACATCCCGTCCACGTGCATCGCGCCATGCATCGCGAGATAGACCGCATCAAATGGTTTCGCAGCCTCAAGCCGGTCCAGAAACTCGGCCTTAAAGGTTTGGTAAGTTTCAGCAGACAGCGGACCACCCGGAACGGCACGGGCGTGCAATAATGGGGCTACTGTCGCGTCGAAATCGTGCAGGAACCCAAAATAAGGATCGGCGGTCAATTCATCGTCGCGCATGACGCGGAAGTCGTCGATGTTCATCAAAACGGGGGAATAGGTCGAGCATTCGGTATGGATGCCGCCAACAGCGATGCGCATGGATTTTGGTCCTTTGGGGAGGTGTCAGAGTAGGGTGGGGCCGCGAACGGCCCCTCGTTTGATCAAAGTTCGGGATGCAGACGCACCTGACGGGCAAAGCGTTGCCAGTCTTTGTTTTCGGTCTGGGTCCATGCGGCTTCTGCCACGGCGCTGAGACGCGGGAAGACCAGATCGTTGAACCATTGCCGTGTGGTGAAGTGTTCGCACCAAATACAGGCCTGCACACCGCGCATTTGACCGCGCAATTCGGGCGGAAAGTCGCCTTCGGCCTCGTAGGTGTAGGATTGTTCTGGCGTCACCGGACCCGCCCAGCCTGCGCCATTTTCCAGCCAATCGTCGCTTTGCACCATGTCGAGGTAGTAGGCTTGACCCGGTGTCATCACGACGTCGTAGCCTTGTGACGCCAATTCGATCCCGACCTGCGGGTTTTCCCATGCCATCAGCAACGTGCCTTCGGGTGGGACACCGCCGCCATGTGCGATCTCGTTCCAGCCGACCATGATTTTACCGCGTGCGGTCAGGGTTTCTTTGATTTTACGCAAGAACCAGCTTTGTAGCTCGAACGTGCCTTTCAGCCCTTCTTTTTCCATCAAAGCGAGCGCCAAAGGTGACGTCATCCACGCGTTACTGGCCACTTCGTCGCCGCCGATGTGGATGTATTTCGATGGGAAAATTGTGGCGAGTTCGTCGAACACGGTTTCCAGCACGGTAAAGGTTTCGGGCACCGCTGGGTTCAGTGCGTTGTTGAAATAGCCCTGCACCGGATAGTAGCTGTTTGCGGGTTCATCAGGGTCCACAAGCTGCGGAAGTGCGGCTAGAACGCAGGCCGAATGACCGGGCATTTCGATTTCGGGCATGACTTCGATGCCAAGGTCGCCTGCGTGGGCAACAACGGCCCGCATCTGGTCTTGGGTGTAGAACCCGTGTTTTGTCTCTGATCCGTCGCCCAGTTGCGGCAACATTGCAGGCACATCCGCACCGCGTGTCGCCCCGGCTTGGGTAAGTTCTGGATAGGCGAGGATTTCAGCACGCCACCCTTCGTCATCGGTCAGGTGCCAGTGGAATTTGTTCAGTTTCTGCCACGCGAGCATATCGACCACGCGCAGAACCTCGTCGTGGGACCAGAAATGGCGCGACACATCGAGGTGGCAGCCGCGCCAATCATAGCGCGGGGCGTCGTCGATTGTGCCAGTGGCGGGGAATTTGTAATCCGGATCGGCGTAGGCGCCATGCAGGATTTGCGCCAAAGCGATCAGGCCGTAGCGGCGGCCTTCGGTAGCGCTGGACGTGACCGTGATCTGGTCTTCGAATGTGATGCGGTAGCCTTCGGTTGGCAGGCTCCCATCCTCTGCAAAGTTGACAGCGCGACCACCAAGGGCCGGTGTCAGCTGGAACACGGTCTGTGCAGTCGGGAAAAGCCGCGTGTGCAATGCGTCAATCGCCAACATTAACCGCTTGTCAGCAACGCTGACGTCGTCGGCTGCATACAGAATGACGGGTGCTGCACCTGCGGTCGCGTCGATCTGGTTTGGCCAAGGCAGTAATGCAAAAGGAAGCGTCAGCTTGCCTTCTGGCAGGCGTTCGCGGGGCCGCACAGGTGCTTCGCCCGCGTGCATCAGGTCGCCGACTTGGACTATGGTGTGCGTGCCATCGGCTAGCGTGATCCACGCGGTTTTGGCTGCGTCATTGCGGTGGAATGGCGACCGGTTGATGCCTGTCACCTCGAACGACCAGCTTTCACCAGGTGCGATTGGCGTGGCGTCGGCAGGTTCAAATTCGTGGAAGTTCGCGTAGCGGCGCAGAAAGGTCGCCCCGGTTAGGTCATAGGTCGGCATGATCCGCGTGATCGACGTCAGGGACAGTTTGAAGTCGGCCAGCGGTGCGTCGGACAGGTTGGTCAGCGTAAAGCTCCAAGTGCCTTCTGGCGCAGGCGTCGGTAGCCACGTGTTTTCGAGAAAGTAGGTCATCGGGAGGTCCTGTTGGGTGCGATCTTAGTAATCGTCGGATTGGCTAAAGGTACGGGCAAGGGCGGGGATGCCAGCGGTCAAACCGCAATCGACGGGCAAGCACACGCCTGTAATCGCAGCGGCCAAGGGCGAGGCGAGAAAACCCACGGCTTCAGCCACGTCATCGGGATTGACGATCCGGCCTAGGGCGTAATGCTCTGCCGCTTCTTCGAACACGTTGGGGTTGGCGACTGCGCGGTCTTCCCATGCTTGGGTGCGGACGGTGCCGGGGGCGACTGTGTTGGCGCGGATGCCGTATTTGCCATATTCTACCGCAATCAGTTTGGTCAGGTGGGTCATGCCGGCCTTGGCTGCGGAATAGGCAGGGTGCCCGAAAACACCCATACCGTTGACCGAGGCGATATTCACGATAGCGCCTTTGGACGCGATCAGTTGATCGGCAAGCGCCTGAAACACAAAATACGCGCCATCGAGGTTCAGCGACCGATCTAGCTGCCAGTTCTCAACCGAGGTGCTGTGCAAGCTGACGGCGCGGGACGCACCCGCGTTGTTCACAAGCGTCACGACGTCGCCCATCGCCGCTGTTGCCGTGGCCATGGCGGCACAACTGTCGGCGTCGGTGACGTCCAGTTTCATCGGCACAAACCCGTCGCCTAGTTTTTCAGCGGCACGTGTCGCGGCCTCTAGATCAAGGTCGGCAAGGACAATGATATCGTGGTCGTTTGACAGGCGGGCAGCAATTGCGCGGCCGATGTCGCCGGCGCTTCCGGTGATGATGGCAATGCGTGACGTCATTGTAGTCCTCGTTGGCGGCAAGTTGAACCTGACCGGCGCGGCCGCTGACGCACCGGATAGATATGTTTAATCGCCCAAGATTTGGCTATCGTCGCCGCCGTCTCGTTGCTTGACCAATTCTTCTTTGATGCCGCGCAAGATCCGCGTTGATTTGTTGCGGTCTTGATAGGCCACAAGGTTCGCGATGATGTCGACGACAGCCAGTGTGGCGTAACGTGTTGATGTTGCACGAAAAATGTTGCGGCCTTCGGGGAGTTCTATCGCAATGACGACATCCGCATTCGCAGCCAGCGGCGTGCCTGCCTGGGTCAACGCGATTGTGGGAACGCCACGTTCGCGCAGCAGCGCAAAGCAGTTCGTCAGTTCTATGTTACGGCCTGATATCGATGATCCGAACACGACTGTGCCGGGCTGGACTGCGGCGGACAGCATCAAGTTCATGCCGTGGTCGTTCGATGCAGAAATCCGCGATCCAAGCCGGAACAGGCGGTTCTGCAATTCGTTGACGATCATGGTAGAGTTGCCGCCGGACCCGAACGCATAGATCATTTCGGCCTTGGCCAGCAACGCCACTGCCGCATTCACAGCGTCGAGATCAAGCGAGCGGTGCATTTCGAAAAGCGCGTTTTGCGCTTTGGTGACGATATCTTCGGCGACTTGCTCCGGCGTTGTTGTCACGGATTCAGGTTTGAGATACCGCAAGCCGACATAAGCGCTTTTGGCCAGCTGCACTTTGAAGTCGGAGAATGACGCACAACCCAATCTGCGACAGAATCGCGTCACGGTGGGCGGTGAAACACCTGCGCGGGTGGCAATGTCGGTGATTGAGGCGCTTGTCGCGTAGTTCACGTCGGCCAGGACCGATTCCGCTAGTTTCTTTTCCATCGCGGACAAACGGCCGTCTTCATCGGCCAGTGCGACGATAAGATTTCCGGCAGAAGTGGTGCCCGCAGCAAATGAGCTATCTGAAGGATCAGTCATGTTACTCCTTGCCGCCGTGCGGTCCATTCACGATGGTCGTTATTCAGAGGGTTGCCGCAATCCGTGCGATTTTCATGCAAATCCCTGATTTTCGACGTTTCCGAAATTCATTTTCGTATTTCATCGCTATTGAGGCATAATCAACTGGATTTTTCCAGAGAAATTGTTGCATTGTAGAAATGAATTTCATGGGACCAGTAAAATGACGACTCAACGTGACCCTTTCCGCAACCCATTTCCCCAAACCGACGCCGATCGTAGCGCAATCTGGGAGATGCTGGTGCAGCGCGACATCGACGCATTTGTAACGGCCGATTGGTCCGCAGTGGCTGGCGACTTTATTGCCGAGAACTTTACCGGCGTGAGCGGTCATTTTCAGGATGACCCAAACAAGTACGATTTGGCCTACCCGACCTTGGAAGCGTATCGCGATGATTGGGTCAAACAGGCGCAGGACTTTGCAGTTGGGCGCGATGCTGGGGTGTACGAAGGCGATCCGCGCGATGGCATCTTTCACGCGACTCGACTGGAAGAGATTGAAATCACTGGCGACACGGCTTTGGTGCGCAAGAAGTTCGATGGGCATCTGGCGCGCACCGATGGTCCTGCTGAACGGATGAATTGGCAGACATTGTATTGGTGCCGAAGCCAAGAGGGCCGTTGGAAAATCGCAGGATTTGTTGGATACCTGCCGCATATCAAGGAATAATAATGACCGCGACAGATACAAAACGCATTTTTGTTGCGGCGATGGCGACGGAAACGAACACGTTTTCGCCTATCGTGATTGACCGTCTCGCGTTTGAAGCCTCTTTCTACGCCGCGCCGGGTGCGCATCCTGCAACGGCGACGTTGTGCACTGCGCCTATTCCTGTGGGCCGCAAAGTTTGCGCGGATAAAGGCTGGACCTTGATCGAGGGCAGCGCGTCTTGGGCCGACCCTGCGGGATTGGTGTCAGGGGCCGCGCATGTCGGGTTGCGCGATGAAATCCTGACGCAACTCAAGGCCGCGATGCCTGTGGATGCGGTGGTGTTGGGCTTGCATGGCGCAATGGTCGCGCAAGGCTGCATTGATCCCGAAGGCGACTTGCTCGCGCGGGTCCGCGATATTGTCGGGCCTGATGTTTTAGTCTGCGCCGAATTGGACCCGCACAGCCATCTGACCGCGAAACGTGTTGCTGCGGCTGATTTTTTTGTTGCGTTTAAAGAATTCCCTCATACCGATTTCGTTGATCGCGCCGTTGATCTGTGGGCGTTGGTTGTGGATACGCTTGAAGGGCGGATTAAGCCGGTCATGTCAACGTATGACTGTCGGATGATCGACGTGTTCCCAACCTCTCGTGAGCCAATGCGCAGCTTTGTAGATCGCATGTTCGCGTTGGAAAAAACGGACGCACAAGTGCTGTCAGTGTCTGCCATTCACGGGTTTATGGCAGGTGATGTGCCTGAGATGGGCACAAAGATGATTGTGATTACCGATGATGCGGCGGCCCATGGCGAGGCGATAGCCGAACGCTTGGGTCAGGAGTTATTCGCAAACCGTGGCAAGCACATGATGCCGTCGATGGATGAACACGCCGCAGTGCGTGCCGCGATGGATGCCACGGATGGGCCTGTTGTGTTGAGCGATATGTGGGACAATCCGGGTGGCGGTACTGCGGGCGACGCGACTGTCGTGTTGAAGGAATTGATCGCGCAAAAGGCGACTGGCGTTGCTGTTGGCACGATCTGGGACCCGATTGCGGTGCAATTGTGTATGGCTGCTGGCGAAGGCGCTGTGATGCCTTTGCGCTTTGGTGCGAAATCCGCGCCTCTGACGGGCGATCCGGTGGATGCGATGATCAAGGTCGTGACTCTTTCCGAGACCGCAGAGATGGTGTTCGGCGAAAGTGTCGTGCCATTCGGCCCTGCCGCACGGATTGCGTTACTCGATACTGATGGCAATGAGATTGGTATCGACGTGATCCTGAACACTGTCCGCGCCCAAAGCTATGATCCGTCGCTGTTCACCGCGATGGGCATTGATCCGTTGGCGCAGAAGATTTTGGTGATTAAATCTACCAATCATTTCTACGCTGCCTTTGCGCCAATTGCCTCTGAAATTCTGTATTGTTCGGCGGGAAAACCTTATCCGAATGATCCAGCGACCAACCCCTACCGTTTCGTGCGTCCCGACATTTGGCCGCGCGTCGAAAACCCGTTTATGCAGGATGACTGATATGGATTTTCCATGGCCCACCGTAGGCACGCCGCTGGCTGACGTGCTGACCCCGATGCCAGTCATCGACGAAAATCGTCTAGCGGCAAACATTGCTCGTGCGCAGGATTACCTGACGGCGCATGGCTTGCCGTTTCGGCCGCATATCAAAACCCACAAAATTCCTGCCGTGGCGCAACAGCAGATTGATGCGGGTGCGATTGGGATCAATTGCCAAAAAGTAACCGAAGCCGAGGTGTTCGCGGACGCAGGCTTTGACGATATCTTGATCACTTACAACGTGCTGGGTGCTGCCCGTGTGGCGCGGTTGAAGGCACTGAATGAGCGTGTCGCGACATTGCGTGTGGTTGCGGATAACCCAACGACAATTTCAGGATTGGCGCAGGCGTTCAGCGACGGCAAGCCGCTGGAGGTGCTGGTCGAATGTGACACAGGCGCTGGGCGCTGCGGCGTACAGACGCCCGAGGCTGCGGTTGCTTTGGCGCAGCTGATCAATGACGCGGACGGTCTGCGCTTTGCTGGCGTTTTGACTTATCCGGCTGTTGGTGGTGCTGCGGATGTCGAGGCGTTTTTGCAAACTACGATGGGTCTGCTTGCTGATTTAGGGATCGATTGTCCGGTGCGTTCAAACGGCGGTAGCCCCGACCTGTTCGCGGCGCATATGGTGCCAAGTGCTACGGAACACCGTGCTGGAACCTATGTCTATAACGACCGTTCGATGGTGCGGGCGGGCGAATGCACGGCGGATGATCTCGCGATGCATGTGCTTGCAACGGTGGTGTCGCGGCCAACGCCGACACGTGCGGTTCTCGATGCAGGGTCAAAGGCGCTGACGTCAGACCTGCTCGGGTTTGCGGATCACGGCGAAATCGTTGGGCTGCCGGGTGCGCGAATTGTATCGCTGTCAGAAGAGCACGCTGTCGTTGATCTGACCGCGTGCACCGCACCACTGCCAGAGGTCGGCACCCAAGTCCGCGTGATCCCGAACCATACCTGCGTGGTGACAAACTTGTTCGACCGCATGGTGTTTCATCGTGATGGCATTGTCACGCGGGTCATTCCGGTCGCCGCACGCGGTACGGTTTGGTAAGACGTTGGTATGACCCAAAGCACAGCCTTTCACGCGCATCGGATTTTTGATGGATCAACGTGGCACGATGATGCCGCGTTGATTGTCGCGGATGGGTTGGTGCTGGACATTGTCCATGCGCGTGATGCGCCCGATGCTGAACGGGTTGAGGGCGCGCTTGTGCCGGGCTTGGTCGATCTGCAGGTCAACGGCGGCGGTGGTGTGTTGTTCAACAATGACATCACGGCGACAGGTATTGAGACAATCTGCACTGCGCACGCCACGTTTGGAGCAACGGCGGTGATGGTGACGCTGATCACGGACACAGCTGACAATACCCATGCGGCGATCAATGCGGGACGAGACGCGCTAGGCGCGTCCGGTTTTCTGGGGTTGCATCTAGAAGGGC
The DNA here is from genome assembly GCF_014199395.1 of Yoonia ponticola. Taxonomy (GTDB): domain Bacteria; phylum Pseudomonadota; class Alphaproteobacteria; order Rhodobacterales; family Rhodobacteraceae; genus Yoonia; species Yoonia ponticola. The sequence continues at coordinate 213,944 of NZ_JACIJM010000002.1, read as the reverse complement.
CGCATCTGGATCTTGCGCGAAAAGGCACGCATGATCTTGCGTTGATCCGCACGATGGATGCGTCTGACCTTGCTGCATTGACCGCAGCGGCAAGCGCATTTGATCACATGATCTGCACAATTGCGCCCGAGTCTGTGTCCTTGGATCAGGTCATGGCCCTTGCCGACGCTGGCGTGACCGTCAGTCTTGGCCATACGGGCTGCGACGCCGCGATGGCTGGCGAATATGCGAATGCTGGCGTCAGCATGGTCACACATTTGTTTAACGCGATGGGCCAGCTGCAGCATCGCGCGCCGAACCTCGTTGGTGCGGCATTGGATGATGGGCGTCTTTGGGCAGGGCTGATCGCTGACGGTTTTCATGTGTCGGACGCCGCGATGCGGATCGCACTACGTGGCAAAGCGGGTCCGGCGAGCGTATTTCTCGTCTCGGACGCGATGTCGACGATTGGCACTGATCTGACCGATTTCACCCTGAACGGGCGTCAAATTTATCGCGCGGACGGGCGGCTCACGCTTGCGGATGGGACGCTTGCGGGTGCTGATATCGCTCTGATCGACGCGGTGCGATATGTGCATCAGTCGCTTGGGTTGCCGTTGGAGGTTGCGTTAAATCTTGCGTCACTCGCGCCTGCACAAGCGATGGGCATTACAGATCGCGGCCATTTGCGGCCCGGTGCGCGTGCCGATTTCTTTAACCTGACGTCTGATGTGACGGCCGCAGGGACTTGGATCGCAGGGCAACGGATCGGGGCGAACGTATGATTTTGTGCTTCGATATCGGCGGGACGGCGATCAAAGTCGCTTGGGCCTATAGCGCCGAGCAAGTGATCCCCAAAGGGCGGATCACCACGCCAACCGACGACTTCGACAGCTTTGTGGCCGTGTTGCGCGGGGTGATTTCCGAGGCGGACGAAGTACCGCAAGCAGTCGCTTTTTCGATTGCGGGCGTGTTGGACCCTGACAGCGGTGTTGCGAAAGTCGCGAATATTCCATGCCTGACTGGACGACGCTTGCAGTCCGAACTTGAAACACTTTTGGGTCTGCCCGTGGTGCTTGCCAACGATGCGGACTGCTTTGCGTTGGCAGAAGCGACCGTTGGCGCTGGGCGCGGGCATGATGTGGTGTTTGGTTTGATCCTTGGCACTGGCGTGGGTGGCGGGATCGTCGTGCGCGGGCAGTTGATTAATAGTACTGGCGGATTCGCGGGCGAGCTTGGCCATGGCCCCATTGCGCAGCGGGTTTTCGACGACCCCGCCGTGACGCTGCCAGCATTCGCATGCGGCTGTGGGCAGGTTGGATGTTTGGACGCGATCTGTTCGGCGCGGGGGCTGGAGCGGCTGCACCGTCATTTGCATGGTGCGACTGTGGACAGTCAGGCGATTGTGGCTGGCTGGGACGCTGACGACGTGCAGGCAAGCAAAACGATTTCGGTGTGGTTGATGCTGCTGTCAGGGCCATTGGCGATGACGGAGAATATGCTCGGCGCGGGGATCATCGCTGTTGGCGGTGGCTTGTCGAATGCGCCAAAGTTGATTGCCGCGCTCGATTCGGCAGTGCGTGAAAAGTGTCTGCGCCAGATCAAACATCCGTTGGTCGTGCCTGCCCAGTGCCCGATTGAGCCAGGTCTGGTCGGGGCTGCGATTCTCGGGCTGCAACGATGTGAAACCGCTGCTGCCTAAGTAGTGTGTTCAAAGTGTAAAAGGTCGGTTTTTCGGCAGTGCGTGAAAAGAAATTACATAGTTGAAAGAAATCATAACAAATATGTGAATATTTCTTGACGTTTGATTGGTTTCCGTCACAAAATCAGAAAAGAAATTTCTTCACAGGGGTGCGACATGAAAGTTGCCATCATCGGTCTTGGGTTCCGGCTTGGGTATCTTGGGTATGTCTTTAGCCAGATGGATCCGGACTTTGAGATCGTTGGATACTTTGATCCAGAGCCAGCGGGCATGGCCACGTTGGACGAGCATGGCATCGGCGCTGGCACCTCTTTTGCATCACCTGAAGAGCTGGTTAAGGCGGGCGGTTACGACCTGCTGATGATTGGGTCGCCAAATCATCTGCATCTTGATCACATTCGTTTGGGGCTTGAGGCCGGGAACAAAGTGTTCTCGGAAAAGCCGATCGTTTCCACAATCGAACAAACCTACGAACTTGCTGCCTTGATGGGTAAATTCGGACCTGAAAATCTGATGGTCGGATTGGTGCTGCGCTATGCGCCGCTGTATCGCGACCTGATCACTGCGCGCGACGATGGCATGTTAGGTAACATCGTGTCCGTCGAGGCCGCCGAGCATATCTACCCGTATCATGGCGCATTCTTCATGCGCGATTGGCGGCGCTACGAGAAATGGTCCGGCAGCTTTATGCTAGAAAAATGCTGCCACGATCTGGACCTCTACAATGGTCTGATTGGTGCGCGTCCTGAACGTGTCGCCAGCTTTGGTGGGCGCAAGACGTTTATTCCTGAAAATGATCCGCGCAACGAAGGTATCAACGATCTGGATATCTATCACCGCAAGCCATCTGGTTGGAACGGGTCCGACAAGGTCTTTGACAGCGACGGCGACATCATCGACTATCAGGTAGCGATTATTGAATACGCAAATGGTGTCGGCATGAATTTTCATACCAACCTGAACGCCCCAGACCAATTCCGCCGCTTTGCTGTTTTCGGCACCAAAGGGCAGGCCGAAGGCGACTTTATCCGCGCGAATTTCAAAGTCACCGATGTGCTGACCGAAGAAACCAAAATCGACAAAGTTTATGCAGAAAGCAAACTATCGCAGCATTATGGCGCGGACGAAGAAATGGCGGCACAAGTGATCGCGCACACGATGCACGGCGGCCCGCTGCCCGTGTCGCCGCTAGATGCGCTAGAGGCAGGTATTCTTGCGCTGGTGATGGATGATGCACGCCGTAGCAAACAGGTCGTCGATATGCGTCCGATTTGGGACAAGTATGACAACGCATTCGTCACCAAGGATTTTGTGGCATGACCCAGAACCGCGCAGCATGGATATTTGCGTGGGCTCTTCTGACCCCAGCAATTTTGTATGTTTTGGTGATTGTAGCTTGGCCGCTGATCGAAACGTTCCGGCTGTCATTTACGGATGCATCTTTGCGCAAGACCACGAACTATGTGGGCTGGACGAACTATCTGAAAATCTTTGACAAAGACTTTCTCGAAATCATCATCCGCACGTTCACATGGACGTTCTTTTCGGTCCTGCTGAAGATGGTGATTGGCACGTTTGGCGCGGTTCTGTTGAATTGTGCTGTGCCGGGTCGGAACCTGTTCCGGCTGCTGACAATGCCACCGTGGATCGTGCCAATGGCTATCGGCATTTTCATGTGGGGCTGGATGTATAACGGCCAATTCGGGATGATTTCGGGTCTATTGCAATGGTTCGGACTGTCTGACGGGCCAGTTGCGTTTCTTGCTTATGGCAGTTCCGCCTATTGGGCGACGATTGTCACTGACGTTTGGATCGGTGTGCCGATGGTCACGATCTATTTCCTCGCCGCGATCCAGTCGATCCCACGCGATTTATACGAGGCAGCATGGACCGATGGGGCAAGCCGCTGGACACGGTTCCGTCGGATCACGGTGCCGCTCATGGCACCTGCGATTATCACCATGTCGATGCTGTCCCTGATCGCGACCTTCAACAGCTTTGATATCATCTGGATTTTGACCCAAGGTGGTCCGTCCGGCAGTACAACAACCATGATCATCGACACCTATTCGACCGCTATCGGATCGAAACGCTACGGCGAAGGCGCTGCACGCGCTGTGGTGATCTGCATCTTCTTGTCGTTGTTCTGCATCGCTTATTTCCGCATGACCCGCAAACTTGCGGGCGGCCAGAAAGCATAGGAGGGGACCATGGCACGTAAATTATTTCGCTCTCACGAGACCCGCGCAATGATCGACCGTTATAGCGTTGTCGAACTGATCGGCATCTATCTGGGCATCGCAGCGTTCCTGTTTTTCATGCTGGCACCATTCGTCGAAGGGTTCCTAGTCAGTCTCAAGCCGCTGGCGCAATTGTTCTCGACGCCCTATTCGTTCTGGCCTGAAAACGGATCATTCGAAGCGTACCGCACCATGTGGGTCAGCGTTCCGCGCTTTGGCCGCTATATTTTTAACTCGCTGTTCATCTCGGTTGTCTCAACGATCATTGTACTGATCTTGGTCGTGCCGGCCGCCTATGCCTTTGCCCGTTTCAAGTTCAAAGGTATGGCGATGGTCTTGGGCGGTTTCCTCGCCGTCTCAATGTTCTCGGGCGCGGTGCTGTTGATCCCGTTGTTCCGCTTGATGCGGACATTGGGTCTGTTGAACACGTATTACGCGATGATCGTGCCGGGTGCTGCGTTCTTGATCCCTTCGGCGATCTGGTTACTGCGGACCTACATGATGCGCATCCCGAACGAGTTGAACGAAGCGGCCTACATGGACGGCGCATCGCAGTTCTACACGTTCCGCCGCGTGATCCTGCCTATCGCACGGCCGGGTATCATCGTGGTCGCGATCATGACGTTCATCGGTGCCTACGCGCAGCAATTTATCTTTGCGCTGACGTTCAACTCTAAGACCGAATTTATGCCTCTACCGGTTGGCCTGTTTGCTTATTTTGGCAAGCAAGAGGTGATCTGGAACGAACTGATGGCGGCGAGTTTCGTCGGAATTGCACCGGCGATGGTCATCATCTTTTTCCTACAACGCTATCTCGTCGGTGGCCTGACCGCTGGCGCAGTAAAACAATAAGAAACGAATAAAAAACCTAACAACAACACGGAGACGACATATGACAACTCTTGTTCAAAATAGCCTGATCGGCCTGATGCTGGCTGGCACCACGGCGCTGCCTGCGATGGCACAGGATATCAGCTGGATTTATTGTGGCGATGCCATCGACCCTGTTCACGAACAATACATCGCAGAATGGGAAGCCGCGAACGACGGCTGGACCGTGACACCGGAAGTCGTAGGTTGGGCGCAGTGCCAAGACAAAGCCACAACACTTGCGGTTGCGGGTAGCCCCGTTGCGATGGCCTATGTCGGTTCGCGTACACTAAAAGAATTCGCGCTGAACGAATTGATCGTTCCCGTGCCAATGACCGACGAAGAAAAAGCGGGTTATTATCCGAATATCGTCGGCACCGTGACGATCGAAGACCAGCAGTGGGGCGTGCCAATCGCGTTCTCGACCAAAGCGTTCTACTGGAACAAAGACATCTTTGAAGCGGCTGGTCTCGACCCAGAAACGCCACCAACGACTTGGGCCGAAACAATTGATTTCGCGCGTCAGATCACTGAAAATACGGACGCTGCTGGCTACGGTCTGCCAGCCAAGACGTTTGACAACACCATGCACCAGTTCCTGCATTGGGTTTACACTAACAACGGTCAAATCATCGATGGTGAAGGCAACATCACGATGGATAGCCCAGAAGTACTGGCGGCGCTTCAAGCTTACAAAGACATCACGCCTTACTCTGTCGAAGGTGCGACTGCATATGAGCAGAATGAAATCCGTGCGATCTTCTTGGATGAATCCGTTGGCATGATCCAAACATCCGTTGGTGCGGCGTTTATGTTGCAAGACACCGACATCAACTGGGGTGTTGCTGATTTACCTGTTGGGCCTAGCTCAAAAGGTCCAGGTACGCTTTTGATCACCGATTCATTGGCGATTTTTGAAGGCTCTGGCGTTGAAGACAAAGCGATCGAATTCGCGAAGTTTATCACGTCTCCAGTTGTGCAAGAAGCCTACGAAGGCGGCGGTGCGGCAAGCCTGACACCACTGCGTCCCGGCCCAGCCGTTGATGCGATGGTCGAAGCCGGTCCATATTGGAAACCGTTCGTTGACGGGATCGAATTTGGCGGTCCAGAGCCACTGTTCACTGACTACAAAGGCTTCCAGAACGTCATGATCGAAATGGTCCAGTCTGTTGTCACAGGCGACGCTGAACCAGCAGACGCGCTGACAGAAGCAGCCGCTGACCTCGAAGACTACAAATAGAACCACCACTCACGTGACCCAGCCGTTGTGATTTAACGGCTGGGTCACATCTACCCAATGCGTCGGGTATTCCACCATTTCTAACCGTCAGGAGAACCCCGTTGGGCCAGCTATCCTTGAAAAATATCGTGAAGACCTTTGGCATCATTGAAGTCGTAAAGGGTGTTTCGCTGGACGTGCACGAAGGCGAGTTCATCGTTTTTGTGGGGCCGTCGGGTTGCGGGAAGTCAACTTTACTGCGGATGATCGCGGGACTAGAGCACACAACTGGTGGCGATATTGTCATTGACGGTAAACGTGTGAACGACCTTGCGCCCGTAAAACGTGGCATCGCGATGGTGTTCCAATCCTACGCGCTTTACCCGCATATGACGGTCTACGAGAATATCGCGTTCCCGCTCCGCGTCGAAAAAGCCTCTGAGGCTGTGATCCGCGAAAAGGTAGAAGCTGCCGCGGCGATCTTGCATCTTGATAAGCAGCTTCAGCAAAAACCGGGCAACCTGTCTGGTGGTCAGCGCCAGCGTGTCGCCATTGGCCGCGCGATTGTGCGCCAGCCCGAGATTTTCCTGTTCGACGAGCCTTTGTCGAACCTAGACGCTGCCCTGCGGGCCGACATGCGGATCGAACTCACGCGCCTGCACAAACAGCTTGGCGCGACGATGGTCTATGTGACACACGATCAGGTTGAAGCGATGACAATGGCCGACCGGATTGTTGTACTGAACGGCGGCTACATCGCGCAAGTCGGCGCACCACTTGCACTATACCACAAGCCGGAAAATACCTTTGTCGCGGGCTTCATCGGCAACCCGCGCATGAACTTCTTACCTGTTAGGGTGCAGTCCGTTTCTGACGACGCGATCACGGTTGATCTATATGGTCAGTCACTGAGCGTGGAGGTTGATGTTCCTGCTGCAAAGCGTGATGGGCTCATCGGCACCGACGTTTCACTGGGCATCCGCCCCGAGCACATCAGATTGGGCGCGGGAACAGCGACGATGTCGATCACGCCAGTCGTGGTCGAGCATTTGGGGCAGCAAACCATTGGCTATGCAGCAATTCCCGGTCGTGAAGAGCATTTCTGCGTGGTCCTGAACGGCACGCAAATGATTACAGCGGACCAAGCCGTAGATGTGTCTTTCGAAACCCGCGATTGCCACGTATTCGATGCGGAAGGCCAAGCATTTGAACGCACCGTTGATCTGTCGACTATGACGGTCCCAACTGTGGTTTAATTGAGCAGTAGTAGGCTGAAATTGGAACTGTTCTGCCGTGTAGGTAGAGCAGTTTTTTTCGTGTGGGACTTGCGATAACTGAAGCAGGTTTCTCGATCAAATCGTAGCGCAACCGGCACAAGCGCGCATCCCCCAAGGGGAAAGCTTATCAACGATTTTGAGAAAATGGTGCCCAGAAGATGATTGCTTTTGAAAACATTAGAAATTTCCGCTTTTTCACATAAGGTCCCAGTTTCTTTGAAGTAATTGCTCTCGGCCCTCGTTGCCAGAGCTTCAAAGAAACAGCCTTTTTGTGGGGCAACTTGTGGGGCACTTTCATGCTTACAAATTCAATCTCTGGCCTCGAACTGAGAGGCAGCACTTATTACCTTCGCGTGCGTGTGCCGAAGGCATATTCGGACGTAGAGCCAAAACGCGAAATCAACCGATCTCTCAAAACACGTGATCGTAAGGTGGCTGAAACGCAGTGTGTTTTGGCGAAGCAAGCACTTCGGCAGCATTGGGACGCATTGCGGGCAGGTCGCGATACTGGTCAGCGATCCATGTTCGAAGCCGCTACTGAGCTCCTCAAAGGGTGGGGAATGACTTTCCGGAGCACGGAAGAGCTTGCGAAGGGAACGGTTGATGAAATCTTGAATCGCCTCGACAAATTAACGGCGGACACAGTCAATACCGTAGCTGTTCCTGCACTACTCGGTGCGGTTGATCTGCCCGATTACCCGCTTGATGAGATGGCAAAGAGGATGCCCGTTTTACAAAAATCTGACATTCGAGCGAAAAACGATAGGCAAAAGCGTGAATGGTCCAGTAACTTCGCCAGAGCCGCTGTCGATTTTAAAAAGCAGATTGGAAAACGGACAGTCCTGAGCATCAGCGAACAAGATGCGACTGATTATGAAGACTACTGGATCGGCCGCCATCGATCAGGGGATGTGTCTGCGAACTATGCAAACAAGCAGATACGTTATGTCCGTCAGATGATCGAAGCGCATTACAACGACATCCGGCTGCCCCGTAGTAAGCGCAAGAACCCATTCTTTGGGATGAAAGTTACGAGTGCCGCATTTGACCCAGTCGATTACAACCGCCGCAAAATGCCGCTTCCGGAAACGTGGATAAGAGATACGTTAATTGGTCAGCGAGTTTTGGAAGGTCATCACCAAGAAGATTCTGACATTGCAATTATCTGCGCTGAAAGCGGGACGCGTGGTACGGAAGTCTATGACCTTCCTGAAGAGGATATTTTTCTGGAAAACGAGATCCCGCATTTCTTAATCCGAGTGATCACGGACGGTCCAAACAAACGTCAGATCAAAAACCTTTCGTCAACACGTCCCGTTGTGCTTATGGGGGCTTCTTTGGAAGCTATGAAGCGGAACAGTAGAGGTTTCATTCGGCATCGCGGCAAAGCAAACTATTCAAGCCAAGTGAATGCTTATCTGCGCGACAACGAGCTATTTCCAGAACTTCCAGCAGGGGTCAGTCGCAACTATACGATTAGCTGCACACGCCACTCATTTGAGGACCGGATGAAAGCTGCTGGTATGGATAATGAGGAGCGCGCCTATCTTATGGGGCACTCGATCGGCGCTATTCGGGGACGGCCGGTTTATGGCGGCGAGGTCGATTTGCGAATTCGCGCCCTGCTGCAAGAAATGGTTGCCTTCGCGACGCTCGGCTGGAAGCCGCGGCCGATCAAGGCGCTTCGAGTCGAAATAGACAACATCTTAAATGAAAAGGGCCATCGGACGGCATAATTTTTTGTCTCTCTGGCAGTTGTAGTGCACAGTTCGCTTTGGGGTATCCGACTTACCTGAGCAAAAAAATGTCTGGCCCAAAGAAGTAATTGGTCCCGCACGAATGTGTAGACCCTATAAGTTTTTACCTCTGATAAATTTGAAAGTTGGCAGACACGCTGTGCTTGTCATGCCGGGCTCTGGCTTAAATAATGGCGTGTTGTCCATTGTGGAACTTAGTCACGAAAGATCTGAGGGGCTCTAATCTGTCGTCAGATAAATCCACTTCAGTAAGAACTTTGTTGACAAACTTAGGACCATGCACGCCCATTTCCGGACAGAATTCTTCGACTTCTCCCACCGGGACCAAGTAAATTCCGATTTCTTCCAGTTTTTGAGCTAAAGTGGAGTAGTTCTGCCGGGCCTCGCCTCTCGGCAAACCGGAAGGCCCCACCTTTTTGACGAGGCTCCAAGCTGATCCTTGCTTCATGGCCTCAGTGATATCGCCCTTAGGAAGTTTTGTAGTTCCAGCATCATCAATGATTTGCTTGATGGAGGCCTTTATTTCTTGATTGCTCTTCACGGGCATTCCACTCGACACGGCAGCGTTGACTTGAGACCAGGGCCCAGAAAAGTCAGCCCAATTTCCACCAAAGGCTTCAATAGACCTTTTTAAATCGTTTTGATTTCGCAAAATGTCGATATCAAAGACTGCCTTTGTAGGTACACCTATTTTCCGTAAAATATTTGCAATAGTAGGAATAGCGTGCTTTCCGCCGGTTGGTATATAAGCAGTATCAAGCCAATGGCCAGATTGTGTTTCTGCCAAGTGGTCTGCAATAGCATTGAATAGGCGGCAGTCGCTGTGATCTTCACACAAAATTGCTTGCTCGTGAAACACTGCCTCAAGCGCATTTGAGTACCTAAGAACGGGTGTGTTCCAAAGCTCCTTTACGGTGTCAGGCGCAGCCTCTGCAACCAAGTTTTTCTTTCCTTCCCTCCTAATGCGGAGCATGCGGACATTGCCTTTTGTACCTTCAAGAAAGCCTCGCATGATATCGCTACTGTGAGTTGCAACGAACAGCTGTCCATTGACCTCAGAAGCCAAAGTTTCCCCCAGTCGCCGCATTTGGGGGGGGTGAAGAAATGCCTCAGGTTCGTCGATCAGCGTGATGTCAATGTCAGACGCAACCGCTTCAAACAGGATGCCGGCATAACTTTTCACGCCGTCCCCTTGCTCATGCAGTGGAGGATTACTTTTCACCGCCTCGACATAGCGGTCGCTGACGGGATGCCCAATGTCGCTGGTTGGCAGTTGACCGACGTGGATCGGAATGACACTGCCGCCTCGGTAGTTAATCATCAGGTCTTGCCCAAATGCCTGGCGGAAAAGCGAACTGATCCGCCTCATCAGCGATTCGCTATCATATAATAAATGCTGCGGGGTTGTGCGTTGATCAGTGTCCGAAATGCTTTTTTGTAAGCGACAGATAGCTAACCTATTGTTTGCGTCGATATTTTTGATGAATCCTAAAGCCAGGCCGTGTTGCAGGAATGGCTGCGCCCAAAGCGAAATATGATCAGCGTAAATGTTCCAGTTTTTGTAACGATAATGTTTCTCAACAATTTGTGCGTGCTCTTCAAGATAGCCTTTGAGTTCATCCGCTGTCCCGGTTTTTTCGAGTTCGAGTGACGTCAGGACTACTGGGCGAGCTTGTTCTCCTTCGTTCGTATACTTCACGATTTCTCGCAGCGTCTGGGATTTTCCGCTGTTGTTAGGGCCAACAATAATAACCTTTTCTTTGGCCGTGAACGAAAAATCTTGACCGCCAGAAAAAGAAATCTTTGCTATCGAAACACGTGGTTTTTGAGCCATCATGAAATACCCTGAGATATAAGGTTACCAATATAGTCCAACCCTTAACCTACGGGAACATAACTAACCATATGCTATGGTAATTGTTGCAAAGGATACGTTGAGGTATGTCCCAAAAACGGATTGCACCGCAGTGAATTTGTCGCGTCATAAAAGTCAATCGGACGGCATTGTTTTCGATCTATGTGGGAATGCGTCTTGCTCAGAATTTGTTTCTCGATGCGCGGTGCAAAGCAGCTTGGGCGGGAAGCAGAAGTGTGCTGCCATTTTCAAACAGTCTTACTAACTTTAACAAAGCGTCATCCTTTGTTCGGAGTGGCTCCACACGTTCAGTAGTGGTCCAATTTCCATTGCGTTCCAAGCGGAATTAGGTTGAAGTCAAAAGCGGTCAAAACAGGAGTGTGTAATCCAATGTCTCTCAAAACTGAAATCGAAGAAGCAAGGCAGTCTGTCAAGACTGACCGATTGCAGTTGTCCGTTGGTGAGATCATCTCAATGTACCAGAATGACGAGCTGAATATCCAACCTGAATTTCAGCGTTTATTCAGGTGGTCTGATGAGAAGAAAGCAAACCTCATCGAGTCAATCCTGATCGATATCCCTATACCATCCATTTTCACCTACGAGAATGAAGACGGAACCTGGGAGCTCATTGATGGCCTTCAGCGCATTTCGACAATTTTTGAATTCTTCGGCGTCCTAAAAGAACTCGATACGGAGGACTTACTTCCACCTTCCGCACTACAAAAAACAACATATTTGCCTTCACTTGAAAATGCAGTTTGGGAGAATTCAGACAAAATTGATGGCGTTCCGGTAGACATGCAAAAGGCATTAGAAAAACCACAGCAGTTAGCTATTAGGCGAGCGAGGCTTGATGTTCAGGTGTTGAAGCAACCAAGCGACGCAGAAACAAAATTTCACCTATTTCAAAGGTTAAACCGCGGGGGCGCCTATGCCAACGAACAAGAAGTCCGAACGTGTGCGATGGTGATGGTAGCACCTGATTTTGTTAAACGAATTAAAACACTTGCAACAAACGAGAAATTTGTTGGGATGGCATCAATAAAAGAAACGGCAGTTAAGCGACAGAAGGATGTGGAGTACATTGTCCGAACTTTAGTTCATACCTACCGTGATTACGACAACATCAGTGACGTCGAAGAGTTTTTAGATAGAGAAATCATTGAAATCTTAACAACGGAAAATGTTGACGATTTTGAAGAAAAGTTCATTTTTACAGTGAACATATTGCACGAAATTTTCGGTTCCAAAGCTCTTTTTCCAGATGCAGGAACAATAAATAGTCCCGGAATCAGGTTTTCGCTTCGTGCTCTTGAGGCTGTTTTCGTAGGCATCATGAGGAACACTAAAGATATCCAGTTGCTTGGGCACCCAGAAGAATTCGTAAAGAAACAGATTCTTGGTTTCTGGCAGCAGCCAGAAGCTGAGGCAATGTCTGCGTCGGGATTACGAGGTACCCAACGTTTGCAACGAACTATTCCTTTTGGTGACACATGGTTCAAGCCTTAAAGAGCGACATCCAGCGGATGCACGAAAATTATATAGAGCGGCTAAGTACTGACAGATTGTGGCGTGCACGCGAACTTTCAGATTTGCGCGTGATGCATAGCAAGGCTGAAACTTCGCGAGAAAAAGTGGTAACATCTCGTGCCATCGTTGTTCTGAGTTACGCCCATTGGGAAGGGTATTGCAGCAGTTGTGCTGGCACTCTGGTTGACTTTCTCGAAGCTAAAGAAGTTCCTTACAGTACGTTGCCGCCAGACATGTTACTGGGCGCGTTGGCCGCTGCTCTCGATAGTTATAGAGATACGGCGGATAATTTAGTTTCACGTCGCAAGCTCATAGCAATTTTCCAGGAAACATTAGGAAACCACATCAAAAATTTTGACCGGAGAGTTATCTTACCACGATCGAATTTGAACTTTGAAAGACTTCGGTTCATTCACGAGACCATTGGAGCTGACATTCAACCATTTCAAAGGTATAGGCTGAAAATAGATAAAGAGTTGGTCGCGTGGCGGCACCTTGTGGCTCATGGTGAAATGTTTACTTTGGAAAACTATTTGGCAGTGGCCCACACCAATTTATGTGAAGAACTCATGTTTTTGACTAAAGATACGTTCGAGACGGCTCTCTACACACATTAGTCAAAAAAATTGCTCGCGACGAATGGCCGGGTCGACGCAGTGGGGCGTTTTTTGATTGATTTCATATGTGCGAATTTGGCCGTTTCTGACTAAGGTAAAATCTCGGATTTCGGCTGTAATTCCGCAACTTGAACCGTTGGACGCGAAGCGGAATTGACTAAACTATACTACATATCAGGCCGCCGTTGGCAGTGCTTGGGCGAACTTCCGTATCTCGTTAAGTCGCTGATCCTGAGAAGAAAATGCGTTTAATTCTGCTTCAAGCCGATTGTAAATTGGAATGTAATTAGCTCCGTCATCACGTTCAGTGATTATTTTTGCTACAAGCGCAATCGCTTTCTCGATCTTTGTCTTTTGGGGGCCGCGCATTTTGTTCTCCGAGTTATCTTCGGAGTACATGGGATCGTCCTTTGGGTGACGGAAATAATTCCTTATGCATGCCGGATCGCGATCGGTGTGCTAATTAGGGTAGGAGCATTGGTCCTGCTCAATATCGCATGCACGTACCAGTGAATGCTGGTGATTCCGCTATCGGGCTGGATAGGATGTATGGCTTGCCGAGAAGAGTATAATGGTTTGCGCTAAATTTTTTCGCACAAACAAATTAGTCTCACCTCCGACATCGACCGATATCCTGACTACCGGCCCATTTGGGTCGGTAATACCCGGTAATACCATTACCGCGTATTACACCCCCACCGGAGACACGATATGTCGAAACACGAAAAAAACCTCAAATCCGCCCCCCCCAACCGACGACGAACTTGAAGGTCGCGTGGAAAAGGCAATTCTTGCTTACATGGCCGCGCACGATAACCAAATGCCAACCATCGCTGAACTCAACAGAACGATCGGCACATCGAACTCAAGGCTTTGCCCTGCTGCAAAGGTAGTGAAGACGCGCCTGGCAGCGGTACAGACGAAACTGGCATCGATGCCTGACATCCCAGAAGAGCTGTCCCTTTCGCACGAACAGGCCTTGAAAGCGATCTGGGCGAAAGCGCGTTCTTATCAAACCGCGGAAATCGAAGACCTCAAGCGCAGTCAGGCTGCTAAGGACGAGATGTATCGTAATGAGATCCGCGAAATGCAGGAAGTCATAGAGCTGGTAGAGGCAGCCGAACAGAAAGCGACGCAGACAGCCCAAGAGACCGCCGATGCACTGGATGCCTCGCAGAAGTCCCTTGCGGAAACGCAGGCCGCTCTTATTGCAGCCGAAGCACGACTTGCTGAGCAAGACAAGTTCGTCAAACTGTTGGCCGAGAAATTTTCTCCTGAAGCGGCTGACGAGAAAACGGAAGAAGCAAAACCATCTTCTCGTCGTACAAAGAAAACCGCCGCATCTACGACCAGGTTTGATGAGCCGGAAACCTTGGATCTGCCGGGTGTTCTCGATTCCGATGACGCGACCGGTTCCTCACAATGACTTATATTGGGCTTGGTGGCCGGCTGTCGTTCCGTGTGGCCAGCCTGAGGGCTGTCGCCTTAGAGGCGTCAGTCCCCGCGGAAACGCTGGCGCTGACGTTGAAGCTGACGCGGGCGAAGCTTAGCTGTGGGTAGCTCGTCAGTGTGCTGTTTCGCTCGCTCTGGGTCCGTTGCCGTCTCCGGTTTGTGAATTCCCGTCTCAAGATCAAAGCCTCGAAGTTTTGCTATTTCTTCGATGACATCCAATCCTTTGCCAACGCTTTTACGCAAGTTTGGCGCATCGTCGCTCAGCAAATATGCGTCACTTGTCGCATGCCAGGCATTACGCAGCTCAAGATTTGCAGTATTGTTCAACTTTTTATCCAGTACGTCTTTGGGTGTCTTTGCATCAAATGCCCAGGCGTCAGGAAATGATTGCGATGTAAGCTCAGTTGCTGTGGTCATGCCAGAAGCAATGGATGTGAGCACATCAGGCGCTCTTTGGCCTGCTTTGCGTTCGGCTTCGACTAAGACAGAGGCTTTTCGACGTTGCTCAGCCTCGACTTTCTCTATTTCTTTTTCTCTTTTTGTGATCTGCCAGACCTTCTTTGCGAAACCTATCAGCCAATCTCGGGCGGGTTTTGTCGCGTCTATTAAAAAATTTCGACGCTCTTCGTCCCTCGGCTTGTTTCCGCCCCATTTCAGACCCTCGCCTCTTTCGTCAATTGGTGCCGCATATGCGATTTCATCGGCCAGAATTGCCTCAGTGCCAATTTCCATCGATTTGATCCTCTGCCTTGAGGTTTCTTCGAGGGCTTCTGCGGCACGCTCTCGAGCGGTGGCCTTCACAACAAGGGTTTCTGCTGCATCCAGCTGCTTCTTCGCCAACTTCTCGTGTCGCGCGGCCTTTGTGCGATTATCGTCGGCTTCCGCAGCTAATGCTGCCGCGATTTCTCTGCCGCGGGACGGTGTAATATTGTGCCGCTTTACAACCGCCTCGCCCATCATTCTCTGACCACGCTCTTTTTCGGCGCGGCGTTCGCCTCGCGTAACATCGAGGCCAGCAGATTGCGCATATTCTGCAACGCGGTCCTGCAATAGTTCATAACTCTTGCGCTTAATTACGTCATCGTCGCAGTCGCCTTCAAAAAGTTTGTATACTTCTTCTTTACCGAACAAACGGTGCTGTCGATGGCTAAGCATGCGACGATCGGTTCTGCGTTCTCGATGCTCGGGCGCAATCACGAATGATAGATGTGGCGTCTTCTCATCCAGGTCGAGGCGCGCATAAAGCACCTCATTGCCAAATTCCGCTTCCAGATAACCGAGAGCAAACGAGCGAAACTGATCGACTTTATCTGGATCTTGCTCGCCATTTGAATCAAGAAACCATTCATGTGAGATTGAGAGGAAGCCTTCAGTGAATGGATGAACATTCTTTTGGTCCCAGGGGAAATTGATCAAATCTGCCAACGCATTGATGTCATCGCCGGCAGCCTCAACGGCAGCCTCATCGGCAGCCTCAACGGCAGCTTCCAGATCTTTAAGCTCTGACTTTCTGCGCCGTCTAATTAGTGACTGCCGCCGCAAATCAATATTGTCTCGTTGCATATTGACGATGTGGCTATCAACAATCTCGCGTAGGTTTTCGTGGCCGATCGGGAATTCGTTGAGGTAGGTGCGCGTGAGATCGACGTTATCGACATCCCCCAATCGTTTGCCGTGCGCTTCAACGCCGCCGATGCCGTGATAGGTGACGCGTTCATAACGCAAGACGATGAGGTGTTCTGGCTGTTTCATTGAAAGGAAATACGCCCCGAAATCGGAACTCCAAACGCGACCGAAGGGCGAGGTTTGAGGTGCTCTTGCGACGCGCTTCTACTGATGCGCTCAACTGTTTACTCACTATGAAGCTGAGCGCATCGACCTACGGCCGTTGCTCTCAGCTTCTTCGTTCGTCCAGGACGCTGTCCCGGAACCCTGTGCCGCCAGCAGGGCGCCTGTGCGGCGGGCAGCAAGGGGCATCGTTCGCCACTCCCCCTTGCATCCCACTGGCGTCTCCGACGGCTCAGGAGAGAAGTCGTTCCGCA
Source organism: Yoonia ponticola (assembly GCF_014199395.1). Lineage (GTDB taxonomy): Bacteria > Pseudomonadota > Alphaproteobacteria > Rhodobacterales > Rhodobacteraceae > Yoonia > Yoonia ponticola. The sequence continues at coordinate 197,401 of NZ_JACIJM010000002.1, read as the reverse complement.
CTCTTCCCTCCGAGACCTCCCTACTGCTCGACGCTCCCCGCGCCAGCCAAAGAGAAGGCTAACGCCCTCTCCTCGACCTCTCCCGTCAACCGACCCATAGATGATTGAGGTGGTGGAAATGCAAAACGGCTGGAGGCCTACGCCAGTCTGTCGTGCAGCATCAGGCCCCTCTTGCGAGACCTGATGTCGCACCACATCGGGCGGAAATGATGAAAGGGAAAACGCGACGACCGGTGGAGTATCTCCGACTCCGGCGGCCTTGAAGACAGCTTAGATAAGAATATCGCAGCAACCTGCTGCTTGCTGTCGAACCAAGGAGACCATCATTATGAATGTACATCATATGAAAAAGCCGACGCAGCACGACATCTTGTCGGAGGCCGTTGAAGACGCGCGTGCTTTCTTCGACCGCGAGACGCCCGCCCTATGGGAGCTCTGCAACGCAATCGCTGACCTTGCCGCCCGCGAAGCTGTCGAGGAACTCACAGGGCTGTTCAATCAGAAACATCCAGTCGCTGAAACTATAGCGAGAGCAGTCAACACGATCATTCAAGCTTTAGTCGTCGTGCCATATGCCGTTGTCGAAATACTCGAGACAAAAGGCGGCCTGAACGGCGTTGTGGGTGCAGCCATCAATTATTACGGACCGAAGCTCACTGATATCAGCAATCGGCTGCTACGCGCCTCAAAAAGCGGCTAACACGAATCGCAAACTTGCTCCTCACGCGCACTCGCAGTGTGGGGCAGTTTGTGGGGCAAAAAATGCGAAAAACTAAAATTAACCTCAGGAAACCAACGTTTATTGGTCTTTTGGGGTTGACTTTGGTGCCCAGAAGAGGACTCGAACCTCCACGTCCATACAGACACCAGCACCTGAAGCTGGCGCGTCTACCATTCCGCCATCTGGGCACGGTTGGTAGCGGTGATCTAGTGACACGCGCGGTGCCTGTCAACGCGATTCGCATTGGTTTTTGTAGGAACTCTGCGCCGTTAGGCGCGAATGCTCGAAAAATCTGTTAAAACATGCGAAACCGAACTGGCTCTTTCGTCTTGTCTGTAGGGCCTGTCAGTCGTAAACACGCTTGAAATCAATGAAAGGCCAGCCTCATGTCCAAGCTCGTTACCATTTTCGGCGGTTCCGGTTTTGTCGGGCGCTATATTGCGCTGCGGTTGGCGAAAGAGGGCTGGCGTGTGCGCGTTGCTGTGCGCAACCCCGAAACGGCTGGCTTTGTGCGCCCTTACGGTGTTGTTGGTCAGGTTGAACCTGTGTTTTGTAACATCCGTGACGATGCGAGCGTCGCTGCTGTGACCCGTGGTGCCGATGCTGTTGTGAACTGCGTTGGTGTGCTGGCTGAAACTGGGAAAAACACATTCGAGGCTGTGCAGGTTGAAGGTGCTGAGCGTATCGCGCGTATCGCTGCTGGTATGGGCATTGACCGGATGGTGCATATCTCTGCCATTGGTGCTGATGCGGACGCTGAGAGCGAATATGCTAAGACCAAAGCGCAAGGTGAGGCAGGCGTGCTGGCTCATATCCCGAACGCTATGATCCTGCGTCCGTCGATCATTTTTGGTGCCGAGGACGGTTTCTTTAACCGCTTTGCGAGTATGTCGCGCTTTGGTCCGATCTTGCCTGTTGTGGGTGCCGATACGAAATTCCAGCCAGTGCATGTTGATGACGTCGCTGCTGCTGCGGTCAAAGGGATCGATGGCGATGCGTCTGGCGTGTTCGAGCTTGGCGGGCCTGACGTAAAGACCTTCCGCGAGATGATGCGGGACATGCTTGAAATCGTGCGTCGTCGTCGTTTGATCCTGAATGTGCCGTTCTTTGCTGCGCGGATCATGGCGACCTGCTTTGGTGTTGCCCAAGCGCTGACGCTCGGCATCGTGAAAGCGCCTGTGACGAAGGATCAGGTGATCAATCTTGCCATTGATAACGTTGTGTCCGCGGATGCCAAGGGCTTTGCCGATCTCGGTATTCACCCGACGACTATGGCGTCCGTACTGCCTGACTATCTGTGGCGGTTCCGCCCGTCTGGCCAGTACGACGCGATCAAAGAATCTGCGAAGAACCTGCGTACTTAAGTGTAAGCCACGCCCAATAGGATCAGCCCAAGCACAACGCGGTAGATCACGTAGGGCGTGTAGCTGACCGATTGCAACAGCTTCATCATCAATGACAGCGCGAGCAATGCCGCGATGCAGGATAGTATCGCGACAATAGCGATGTCGCCCATGACGTCGGGCGTTCCGATCACGTCGAGGCTTAGCAGGGCAGCCGATGCAATAATTGTCGGGATCGACATAAGCATGGCAAGCCGCGCCGCGTCGCTGCGTTTATACCCCAGTTGGCGTGCGCCTGTGATCGTGATGCCTGACCGCGACGTGCCGGGGATCAGGGCCAGACATTGCCATAGGCCCATGATCAGTGCGTGCTTTACGGTCCAATCTTCGGCGTCGTGTGTCTCTGCGCCTTTTTGGTCTGCCCAATACAACACAATCCCGAATATCAGCATCGTCCAGCCGATCACGGTGATCCCGCGCATGGCGTCGGCAAGGCCGGTGACTTTGAGGATGAGACCAAACAAGATTACCGGGATGGTGCCGACCAGCAAGCAAAGCGCGAGAAATGCGCCTTTCGTGTCGATTTTGCCGCGTAGCAATCGCAGTGTGCCGATTAACGCCAGTTTCACGTCTGCCCAGAAGTAGATGATGACGGCGACCAATGTGCCAACGTGGGCCGCGACGTCGATCACTTGGCCTTGGTCGTCTAGTCCGGTCAGCGATGGTAGAAGGATCAAGTGGCCCGATGAACTGACGGGCAGGAACTCTGTCACGCCTTGAATCAGGGCGACGAGGATAAGGGTGAACAGCGGCATGGGGGATCCTTGATTCGGTTGGCCGCACAATAGACCCCTTTATAATCTGGGAAAGAGTCGAATTAGGGATTAACCCGGACCTAAATCGGACGCTCGGGTGTGTATTTTTTTCCCCAAAGTGTGGAAAACTAATAAATAGGTCAGTACTGCTGACTTTTCATTCTCGGCGACCACGACTAAAAGGCAAGTCTAGCCCTTTGACAGGAGGATGCCATGGCCGGCCAAAAAATGCTAAAGTTCGTGAACGTCGAACGTGATATGCCAGAAAAACGCGCACCAAATCTGCGCAACACTGACTTTCAGGAAATTTATGCTGAATACGCGACCGCCAAGGCCGAAGAGCAGGCAAGCCGCTGTTCCCAATGTGGTGTGCCATATTGTCAGTCGCATTGCCCGCTGCACAATAACATCCCCGATTGGCTACGTCTGACCGCAGAAGGGCGCTTGCGAGAAGCCTACGAGATTTCCCAAGCTACCAACACATTCCCAGAGATTTGTGGTCGCATCTGCCCGCAGGACCGTCTGTGCGAAGGTAATTGTGTGATCGAACAATCCGGCCATGGCACTGTCACCATTGGCTCGGTTGAGAAATACATCACCGATACAGCGTTTGAAGAAGGCTGGGTGGCGCCGATCCGCCCACGCGTTGAACGTACCGAAAGCGTTGGCATTATTGGCGCAGGGCCTGGTGGTCTTGCTGCCGCAGACATGCTGCGTCGCGAAGGTGTGCAGGTCACTGTTTATGATCGTTACGATCGCGGTGGCGGTTTGCTAACTTACGGCATCCCCGGCTTTAAGCTGGAAAAAGACATCGTGATGAAACGCATGGACCAACTGACTGACGGCGGTGTTGAATTCGTTCTGAACTGCAACGTCGGCGAAGATATCTCGTTTGATGCGATCCGTGGCAAACACGATGCGGTCCTGATTGCGACTGGCGTCTATAAAACGCGCGACATGGTTGCCCCCGGTTCCGATGCTGACGGTATTGCAAACGCGATTGATTATCTGACGGCCAGCAATCGTAAATCCTTTGGCGATGTTGTCGAAGAATTTGAAAGCGGTGAATTGAACGCAGAAGGCAAGCGCGTTGTTGTCATCGGTGGTGGCGACACGGCGATGGATTGTGTCCGCACAGCGATCCGTCAGGGCGCAACATCTGTGAAATGCCTGTACCGCCGCGATAAAGCCAACATGCCGGGGTCGCAGCGCGAAGTGCAGAATGCCGAAGAGGAAGGCGTCGAATTTGTCTGGCTTTCCGCGCCGAACGGTTTTGAGGGCGAAGTCGTTTCAGGCGTTCAGGTCCAAAAGATGCGTCTTGGTGCACCCGATGCGACGGGCCGCCAAATGCCGGAACTGATCGAAGGTGCTGACTATGTCGAAGAGGCCGATCTTGTAATCAAGGCGCTTGGCTTCACACCAGAAGATCTGCCAGCGCTTTGGGGTGTTGAAGGTCTAGAAGTCACGCGCTGGGGCACGGTGAAAGCCGCGTTTGAGACGGGTCAGACCAGCCTTGATGGTGTGTTCGCCGCAGGTGACATCGTGCGCGGTGCGTCGCTTGTTGTTTGGGCTATTCGTGACGGGCGTGACGCCTCTGCTGCGATCTTGCAGTACCTGTCGCAAGCCACGTCAGTCGCAGCGGAGTAGCCTTATGAAGAAAACACTTAGTTTCCTTTTGATCACTGCGGCGGCGCCAATCAGCGCCCAAACCGCAGAGGTCTTTACGTTGCCAGCGGGCTGCGAAGCACGTCTGACAATCCAGACCGAAGCCTGTTCCGTTGACCACATCTTCACCTGCGAAGGCGACACCGAAGGCAATCAGCGCCGCATCAGCATTGGTGAAAATGGTGCCGTGACCTACGCGGGCGAAATCGACAACGAAACCCAGTGGATCGAAAGCTTTCACATCGGGTCCGGTCATGTTGAACGTCTAGAAGCCGATCCGCGTGATCGCGCGTCGTTCTCTGAACTGGTCGAGATGGGCATCGACACCTATGACTTCATCACTGAATCAGACGAAGTCGGCGAAACGCGCTATGTCGGTCAGGATTCACTGACCGGACAGCAAGTCATCATCGACGGTGTGACGCTGGACGTGACCCAATACAACATCACGGCCTACGACGGTGCGGGTGATGTAAAATGGGCGTCCGAAGGCAACGAATACATCAGCCAGCGGTTCCGGATGTTCCTGTCCGGTTCCAGCAAAGTCACGACAGAAAACGGCACCTTTGATAACGACGACAATCCGGTTGAGTTTATCTTTCCAGGTGAAACCGGTTTCTTGTCCGCCAACCCAAAATTCGGCTGCGGAGAGACACTATCGTCCGCGCCTTCTTTGATCCAACGTTTGGAGTCCCTCAATGACAAAATATGATGAAACTTGGGTCGCCGCTGAAGAAGCGAAGCGCCAATGGATGAACGACAACGGCATGTACCGCGAAGAAGAAGAGCATTCTTCGTGCGGCGTCGGCCTTGTTGTCGCAATTGACGGCGAAGCGTCGCGTGGCGTTGTGCAAAAGGGCATCGATGCGCTGAAAGCTATTTGGCACCGTGGCGCTGTTGATGCGGACGGCAAAACAGGTGACGGCGCGGGTATCCACGTCCAAATCCCCGTTGAGTTTTTCTATGATCAAGTGCGCCGGACGGGCCACGAGCCTGATCAAGACAAGCTGATTGCGGTTGGTCAGGCATTCTTGCCGCGTACCGATTTTGGTGCACAAGAACGCTGCCGGACGATTGTCGAAGCCGAAGTGCTACGCATGGGCCACTATATCTATGGTTGGCGTCATGTTCCGGTGAACGTGAAATGCTTGGGCGATAAGGCCAATGCGACACGTCCAGAGATCGAACAAATCCTGATCCGCAACGAAAAGGACATCGACGAAGAACAGTTCGAGCGCGAACTGTATATCATCCGTCGTCGTATCGAAAAAGCCGTGACTGCTGCTGGCGTTGTTGGTTTCTACTTCTGCTCGCTGTCATGCCGTTCGATTATCTACAAAGGCATGATGCTGGCCGAACAGGTCGCGGATTTCTATCCTGACCTTCTCGAAGAGCGCTTTGAATCGGCATTCGCGATCTACCACCAGCGTTATTCCACCAACACCTTCCCGCAGTGGCACCTTGCACAGCCGTTCCGCATGTTGGCGCACAACGGCGAGATCAACACGCTTAAAGGCAACGTCAACTGGATGCGGTCCCACGAGATCCGCATGGCGTCGTCAGCGTTTGGCGACAAAGCCGAAGATATCAAACCGATCATCCCGTCGGGTACGTCGGACTCTGCGGCGCTTGATTCCGTGTTCGAAGTTCTGGTGCGTGCGGGCCGTAACGCCCCAATGGCGAAAACAATGTTGGTTCCCGAAGCTTGGGCGCAGCAAGCCGTTGAAATTCCACAAGCTTGGCAAGACATGTACGGCTATTGCAACGCTGTGATCGAACCTTGGGATGGCCCTGCTGCCCTTGCAATGACGGATGGTCGCTGGGTCTGTGGTGGTCTTGACCGGAATGGTTTGCGTCCGCTGCGTTATGTTGTGACTGGTGACGGCCTGCTGATTGCGGGCTCTGAGGTCGGCATGGTGACGGTTGACGAAGCGACTGTTGTTGAAAAAGGTGCACTTGGTCCGGGGCAAATGATCGCCGTGGATATGCAGACCGGCAAATTGTTCCACGACACCGAGCTGAAGAACAAACTGGCCGCTGCACAGCCGTTCAACGAATGGGTCGAACGGGTGGCAAACTTGTCCGAAACCATGCGTGATCTGCCTGAGACAACTGTTTTCTCGGGCGCTGAATTGCGCAAACGTCAGGTTGCTGCTGGATATTCCATCGAAGAGCTGGAAAACGTGTTGGCTCCGATGGCCGAAGACGGCAAGGAGATGATCGCGTCTATGGGCGACGACACACCGTCTGCGGTTCTGTCAAAGCAGTACCGTCCGTTGTCGCATTTCTTCCGTCAAAACTTCTCGCAAGTCACAAACCCGCCGATCGATTCACTGCGCGAAAGCCGCGTGATGTCGCTGAAAACGCGCTTTGGGAACCTGAAGAACGTGTTGGACGAGGATAGCAGCCAGACTGAAATCCTGATGCTGGAAAGCCCGTTTGTCGCGAACGCCGAGTTCGATCAGATGGTAAAGCAGTTCGACGGTAGCGTTGCGTTCATCGACTGTACGTTTGAAACGGGTCGCGACGCATTGCGCGCTGGCCTGCAGCGTATCCGGTCGGAGGCCGAAGATGCCGTGCGCTCCGGTGCTGGCCACCTTGTTCTGACCGATCAACACCAGTCCGAAGACCGCATTCCGATCCCGATGATCCTTGCGACGTCTGCGGTGCATTCTGGTCTGACGAAGAACGGTCTGCGGACCTTCTGTTCGATCAACGTGCGTTCTGCTGAATGTATCGACCCGCATTACTTTGCGGTTCTGATCGGTTGCGGTGCGACCACTGTAAACGCCTATTTGGCGCAGGATTCCATCGCTGACCGTATCGAGCGCGGCTTGATCGACGGCCCATTGATCGAAGCGACACGCCGTTACCGAGACGCGGTCAACGCTGGCTTGCTGAAAATCATGTCCAAGATGGGGATTTCGGTTCTGTCATCCTATCGTGGTGGTCTGAACTTCGAAGCTGTTGGTCTGGGACGTGCGATGTGCGCAGAATACTTCCCCGGTATGCAGTCACGGATTTCCGGCATCGGCACCATTGGTATTCAAGCCAAAGTCGAAGAGGTTCATGCAAAAGGTTGGAAAGCAGCCACCGATGTGTTGCCAATCGGTGGCTTCTACAAGTCCCGCCGCTCTGGCGAGAAACACGCATGGGAAGCGCAGACCATGCACATGTTGCAGGCCGCTTGTAACAAAGCGTCTTACGCGATGTGGCAGCAATTCAGCAAATCCATGCAGTCGAACCCGCCGATCCATTTGCGCGACTTGCTGGCGATCAAATCAATGGGCGACGCGATCCCGATTGAAGAAGTCGAAAGCATCACGTCGATCCGCAAACGCTTTGTGACACCGGGCATGTCTTTGGGGGCGTTGTCGCCTGAGGCACATAAAACCTTGAACGTCGCGATGAACCGGATTGGGGCAAAGTCCGACTCTGGTGAGGGCGGCGAAGATCCGGCGCATTTCCATCCGGAACCAAACGGCGACAACCCGTCTGCGAAGATCAAACAGGTGGCGTCTGGTCGCTTTGGTGTGACAGCCGAGTATCTGAATCAGTGTGAAGAGTTGGAAATCAAGGTCGCCCAAGGTGCGAAACCGGGTGAAGGTGGTCAGCTGCCGGGGATGAAAGTCACCGATCTGATCGCACGTTTGCGTCACTCGACCAAAGGTGTGACGCTGATTTCGCCTCCGCCGCACCACGATATCTACTCTATCGAAGACCTCGCGCAGCTGATCTACGATCTCAAACAGATCAACCCGCGTTGTAAGGTGACTGTGAAGCTCGTGGCGTCCTCTGGTGTCGGCACAATTGCGGCTGGTGTGGCCAAGGCCAAGGCCGACGTGATCCTGATTTCAGGTCACAACGGCGGTACTGGTGCATCTCCTGCAACGTCCATCAAATACGCGGGTCTGCCGTGGGAAATGGGTCTGACCGAAGCGCATCAAGTCCTTGCCATGAACAACCTGCGCGAGCGGGTGACATTGCGGACAGATGGTGGTCTGCGGACTGGTCGTGATATTGTCATGGCTGCAATGATGGGTGCCGAAGAATACGGCATCGGCACCGCCGCGTTGATCGCAATGGGCTGCATCATGGTCCGTCAGTGTCAGTCGAACACATGCCCCGTTGGTGTATGTACGCAAGACGAAGCGCTGCGCGATAAGTTCACTGGCAACGCCGATAAGGTCGTAAACCTGATCACGTTCTACGCGACCGAAGTCCGCGAAATCCTCGCGTCCATCGGTGCCCGTTCCCTTGATGAGGTGATCGGTCGTGCTGATCTGCTGACCCAAGTGTCGCGTGGTTCTGCGCACCTTGATGACCTTGATTTGAACCCGCTTCTGATCACTGTCGATGGGGCTGGTGAGATCAAATATGATCGCAACAAACCACGGACGCCGGTACCTGATACGCTTGACCTGCAAATCGTAAAGGATGCCGCGCGCTTCCTGAACGACGGCGAAAAAATGCAGCTTGATTATGCCGTGCAGAATACGTTGCGGTCCATCGGGACACGCACATCCAGCCATATCGTCAAACAATTCGGGATGCGCAATAACCTACAACCTGATCACCTGACGGTCAAATTGCGTGGCTCTGCTGGGCAGTCGCTGGGTGCATTTGGCGCGCCGGGTCTAAAGCTCGAGGTTTCGGGCGACGCGAACGATTACGTCGGCAAGGGCCTGTCCGGTGCGACAATCGTTGTACGTCCGCCGATGGCGTCACCGTTAGTTGCGGCTGACAATACCATCATCGGTAACACTGTGCTTTACGGTGCGACTGCTGGCTTCTTGTTCGCGGCTGGTCGGGCTGGTGAACGGTTCGCTGTGCGGAACTCTGGTGCGCATGTTGTCATCGAGGGCTGCGGCACCAACGGTTGTGAATACATGACTGGCGGCGTGGCTGTGATCCTTGGGTCAATTGGGGCCAACTTTGGGGCAGGGATGACAGGCGGAATGGCCTACATCTACGACCCAGATGGCGTTGCTGGCGACCTGATCAACACGGAAACGCTTGTAACTTGTCAGGTGACAATGCCCGCTTGGGAGGATCAATTGCTTGGCCTGATCAAGCGGCATTTGGAAGAAACTGATAGCCGCAAAGCAGCGGATATCTTGCAGAATTGGGATCTTGAACGCGCCAATTTTGTGCAGATTTGCCCAAAAGAGATGCTCGTGCACCTCAAGCATCCGCTGACAGCCGAAGAGCAGGCGATCCCAGCAGAATAACATCGCCTGTCGATTTTATTGAAAAGCCCAGCAACCAGGTTGCTGGGCTTTTTTCGTTTGGCGGCGCTAAATTCAATCCAGCTTAACGGTTTGTTCCAACCTTCTGTGTAATTGAAGATGAGATTTCGATTTTCCTGCACTGTTTTGGGTAACGTATGGCCACGACCTTTAGTGATCAGTTCTTCATAATTGATACGATCTACTCCCCGCCGTTTGGTACGGCGCTTGTGCCTGTCATCTATGAACTGGTCGACGAGAACGACGATGGTTTCATCGACTTCGCTGGGGCAGACCGTATCGATGGCAACGATGTTCTTTATACGTATCAAACCGACAGCGTGACAATAAACGTGCCGGGTGAGGGGGATATCACCTACTTTGGCGCAACATTTCTTTTGTCTAACGGTGTGGTAATGTTTAGCCCGACAGATGGCCAAGCACTGCAAGCTGGCACGTTTGTCAGCTCAACGGGCGTATCGTTATTTACATCGTCGGTCGAAATCGCGGACCTGAGTCCACCTTGTTTTGTGAGTGGCACGTTACTTGATACCCCAACAGGGCAACGCCCCGTCGAACACCTTAAGGTCGGTGACATTGTGATGACGGCGGATCGCGGTGCGCAGCCCGTTCGCTGGACAGGGATGCGAACCATCGCAGGTATGGACAGTTTTACGCCGATCCGGTTCGCACCGGGGGCAATGGGAAATTCGCGAGAATTGTTGGTCTCGCCGCAGCACAGAATGCTTGTGCAAGGGTGGCAGGCCGAAATGTATTTTGGCGAAAGTGAAGTTCTGGTGGCCGCAAAGCATCTGGTCAATGGCGATACGATTCATGTGCAACCGATGCGTCACGTGACTTATTGCCATATATTATTTGACCAACATGAAATCGTCTATTCCGAAGGAATCGCAAGCGAAAGTTTTTGTCCCGGTCCTACCATTTTAGCGGGGGATGCCACGCTTTATGATGAAATCACAAACTTGTTCCCCGAGTTGGATCGTGCCAACGGTGATCCGTGGGTGACAGCGCGGTGCGTCTTAACGAGCGGCGAAGGCCGGATGCTGCGAATATGATGCGCACATCTTGACCAAATGCAGTTGTGTATGACTTAAGAGACTATGGCCAAATCAACCCGCAAGTCCAAAGCAAAGCCGCGCCCAGCGAAAAAACCGATGGCGGGGACGTCGCTGATCCAGACCTTGCGTCGTTGGATGTGGCGTGCTGTCTTTGGGGTGATTGCCGTGATCGTGGCCGCGACACTGTTTTATGCAATCGTGAATCCGCCAACGACACCATATATGTTTAGCGAAGGACGCCGGACCGGACCGGTCAAATATGAATTCGTAGGATTAGAAAATATCGCCCCCGTAATGGCGAGATCTGTGGTTGCGGCAGAAGACGCGAATTTTTGCCTACACTGGGGGCTGGACGTGAACGCAATCCGCGACAGGATCGAACGCGGCGGCAGCGGCGGGGCATCTACGATTTCGCAGCAGGTCGTGAAAAACGTGTTTTTGTGGCATGGGCGGTCTTGGGTACGTAAAGCGACAGAGGCGTTATGGACTCCGCTAACAGAATTGCTCTGGAGTAAACGCCGCGTCTTGGAGCTATACCTCAATATTGCTGAATTTGATGAAGGTGTGTTTGGCGTGCAGGCGGCATCGCGGCATTACTTCGGCGTTAACGCTGACGAATTGTCAGCCGTACAAGCGGCCCGCCTTGCCGCAATCTTACCGTCGCCCAAAACGCGATCCGCTTCAAACCCGACAAATGAGACGCGCCGTCGCGCCGCGTCGATCCTTGACGGGGCGGCGACCATTCGCGTTGACGGAAGAGCCGCTTGTTTTAGCGGCGAATAGACTGGCCCATTGAAACGGACAGCAGCTTGCGGCATTGAAGACGGACATTGTCGTTTGAGGAACCCAGATGAATCGCCTGTACCATTACCCCCTGTCACCCTTTTCCCGCAAAGTGCGTCTGAGCCTTGCCGAGAAAAAGATTGAGGTGGAGTTGGTGGAAGAACGCTATTGGGAGCAAGATAGCGATTTCTTACGCCGCAATCCTGCAGGCAAAGTACCGATTCTGAAGCTGGGCAACCGGACAATGGCCGATAGCGCTGCGATTTGCGAATATCTGGAAGAGGCGCATCCGACGCCCGCGTTGTTGCCCAAAGGCGCAGAAGCGCGTTACGAAGTCCGGCGGATTGTGGCGTGGTTCGACGACAAGTTTTATAAAGAAGTAACGTCGATGCTGGTTGGTGAACGCGTGTTCCGCAAGGTGATGGGCACGGGATATCCCGACAGCGCAAACGTGAAAGCAGGGTCCAAGGCGATCCGCTATCACTTGGACTACATGACGCATTTGTTGGATCAACGCCGCTGGTTGGCGGGTAATGAAATGTCACTGGCTGATTTTGCGGCTGCAGCGCAATTGTCGTGCTTGGACTATATCTCGGACGTCGATTGGAACCGGTCCGAGATCGTCAAAGACTGGTATGCCAAAATCAAATCCCGTCCAGCGTTTCGCACATTGCTTGCCGATCAGGTTCCAGGATTTCCGCAGCCACGTCACTACGCGGATCTTGATTTCTAAACGCGGGACGAATTTTCGCGAAAATTCGGACTTGGGGGCCAGCCCCCAAACCCCCGGGATATAAAGAGAGCCAAAGAAACATGAGCTTGCGTGATGATCTAGTAGCGTTTGCGCAAGAGGCGGGCTTTGCGAAAGTGGGGATTTGCAGGCCCGATGCTGTGCCTGAAACTGCTGATCGTTTGGCCGCATTTGTTGATGCAGGAATGCACGGGCAGATGGCATGGATGGCAGAGCGCATGCATTGGCGGGGGAACGCGGCGGCGTTGTGGCCGGAGGCGAAGTCGGTGATCATGTTGGCGGAACCCTATACGCCGGACCATGATCCTTTGGCGGTGTTGGACCAGCCGGATCGCGCCGCAATTTCGGTTTATGCCCAAGGGCGTGATTATCATGACGTTTTGAAAAAGCGTCTGAAAAAAGTTGGCCGCTGGTTGATTGAGCAGTCGCCCGAGGCTGAGATTAAGGTGTTCGTGGATACTGCGCCTGTGATGGAAAAGCCGCTTGCGCAGGCTGCGGGGCTGGGCTGGCAGGGCAAGCACACCAATCTACTAGGGCGCGATTTGGGGTCGTGGTTTTTTCTGGGTGCGATTTTTACGACTGTTGCGTTTGATGTTGATGAACCAGAGGCGAGCCATTGCGGGTCCTGCACCGCTTGCCTTGATATTTGTCCGACCAAGGCGTTTCCTGCGCCCTATCGTTTGGATGCACGGCGCTGCATTTCTTATCTGACGATTGAGCATAAAGGTCCCGTTGACCTTGATTTGCGGGTAATGATGGGCAATCGCATTTATGGGTGCGATGATTGTTTGGCGATCTGTCCGTGGAACAAATTCGCACAAGAGGGACGTGACGCAAAATATAACTCTCGCGCTGATCTGCTTTCCCCGCCGTTGGCAGAGCTGGCGGGTTTGGATGATACCGCATTTCGGGCGCGATTTTCAGGCTCGCCGATAAAGCGGATCGGGCGGGATCGCTTTGTCCGCAATGTGTTGTATGCGATTGGCAATTCGGGCGATTCCGCGTTGGCTGATGTTGCACGTGGATTGTTGGGGGACCCTGATCCTGCGGTGGCCGATGCCGCGATCTGGGCTGTTGATCGCTTGTCGACGCAAACTTGATTTGGCATTTAGCCGTTGCGCCTTAGATTGTGTGTCGAAAGCTATTTAAGGAATACTGCCGTGCTGCGCCTAACTGCCCTTTTATGCGTTTTGCCGACATTTGCGTTTGCTCAAGTTGAACAGGGGACGTCACACGCAGAGTTTACACCTAACTTTCCAGAGCAGACCCGTGCTGCGGCTCTGAACGAAACATCTGTCGGCGTGAATGACTTTGCGACGGGATTGGTGAACCCTTGGGGGATTGCCGCGCTGCCCGACGGCCGATTTGTGGTCACAGAAAGGCCCGGTCGGATGCGGGTGATTAGCACCGATGGCCACTTGTCTGCCCCGTCGGAAGGTCTGCCGGATGTATGGGATCAAGGGCAGGGCGGGTTGTTGGACGTTGCGGCGTCGCCGAATTTTGCGACGGATCAAGTCTTGTTTTGGACCTATGCAAAACCTGTGGATGGTGGCGCTGTGACTGCTGCCGCGCGTGGCGTCTTGGGCGACGATGGCGCGTTAACTGATGTGCAGGACATTTTTGTGCAATCGCACCCATCGCGCGCGGGCCAGCATTTCGGCAGTCGTATTATTCCAATGGCGGACGGCACCGTTTGGATCACGACAGGTGATCGCGGGGCGGGCGATGATGGGACATTGGCCCAAGATATCACCTCGACCCATGGCAAGGTCGTTCGCATCATGGATACGGGCGGTGTGCCTGCGTCAAATCCGTTTGTGAACCAATTGGGCGAAGATGCGGTTTGGTCTTATGGTCATCGAAATATGCAGGGCGCTGCGGTTGGACCTGACGGCGCGCTTTACACGATTGAACACGGGCCGCGTGGTGGTGACGAGCTGAACAAACACATCGCTGGCGGTAATTATGGCTGGCCGCTGGTGTCCTACGGGATCAACTATCGCGGCAGCGATGTGGGTGATGGTGTCGCCGTTTTGGATGGCACCGAACAGCCGATTTACTATTGGGATCCAGTGATCGCACCCGGCGGTATGTCGTTTTACAATGGGCCGTTCGCCGATTGGCAGGATGATCTGTTGATTGCGTCGCTCAATCCCGGCGCGCTCGTGCGGCTGAAAATGGAAAACGGGCTGGTCATCGGTGAAGAACGGTTACTGACTGATGTAGGCCGCGTTCGCGATGTTGAAATCACCCAAGACGGGCGCATTTTTGTGCTGATTGACGATCAAGACGGTGCCGTTCTCGAAGTGTTCATCGACGAATGACGATCAAACTGCGCCTTGCTCGTATTGCCACCGCGATTGAACGCCGCGTTGATCCGATTGTGCAGCGCAAGCGGGTCGCATCGGTGCTTGAGCCCTACATTGGATACGCCACGCCAGAGCACCTCGTCGTGCGGGGGCGCGTCCTAGGGCGTGTCAGAAAAGGGACCGTGCGGGCCGAGCAAAACAGATGGACAAACTTGCGTCAGATGCTGAGCTTGTTCCTGACGAATGAAGTCTCGGATATAACCGTACATTGTGATGAGTATTCAGCGATCAGCGACGACGAAGGGTATTTTACGATCCTTGTCCCGCGCGACGAACGTGTGGGTTGGGTCGAAATGATCATTCACACGGGCCAGGTCACAGCGATCTGTCCGGTGTTCGTGCCGTTCGCAGGCGCGTCACTTGGCGTGATTTCTGACATTGACGACACGATGATGGAAACGGGAGCTTATTCGCTTTGGCGCAATTTGTGGACATCACTAACTGGCAACGCACTGACACGAAATGTCTTTCCTGATGCAGTGGTGTTGATGGAAAAGTTGTTCGAGAACGGGCGCAATCCGATCTTTTTTGTCAGTTCCTCCCCATGGAATTTGCATGGTTTTTTGGATCAGATATTTGAACGCACTGGATTGCCTCGCGCGCCAAAGTTCTTGCGCGACTACGGTATTTCCGAGACTCAATTCATCACGGGCACCCATGGCGACCACAAAGGACGCGCGATTGACGTTATTCTCACGGCAAATCCTGCGCTGCCGTTCATCTTGATCGGCGACACTGGCCAGCATGATGCACAGGTTTACAGCGATGCTATTCAACGTCACCCCGAGCGCATTCGTCATGTGATCCTGCGTGCGCCGGGTCGTGGTGCTGACGCCGAAGACATGCGTTATGTCGATGCGATCAGGCATCTCGGCGTGCCGGTTACCGTCGATGCGGATTACACGACGGCAATTGCGGCCTTGCGCTAAAATCTCGCGCGCATAATGTGCCCGAGAAAGGGGCCACCAATGCAGCCTGTCCACGGTATTATTCTCAAAATCATTTCGGTCTGTCTGTTCGTCGTCATGGCGGCCTTGATCAAGGCCACGGCAGATATTGTGCCGCCGGGCCAAGCCGTGTTTTTCCGGTCGTTTTTCGCACTGCCGATCATTTTTGTTTGGCTGGCAATGCGGCATGAGCTGCGCAATGGCTGGAAGACGGTTAACCCTTTGGGCCATTTCTGGCGCGGGTTGATTGGGACCGGCGCGATGGGGCTGGGTTTTACCGGACTTGGACTGCTGCCGTTGCCTGAAGTCACTGCGATTGGTTATGCCGCACCGCTTTTGGTTGTTGTCTTCGCCGCGATGTTCCTTGATGAAAAGGTCGGGATTTTCCGGCTATCGACGGTTGGCCTCGGCATGGTTGGTGTTTTGATCGTATTGTCACCGCGCCTGTCCACCGCGCTCGGCGTATCCGAAACCTTAGGTGCGTTGGTGGTGTTCATGGGTGCCGTTCTAGCGGCCTTGGCCCAAGTTTTCGTCCGTAAGTTGGTCGCGACCGAAGGAACGTCTGCAATCGTGTTCTGGTTCACGGTCACATCTAGCATTTTGTCTTTGTTCACCATTCCTTGGGGCTGGGTCTGGCCCGGTTGGTCCGCTGCGGCTCTGCTCGTTTTTGCGGGATTTGTTGGCGGTATGGGGCAGATGTTCCTGACATCAAGCTACCGCTATGCGGATGCGTCGCTGGTCGCACCATTCGACTACACGTCGATGATATTGGCGCTGGGCATCGGTTATTTTGTATTTGGCGAAGTGCCGACTGCGACCATGCTCGTTGGTGCGGCAATCGTGATTTTTGCGGGGGTACTGATCATCTGGCGTGAGCGGGCGTTGGGCCTGCAACGGGCGCAGCAACGCAAAGCGATGGGATCGATTGGCGGCAAGTAACCCGTGCCGTCGTGGCGTTGAGATTGGGGCGCCATGACGACGCCCCAAAGTCTTATGAACGGACCAGTTTTTCGTAGTCTGCTGCGATGTCTTGCGTCAATGCGCCAACTTCAAAGTTGTAGTCGCCAATGGAGCCAACGGGGGTGACTTCGGCTGCGGTGCCAGTCAGCCAGCACTGCTCGAAACCTTCGAGTTCAGCCGGTTTGATGATCCGCTCGTGAACTGTGATGCCTTTTTCGCGCAACATGCCGATGACGGTTTGACGGGTGATACCGTTCAAGAACGCAGAAGCGTCGGGCGTGTGGACTTCGCCGTCTTTGACAAAGAAGATGTTCGCGCCGGTCGCTTCGGCCACGTCGCCTTTATAGTCGAACATCATCGCGTCCGAGCAGCCTTTGGCCTCTGCCGCGTGCTTGGACATTGTGGCGATCATGTACAGGCCGGCAGCTTTGGCTTGGGATGGAGCGGTTTCAGGCGATGGGCGTTTCCACTTGGCGATATCGAGTTTCGCACCTTTGGTTTTCGCGTCACCGTAGTAGTTGCCCCATTCCCAAACGGCCACAGCAAGGTGAACCGGATTGGCCGCCGCAGCAACGCCCATATCAGTGCCGGACCCGCGCCATGCGACTGGGCGCACATAAGCGTCTTTCAAGCCATTCGCTTCGAGAGTTGCCATTTTGGCAGCTTCGATTTCGTCCACGGTGTACGGGATTTCGAAATCGATCAGTTTCGCAGAGTTGATCAACCGTTCCGAATGTTCGCGGGATTTAAAGATCGTACCGGAATAGCACCGCTCGCCTTCAAACACAGACGAGGCGTAGTGCATGGCGTGGGTCAGAATATGGACGTTGGCATCACGCCATTCCACGAGCTTTCCGTCCATCCAGATCTTGCCGTCGCGATCATCATATGCACCTGCCATATCGGCCTCCTGTTTGCATTTGTTGCGTGCTTAGGTCCGAAATGGACGTAAAGTTGCGCAATTTCTCAAAATCGCTACCAGTTGATTCTTGGAATGTCAACAAAGCTGACGTATTCTAAACCTGTGAAAAGAGGGATGTCATGGCGCAAAGCGGTCAATCAACCACGGGGCAAAGTCTGCTCTTTCTTACTGACGAGCAGTTGCGCAAGGGCACCGAGGCGATGTTTTTTGCTTACCGTGGTTTCACCGCTGATCCGGATCGCATACTGTCAGAGCGTGGCTATGGTCGTGCACACCACCGCGCGATCCATTTTATTCATGGTAGCCCTGGTACGACAGTTAACAATTTGCTTGGTATTCTCGGCGTCACAAAACAATCGCTTAATCGTGTGTTGCGGACGCTAGTAGAAGACGGTTTGGTGCTGAACACAGTTGGGACAAAAGATAAGCGGGAACGTCATTTGTATTTGACGGAAACGGGTACGACATTGGAACGTGCCTTATCTGACGCCCAACGGGACCGGATGCGCGCGGCATATCGTGCGGCGGGTCCAGCGGCAGTTGCGGGCTTTCGGCAAGTGTTGGAAGCAATGATGGATGAAGAAATGCGCCACCACTATGATGCGCTGAAGGACAAAGCCGAATGATAGCTGACGACGCGCACCTGCTGATTGTTGATGACGATGAACGTATTCGGGGGCTTTTACAGAAATTTTTAATGCGCAGCGGCTTTTTGGTCAGCAGTGCAAAGGACGCAGCGCATGCGCGACGTATCCTAGGTGGGTTAGAGTTCGACTTGATCGTGCTGGACGTGATGATGCCAGGCGAAGACGGCCTGTCGCTGTGCCGTGACTTGCGCACAAAGATGACAACGCCAATCCTGTTGCTGACCGCCAAAGGCGAGACGGACGACCGGATCACAGGCTTAGAAGCTGGGGCTGACGATTATCTGGCCAAACCGTTTGAGCCGAAAGAACTGCTGTTGCGCATCAACGCGATTTTGCGCCGCGTGCCTGTCGCTGAACCCGTCGTCGCAGCGCCCAAAGTGCTCACGCTTGGCCCTGTCCGTTACGATATTGAGCGCGGCGAAATGTGGCGCGGCACCGAATTGGTTCGGCTGACCTCGACCGAAAGCCAGCTGATGCGCATTTTCTCAAACGCTGCGGGTGAAGCCATCACGCGGGCGACATTGGTCGAGGAATTGAGCAGGTCTGGCGGACAAACCCAAGAGCGGGCAGTCGACGTTCAGATCACGCGTCTGCGGCGCAAGATCGAAGAAGATCCCAAACAGCCGCGCTATCTGCAAACTGTACGCGGGGCGGGGTACATGCTCGCGCCTGACCAAGTCTGACCTCAAGGGCGACGTGAGGGAAGGACACATATGGTAACGGCATTAATTACCCACGACGATTGTTTGGACCATGTGACGCCACCCGGACATCCTGAACAGGTCGCGCGCTTGGACGCTGTATTGGGCGCGTTGAAAGAGATGGACCTGCACCGGACCTCCGCGCCAATGGCGGCTGAAGACGACGTCTTACGGGCGCATCCAAAGTCACATGTGACCGCGATGAAGGCCGCAGCTCCGACCGAAGGTTGGAAGGCGCTGGACGAAGACACCTATATGTCCGTCGGCACATTGGCCGCTGCGTATCGTGCGGCTGGCAGTGTGGTAAAGGCGGTGGATATGGTTCTGGCTGGCGAGGTCGGGAATGCATTCGCAGCCATACGCCCGCCCGGCCACCATGCTGAACGCGAGACCGCTATGGGGTTTTGCTTCTTCGGAAATGTGGTGATCGGTGCGAAACACGCCTTGGATCATCACGGCTTAAAGCGCGTCGCGATTGTCGATTTTGACGTTCACCACGGGAATGGCACGCAGGATCTGGTCGAAGACGACGGGCGCATTTTGTTCTGCTCTAGCCACCAATCGCCGCTTTTCCCTGACACGGGCTCGTCGCAGGATACGGGTGTCGGCAATGTGCTGAACGTTCCCTTGCGTGCGGGAACCGGATCGCTTGCGTTCCGCGAAGTTTGGGATCGGGTGGTGTTACCGCGTGTCGATGCCTTTGCCCCAGAGTTGATCCTGATTTCTGCGGGCTTCGATGCCCACAGGGCGGACCCGATGGCTGACCTGATGCTTGATACTGACGATTTTAGATGGGTGACGCGGCGGATTTGTGACCTTGCGGATTTGCATTGTAATGGTCGCGTGGTATCCGCGCTTGAAGGTGGTTACGATCTGGAAGCCCTAGGCGCCAGTGTCGCGGCCCATGTCGGTGTTTTAGAGGAAGCAAGCAGATGACAGATGCAGTCGACCAGATGAGTTTTGAAGACGCAATGAAAGAGCTGGAAACCGTTGTTGGCCAGCTTGAACGCGGTGATGTGGCGCTGGATCAGTCGATCGCGCTGTATGAACGCGGTGCTGCATTGAAAGCCCGTTGCGAGGCCAAGCTGAAAGAGGCCGAAGAAAAGGTCGCGAAAATCACGCTGGGTGAAGGCGGTCAGCCAAATGGGACTGCCCCGCTGGATGCTTAAAGACGCACTTTCCGACGCTTCCCGTATTGTCGAGCTGGCGATCAAGACGGCGCTTCGGCCTGATGGGACAGCTATACCTGATGCGATGATGTACGCCGTGAAAGGCGGGAAAACCTTGCGTGGGTTTCTTGTGCTTGAAGGCGCAAAACTGCATCACGTCGATCCAAATGTCGCGGCGCCCATCGCGGGCGCAATCGAGGCGATCCATGCGTATTCACTGGTGCATGATGATTTGCCCTGCATGGACGATGACGCGCTGCGCCGTGGCCAGCCAACCGTCCACCGTAAATGGGACGAAGCGACAGCTGTTTTAGCTGGCGATGCGCTGCAGGCATTGGGGTTTGAGTTAATCATGTACGCGGATGTGCCGGACCGACAGAAAATTGTGTTGCTGCATATGCTTACCCTTGATGCAGGCGCGCGCGGCATGGTCGGTGGCCAAGCGATGGATATCGCTGCGGAAACCGCAGGCACGCAACTGACATTAGAGCAGATCGAGGCGCTGCAGGCCAAAAAAACAGGCGCATTGATCGAATGGGCCGCGGCCGCTGGCCCGCGTATGACCGTTGATGCTGATGAAATGCCGATGCGTGTCTATGGCCGTGCGCTGGGCCGTGCGTTTCAAATCGCTGACGACATTCTAGACGTGGAAGGTGATGCTGCCACTGTTGGCAAGGCCGTGCGCAAGGATGCAAGTGCTGGCAAAGCCACGTTTGTCTCGTTACTGGGTCTTGATGCGGCAAAACGCCGGGCGGAAACGCTGGTCGAAGCGGCCTGTGATGCGCTATCACCTTATGGAAACGACGCAGAAACGCTGCGGGATGCCGCCCGTTACGTGATCACCCGCGATAAGTAGGAGCCTGTCATGGCTGACCGTCCAAGCACCCCGATTCTTGATCAAGTAACCGTTCCTGCGGATATGAAAACGCTGTCTGATGCCCAATTGCGCCAGCTTGCCGACGATGTACGCGAAGAGACAATTTCTGCGGTTTCGGTCACAGGCGGCCACTTGGGCGCGGGGCTAGGCGTCGTGGAATTAACGGTTGCGTTGCATGCTGTTTTTGATGCGCCGAAGGACAAAATTATCTGGGACGTGTCCCATCAATGTTACCCGCATAAAATTCTGACAGGTCGCCGCGACCGCATTCGGACCTTGCGGATGGAAGGTGGTTTATCCGGTTTCACAAAGCGGTCGGAAAGCGAATATGACTGCTTTGGTGCCGCGCATTCCAGCACGTCAATTTCAGCCGCGCTGGGCTTTTCCGTTGCGCGTGATTTAGGCGGCGAAGGCGGCGATGCGATTGCCGTGATCGGCGACGGATCAATGTCCGCTGGCATGGCCTACGAGGCGATGAATAACGCAGGCCACCTGAAAAAACGCCTAATCGTGATCCTGAACGACAACGAAATGTCGATTGCACCGCCTGTGGGCGCGATGTCGTCCTACTTGTCGCAACTCTACGCAGGCGAGCCGTTTCAGGAACTAAAGGCCGCCGCAAAAGGCGCTGTTTCCTTCCTGCCCGAACCGTTTCGGGAAGGCGCGAAGCGTGCCAAGGATATGGTCAAACACATGACCGTTGGCGGCACTTTGTTCGAGCAACTCGGGTTCTCCTACATCGGCCCGATTGATGGGCACGACATGGATCAGTTGCTCGCCGTACTGCGAACCGTCAAAGACCGCGCCACGGGTCCGGTGCTGATTCACGCGATTACGAAAAAAGGTAAAGGTTTTGCGCCCGCCGAGGCGGCGCGTGACAAGGGCCATGCGACGGGAAAATTCAATGTCGTCACGGGCGAACAGAAAAAAGCACCGTCCAACGCGCCGTCTTACACCTCAGTTTTTGCCGAAAGCTTGCTGAAACACGCAGCGACAGACTCTAAAATCTGTGCCGTCACCGCAGCGATGCCGGATGGCACGGGGCTGAACAAATTCATGGAACGTTATGCAAGCCGTTGTTTTGACGTGGGTATTGCTGAACAGCACGCGGTAACATTCGCTGCTGGCCTCGCCGCTGGCGGAATGCGCCCTTTTTGTGCGCTCTATTCAACGTTCCTGCAACGCGGTTACGATCAGGTTGTGCATGATGTTGCGATCCAGCGTTTGCCTGTGCGCTTTGCGATTGATCGGGCGGGTCTTGTCGGTGCTGACGGCGCGACTCACGCGGGGGCGTTTGATGTGGCGTTCCTTGCCAATCTTCCCGGATTTGTCGTGATGGCAGCCGCCGACGAGGCCGAATTGGTGCGTATGGTCGCCACGGCGGCAGCGCACGACGACGGCCCCATCGCGTTCCGTTTCCCGCGTGGTGAAGGCGTTGGCGTTGAAATGCCCGCTAACCCCGAAGTGTTAGAAATCGGTAAAGGCCGGATGATCCGCGAAGGGTCTAAAGTTGCGATCCTGTCGTTTGGCACGCGCTTGCAAGAAGTCGAAGCAGCGTGCGAGGCGCTTGCCGCAAAAGGCATCACGCCAACTGTTGCTGACGCACGTTTCGCAAAGCCACTTGACCGCGACATGATCCTGAAACTGGCCGCAGATCACGACGCGCTGATCACCGTCGAAGAAGGCGCGATTGGCGGATTTGGCTCGCATGTCGCGCAACTACTGGCGGACGAAGGCGTGTTCGATCACGGTCTGAAATACCGCTCCATGGTGCTACCCGACATCTTTATCGATCAAGCGGGACCGCGTGAAATGTATGACGTCGCAGGCCTGAACGCATCGGACATCGAGGCCAAAGTGCTAGAGGTCATGGGCGTCGCGACGATTGAAAAGCGGGGTTAGCCTCTGTAACAGCATTCAAGCCACCGAGAATGAAACGATGACATGATGCGTAAACGGCAAGTTTTCAGATGGATCGTGTTCTTGCTGGCCGCATTCTATTGCCTGCGCACTCTGTTCTTCGGTGATTTTGCAGCCTTTGGTGGCCCGTTCCGTTACCTAACAATCTGGGCGCTATTCTGTTCGTTTTTCGCAGCCAGTCGTATGATGGCGCTAGAGGAAAATCGCAGCGCCAAACGGTGGGACGGCTTCGTGTGTATGACCGCCGTGCTCAACGCAATGGTCGTGTTTCTGTACTGGCGTCTGTACTTCGTCGACCCAACATCCGTGACCAGCGACGGGCAGTTGGGAAAGGCCTATTTAGAGCTGTACATGCACGGGCTTGGCCCCGCGTTGCAAATCATCGACACATTGTTTGTACATCGCAGCTACCGCAAGTTGCGCGTCTCGCTGATGTGGTTGTTCGGTGTCATCGGGGCCTATGTCGCGTGGGCCGAATTGGTGGTAGGGCCGATGAATGCAAGCCCTACAGGGACCGTCACGAGCGGTCTACCTTATCCGTTTCTTAATAATCTCGACCTATCAGGCCGCGCTGTTTTTTACGGATCTAACTTCGTCATCGCGGTGATTTTGCTGCTCGTTTTTGCAGGTATCGCTTGGGTTATTCGCCGGACGTTTCCGCAGCAAACAACGCATTAAGTCCGCTCCGATAGTCTGGATACAGCAGGTCAACGCCCAGTTCAGACTTGATCCGATCATTGCTGACCTTTTTGCTCTCGGCATAAAAACTACGCGCCATCGGCGTCATGTCAGCCGTCGCAAAATCTTCGGCTTCGGGGATCGGCATCCCGAGCAATTCTGCGGCGTAGGCGATCACGTCTTCAGGCGGCGCGGGATCATTGTCGCATACATTGTAGATCGCACCCGCATTAGGTTGCTGGATCGACGCATCTAAAACACGTGCAATATCAGCGACATGCGTGCGGCTAAACACTTGTCCCTGTTTGATAATGCGCCGCGCGGTGCCATTGCGGACCTTCGCAAAGGGGCCACGACCGGGGCCGTAAATACCCGCGAGCCTGAAAATATGTAGCGGAAGGCCATCAATCGCGGACCACGCAGCCTCTGCTTTCATGCGGGCAATACCGCGTTTTGTGGCAGGGGTAAGGGGCGTGTTTTCATCCACCCAACCGCCTTGGTGATCGCCATAAACGCCCGTCGTGGACAAATAGCCGACCCATGCAAATTGCCCTGCACGTTTCGCGATCTCATCTCGCAATTCAGCCAGCACCGGATCGCCAACGGCGTCGGGCGCTGTGGATATTAACAAATGGGTCGCGGCATCAAGCGCGGGCCGCATGTCGGCACCGGGCCAAATATGCGCTTCAATGCCTGCATTCTCGAAAGCCGCGGTGCGATCTTCTGACCGCGTTGTACCAATCACACGCCAATCGCGTGGCAGCAAAAGTCGCCCCAACGCCTGCGCCGAATAGCCGTGTCCAAACGAGAGTAAAGTCTGTGTCATGGGCCTGTGGTGATACAGACCTGCCAGAGAGGCAAGCCTGCATTATCCATGTTTCGTGGTTAAAGCGGCCTAGCGACCCTTCCAAACGGGATCGCGTTTTTCGGTAAACGCCTTTGCACCTTCAAGCTGGTCGTCGCTGGAATACAGCACATCAACGCTGGCCAATTGGCGTTTTGTGATGCGGTTCATGGTGTCTTGGAACTTTGAATCTTCGGCATCGCGCACGACTTCTTTGATCGCCGCGTAGACCAGCGGCGGCCCAGATTCGATCAGCCGCGCCATGTCCCACGCCTGTGTCATGAGGTCGGCGGCAGGGTAAACATGGTTAACCAGCCCCCAGCCAACAGCCTCTGACGTGTCGAACCAACGTCCGGTTAACAGTAGTTCCATCGCGATGTGGTAGGGGATGCGTTTAGGTAGTTTGATCGACGCAGCGTCAGCCACCGTGCCGGACCGGATTTCTGGCAAGGCGAACGTCGCATGATCTGCCGCGAGAATGATGTCCGCTGACAACGCGAGCTCTAAACCGCCACCGCAGCAAATCCCATTCACCGCAGCAATCACCGGTTTGTTCAGGTCGCGCAATTCTTGCAAACCGCCGAAGCCCCCGATGCCATAATCGCCGTCGACCGCATCGCCGTCGCTCGCAGCCTTTAAATCCCAACCGGGGCAAAAGAATTTCTCACCGGCGCCTGTAATGATCGCCACGCGCAATTCGGGATCATCGCGAAAATCGGCGAACACCTCTCCCATAATCCGCGATGTTGCCAGATCGATGGCATTGGCCTTTGGACGGTCAAGTGTGACTTCTAAAATTCCGCCTTCGCGGCGTGTTTTGATCGGATTGGACATGGTTTACTCCGGATAGGTTTGGCGCCACAGGGCGTCGGCGACGATGGCCTCGGTCTGCGTGCAAATCAGGGGGTTGATTTCGATTTCGACAAAGCCGTCGGTTTGGGTCGCGACGCAGGCTTGCAGTGCGAGAACTTGGTTAATGATCGCGGTGCGATCTGCGCTCGGTTTGCCGCGATAGCCGTCAATCAGGGGTGCGATCCGCAAACGGCTGATGGCATCGTTGATCTGCTCTGACGTCACAGGCAGCATCAAATGTTGCGTGTCTTGCCACAGCTCTGCCAATGTTCCGCCAGCGCCAATCGTTAACATAATGCCGTGCGCGGGGTCATTTGTCATGGCGACGATCAGTTCGACAATACAGCCTTGCGCCATCTCTTCTACAAAGTTGAAACCGCCGCTAGAGGGCAGTGTTTTCAACGCCGCATGTACCTCTTCGGGTGAGTTTAAGTTCAAGACCACTGCATTTTGCTCTGTTTTGTGAGCAATGCGGTCTGCTTTGGCGACAACAGGAAACGTCAGATCATTGATCGCATCCGGATCACTTTCCACCACGTTTCGCGGCACATTCAATCCGTGACTGCGCAACATTTCCTTGGCCGCACGTTCACCATGATCAATGAATTGCGTGCAAACGCCACCTGTCATCAATCCCTTACCAGGTGTCTGGCGGACAAGTGCGGCGGCGGCGGCCATCGCCTCGGCAAGCCCCTGCATCGGTGCGACGCCATTGGTTAATAGATGCGCAGCCGTTGCGGCTGACATCGTTTCGGGCAATGACGACACAACGGCGACATTGCCGCCAACGGCCTTTGTGCCAATAGCGGCATCAATCGCGCAATCCCAGTCCTTGGGGTCGGCGCGGGTGGCGTCCGGAATATCAACGATCGTCATGGTTAACGCGATGTCAGGCGTGACCATCGCGGACCAAGCAGCGGTCATCGCAGCTGTGTCGCGCCAAACGTAAGTGTGGTAGTCAAGCGGATTGGCGAGCGCCACTTTCGGTCCCAAAACATCGCGCAATGTCGTCTGCTGACCGTCCGTTAGTGGCGGAAATGTCAGGCCGTGTACTTCGCCCAAATCAGCGGCGAGCGACGCCTCACCGCCCGAACAACTGATCGACGCGATATTCCGGTTGGGTAATCGCCCGCAGACGTGACCCAGTTTCAGCGCTTCCAGCAACTCCGGCAGCGTGTTCACGCGGCCAATACCGAGAAACGCCAATAATGCTTCGGCGCTCGTGTCTTCGCCAGCCAGCGACGCGGTGTGTGACTGGGTCGCGGCGCGCGCGGCTTCGGATCGCCCTGCTTTGATCGCAACGATGGGAATGTCGCGTGCGTGGGCTTTTTGCGCAACGGCTTCCCAACCTTTCAGATCGCTAAACCCCTCGATATGTACACCAATCGCAGTGATGCGTGAATCATCCAAGAGGTGATCGATGACCGCTGCCTGCGAAATTTGCGCCATATTCCCGCAAGTAATCATCATTGCAATCGGCAGGTTTCGCGCCTGAAACGTCAGGTTGATCGCAATATTTGACGATTGGGTCAGGATCGCGACGCCACGATCAACGCACGTCAAACCGTGTTGATCAGGCCAGACAATCGCCCCGTCAAGTGCGTTGATAAAACCGTAGCAATTGGGCCCGAGGAACGGCATATCACCAGCGGCCCGTAACAATCTGGCTTGGGCGTCGGTGGCCAAACCGTCTTCGGCTTGTGCTTCGGCAAAGCCAGAGGCAAAGCAAATCGCGCCGCCCGCATCTGCCCGTGATAATCGTTCGACCGCGCCAATTGTCGCGTCGCGGTTAATGCCAACATAAGCGACATCAGGCGCTGCGGGTAACGCGGGGATACCGCGAAATACGGGCAGCCCAGCGATTTCATCCTTGGACGGATGTATCGGCCAGATCGCGCCAGAAAATCCGAACTTTTCGGCCTGCTGGATGACGGCCTCGCCCCAAAATCCGCCGCCAATGACGGCCATGGATGATGGGTTGAACAGCCGCTTTAACGCGCCCGTCATGCGCCCAACGCTCGCAGTAAATCACGGCTGATAATGTGGCGTTGGATTTCTGATGTGCCGTCCCAGATGCGTTCGACACGGGCATCACGCCAGAACCGTTCCAATGGATAATCGTCCATCAGACCCATACCGCCATGAATTTGGATCGCAGCATCGGTGACGCGCGACAACATTTCAGACGCATACAGTTTCGCCGATGCAATCTCGCGGTTCGCAGGCAATCCTTTGTCCAATCGATCAGCACTGGCAAGCGTCAGAAGATCAGCCGCGTCAATCTCGGTAATCATATCAGCAAGTTGAAAGCTAACGCCTTGGAATTTACCGATCTTCTGGCCAAATTGCTCGCGCTCAGCCGCGTAATTCAAGGCATAGTCAAACACCCGACGTGCACGACCCACGGACATCGTAGCAACCGTAATCCGCGTTGCATAAAGCCACGTGTTCATCACATCAAAGCCGCCATCAACCTCGCCCAAAACCTGCGCACCAGGCAAACGGCAGTCGTCAAATTCAAGGATCATGTTCTTGTAACCACGGTGCGACACCGATTTGTATCCGTCGCGAATGGTAAAACCGGGCGTGCCGCGATCAACCAGAAACGCGGTTATCCGTTTCTTGGGGCCGCGTGGGGTTTCATCTTCGCCGGTGGCTATAAACACGATGATGAAATCCGCATGGTCCGCGCCGGAGATAAAGTGTTTGCTCCCGTTCACCACCCAATCGCCACCATCACGCACGGCAGAACATTTCATCCCACGCACGTCGGACCCAGCGCCTGGTTCAGTCATCGCCAGCGCATCCATCTTTTCGCCGCGAACTGCAGGCATCAGATATTTTTCAACCTGTTCACCTTCGCAAGCCATGAGGATATTCTGCGGTCGTCCAAAGAAATGGTTCAATGCCATCGATCCGCGCCCAAGTTCGCGTTCAACAATCGCAAATTCGAGGTGGTTCAATCCGGCACACCCCACGCTTTCGGGGAAATTACAAGCGTAAAAGCCCAGATCAATCGTCTTGCGTTTGATCTCGTGCGCGATCTCTGCGGGGACTTCGCCGGTGCGTTCTACCAGTTCTTCGTGCGGATAGATCTCTTTTTCAACAAAGCTGCGGACGCTGTCCGCGATCATTTGATGTTCGTCTGTGGTGCCATAAACTGTCATGGGGATGCCTTAAAGCTAGAGGTCGGAAGGGTGGCAGGCCCTTTCACCCCCGCGACGACATGCGGCGCGTGCTTTTCCACTGTTTTTTATCGTACACAATGGGGCTAGCTGGCATACGGCGACCCTTCGTCATCCAAAATGGCTTTTAACTCGGCCAAGTGACGCTGATCTTGCTCAGGATAGGCT
This sequence comes from Yoonia ponticola, assembly GCF_014199395.1. GTDB lineage: Bacteria > Pseudomonadota > Alphaproteobacteria > Rhodobacterales > Rhodobacteraceae > Yoonia > Yoonia ponticola. The sequence continues at coordinate 168,777 of NZ_JACIJM010000002.1, read as the reverse complement.
TCCAATTCAAGCGCAGTTTTTTCGGCGATGTCATCGGGCAGCACGCGCAACGGCTGGCCCGTTTGTAGCGCGCGGATGTACGTCTCGCAGGACCGTTCAAAGTAGAACATCCGGTTGAACGTATCCGCGACCGTGTCTCCGATCACCAGCACACCATGGTTACCCATAATCATGACCTTCTTTTTCGGATCGCTGAATTGCGCGGCACATCGTTCGCCTTCGTCTTCAAACGCCAGCCCGCCGTATCCGTCGTCAATCACGTAGCGATTGAAGAACGTGCAGCAGTTTTGGTCAATCGGGGGCAGGCGGCTGTCCTGCAACGATGCAAGTACGGTCGCAAAAGTTGAATGCACGTGCATCGCGCAACGGGCATGCGGTACATGGCGATGAATACCGCCGTGCAAACCCCATGCTGTGGCATCAGGTGCGTCAGGGCCATTCAGCGTGTCGGGATCATTTGCATCAACGACAATCATATCGGACGCTTTGACGCGTGAAAAATGCACTTGATTCGGGTTCATCAGGAACCGCGTGCCGTCGTCATTGATCGCGAGCGAAAAGTGGTTCGCGACGCCTTCGTGCATATTCAGCCTCGCGGTCCAGCGGAACGCCGCCGCCATATCAACCCGTTCTTGCCAGTGATCCATTGTATTACGCATGTCATTCTCCTTGCCGCTAGGCTGTCAGGGTAATCGTCCATTATCAAGTCCGTTTGGTTTCATTATTTGGACAAAAATGGCGGTGGGGTGGGTGTGCAGTGTCACATAGTGAGACTGGCGGAACCTATTGCAAAATAAAGCGGTTTTGACCGTGCATAGCCCCCGTTTGACGTTTGAGATTCGGCTCAACTGCCCCTAACCTGTCCCGAACGATCCACGTGCCAAGCCGCCTGTCAAAGGCGCGGCAACGACGTAAAAAGAAAGAGCCACTGATGAAAACTAAAATCTGCCTCATCGGCATCGGCAAAATCGCCGTTGACCAACATGTCCCTGCAATTAGCGGCAGCGATGATTGGACCCTTGCAGCGACAGTCAGTCGGGTTGGAACAGTGGATGGCGTGCCGTCTTACACAGACTTTGACCAAATGCTGGCCGATCACCCCGACATCCCCGTGATTTCCTTGTGCCTGCCAACTGTGCCGCGTTTCGAATATGCAGCAAAAGCAATGGCCGCAGGCCGTCACGTGATGCTCGAAAAACCACCGGGTGCTACGATTTCTGAAGTTCACATGCTGCAAGCCATGGCGAAAGACCACGGTGTGTCTCTGTTTGCGACATGGCACAGTCGGGCGGCAGTTGCAGTGCAACCGGCCAAGACGTGGCTGGCGGACAAGTCGATCAAAAAGGCGCACATCACTTGGAAAGAAGACGTGCGCAAATGGCACCCCAACCAAGATTGGGTGTTCGAGCCAGGCGGCATGGGTGTCTTCGATCCGGGCATCAACGCACTGTCGATTATCACCGAGATTCTACCGTTCGAGATGCGCCTCCAGAGCGCGATTTTAGAGTTTCCGACCAATCGTGACACCCCAATTGCCGCTAAAATGCAGTGGGCAGACAATATCAGCGGTGAATTTGACTGGCGCCAAGAGGGGTCAGAAAGCTGGGACATCACCTTAGAAACCGACGGCGGTTTAGCCGAACTCAAAGAGGGCGGCGCACGGTTTTTCATCGACGGTGTTGAGCAACCTGTTGATGGTCTTGACGAATATCCCGCGCTTTATAAGCATATGAAAACGCTAGTGGATTCCAACACCTCTGACATCGATGTGCGGCCCCTCATCCAAGTCGCAGACGCGCTGACACTGGGCAAACGCATCAGCACCGACGCCTTCGCATTCTAGGCGGCCCACTCCTTCATTTCGCCAGAACAACTCCCGCCGGAGGCATCCACTTTTGCCTCCGGCGCAGGCCTCTGTTTTCATTCCGCCTAAAATTTACCATTTGATAAAAAAATTTTCTGTGCCAAGCTCAACTCAAATCAGGATAGACAGAGAGTTGCCCATGGCCACCCCATTGACTCCCGGTATCGCAGTAGGTCGTTTGCCCGCTGACGAGATCGCAGAAAACTTCAAGGACTTGCATGCGCCTTATGCGCCGCACGAGGCTGCCGTCGCGGCGGATCGCTGCTATTTCTGCTATGATGCGCCCTGCGTCACGGCATGTCCGACCTCAATCGACATTCCGCTGTTCATTCGGCAGATCTCGACCGGAACGCCAGATTCCGCAGCCGAAACGATTTTTGATCAAAACATCCTCGGCGGCATGTGCGCCCGTGTGTGTCCGACCGAAGATCTGTGTGAACAAGCCTGTGTACGCGAAACCGCCGAAGGCAAACCTGTCGAAATCGGCAGGCTTCAGCGGTATGCAACCGACACGGCGATGGCTAAGAACAGCCACCCGTTTGAACGTGCCGCACCTACCGGAAAACGGGTCGCGGTTCTGGGCGCGGGGCCTGCGGGTCTTGCTTGTGCGCACCGTCTTGCGATGTTGGGTCACGACGTCAGTCTACTGGATGCCAAAGGCAAAGCAGGCGGGCTGAACGAATTCGGGATCGCCGCCTATAAATCCACCGACGACTTCGCCGCGAAAGAAGTCGCATGGCTGATGGGTATCGGCGGGATTACTTTCCATCATGGGCAAATTCTTGGTGAAAGCTTTCAACTTGATGAACTGGTCGCCAACCATGACGCGGTCTTCATGGGCGTCGGACTGGGCGGTGTGAATGCGCTCGGTGTGCCGGGTGATGATCAGGAATGTGTTTTTGATGCGGTCCGCTTCATCGCGCATCTGCGTCAGGCTAGCGATCTTACCGAGCTGCCCGTTGGCCGTAATGTCGTTGTGATCGGCGGCGGGATGACGGCCGTTGATGCGGCTGTGCAGTCCAAATTATTGGGCGCGTTGAATGTCACAATCGCCTACCGTCGCGGACGCGATGCGATGGGTGCCAGCACATACGAACAAGACCTTGCCGCATCCAAAGGCGTGAATCTGATGTTCAACGTCCAGCCAAAAGCCTTGCACGCTGACGATGAAAACTACGTTGAATTTATCGAACTTGAATACACTCACGACGACGGCACGGGCCTGAAAGGCACCGGCGAAACCGTGAAGCTGGAAGCAGATCAAGTATTCCGCGCCATTGGTCAGACACTGACCACGGACGGTGGCCTTGCACTGGACGGCCGTAAAATCGCTGTCTCTGAGACAGGAAAAACCAGCAATGCCAAAGTTTGGGCTGGTGGCGATTGTGCCGCTGGCGGCGACGATTTGACCGTGACCGCTGTGGCTGAAGGCCGTGATGCGGCGATGGATATTCACGCAACCCTCATGGGAGGTGCTTCGTAATGGCTGATCTCACAACAGATTTTTTAGGTATCAAAACCCCAAACCCGTTCTGGCTGGCTTCGGCACCACCGACTGACAAAGAATATAACGTCCGCCGCGCCTTCGAGGCCGGCTGGGGTGGCGTGGTTTGGAAAACGCTTGGGTCCGAAGGGCCGCCAGTCGTGAACGTCAACGGCCCACGCTACGGCGCGATTTATGGCGCAGATCGGCGCTTGCTAGGTCTGAACAATATCGAATTGATCACAGACCGAGACCTGTTCATGAACCTCGAAGAAATCAAACGCGTCAAAGCGGACTACCCAGATCGCGCGATTATCGCGTCGATCATGGTGCCTTGCGAAGAAGAGGCGTGGAAAGCGATCCTGCCATTGGTCGAAGATTGCGGCGCCGACGGGATCGAACTGAACTTTGGTTGCCCGCACGGCATGGCCGAACGCGGCATGGGCAGTGCCGTCGGACAGGTGCCAGAATATATCGAAATGGTGACGCGCTGGTGCAAGCAGTACTACAGCAAACCTGTCATCGTAAAACTGACGCCCAACATTACCGACATTCGCCTGCCGGCAGCGGCAGCGAAACGCGGCGGTGCAGATGCGGTTAGCTTGATCAATACGATCAACTCGATCACGTCTGTGAACCTCGATTCCATGGCCCCTGAGCCAACCATCGATGGCAAAGGCACGCACGGCGGCTACTGCGGTCCTGCGGTGAAACCAATCGCGATGTCGATGGTTTCCGAAATCGCGCGTAACCCTGAAACGCAAGGCCTGCCAATGTCCGGCATCGGTGGCGTGACCACGTGGCGCGACGCGGCTGAATATATGGCGCTGGGCTGTGGCAATGTTCAAGTTTGTACAGCTGTGATGACGTATGGCTTTAAGATCGTTGAAGAAATGATCAGCGGCTTGTCGCAGTGGATGGACGAAAAAGGCCACACGAACACGTCAGATTTTGTCGGCATGGCGGTGCCGAATGTCACCGATTGGCAGTATTTAAATCTGAATTACGTTGCCAAAGCCGTGATCAGCCAAGACGATTGTATCAAGTGCGGACGCTGCTATGCGGCTTGCGAAGATACATCTCACCAAGCGATTGCAATGTCCGAAGATCGGACATTCAGCGTCATTAACGAAGAATGCGTTGCGTGTAATCTCTGTGTCGATGTCTGTCCGGTGGAAAATTGCATCACGATGGAAGTAATGAAGCCCGGCGAAGTTGATCCGCGCACTGGTAAAGTGGTGTCGGGCGACTATGCAAACTGGACGACGCATCCTAACAATCCAGGCGCAGTTGCGGCTGAATAATCCAAAGGCGTCACACGTCAGATCAAGACGGTCAGTTTATTGTCTGCAAAAATGACAATAAACTGGCCGACACCTCTCATCCGGTAAAATGATCGCTAAGGCGTCAGCAGCCGACGGAACACATCATTTAAGTGTGTTTCAGCCGTATCAAACGGATCGGTGTCGCCTAAAATCGCCCGAACCTGCACATCGAAATCCGCGTAGTGTTGCGTCAATGACCAGATCGAGAATATCAGGTGAACAGGATCAACGGGTTTGATCTTACCTTCAGCAATCCAGCGTTTGATAACCGTCGCTTTGGCTTCGACCAACGCACGCAATTCACCAGCAAGAACATCTTTGATGCGTGGCGCGCCCTGCAGAATCTCATTCGCAAACAGCCTGCTTTCGCGTGGAAAATCGCGGCTCATGGTTAGTTTGCGATTGGCGTAGCCCAGGATTTCCTCAACCGGATCACCGGCATCGTTCATTTGATGCAATGGCTCTAACCAGTTTTCCAACAACCGCGCCAACAGCGCCGTGTAGATCGCGTCCTTGGATGGAAAATAATACAGTAAATTTGGCTTCGACAGGCCAGCCGCGTCCGCGACTTGGTCTAATGTCGATCCGCGAAAGCCGAACTGGGAAAATACTTCTAACCCTGCCGTCATAATCGCGGCTTGGTTTTTCTGTTGGATACGGGTGGCTGACTTGGGCATGGGTTACACTTTGCACAAAAAGGAAGCGATGGAATCTATTTTTACGCCCGAAGGCTACTTTCTTCGTCAATTGTCGCTGCAGCCAGCAGAAAGCTTGACTGGTTTCCCGCCTCTGTTAGCGTGTCTTTGACCAGATGGTCAAATAAGCAAGCAGCAACGGGGGTCGCTATGCCAGCACCGGGTGAAAATCTCAAAGTGAACGGATCTCGTTTGTGGGACACGTTGATGGAAATGGCTAAGATCGGCCCCGGTATCGCGGGCGGCAATAACCGCCAGACCGTGACGGACGAAGACAGCGAAGGTCGGCACCTGTTCCAAGATTGGTGTACCGCTGCCGGATGCACGATGGGCGTTGATACCATGGGCAACATGTTCGCGCGTCGCGAAGGTACAGATCCCGACGCGCTGCCGGTCTATGTCGGTTCGCACCTTGATACCCAACCCACTGGCGGCAAATACGACGGCGTTCTGGGGGTGCTGAGCGGTCTAGAAGTCATTCGCACGATGAACGACCTCGACATTAAAACAAGGCACCCCATCGTTGTGACCAATTGGACCAACGAAGAAGGGACGCGCTTTGCCCCTGCGATGCTCGCGTCCGGTGTTTTTGCAGGCATTCATACCCAAGATTGGGCCTATGAACGCGAAGATGCGAAAGGCAAAAAGTTCGGTGACGAACTGGCGCGGATCGGTTGGAAGGGTGATGAACCCGTCGGCGAACGCAAAATGCATGCATTCTTTGAGCTGCACATCGAACAAGGGCCGATCCTAGAGGCCGAAAATAAACAAATCGGCGTCGTCACGCATGGTCAAGGCCTGTCTTGGACCGAAATCACAATCACCGGTAAGGACGCGCACACCGGATCGACCCCGATGCCAATGCGCAAAAATGCGGGCCTCGCGATGGCGCGGGTTCTCGAAAAGGTCGAAGAAATCGCGCTGTCTCATGCGCCTCATGCGGTGGGTGCTGCGGGCCATATCGACGTCTACCCGAACTCGCGCAACGTGATTCCGGGCAAAGTTGTCTTTACCGTCGACTTCCGGTCGCCCGATCTAAGCGTCATCAAAGACATGGAAACGCGGCTCAAAACCGAAGCACAGGCCATCGTCGACGCTATGGGCATGACAATTGATTTCAAAAAAGTAGGGGGTTTCGACCCCGTAACCTTCGATGAAACCTGCGTCACGGCCGTGCGGAATGCAGCGGAACGGTTGGGCTATTCCCATATGGATTTGATTTCCGGCGCGGGTCACGACGCTTGCTGGATCAACCGCATGTACCCGACCGCGATGGTGATGTGCCCGTGCGTTGACGGTTTGTCCCACAACGAGGCCGAGGAAATCAGCCAAGAATGGGCGGCAGCAGGTACGGACGTGTTATTTCACGCCGTTGTCGAAACCGCAGAGATTGTAAGCTGATATTGATGACACATTGGTCTGGGGCTGGTCACTTGCAAGTAAACTGTGGCACCTTTCACCACAGTGACCCACGTTGATGATCAAGAATAAGTGAGAAAATAATGAAACGTCTGATCCCGCTACTTGTACTGCCGCTGATTGCGGCCTGTGCTGATCTGACCCCCGGCCCTGTTGATGAAAACGGCGTGCCTATTCCGCCACCACCGCCGCCGCTTCCTGCGCAAGTCCAAGCAGCTATGCCTGATGGTATGCCGCGCGATTTCGTCTTTGAGGCAGCGAACGGGTGTTGGGCTGTTGGTATCGAAGCTGGCGAGCCGCGCACGGGTCGTCCGCTGCGTGATGCTGCTGGTAATTGGGTGTGCAGCGATGGGGTGATCGCACCTGATCAAATCGCGGCAAATGCGCCGCCACTTGATCCTGCGCTCTAGATGAATCCGGTGGTAATCATAACCGCCATGGGGACGTTGGCCGCGTGCCAGCGTCCGCTTCCTCCGCAGGGATTTATCCAGACGGACGGGATTGTGCCGTTGACGGTTGAACAATCCTTGCCGGACAATGTGCCAGCCTTCAACGTGCTTCAGCGCGATGGCTGCTACTATTACCCATCCCACGGTCAGCTCGTTTTGATCGAAACGACAGCGGCACCCGATGCGGCTGTCCAATGTAACGCTTAATTTCAGAAAGTGACGCCCATGTTTTCCATCACATACAAAACACTTGCTGCTCTGTCCTTCGTGTCTCTGGCCTCTGCTTGCGCAAGCCCGATTGTAATTTCACTGCCAGAACGGCCCGTAGAGCCGGGTCCGGTTCTGGCCGCGACACAACCATTCCCAGCCGAAGTTTCCGCAGCCCTGCCCGAAGGCATCCCTGCATCCGCCGTGAAAATCCAAGACGGCTGCTACTTCTACCGCTTTGGCGACGATATCCGGCCTGTGTCCTTCGACGGCACAAATCCGATCTGTCCCGAAGCCTAATACCGAACCGCAGGAGAAACCCAATGACGACCAAAGTGATCAAAAACGGCACCATTGTCACAGCAGACCTGACCTACAAGGCTGATGTGCTGATTGAGAACGGCACGATCATCGAAATTGGGGCGAACCTGACGGGCGACGAACAACTTGATGCCACCGGCTGTTACATCATGCCCGGTGGCATCGACCCCCATACGCATCTTGAGATGCCGTTTATGGGGACTTATTCAACGGATGACTTCGAATCCGGCACGCGTGCGGCCCTTGCTGGCGGCACCACGATGGTTGTCGATTTCGCACTGCCGTCACCGGGCCAAGGCCTGCATGACGCGTTGCAAATGTGGGACAACAAATCGACCCGCGCGAATTGTGACTATTCGTTCCATATGGCCGTGACATGGTGGGGCGAACAGGTCTTTAACGAAATGGAATCGGTCATCAAAGACCGCGGCATCAACACGTTCAAACACTTCCTCGCGTACAAAGGCGCGTTGATGGTGAATGACGACGAATTATACGCATCCTTCAACCGCCTCGCTGACCTCGGCGGCATCGCGATGGTTCACGCCGAAAACGGCGATGTCGTCGCGGAACTCTCCGCGAAACTGCTCGCCGAAGGCAACACCGGACCAGAGGCACACGCCTATTCTCGCCCAACCCAAGTCGAAGGCGAAGCAACCAACCGCGCGATCATGATCGCTGACATGGCGGGCGTGCCTCTGTACGTCGTGCATACGTCCTGCGAAGAAGCGCACGAGGCAATCCGCCGCGCGAAAATGCAAGGCAAACGGGTCTGGGGCGAACCGCTGATCCAGCACCTCACGCTCGACGAATCCGAGTATTTCAACAAAGATTGGGACCACGCCGCCCGCCGCGTCATGTCCCCGCCTTTCCGGAATAAACAGCACCAAGACAGCCTTTGGGCGGGTCTGCAGGCCGGAACATTGTCCGTCGTGGCAACCGACCATTGTGCATTCTCGACCGAACAAAAACGCTACGGCGTTGGCGACTTCACAAAAATCCCGAACGGCACCGGCGGGCTTGAGGATCGGATGCCGATGCTCTGGACGCATGGCGTCAACACTGGCCGTTTGACGATGAACGAATTTGTGGCCGTCACATCCACGAACATCGCTAAAATCTTAAACTGCTACCCGAAAAAAGGCGCGGTCCTTGTCGGGGCGGACGCCGATCTCGTGGTCTGGGATCCTGAAAAAACCAAAACAATCACAGCCAGCAGCCAGCAATCCGCGATTGATTACAATGTCTTCGAGGGCAAAGAAGTCAAAGGCCTACCGCGCTTCACCCTCACACGCGGCCATGTCGCAGTCCACGATGGCGAAATCCGGACCCAAGAAGGTTCCGGCAAATTCGTGAAACGCGAAGGCAACACACCCGTGAACCGTGCATTGTCGTCATGGAAAGAACTGACAGCACCACGGCCTGTGCAGCGGTCTGGCATTCCGGCGACTGGGGTTTAATCAGATCTATGGTGCGCCTTTTGATATCAATCGTTATTGGATACTGCATCGCGGTCCTGCCAATTGCGATCGTTATCGCGGGCGCATTTTTATGGCCGGAGGCTCAGCGTTTAGGGGAAGAACCTGATTTGAGCATACTAGAAGTGGCCCAATCGACGATGACTTTTGCGGTTTTCGCTTATTTGGTTGGCTTTCTGTCAAGCCTACCGGTCTTTTTGCTGTCCCGTCTCTTCGCGGGCCTAATGAATTGGGTAACATACTTTGCGGCTGGTCTTGCGGGTGGGGTGACCGCTGCCTGCGCGCTCGCTGAAGACTTGTATACAGAGAATTTTTCTCTGATCGACGTACCGTTGGCAGGCGGCGTCGTTTCGATCTACGCCCAATTTGTAGCAGTCGGCATATTTAGTGGCGTTCTTTATCTATTTGTCGAACGGTCATTGTCAGGCGGTGGACGCCATATTCCAGCAGGGGAAGCTATCCTATGAAGTTTAGCCTCATATTACCGCTTTGCGTTTTACCGACTTTCAGCATTGCCCAAGTCTACGGCGACGAGGCAGGCTGCGCTTGGCTCGCGGGTGATCCGGTCCAGACCGACAGCCTCTACCTCTACGACCAAAACACGATCCAACGGGTCGAAAGCACCTGTCCCGTCACAGGTGCATTGCAGGTCGGCTCCGGTGCTACGGTGGTGACAGTCGAATGCACTGGCGAAGGTGAGACGTGGGAAGATTACTACATGATCATGACCACAGAGGACGAGAACACGCTGCTGATCCACCCCGAAGCCTACCCTGAATTTGAAACCGAAATCACAGTGTGTGAGGCGCCATGACGACGCCACCAATCCCCATTGGCCGCACGATTTTCGAGGCGGGTATCATCACGCAGCAAAGCGCGATTGCTGGCAAAAACCGCTTTGATGTGGAACGCTGCATGGGGTTCAACGCAGGGCAACTGTCGATGGGATATACCGTGGCGCACCTGCAATCCGCGCCCAAATACGACGACTGGACCTTCCGCCGTTACACGCAAATGGCGGGGCATGCGGCGGACTGGGACCCCGACGAAATGGGCCCCGACACACGCACAGCCGAAGAAGCATTGCTCGCCAATGGCTACACCGTCGATACGATGAAAAACGAAGTCATGATGTTGGAATTTCACACATCAGGACCGCGCCGATTGATTAAAATTATCCCCGTGGCGAACTCGAATGGCTGGCCGCAATACCCCGAAGGCGCGCCTGCGCCACAATGGATTTTGCACCATCCGCTTGCCATGACCGTCGCGGCTTTTGTTGGACCGCAAGATACTTATACGACCTGAATTAGAAAGATACCGCATGCCCACAGTCGCAGAATTGGCCGCAAAACAACTCACCCCCGGATCACGGGCGGCTGCGGCGTCGGGGGCGACTGTGATCACGGCGCGAAACCTTGATCTGACATTTCAAACAAACGACGGGCCGATCCACGCGCTCAAAAACGTCGATCTGGACATCGGAAAAGGCGAATTCGTCAGCTTCATCGGGCCATCAGGCTGCGGAAAAACGACGTTCCTGCGTTGCATCGCGGGGTTAGAAACACCAACGGCAGGCGATATCTCGGTCAACGGAATGACACCGGACGAGGCGCGCCGTGCGCGGGCCTACGGTTATGTTTTCCAAGCGGCGGGTCTGTACCCATGGCGGACGATTGGCGGAAATATCCGACTACCGTTAGAGATCATGGGCTTCGACAAAGCCGAACAGGCGAAACGGATCGAACGTGTACTTGATCTGGTGGACCTCAACGGGTTCGACCGCAAATTCCCTTGGCAGCTTTCTGGGGGCATGCAGCAACGTGCGTCGATCGCGCGAGCGCTGGCCTTTGATGCGGATATCCTACTGATGGACGAACCCTTTGGGGCGCTGGACGAAATCGTCCGCGACCACCTGAACGAACAACTGCTCAAGCTTTGGGCACGTACCGAAAAGACTATTGGCTTTGTAACACATTCGATCCCAGAGGCCGTTTACCTTTCGACCAAAATCGTCGTGATGTCCCCGCGTCCGGGACGCATCTCGGATGTGATCGACAGCCCATTGCCACGCGAAAGACCGCTCGAAATTCGTGATAGCCCTGAATTCATCGAGATTGCCCATCGGGTGCGTGACGGTTTGCGGGCGGGGCATTCTGATGATGTGTAGGATTGAGTTGTTTTGGCGAAATGAAGCTGGGGGTGGCGCATGAAATCGATCCTTCCGGTTTTAACAGTTATCAGTGCGATCTTGCTGTTTTGGGTGGTCTGCGTGCCGCCGATGAACATGCATTTGGTCGCCGATCAGGCACAGCGCGACGACTTGGTTGTGACACCTGATACACCTGCGGCACGTCAGGAATTTTCAGGTGCTGGTTTGGCTTTGCGCAACGCGCATTTGATCCCGCTAACTTATACGTTTGTGCGGCCACGGCTACCGTCGCCGCATCAAGTCGCGGGCGAGATGTATCGGACGATCATTGGCCAGAAAATCACGTCAAAGCGCAGTCTTGTGTACCACGGTTGGGTGACGCTCGCGCCGACATTGCTCGGGTTCTTGATCGGGACGAGCCTTGGTATTCTGCTGGCTGTGGGCATTGTTTACAGCCGCGTGATGGATAAATCAGTGATGCCATGGGCAATCGTCAGCCAGACTATACCCATTCTTGCGCTTGCTCCGATGATTATCGTCGTGCTCGGCTCGATGGGTATCCAAGGGTTGTTTCCGAAATCGATTATTGCCGCCTATCTGTCATTCTTTCCGGTGGTTGTGGGCATGGTGAAGGGGCTGCGTAGTCCTGATGCCATGCAGCTTGATCTATTGCGGACCTATAATGCGTCGAAATCACAAGGGTTCTGGGCGCTGCGTTTGCCAGCATCAGCGCCCTATTTGTTCGCGTCGTTGAAGATCGGCATTTCCGCATCTCTCGTCGGGACGATCGTGGCCGAACTGCCCACAGGGGCCAAAGCAGGGTTTGGCGCACGCATGTTGGTCGGCGATCAATACGGGCAACCGCTTGTGTCGTGGGCCGCATTATTTGCAGCGGCGTTGACGGCAGCGGCTTTGGTCGGATTATTTAGCGTGATCGAGCGCATCACCTTAAAGCGCATGGGGATGGCCGCGACATGATTATTCTCTACGCAATAGCGATCTGGGCCGCTGGTTGGTGGCTGAATGTGAAGCTGGCAAAGGGCGCACAGTCTGACCACCCAATCGTGAAAATCTTGATCCCGGCGATCTTTGGTATCACCGTGATCCTGGTTTGGGAGCTGCTGGTGCGTGGCTTTGACGTCAATCCGGTGATCTTGCCTGCGCCATCGTCCATCGGTGCGCGGCTGTTGGTTGAAGGGCCGCGTTTGTGGGCGGACTTCCATCAAACAATTATTAAAGGTGCCATGACGGGATATGTCATTGGCGGGATTGCTGCATTTGGTGTGGCCGTGCTTGCGGATCGGTCTGATTTCCTGACGCGTGGCATTCTACCTGTGGGTGGGTTTATGGCAGCACTACCCATCGTGGGCACCGCGCCGATCTTTGTGAAATGGCTGGGCAGCGATTGGGAATCGAAGGCTGCTGTCGTGGCCGTGATGGTGTTTTTCCCGATCCTCGTAAACACGGTAGCGGGGCTCAAGGACACAAGTGCGATGCAACGCGACCTGATGCGGACCTACGGCGCGGGCTATTGGCCGACGCTTTTCAAATTACGCCTGCCTGCCGCGATGCCGTTCATTTTCAACGGGCTTAAAATCGCGACCACTTTGGCACTGATCGGGGCAATTGTTGCTGAATTTTTCGGCTCTCCCACGGTTGGCATGGGCTTTCGGATATCAACCAGCTTTGGACAGCTTGCGCTGGACATGGTCTGGGCAGAGATTGTGGTCGCAGCCCTCGCGGGAAGCGCGTTTTACGGCGCGATGACATTAATCGAAAAACGGATGACATTCTGGCACCCGTCACAGCGATAAAAAACGACGATAAATAACGACGCCAAAATGGCGCGCATATTTGAACAAGGAGAGAGATATGAAAAAGGTAATGATGACCGCTGCAATCACGGCAGCACTGGGCGGCACAACCGCCATGGCAGACGAAGCCAACGAAGTGACGTTGCAATTGCAATGGGTCACACAAGCGCAATTCGCGGGTTATTACGTGGCGCTAGACAAAGGGTTTTACGAGGCCGAGGGTCTTGATGTGACCGTCTTGGCTGGTGGCCCCGACATTGCACCACCGCAGGTTTTGGCGGGCGGCGGCGCTGACGCGATGCTGAACTGGATGCCATCCGCATTGGCCGCCCGTGAAAAAGGTTTGCCAGTTGTAAACATCGCGCAGCCTTACAAAACATCGGGCCTGATGCTGACCTGCTGGAAAGACACTGGCATCACATCCGTTGAAGATTTCAAAGGCAGAACCATCGGCGTTTGGTTCTTTGGCAACGAATATCCGTTCCTGTCATGGATGTCGCAAGAAGGCATCTCGACCGACGGTGGTGAAGACGGCGTGACGGTTCTGAAACAAGGTTTCAACGTCGATCCGCTGTTGAACCGCGAGGCGGATTGCATCTCGACGATGACCTACAACGAATACGGTCAGGTGCTGGATGCGGGCGTAAACCCTGAGGAATTGATCACGTTCAAATACGAAGAGCAGGGCGTTGCCACGCTAGAAGACGGCATCTACGTGCTGGAAGATAACCTTGATGATCCAGTGTTCGTCGACAAAATGGTGCGCTTTGTGCGGGCATCCATGGAGGGCTGGAAATACGCTGAAGCCAATCCAGAAGAAGCGGCAAACATCGTTTTGGATAACGACGAAACTGGTGCGCAAAACGAGGCCGCGCAGGTGCGGATGATGACCGAAGTTGGCAAGCTAACAGCCGGATCGAACGGTGCGTTGGACGTTGCAGACTACGAGCGGACAGTGGCGACACTGTTGGCTGGCGGTTCTGATCCTGTGATTTCGATGGAACCAGAGGGTGCATGGACACATGCCATCACGGATGCTGCATTGAACTAAACCGTTAATCGTTGCGATGATGCGCCTCGGCCTTCGGGCCGGGGCGTTTTTTGTTGGGACGGATGCCTCCGGCGGGGATTTAAAGAAAGTCAAAGAAGCGAGGCCGCGCATTTCTACTGGCAAGCGGTGTGGGTTTAGTCATATCGACAAGCAAAGGAGAGATCACATGGCATATCTTTTGGGCGTTGATACCGGCGGCACATATACTGATGCGGTGATCTTGGACGAGGCGACGGATCAGATCGTGGCCTCTGCAAAATCGCTGACAACGCGCCCGGATCTATCGCAAGGTGTTGGTGCTGCGATGGATACTGTTTTGTCGGGCGTCGATCCGGCGGATGTGGCGCTGGTTTCGCTATCAACGACCTTGGCGACAAATGCACTGGTCGAAGGTCAAGGCGGGCGCGTTGCATTGATCTTGATCGGGTTCGAGGCGGCGGAATTGGAACGCGCTGGCCTTAAGGATGCGTTGCGCGGTGATCCTGTTGTGTTCCTGCAAGGTGGGCATTCTCATGCTGGTGCCGAGCTGCAAGCGCTTGATTTAACAGCATTAAAGGCCGCGATGCCAACTGGGGTCACTGGCTATGCGGTTGCAGGTAGTTTCGCGACGCGCAATCCGGCCCATGAAATCGAAGTGCGCGATCATATTCGCGCTGTGACGGACCTGCCCGTAACATGTTCACATGAATTATCTTCGGCGTTAGGTGGCCCAAAACGCGCTTTGACCGCGCTGTTGAACGCGCGTCTCATCGGGATGATTGATGCGCTGATCACCGCGTGTGAAACGCATATGGCGGATAAAGGGATCAACGCGCGGCTGATGGTTGTACGCGGTGACGGGGCGTTGGTGTCCGCCGCTGTTGCCCGCGAAAAACCGATTGAAACGATTCTTAGTGGGCCTGCCGCGTCAATTGCTGGTGCAGCATGGTTAACAGGCGAGCAGAACGCGCTGGTCAGCGACATTGGTGGTACGACGACGGATGTTTGCCTTTTGCGCGACGGTCGCCCGCAGATTGATCCGCAGGGTGCGCGTGTCGGCCCCTATCGCACGATGGTCGAAGCGGTGGCAATGCGAACGACCGGACTTGGCGGCGATAGCGAAGTGCATGTTATTGAAGGGTTAAAGGCCGGGCTGCGCCTCGGGCCGCGACGCTTGATGCCGATTGCATTGGCCGCGCACCATTACCCCGACGTCGTGCATCTGGCATTGGACCAAGCGTTGGGCCTGCCGTCCCCCGCAATTGACGGCGGTCAGATCGTGATCCCGCTTTGGTCTGCATTCCCGCAGGGGCTCGACCCACGAGAAACCGGTGTCGCCGAGCGATTGCAAGACGGTCCTGTGCGCTACGGTCAGGCGGTCACGACGCGGATGGAGGGCCCTGCGCTAGGCCGATTAGTCACGCGTGGGCTGGCAATGCTCGCAGGCGTCACGCCATCCGATGCGGCGCATGTTTTAGGTAAGGCTGACACATGGGATACGGACGCCGCTGAAAAGGCGTTAACCCTGTTTGCCCGAAAACGCAGCGGCAGCGGCGACCGCCTTGCGCCTGACGCAAAGCACCTTGCGCAAATGATTATCGACCAACTCACGGCACAGACCGTGGATTGTCTGCTTGATGCGGCCTTTGCCGAAGACGGTCGCGACTGGGATGTGGAGCGGACAGCGCTTAGCAATCATCCGTTAACCAAAGCGGGTCTAGATCAACATCGTGGCGTGATTGAAACGTCTCTCAAGCTGGGCGTTCCAGTCATCGGGCTGGGCGCGTCGGCGGCATCGTACTATGGCGCGGTTGGTAAGCGATTGAATACGCGTATGGTGTTGCCAGAATATGCGGGTGTCGCAAACGCAATTGGCGCGGTCGTCGGGCAGGTCGCGATGCACGAAGTCGGTCAAGTCACCAGCAACGGTCCAGGCCATTTCGCAGCATTGGGCACCGGATACACCGACAAAAACACAGCCCTCGCCGCGCTTGAAACACAGCTTTCGCAAACTGCCAGCACCAAAGCCCGCGCCGCTGGTGTCGAAGATATCCGCCTGACAATCGACCGTAACATCAAAGAGGTCACTATCGAAAATCAACCCATGTTTATCGAGGCCACAATCAAGGTCACAGCCCACGGGCGGCCTCGAATTGCGGTTACGTAGTCTCACAATATCGTCACCGCCGTTGCGCGAACTGAGGCGATAGGTCAAAACAATACAATGTTTGACAGTCGCCTTCGCACCTATATCGATCCACCTCTGAACGCCTCGGGCCGGACCCTTGCGCGGCGCGGTGTCACGGCCAATGCCACGACATTGGTTGGGCTTGTGATCGGTATCATCGCGGCGCTGATGATTGCATTCGGGTGTCCGATGTTGGCGTTGATCCCGCTTTTGCTAAGCCGCCTTGCGGATGGACTGGACGGCGCTGTCGCACGGGCAACGCAGAAAACAGACTTCGGCGGATACCTTGATATTGCAGCAGATTTTCTGTTCTACGGCATGATACCGCTGGCATTTGTAGTCATGAACCCGGATTCGAACGGGATCGCCGGTGCGTTCTTGCTGACGTCGTTTTACTTCAACGGCACCTCGTTCCTTGGGTTTGCGATCTTGGCCGAAAAGCATAATATCGAAACCAGCAGTCAGGGCGAAAAGTCGATTTATTACTCTAATGGCATTCTCGAAGGTGCCGAAACCATCGCATTCTTTGTGCTGCTTTGCCTTGCGCCAGCATGGTTTGCACCGATGGCCTATGCCTTTGGGCTTGCTTGTTTTGCAACGGGTGCACTGCGTGTTTACGGTGCATATCGAACTTTTGCGCCAAAAATGAACCAATTAGGCGAGTAAAGTTGAAATACTTGCATGCTTCCAATCTTAGTCGTCGCCGATAATTAACCCCAAATGATCGGCCAAATAGATACGCAACCACGGCGTATATAGGTCGGGGTGCCTTTCAACATCGACGGCAAGTTCATCAACATCAATCCAGCGGGTTGCCATCACCTCTTCAGCGTTCGGCGAAACTGTCATATTCGGCGCCGCTTCCGCTACAAAAACCGCAACAACCTCGTGCTCTATCAATCCACCGCCGACATCTGCCCGATATTCAATCGTATCGCGGTAAACCGGTGAAACCCCAACGATCCCTAACTCTTCTTTTAATCGTCGCTGCGCACAAACAGCGTCATCTTCATCCCATTCAGGATGCGTGCAGCAGGTGTTCGCCCAAAGCCCGGGCGTATGATATTTCCCTATCGCCCGTTGCTGGATCAGCACCTGACGCCCATCCATCACAAAGACGCTGACCGCCTTATGTTTCAATCCACGCACATGGGCATCCAGCTTTTCGACTGGAGTCAGTGTGCCATTTACCCAAGCAGGAATCATGATCGTCATGCGCGCACCATCGACAGTACTTCATAAGGGGTTGCCAAGGTCTTAACTTTCAACGTCATTCGGGATCTTTCCCGACATTTGGCAATATAGCACGCGAACGTCAACGCCACTGCCAGCGTAAATATCAACCAACGCGCGAGGGTCCTTGAAGGTCCAGTGGTTTCTGGACACATTGAGGTGTCACTGTGTTAGGTATTTGTATGTCCATCCCCCCGTCGTCTATGGCGATTTTCTTTCATTCCGATGCCATTGAAGGTGACGGAAAAGACCTTGTTGGGCGCAGATCGTCGGGGCAATCATTCCTGTGCGGTTATCTTAATCACACAGCAGGTGACAACGTTAACGTCCTGAGCCAAAGCAAACAGGACATCGAAACATTCAGGACGACGGCCAGTCATCTAGGCTGCGACAGGCCCATCGACGGCATCGCTTTGCGTAGCGTCGATGATTTCACGCGGTTCGGCAGCATCTTTTTTCCCGGTCCTGGCTATCTTGATGCGGCATGGCGGCGGCACCATTTTGACCCGACCGCCTGCTCGCTTGTCGGGATCACGCATACGGTGTCGACGCGACGCGTGATAGAAGGTCTGCTGAACCTAATGCTGGAACCGGTAGAGCCTTGGGACGCGATCATCTGCACATCGAACGCGGTGAAATCCGTTGTGAAAACGCAGATGGATCAACAGGTTGGCTACATCAAAGATCGGTTCGGCGCATCCCGCGTGCCAACCCCGCAATTGCCCGTTATCCCCCTTGGGATTAACGCGGATGATTTTACCCATAATGCTGCGGTGCGGGATGCGTTGCGGGCGAAATACGAGGCAGATGACGACACGATTGTCGTGATGTCGATGGGGCGGTTGACCGTTGCCGAAAAAGCAAACCCCGTCCCGTTATTCATCGCACTCGAAGAAATCGCACAGGCGACCGGAAAGAACATTCATTTCTGGATGGTCGGATGGGCCAGTCGCGACGAGGAACGTGATGTCCACACGGCAGGCGCAAAGGCGTTTTGCCCATCCGTGACCGTGCACATTATTGACGGGCGTGATGCGGATGTACGCCGTGATATCTGGTCAGGGGCGGATATTTTCACGCTTCCTGTTGATAACATTCAGGAAACATTTGGCCTCGTTCCGGTCGAAGCCATGGCTGCAGGTTTGCCCGTCGTGATGCCCGACTGGGACGGCTTGCGCGATACCGTGGTCCATGGCGAAACCGGATTTCTGATCCCGACGATGATGGCAGGTTCCAGTCACATTGGCCGCGATTTTGCGCGGCGACACGCCAACGGCATGGATGGATACCTGCAATATCTGATGATGATCGAGCAGCAAACCGTGATCGACATGCGGGCTTATATCGCGGCTTTGACTGACCTCGTCACAAACGCTGACCTGCGTAAACGCATGGGAGATGCCGGTGCACGCCACGTGCGAAACAACTTTGATTGGCAGGCAGTTATTCCGCAGTATCAACAGCTTGCGGATGAATTGGCGGCGATGCGTCAGAATGCAAGTCCGACAACGCCTCGCATGACAGGGCACGCGGTTAATCCAATCGAAATCGACCCGTTTCATCTGTACCGCGCTTATCCAACGCAATCGGCCCCGTCGCAAATGATCGTGTCGCATCGCAAAGACCTCACTGCAGACGGGCTAAAGACGCTCGATGCGGTGAACGGGCGCGACCTATATAAACGTCGCTTGTTACCGGACGCGAAAACCTTGCAAGTCGCCGAAACTGTAGCGAAACTTAACCAAACAGACGCGGCGCAGATCGCGGAAATACTCGGCTTTTCGCGCGCGGCGACGATCGGGACACTTTTATTCTTGGCGAAATACGATTTCATTACCATTCACGGGTTAGAACAAAGTAACGCCTAGTTTCCGCCTTACGCACGTTCTAAGTCGTATATTGGCATTTGAGAGCAGTAAAAAGGACAGCATATGCAGTTGTCAGTGAGTTTTGAAAATACCCGTGGATCTGATGCAAAGTCTGGTCCCGTTCAGGTCGGCTGGTTTTTAACGACCCAAAAAGGCGGCATCATTTACGATGCCCCGATGCGCGTGCGGTCAGCTGACATGAATAAAAAACACGCTAAATCCGCGTCCCGTTGCCCTGCTGTGATCAATCTCGAAAGCCGCTATTTCGCTGTTAAATGCCCGTTTGATATCAACATCGGCTTTGCACGCGACAAAGACGGCAAGCCCGTGCTGCGCAATCTTGCTGGCGAAACAAGCGCGATCAGGGCCAACAAGTTGGGCCAGAAACTGCACATCACCAGCGAGGCTGAATGGCGCTATCCCAATGTGCCATCGATCCAGCTGGAACTGCCTTACGTCTTTATCGCGGACGAACCGGTCTACATGTCGCAGGTCGCGCCCTTCATGCACTACGCCAAGGACCCGCTACCGGGCACGATCTTTGGCGGACGCTTCCCGATCAACGTCTGGCCGCGCCCGCTGATGTGGGCTTTTGAATGGCATGACATCACCAAGCCGATCAAAATCAGCCGCGGCGATCCATTGTTTTACGCAACCTTCGAAACACTGCCGCAAGACCGCAGCGTCGTCATGTCAGAGGTCGAAGTCACCAAAGATTTGACCGATTACATGGACCTGATTTCCGGCGCAGTGAACTACGTTAACCAGACGTTTTCCTTGTTCGAAGCGGCAGAGGCGCGGCGGCCCGAAACGCTTGTAAAGCCAATCAATCGTAAATCGGGCGGCTGATCCGCGATGGCTATCCCAAGGGTGACACAAGAACAGGCGGTGCTGCGCCGCGCTGCGCACAAGGCGCACGTCGATAACGCACCGGAGGCATTGCAGGCCTATGCGACCTATCTGGCGCAGGTTCCGAACGATGCTGCGATCTGGTCAAACTTGGGCGCATTGCACCGCAAGCAAGGACGTTATTTACAGGCGTTACGGGCGCAAGAACGGGCGCAACGCATCGCGCCCGATGATGTTGGGCTACGGAACAATTATGCGAATATCCTCAGTGACTTGGGGCATTACAAAGCCTCGATTGCGGCACGGCGATGGATACTCGAACACAACCCCGATGATGTGACGCAAAAGTCGATGATTGCACGCTGTTTGCGCGGGCAGGGGCATTATCTCGGGGCGATAGAATACCTCGAAACGGTCATTCCAGATCATCCCGAAGATACAGAATTGCAGATGCAGCTCGCCTTCGCTCAGCTGGGTGCAGGGCAGTATAATCAGGCGTTTCAGACGTACCGCGTGCGGTGGGATACCGAAGAATTAAAACGCCACGATCAACCGTTCCCTGAATGGGACGGGCAATCGCTTGCGGGCAAAACCATCCTTGTTCTGCCAGAGCAAGGGTTCGGCGACGCGATCCTGTTCATGCGCTTTTTACCAGCTCTCAAGGCTTTGGGGGCAACCGTTTGGGTGCTGACAGAAAAACCGGTTTACCCGTTGTTTTCAAAGTTAGAAGGCGCCGATTGGGTTGGCACAAGTCTGGGCAAAGACGCACCTGTCGATTGCTGGATCAACATGATGGACATGGCCGCGATCCACTTTGCGCAGACCGACAAAATCCCAGCGCCGACGAAACTGCAAATCCCTGCCATTGCACACGACCGTGCCGCCGCGATCGTTGCTCCTTATCAAGACGCCTTCAAGGTCGGCGTCATTTGGTCCGGCTCTGTCACTTACAAGGGCAACGGGTTCCGGTCCTTTTCGCACACGGACTTCCTACCGCTGGCGGATATCGCAGGTGTGCAGCTGTTTTCGCTCTACAAAGGTCCGGCATTGGCGGCGTATGAAGCTGACGGTAGCGATGCTTTCATCATCAATGCAGCCGCGTCTGAGCGAAATTTTGGCGATAACGCCGCAATGATGGAACAAATGGACCTCGTCATTAGTTCGGATACGGCAACGGCGCATCTGGCGGGCAGCCTCGGTGTGCCAACTTGGACGATCCTGCACTGGGACCCGTTTTGGGTCTGGCGACACGCTGGTGACACGACTGATTGGTATCCGAATATGCGCCTTTTCCGGCAAACTAGCGCCCTCGCGTGGACCGATGTACTAACAGAGGTCGGCACCGCCCTGCGTGCAAAAATTGGAGACCGAGCATGACCGAGATTCTTGTACCCATCGCCGCGGGCGAACTGATCGACAAATTGACCATTCTTCAGATCAAAAGCGAACGGATCAAGGACGCGACGAAACTGGCAAATGTCCGGCATGAGCTAGAGGTGCTGCAAGGCGTCGCGGATGCCGCGTTGCCGCAATCGCAATCTCTGCACCAGCTTCAGACGAAACTATATAGTATTAACGCTGACCTCTGGGTCATCGAAGACGACATTCGTGCATTTGAAGGACGCGGCGACTTTGGCGTCGGTTTTGTGGCGTTGGCGCGTGCGGTCTACGTGACCAACGACGAACGCGCCGCGATCAAGAAAGAGATTAACCTTCTGTTAGGCTCTGCTATCGTCGAAGAGAAATCCTATTACTCATCATCGGAAACGGCATGATCTCTCAAAGGCGCTTGGACGAAATACGTCGTGAACTGACGAAAGCACAATCTGAAATTGGCCAAGCATTAAAGGGCGAGAAAAGCCGCAAACGCGCTGATCTTAACCGTAAAGTCCACGAAATCCGGCAAATGTTATCACCCCGCTACGCATTCATGTCGCAAGCAGGCCAAGATGTCGTCGTCGACCGTATTCTCAAACAAAAGACGGGCGGGACGTTCATCGACGTCGGCGGTTACGACGGCGTGACCGGCTCAAACACGATCTTTTTCGAGAAATGGCGCGGCTGGACGGGCGTTCTGGTTGAACCCGTCGCTGCGAATCTGACGCGCGCCAAAGCAGCCCGTAGTTGTCCTTGTCTCGGCTATGCGGTGGCAGATCAGGAAGGAACGGCCGACTTTATCACCGTTACCGAAGGTTTTACTCAAATGAGCGGTTTATCGAATAGTTATGATGACGCCATGCTCAAACGTGTCCGCGAGAACCCGCGCCACAAAGAGACCACAATCAAAGTCCCTACAAAGCCGCTCGCGGCGATCCTTAACGAGGCGAAAATCCAGCATCCCGACTTCATTTCTCTCGATATCGAAGGGGGCGAATTGGCCGCGTTACAAGGCTTTCCCTTCGCAGATCATCGCGTCGGGGTCTGGTCGATCGAGAACAACATCGGGAACCGCGATATTCTCGATCTGATGCACGAACACAATTACGACTTAATCGACTTCTGCGGTCCTGACGAAATTTATGCGCTCCGCAAGAGCCAATAAATCTCATAAAAGTCAGTATTTAAGACCCTCTTTACGTCCATCCCTCTACTTGGCTTCACGCCACTCAAAGGATGGACAACATGAGCGCAGCTGCTGGCAATACTCGGCCAATCATTATCAAGAAGAAAAAAGTCATCCAAGGTGGCGGTCATCATGGTGGCGCGTGGAAGGTCGCCTATGCGGACTTCGTAACCGCGATGATGGCATTTTTCATGTTGATGTGGTTGCTCAATGCGTCAACCGATCAGCAAAAGGCGGGGCTCGCCGACTACTTTGCGCCAACGGTCACGATCAACCGTTCGTCTGGCGGCGGCGAAGGCATGTTTGGCGGCGACAGCACCAGCGCGGAATCGCGCCTATCGCAAGACGGTGAAGGCGCGAGTATGCGGCACTCTGGCGAGCAGATAAATTCCGCCGAAGACCCGAACGAGGCCCAAGCTGGCGGCGAAGAAGAATCACGTGTCAAAGCGCTCGAAAACCTCGAAGAAATCCTGATCGGGCGCGGTGGCGAAAGCGCGATCGCTGAAAAAGCACTGCGGCATATCGTGACCCGGCAGACGGACGAAGGGCTCGTAATCGAATTCTATGACCTGCCGGATGCGTCCCTGTTCGAACCCGGAACCGACGTCCCGATGCCCGTCGCTTATGACATCGCGGAAATCTTGGCAGACATTATCCCCATCGTCGATAATCCGCTCGCCATTCAAGGTCATGTTCGCACGCAACCCATTGTTGTCAGGGAAAACTCTGTGTGGGCGTTGTCCACCTCACGTGCTGCAAAAATGCGCGAACTACTTGAGGCTGATGGGTACGATCCGCAGAAAATCATGCGGACAACTGGCGAGGCCGACCGCGATCCCGTCACCGAAGACACTACTGACGTGCGCAACAATCGGATCGAAGTCATCGTGCTGCGAAGCGATATCTAAAATTGGCGATGTTAGGGGGGCGTTAAGAGGAAACAGATATGGCTGTGGAAAGCAGTCATTCCTGAAGCAGAAAGGCCCCGATATGACGATCTCCTCTTCCCTCAACGCAGGTGTTGCCGGTTTAGCCGCCAACGCCAACAGACTTGCGACGATCTCAGACAACATCGCGAACTCGTCAACATACGGGTACAAACGTGCAGTGACCGATTTTCAGTCACTGGTGATCGACAATAGCAGCAGTAAATACACCGCTGGCGGGGTCAGTACGACAACCACGCGGTTGATTGACGAAAGCGGGCCGCTTGTCGGAACATCAAACTCAACCGACTTAGCCGTGCGTGGCCGCGGGATGTTGCCTGTGACAACTTCAGCATCTATCGGCGTTGGCAATGGAAATAACCCTCTCCTTTTGACGACAACCGGATCATTTAGACCTGACGAAGACGGCTATTTACGCACGCCAGCAGGGCTGGTCTTGCTTGGATGGCCCGCGAACGCGGATGGCACTATCCCAGCGAACCCGCGTGATTCTGTTGTCGGCCTTGAACCGATCAAGATCAACACGAACCAATTCGCCGGTCAGCCGACGACCAAAATCGACCTTGGCGTGAACCTACCTGCAACGTCGACCGAAGCAGGGTCATTGACCGGCGATGAGACGTTATCGATTGAATATTTTGATAACCTTGGAAAATCTGCCGACCTGCGCATGACGTTTACGCCGGTGGTCCCTGCAACCGGTTCGGCTAACGAATGGCAATTGCAGGTTTTTGACTCGGCATCTGGCGGTGCGCTTGTTGGCGATTACCAACTTGTGTTTGATCCTTCGCGGGCAGGCGGCGGCAAGCTTCTTAGTGTTGCGGATAACTTCGGTGTCGGCCTGCCGACCGATTATGATCCCGCCACGGGATCAATGACACTAACGGTAGACGGTGGGCCGCTTGAACTGGCAATCGGGACGCTTGGTAGTGCGACTGGCTTGACGCAGTTGGGGGAAAGCTTCGCACCAACGTCGATTTCCAAGAATGGCTCAGCGGTTGGCAGCCTGACCGAAATTAATGTGGACGAAAACGGCTTTGTGCGAGCGTCCTTTGACAGCGGAATCAATGTCGTATTGTATCAAGTGCCACTTGTAGACGTCTCAAACGTGAATGGCCTCGAAGCGCTTGATCAGCAAAGCTACCGCGTTTCAACGGATAGCGGTTCATTTTTCCTTTGGGATGCAGGCGACGGTCCAACGGGCGACATCGTGAGTTTTGCACGTGAGGAATCTGCCACTGATGTTGCCAACGAACTGACAAGTTTGATCCAAACGCAACGCGCATATTCATCCAACGCGAAGGTCATCCAGACCGTGGACGAGATGCTGCAAGAAACCACAAACATCAAACGCTAACCCTTATCTGAAAGGTAGAAGACATGGCTATTTCAAGTGCATTCAACATCGCATCGGGTGGTTTGACCGCAACGGCACGCATGGCAGAAGTCGTGTCTTCAAACCTGTCCAACGTTATGACAGATGGCTACGGAGTCCGAGAGATCAATCTTTCGTCGGGCCTTCTTGGCGGGGTCAAAATAGATGGAATTTCGCGCATCGTCGACCAAAGCACCTTGCGCGAACGCAGAAACGCCGAGGCCGATGTCGGCGCGCAGCAGCGCGGCGCGACGGCTTTATCTCAACTGGAACAAGCGTTCGGAACTGTCGGCGACGAGAGTGGCGTCGTCGGCAGGCTCGCAGCCTTGGAACAATCGTTGATCAGTGCAAGTAGCAATCCGTCGTCTGAGCAGCGCCTCGAAACTGTACTGTCGCGACTTCAAGACGTGGCGACTGCAATGCGTTCAGACGCTGACGCGATCCAATCACAACGGCTTATGGCTGATCAGGCCATTGCGTCAGACGTCGACACGTTGAACACGACACTCCAGCAAATCGAAAAGCTGAATGCGGACGTTTTGCGTCTGGTGGGGGCGGGTAACGACCCATCGTCAGCCATTGACGCACGTCAAAATGCGATCGACAAACTGACCTCAATCGTAGCCCTAACTGAAATCGACCGCGGCAATGGGCAGGTCGCTCTCTACACGAAAAACGGGATCGCCTTGATCGATGGATCGCCCGCAACCTTCGGCTTTGCTCCTGTCGGAACCATTGTCGCTGACATGATATTGGCGTCCGGTGGCCTATCAGGGGTCACATTGAACGGTGCTCCACTTGATCTAGGGGATGGCTACGGGCGCATGAAGGGCGGCTCACTCGAAGCGGCTTTTGTCCTGCGCGATGAGACTCTTGTCGAGCTTCAAACGAACCTCGATGAAATTGCAGCGGACCTCATGCAGCGATTTGAATCGTCCACGACGGACCCAACGCTCACCGCAGGCGACCCAGGCCTGTTCACGGATCGTGGGGCCGCATTCGATCCGCTGAACATTACGGGCCTCTCATCGCGCCTGACTGTGCAGGCGTCTGTCGCCCCAAGTCAGGGCGGCGCATTGTCGCGACTGCGCGATGGCGTGAACGCAATAACTACAGGTCCAGTTGGCGAGACCGCGCAAATTGAGCGATGGCTGAATGCCCTGAACGATCCCGTCGCTCTGCCAAGTGGCGGCACCGCAAAAAGCGGAATCGGTCACGCGAGTGAGCAAATAAATATTATCGGTCGCTTGCGGTTAGATGCAGAAGAAAGGCTTGGCTTTGAAACCGCACGGTTCGATAGCTTGAAATCAGCAGAACTTGCTGGCGGCGTCGACAGTGATCAAGAACTGCAGCGTCTGTTGCAAATCGAACAATCCTACGCAGCAAATGCACGCGTCTTACAAACACTCGATGCGATGATGTCGCGCCTGTTGGAGATTTGAATATGAATTTCTCTTCTCTCGGCGACAGCGTACGGCAGTTTCAACTGAACCGCCAAAACGTTGCATTAAAAACAACACTTAATACGCTTGTGACAGAATTAAGCAGCGGCGAAAAAACCGATAAGGTCAAAGCAACTGGCGGCGATACAGCGCGCTTTAGCTTTATTGATAACCGCCTGAAAATTCTAGAATCGCTGTCCTTTGTGGCGAAAGAAACGCAACTCACGCTTTCAACCATGCAAACAGCATTAACTAATTTCGATGCACAACGGGGCGCACTGGCTGAACAGCTCATACCGATCAACGCCGAAAGTCCCGATTTTCAAGTGCAACAGGCTGGAGATGACGCTCGCGCGAGGCTGGACGGCCTAATCAGCACACTCAACACGCGACTGGGTGATGAAAGCCTGTTTTCTGGCACTGCTGTCGACCAGACGCCCGTCATTTCAGCGGACGCTATGTTGGCTGATATTGCTGCACAAATCGGGGGGGCCACTGACAAAGCGACAATAATTGCAACTGTCGAAACTTGGTTCGAGGACCCTGCAGGCGGCTACGCGATGCTAGGATATACTGGCGACACTGGCGACCACGCTGAACGCCGCTTGGATGCGGGGATAAAAATTTCGCTTGATGCGCGTGCCGATGATCCTGGCATTCGCGCCGTTTTAAAGGGGGCAGTCGTCGCGGCGCTTTCGCAAAACTTGACTGGATTAGACAAGGGTACACAGACCGATTTACTCTTCGAAGGCGGCATCATGCTACAAGCAGCGGCGACTGACGTGACGCAGATTCAGGCACGGGTCGGCACCGCCGAAAGCGAAACAGAGCGGTTCGCGGTTTCACAAAGCGCTGAGGCTTCAGCGTTAAGCATGGCTCGGAACCTGATAATTCAAGCGGATCCGTTTGAAACTGCTTCAGAACTTCAAGCCGTGCAATTGCAGCTCGAAACTCATTACACTTTGACAGCCCGACTTTCTCAACTGAGTCTTGTGGGGTATTTGCGTTGAATACAATAAAACAGCTTTTAGCTTGCGTTTTATGTTGCCTCATTCCAGCTGTAGTCTTCGCAACACCTATTCGGTTGAAGGATCTCGTGGAATTTGATGGCGTGAGGTCAAACGACCTTTTGGGCTACGGTTTAGTTGTCGGACTAAATGCTACCGGCGACGGATTGCGAAATGCACCATTTACCGAGGATATTATGACAAATATTCTCGAACGTTTAGGCGTGAATGTCACTGGCGAAGAGTTTCGCCCCAAGAATGTCGCAGCCGTTCTGGTAACCGCGAGTCTGCCACCTTTTGCGCGCGCGGGTAGTCCCATGGACGTGACCGTTTCCGCAATCGGCGATGCGACCAGCCTGCTGGGCGGGACATTGATTATGACGCCGCTCAATGCCGCCGACGGTGAGATTTATGCCGTAGCACAAGGAACGATCATCGCGGGTGGGGTAACGGCTGAAGGTCAAGGTGCTCGGGTCACTCAGGGGGTTCCAACTGCCGGTGTCGTGCCTTCGGGGGCGATAATTGAACGCGAAGTTGACTTTGATTTTGCGGGGTTAACGTCCCTTCGACTTGCGCTTCGCACACCGGATTTTACGACTGCGGCGCGGATCGAGCAGGCCATAAACGCGACGTTCGGTCGATCTGTTGCTTTGATGCTTGATGCGGGGACCGTTCAAATTGATATCGTCGGTACACAGGCGCGATCACCGGCACATGCCTTGGGTCAAATTGAAAACGTTTTGGTCGAACCAGAGCGCAGGGCTCGGGTCGTCGTGGACCAACGCTCGGGTACCATCGTGATGGGGGATGACGTTCGCATCAGCCGCGTGGCGGTCAGTCAAGGCGGATTGACCCTGCGCATTGAAGAGGCCCCTTTGATATCCCAACCAAACCCGTTTTCACCGGGTGAGACTGTTGTCGTGCCCAGAACAAACGCTGGGATCGAAGAGGAGCCGGGAATTGGGCTCGCGGAAATTCGCGAAGGCACGTCGCTAAGTGAAGTCGTCGCTGGCTTAAACGCACTTGGCGTTGCGCCACGTGATATGATCGATATTTTGAAAAGCATTAAAGCAAGTGGTGCGCTTCACGCCGAATTCATTGTTCGTTAACGCTGTGGGCGACGCTTCACGACGCGTTCGAAAACAATAGGGGCGATGGCGATCACGATCGTAATACGAAACAAGTGCATGACCGAGACGTAGGTTACGTCTTGGTTCATAGCTAACGTAAGAAGTGTCATTTCAGTTAACCCGCCAGGTGAGTACGCAAGAAAGGCTTGGCTCATACCCATGCCGGTCGTCCAAACGATCATTTCCGCAAAGACAATAGAGATCAATAGCATGCTGGTCGCAGAAACCACCGCGAGGGCTAAATCTTTTGCGACGGCGACGGGAGAAACGCCAACAAATCGTGATCCGATGACAGTACCAATGACGAGTTGTGCTACGATAATAAATACGGTGGGCGGTGCAATTGACACCCAGCCGATCAAATGCGCTGCGGCGCTGAGTAGCATCGGACCGAAAATTGGTGCAGCTGGAAAGTTCAATAATTGGCCCAGCCATGCCCCGACGATCATACAAAAACCAAATATTGCGTAGTCTAAGTAAGTTAACTCACTAATGCCAATCCAGCCAGCTGAACCGATGCTCGTGACCCCCAATGCAAGCCAGTAGAACAATACGACGAAAAAAATGACAATAAGAACGCGCGCTGCATGTGCCAATGCAATGCGTTTTTCATCACCGCCCGCAGCAGCACCCATCATGAGCATTTCGTTCAATCCACCGGGCATCGCGGAATAGAACGCAGTTACAGCGTCGTATTTACCGATGCGGCTGTAGACGAGAAAGGAAATACCAGTAGCTGCAACGAGAAAGATCGGAAGCAGGATCAGGGTCAGGACCCAGTCACCAAGTTGCGAAAATAACGCAACCGTAACCGAAGACCCCAACATGACACCGATAACGGGCATCACCAGCGGTCTCAACTTGTCCGGTCCTCTGACGGGAACACCGAGCAGCGCCGCGATGGTATTCCCGATCATCGGACCAAGCATCCAAGGCAGCGGCAACCCAGAAAGCTGGCCGAGCCCCCCGAAAACCAAACCGATTGTTAACGCAAGCACCACATATTTTTGTTCGGCCCACTGCATCGCGTTTTACAAACTACCCATATGTTTCTCGCCGCGCGCACGTGCCAAAGCGACCTGTTTTTGACGTTCCCGAAAGCGTATTTTGTCGTCTTCCGTTTTTTCATCCACACATTGGTGGCACGAAACACCTTCTTCAAACTCGGGGCGGTCACGATCTTCGGGCAGAATAGGACGTCGGCATGCGTAGCACAGCAGATGCGGACCCTCTGCGAGGCCATGACCAACGCTAACCCGCGCATCAAAAACAAAACACTCGCCATCCCAAGTGCTTTCTTCTTCTGGGACCTCTTCGAGATACTTTAAAATACCGCCTTTCAGGTGGTAAACGTCTTCAACGCCTTGGCCGATTAAATAGTTTGTCGACTTTTCGCAGCGAATGCCTCCGGTGCAAAACATCGCTATGCGTTTGTTATGAAACCTATCTTTGTTCGCTTCCCACCATGCGGGGAACTCACCAAAGCTTTTGGTCTCAGGGTCAATCGCGCCTTCGAACGTCCCAATACCCACTTCGTAATCGTTGCGGGTGTCGATCACGGCCACATCGGGTGACGTAATTAATGCGTTCCATTCGGCGGCATCAACATAATGACCAGTGCCCGCCAGCGGATCGACGTCAGGTTGGCCCATCGTCACGATCTCGCGTTTCAAGCGCACTTTCATGCGGTTGAAGGGCGGCGTGTCAGACAGGCTTTCCTTGTGTTCCAAATCCGAACAGCCCGGAAGCGCGCGCAAATGCGCAAGTACGGCGTCGATGCCGTTCCGGCTACCAGCAATTGTACCGTTCACACCCTCATGGGCAAGCAGCAAAGTCCCGCCAATCCCGTGATGACGGCACAATTCCAAAAGCGGTTCGCGCAATGCAGCAGGGTCAGCAAAGCGGGTGAAGTGATAAAGAGCAGCGACAATATACATGTCTTTGAATTACGCCTGTCATGCGAAATGGGCAAGCCCAGCCAATCGAAACCGCCAAATTCGTGAGGATGGTTAACGCCGTTTAGCGCCGCTGATCTGCGGCATGCGCGGCCATGGCAAGGCCACTTGCCACTGCTGTGAAGGCTTCGGAATCCACCAGTTTTGCATTCGGGAACAAGTTCCGCATTTCATCGCGAACGACATGCATCAAGCTAGAGCCACCAACAAAAACCACAGTGCCGATTTTGTCTGTCTCAATCCCCGCCCGATCAATCGTCTCTTTCGCGCATTGTCGGATAGTTGCGCCGTGATCGGACAGCGTGTCTTGCAGCATCGTCGGCGAAATGGGCGCACGTAGCTTTGGCTCCAACACCGAGAGATCAATCGCGGCGTCTGGCGCATCGGGTTTGTTTACCATGATCTTGCCACGCTCAACCGCAAAGGCGATGTCATGCCCCAACTCAAGATCAAGCGTGTCATACAGACGGTTAAAAAGCGCTTTATCGATACCTTGTTTCGAAAAAATAGTGGCCATCTTGCGGGTTTCAGCATTGTATTGAAACGGAATTTTCTCCCAACTCGCCAGATCATTAAAGATCGCATTGGGCGCGAGATAAGTGCCAGCCCCCATGTCATTGCGAATTTCAGCACCACGACCCAGCAACGGCATGACCCGTGCGAGGCTGATCGATTTATCAAAATCAGTACCGCCAAGGCGAACGCCATGTGATGCAATAATCTGCGTCGCAGCACCATCGCGGGTAAAGACCGAAAAATCCGAGGTGCCGCCGCCGATATCAACAATCAAACCGAGGCCCGTCATCGTGCCAGTCGCGAGCGCTGCGGCCTCAGGCTCAAACAAGAACTCGACGCTGTCGAAGCCGGCGATGCCATAAGCCTCGCGTAGATCGACCAATGCCTGTTCGTTTCGCGCGGGGTCCGAAGAGTGGAACAGCACCGGACGGCCAGACACGGCATGTTTTAACGTCAGACCCGTAGCAGCTTCGGCGCGTTCGCGGATTGTTTGCAAAAAACGCGCGACGACTTCGATTAAGGTTAACGTTTCATAGGCAACTTGCCGCCTTTCGCGCATCAATGGCGTGCCTAAAACCGACTTGAGCGCACGCATGAAACGCCCCTCGCGACCTTCGATCAACGCGGCATTCGCGGCGGATCCATAGGTCGTGACCTTGCGTTGCGTGTCGAAAAATACGGACGTGGGCAGCGTGGTTTTTCCGGCTTCGACTTCGATCAGATAGGGCCGATCGCCCGCCATAACGCCCGCAGCGGTGTTAGATGTTCCGAAATCAATGCCTAGCGTTTGCGGAAACATCACGTTCTCCAAATGTAAAAACGCGGCGATAGTTTAAACTGACCAGCCTGCCAAGCCCTGTCCCCACGTTAGAGTAAAATTCATCGGCAACAGTCGGCTGATGTGGGTGACTTCCGCCGAGAGATGGGGCAAATTCGCCGTGATTAACAAAGGATTCACCATGCAAGCCCTCATCGTAATCGACGTCCAAAATGACTTTTGCCCGGGTGGTGCCCTTGCCGTCACCGAAGGCGATTTGATCGTGCCGGGGATCAACGCGCTGATGACGGGTTTCGACGCGGTAATTCTAACGCAAGACTGGCACCCCGCCGGACATTCGTCGTTTGCATCGACGCACGACGCAGCACCCATGAGCATGATGGAAATGCCCTACGGCCCCCAAGTGTTGTGGCCTGACCATTGCATCCAAGGCACATCTGGTGCCGCCTTTCACAGTGACCTGAACACCGACGCGGCCGATATGATCATTCGCAAGGGGTATAACCCCGCGATCGACAGCTACTCTGCGTTCTTCGAAAACGATCACAAAACGCCGACAGGCCTGCATGGATATCTCCAAACGCGCGGCATCACCGACCTTGTGATGGTGGGTCTTGCCACAGATTTTTGTGTGAATTTTTCAGCGATTGACGCAGCGCAGCTCGGGTACAGGGTGGCCGTGAACACCACCCTCTGCCGTGCAATTGATTTTGACGGGTCGCTCGACGCGGCTAAGGCAGAGATGAAAAAAGCCGGTGTCACTCTGATGTGACTTGCCTTTGCGCCCCTGACTTGCGGTAGACTGAACCAACCGCACAGCCTGCCGGAGCACCCAAATGCGCGATCAGATCATTGCGAAATCCGCTGTCCCCACATGAACCGACGCGCGTTTGTTGGGGCGGGAGCCATTGTTGTAATCGCTGCAGGATTTGCCGTCGTCGGCGGCAAAAACACCTTCTATTCCGCCCTGACAGAAAGCTTCTCAGGCGGAATTCTGACCGCAACCGAAGCCCATGCAATGGCGGCTTCTGGCAAAATTACCCTGATCGATATACGCCGAGCAGACGAATGGGCCGCGACAGGTACTGGTGAGGGCGCGCACCGGATTGATCTGCGTGCCGATGACTTTTCAAAGCGCGTTCAACAGGCTGCAGATGGTGATCTGACCGCGCCCATCGCCTTGATTTGCGCACGCGGTGTGCGGTCTGCGCGCGTCGCTAATCAATTGATAACATACGGCTTCACCAACATTATCGACGTCCCCGAAGGGATGTTAGGCTCTGCCGCAGGGCCGGGCTGGATCGCGAGAGGACTACCACTTGTCAAAGATACCTAAAATCATCGCCACGCTCTGTGCGACACTCATCGGAACGGCTGCACAGGCCGGATGCGGACCCGATCCAGAGCCCTGCGAGGTCCCGCTTGGCACCTATCACATTGCACTACCCGACGGGGCGGACGGGGATATTCCGGCCTTAATGTTCCTGCATGGGGCAGGCGGTTCGGGCAACGGATCGACCCGTTCGGGCAGCATGGCAGACAACGCAAATGCACGCGGATACGCCGTCATCGGGCCGAACGGATTGGAACGCGAAAATGGCCGCTCGGGAACCAGTTGGTCGTTCCACCCTGACCGCCCGCAGCAACGCGACGAAATGGCGTTTTTCCGACAAATCGCCGATGACGTCGCCGCCCGTTTTGGCATCGACCGTGACAACATTATTCTTGGTGGGTTCTCGATTGGCGGATCAACCGCCAGCTACATCGCGTGCCAGGACCCCACAGCATTCGCGGCATATGCACCCGTCGGTGGCAGCTTTTGGCGACCGCACCCGACCGACTGCGCAGGTCCGGTTCGGCTGTTGCACACGCACGGCTGGAAAGACAAAACCGTCCCTCTCGAAGGGCGCCCATTAGGCGGCGGATCGATCCTGCAAGGCGATGTCTGGCACGCAATGGGCCTGTGGCGGGCCGAAAACGGATGCGACGGATTGCGGGCCGATAGCTTTGACACATCAGGTGATTTCTGGGTCCGGACATGGGAGGAATGCGATGCCGGAACCGCGCTTGAATTCGTCCTGCACCCCGGCGGACACGGAATCCCGCAGGGGTGGTCAACTTACATGTTTGACTGGTTTGAAGCGCTACCAGATTAACCTTACTGCGCGGCAATGCCCTTGTCGGGGGTTGCCAGCACAGCCGCAAACCGCTCGCGTTCAGCCATTGCCATGCGAATAATCCGAGGCGCGTTCAGGTGTTCAGGCGTGCCCATTTGACGGCCCGACCAGCCTTTTGCGCCTAGGTTCACACCGCTCAGCGCAGACAGCGGAACCGCACCGATCAAGCTAATCGCAATCGGCATGAGCCAAAAACTAACTAGACCTTGGGTCATGCCAGCGATGATCGTTGCACCCATCAGCGTCTCGACGGCATGAAACTTCAGCATCACGCCAAAGCTATAGCGCCCACCGCGACGCTGTTGCGGCGTCCAGGTTTCCTGATAGCCGACGACCGTGCGGATCACGGCAATCGTCTGCTGAACCATCATGATCGGCGCATACAGAATCGACAGCAAAATCTCGGCGATCAACGATCCAACGAACTGAAACGCGCCGCCCATATCGCGCATATTCAGACCGGAACGGCTCGCGGCGGCGGCGCTCATTAACTTTGGCGCAAGCAACATCCCGTACATAAACGCAAGGATCGCCAGTGAATTTCCAGCCGTCATGGCAGGCCAGTTAACTTGCGGATCGTAGCCGGAAAAATAGCGAATTGCGTTGGTTTGATCGCCGTCGCCGACCAAGGCCCAAACCAGCAGCAACGCAAACCACGCAGGCGACATCAAATAGCCCATTGCACCGCTGATCAGATGGAAACGCGACACGGCATGAAACCCGCGTGAGCCAATCAAACCAAGGTGTTGCAGGTTGCCCTGACACCAACGCCGGTCCCGTAAAACATAGTCGATCAGGGTCGCTGGGACCTCTTCGTAAGACCCGCCAATGCGCGGCAAAAACCGAACAGACCAGCCCGCACGGCGCAGCAAACCCGCCTCGATAAAGTCATGCGACAGGATCAATCGCCCGTTGCCTTTGCGGTTCATCACCTTCGGCAACCCAGCGCAGGACGCAAAAGCGGCAGAGCGAATAATCGCGTTATGTCCCCAATAATTGCCCTCTCGGTCGGTCCATTTCGCCAGACCTTCGGCCAAAGCGGCACCGTAAACGCGGTTTGAAAACTGCTGAACCCGACCAAAAAGCGATTGCGCACCAAACAGCGTTGGAAACGATTGAATTAACCCTGCTGAAGGGTCGCACGCCAGCGCATCCGTCAGGCCAATGATCGCTTCACCCGCCATCAAGCTATCGGCGTCCAACACCAGCATCGCCTCATAAGCGCCGCCCCAGTTTTCAACCCAGTCAGCAAGATTGCCAACCTTGCGGTCCACATTTTCGACGCGCCGACGGTAATAAACATCGCTGCCAAGGTTCAATTGCGAACGCAGCGCCGCAAAGGCGCGTTCTTCTTGGACTGCGATATCCGCATCGCGCGTGTCAGAAAGGATAAATAAATCAAAGCTATGGACGTGCTTTTGCTCGTCCAACGCCTGCAACATCGCAGCGGCGTTGCCGAATACGTCTGCTGTGTCTTCGTTATAGACTGGCACGAGCAACGCGACTTTCATCGGCGTAACGGGGCCATCATGGGCGACACGCGGACGCGCCCAAAGCAAGTTCGCGACACCCAAGAATGATGTGCTCACCGATAAGGCAATCCAGAAAAAGGTAAACGCGATCAAGGCGATCACGATCCCCTCAAACGCGGAAAAGCCGTCCATAGCGAACCAGTCGCTAAAAGCTGCGATCAACGCGGCAGTTGCTGCAATCGCGGGCAAAAACGTCGCCGCACGCCACCAAACGGTGCGTGATCCGGCGGGCGTTGAAATAGGCGCGGTTGCATCAAAATAGGGCTGATCCAACTGCTGGATCGGCATTGCGCGTGATGCCGTTGTTGGCATCCACCCGGCTTGATTTTGGCGGTCTAGATCGTCCATCTGTAAAGCCATACCTCAGTGATTGCGGTGCCGTTCAAGTGTAATTGCGCCCGCATTTCAACAGCTTGCGCATCCCCCGGCAGCAGTGAAAACGCAAGCCTCACCCCTCCGGTTCCGTGATTGCGTTGCAGAACACCGGGCGACACGTCACCCGTGTTCGTGCGGATTGTCAGTGTCACATCGTCCAGATTGTCGGGCAGATCAGGGTGATCCGTAAAATCAATCGCGAAGACGGTTTTAACCTGATCGAACCCTTTTCCGATCCGTGTATTCGTCACACGAGCAACGTCCGGCAGGCCAACAGGCTCGCCGCCCCAGCGCATCGCATAGCTGAAATGATGCTCGGACCCGACGGTTAACGGCTCGGCAGGACGCCAATAGGCGACGATATTGTCGTAGATTTCCAGATCAGCAGGGATCTCGATCAGTTCCACCACACCATTACCCCAGCCCTTTTTCGGGGTAATCCACAGCGACGGACGGTTCTCGTAATGCGCTTCCAAATCGGCATAATCGTCAGCAGTGCGATTCCGTTGCATCAGCCCGAAACCTTGGGGGTTCTCGTCGGTAAACGATGAAATCTGCACACGGGTCGGGTTGGCAAGCGGCCGCCAGATCGTTTCGCCGTTACCGTTTACGATCAACAACCCTTCGCTATCATGAACAGCAGGGCGGAAATCGTCGAAACGGTTACGGTTCGTCTCATCAAACAAGAACATCGACGTCAGCGGTGCGACGCCAACATGCGTCAGATCAACACGCGGGAACAGCGTCGTTTCGACGTCCATCACAGTCGGTTCGCCCTTTGCGCCCGCACGAATGCGGAACGTATATGCACCAGTCGTCGACGGGCTATCCAGCAGCGCGTGAACGACGAATTGGGTATCGCCAGCCTCTGCGGCTTCGACCCAAAACTTGGTGAAGTCTGGGAATTCTTCGCCGTCAGGATCAGCCGTCCGCAACGCCAAACCACGCGCAGACAAGCCATAATTCTGACCATTCCCAATCGCACGGAAGTAGGACGCGCCTTGAAACACGGTAAATTCTTCAAAGATTTCGGCGGTCGTCATCGACGTGCGCAGGCGGAAACCCGAATACCCCATCGTCTCGCCGGTTGGCAAATCAGGGAATTCATCAGTCGTTTCAAACAGATCAATGTTGAATGGCAACGTCTTGGATTTCTGGTCCTGAACGATGTTCACCTCAGCAGGGCGCGGCACAAACAATCCAGCGCTAAACAGGTCCATCTTCAGCGGGCGGTCTTCACCAACCCAGACAGCTTTGCGCGGATCAAACCAAATATGCGAAAATTCGTCATAGGTCAGGTCCAGCCATTCCTGCGGAATTTGCGGCACAGGCGCATAAGCTGATTTGGCAAGCTCCCGCGCCATTTCCGTCACCATTTCAGGGGCAAACGGTTTCCAAAGTGGTTCAATCGTAGCCTGGGAATAGGCGGGGCCAGCAACAGCAGCGGCGGACATACTGATTAAAAGGGCGCGACGTGAAATCATCCTGTAGCAGACTTTCTCCAAGGTTGGCTTTTGAACCAAGCGGCCGTGTAGGCAATAAAAACAAGAAACGCCCAGCCGAGAATATTCCCGGCAGCGACGAAAACGTGAGACTTAAGAGGCGTGACGTCGTCGGCCACGGCCCCTGTCTCAGTTAGAACAAATCCTACGAAAATCGATAGCATCATCGCGACAATGAAGACGGCAAGCGATTGTTGGCCGACTTTGGTTAATAAAGCGACGATAATTTTGCCAAAACGCGCCGATGCGGTCCGACCTGTGATGATCAACCGACGTCCACCATCGCCCGCAATGGCGTAAGCCAGATAGGCGAGGGCAAGAAAATGCGTGTAACGGGCGATGCCAAGATCGGTCTTCGTAATCAAATTCGGATTCGCACGACGCCAATCAGCAGCCCAGTCAAAACCCCATTCGCGGATCGCGACGTTGGACAACATCATCATGCCCAGCACGACGATAGACGCCAATACGACCAAGAGAGTGTTAACAGGCGGACGCGGCAACCAGCCACGCACCAGCGCAAAACCAGTGAAAAACACCAACTGCCACGCAAAAGGGTTAAAGAACCACGGGCGGTCGCTGGTCAAAGACGCAGGCAACGATACCGCGATCCGCTCGGTCCCGAGCGCGATCATAATGCCCGTCTGTGCGATAAACCAAAGCGCTATGCAGAACGCGAAAACCAGCCCGACATGAACCGATGCAAGCCCCATCACCAGAGGCATCATCAGCAGGATCATGATATACATCGGCAGAATGTCGAAATAATTCGGCACATAGGTCATGGTTAACAGACCAAACAGATGGTCCTTGGTCTCGTTGAAAAACTGGCTCAGGTTCAGACTGTTCACATAGTTCTTTTCAAACCCGAAACTATCCAGCGCGATCAACATAAACGACAGCGCAAAGAACAGACAAATATGGGCCCAATAGACCTGCCAGCAGCGAAACAGCACACGGGCGGTCCCTAACAACCAGCCGCGGCGATCAAAACTACCGCCAAAGGCAATCGCCGACGCCATTCCAGAACAGAACACAAAGATTTCTGTCGCGTCGGAAAAACCAAAGCGACCGGGAATCCAGCCGCCCCAGAAATTGCCGGGCGTGTGCGACGTAAAGATAACGAGCATCGCAATGCCACGATAAAAATCTAGCCTTGGGTCGCGTACGCGCGGCATGTCTGGGTGTGTGGCTGTGGCCATCAATATCCGTCCTTGGTTCCGGTTTTACTCAGCCGGAAAACGGGCAGCGACACCAGCGGCGGCGCGGCCCTCAGAGATCAGCGACCGACGGGCAGCAGCATAACCATCTTCATGGCCATTGCGGCGGATCGAGCGGGCGGCAAGGATATCTTCGGCTTCGTCCAAGTAGCCAGCACGGATGCCACTGTCGATAGTTAATCGTTCAAAAACATCACGCTGCGCGTGTGATCCGCCCGCATCTTGGATGGTTTTCCGCCCACGTGCCAGATTGACGAATGCTTTGCCAAATTCCGCCTCGCCAAACGCCTCTAATCCGGTGGCAATTGCCATGCCGGGGGATGCCATCGCACGCTGCATGTCTGTTTTTCCGCTAGACGCATCGCGGTGTAAACGGCCCAGAAGTTTCGTGATTTCCGCGTCGCGATTGTCGCCAACCAGCGCTAACATGTAGTGAAGATCAGCAAAGATCAGACAGCCGTCTTCAGTCCGGTTCGCGGACAGATCAGCCAGTTCTTCCCAACGATCACCGACGTTGACGCCATCCAGTTCGAGCCGAGACAAAAGCGACGTAGCATTTGAAATATCACGATAATCATCGGTTTTGTCTTGGCGAATTTCGCGGTCATACAGGTCCAAAACAACATCATGCTGACCCAAATCAAGGTGCATCAACGCCTTGTGCCACCACACGTGATAACGGAAATTGTTGCAATGCGCCCACGCGCTTTCGCGTCCGGTTAACCACTTAATTCCGCCCGTCGCATCGGCTGTCATATCATGAACATGGGCGACTGCATGCAAGCCCCACGCGTCATCCGGCGCGATCAGCATACCTTCGCGGCCAACAGTTTTCGCGCGCGAATAATCGCCAGTTTCTTCCAACGCAAAAGCATAACAACCCATCAAATAGCCACGTCCGGGGTGGTCTGGGCCATAGGCTGGCATCACGTTTTCCAGCATCTGGCGCATCCCACGATTGTCCCCAAGGACAAAGCGAGTCGCGTGATCCAGCTTAACCGCTAGAATATCGTCAGGTGCAGCGGCGATGTTCGCCTCAAAGTGCGCAATCGCGGCTTTGGGTTGCCCATCAATCCAGCAGGCAAGCGCGTCGATAAAATGCTGTTCGCGGGCGCTAATTGGGTTTGCCTGCGCAGCGGCACGGGCCGTGGTTAACGCTTCACGCGCCGTTTCCATCAATTCACTACGGCCCAACAACGTGTAAAACATGCCTTTGACGGCATGACCAAGCGCGAAATCAGGCGACGCGGTTAACGCCTCACTCAAATGTCCGGGTGTCGCCGCACCATGCGCCAGAAACGCCATCTGTGTTTTATTCCACGCCTCTAGCGCAGGGCCGGTTGCGATTGTCGTCGTTTGGCCAAATATGTCCTGCGTCATGCGTCGTCCGTTCTTTAAAAAGCTATATCGCGGACATCGCCGCGCATTCGTTGGCACTGACATACAGGCACTATGGCCAGAATTAATCTCACAGACCCGTGAATAACGGACCTGTTATCAGTATTGCAGAGGTAAGGTGCTGTTTATTCAGCGTTTCGGCTTGATTTCGCCTAAAACATGATCTGTGTCCTGACCAAAGCGCGGCGGCGCACGTCGATAGGTTACAGGCGTTTTCGAGAGCTTCAGGGGATTCCCGATGACCCGCACGTCGCCTGACTTTGCGTCATTTGTGGGAATCGTCGCGATCATATCACGGGCTTTGACCTGCGCGCTGCCGAACACTTGATCCAGCGTCTGCACCGGACCGACCGGCACTTTGCGGGCCTCTAGTCCGGCGATCACATCATCCATCGGACGCGCCGCGATCAGTGGTACAATCATCGCCAGCAGTGCGTCGCGATTTGCCAGCCTCGCAGGGTTCGTCGCATAAAGCGGATCATCCGCCAAATGCGGCACGTCCAGAAACGCGCAGAACCTACGGAACTGCCCGTCGTTGCCGACAGCAACAATCACATGCCCGTCACTGGTCGCAAACACCTGATAAGGCACAATATTCGGATGCCCATTCCCGCGCCGTTTCGGAAGTTCACCATTTGTAAGGTGGTTCACACCCTCATTAATCAGCCACGCAATCTGGCTATCGACCAACGCGACATCAATATGCTGCCCTTCACCCGTTTTATCTCGGTGCCGCAGCGCCGCCAAAATCCCGATCGTCGCGTACATCCCGCACATCACGTCGGCAACACCCACGCCAACTTTCATCGGTTCACCATCCGGTTCACCCGTCAACGACATGATCCCGCCAAAGCCTTGGGCCATCAGATCGTAACCCGGTTTGCTCGCATTCGGACCCGTTTGCCCAAATCCAGAGATCGAACAATACACAAGCGCCGGATCAGCAGCCAACAACGTGTCCGCGTCCAAC
Source organism: Yoonia ponticola (assembly GCF_014199395.1). Classification (GTDB taxonomy): domain Bacteria; phylum Pseudomonadota; class Alphaproteobacteria; order Rhodobacterales; family Rhodobacteraceae; genus Yoonia; species Yoonia ponticola. Next base: position 127,515 of record NZ_JACIJM010000002.1, on the reverse strand, counting down.
CCGTATTTCGCCAGCCCACCGGGCTTGAAATTCTCGATCACCACATCGCACTCGGCAGCCAAGGCACGGATCGTGTCCTGCCCTTCCACCGTCGCAATATCGACAGCAACCGACAGTTTGTTCCGGTTCGCGCACATGAAATACGCGCTTAAATCAGTCGGTTCACCATCCACGCCCTCAACAAACGGCGGCCCCCAACTGCGCGTGTCATCACCGCCCGTTGCAGGGTTTTCGATCTTGATGACCTCGGCCCCCAGATCACCCAGCAGTTGTGTACACGTAGGCCCCGCCAAAATCCGGCTCAGGTCAAGAATACGCAGCCCATCCAACGCGCCAGCCATCAGATACGCCCATCATATGCGTGTTTGTCGATCACCGCCGCGATCAACGTAAAATTATCCGCCGTTTGCGCCGCCTCAAGCGCCTCACGCAATTCTTCGCGAGTCGTCACAGTCGCCCCGTAACCGCCAAACGCACGACCAATGGCGGCATAGTCATGCCCCCTGAAATCAACGCCGTTATTGTCCAGCTTACGCTGCCGTTGTTTCAAATCAATTAACGCCAGCGATTGATCCACAAACACCACGAAAATCGTGTTCTGACCGTTCTCTGCTGCCGTCGATAAATCACCAGCAACCATCAATAATCCCGCGTCTCCGGAAAAGCTGACGACCGTCCGGTCAGGGGCCGCCATTTTCGCGCCAATCGCGAGCGGCACAGCGCATCCCATCGTGCATAATCCCGTCGATTGTAGCAGCGTGCGCGGGTCCGAACATTCCCACATTTGCGACAGTAAAATCCGATGCGCGCCGCTATCCACCGTCGCAATCGTATCAACTGGCAGCGCATCGCGGCACTCTGCAATCACAGCGGCTGGCCCCCATTCATCATCGCGCGGAAACGCAGTGGCAAGGGCCGTTTTCACCGTCTCCGGCTCGCCATCCGGCCAGGTCGCACAGGGCGGAATCCCTTCGGACAATGCCGCCAACGTAGCCCCAGTATCAGCAATAAAATTTACCGTTCCTTGGTGCATGAAATGGTGGTTTGGCGTGGCGGTAATGTCGATCACATTTGTCACCATCGGGTCCCAGACGTCCTGCCAGCCGGGACGCATTTCAATCGGATCGTAACCGACGCAAATGATCAAATCAGCCTCGTCCAGCAGCGGCAAAAGATGCTTATCGGCCAACGGCGACAGCCCCGCACCACCGAGGCACAGCGGGTGATCTTCGGGCATCACGCCCTTCGCTTTATAGGTCGTGATCACCGGAACCCCGTGAATTTCAGCAAAGGCGCGCACCGTCTCGGCAGAGCGGTCCTTGATCACATCCAAACCCACAATCATCACCGGACGCACAGCCTCGGACAGCCAATCGCGGGCCGTCAACAAATCACTGCCAACAGGGGCCACATCGCTGGCCACGGCACGCCGCAACGGCGCAGGCACGGCAGGCGCATCAGCGACAGAAATCGGCACATCAATATGCACAGGGCCGGACCGGCCCTCGGTCGCGATCCCAATCGCCTTTTCCGCGATGATACCAGCCGCCTGCGCATCCAGCGTAAACGTAGCCTTTGTGATCGGTTCAAACACCTTGCGATGATCCAGAACCTGGTGCGTGTAACTCTGGGCTTCAGCCGCATCGACGCAGCCGGTCAGCACGATCAGCGGCACGCGATCCTGCTCGGCATTGGCGACCACATTCACGCCGTTCATTGCACCGGGTCCAACAGTCGCGACCAAAATCGCGGGCGCACCGTCAACGTGATGCACGCCCTCGGCCATAAACCCCGCCGCGTTCTCATGACGGGCCAGATGAAACGCAATTCCAGCCGTCTCAAGCGCATCGATCAAGGTTAACACCTCGCCGCCCGGCATCCCGAACGCATGACGACACCCCGCTTCATACAAGCGACGGGCAAGCACATCAGCGGCACGCAATGTTTCGGTCATGAGAAATCCTTGATCTGTTTGTCGTATTTTAGCGGGTGGCAGGCGCATCTGCATCCTCTAATTTAGACGTCCGGTAAACTCACTTTTGCGACAGGACGCGCGCGGCCGACCACCCAAATTGATCCAGCGCCCGACGCGATAATGATCACAAGCCCGAGCAGCGCGATGGCATCCGGCCACTCGCCAAAGAACAAAAAGCCGAAGATGGTCGCGACAATGATCTGACTGTAGATCAGCGGGGCAATCACCGACGCTTCTGCGGCGCGGTTCGCAAGAACGAGCAGCAGGTTGCCGACAGCGGACCCCAACGCGCTCACCACGATCAACCCCAGCAACTGCGGCGTGACCGCTGGCACAGGCGCAATCGCGAGCGGGGCTAGCACGACAGACCCGATCACCAATTGCGAGAACAGCAAAAAGCGGGGGCGATATGATCCAGCGAGCCACCGCGTCGCGACCAAATAGCTACCGTGGAACATCCCCGCGAGCAGGGCAAAGCCTAACCCCGGCGTCATCCCAAATCCCGGTTTCACAACCAGCAACACGCCGCCAAAACTAACCAGCAACAGCACGGTGCGCGGCAGCGTCACGCGCTCTTTCAACACCAAACCGGACAATGCGTAAGATATAATTGGGCCGACAAAAAAGCCGCCAAAAACTGTGGCCAACTGCTCGGTCTTTAACGCAGTCAAAATTGACGCAATCCCGCCCGCAATCAAACAAGCGCGGAAAATCAACGCGGGCTTCAGCAGCAACCGCAACTCGCCTTTTTCCAATCCGCACAGCGGCGCCAACACCACAGCGGCCAGCGCAAACCGCGCCCAGGCCACGGAAAATTGGGAAAATCCGGCAGCGGTCAACATCCGCCCCGCAACATCGCCGCCCACGATCAAAACCATCGCACCCACAACCATAGCAACGACGCGCAACTGAAATGATCCGGCCATATGTTTCCCCTGAATTCCGGCGAACTCTCTGCCTTGCCCTCGCGATGGTCAACCGCCTCTTAGGCTTCTTTGGCTCTCTTTATATCCTGGGGGTTTGGGGGCTAGCCCCCAAGGCATCACCTCGCTAATGTTCATCAACGCCTAATCGGAGCTCCACAATGTTCGACCGCATCCTAGCCATGTTCCACCAAGAAGCCTCAGTCACCAAACTGCCCGAGGCAGACGCACAACACGCCATGGGTGCCTTGCTCGTGCGGGCGGCCAAAATCGACAAAGCCTACCTCTTTGAGGAAATTGAACAAATCGACGACGTCTTGGCGCACCTCTATGCACTGAATCCAGTCCAAGCAGCCAAAATGCGGGCCGAATGCGAAAAGCTGGAAGAGGCAATGCCCGACACCGACGCCCTCTCCACAATCCTGCACGACGCAATCGGTATCGCAGAACGCGAAGCCACAGTCGCAGCCCTCTGGGCCGTCGTTTTTGCAGACGGGGTCGAAGCTGAAGCCGAAGATGCCCTACTGCACCAAGTCGCCGAAATCCTCGGGGTCTCGCCAGAGGTCAGCAAACGCCTGCACGACGAAGCAATGGCAGCACACACGCCCGGCTAACGACCGCAATGCGGTTCAACCTTGCAGTCACGCCTAACCCTTGTTCTAACCCCCTGTAAATCAAAGGGAACGCGCAAATGGTCGATATCGCCACACGAGTCTGGAACCACAAATGGAAGATCGACCCCATCGTGCGGTCGCTCATCGACACGGATTTCTATAAACTCCTGATGTGTCAGTCGATCTTTCGGAACCACCCGAACACCGATGTCACCTTTTCGCTCATTAACCGCAGCAAAAACATCCGCCTCGCGGACCTCGTGGACGAAGGCGAATTGCGCGAACAACTCGACAACATCCGCTCGCTGTCCCTGTCACGCGGTGAATCCACATGGCTGCGCGGCAACACCTTCTACGGCAAACGGCAAATGTTCCGCCCCGACTTCATGGAATGGTTCGAAAACCACAAACTCCCGCCTTATCACCTCGAAAAACGGGACGGCCAATACGAACTCACCTTCGAGGGCAAATGGCACGAAGTCATGCTCTGGGAAATTCCAGCCCTCGCCACCCTTATGGAGCTACGCGGACGGGCTGTCCTTAAAGACATGGGGCGCTTCGAACTCCAAGTCCTCTACGCCCAAGCCATGACCAAAGTCTGGTCCAAAGTCGAAAAACTCCGCGACGTGCCAGGCCTCAAACTGGCCGACTTCGGGACACGGCGGCGGCACTCCTACCTCTGGCAAGACTGGTGCGTGCAGGCGCTCAAAGAGGGGTTGGGCGATAACTTCACAGGCACATCCAACTGCCGCATCGCCATGCACCGCGAGATCGAGGCGATTGGAACCAACGCCCACGAACTGCCCATGGTCTACGCGGCCTTGGCAGACGACGACGCGAAACTGCTGCAATCACCCTACGACGTGCTGGCGGATTGGCAGGAAGAACACTCCGGCAACCTGCGGGTGATCCTGCCCGACACCTACGGAACCCAAGGCTTCCTCGACGGCGCACCCGATTGGCTGGCGGGCTGGACTGGGATGCGGATCGACAGCGGCGATCCGGCAACTGGGGCAGAACGGGCCATCGACTGGTGGACAGCCCGCGGCGAAGACCCCACGAAAAAGCTGGTCATCTTCTCGGACGGGCTAGACGTCGACAAAATCGCCACCCTCCAAGCGCAGTTCGCAGGAAGGGTGCGGGTGTCCTTCGGCTGGGGAACCATGCTGACCAACGATTTTAAGGGCCTAGCGGCAGACGACGCCCTCGCACCATTTTCCTTGGTCTGCAAAGCCATCTCAGCCAACGGCAACCCGACAGTCAAACTGAGCGACAACCCCAACAAAGCCATGGGGCCTGTTGAGGAAATAGCACGGTATAAGCGTGTGTTTGGGGTCGGAGAGCAAGAGAAAGTTGAGGTTGTGGTTTAGATACCTTATCAACTCAGGGGTGTCATATTGATGAGTTTAAATAATGCCTCGCAAAACGATTATTTTCGGTAACGGCCTTGGCCGTGCATTGGACAATGATTTTTTCCAGTTACCCGCAGCGATGAAAACTGTGTGGGAAACGAACGATTTAATCTCTAACGATCAACGTCGGCTTATTGCGTCTGCTATTGAGGGCGTTGAAGTGGGCGACGGCCCGACGAATGAAGAAGAGCTTTTTGGTACACAATTAGCGCTAATGGCTTTTCGAGTTCTTCAATTTGCAGTTAAAGACGATGAGTTGGAACATTGGCTGACCAAAGATGCCATAAGTTATCCTGAGGCTTTGCAGCGCTATACCTACATGGTTGCCAAGTACTTTCATGGCTTTGATTTAACGGAGTGCGACAATGAAAATTGGGAGCCATTCATTGACGCGCTGGTAGGATTCATTTTTGATTCAAAATCGCATGTGGCGACATTGAATTATGATACATTATTGTATGCTCCCTTTAACGAAGAAAGAGAAATAGGCGGTAAGACAATACAGCTCTGTAGTGGTTTCAGTGGGACACTTCGTGACGGCTATACCGCTAATACCGGTTTTTCTGACTCTAATATGCAGCGGAAACATTGGAACCAAGCATCTGCAGCGTTCTATATGCATTTGCACGGATCACCTTTGTTTGTAGATGCTGGGGACGGCACGCCAAAGAAAATAAATAGATCTCAATTGGCCTATGAGGATGGATCACAACGTAGTCATATCGTGCTGACTAACGGGAAAATGAAGCCAAGTGTCATCCAAGCTTCGAAAGTTCTACAGATGTACTGGGATCATTTGCCTGTAGCGATCGGAGAGTCCGAAGAAATAGTCATCTTTGGGTATTCGGGTTGTGATGATCACCTTAACAAACTCATTAAAAATAACAGGTCGGATAAAACCATAAAGGTTGTTCAACGGACAAATGGTGATCCCGCGCAGCAAAAGAAAGATTGGAAAAATCGGTTAGGCGGTGAAGTTAATTTAGTTACTTTCGATAACATTCTTGAGTTTCGTGATTGGTGAAACGCTAATTAGCTTTCACTCATCCCCAACCTTCCCCCGCAACTTCTTCACAGCCCCGCGTACCTTCTTCCCCTCAAGCCGCCGCTTGACCGACCCATAAGTCGGCTTTGTCCCGATCCGGCGTTTGGGCACATGCAGCGCCTGCACGATCATCTCCGCCAGACGGTCCCGCGCAATCTCGCGGTTCCGCGCCTGTGACCGCGTGTCCTGCACAAACAGCACCACCGCCCCGTCCTTCGTCCATTTCTGGCCTGCGACCCGCCGCAGCCGCCGCTTCACGGCCTCGGTCAAATTCGGTGACCGCGCGGCCTCGAACCGCAGCTCCACCGCCGTCGACACTTTATTCACGTTCTGCCCACCCGGACCAGAGGCCCGCGCAAACTGCTCGGTCAATTCCCAATCCTCTAGCGTGATCTGATCGTTAATCTTCATCGGTTCTTTCAGCATGTCCCAAGATTATATCTCGAAAACACCCGCTCCATTTCATCAATTCACCGCAACCCGCGGCTCAGCCACGGCGCGTCATCTTCATTTCGCCTTAACAACTCAAAATACCCAAAGCTGACACAGCAGTGCACGCCTTGTGTACGGGTTGTGCACGCAAGTCACACCCCTGATTTTGAACAGGTTAACAACATCTGCCCCCACCGTCACGCCACCCCGCCGAACACGATATTGCGCCGCAATCTCGGGGGTCTAAATCGGCCCAAAGCCCATAGAAAAAGGGCCGCCCCGGCGATGGGGTGGCCCTTATCTGAATAGCGGAGGGGGGTCGGTTAGGTCGCCCACCCTGTGGTCTTCTTAACTAGGGGCTGCCCTAGATGAGACCCCCACAAGTTGTCCCGACTGCCTTCTCCAATACTTCATGATGCACTGGATCACCTCCTTTCAAAATGTTTCGCCTATACAATGGAAGGTGGCACACCTGATCTGAAAATCAAGATAATTTTTTGTGACAGGACCGTTTAACGCGGCTGAGACGCAAATCGCCCAACAATAATGCGAAACGGCACCAACGCCAGCAATGCAATCACCAGCTTCACCATCCAGTCAGCAACGGCCAAAGAAACCCACAAAGGAACGGCTGGGCCTGCGGTCAGAAACGGAACAGCATCCTGCGCCCAAACGACTTCATCCGTCGCGGCAGCCGATAACCCGTTGAAAGGCGCAGAGAACGCGATGGTGAAAAAGATCACCGTATCCACTGTTGAGCTGACCAAGGTCGACCCAAGCGGCGCCTTCCACCATGATCCGTCACGCAGTCGGTTGAACACGGCGACGTCCAGCAGTTGGGCGACACCGAACGCAACGGCGGACCCGATGGCAACACGCAACGCAACTGCGCTATAAGGGCCGTATTCGCTGTCGAAAACAATTTGCGTGCCGATCATTGAACATACAATGCCAGTCAAAAGCCCTGCGAACACAACCTTGCGTGCCGTCGGGGCCCCGTAAAGACGGTTCATCACGTCGGTGACAAGGAACGCGAGCGGATAGGTGAATGCCCCCCACGTTAACAATCCGTCAAGGATCAGAAATTGCACAAGGATATTAGAGGCAACTACAATAGCAGCCATGGCGATTACGCCGGGAAGAATACGTGTCATGTCTTTGGTTTCCGTTTTGACAAGGGTGCGGCACTTGGTCCTTGAATCGTTCAAGGACGCGCCCATTTAGGCCCCTGCCTTGCGCTGGTCAACCGTCGATGCGGTACTCGGCAATCTCGTTGGTCAAAATACTACGAAAGTTATTGTCTGCAATCAGCGTCATAATCTGCTGGCCTTCGGCGTTGCGCCAAACCGAAATGCCTTCCAAATTGCCATGCACGCCAAAGCCGGTTTTCAGGATCGTGTCAGCCGTCGCTGCTTCCAGATCTAGCCGCCGCACACGGGTATTGAACCCGATTCCGGTGAAGTCGCGTTCCAGTACATAAAGCAGACCATCAGGCCCGAAATCCGCACCAACCACCAGATAGGCACCGCTGCGTGGGATGGCGTAAGGCTGGTCCCATTTGCCATCGGCAAAGCGGTAAACCGGAAACGGCTGATCATAGCGACCGGACCGTTCAGGAATGGTAAACAGCGCGCCGGAGGCATCAATCGCAAGCGCCTCTAAACCGCTGTTGCCTTGCAGCGCGGTAAAGTCATTCGGGATCGGCAGCGTGTCTTCGACCGCATCAACCGTAGCGAATTTGCCAACGCGGTGATCGCCTTCAAACGACACATAGATCGTGCCGTCAGGCGCTATGGCAAGACCTTCTGAATCGTTGCCGACATTGGCATTGTCACGCTCGGCATTGTGTAGCGGTATTGGTGTCCCTGCAGCGATGCCTGTGATTTTACCCGCCGCATTCCGGCGCAACTCTCCGGTCAAAAACGTACCCCGATCGCTCAGCGCGGTGAACGACATACCATCGTCGGCGATATGGATAGCTGAAAGCCCGCCAATCTGGCCGCTGTGCGTGGGGATAATAGCGCGCCCTAAAAGGGCGGACTCGGAAAACCCGAGACCGCCCATCAAGAGAATGGCCGCTGAAAAGAAGACTTTTAGCATTTATTCCGCGTTCAAAACACTCAGGCATTGGCCAGGAAGGCTCGCCATTGTCAGGGGGCCACGTGCAGGTGGCGTTGGCGCATTTGGATCGCGCGGCTGTGGGGGCGGCGGGTTCAGGATATCGTTCACCCAACGTTGCGCATCCGCACAGCCGTCACCTGCGGGTGGCGGTGCTTGATCTTCGCAGGAATTATCGCCAGCAGGGCAATTCAGGCGCACGTGGAAATGATAGTGATGCCCGTACCAAGGCCGGATTTTGTTCAACCAGCTACGGTCGCCCGTCGCCGAATTACACATCGCAACTTTGGCACCCGGAAAGACGAAAATGCGGGCAACACGCGGATCAGACGCGGCTGCTTTCAACAACGCCTCGTGCTGTGGCGTCCAACTGCTGTTGGTATATGCACCGCTGGCCCTGCGCATTGAGATCGACGAAATGTTTTCGCGTTCTTGCGTGGACAGGTTCAACCGATCCGGCGGTAGCATCCAGATATCTGCATCAAGCCCCACTTGGTGGCTCGCATGGCCCGTCAACATTGGCCCGCCGCGCGGCTGGCTCATATCGCCTAGGTATAGCCCTTCCCAACCGGGTAGGGTGGCGGCAAAACGACTTAGATCTTGGACGTAATCAACCAGTTCGGGCTGGCCCCAATTCCGGTTCCGGCTCAGGCGCATGGCTTGCCATGTCGGACCTGTTTCGGCCAGTTGCACAGCGCCCGCTTGGCACCCCTTGGAATAGGCACCAATCGCTTCGGGCCGTTGTGCTGATCCACGCGGGATATGGCCGAACAAATCTTTCGCCACACGGGTATCACCCGCGTTCTGCGTCGATATCGCCGCTTGGCTGACCGATGGGGAATCCTCGGATTGGCAGGCTGCCAATACGGTTAATAAAGTGACTATGCCTATGAAGCGGACCATTCTGCGCGATCTCCGTCTTTGTTGACCCATGATAACAGTAAGAGGCCAAGAAGAAAGAGGAAGATGACCGGCAGGAACCCAAGTTGCACATTGTCTGTCAGCGCGGTGAAAATACCGATCAACGCGGGGGCCATAAAGGCGGTCGCCTTGCCAGAAAGGGCAAAGAGACCAAAGGCTTCGGTCGGGCGTTCAGGGTTCGTGTGACGCACCATCATCGACCGCGATGCGGCGTAAATCGCACCGCCAGCGCCACCAATCACGGACCCGCAGGTAAAGAAAATAATGTCAGGAACCATCGAATCTGCGGCAAGCGCGATACCGAACACCTGCGTGCGTGACATGCCAACGATGAACGAACTGACAATGGTCAGCGCAATGATGCAGAAAATGATAACCGGTTTCGGCCCTAGTTTCGCGTCAAACCGCCCACCAACATAGGTGAAAACGGCAGCGGTAATCACGCTGATGATGCCGAAAACACCTAGCCAGATCGTACCCCAACCCAGCACCAGCGTCGCATAGACGCCGCCAAATGCGTAAAGAGCGTTCAGCGCGTCGCGGTAGAACATCGACCCCAGCAGGAACGACGCGGTGCTTTTGCGCTGCGCCACGTTCCGCAGTGTGGTTTTCAAATCGCCCCAGACTTTGGACATCTTTGGAACGGCGCCGGCGTCCTTGGGATCGTCGCGCACCCACAAGAAAAAAGGGATCATAAAGACGGCAAACCAGATCGCCATGAACGGGCCGACAGCACGGGTGCCTTCACGGGTACTTGGGTCCAGCCCGAACAGCGGGTCCAACCCGATCAGCGTTTTGCCAGTCGTCGCGTCCTCGGCAAGGAACAGCAGCATGAAGATCAGGGCGACCAATCCGCCCCAATACCCAACCGACGCGCCCGTGCCGGAAATCCGGCCAACGTCATCGGGTGTGCCCATCGACGGCAGGTATGCGTTCACAAAGTTCAGCGCGGATTCCGCGGCGATAAAGCCCACGTAAAACAGGATCAGGAACAGCATCAGGCTGCTGCTATCGGGCGTCAAATACCACAGCGACCACGCACCGATAACGTAGAGCGCGGAAAATCCAATGATCCACGGCATCTTGCGGCCGGTATTATCGGCAAATGCGCCCAGAAACGGTGCAGTGAACGCAATCACAAGGCCAGCAATCGTTTGGCCGAAGGCCCATGTGCTTTGCGCAGATGCGCCAGCGGCGACCTCGTCCAGACCTTCGCCCATGAAATATTGCGCAGCAACAGCCGCAAAGTATGGTCCGAAAATGAAGGTCAGGCCGAGTGTATAGTAAGGCTGCGAGGCCCAATCAAAGCTCATCCATCCCAAGATGCGCTTACGTGGTGATATCGTCATGGTTGTCCCCTGTGAGTGTCGCGATAAGACACAGAAGGGGGCAAGTTTGGCAAGTGACGTGTTTACGACGCGGTGTCGGGTGTGACCTCTGGTGGCCAAGGGCGTGTTTGATCCGCATCAATCCAGTTTTGCGCCCATTCCGGCAGGACAGGGCGGTCGCCTTCGTAGCCAATATGATCGAACAACTGACGTGGACGAACGATGCCGTTTTTGTCAGTCACAGCAGAGCGGTACAGCGCCTGCACAGCACATTCGTTGTCGATCCAGATCGACTGTTCGAGGTAGAAAAACTTGTCGTCCCAGCCCACAGCACGGCTCATGGTTCTGAACTTTACAAATGGACGGATACGCTTGCGATACCGAACGCTGACACCCGCCATCGTCAGGCCCCATTTGCGTTCTTTCAGGGCAGTCAGCAGGCCGACGCGCTTGGCCAGAACCGTGCGCCCCAGATCAAGGATCGTCAGAATGCGCCCGTTGTTCATTTCGATGAACACATCGATGTCTTGCGGCCAGCAGCGGTGGTGCGACACATGAACGCCCAAGATCGGCAGTTCGGGCGCATTGCGGGCGATGGCCATATCTTTGATGAGTCGGACGAAAGGATACATTTCAAAAACCCCTTAGAAAGCTATGCCTGTCCTCTGCCTTGTTGACGTAGACGTCAACTTTAACGCTACGGAAAGCAAAGGGCTTGCAGTGACGGGCCAGAGAACTTACCTGACCGATGCACACAACAGAGGCGATCCTATGCAGTCCATTTTTGAAATTCTTCTGATGCTGATTGGTGTCGCCCGTTTTATGATCTTTGCGCATTTCATCATGAGCTGGCTGATCAGCTTTGATGTGCTGAACGTGCGGCAGCCGATTGTTGGGCAAATCTGGTACACGCTGCAACGGATTTTAGAACCGCTTTACGCGCCGATCCGCCGCTTTATGCCAAACTTGGGCGGCATCGACTTGTCGCCGATTGTGGCCCTGCTGGCGCTCGAAGCATTGCGTATCGTGCTGATTAACAACGCAAGCGTGTTCTTCTAAACGAACCGTCGATTTTTCAGGCCAAGCCCGAAGATTTCGCATCAGAAACCGCACATGGCGTAAATGTGCGGGGTGATGTCGTGCTTGACCTGTCCTTATCCCATCGGAAATGGTGTAAATTGCTCTGACAACAGGGAGACACACCATGTCCGCGATCACATTTACCCTTGATGGCCAGTCTGTCACCGCGCAACCCGGCGAAACAATCTGGGAAGTCGCGCATGGCCGTGGTCTTGTGATCCCGCATCTGTGTCATAAACCTCAAATCGGCTACCGCTCTGACGGGAATTGCCGTGCCTGTATGGTCGCAATTGATGGTGAACGTACTTTGGCGGCGTCCTGTATCCGCGAACCGTCCGACGGCATGGTCGTCACCACCGATCAGCCACGCGAAGTGCAAGCGCGCAAAATGGTCATGGAAATGCTCGTCGCGGATCAGCCGGAGCAAGCCGTCGCGCACGATAAATCCTCGCACCTGTGGGACATGGCTGCGCAACAGGGCGTGTCAGAAAGTCGGTTCCCGACGATGGACGCGGACCACATACCGTTGCTAGACGACAGCCACGTTGCGATGTCAGTGAACCTAGACGCCTGTATTCAATGTGGTTTGTGCGTGCGGGCCTGCCGTGAAGTGCAGGTGAACGACGTCATCGGCATGGCGGGTCGAGGACACAATGCTTACCCCGTTTTCGACATGGCTGACCCTATGGGCGCATCATCCTGCGTGGCCTGCGGCGAATGCGTGCAGGCCTGCCCAACCGGCGCTTTGCTACCCGCGACAGTCACAGACGAAAACCAGATCGGCGACACCGCCGACTATGACCGCGAGGTCAAAAGCGTCTGCCCGTTCTGCGGCGTCGGCTGTCAGGTTTCCTTGAAAATCAAAGACGACAAAGTCAAATTCGTCGAAGGCATCAACGGTCCCGCAAACGAAGGGCGGTTGTGCGTCAAAGGGCGCTTTGGCTTCGACTATATCCACCACGACCACCGCCTCACCAAGCCCCTGATCCGCCGCGATGACGCACCCGCCAAGGGCCTGAACGTCGATCCGGGCAACTGGGGCGACGTGTTCCGCGAGGCGACATGGGACGAGGCGCTGGATTTTGCGGCGAAAGGCATGAATGACCTCGGCGGGACCAAAGTTGCTGGCTTTGGATCAGCCAAATGCACCAACGAAGAAGCATACCTATTCCAGAAAATGATCCGCCAAGGCTTTGGCCATAACAACGTCGATCACTGCACGCGCCTCTGTCACGCCTCATCTGTCGCGGCATTGATGGAAAACGTAGGCTCTGGCGCGGTAACTGCCACCTTTAACGAGATCGAAAACGCGGACGTGGCGATTGTGATCGGTGCAAATCCCATCGAAAATCACCCTGTCGCTGCGACCTATTTCAAACAGTTCGCCAAACGCGGCGGCAAGCTGATTGTGATGGACCCACGCGGTCAGGCGCTGAAACGTTTTTCGACACACATGCTGCAATTCAGACCCGGTGCGGACGTGTCCATGCTGAACGCGATCATGCACGTGATTGTTGAAGAAAAGCTTTACGATCAGCAGTATATCGAAGCTTACACCGAAAACTGGGAAGCGGAAAAAGCACATCTGCGCGACTTTAGCCCCGAGAAAATGGAAGGCATCTGCGGCATTCCAGCCGAAGAACTGCGCGCAGTTGCACGTACCTTTGCCGGTGCCAAAGCCGGCATGATTTTCTGGGGCATGGGCGTGTCGCAACACATTCACGGCACCGATAATTCGCGCTGTCTGATCAGCCTTGCGCTGATGACGGGCCAAGTCGGGCGTCCGGGCGCTGGGCTTCACCCGCTGCGGGGGCAAAATAACGTGCAAGGCGCGTCCGATGCGGGGCTGATCCCGATGTTCCTGCCTGATTATCAACCGGTGAGCGACGACGGCGTGCGCACCGCGTTTCAAGAGGTCTGGAAGGATGATGGCGTCGATCCGAACAATGGTCTGACTGTCACCGAAATCCTTGATGCGGTCCATGCTGGCGACATCGAAAGCATGTATATCCTAGGTGAAAACCCCGCGATGTCCGACCCCGATGTAGAACACGCACGGGACGCGCTGGCGAAACTTAAGCATCTGGTCGTGCAGGATATTTTCATCACGGAAACCGCGAATTATGCGGATGTGATCCTGCCCGCCTCAGCATTTGCCGAGAAAACAGGCACCGTCACCAACACCAACCGACAGGTGCAAATGGGACGGCCTGCGGTGGCCCCTCCGGGGGATGCAAAAGAGGATTGGTGGATCGAAGTTGAGCTGGCGAAACGGCTTGGCCTTGGTTGGACCTACACCCATCCACGCGATGTTTTTGCGGAAATGACGCTGCTGATGCCGTCGCTGGACAACATCACATGGGACCGTTTGGAAGACGAAAATGCAGTAACCTATCCCTCGCTCTCGCCAACGGACCCTGGTCAATCCATTGTTTTCGCAGACGGTTTCCCACGCCAAGATGGACGCGCGAAATTCACGCCTGCGAATGTGATCGCGCCCGACGACGTGCCTGATGTGGATTACCCGATGATCCTGACCACAGGGCGACAGTTGGAACATTGGCACACCGGATCAATGACGCGGCGGTCCAAAGTGCTAGACGCGGTCGAACCAGAAGCGAACTGCTCGCTCCATCCCTCGACGCTGCGCAAATTGGATGTCGAACCGGGCGGGTTGCTGCGATTAACCACGAAACGAGGCTCGATCCAGATCATGGCGCGGGCAGACAGGGCCGTGGCGCCCGATATGGTGTTCTTGCCCTTCGCCTACGTCGAGGCGGCGGCGAACATTTTGACGAACCCAGCGGTGGACCCATACGGCAAAATTCCCGAGTTCAAGTTCTCGGCTGTGCGGGTCGAAAAAGCGGATGAAACCGTTCCCGCCGAATAGAAACAACATCTACAACTAAAGTTATAGGGCCCGAACACATCGTTCGGGCCCTTTATTTTATGGGGAATCGCAGTGCGCCGCAATTAAATGAACGCTTGTTCAAAAAACCATTTGACGGATTGCAGGTGGTCAGCACAGTATCAAAGCCAAGCATCGGGTCGCGGGGAGGCGATTCAATGCGGGGGAGGACCATTGATGGCGACAGGACAACCACAGGCGAGGCCAGTGTCGATTCCGGCTCTTTTGGCACGCAACGTGGCGCAACACGGCGCAAAAGCAGCGTATCGTGAAAAAGAATTTGGCATTTGGCAAAGCTGGTCATGGGCAGAGGCCGCGCAAGAGATCGACGCGCTGGCGCTGGGTCTTTTGACGCTTGGTGCAAATGTGGGCGACCATATCGCAATCGTTGGACGCAACCGTCCGGCGCTGTATTGGGCGATGGTTGCGGCGCAAAAAGCGGGCTGTGTGCCTGTGCCTCTTTACCAAGATGCGGCGGCCGAAGAGGTCGCATATGCGCTGGACCACTGCGGCGCACGGTTCGCGATTGTGGGCGATCAAGAGCAGGTCGATAAGATCGCCGAAGTGCGCGACCAACTGACCGAGCTGGAACATGTAATCTACCTAGACGGGCGCGGATTGCGCAAATATGACCACGCTGCGATGACATCCTACACGGACGTCCAAGCCGCCGGACGCGCGTCTGACATGGCATCCACGATGGCGGATCGCATCGCTGTGCTGGACTACGATAGCACCTGTGTGATGCTGTACACCTCTGGGACAACGGGACGCCCCAAGGGCGTTGTTCTGTCGAACCGCAATGTGATCGAGACCTCTCGTAATTCATCCGACTTTGACCACCTTAAGGCTGGAGATGAAGTTTTAGCTTACCTTCCAATGGCTTGGGTCGGTGATTTTATCTTTTCGATTGGTCAGGCGATGTGGGCAGGCTTCTGTGTGAACTGTCCGGAAAGCCCTGACACGATGCAGTCTGACCTGCGTGAAATCGGGCCTACCTATTATTTCGCGCCGCCGCGTGTCTTTGAGATGCAACTCACAAATGTCATGATCCGTATGGAAGACGCGGGTCGTTTTAAGAAATGGTTGTTCCATAAATATATGGCCGTTGGCCGTCGCGTTGGGCCGCGCTTGCTGGACGGCAAAGAGGTCAGTTTCAGCGATAGGTTGCAGTACCGCCTTGCGGATTGGCTGGTTATCGGGCCGCTGAAAAACACGCTTGGGCTGAGCCGTGTGCGCGTTGGATATACCGCTGGTGAGGCGATTGGACCCGAGATTTTCGACTTTTACCGTGCCTTGGGGATTAATCTTAAACAGTTGTACGGCCAGACCGAAGCCACTGTTTTCATTACACAACAACCCGACGGCGAAGTGCGATCTGACACGGTTGGGGTGCCTAGTCCCGGTGTTGAGTTGCGGATCGCTGAAAATGGCGAGGTTTTCTACCGCTCGCCCGGTGTTTTCGTCGAATATTACAAGAACGCAGACAGCACGGCGTCAACCAAAGATGCCGAAGGCTGGGTGGCGACGGGCGACGCTGGATTCATCGAGGAGAGCTCTGGCCATTTGCGGATCATTGATCGGGCAAAGGACGTTGGTAAAATGGTCGACGGATCGCTGTTTGCGCCGAAGTACGTTGAAAACAAACTAAAATTCTTCCCGAATATTCTTGAGGCGGTTGTCTTTGGCGCGGATCGGGATCGGTGCACGGCGTTCATTAACATCGACTTAACTGCGGTCGGAAACTGGGCTGAGCGGAACAATATTGCGTATTCATCCTATCAGGAATTGTCGCAGCATCCGCAGGTTTTGGACACGATTGCGGGGCATGTGGCGGACGTGAATGCGTCGGTTGCAGCCGATCCGATGTTAGCGGGCTGTCAGGTTCATCGGTTCCTTGTTTTGCATAAGGAATTGGATGCGGATGACGGTGAAATGACCCGTACCCGCAAGGTCCGCCGCCGGATTGTCGAAGAGAAGTTTAGCGATCTGATCGCCGCGCTTTATGATGGAAGATCAGAGATTTATACTGAAACGGAAGTCACCTACGAAGACGGCCGCAAGGGCAAAATCACCGCGACATTAGATATCCGTGACGCAGTTGTAGCGCCCGCGGCGCAGGTTGCTGCGGAATGATGGGTCGTCGCTTTTGCTGCGCAATGCGCCCCGCCCACCTTCCCATTTCGCTTGGAGGAAACGCTTGAT
Organism: Yoonia ponticola; assembly: GCF_014199395.1. Taxonomy (GTDB): domain Bacteria; phylum Pseudomonadota; class Alphaproteobacteria; order Rhodobacterales; family Rhodobacteraceae; genus Yoonia; species Yoonia ponticola. The sequence goes on along the minus strand of NZ_JACIJM010000002.1, from coordinate 110,554 downwards.
GTTAGACGAAGGTTACGTCACCGCAGACGGTCGCCAGATTGGCGGCGTCATGATGGATATGCGTGGAATTACCCTGCGATTTGGCGGGGTTGAGGCGATTAAGAATATCTCGTTTGATATTCGAGAAGGCGAAATTCGTGCGATTATTGGCCCCAATGGCGCGGGGAAATCGTCGATGCTGAACGTGATTTCCGGCTTTTATAACCCGCAAGAAGGCGAGGTGTGGTTTCATGGGAAACGGCGCCCGCCGATGAAGCCTTTTCAAGTTGCGCGGCAAGGGATTGCTCGCACGTTCCAAAACATCGCTTTGTTTGAAGGTATGACCGTGCTGGATAACGTGATGACGGGGCGTTTGACGCAGATGAAATCGGGCATGTTGGCGCAAGCGATTTGGAAAGGGAAAGCCGAACGCGAAGAGACGGCGAACCGCGAAGTTGTTGAAAAGATTATTGATTTTCTGGAAATTCAGGCGATCCGAAAGACCCCTGTAGGGCGTTTGCCGTATGGTTTGAAGAAGCGCGTCGAGCTTGCGCGTGCCTTGGCCGCTGAGCCGAAACTGCTGCTTTTGGACGAACCTATGGCGGGGATGAATGTCGAGGAAAAAGAGGACATGAGCCGCTTTATTCTGGATGTGAACGATGAATTTGGCACCACAATTGCGCTGATCGAACACGATATGGGCGTGGTGATGGACCTGTCTGACCGCGTTGTCGTGATGGATTATGGCCGCAAGATTGGCGACGGCACGCCTGACGAGGTCCGCAATAATCAAGAGGTGATCGATGCGTATTTGGGGGTCGCTCATGACTGATTTTGCGGATGTGATTTGCGTGCACAAGGCGTGCACACCCCGTGCACCGAGATGTCAGGAGAATTACGATGTCAGCTGATTTTCTGTATGGGATTGAAGTCATTATCAACGGATTGATGGCGGGCGTTTTATACGCGCTGGTCGCCCTCGGTTTTGTTCTGATCTTCAAAGCGTCCGGCATTTTCAACTACGCGCAGGGCGTGATGGCGCTGTTCGCTGCGTTGACTTTGGTCGGTGTGATGGAAGGGCAGGTGCCGTTTTCACATGTCATTAACGCGGTCTTTGGCACGGAAATCCACCACTTTGGTTGGGAGGTGCCGGCGCTGCTTGCGATCTTTGTGACGCTGATGGTGATGGTGCTGTTTGCGTGGCTCGTGCAGCAATTGGTGTTCCGGCATTTGGTGGGGCAAGAACCGATCATTCTGTTCATGGCCACGATTGGCCTCGCGTATTTCCTTGAAGGTGTCGGCGATCTGATGTGGGGGTCCGAGATCAAGACGCTGGCACTTGGTTTGCCGCAGGGGGGATCACTGGTCGTGGAGGACTGGACCGCTGGTTTGGGCGGCGATGATTTCTACGGTTTCTTCATTGATAAACTGGACATGGTGGCGACGCTGGTCGCGATTGTCTTGGTCGCGGGGCTGATCGGATTTGCGCAATACACCAAACAAGGCCGCGCGATGCGGGCGGTGGCCGATGACCACCAAGCGGCGCTGAGCGTCGGGATTTCGCTGAACTTTATCTGGGTGCTGGTGTGGTCGCTGGCGGGGCTGGTCGCACTGGTCGCCGGTGTCATGTGGGGCGCAAAATCGGGCGTGCAGTTTTCACTGTCGTTGATTGCGCTCAAGGCGCTGCCGGTGCTGATGCTGGGCGGCTTTACCTCGATCCCCGGTGCGATTGTCGGCGGTTTGATCATCGGCGTCGGTGAAAAACTGTTCGAATACATGATTGGGCCGATGGTCGGCGGTGCGACGGAAAACTGGTTCGCTTACGTGCTGGCGCTGATCTTTCTGGTGTTTCGTCCGCAAGGATTGTTCGGGGAGAAAATCATTGAACGTGTTTGATGTGACCGACGTGCGGATTGAGTTATTTTGGCGAAATGAAGGGGGATGTCATGCTGTATCGTGAAGCCGGTGATTTTAAGACGTCCTACCCGGAGGATAGTCAGACCTTTCCGATTGCTTTTGATCGGTGGCGCTATTGGGCGGTGTTGGCCATTGCGTTTTTGGTCATTCCGTTTGTGATCAATGACTATTGGGCGTCGTCGTTGATGGTGCCGTTTTTGATCTACGCGATTGCGGCAATCGGGTTGAATATTCTGACCGGATATTGTGGTCAGGTGTCGCTGGGCACTGGCGGGTTCATGGCGGTGGGGGCCTATGCTTGTTACAAGCTGATGACTGCGTTTCCTGATGTGAATATCGTGTTCCACGTGTTGCTGGCGGGCGGGATCACGGCCGCTGTTGGGGCGGCTTTTGGGCTGCCGAGCCTGCGGATCAAAGGGTTTTATCTGGCCGTTGCGACGCTTGCCGCGCAGTTTTTCCTTGTTTGGCTGTTTAACAAGGTCGCGTGGTTCTACAATTATTCCGCATCTGGTCAGATCAACGCGCCAGAGCGGTTTATCTTTGGCACGGCGGTCACAGGGCCGAGCGCACCTGCGTGGGCGCAATACTTGGTCTGTTTGGTGTTCGTGACGTTTTGCGCTGTGTTGGCGCGGAACCTGACGCGCGGATCACTAGGCCGGTCTTGGATGGCTATTCGTGATATGGACATCGCTGCAGAGATCATCGGCGTGAACCCATTGAAGGCGAAATTGACCGCCTTTGCTGTGTCGTCGTTTTTCATTGGCATCTCGGGCGCATTGTTCTTTGCTGTGTATTTGGGCGCGGTCGAGGCTGGCGATAGTTTCGGCATCACCAAGTCGTTCCTTGTGCTGTTCATGGTGATTTTAGGCGGGCTTGGATCGATTTTCGGCAGCTTTGCAGGTGCCGCGTTTCTGGTCATTTTGCCCGTGTTTCTGAAGATCATTGGCGTGGACGTGTTGGGGTGGCCCACTGAAATGGTCGCGCATTTGCAACTGGTGATCGTCGGCGCCTTGATCATGTTTTTCCTGATCAAAGAGCCGCACGGATTGGCCCAGCTTTGGCGTCTGGCCAAGGAAAAGCTGCGGCTTTGGCCGTTTCCATACTGAATTATTGAGCAGGCGTTAGATCTGCCAAATCGGACAACCAATGGGAGGAAATTCCGATGACGACGAAGAAACTGATGACAGCAAGCGTGGTCGCATTGATGGCTGCAACACCTGTGATGGCGGACCTTGTGTTCCCGTCGCTATCCTACCGGACTGGCCCGTTTGCCGCTGGTGGTATCGCGTTTGCCGATGGCTACGCCGATTATTTCACACTGTTAAACGAGCGTGACGGCGGTATTGGCGGTGTGATGGCCAGCGTGCCGGAATGCGAAACGGCCTATAACGCCGAGAAAGGTGTGGAATGCTACGAGGCGACCAAAGCCGAGGGCGCGTTGGTGTATCAACCGCTGGCCACGTCGATCACGTATCAGCTGATCCCGAAGGTCGAAGTGGACGGAATCCCGCTTCATACGATGGGCTATGGCCGGACGTCTGCGAAGAACGGCGAAGTGTTCCGCCACACGTTTAACTATCCTGTGAACTACTGGGATGGTGCGTCTGCCGGGGTGAACCATTTCCTTGATTTGAACGATGGATCGCTGGAAGGGCGCAAGATCACCTTGCTACATTTCAACGGCGCATATGGCAAAGAGCCGATCCCGACGCTAGAGGCGCTGGCCGAAAAGCACGGGTTTGAATTAACCACGATAGCGATTGATTATCCGGGTCAGGAGCAGAAATCGCAGTGGCTGCAAATTCGTCGCGAACGCCCTGACTACATCCTGTTCTGGGGTTGGGGTGTGATGAACCAAGTTGCCGTTCAAGAGGCTGCAAACATTGGCTATCCGATGGAAAACTTCATGGGTATCTGGTGGTCCGGTTCTGAAAACGACGTATTGCCTGCGGGTGCTGCGGCTGACGGCTATAAAGCGCTAGCGTTCCATGAGATGGGCAGCGATTTCCCTGTGTTCGACGACATCCAGACCTATGTTGTGGATGCAGGCAAAGCGGCGGGTGCAGGCGATCAGATCGGGTCGGTTTTGTATAACCGTGGCCTATACGCCGCGTTCTTGGCGGCTGAGGCTGCGGCGGATGCGCAAGAGGCAACAGGCGAGCCGGAAATCACTGCAGCTATGATGCGTGATGCGATGGAATCGTTGGAAATCACCGCGCAAGACATGGAAGACGCAGGCATTCCGGGCTTTGGTCCGGTGTTTTCTGTGACTTGTCAGAACCACGGTGGCGACGGCCTTGCGTCTGTGGCCCAGTGGGATGCGACTGCGCAGGAATGGTCGCTGATCTCTGACTTCTTCCCGTCTGACGGTGAAGTCGTGAACGCGCTGATCAAGGCCGATTCCGAGGCATTCGCCGCGGAAAACGACATTACGCCAAGCTGCGATTAACCACATTTGCCCGGCTGGTATGTGCTGGCCGGGCATTGCGACTTGCAAGGAGAGACCGATGCTGGACGACACAAAGACCGAGACCTTGCTTGAGGTGAACAACATCGAGGTGATCTATAATCACGTGATCCTTGTTCTGAAGGGCGTGTCGTTGTCCGTGCCAAAAGGCGGGATCACGGCGCTTTTGGGCGGAAACGGGGCTGGCAAGACCACAACGCTGAAGGCGATTTCGAACCTGCTGCATTCCGAGCGCGGCGAAGTCACCAAAGGGTCGATCATGTATCGCGGGGATCGCGTGCAGGATTTGCAGCCCTCCGATTTGGTGAAACGCGGCGTCATTCAGGTGATGGAAGGCCGCCATTGTTTCGAGCACCTGACGATCGAAGAAAACCTGATGACCGGTGCCTATACCCGCACCGATGGCGCGGGAGCGGTCAGTGCTGACCTAGAGATGGTCTACAATTATTTTCCACGGCTGCGCGAACGCCGGAAATCGCAGGCGGGCTATACGTCGGGCGGTGAACAACAGATGTGTGCGATTGGTCGCGCGATCATGTCAAAGCCTGAAACAATTCTGCTGGACGAGCCGTCGATGGGGCTTGCGCCGCAGTTGGTCGAGGAAATCTTTACGATTGTGAAGAACCTGAACGAAAACGAAGGCGTGTCGTTCCTGCTGGCTGAACAGAACACAAACGTTGCCCTTCGGTTTGCCCACCACGGGTATATTCTGGAAAGCGGCCGTGTCGTGATGGAAGGCCCTGCCGCTGAATTGCGCGAAAACCCCGATGTGAAGGAATTTTATCTGGGCATGTCCGAAGACGGGCGTAAATCGTTCCGTGATGTCCGCAGTTATCGCCGCCGCAAGCGGTGGTTGGCTTGATCCCAAAAGTCTTTGGACGAAGACTTTTCTAACGTTGCTATTGAATATCAGACACCCGCAGTTCTAGCGTTGTCCTGAGCGCCGCCTGCGGTGAAAAGGAAAACCTATGACGCATTTTGACGACCTTGAGACCCGCAGTGCTGCCACCCGTGACGCGGATCAAACCACGGCTTTGCTTGCCCAGATTGCCCGCGTGGATGCGCAGGCCGGATCGTGTCTGCAGGGCGGCGATCAGGTTGCGAGCCTCGCCGACCTGCCGAAATTGCCTGTGCTGCGCAAATCGGACCTGACCAAGTGGCAAAAGGAACAGCCACCCTTTGGCGGGATGGTCGTGACGAACGCATCGCATGTGTTCCAATCCCCCGGACCGATTTACGAGCCCGGTGGCAACGCCCATGATTGGTGGCGTTTTGGTAGGTTCCTGACGGCCTGCGGCATTGGCGCTGACGATATTATCCAGAACTGTTTTGGCTACCACCTGACCCCTGCTGGTACGATGTTTGAGAATGGTGCGCGCGCTGTTGGTGCGACGGTTTTACCTGCTGGTACGGGCCAGACCGAATTGCAGGCGCAGGCCGCCCATGATCTGGGCTGTACCGCGTATGCTGGGACGCCCGATTACCTCAAGATTATTCTTGAGAAGGCCGACGAGATGGGCTTGCCGTTAAAATTCACAAAGGCCGCTGTGTCTGGCGGGGCGTTGTTTCCGTCGCTGCGTGACTATTATGCGGAGCGCGGGATCACCTGTTTACAGTGCTACGCGACCGCCGATCTGGGCCACATCGCCTATGAAACCACAGTGGGCGAAGGCATGATCGTCGATGAAGGCGTGATCGTTGAAATCGTGACACCGGGCACGGGCGATCCTGTGCCGATTGGTGAAGTTGGCGAAGTTGTCGTGACATCGCTGAACCCAGATTATCCGCTGATCCGTTTTGCCACTGGCGATTTGTCGGCTGTGATGGCGGGCGATAGCCCCTGTGGTCGCACGAATATGCGGATCAAAGGGTGGATGGGCCGCGCGGATCAAACCACCAAGATCAAAGGCATGTTTGTTCGGCCCGAACAGGTCGCAGCCTTGGTCGCCAAGCACGCTGGCATGACCCGCGCACGGGTGATCGCGGACCGCAAAGGCGAGGCCGACGTGATGATCGTTCACTGCGAAGGCGAGGGCTTGGATGCCGCTGCCATTGCCGCCAGCCTGCCTGCCGTCTTGAAACTAAACGGCGAGGTCATCGTTGTGTCAGATAACACTATTCCACGCGACGGGGTCGTGATCGAAGATTTGCGGACCTACGACACTTAACCTTAACACCGGAGGTGCCTTATGCGCCGAGTCCTTTTATCCACTGCGATTGCCCTCTGGGGCAGCACGATCTTAGCTGATGATCAGGCGTTACTGCTTGGGGTCGAACGTTACGCAAATCTGGACCGTGTGAACGGTGCCGCGGATCTGGCGGACGCGGAAAGCGGCCTGAAAGCGGTCGGTTTTGACGTCAAAACGCAGATCAACGGCGCGGGCGCAGATATGTCGCGGCGGTTGACCGCGTTTGTGGGCGACCTTGGCGGGGCGGAACGGGTTATTGTAGGCATGTCGGGCGCATTTGTGACCGACGGGGGCCGGACGTGGTTATTGCCTGTTGATGCGACTGACCCGATTTTGTTTGGCCTAGTTGGTGCTGTGTCACTGGAAAGCGTGATGCGGACGATGGCGGCGACCCCGGGCCAGTCGCTGCTGGTGTTGGGCGCGGATCGCTCTGCGAATGATCGCTATGGGCCGTATATGCGTGACGGGATTGGAACGCTGGATATTCCGAATGGTTTGACTGTGATCACTGCGACGGCTGATGGTGCTGCGGAGTTGCTGCAGGATTTGGCTGAACCGGGGGCGGATGTTATGGCCTTGGTACGCGCGAATAGCCGTTTGTCTGCGCAGGGTTTTGTGCCGGATAGTTTGGTGCTGGTGCCAGAGGATGTGACCCCTGTTGTCGCCCCCGCAGTGCCTGAGCCGACAGAGAATGAACGTGCGGCTGAGACCGCATTGTGGGAAGGGGCGCAGGCGCTTGATACCGCTGACGCCTACCGCAATTATCTGCGCCGTTATCCGAATGGGATTTATGTCGAACAAGCGGATGCGTTGATCCTAGAGATCACCACGCAGCCTAATCGTGCGGAACGTCTGGCCGAAGATGCGTTGGACCTGTCACGCGATGCGCGGCGCGATATTCAGCGTGATTTGGCATTGTTGAACTTTGACCCGCGCGGGATCGACGGGATTTTTGGCCCCGGATCGCGGGCTGCTGTGACAAACTGGCAGCAAGAAAACGGGTTCTCGCAGACGAGTTACCTGACGCTGGAACAGATCAACCAACTAGATGCGCAAGCGGCGCGTCGCGCGGCTGAATTAGAAGCGGAGGCTGAACGCGCCCGCGCCGAAAAGGAACAGCTAGATCGGGCATTCTGGGCTGAAACGGGTGCGCAGGGCGACGAGCCGGGTTTGCGGGCGTATCTCGCGCGGTTCCCTGACGGGTCGTTTGCATCGCAAGCAACAGAGCAGTTGAGCGTGATTGAAGAAGGTAAACGTCAAGCGGCTGCTGCCGAGGACAAAACTGCGTGGGATAACGCGACAGAGGCGAACACAGAGGCCAGTTACCGGACCTATCTACAGGTGTTTCCGGCTGGTGCATTTGTCGCCGAAGCCGAAGCGCGGATTGCTGCGTTGAACGCGCCCGCGCCTGCGAATGACGCGGCGATTGCCGCCGAAGATGCGCTGGGCCTTGATGGGATCACGTTGCGTTTGATCGAAGCGCGTCTGTCGCAGCTTGGGTTGGAACCGGGGAAAGTCGACGGCGGATTGGACGAGGATAGCCGGCGTGCGATCCGTAATTTCCAAGAAGACCGTGACCTGAGCGTGACGGGCTATATCGACGAGCAAACGATTGTGCGCTTGCTGGCGGACGGGTTTCAGGCGCTGGGCCGGAACTAGACCACATCACAAATCGCTAGAATGCGCCGCCCCACCCGTATTGGATGGGGCGACGTTTTGGTTAACGGGCTGCGGTGTAGCGTTCGAACACCATGCGCACGCTGCCAGTGGCTACTTCGTCGAGTTGACGAACACCAACAAGATACGTCCCCGCGTTCACACGCGCAGCGATCAGGCTGTCATAGCCGTCGCCGTAGTCGTCGTTGCGCCCCACTTGGCGACCAAGATCGTCAAACGCGACCATCAGCGGATCACCTTCGTTGCCGACGGACACGGATTCTGCGAGCAGCAATCCGGCCTCTGGCATCTCAAGCGCGAACCATGACATCTGTCCTGTTGTCGCAACATCTTGGCGCAAACGGGTTTCCAGAACACCCAAGTCGGTGAAAGGCACGCTGCCATCCAGCGGCGGTGCAACATCGCCGGACGCATAGAGCGCCATCTGTGCGGCAACCGGATCGTATTCGGTCACGGCCACTGCGATTGGCAGATCGTCGCCGTCTAACGCGCGGACTTCGATGCAATAATCACCAGCGGCGAGCCCCGTATCAGAATATTCGATACGCGAATCGAGACCGTCAAAATCGTCGTTTTCGTCGATGTGGTTTCCGTCTGCATCGCGCAGTGTCATGACCGGATCGGCGTCGCTGTTTGACGCGGTCAACGACACTGGCGTGTCTTGCGCCAAAGAGAACGACCAGAACGCATTTTCTGAAACCGATGCTGTACCCGTCAGGCCGTTAGCCAATGATCCGTCCAATGGACGTGCTTCGGCACAGCTACCAGAGGCCATAGCGACGTCTGGATCATCAATGACAACATCGGACTCGGCGCCAGTTGTCAGGGCTTCTTGTTCTGTCCGACCGACGCGCACGAATGCGGTTAGTGGCGCGCCATCGTAGCTTTTCACGGCAACGCAATAGGTGCCTGCGTCAAGCTGTGTTTCAGCGCGTGCCGCACCGCCGCCGCCGCTATCGTCGTCGGACAACAGGATGCTGCCAGTGGCGTCGTAAAGGTCCAGCAAGGGGTCGCCTGCGCCTCGACCTTGGGCTTCTACGCGCACGTTTGTTGGGCCTGATAGCGTGAACAGCGACACATATTCGTTGCCGCCAAGGACGAGCGCCATCTGTTCTTGATGCGCGTCAGCGGTTGTCATGTCCGATGCGGCCTCGCTGCCACCAATCCACTGCCCGTCGCCAAAGCCGCACATATCTTGTGCAAACGCAGGTGACGCCATCGCAAGGGTCGCGGTGGCCAGTGCAAGTGAAGGAAGGTTAAAGTGTCTCATTAGACGAATTCCTTGTTGGTTTTATTGTCTGCCTGATCCTAGGCGTAGCCGGCCCAGTATGACCAGTCCCAAGCCGTTAAAGGTAAGGAATACCGGTGGTTTTTCAGCTGTTGGCGAAATTCTGCTGATGACAATAAAAAAGGGCCGCTTCCGAAGAGGCGACCCTTTTTAATTTGCTGCTATAGCGGTCTAGCGCGGGATTAACCCTGGCGTGCCTTAAACCGACCCTGCGTTTTGTTGATCACATAAACGCGGCCCTTACGGCGCACAATGCGGCAATCGCGGTGACGATTCTTGAGCGAGCGGAGGGAGTTACGTACCTTCATGGTAGAATCCTCTTTCTTTTCGCGGCGCGCGAATTGCGCCTAGGGTTATAGTTATGGTCCGGGTGGACCTCGAATTCATGGTGGACGATACTGGGATCGAACCAGTGACCCCTTCGATGTCAACGAAGTGCTCTACCGCTGAGCTAATCATCCATATCCTCAGTGGTTTACTAGCATCTCGTCGCAAAACGAGACACGGGAAAACCGCGTCGGGTTCGCGTGCTATAAAAGGAGTCGCGAGGGGGATCAAGGGCTTTTGGAAAAACCATTTGCTGGGTTAAGCTATATTCCAAAGGAAAGTGAATGACAGCAGCCTCAGAACCGACCGCATTTCGCCTGTTTCAGCCGGAAAACCGGACCACATCCGTTGTTTTTGCGTCTCCGCATTCGGGTCGCGACTATCCTGACGCGTTTTTAAAACGTACGATTCTCAATGAACGCGAGGTGCGTTCATCCGAAGATGCCTATGTAGATCAACTATTTAGCTCTGTTTCGGGTCACGGCGCACCGCTGCTTGTGGCCTGTGCGCCGCGTGCTTTTCTGGATCTGAACCGTGGTCCCGAAGAATTGGACCCCGCATTGATCGAAGGTGTGCGCCGGATGTCACACAATCCGCGTGTTGCGTCGGGTTTGGGGGTGATTCCCCGCGTCGTGGCGAATGGTCGCGCGATTTATCGTGGGAAAATAACGCTGTCAGAGACGCATCAGCGGTTGTCTGGCTATTGGCGGCCCTATCACGACGCGTTGCAGGGGCTTTTGGACCAAAGTTTACGAAATTTTCACGAAGCTATTCTAATAGATTGCCATTCGATGCCGCATGAGGCGTTGGAAAATGTCTGCCCGCCCGGTGCGGCTCGTCCGCAAATTGTGCTTGGTGATCGGTTTGGTGCCGCCGCTGCTGGGTCTGTTGTGGAAAAAGTAGAATCTGCGTTTTCGCGGGCTGGCTTTCGTGTGGCCCGCAATATGCCCTTTGCGGGGGCCTATATCACGCAGCACTACGGACGGCCGACCCGCAGGCAACACGCGGTGCAGGTCGAAATTGATCGGGGGCTATATATGGATGAAAAGACGTTGCAGCCACACGACGGCTACGCTGATTTTGTAAGCGCAATGAACGGCGCGATTGCCGATATTGCGGCGATTGGCAGGGCGGACCGACGCATGGCGGCGGAGTAATCAGGGTTCAGGATTTCACGAACCGCAACGTGCCAATGTTGGGCGGTGATGATGAGGTATCTGTCGGATGGTTAACGCCATCCTCCACAACGACTTCAGGGAAATCAAACGGGCTGACCCCCTCTAGGCAGGACACGTTTATCCCGAACTGTGTGGGATCGGATCGACGTTGGTGATGCGTGTAGATGCCGCAAACAGAGCAGAAATAGTGCTTCGCGGTCTTGGTGTTGAATTGGTAAAGGGTGAGTAAGTCTGCGCCCTTAACGATGTTAAGCCCGTCGAGTTGGGCAGAGACTGCAATCGCCCCGCGCATACGGCAGTAGGAACACGAACAGCGGCGGATGGTGTTCAGACCGTCCGTAAGGTGGACTTGAAATTGCACTGATCCGCAGTGGCATGCGCCGTGATAATCGGTTGTCATCGTTCAAATCCTTTGTTCCAAGCACGGCAGGTCATCGCAACGCCCGCCCTTTCATGATCGCATCTGTTCCGAATTTCTCACGGATTTTATCGGCGGCACGTTCGGCCTCGGCGCGCTTGCCGGCATCTGGATCAAGCAAATCACCTTCGCGATCCGCATCCCCGTCAGACCCGAGTTCCGATATCCCCACGCCCAACAGACGAAACGGCCCACGGTGGCTGACCTGATCAAATAAGGCGCGCGCGGTGCGGTAAATTGTGTCGGCCATCTGTGTCGGATGATGCAGGCTTTGGCGCTTTGAGACGAGTTTGAAGTCTGACGTTTTTAACTTCAACGTGACGACGCGCCCCGCCTTTTGCGTGGCTTTGGCCCGCGCAGACACTTTTTCAGCCATCCGCCAAAGATGCCCATCCAGAATGTCGATATCGGCAGTGTCCACGTTAAATGTGGTCTCGTTCGACAGGCCTTTGACGGGCGTATTTGACGAAATCCGCCGCCCGTCTTCGCCCCGCGCAAGCGCATATAGCCGCTCGCCCATCCCGCCAAATCGGTCATGTAAATCGCGACGATCCCAGCGCAATAGATCGTCAAACGTCTTGATCCCCGCCTTTTCCAGCGATTGCTGCGCGACGGGGCCAATGCCCCAAATCAGGCGCACAGGCTTGGGCCGCAAGAACGCGGTGGTTTCGGCCTTGCCGATGATCGAAAAACCACGGGGTTTTTCCAGATCAGACGCGACCTTGGCCAGAAATTTATTGTGCGACAAGCCGATTGATCCGGTCAGGCCGATCTCGTCCTTCATCCGTTTCACAAGGCGGGCCAACATCACGGCGGGTGGTGCGCCATGCAGCCGCGCGGTGCCGGTCATGTCCATGAACGCCTCGTCCAACGACAGCGGTTCGACCACGGGCGTGAGTTCGTCCATTAAGGCGCGAATGGCGCGGGACGCCTTGGTGTATGCTTCGAATCGCGGCTTCACGACAATGGCTTCGGGGCATAATTTCAACGCTTGGAACATCGGCATCGCGGATTTCACGCCCTTGATCCGCGCGACATAACAGGCGGTCGACACCACGCCACGACGCCCGCCGCCGATGATCAACGGCTTGCCTTCAAGGTCGGGGTTATCGCGCTTTTCAACAGACGCATAAAAGGCGTCGCAGTCCATATGCGCGATGCTCAGGTCCCACAATTCATCGTGCCGCGTCACGCGCGGCGAACGGCACGACGGGCAGCGGGCGCCGTCGTCAAATTGGGTCAAACATTCACGGCATAATGCGGGCATGGCCCCAAGCTACGCCTTGCCGCGCACTGCCACAATGGGCGAAGACGGTACAGCACGTTTCTTTGACTTTTTCTAAATCCCGGGGGAGCCCGCAGGGCGGGGGCTGGCCCCCTTAACGCGTGAACGTCCAGGTCGTGACCTGTGTGTAGGTCTCGTCCGGTGTCACAAGGATCGACGGAAATGCTGGCTGATTTGGCGCGTCCGGCCAGAACTGCGCCTCGATCGCGATGCCCTCGTAGGTCGATTTTCCGGGCCGCGCGCCGGATTTATTGTCGTAAACTTGGACGCCGGGTTCGGTGGTGGCCATGGACATCGACAGGCCCGATTTTCCGGTTAACGTCACTGCGTCATGCAGCGGGCGGCGATGATCGGCGAGGCAAAAGTTGTTGTCAAAGCTGTTGGCGTCGGCAGTGATCGTGCGCGGCTTGCGAAAGTCGTATGCGGTATCCGTGACGTCTAGGATCTCGCCTGTTGGGTAGAACAGCGGTGTGCTGGGCAGCACAGCGTCTGCGTTGATTTGCAGCGTGTGCCCGTCCCATTTTTCACTGCCATCAAGGTTCCAATAGCTGTGGTTTGCAAAGTTCATCGCGGTGGTGGCGTCCGTGGTTCCGGTGATTTCCATCGACAATGTCGCGGGTGCGCTGACACGGTAAGTTACTGTGATCATACGGTTTCCGGGCAAGCCGCATTCGCCGTCCGGCAATGCGCAAGTCAATGTCGCATGGGTGTCAGAGGTATCGACAAGCGTCCACGCCCGCCGTTGCGTGGCCTGCGCACCGGAATGCAGGTGAATGCCGTCTTTGCCGTTGCGTTCAAGCTCGTACATCATGCGGTCGATCTTGATGCGCCCGTTGCTGATCCGGTTCACGATGGGGCCAATCAGCGATCCATGGTGGCGCAATGTGCCTTCGTAATCGGCCAAATCATCGGACCCCAAAGTCAGGCTGTGATCGACGCCTGCAATGCGGACGTCTTGCAAAATCGCGCCCCATGTCAGGATGCTGACGGTTAAATCGCCTGCGCTCAGCGTGACCTTTTCGACGTCAACGCCGGTGCTGCTCGTTCCGAAACGCATGGTTTAGATTTCCTCCCAATGGACGCCCGCGGCGGGGATAATCACGTCGCCCCATTTGCGGGCCTTCGCGGCATAGTTGAACACAAAACGGTGGGTTTCTGTATCCCTGATCCGCAGGCCCTTAGGCAGGTCAAACGTCGGAATATCAAGCGTGTCACACAGGTTTCCGATGATTTGATCAAAGGTATCATCGTCGGGCCAGCCCGCGAGATAGCGCAATGACCCGCTGCCCATGATCGCAGGTTGGCCGGATTTGGTGGACAGATAGACGTCGCCCGTGCCGCTGAGATGCTCGAACCAATGGCGGAATTTACCGCCGTTTTGCAGCTTGATCGCGTCCGAGGGCGGCAGACTTTCCGACATAATGACGCTGACATCCGCATTCGGCAGATCGGGGCCGAGCGACGTTGGAATCGCGAGTTCTGTCGTCTTGGTGTCGGTGCGGGGGCCGATCAATGCGATGCCGTCGAAGGCGGCGAGCGCCGCGCGGAACGGGTCGGAAATCGTCATCAGGCCGGGGGCGAGGACCAGTTTGTAGGCTGACAGGTCCGCCGTTTCCGGATGGATGATATCGACGTTCAGACCTGCGCGACGCAACCCGCGGTAGGCCGCAAACGCGAGGCGGAACATATCAAAATCAGCGCCTTGCGGCTGCACATCCCATGCCCATGCGCTTTCGTAATCGAATACAAGTGCGACGGGGGATTGCGCGGTGCCGACCTCTGGCATCTGCGCGAGTTCATGCGCCACTTTGGCGGCTTCGGCCAATGCGGGGGCCGGTTCTGCGTCGGGTCGCAACAGGGCGGCGTGCATTTGTTCTTGCGCGAATGGGGCCTGCCGCCAGCGGAAATAGCAGACGGTTTCGGCGCCATGCGCAAACGCTTCCCACGCCCAAAGACGGGCCATGCCGGGCAGGGGTGCGGGGTTGTATGGCGCCCAGTTTACGGGGCCAGGTTGTTGTTCCATGACCCACATCCGGCCCCGTCCGATGGCGCGGTAAAGGTCGTGGTGGAACGCTTGGTTATCGGGGTGGCCTTGGCGCAGATAAGTTTGTTTTTCTTTGGCTGTGCCTTCGATCCGGTCCGACAAAAAGCCAATCGGGTAGCTGTCCCATGACGCAATATCGAGGTCAGCGCCGACTTTCCAATGATCAAACGTTGTGATCCGGCCCATGTAATTGTGGATCAGTGGCGCGTCTGTGTGTGGGCGGATCACGTCAACTTGGGCTTTGTTGAAGGCGACAACTTGGTCGGATGAATAGCGCCGGAACGCCAGAACATGCGGGTGGTTTGGTTCGGTGACGGTCAGGTTGGGCAATGCGATCTGGTCGAATGTGTCGTATTGCATTGACCAAAACACGTTGCCCCATGCGCGGTTTAACGCATCGGTGGATTGATACCGTTGGGCGAGCCAGTCTTGGAAGCCCGTTCTGGCAGCGTCTGAATAAGACAACGTGGTGTCGTGGCAGTCGTATTCGTTGTCGATTTGCCAAGCGGCGATATACGGGTTTTTGCCGTAGCGTTCGGCCATGAGGCGGGCGATACGTTTGGCCTCTTCGCGGTAGCCGAGGTGGCTGAAATCATAATGCCGCCGCGAGCCGAACTTGCGCGTTTGATTATTTGCGTCCACTGCAAGCATATCTGGATGTTTATCGATCATCCAACGCGGCGGTGTTGCGGTGGGCGTGCCGAGGACGATCTTCAGCCCAGCCTTGCCCAACACGTCAATCGCACGGTCAAGCCACCCCCAATCAAAGGCGTCGGGCGTGGGTTCCATCAAGGACCACGCGAATTCGCCGATGCGTACCCACGTCAGGCCATTGGCCACCATCTGGGCGGCGTCGGTTTCCCAACGGTCTTCGGGCCAGTGTTCTGGATAGTAACAAACGCCGAGCGTGCGGTTCATGGCGGTGCCTTTTGAGTTGTTTTGGCGAAATGAAGAAACGGGTCGTGTTACAGGATAACGCGGTGTTCTGCTTGGCCAGTTGTGGAGGTTTCTGTGGCGAACGTTTTGCCGTCGTCTGCGCCCGGCACGTCCAAGTTTTCTGTGGCGGAGGTGCAGTAGAGCGTGGACAGGTCTGGGCCGCCGAATGCGGGGCAAGATGTTTGGCGGGCCGGAAAGCTGATCGCCTGTAGAAAGGTCCCGTCGGGGGCGTATTGGGGGACGCGCGATGCGCCCCATTGCGCGTTCCAGATGTTGCCGTCTGCGTCTACGACTGCGCCGTCGATGCCGAAATCTTCTGCGCTGAGGTCGATGACCAGGCGTGGTTTTCCGGTGGGCCAGCCGTCTGCATCAAGGTCGGTTGCCATCAATTTGCCGACGGCAGTGTCCGCGTAATATGCGATGGTGCCGCAGGGCGCGAAGCAGATCGCGTTCGTGATTGTGATGTTCGCAAACAGGCGGCGCAATTCGCCGCGATAGTAGCGGTAGATTGATCCAGCGTTGCTTTGCGCGAATTTGCCCATTGTGCCGATCCAGAAACCGCCTTGCGGGTCGGCGCGGCCGTCGTTGGAACGGGTGTCGTCATTGTCGCTTTCGAGGCCGCAGATGTAGATTTCTTCTTCAGTTTCAATGTTGAAAGTGAAAAGCTGCGATTCCGAGGCGATCAGGAAGGTGTCATGATCGACCCAACCTGCGGCCGAGACGTATTCGTCGAAATCCCAGTGCTGACCTTGCGTGTGAAAGCGTTTGTTCAGGATGTCGAACCAGAAAAACTGTTGCCGTTCAGGGTGCCAGATCGGGCCTTCGCCAAGCGTGCATTGTGTGTCGTCGAAAATCATAACGCGGCCTTGTAGGCGTTAACCATACCTTTGGCGCGTTCGGCGACGTCTGCTACCGAAAAGCCGGGTTTGAACAGGGCGGACCCGATGCCAAAACCGTCAACCGTTGCGTCCATCCACAGCCGGAAGTTGTCGGCACCCGCGCCGCCAACCGCGAAAACCTGGGTGCCGATGGGCAGCACGGCGCGGATCGCTTTGATGCCGTCGGGGCCGATCAGGCTGGCTGGGAAAATCTTGAGACCATCGGCCCCGGCTTTGAGTGCTGCGAAGCATTCGGTGGGGGTCATCACGCCCGGCCAGCTGGCCATTCCAGCCGCTTTGGTGGCCATGATCACGCGCTGGTCGCAGTTGGGCGACACGATCAATTCACCACCTGCATCGCGCACACGGCCCACGTCGTCGGTGGACAAAACGGTGCCTGCGCCGATGATCCCGGTGTCGCCCACGGCGGTTTTCATCGCGGTGATGCTCGCGAATGGTGTCGGGGAATTGAGCGGGACTTCGATCTGGGTAATGCCTGCGTTTACAAGGGCTTCGGCCATTGCGGGTGCTTCGTCCGTGGTGACGCCACGCAAGATTGCGATCAGGGGAAGATGGGACATCGGATTATCCTTTCAGGCGGCGGTAGGCCGCAGTGAGACCGGCAAGGGTGACGCTGTCGCCCTGCACTTGGGTAGCGGGCGCGCCCTGAAGTTCAAGCGCTTTGACGTAGAGGCTGGCGATATCGCCTGCACCAATGACGGCGATCTGTTGGCCCAGCCAATAGGGGCGGGCAGCGGCAAGTTCGGCCCCGATCAACAGCCCAGACAGGCGGCTGCGGGCGGCCTCGTTGGACATGTCATGCAACAGGCCCTCGGCACGCAGCGAAAACAAATGCGCAGCGAGCCGTTCGGGGCGCGACATGGTTTCGTTAATCGCGGCTTCATACATGGCAGCGTCCCAGCCTGTGCTGTCGACAGAGTGCTTCAGGACCGTATGACCAGAGATCGCTGCAAACAATTCGCCGCTCATAAATGTCTGGAAACTCACAACTTCATCGGCGCTGATGTGGACCCATTTGGTGTGACTTCCGGGCAGGCAGATCACGCCATCCCAGTTCGGATTGCGCGACAAAAAGCCTGCGATTTGCGTTTCTTCGCCGCGCATCACGTCGGCGGGCGCGTCTTGGGCGATGCCGGGGATGATGTGAACGGAAAGATCGGCGTTTTCGGTTGTAACCTTGGTAAATCCGGTGGTCGCAGCGGGGCAAGGCACGCGGTCATATTTGGCTTCGGTCCAGCCTTGACGTGCGCCGACCATGCCACAAGCGATGACCGTGATCGGGCCGTTGATCCAACCGCCGACGAGGTCCAGCAAAGCTGGCTCAAAGCCGTCGCGGGATAGTTTTCCCATGCCTTGATCCGATGATGCTTCGGCCAGAACATCGCCCGCATTAGACATCGCCCACACGCGCAGGTTGCTCGTGCCCCAATCGGCGGCGATCCAGTCGGGGGTGATCGTATCGGTCATGTCGCGTCCTTTATCAGAGTGCCCTCAATGACCCACATGCGGTCCGGGAATGTCCATGGTAATGTCAGCCCGTGGTGCATCAGATAGGTGCCAGATACCTCAATTTCCGATGATTTCAAAATCTGGTTGCCGCGTGATAGCGCAGGGGCGCTGGTCCGGTTGGCGAGGCTGATTTTGTAGGTCGCATCGGGGGCGAGGCCTGTTAGGCGTAGTGGGCGCGGTGAGATCTGGTCGCTTGTCGCGGATTTACCTGCAAAAACAACGAACTGATCGCCATTTTGTGTCATATGCTGTTCGGCAATAACGGCCGGATCGGCGCTGTCGAGCCGCAGAATATCCGCTTTTTGCATCCAGTGACGGTTATGTTTCCACCATGTTGTGACTTCGGTCAGGACGGCGATTTCATGCGCATCCAACTCGCGCGGGTCCATCTCGAAGCCCATGTGCCGTTGTGCCGCGACCCATGCGCGGAACGAGATATCCAGCACGCGGCCAGAGGTGTGGCAAATGCGCGGCCCGACGTGTGATCCGGTGACGGACAGCGGCAGGAAAAGGGCTGCGTCATGCTGGATGCGAAGGCGTTCAAGCGCGTCGTTGCTATCGGACAGCCACACGCGCTGCGTGCGCTGCATGATGCCAAAGTCGATGCGCCCACCACCCGATGCGCAGCTTTCGATTTCGGTGTTGGGGAAGTCCGCCCGCAGGCGATCAATCAACGCATAAGACCCGCGTGTTTGGGCCGCATCGGGCATTGGTAACACGCGATTGTGGTCCCATTTGATGTAATCAACGTCGTGGTCACGCAGGATTTTCGACATGCGATCATACAGGAAATCACGGACCTCTGGCAGCGCCATGTTCAACGCTTTTTGTTGCCGTCCGAGGGTCTGATCTTCGCTGCCCAAGGCCCAATGCGGGTTGGCGCGGTGAATGTCGCTGTCTTCGTTGATCATTTCGGGTTCGAACCAAATCCCGAATGTCATGCCGAGACTGTGGATGTGATCGACCAGCGGACCAAGCCCGTCTGGATATTTCCGTGGATCGACGGTCCAATCTGACAGGCTGCGGGTATCGTCGTCGCGTTGGCCGAACCAGCCGTCGTCGAGTACAAAACGTTCGGCCCCAAGGGCTGCGGCGCGGTCGGCGATGTCTTTCAACACGGGCAGTTTGTGGTCGAAATACACGGCTTCCCAGCAGTTATAATGTACGGGGCGCGGTGCGTCCGGCTTTGGCCACGTCACGATCCGGTCGCGCAAGTGCCGCTGGAATGCAACTGCGCAGCCGTTCAAACCGCTGTCGGAATAGGTGATATAGAGCGGTGCAGTTTTGAACTGCATAGCAGCAGTGGTTTCCATGCGGGCGGCGTGGCCCCATTGGATTTGGCGCCGTCCGTCTTGCAATTCTTCCGCGATCATCCGGTGGCCACCGGACCAGCCATAATGGAAACCGTAGGCTTCGCCCTGCGTGTTCGTGGCACCCGTGCAGGGGACAATCAGACCGGGGAAATGTTCGTGACCAGTGCGTCCGGTGCGGTTTTCGCGGTAGCGGATGCCTGCGCTCCATGCGGTTCGATTTGGCTGGAATTCACCACACCAACGGCCAGAAAAGTCAATCATTTCATCGGATTGCTGTGGTGCGGGTAACACAGGGGCGGCGAGCCAATGCAGGTGCATCGGGCGATCCGCGTCGAGCGTGGTTTGGCAGGTAATGATGTGTGTGTGCGGGTCCGGTTTAAAGCTGACGGTCAGCTGCAAGCCGTTGTCCGCATCGCTGTAGGATAGCGTCAGACCGTCGGTTTCGTCGGCGCTGTCAAAGCAGAATTTCGGCAGCAAAGGTGTGCCGTCGGTGTCGCGAATGATCAGACCGGGTTGGCCGGGAAACGACCGCGTGGCCTCTGGGCAGATCGACAGATCGGGGTTTTCGTCCAGCATGCCGCCCGTCACATCCAGCGCGCCAGCGGCGTGGATCGTGGTTAAATCTTCGTTCATTGGCAGGGCCGGACCCCAATACACGACCTCGTGCAGACGGTTATTGCGTGCCGCAAGGACAAGCGTTTGGCGGTCATCATCAAGGCGATAGGTGCGTGTCATGGGAACTCTGCGGCGCTGCTGTTTCAATAGTTGAAACTAGGTTTTGAATATTGATACTAAAGCGGGTATCGTACCAAAATGTCAACTGTTGCAACCGGAAAGGACCGCCATCATGTCACGAGATCACGAAGACGGAACCGTGGGCAAAGCGTTAGCGGTTTTGGATCAGGTCGCGGCCTTTGGGCATCCTGTCCGCTTTGGTGAAATCCTTGCGCAATCGGCGTTTCCAAAGCCCACGTTGTACCGATTTGTGCAGACGTTAACCAATCAGGGGATGCTCGCCTACAACCCGGATCGGCAGACATATTCGCCGGGGGTGCGGCTGGTCCGGTTGGCGCATGCGGCATGGGCGCAGTCAACGTTGGCCCCAATCGCGCGGCCGCATTTGGATGCGTTAAGTGCCGAGGTCGGCGAGACCGTTCACCTTGCCCAGTTGGATAATGCGCAGGTTTTGTATCTGGAAAAACGCAACGCGGTGCAGCCCGTACAGATGTTCAGCCAAGCGGGCAAAGTCGGCCCCGCCTACTGCACAGGCGTCGGCAAGGTGATGCTGGCCTACACCGAAGACGCGCAGTTGAACCGGATCATCGCACAGCAATCATTCCACCAATTCACGCCCAAAACGTTAACATCGGCTGAAAGCTTGATGGAGGAATTGGACGCGATTGTCGCTCGTGGGTACGGGTTCGATGACGAGGAACATGAACCGGGGATCATCTGCATCGCGGTGCCGATTTTAACGGAAAAAGGGCGTCCGCTGGGGGCGCTGTCCGTGACAAGCACGACGGATCGTCAGACGCTGAAAGGCATGGAAAAGCTCGCGCCGCTGCTGCAACAGACCGCGCGAGACATCGCCTATGACGCCGCGAATTGGCATATCCGCGACGAAGATTCCTGAATTTTACGGGCTGTTAACGCTTGCCGTAATATAGTCCAACGACGTGCTCTGCCTCTGCAAAGAATAACCAGCGCAGGGTCAGAACGCCTGCGATGTGGCTGATGACAGCCAAGAGCGCGAGCATGTGGTTGAAGTGGAAGTTTAGGAAAAAGACCGGCAGGGCAAAGCTAAGGATCAGTGCAATCATCCGCAGTTTTTGCGCGTGTTTGCGACCGACGACGTGAATAAATTCGCGCATCAGGTAGTTGGTGCCGGTGTGCGGTGGTTCAAACGCGCGGACGTCACCGATATGGCCGAGGCCGGTGGCTGTTTTCATGTCTGTGCCGGATTGCGCAAGGCGGCTGTCGCCTGTGATCCACGTATAGCCCTGCAATGCGGCCGCTGCGGTGAACAACAGAAACGTCGTGGCGATCTGCCCCGCGAACAACGCGCCGCCGCCAATGGACAGCGTCAGAAACAATGCGGGCGTGGTCCAATGCCGCCAGCGCGGCACGGTTTTCATCTGCGCGTAGATCATCGACGTTGTGAAAACGGTGGCGATTGCGCCGATTGCACCGATAAACCCGACGAGTTTGAGGTGCGCACCGAACAGGGAAAACAGGGCATAAATCCCCATGATAATTAGGGTCGCGACGGCGGCAATTGCTTCACGTGACAGCCAACTCGTGCGCCACTGACTGAACGCTTTGATCGCACGTTCTGGGCGGCCAAGGTGGAACGTCGACGCGAGCAATCCACCGACGGCCATCGCGTAGGCCAGCGCAAACCAGATGAACGCAGAAAGGCCCGACGGCGTGATCGCCCCAAGACCAAGCCAGAAAAGCAGGCCAAATCCGAGGCCGGAAAACGTGGTGAACAGGATAACACTTGGTGCAGGATGCATTAATTTACTCCTCCGGGCAGAGCATTCAGCGCCTTGTCGAGCCAGCCGACAAAACCTTTTGCGTCCGCCGCAATCGGTTCAAGGTAAGGGGCAAGCACGTCAAATTCGGGCGCTACGTCTTTGGGGCGTGGCGGCAGATATTTGTTCACGGGCTTGGTGCCTTGTTCCGGCATCAGATCGAAGCCACCACGTTCGCGGGTCAGGATCGAGACGTTGGATTCCGGATCGGCAAAGTCGCCAAAGTGCCGCGCATTGGATGGACAGGTGCGCACGCAGGCGGGTTGGCGGTCTTCTTCGGGTAGGTTTTCGTTGTAAATCCGGTCCACGCAGAGGGTGCATTTTTTCATGACACCTGCGTCAGCATCTAGCTCGCGCGCGCCGTATGGGCAGGCCCACGCGCATAATCCGCAGCCGATGCAGTCTTGCTCATTCACCAAAACGATGCCGTCTTCGCTGCGTTTGTAACTTGCGCCAGTTGGGCAAACCGTGACGCAGGGCGCGTCGTCACAGTGCAGGCAGGATTTGGGGAAATGGATCAATTGTGCGGCGGGTTGTGCGCCATCTTTTAAATTAGGCGGCTGGACCTCGTAGGAATGAACGCGGTTCAGAAATGTACCCGTCGGATTTGCGCCATAGGGGTCTTGGTCCGACAGCGGCGCGCCATAGTTTTCGGTGTTCCAGCCTTTGCAGGAAATTACGCAAGCGTGGCAGCCGACACAGGTATCAAGGTCGATCACAAGCCCGAGTTTTTTCTGCGTGGAGGTAGGGAGGGTGGTCATGATTGGCCTCCTGAAAGGACGAGAATGCGGGATGCCTCCGGCGGGAGTTTATGCGGCGAAATGAAGTTAGGGGTCATTTTCCTACCTTCCATGCCAGCTTGCTTGGCCCTTTGCCGATGGGTGATTTGATCGGCGGGATCGTTGGCTGGGCCTCGTTCGGCGTGTCGGATTTACTGATTTTCACACGCAGATCGAACCACGCGGCTTGGCCCGTGATCGGGTCGGAATTGGCCCACCGCAGCCCGTCGCCTTTGGGCGGGAGCAGTTCGTGGATCAGGTGGTTCATCAGGAATCCTTTGGTGGCTTCCGGCGCCTTTTCGTCCAGCGCCCACGCGCCCTTGCGTTTGCCGATGGCGTTCCATGTCCAGATAGTGTTTTCGTTTAAGCTGGCCTGATGGGCGACAGGCACA
The DNA here is from genome assembly GCF_014199395.1 of Yoonia ponticola. GTDB lineage: Bacteria > Pseudomonadota > Alphaproteobacteria > Rhodobacterales > Rhodobacteraceae > Yoonia > Yoonia ponticola. The sequence continues at coordinate 87,423 of NZ_JACIJM010000002.1, read as the reverse complement.
ACGATGGCACCATGGGCGGATTCGACCTTTGCCCAATCGCCTTCTTTAAAGTTGTTTGCGTTCCAAATCTTGGTCGGCACGTACAGCGGATTGTGTCCGTGAATTTGACGTAACCAAGCGTTTTGCGTCCCCCAAGAATGGTACATTGCCATAGGGCGCTGCGTCAGCGCGTGAACGGGGTATTTGTCGGTGTCCACGTGGCCGTCTTCAAATGGCGCATACCAGATTGGCAACGGGTCCATGGTTTGCTTGATCCGTTGACGTAGATGTTCAGGCGGTTGCCTGTCGCCGATGCCTTCAGCGGCAAGTTGGAATTTGCGCATTGGTTCGACGTAGAGTTGGAAAATGTAGGGCTGCACTGCATCATAAAACCCCTTTTCAACCGCCCAATTTTGGTAGGCTGTGTTGAAGGGTTTGAAATATGCGGCCCCTGCTGGCACGTGTTCGATCCAGAAGCCGCCGTTGTCGATGTAGGCCTGCAACTGGTCAGGATTCACGTCGCCGCGCCCGCCACCAGAGCCGTCTTTGTTGCGGAAACCAGCCAGCGGACCAACGCCGGGACGCCTGATGTGGTTGGTGATGTAGTCGCCGTAATCCGCGTATTTCTGGCTGCCGTCTTCGTTCACAAAACCGGGCATATTGAGCATCGCACCAAGTTCGCACAGCACCGATTGAAAGCCACGCACGTCGCGGTCGGGTTCAACCACAGGCCAGCGAATTGCGTCGGCCACCGCGTCCGCTTCGCAGATCGGGCGGTCGAGCAGCGAGATACAATCGTGCCGTTCAAGGTACGTCGTGTCGGGTAAAATCAGGTCAGCATAGGCCACCATTTCAGACGAGTAAGCGTCGGAATAGATGATGTTCGGGATCACATAACTGCCGTCGGGATTCTTGTCCGTCAGCATTTTCATGACGCCAGACGTGTTCATCGACGAATTCCACGCCATGTTCGCCATATACATGAACAAAGTGTCAATTTTATACGGCACACCCGCATGAGCGTTCGAGATGACCATGTGCATCAGCCCATGCGCGGACATCGGATTGTCCCACGAATAGGCTTTATCGATGCGGGTCGGCGTGCCGTCATCTTGCAGCAGCAGATCGTCGGGACCCTGCACATACCCAAGGTGCGGACCGTCGAGAGGCTCGCCAACCGTGACCTTGCCGTGCGGTTTCGGGTGCGCGGTCGCGGGTTTCGGGTAGGGCGGTTTGAACCGCATCCCGCCGGGGGTTTCGACCGTGCCGAGCAAGATTTGCAGCACATGCAACGCGCGGCACGTTTGGAAGCCGTTCGAATGCGCAGAGATGCCGCGCATCGCGTGAAATGACACCGGACGCCCGACCATTTTCGCATGTTTCTTGCCACGAAAATCGGTCCATTCACGATCGAGCGTGATCTCTTCGTCAAACGCAACGCGGGCGAGTTCGGCCGCCATTGCGCGGATTTTCTCGGCGGGAATGCCTGTTCGTTCGGCGACATTTTCAGGCGCATATTCGTCTGACAGGTATTTCTCGGCCATTAAATGGAACACCGGGCGGTGCGTCACGCCAGCGTTTGTGTAGGTGCCGGACAGGTCGGGTTCGACGCCTTTTCCGTTCCATGGGGCCAATTCGCCCGTGTTGCGATCTACCACCTGCGGTTGACCGTCGCTGTCTTTCAAAAACAGCCCGCGATCATCGCTGTTGGGGTCTTCGTTCACCAAAACCGAGGCATTGGTAAAGCGGGCGAGGTACTCCAGATCGACTTTACCCGCCTTCATCAGACAATGGATCATCGACAGGATGTACAGCCCGTCGGTGCCCGGTGTGATCCCCACCCATTCGTCGGCAACCGCGTTGTAGCCTGTCCGAATAGGGTTAACACCGATGATTTTTGCGCCGTTGTTTTTCGCCCGTCCAATGCCCATTTTGATCGGGTTGCTGTCGTGATCTTCGGCGACACCAAAGATCATCACCATCTTGGTCAGGTCCCAATCCGGTTGTCCAAATTCCCAGAACGCGCCGCCCATTGTATAGATGCCAGCGGCGGCCATGTTGACGGAACAGAAGCCCCCGTGGGCTGCAAAGTTGGGTGTGCCGTAAGCCTGCGCCCAAAAGCCTGTGAAGGATTGTGACTGATCGCGACCCGTAAAAAACGCCAATTTTTCAGGGGCTTCGTTGCGGATCGGTTCCAGATGCCCTTTGGCAATCGCCAGCGCCTCGTCCCATGATATTTCTTCGAATTCGCCGGACCCACGTTCGCCAACACGCTTTAGCGGCGCGCGCAGGCGCGACGGCGCGTTATGCTGCATGATGCCAGCAGAGCCCTTGGCGCAAAGCACACCTTTGTTCACGGGATGGTCGCGGTTGCCTTCGATATAGGCGACCTTTCCTTCCTTCATATGAACGTTAATGCCACAGCGGCAGGCGCACATGTAACAGGTCGTCTTGCGGATCTCGTCGGACACTTTTGGCGAAGTGTCGAGATCTGGCTGGTGGTGCGTCATGCGGGCCTCCCTTTAGGTCACGTCAGCATTTTCGTTCAATCAAGTCCATCACGCCTGCGCCATCACGGATAATGCGTCGCGTGCGATTGCTTTTTCTTCTTCGGCGGCGATCACATGCACGTCTGGCGTGCCAAAGCAGGACAGATGCGCCATGATCCGGTCGCGGATTGGGGCTGCGTTTTCGCCGATGCCGCCCGTGAAGGCCACGGCGTCGACGCCGCCCATTGCGACGATCGCTGATCCCGCGTGGCGGGCTGCCCAATAGCAGAAATGGTCAACCGCGAATTTGGCCGCATCGTCGTCGCGGTCCAGCAGTGTTTTCATGTTGCTCGCGCCCGCAAGCGCCTTGAGCCCCGAGTTTTCGTTCAGCATCCGGTCGGTCGCGTCTTCGCCTATCGCGTCGGAAATGCGCAGGACCGCAGCCCCGTCGATATCGCCCGATCTTGTGCCCATCGTCAGGCCCGAAAGAGGCGAATATCCCATGGATGTCGCGACAGATTTACCGTCTTTGATCGCGCAGAGCGATGCGCCGTTGCCGAGGTGAAGTGCCAGCAATCGCGACGGCAGCGCGTCGCCGAATTCTGCGACCATGTTCGCGTAGGACAACCCGTGAAAACCGTAGCGCCTGATGCCTGCGCTATGTTGGATTTCTGAGATCGCGTAGCGCGTCGCGACGTCGGGGTTTGTGGCGTGGAATGCGGTGTCGAAGCTCGCGAATTGCGTGAGCTTGGGGGCGATTTTTGCCAAAGCATGAATCGCGGACAGGTTTGCGGGATTATGTAATGGGGCCAAGGGGATGCAGGTTTTGATCTCGGCGATTTTGTCAGCGTCCAGCCGCACTGGCGTCGTCATTGTCGCACCGCCATGCACGACGCGGTGGGCGGCGGCGGTCAGGTCGTCGACGGTATGGCCAAGATCGGCGAGCAGTGCGAGGATTTGCGTTAACGCCGCGGTGTGATCCGCAATCGGTTCGTCGCGTTGCACATCACCCAGCTGCAGACTGCTTTCGCCGCTGATTTCACGGACAATACCGCTGGTGATCTGGTTCAGATCACGGTCGAACAGCGCGACTTTCAGTGACGACGACCCTGCATTCACAACAAGGATCATTTCGGCAACCCACAGGTGATATTCGCCAAGGCAACCGACGCGAGACGCGCGGCGACAGGATCAGCGCGCGAGGTCAGCAATAGCGGGACTTTGGCCCCCGATACGATGCCCGCCGCACAGCCGCCCGCAAGGTAAACGAAAGCCTTAAAGATTGCGTTACCGGAAATCACGTCCGGCACGATGATCGCATCGGCGCGACCCGCGACGGGATCGTCGGTCAGGTGTTTGATTGCGGCGGATTCCGACGACAGGATCAGGTCCAGCGCAAGCGGGCCGGACACGTCGGCGTCGGGCATATTCTCGACGGCCCAATCGGCCAAAGCGCGGGCATCCATTGACGACGGCACAGCGGGGATCGGTTTTTCGCTGGCGGACAGAATGGCGATTTTCGGCCGTTCGGTGCCAAGCATTTGCAACAGATCAGCAACACGTCGCATCGCGATTTTGCGCACCGCCAAATCGGGCGTCACGTTCACGGCAGCATCCGAGATCAGCATCGGCTTGCCGCCACCCGGTGGGCTGATGTGGAAAATATGAACAAGCCGTTGATCCGTGCGCAGACCGGATTCCTTGCGCAACGCCCCGCTAAGAAACACGTTGCTTTTGATGTCACCCTTCATCAGCACGTCCGCATCACCCGCCCCGCAGATCGCGGCGGCGATGCGGCCTGCGTCTTCTTCGGTGTCCGTATCGTGCAGCGCGTAGCCGGAAATGTCCCAGTCCAGCTTGGCGGCTTCGGCGCGGATCAGGTCCGCTTTGCCGACGAAAACGGGGATCATAATGTCCATTTCAACGGATTTTTTCGCGGCCTGCATCGGCAATGGCGCCCCCGCGCAAGCAATCGCCACGCGCGGTGTCGCAAATGTATTCGCGAGATCAATCAAGTTTTGCGGGCAGGTGGCCGCGTGGGGGGAAACAAATGGTGATGTCATAAGGACCTCATATCAAAGCACGAAACAGCCCTAGCGATGCTAGGGTTAACAAGAGCATGACGGCAAACTTTCGAAATGTCTTGGGGGTGGTGGCGAGAAACTGACGCCCGCCCAGCCAAACACCCAAGGCCAGCAGCGGAAATGCAAAACCGGCGGCGATGATCGTGTCCTGCGTGACCAATCCGCCGTGCCACATCAGCGGCAGGGTAATTAGGTCGAGGCCGGTCAGATAGACGATCATCGTGGCGCGGAATGTTGCGGCGGCAATCGGTTGCGCGGTCAGGAACGCAGCAACTGGTAGCCCGCCGATGCCGGCCGCGTTGCACATGCCTGAAATCACACCCACACCCGTGAACCCTGCCAACGGAATGCGGCGATTGATCGTCCAACCGCTGAGCAAAACAAGTGACATGGTAAACACGATCCCCGACACGATCAGTCGCGCGGTTTGATCGCCCACCGAGAGAATGACGCCGATTGCAAAGGGCAATGCGACAGCGGCCCCCAACAACAATGCGCCCACACGTCGCCAATCGACGTGATTGCGGATGCCGCGTGCTTGCAGCGCTGTCATCAAGATTTCGCAGGTAAAAACCACGGGAATAAGGGGAAGCGGGTTGGTGATGAGCGCCGCAAAAGCGATGAAAATAGCCGAAAAACCAAAACCCGAATAGCCTCGGACATAAGCCGCCCCCAGCAATGCAATGCTGAGGACGGATATTTGCCAGAGGCTAAGGTCAAACAGCAAACTAGTCTGCTGCCATGTCAGCGGCGTCGATGCCTGCCACTTTGACGGGTTTCTTCATCGCGTCACGACGGAACGGTTCACCAAGTTCTTGGTTCAGGATGACTTCGATCAGGGTAGTTGTGTTGTTTTCCATCTGATCGACAATCGCTGTGTTCAAAGCGGTGGTCAGTTCGTCCATCGTTTTGACCTGTACACCTTTCAGGCCGCACGCTTGGGCGATGCCCGCGTAGGAGACCTTCATGTCCAGTTCTGTGCCGACAAAGTTATCGTCGAACCACAAGGTAGAGTTCCGCTTTTCCGCGCCCCATTGGTAGTTGCGGAACACGATCTGCGTGATCGCTGGCCATTCGTCGCGGCCAATCGCGGTTAATTCGTTGACCGAAATCCCGAACGCGCCGTCGCCAGCAAAGCCGATCACAGGCGTGTCGCGCTGGCCGATTTTTGCGCCGATGATCGACGGCAGGCCGTAACCGCAGGGACCAAACAGGCCCGGTGCCAGATATTTGCGGCCTTTAGGGAACGACGGATATGCGTTGCCGATAGCGCAGTTGTTGCCAATGTCGGACGAAATAATCGCATCTTCTGGCATCGCAGATTGGATCGCACGCCACGCCATGCGCGGTGACATCCAGTCAGGACGCGCTTTGCGGGCGCGGTCATTCCAGTCGGTGCCTGGATCGTCTTCTTCGTGATCCAGCGATGTCAGCTCTTGCGCCCACGACGATTTTGTCTGTGCGATCAGGGCTGTACGGTCCGCACGGCCAGCGTCGCCAGCCGTATCAGCCAGCTGTTCCGCCAATGCGGTGGCGACTTTTGCAGCGTCGCCCACGATCCCCACGGTGATCTTTTTGGTCAGGCCAATGCGGTCGGGGTTGATGTCAACTTGAATGATTTTCGCCTCGGTCGGCCAGTAATCAATGCCATAGCCGGGCAATGTCGAGAACGGGTTCAACCGTGTGCCAAGCGCCAGCACGACGTCGGCCTTTGCGATCAATTCCATGCCAGCCTTAGAGCCGTTGTAGCCCAAAGGCCCCGCGAATAGCGGATGATTGCCGGGGAACGCATCGTTGTGTTGATAGCCCACGCAAACAGGCGCATCCAGTTTCTCGGCGAGCACACGAGACGCCTCGATCCCGCCAGCCGCCAGAACAACGCCCGCGCCGTTCAAGATCACTGGGAATTTCGCGGTGGACAGCAATTCTGCCGCTTTTGCGATGGACTCTGTACCGCCGGGGGATACTTCGAATTCGACTGGTTCTGGGATCTCGATGTCGACGATTTGGGTCCAGAAATCGCGTGGGACGTTAATCTGGGCAGGGCCGGACAGGCGTTTTGCCTTGGCAATCACACGGGCCAGAACTTCGCAAATGCGGGTCGGATCGCGGACTTCTTCTTGGTAGGCGACGCAATCTTTGAACAGGTTCATCTGCTCCATCTCTTGGAAACCACCTTGACCGATGGTTTTATTCGCGGCCTGCGGTGTGACCAGCAAACAAGGGGTATGGTTCCAATATGCGGTCTTCACAGAGGTCACAAAGTTGGTGATGCCCGGACCGTTTTGCGCGATCATCATCGACATTTCACCCGTCGCACGGGTGTAGCCGTCAGCCATCATGCCCGCAGTCATTTCATGGGCGCAGTCCCAGAACGTGATGCCAGCGGCAGGAAAGATGTCAGAAATCGGCATCATGGCAGAGCCGATGATCCCAAAAGCGTGGCGAATGCCGTGCGCTTGCAGCGTTTTGACGAAGGCTTCTTCGGTCGTCATTTTCATGGGAAATCTCTCCAGACAGTGTGACAGGCGTGGCGTTACGGCCCCGCTGGTTTTGATTTGACACTAAGAATTGGTCAAGGGTTCGGTTAGGGCCAGTTGTTCAGGCATCTTAGTGCCAGATTATGATTTTGGACGCGCTTCCATCGCCTTTAGCGCCTCAGCGATCAGACGAATGCCGTCGGCAATGCGGCTGGCGGCGATTGACGAATAGGCGATGCGGAAAAAGTTCTGCGGGGGATCGTCGCCACTGAAGAACGCAGCGCCCGGTTCGATCAGCACGCCTTTGGTGCGCAATTGGGCGGCGAGGTCGTTGGTATTGATGTGCGGCGCGGCCTGCATCCAGATCGAACTGCCGCCAAATGTGCCGCGCCCCGCGACGGTTAATCCGTGGTCGATAATGGCTTGGTCGATCACGATGCGGCGTTCTTTGTAAGCGCGGCTCATGCGACGAACGAGCGCGTCGTAATGCCCAAGTGACAGATAATAAGCGACGGTGCGCTGCATTTGACCGGGCGGATGGCGCAAGACAGAGGCACGCAACGCGCGAGCCTCGCGGATAAAGGGCGCGGGACCGACCAGATAACCCAGCCGCAAACCCGGGAAAAGTGACTTGGAGAACGACCCGACATAGATCACGCGGCCATTCTGGTCGAGCGATTTCAGCGAGGGCGACGGGGCTTTGAGAAACGACATTTCGAATTCGTAATCGTCTTCTACAATCAGAAAATTGTCGTCTTCTGCCTTTTTTAACAAAGCTTTACGGCGGTGCAGCGGCATAGTCGCCGCCGTCGGACATTGGTGGCTGGGCGTGGTGAACACGACATCCGTACCATCAGGAATATCGGCGGGCGGTAGGCCGTCTTTGTCCACGGCAACGGCGCTCAGCTGGCAACTGGAATGCGTCAGAATGGTGCGCAACGCGGGGTAGCTGGGGTCTTCGATCGTGGCGCGGCGTCGGGCGTTCAGCAGGACTTGGGCCGTGAGCCAAAGCGCGTTTTGCGCCCCCATCGTGACCAAAATCTCTTGGGGATTCGCCAAAATACCGCGACGCGGCAGGATTTGACGGGCGATAAATTCGATCAGTTTAGGGTCGTCACGGTCATAATAATCCGAGGTCATCGCGTTGAAATCGCGTTTGCCAAGCGCTTGCATCGCACACAACCGCCAGTTGGCGTTGTCGAAAAGCGTCGGATCGGTTTGACCGTAGATGAAAGGATATTTGTAGCTCGCCCAATCCGCAGGCCGTTCCATGACAAAGGCTGGCGCGTGTTTGTGCGCAATCGCGCGGGCCCAATCTACGGTGCTTTTGGAGGCTTGCTGGGCCGGAAAAGCGGGCGGTTCGGGGGCGTTTTCAGAGACGAAATAGCCGGAACGCCCTTTGGAGCTGAGGTAGTCGTCAGCGACTAATTCGGTGTAGGCGAGCGTGACGGTGATCCGGCTGACGCCGAGATGGTCAGCCATGCGCCGCGATGATGGCAGGCGTTCGCCGCGTGAAAATCGCCCCGCGAGAATGCCCTGCGCGACCATTTGCTGGATGCGGGCTTGCAATGTGCCTTCTGCATCGGCGTCGAGGAAAAAGGTTTCGATGGAAATCGGCATGAGCGACCTAGCTGGACTTAAGTTCAAGCGAGGGTGGACCTAATTTGAGCTTTGAACAAGTCCGCGTTTTCGCGGCTTTGCGCCAATGCTGCAGATGAAACCTTCCCCGCGGGGAAGGCGTTCGTGGTGGTTTCTAAAAGATGAATCCCTATGGGTAGAGTTTGCTACCCGATCTAGGAACAAAAAAGGGCGCCGCGATCTGCGACGCCCCGTTTCCTGTTCGTCCCAAATTTAGCCCAGAACGCGGGTGATCGCCTGATCCACCGCGTCGGTGACGTGGTCAATATCGTCAGGTGTCGCGATCAGCGCGGGCGCGAACATCAATGTGTTGTTAAAGCCCGGCAGTGATTTGTTCGTCGCGCCGATAATCACGCCTTGGTTCATGCAGTCCGCGACAATCGCCGCGACGAGTTTCTCGTCAACGGGTTCTTTGCTGCCACGATCCGCAACCAGTTCAGCGCCCGCAAACAGACCCATGCCGCGCACGTCGCCGATCCATTTATGCTTTTCCATCAAAGCGTTGAGGTTGTTTTCCAGGTGCTCACCAGTGCGGACGGAATTACCGCGCAGGTCTTCTTCTTCGATGATTAGCATGTTCTCGATGGCTGCCGCTGGCCCGCCTGTGCAACCGCCAAAGGTGGAAATGTCGCGGAACATAGACAGTTTATCGGTGTCGTCTTTGAATTGGTCGAAAACGGCATTTGTCGTGACGCAGCAAGAGATCGCGGCGTAGCCGGAGGCCACGCCTTTGGCCATTGTCACGATGTCAGGTTTGACGCCGAATTGCTGATATCCGAACCAAGTTCCCGTCCGACCAACGCCGCAAACGACTTCGTCGATGTGTAGCAGGATGTTGTATTTGCTGCATAATTCTTGAACGCCGTCCCAGTATCCAACAGGTGGCACAATGATGCCGCCGCCCGCTGTGATGGGTTCGAGACAGATTGATCCGATGGTGTCTGCACCTTCGCGCAGGATCACGTCTTCGATCGCTTTGATGGATGCGGCGGCGTAGGCTTCGCCGCTTGTGCCGTCTTGGCTACGATATTCAAGGCAATGTGGAACGGCGATGAAGTCAGGTGTGAACGGACCGTATTGCGCGTTGCGTTCTTCTTGGCCGCCAGCGGACAGGCAGGCGATTGTTGTGCCGTGGTAGTCGCGTTCGCGGTACAGGATTTTGGATTTCTTGCCGCCGTAATGTTTGTGGCTGATCTGGCGGACCATCTTAAAGGCTTTTTCATTCGCCTCTGAGCCGGAGTTTGCGTAGTAAACGCGGTCCAGTCCCGGCATTTTATCGATCAGCATCTCGGCAAAGTGCGCGCCCGGAATGGTGCCAGCGGTGCCGCCGAAAAAGCACATCTTGGTCACTTGGTCAGCGATTGCTTTGCCGATCCGCTCGCGGCCATAGCCAACGTTTACGGTCCAAACACCGCCGGACACCGCATCAAGGTGCTCTTTGCCTTTGATATCCCAGACTTTCATCCCCTTACCTTCGACAATGATCCGCGGATCAACACCAGAGTCGTAAGGTTTATGCTGGGTCATATGGTGCCAGATGTGGGCGCGGTCGGCTTCAACAATATGGCCGGGATCATTGGAAAGCGTGACGTCCATCGGGACACTCCTTGATTGTATGGGTTTCAGGGGCGCGAATCCATTGATCGTGCCGATGCCTGTGGTGGACTTTGGCTAAGTTGGTGGCTTTTCGATAGCGCCAGTGCGACTGCATGCATATATCCAGATACCATGGTGCATAGACCGATGATCCTTTGTAATGTTTGTTTTACCTCATTGAGGCTTCGTGAAACAAAGCTTTAGAGAAACGAAACGTGTGTTCGAACAGGGCTAGCGAAATCGATTTTTTCGTGGTCAGCTTCGACCGATGAGACGGGGTCCACCTGTCCGACTAACTGGTCGCTCAAAGACCACCAACTTGGAGAACGATTGATGACTTTAACCAACAAGCTCATGAGCGCCGCTGCTGGCGTTGCGATGATGACTGGTGCAACCGCTGCGTTCGCAGACGGCCATAGCGAAATTACTGTAGGCTATTTTCTCGAATGGCCGATGCCGTTCCAGTTCGCAAAAGTGAACGGAACCTACGACGAGGCGATGGGCGCAAAAGTGAACTGGGTGTCGTTTGATTCCGGTACTGCGATGTCCGCCGCGATGGCGTCCGGCGACGTGCAATTGTCCGTGTCACAGGGCATCCCACCGTTCGTGGTTGCAACCTCTGCGGGTCAAGATTTGCAAGTTCTGGATGTGGCCGTTTCATATTCTGAAAACGACAACTGCGTTGTGAGCGCGGCACTTGAGATCGATGCGGCCTCGGCGAGCGAACTGACTGGCAAAAAAGTGGCTGTTCCACTGGGCACGGCTGCGCACTACAGCTTTTTGCGTCAAATGGACCATTTTGGCGTTGATATAACGTCGTTGGATGTCGTGGATATGGCACCTGCTGAGGGTGCGGCTGCGATTGCGCAGGGTCAAGTTGACATGGCGTGCGGCTGGGGCGGCGCGTTGAACCGCATGAAAGAGCACGGCAATGTGCTGCTGACAGGCGCTGAAAAAGAAGCATTGGGCATTCTGGTATTCGACGCCACAACTGGCCCGACGTCATTCGTCGTGGAAAACCCTGAAATGGTGACGGCATTCTTGCAGGTCACAGCTGACGCAAACGCAGCATGGGCTGCGGGCGAAAACGAAGCAGAAATGCTGGCAGCGATCGCCGCTGATTCCGGTATGGACGTCGAAGCGGCTGCCGCATCTTTGGCCACATTCGTATTCCCAACAGTTGAAGAGCAGCTGTCAGGCGCATGGCTTGGCGGCGCGGCCCCTGCGTTCATGAAAGGCGTCGCTGACGTCTTCGTTGAATCCGGTTCGATCCCGTCTGCACTGGGCGACTACGAGGGCACTGTGAACATCGGTCCATTGTCCGCAGTGGAATAAAAGAAATGCTGAGGGCGCGGCAGAAATGTTGCGCCCTTATTGCCATTTTCAAGATGAAACACTGAACACGCTCGGGGTTTCACAAAAAACTACAACAGGGAGCAGGGTATGTCTGGATTGCAGATTGATAATATATCCATGCGTTTTGATTTGCCGAACGGCAGTTCGGTTCAGGCGCTGAAAGACGTCTCGCTTGACCTGAAAGCAGGAGAGCTGCTGTCGGTTCTTGGGCCATCAGGGTGCGGTAAAACAACGCTTTTGAACATCGTCGCGGGCTTTTTGGCACCGACTGAGGGCAAGATCGTTTTGAACGGAAACACGGTTCATGGCCCCGGCGCCGAACGCGGTATGGTGTTTCAACAGGGCGCATTGTTTGAATGGATGTCGGTGCGTGAAAACGTCGGATTTGGCCCGAAAATGAAGGGCATGGCCCAAGGCCAAAAGCGCGAAATCGTGGATCACCTGTTGGATGTCGTGGGCCTGAGCGATTTCAAGGAAAAAGCCGTCTACGAATTGTCTGGTGGGATGCAGCAGCGTGTGGCTTTGGCCCGCTGTCTTGCGAATGAACCTGACGTGATTTTGATGGATGAACCGCTGGGTGCGCTTGATGCGCTGACCCGCGAAAAGATGCAGGGTCTCGTCCTCAAGTTGTGGAAAGAGACTGGCAAAACGATCATCCTGATCACGCATTCGGTCGAAGAAGCACTGCTTTTGGGCGAGCGCCTACTGGTTATGGCTCCGCGTCCGGGACGTATTCACAAAGAATATCGCCTGCCATTTGCGGAAATGGGCGTCGACCAAGACCTGCGGTTCGTCAAAAAAGAACCACAGTTCGCCGAGGTCCGTGAAGAAATTCTGGGCATGATTTGGGACATGGAAGAAGAAATCATGGGCCGGAAGGAGGGTGCGTAATGGATATCATTTCACAACTTAGTGCTGAACTCGTCGCCGTATTGCGCACGCTGTTTTATGCGCTGCCCTATGTTTTTGGGTACATCCTTTTGATCCTTGCTTTCTCTTTTATTTGGCAAGCGGTGAAACGGTTTGTGACGCCAAAACACGACTACGGATCGTTGAAGACAGTAACATTCGGCGATGAAAGCGCTGTGACCTCGAATACGGTCGCGTCTGTGGTGTCGATTGTCTTGATTTTCGTGCTGTGGGGGGCGTTTACCGGATCTAAAATCTTGCCGTCATTCATGCACGCACCGGGCGCGTTTACGGGCGAAGGGTCGTTCACATACACGGTCACAACACCTGACGGGCAAAGCGACGATGCAACCGTAACGGTTGTTGTCTACGAGACCGGCGCGACGGTTGATGCGCCAGAAGTCGACCCCGGCGACGGATTTGCCAAAAACGATAGTATCGCACTGGCCGCTTATCGGTCTGGGTTGTTGCGCGTCGATGAAAACGACGAGATCGGGCGCGACCAAGATGCGACAATCACCGCGATCAATGGCGTGGCGATTGAACCGGGTGGGTCGGTCAGCACCGACTTCGGTCGCGTTGAATTATCGGGCAAAGGCACGCCTAACGTGTATCCCGCAAAAGGCGTTCAGATGGAGCCGATCTGGCTGCCCGCCCCCGAAGCGGTCTGGGCGCGCCTGACCGAAATCGCCACCGAAGGGTATCGGAACTCGACCTTGGCGGAACACCTTGGCTTCTCTCTTTTCCGCGTGATCGTAGGCTTTATCCTTGGCGCGATTGTCGGCATTCCGTTGGGTTATGCGATGGGACTGTCGAACTGGTTCCGTGGTTGGTTCGACCCGATTGTGGAATTCATGCGCCCCGTGCCGCCGCTCGCCTTGATCCCGCTGGTAATCATCTGGGCCGGGATTGGTGAGGTCGGAAAAATCATCCTGCTGTTCCTCGCGGCCCTTTGGATTATGGCGATTGCTGCCCGATCCGGCGTGTCTGGCGTGCGTATCTCGAAGGTCCACGCGGCCTATTCGCTGGGTGCATCGAAGTGGCAAATCATGCGCTACGTCATCATTCCGAACTCGCTACCCGAGATTTTCACCGGCGCACGCGTCGCGATGGGCGTCTGTTGGGGCACCGTTGTTGCGGCTGAATTGGTCGCGGCGGAAAAGGGGGCGGGCATGATGATCATGGTCGCGTCCAAATTCCAATCAACGGATATCGTGCTGATGGGGATCATTTTGATCGGCGTGATCGGCTTTACCATCGACATGCTGATGCGTTGGGCCGAGCGGTGGTTGGTCCCTTGGAAGGGTAAAGGGTAACGCACCCCTCGGATTTCCAAAACCGGATTTCAGCCAACCGAAACACAGCAAGGCAAAGGGTTTTCGCCCTTTGCCTTTTTGCTGTGCCGTGGCCATGTGACCCCATACCAGTAGGGAGAAATTGCATGGCCGAGTACCTAAAAACCGCAAGCCGGACCGCCGAAGAAGACCACGCAGATGTGAGCGTCGTGGTGCGCGGACTGCTGGACGAAATCAAAAAAGGTGGCGAGGCCGCAGCCCAAGAATTGGCCAAACGGTTCGACAAATGGGACGGCCCGATCATCGCATCCCGCGCTGACATTGACGTGGCATCAGCGCGACTGCCCGAACAGGTTAAGAAAGACATTCAATTCGCCCACACGAACGTCCGCAAATTCGCCGCTGCACAGCGCGAGACGATTGTAGACACGCAGGTCGAAATCATGCCGGGTTTGGTCGCCGGGCAAAAACAAATTCCGGTGAACGCGGCTGGTTGCTACGTGCCGGGTGGCCGTTACGCGCATATCGCGTCGGCGATTATGACCGTGACCACCGCAAAAGCGGCTGGCGTTGGCCACGTGATCGCCTGTTCGCCGCCGACACCGGGCAAGGGAATCCCCGACGCAATTCTCTATGCGATGGATCTGTGCGGCGCGGATACGATCTTGAATATGGGTGGCGTACAGGCCGTGGCAACGATGGCGACCGGGCTGTTTGGGCTGCCGAAAGCGGATATTCTGGTGGGGCCGGGCAACGCGTATGTGGCTGAAGCAAAACGGGTTTTGTTCGGTCAGGTTGGCATTGATATGGTGGCCGGACCGACGGATTCACTGGTGCTAGCGGATAGCACGGCGGACCCTGAAATCGTCGCGGTTGATCTGGTGGGGCAGGCGGAACATGGGCCGAATTCGCCTGTGTGGTTGGTCACGGATGACCGCGCATTGGCCGAACAGGTCATCGCCCGCGTACCAGCCTTGATCGAGGCGTTGCCGCAGATGAACGCGGATAGCGCACGGGCGGCATGGCGCGATTATGCAGAGGTGATCCTGTGCGAAAACCGCGAAGAAATCGCCGTTGAATCCGACCGCATCGCGCCGGAACATCTGACCGTGATGTGCACCGATCTGGACTGGTGGTTGTCACGTTTGTCGAACTACGGTTCGTTGTTTTTGGGCGAAGAAACGACGGTGGCGTTCGGCGACAAAGCGGCAGGGCCGAACCACGTGCTGCCGACATCGGGGGCGGCGCGGTACACAGGCGGGTTATTCGTCGGGAAGTTCATGAAAACAGTCACTTGGCAGCGGTCCACCCGAGAAGCGGCGAAATCCGTCGCTGAAACAACCGCCCGTATTTCGCGTATGGAAGGCATGGAAGGTCACGCACGCAGCGCTGATATCCGCCTCGCGAAATTCTTTCCGGATGAGATTTTTGAGTTGGGTGAAGTTGCACACTAGGGTTGCATTTTATTACGCGGGTGATCCAAATGCGGCATGTATTCTGACCTGCTGATTTTGGCCCCTGCGGCTATCGTTTTTGTCGTCCTCATCCTGCTGTCACGCAGGCAGGCCGCGCCTGATGTTGATGTCACAGAGGATGGCCCGCCCGACAATGCGATTGTCGTGGACGGGTCCAATGTCATGTATTGGAGCGGCAAGCCGTCGCTCAAGGTGTTAGCCGGTGTTTTGCGCAGTATTGAGAAGGCCGGCTATGCCCCGATTGTGTTTTTTGACGCAAATGTGGGGTATAAGGTGGGCGAGCGCTACTACACTGAGGAAACGCTCGCACCGCTGATCAAGGTGCGGTTTGACCACATTTGTGTGGTCTCCAGTGGCGTGGTGGCCGATGAATCCATCCTGATGTTCGCGACTGATCATGGTTTACGCATTGTCACAAACGACCAATTCCGCGACTGGCGGGTTAAGTTCCCACATGCCGCCAAAAAGGGCACACTGGTGCGCGGTAAATGGCATGACGGATCGGTAAAATGGGCGCGGCCGTTCAAGGCCTAACCCTATTTTTTACCACCATAGCGCGATTTGCCACCGCGCATCCCGCCGCGTCCACCTGTACTGCGCCCTGATTTCACACCAGCATCGGCGACCGCTTTTTCGACGGCTTGTTGCCGCGCAAGTGGGTCGTCAGACACGGCCAAATCGACGGCTTCGAGACGTTTCACCTCGTCACGCAGACGCGCGGCCTCTTCGAATTCAAGGTTCTCAGCAGCTTTGCGCATGTCGGTCCGCAGCCCGTCGAGCACGGTTTGCAGGTTCCCGCCAGCCAGCGGATTGTCGATTTTCGCGGTGACGCGGTTCATATCAGCGTCGCCTTTGTAGAGGCCCGCCAAGATGTCTTCGACGTTTTTCTTAACGGTTTGCGGCGTGATATTGTGTTCAATATTATAGGCTTGCTGCTTTTCGCGACGTCGTTCGGTTTCCAGCATTGCGCGTTCCATCGATCCGGTAATCCGGTCGGCGTACATGATCACGCGGCCATCCGCATTTCGCGCGGCACGACCGATGGTCTGCACAAGCGAGGTTTCAGAACGCAAGAAACCCTCTTTGTCGGCGTCCAAAATAGCGACTAATCCGCACTCAGGAATGTCGAGACCCTCTCGCAAAAGGTTAATCCCGATCAGCACGTCAAAGGCACCTAGTCGCAGATCGCGCAGGATTTCGATGCGTTCAATCGTGTCGATATCCGAGTGCATATAGCGCACGCGAATGCCCTGTTCATGCATATATTCGGTCAGATCCTCGGCCATACGTTTGGTTAACGTGGTGCACAGCGTGCGGTAGCCAGCGGCGGTCACTTTGCGGACTTCGTCTAGCAGATCGTCCACCTGCGTTCCAACAGGACGGATTTCGATCAGTGGGTCAATCAGGCCAGTCGGGCGAATGATTTGTTCAGCAAACACGCCGCCTGCTTGATCCAACTCCCACGCGCTAGGCGTCGCGGAGACAAAGACCGATTGCGGGCGCATCGCGTCCCATTCTTCGAATTTCAGCGGACGGTTATCCATGCAGGACGGCAGCCGGAAACCATGTTCGGCCAGCGTCATTTTGCGTCTAAAGTCGCCCTTATACATGCCGCCGATTTGCGGGACGGATACGTGAGATTCGTCAGCAAAAACAATGGCATTGTCGGGGATGAATTCGAACAATGTGGGCGGCGGTTCGCCCGGCGCGCGACCCGTCAGATAGCGCGAATAGTTCTCGATCCCGTTGCAAACGCCTGTCGCCTCAAGCATTTCGAGGTCAAAGTTACAGCGTTGTTCCAACCGCTGCGCTTCGAGCAATTTACCTTCGGCGACGAGTTGATCCAGCCGCATTCGCAGTTCTTTTTTGATCCCGATGATCGCTTGGTTCATCGTCGGTTTTGGCGTCACGTAGTGCGAGTTCGCGTAGATGCGAACCTTGTCAAAGGTGCCGGTTTTCTGGCCCGTCAGAGGGTCGAATTCTGTGATACTTTCCAACTCTTCGCCGAAAAATGACAGCTGCCATGCCCGATCATCAAGGTGGGCGGGCCAGACTTCCAGACTGTCGCCACGCACACGAAAACAGCCACGCTGGAAGCCCTGATCGTTGCGGCGATATTGTTGGGCCACAAGATCGGCGATTATCCCGCGTTGGTCATACGTTTTCCCGACGTGGATGTCCTGCGTCATGGCCCCATAGGTTTCGACCGAGCCAATACCGTAGATGCACGACACAGAGGCCACGATGATCACGTCATCGCGTTCCAACAGCGCCCGCGTCGCAGAGTGGCGCATCCGGTCAATTTGTTCGTTAATCTGGCTTTCTTTTTCGATGAACGTGTCAGAGCGGGCAACGTAGGCCTCGGGTTGATAATAATCGTAATAGCTTACGAAATACTCAACGGCATTTTCGGGAAAGAAGCCTTTGAATTCGCCGTATAATTGCGCCGCTAGTGTCTTGTTCGGCGCGAGAATAATCGCGGGTCGCTGGGTCTCTTCGATCACTTTGGCCATCGTGAACGTCTTGCCTGTGCCTGTCGCGCCCAACAGCACTTGGTTTTGTTCGCCCGACATCACGCCCTCGGACAACTCTTTAATGGCTTTGGGCTGGTCGCCGGCGGGATCAAATTCCGTCACCAGTTTAAACGCTTGCCCGCCTTCTAGCTTTTCCCGCGTCCGCACATCGGGGGCAGGGTTCGCCAAAAACGGCATTTCAGGGGACTTATCAGTCTGGGCGTAAGGCATTGCGGGCTCCTGGCGGGGTCCCTTACATTTGGCCTTTCATGCGCCGGCTTCAACCCTTGATTAACGCGGCGACGTGTTTGCACCATTTATTAAGGGCATTGTGCGGGAATCCTTGCAATGTGCGGCCGTTTTTTACATAAGACGCTCATCAAGGAGAAACCCATGCGTGCACGTATTTTTAAGCCTGCGAAAACTGCCATGTCATCTGGTACGGCTAAGACTCGGAAATGGGTTTTAGAGCACGTGAATGAGACGGGCCGTGAAGTTGACCCACTGATGGGGTGGACGTCGTCGTCTGACACGCAAGCGCAAGTGCGCCTGACCTTTGACACCAAAGAAGCCGCGCTAGATTACGCCAAGGATCACGGCATCGACGCCGTTGTTCAGGAACCCAAAACACGCAAAGCAAACGTGCGTGCCGGTGGGTATGGCGAGAATTTTGCGACGAACCGCCGTGGGGCTTGGACCCACTAACCCGTTGTTAAGACGAACATTGCTAATCTCAAGGCGACCAATCGGGTCGCCTTTTTTAATTCTGATGCCCTTGTGGAGCCACCTATGACCATCACCAACCTTGTCACGCATTCAGGCGGTTTCCACGCGGATGAACTGCTGTCTTCCGTTATTTTGACCCAACTTTTCCCCGACGCAAAACTGGTGCGGACGCGGGATCGTGACATGATCACGCCCGGTGCGGATAAGATCATTTACGACGTTGGCGGCGATTTTGACGCAGACGCCCAGATTTTTGACCACCACCAACGGCCTAGCCCGCTGCGTGAAGACGAACAGCCGTACAGCTCTTTTGGTTTGATCTGGGCACATTACGGGCGCGATTATCTGGCAGCGATGAACGTGCCTGAAGATGATATCGACGCGATCCACACGACGTTCGACACGAAATTTGTGTTGCCGATTGATCTGTTGGACAACGGCGCGATGGAACCGTCAGTGGCTGGCCCCTTGTCGGTGATGACATTGCCGTCGTTGCTGGGCAGCCTGAAACCTGTGTTCGACGACCCGTCGCCAACTGCAGATGACGACGCATTTTTCGCAGCGATGCCGATTGCGCGGCGCTTCATCGAGGCATTTATCGCCAACGTCGCTGCCAAAGCCCGTGCGCAAAGCATGGTCGAGGCAGCGATTGAGGCGGCGGGCACATCCGCAATTCTCGAATTGCCAATGGGGATGCCGTACCGCTCTGCGTTGATCAAAGCAGAGGCCGACCACATCTTGTTCGTGGTTAATCCGCGCGGTGATGACTGGACGTTGAACGGCATCAAACTATCGCATGACACGTTCGATCAACGCGCCGATTTGCCGGCTGCATGGGCTGGCTTGACCGACGCCGCATTAGAAGAAGCAAGCGGCGTCAAAGGGGCAAAGTTCTGTCACAACGCCCGTTTCATCGCCGTGGCGAACAGCCGCGATGCGATTTTGGAAATGGCTGAGATTGCTGTGAAAGAAGCGGCTTTGACGGCTGAATAAATGACGCGCCCGCGCTGGCGGGCACGTCCTTTGGCGTTGGGTGGATTAAAACTCGACGCCGATCTGTGCTTTGATCCCTGACCGGAACGGATGTTTCACCAGCTCCATTTCGGTCACGAGATCGGCGAGTTCGATCAGGTCTTCATGCGCGTTGCGGCCCGTCAAAACTACATGCGTCATGGCTGGTTTGTGATCGCGCAGAAATTCCACAACTTCTGCTGCGGACACATAATCATAGCGGATCGCGATGTTGATTTCGTCGAGCAAAACCATGTGGTTGGTCTCGTCCAAGATCAGTTCTTTTGCCTTGGCCCACGCAGCCTGCGCCATTTCCGTATCGCGGCTTTTGTCCTGCGTTTCCCACGTGAAACCCTCGCCCATCGTGTGGAATGCGCAGGTGTCGGTGAATTTCGCGAGGATCAAATCACGCTCGCCTGTGGACATTCCGCCCTTGATAAACTGGACCACGCCGCATTTCATGTCATGTGCGATGCACCGGAAAATCATGCCAAATGCGGCTGATGATTTGCCTTTGCCCTTGCCCGTATGGACGATCACTAGACCCTTTTGATCGGTCTTCGTCGCCATGATTTTATCGCGAGCGGCTTTCTTTTTGGCCATTTTCATCGCGTGGCGGTCGTCGGTGTTTGGCGTATCGGTCATGATGTGGTCCTTTCGGGGATAACCCCAATTTGTAGCGTCGTAGCCACAATCGCAAGCCATGCGCTGCGGCA
This sequence comes from Yoonia ponticola, assembly GCF_014199395.1. Taxonomy (GTDB): domain Bacteria; phylum Pseudomonadota; class Alphaproteobacteria; order Rhodobacterales; family Rhodobacteraceae; genus Yoonia; species Yoonia ponticola. Next base: position 67,156 of record NZ_JACIJM010000002.1, on the reverse strand, counting down.
TTGTTTTTTCCCCTCACCGTTTCGTGAAAATGACCTTAGTACGTCAAAAATCGAAATCAGGTTTAGGTCGAGGCGGTTCAGATGCGTTTGTTTTCTATGGTACTTTTTGCAAGTTATCTGGGTGTGGCTGTTTTGGCTGCTGGTGTTTAATCTAACAAATTGGCGATCCGTGCGCGGGCTGAATTAGACTTCGGCTGCCAAAGATCGCGGTCGATAGCCTCTTGCAGGCGTTCGGCGATTTCTTTTAGGGCTGGCGCGTTGTGATCTGCGATGAAGTCGCGGACCGTGTCGTCTTCTAGGAACGCACTTTCCACAAGATCAAAGTGATGGTTGCGCACGGCCCCTGTGGTCGCGGCGAAGGCGAACAGGTAATCGACTGTCGCGGCCATTTCAAACGCGCCTTTGTAGCCGTGGCGCATGACGCCGTTGATCCATTTCGGATTAACCACGCGGGACCGCACGACGCGGCCGATCTCATCTTCGAGTGTGCGGATCACGGGCCGTTCAGGGCGGGAATGGTCGTTGTGGTAGATTGGGCGATCTTGGCCTTGAAGCGTGCTGATCGCCGCCGCCGCGCCGCCCTCAAATTGGTAGTAATCGTCGCTATCAAGAATGTCGTGTTCGCGGTTATCTTGGTTTTGAACAATGGCTTCGGTTTGGGTCAGGCGTTGTTCAAAGGCTTTGCGTTTTTCGGCCCCGTCATTACCTGCACCATAAGCGTAAGACCCCCATGTGAGGTAGGCTTCGCCAAGGTCGGATTTGTCGGACCAGAGCCGTTCGTCGATCATCGCTTGCAGGCCCGCCCCATAAGCGCCCGGTTTTGATCCGAAGACGCGAGCGGTGTCTTCGCCCAGTTTTGCGCGGGCCGCAGCAGGGTTCAGATCGGCTGGTTCGTCGAGGTCTTGCACCGCTTTTGCAGCGGAATCGACGAGCGCGATCAATTGCGGGAATGCGTCGCGGAAGAAGCCGGATATGCGCAAGGTGATGTCAACGCGCGGGCGGCCAAGCACGCCTTGGGGCAGGATTTCAAAGCCTGTGACGCGGCGGTTCGCGCTGTCCCATTTCGGTTTTACACCCATCAAAGCAAGGGCTTGCGCGATGTCGTCGCCGCCCGTGCGCATGTTGGCGGTGCCCCAAGCGGTGAGCAACATGGTGCGCGGCCAGTCCCCGTGGTCTTGCAGGTGTTTCTCAATCAGCAGGTTTGCGGATTTCCACCCAAGCGCCCAAGCTGTCGGTGTCGGCACGGCACGGCTATCGACCGAGTAGAAATTGCGCCCTGTTGGCAGCGTGTCGAGCCGTCCTCGCGTGGGCGCACCGGACGGGCCCGGCGCGACGAAGTGCCCTGCAAGGGCGGTGAGAAGCGCCGCCGACTCGGCTGGGCCGCATTGCGTGACTTTGGGGGTGATGTTCGCCGCGATCTCGTCGAGGACGGGTTGTGACGCTCGTGGGTCTACGCCCACATCGCCCCACCCGCCGTCCCGCAACAGGTGTTGGGACAGGATTTCAAGGCGTTCCACCGTGTCGCCGTTTGTGCGCCATGTGTCCGTTGTGAGGTCTTTGAGGTGGTCAGGTTTTTCGGGCGCAGGTGCGGCCAAATCGCAATCGAGCGGGTCGATTGAGATTTTGAGGTCTGTAGCAATTGCCCGCAACAGTGATGCGTTCCCGGCTTTGCCATCGCCGCGAGGCACGCGGGCGAGCGCGATTGTGAGGTCGCGTGCAAGGCCGTCGGTCGGGGATTGACCAAAGATGTGCAGGCCGTCGCGGATTTGGGCCTCTTTGAGTTCGCAGAGATAGGCGTCGAGTTTCGCGAGGTCGCCGTCTTGGTCGCCTGTGAAAGCCGCGTCTTTGGCGAGGCCGGAGACGTCAGAGAGCGACAGGATTTCGCGACGTAGGTGTTCAATCCGGCGTGGATCGACGCCTGCTGCCTCATAATATTCGTCCACCAATGCTTCAAGATCGCGCAGGGGGCCGTAGCTTTCCGCGCGTGTCAGTGGCGGTGTCAGGTGGTCGATGATGACGGCTGACGTGCGGCGTTTGGCTTGTGTCCCTTCGCCCGGATCGTTGACGATGAAGGGGTAGATGTGGGGCGTTGGGCCGAACACGGCTTCGGGCCAGCAGGTTTCTGATAGTGCTACTGCTTTACCCGGAAGCCATTCGAGGTTGCCGTGTTTGCCCATATGAATAAGGGCATCGGCGTTCCAGTGGTGGCGCAGGTAGAAGTAGAACGCGAGGTAATTGTGTGGCGGTACGAGGTCAGGCGAGTGGTAGGTTTCGGTCGGGTCGATATTGTAGCCGCGTGCAGGTTGTAGGGCCACGACGGCGTTTCCAAAGTGATGGATCGACAGTTTAAAGCCGGTGGTGCCATTGAGTTGTTTTGGCGAAATGAAGGGGTCTGCGTCGGGTGCGCCCCAGCGGTCGGTAATCTGTTGTTTGACGTCCCAAGGCAGGGCCTTGAAGTGTTCTTCGTAGATATCGAGCGACAGGAACGCGCCGCCGTCGGTGTCAGCCCGATCTGTGAGCCAGTTTGTTGGCCCTGCCATGATTTGGTCCATGAGCGTTTTGCTATCGGCGGGTACATTTACCGTATAACCCGCGTCTTTCAAAAGCGTTAACGCGTGGATCGTTGCGGCTGGTGTGTCGAGGCCCACGCCGTTCGCGAGGCGGCCGTCTTTGTTGGGGTAGTTGGCGAGGATCAGTGCTGCTTTTTTATCCTTGGCAGGCGTGGCGCGGAGGTGCGCCCAATTTGCGGTGAGTTGTGTGACGAAATCGATGCGATCGCCACGGGCTGCATAGGTGGCGATGGGGCATTCTGTGGCCTCGTCAAAGTAGGCTTCGCCCTTAAAACTAACGGCGCGGGAGAGAATTCTGCCATCGACTTCTGGCAGGGCAACGTTCATGGCGATGTCGCGGGCCGAGAGGCCTTGGGGGCTGTCATTCCATGCGGTTTCAGAGGCGCTGGACAGGATGACTTGGAACACGGGTGATTGGTTCGCGGAGGTCATGGTTAGCGGATTTTGTGGGCTGTCGTCGCCGTCGTGCGGGGAGCCTACTGCGAAGGCTGTGCAGTTCAAAATGACTGATGGTTCAAAGGCTTGGAAGATTTGGTCCAAGGTCGCGACGGACAATGGATCTTTGAGTGACGCCACGAAAATGGGGATCGGTTGTAGCCCTGCGCGGAGCAGGGATTTGGTCAGGCGATTGATCGGGTTCAGCCCGCCGCCCTGCACCAAAGCACGGTAAAAAATGATTGGCACAATGCGTGCACCGGGCGTGCACAAGGCGTGCACAGCGTTGACAGTTGTGATGCCTTTGCCGGGCCAATAGATTCCCGCGCGCAGCAGCGGGCTGGCCGCTGCTGGTTTGTCGCCGCCGTGGATCATTGTCTTGGCATATGCGAGCGCGTTGATGCTGTTTTGCGGTCCACCTTCGACGAGGTAGGACCAGAGCGCGTCGTAATCATCGTTTGAACATGTGCTGAGGTCGCGCAGTTCAGCGTCGGGTTTGTCGTCACCGGGCAGAGCGACGAAAGTCACGCCGGATTCGCGTAAGCGGGCTGCGTATTGCACAAGGCCGTATTTCCAGTAGCCCGCACCGCCGAGCACACGTGCGATGACGAGTTTGGATTTGGTGGCGCAATTGTCGAGGTGCAGATCCACAGACATCGGGTGCTGGAGGTGCATCATATTGGCGAGCCGTAGCGTTGGCGCGTCCTGCATTTCAGCCCGCGCTTCGGACAAGGCTGCCAGTTCGGTATCCGCTGCGGAGATCACAATGATATCGGCGGGCGTTTGCCCCAGATCGACCGGTTCCTGACCGTCGTCGATTGCACCGGGGGTCGCGGCTAGTAGGTGCATCTGGTTTTGCCTCGTGTTAAGTGCGCGTCAAATGAGAGGTCGAAGACATGGATTATAAAGCTGCAGGTTCGCCCAAGAAGGGCAAAAACCAACCGAGACATAGTGAGCATAACGCCCACGGGTCCGGCAAAAAGCCGTTTGGTGCGCGCGAAACAAAAGCTGAATTGCTGGCGCGGATGAAGGCGGCGGCTGAGGCTAAGAAGGACGACGCGTAGTCCGCAAAGGCGGCGCTGATTGGGGGCCAGCCCCCAAGCCCCCGGGATATAGAAGAAGTCAAAGAAACTGGGGTGGCTGTGCGTCATGTCAGGGGTTTTTCCATGAAGATGGAAGACCCTGCGATGATGTATGGGCCGAAGACGCCACAACGGGTGAAGCCGTGGCGTTCGTAAAGACGGTGCGCTGCGTGTAGCAGGTCGCCTGTTTCCAGTTTCATGATTTGGACACCTGCATCGCGGGCGGTGTCTTCGAGTTGGCGTAGGATTGCGCCTGCCACGCCTTTGCCGCGTGCGGATTCGGCGACGAACATGGATTTCACTTCGGCGTAGTCGGGTTTCAGCGCGATGGCGCCTGTCCCCAGAACTGTGCCGCCTTCGCGGGCCGTGTAGAATTTAATGTCGGGCGACACGAGGTCGTCGATATCGAGGTAGAAGTTATCTTCGGGCGGAAACAGGGATTCCATCAGCGCATGGCTTTGCTTGAGCAGCGCTGTGGTTTCGGGTTCACGCGGGTCTGTTTCCGCCACGATGATCATGCTGTCAGGGCTTTTGTGATTGCGGCTTGGTCGAGGCCAGCTTCGCCGATCACCACGAGGCGGGTTTCGCGGGGTGCGTCGCCGAAGGGTTGATCGAAGTAAGTGTCCACGCGGGGGCCGACGGCTTGCAGGGTTTGCCGCATTGGTTTGCCTGCGACCGCGACAAACCCTTTGAGGCGCAGGATATTGTGGGCGCGGATTGTGTCGGTGACTTGGCTAACAAATGCAGCTGAATCGGCGATTTCACCGCGTGTGACAATGAAGGACTCGAATTCGTCGTGGCCGTGTTCATGTTCGTGATGATGATCGTCGTGGTGGTCATCGTCGTCATCGTGGTGGTGATGATGGTGGTGGATTTCGTGGCGTGCTTCGAGGTCGGATTCAGAGCCTACGCCTTGGCCGAGCAGCACATCAACGGGCAGTGCGCCCATGGATGCTTTGACGACTTGAACGCCTGCGCGGGCGTCTGTTTTGAGTTTGGTCACCAGCGTCGTGACCTCGTCGTCTGTCAGCAAGTCTGCTTTGTTCACCACGATCATGTCGGCGCAGGCGATCTGGTCTTCGAACAGTTCGGATAGCGGTGTTTCGTGGTCGAGGTTTTCGTCCTGCGCCCGTTGCGCGTCAACTGCCGCGATGTTGTGCGCGAATTGGCCGTCTGTGACTGCGCGTCCGTCTACCACTGTGACGACGCCATCTACTGTCACTTTGGTCGAAATGCCGGGCCAGTTGAACGCACGCACCAGCGGTTGTGGCAGCGCGAGGCCAGAGGTTTCAATCACGATATGGTCAGGCTTTGGATCACGCGCCAAAAGCTGTTCCATCGTCGGGATAAAGTCGTCGGCCACGGTGCAGCAGATGCAGCCGTTAGACAGTTCAACGATATCGTCTTTGCTGCAAACCTCGTCGCCGCAGCCTTTGAGGATATCGCCATCAACGCCTAAGTCGCCGAATTCATTGATGATAAGCGCGATCCGTTTGCCTTGGGCGTTTTGCAGCATGTGGCGGATCAGCGTGGTTTTACCGGCCCCAAGGAAACCTGTGACGACGGTGGCGGGGATTTTAGCGGCCATGTGAGATGCCTTTGTTAAGAGATGTTTCAAACGACATAACGGCCCCAGGAGGGACCGTCATGCCATGTACGAATGTGTGTGATTACGCAGCGTAGAGGCGGTCGGATACCAGACCGGATTTTTCCAAGCCGCGTAGGGCTTTGGCACCTGCGAGGACGCCAAGATCGACGAGCGGTTCCAGCAGGATCACGGTCATGTAAGCCGCGCCAAAGCTGAGAACGGAAGCCGTGTTTTCAGCGCCGAAGCCTTGGCCGTAGAATGCCCAGAACGCGACCCACGCGACGATGCCGCCTTGGTAAGTCACGGACATGGCGAGTGCTTGCTTGTAGGTCAGATCAACGTAGGCGGTGCCTTTGGCGATCAGTGTTTTGGTCACGGCGTGCAGGCCGAGCAGTGGCACGAGCAGCGTGGTCAGGTTCATGCCGTATTGCGGCAGATCGAAGGGAGAGAACAGCAAGCCTTGCAGTAGTAAACCGAGCGCGAGGCCAATGGCGGCGGGGGCCGTGCCGAGCATCAAGAGCAGGGTGGAGCCCATGATGAGGTGCACTTCTGACACGCCGACGGCCATGTGCGGGAGCAGTTCAAAGAAGATGATTGTGGCAAGTGTCGCGATTGCGCCGCGCCCGATCAGGGATAATGCGCCGCGTGCGACGAGATTTTCCCAAATGAGTTTGCCGGAATAGGCCACGGCGCCTGCCGCTGTTGCGTAAGACAGGACGATTTTCGCGCCGGTCACAATGCCAGGTTCGATGTGCATAGTACGTATCCTTTGTTCACCGCCATCCCCGGCGGTTGTTCCAATATGTTGCAAGGCCGGTCTCCTGGCTTGCGGGTCGATGCGCTTTGTTGCCTTCCCGGTTGCCCAATTTCTTGGTGCCCCAGTGGCGTCTTAACAAAACACTCTCCGCATACAGTCGCGGGGGCGGCTGTGGTTTTAGGCCTCCCGATTTGGGATCGGCCCGTCCACATTCCCGTTTGATCCCCTGATGCTTTGCACCGTGCGGGGAACCATGCCCATGTTTTGTGCGCTGAGGGCGGCGGGGCGTCAAGGATGAAACCGACGGGTTTACGGGGTGATGCGGCGCTGTGGCTGGGCGGTGGTCGCATTTTCTTGAAAATTCGGATGCCTCCGGCGGGAGTTGTTTTGGCGAAATGAAGGGGAAGGTTGCGCAATATCTTGTGGATAAGTGGCCGGATTGCGCCAGATGCGGGGCGGGTTTGTTGACACTGGCAGGGCAGTGGGGCGATTGTACCGTTTCGTTAGAATCATCTTGGGTTGGACCTCGTGCGTTTTAGTAAGCTTCGTTTGAATGGCTTTAAGAGCTTCGTGGATCCGACTGAACTGGTGATCGCGGATGGTTTGACGGGCGTCGTTGGGCCAAATGGCTGCGGGAAATCCAATCTGTTGGAAGCGTTGCGTTGGGTCATGGGCGAGAATCGCGCCAAGGCGATGCGTGGCGGCGGCATGGAAGATGTGATTTTTGCTGGTACAGTGACGCGGCCTGCGCGGAACTTTGCGGAAGTGTCGCTGCACATTGATAACTTTGACCGGCTTGCCCCTGCTGCGTTTAACGACACGGACAATTTGGAAGTTGTGCGCCGGATTACCCGTGATGCGGGGTCTGCGTATAAGGTCAGCACCAAAGACGTTCGCGCCCGTGATGTGCAGATGTTGTTTGCAGATGCGTCAACCGGTGCCCATTCGCCTGCGCTGGTGCGTCAGGGTCAGATTGCGGAACTGATCAACGCAAAGCCCAAGGCTCGTCGCCGGATTTTGGAAGAAGCGGCAGGGATTTCCGGTCTGTATCAGCGCCGCCATGAGGCTGAGTTGAAGTTGAAAGGCGCGGAAACCAATTTGACCCGCGTTGATGATGTGGTTGAGCAATTGGCATCGCAGTTGTCGCAACTTGCGCGTCAGGCGCGCCAAGCGGCGAAGTATCGCGAAATTGGCGATGCGTTGCGGCAGGCCGAGGGCATGTTGCTGTATCGCCGTTGGCGCGAGGCAGATGAAGGTTTGATCGCAGCGACGACGCAGTTGCGCGACCGCACGACGGCTGCGAAAGCGGCTGAAAAGGATGCACTGCAAGCTGGCACCGCGCGGCAATTGGCTGAGGAAGCATTGCCAGCCTTGCGCGAAGAGGAAGCGATTGCGGCGGCAGTATTGCAGCGGTTGATGGTTCAGCGCGATACGCTGAAAGAGCAGGAAAGCCGCGCGGTTGAGACGATTGCGACGCTGGAATCGCGGATCGAGCAGCTGACCAAAGATATGGATCGCGAAGGCGGGTTGAACCGTGATGCGGGTGACACGATTGAGCGGTTAGAGTGGGAAGCCACCGAGATCGCCAAGGCTGGTGTTGGTCACGAAGACGCGTTGGAAGAGGCGAATGCGGCGGCCCGCGAGGGTGCTGCGAAGCTGCAAGAGCGCGAAGATGATTTGCAGGCGTTGACCGAGGATGTGGCCCGTTTGGCGGCGCGTCATCAGTCTGCGAAACGTTTGCTGGATGATTGCCGCACGACGCTTGAGAAAAACGAGACCGAAGCCGCGCGTGCTAAGGATGCGATGGGCGCTGCGCGTGAGGCGTTGGCGAAAGCCGAGGCGGATTTTGCCGCGGCGGGCGAGGCCGAAGAGCAGGCGGTTGCGACGGCTGAGAATGCGGATGAGACGTTGGTCGAGACCGAAGCCGCCCGCGCTGAATGTCAGACGATGGAAAGCGATGCGCGGTCCCAGCGGTCAGAGGCCGAAGGCGAGGCGAATGCACTGCGTGCAGAGGTCAATGCGCTGGCGAAACTGGTCGAACGCGATACGGCTGAGGGTGGGCAGGTCTTGGACCTGCTGACGGTGAAGTCGGGCTATGAAAAGGCGCTGGGTGCTGCCTTGGCTGACGATCTGCGCGCCCCTGCGATTTCGCCTGATGCCGCGTCTGGTTGGGCGAATTTGCCTGCGTATTTATCGGTGCAGGCTTTGCCGGATTCGGTGCAACCATTGACCGAATTTGTTGATGTGCCTGAGGTGCTTGAGCGCCGGATGTCCCAAGTGGGCTTGGTCCGCCAAGAAGAAGGCGCACAGTTGCAAGCGGTTTTGAAACCGGGTCAGCGGCTTGTGTCTGTTGAGGGCGATGTCTGGCGCTGGGACGGGTTCCGTGCTGCGTCAGAGGATGCCCCGTCAGCGGCTGCCTTGCGGTTGCAGCAGTTGAACCGTTTGGTCGAGCTAAAGCGCGATTTGGAAGAAGTGTCGGCGCGGGCCACGGGCGCAGCACAAGCCCACGAGATTCTGACGCGGCGATTGAAGGATTTGACCGACGCGGACCAACAGGCCCGCACGGCGCGGCGCAATGCGGACCGTTTGGTCGCTGATGCGAACAGGGCGGCGTCGCGTGCCGAAGCGGATCGTGATCTGGCGGAGGGCAAGCTAGAGGCGTCAGGTCTCGCGATGAAACGCTACGAGGACGAGGCGACAGTGGCGCGGCGTGCGTTGGTTGAAGCAGAGAATGCGGCGACTGGGCTAGAGGATTTGCCAGAGGCGCGTGGTCGCGTTGAAGATATCAAGATGACCGTAGAGGCGGCGCGGATCATGATGATGACCCGCAGGTCTGCACACGACGAATTGCGCCGCGAAGGTGATGCGCGGTTGAAGCGGTCGCAAGAGATCACGAAAGAGGTCTCTGGCTGGAAATATCGTTTGGAAACAGCGAATAAACGGACATCAGAACTGGCTGATCGGCGATCTGTATCCGAGGCGGAATTGCTTGAAGCGGCAGCGGCCCCAGAGGAAATCGCAGAGAAACGGGCTGAGTTGGCCGATGCGATTGACGAGGCCGAAGGGCGGCGGATGGCTGCGGCGGATGTGCTGGTGACGGGTGAGACGGCGTTGCGCAATGCGGCTGTCGCGGAGCGCGATGCGGAGCGCACAGCGTCTGAGGCACGCGAAGCACGGGCGCGGTCAGAGGCGCGGTCGGATGCGGCTAAGGAAACGGTTGCCTATGCCGAAGAACGGATCATGGAAAGCCAAGACATGTTGCCAGCAGAGTTGCTGGCGCGATTGGACGTCGCGGTCGAGGACATGCCTGCGGCTGAGGTTATTGAAGGTCAGGTGAACGGGTTTAAGCGCCAGCGGGATGCCTTGGGGGCCGTGAATTTGCGGGCTGAGGAAGACGCGAAAGAGGTACAGACTGAGCATGACCTGCTGGTAAATGAGAAGTCCGATTTGGAAGGCGCGATTGCCACGCTGCGGACTGGGATTGCGTCGTTGAACAAGGAAGGTCGCGAGCGGCTGCTGACGGCTTTTGAACAGGTGAACGAGAACTTTGGTCTGTTGTTCACCCACTTGTTTGGCGGCGGCGAAGCGCGGTTGGAATTGGTGGAATCGGATGATCCGCTGGATGCGGGCCTTGAGATACTGTGTCAGCCACCGGGTAAGAAGTTGTCGACATTGTCGTTGCTGTCCGGTGGAGAGCAAACGCTGACGGCGATGGCGTTGATCTTTGCGGTGTTCCTCGCGAACCCCGCCCCGATTTGTGTGCTGGACGAGGTGGATGCGCCGTTGGATGATGCAAACGTGAACCGGTTCTGTGATATGCTGGACGAGATGACGCGGCGCACGGATACGCGGTTCCTGATCATCACGCACCATGCGGTGACGATGTCGCGGATGGATCGGTTGTTTGGTGTGACGATGGGCGAGCAGGGCGTGTCGCAGCTTGTGTCGGTTGATCTGAAAAAGGCCGAGGCGATGGTTGCTTGAGTTGACGACGGGGTGACGCGCGGCTGCGCCGACGCCCCACCCGCCGTCCCGAGGTGTAGCCTCCGGCGGGAGTTGTTTTGGCGAAATGAAGTCTTAGTTGGGCAACCGGTCGCGTAGGACGCGCACCATATTTTCGCCCATGACTTTGCGAATTTGCGTTTCGGGGATGTTGAGGTCGAGCAGGGCTTGGGTGATTGCTGCGAGTTCAGATGTGTCGAGGGCCGTTGTCACGGATCCGTCGAAGTCGGATCCAAGGCTGACGTGGTTTTCGCCGACCAGACTAATTGCCGCTTGAATGGATTTTGCGATGCCTGCGGGGCTGTCGTCGCAGAGCACATCGCGCCAGTAGCCGATCCCGATGATGCCGCCCGTTGCTGCGATGTCTTGCATCAGATTGTCGGGGTAGTTGCGTTTGACCGGGCAGACATTGTGGACGCCTGTGTGGCTGACGACGATGGGCATGTCGGTTATTGCGAGCACGTCGCGCACGGTTTGCGGGGATGAATGTGCCACGTCGAGGATCAGATTGCGGGCGGCGATTTCCATGACGACTTGCGTGCCAAAGTCGGTGAGGCCGTGGTCGTCTGCGCCATGGAGCGAGCCACCCAAAGCGTTATCGAAAAAGTGCTGTAAGCCGATCATCCGGTAGCCTGCGTTTTCAAGATGATCGAGGTTCGTGATGTCGCCTTCGAGCGGGTGCGCGCCTTCTATGCCGAGCAGTCCGCCGACGACCTGTTGACCTGCTGCGCGGTCTGAGAGCAGTTGTTCGAGGTCGGATTTCGTTGTGATTACGCGGAGTGCGTCGCTGTTTTCGGCGAAATTTTGTAGCTTTTCAGCTTGGTACATTGCCCGCTCGAACAGGCTATTCCATGTGCGTGGAGGCCAGAGCTGTGCGACGGCGAGCAGGGTGATGTTGTCGGCCGCGTCACTGTCGTTGCTGTGGTAGTTTTGGCCCGCCGGACTTTTCGTGACGGCGGTGAACATTTGCAGCGCAACGTTACCGGCGATGAGGCGCGGCACGTCGACTTGGCCGCGTGTCCCGTGAGCAAGCAGGTCGCGTTTCCACAGAAGTGAGTCCGCGTGCCAGTCGCCGATGATCAGGCTGTTGTGCAGTGATTGGGCGGCGTCACTGACTGTGTAGGGGGCGTGCGGGCGGACTGCGTTGCGTTCTGCTTCGACGTAGCCGGGGGCAAAGGTGAAAGCCGCGATGAGTGCGATGACGGCTAAGACACCGAACGCTTTCACGATCCGTTTCACAATGCGTTCAATAGGTTAAGTGTCGGCCATGCATCGGCAGGGAGGTCGAGGCGTTGTTGTTCCAGTTGCACCGCGTCGCGTGTTTTTGCGCCTAATATGCCGTCGATCCCGCCGACGTCGTGGCCGCGATTGATGAGCTTTTGTTGGAGCGATTGCATCTGTTCGCCGGAAAGGCCCGGTGCCGGATTGCCTGCGTTATAGGCTGGTCCACCTGCGATGCGTGTTGCGAAATAGGCGGCGGTTGTGACGTAGGTGAAGCTTTGGTTCCATTCGAAATAGACGTCGAAATTGTCGTAGGCAAAGAAGGCGGGCCCGTTGCGGCCCATGGGCAGGACAACGCGCGCGGTTAGGTGTGTGGGCGCTGTGCCGTCGCGGGATGTGACGCCGAGTGCGTTCCAATCGGCCACTGTTTTAGGGTGGTCGAGGCCCGTTTGTGTCCAATCAAGCGTGTCAGGGACACTGATTTCTTGTAGCCACGGCTCGTTTGGTTTCCAGCCTAAGCCGGATAGTACATTCGCGCCGGACATCAATGCGTCGGGGGCTGATCCTTTGAGGTCGATGTGACCGTCGCCATCACCGTCCAAACCGCTTTCGATAATATCGCCCGGTAGCATCTGGACTTGGCCGATTTCGCCTGCCCATGCGCCTGTGGTTGCATCGGGGTTAAAGTCGCCGCGTTGGTTGAGTTCAATCGCGGCGATCAGTTGCGGGCGGAACAATTCGGGGCGGCGGCAATCGTGGGCGAGCGTCACGAGGGCGTTGCGTGTGTTATAGTCGCCTTGGAAGCTGCCGTAGTCGGTTTCAAAGGCCCAGAACGCGAGGATGACTTCGCGGGGGATGCCGAATTGGGCTTCGATCCGGTCAAAGGTGGCGGCGTTGCGCTGGGCTGCGACGCGCCCGTTGTCGATGCGGTTTTGGCTGATCAGGGCGCGGGAAAAGGCGATGAAATCTTTTTGAAAGACGCCTTGGGAGCGGTCAGCGTTCAGCACGCGTTGGTCGATTTGGGCCCCGTTTAGGACGCGATCTGCGGCGGCGGGGGATAGCCCTTTTGCGACGGCTTCGGCTTTGACACCATTAAGGAAATCAGGAAGCGGCCCACCGCAGGATTGCGCCACGGCAGGGCTAGCGAGCAGGGAAAGGGCGAAAGCGAGGCGGCGCATGGCGGCTCCTGTAAGTGGTGGTTAAATCAATGCCACGATAACTGCTGCGGCGAGCGTAATCCACCACGCCGTCCAGAGGGTGGCGATTGTTGACGCAATATCGTGGGGGGCGAGTTGCTGTTTGCCCGCGCTGTTCACGTAGGGAAATTGGGTCATGACACCATCGTAGCTGCGCGGACCCGCGAGGGCGATGTCCTGTTTGTAGGCCATCGCGGATTCGGGCCAGCCTGCGTTGGGGGATTTGTGCAGGGCAGCATCTGTGGCGATTTTTGTCAGCGGCGTGCGTCTGTCGGTCAGCCAGATCAGCAGGGCGGTCAGGCGGGCGGGCACCCAGTTCAGCAGGTCGTCGAAACGGGCTGCGGCCCAGCCAAAGTCTTGGTGGCGCGGGGTTTTATAGCCGATCATGCTGTCGGCGGTGTTGGTGATTTTGTAGACCAGCAAGGCGGGGATGCCCCCGATGGCGAGCCAGAAGATCGGGGCGATCACACCGTCGCTAAAGTTTTCAGAACCGGATTCGATTGCACTGCGGGTGACGGACGATGCGTCCATGTGGCGCGTGTCGCGGCTGACGATCATGGCGACGGCACGGCGGCCTTGGGTCAGTGACATACGCAGGCCGTGATCGACGGCGCGGATGTGGTCGATCAAGGACCGTTGCGCGATCAGCATGGCCCCGAGGAAGACATCAGCCCAGATGCCGGGGATGGCTTGGATGATGAAACCGAGGATAAGGGCTGCGATTGCGAGTGACGCGAAGGCGAGCGTGCCTTTGGTTTTACGGTCGCGGCCTGTGTTATATGTCGTGTCGATGTAACCGACGGCGCGGCCCATCACGACAGCAGGATGCGGGATGCGCGACCAAAGCCATTTGGGTTCCCCGAAGATCGCGTCGAGGAACATCGCGAGGACGACGATCAAAAAGCGGCCTCTAGCTGGTCCCAACGGTCGGGGGCGGGTAAGCCGAGCCGCAACCATGTGTTGTCATAGGGGAATGTGCGCGACCAAACGTGCGATTCTGCGAGATGTTCTTGTGCGGCAAGCGCGTCGTCAACTTTGTAGAGGCGGAAAAGGTCGGTGCCGCCAAGCGTGATCGCACCTTGGTTTTCGAGCAGAGCGTCGAGGCGCTTGGCATCTTTTGCCAGCCGCGCTCGTGCTTCGTCGGCCCACTGGAAATCTGCGAGTGCTTCTGCGCCGATTTGCAATGCGGGGCCGGAGACTTGCCATGGGCCAAGCGCGTCTGCGAGGGGCGCCAAAATTTCGGGGTCGCCGATTGCGAAACCAAGGCGCAGACCTGCAAGGCCCCAAAATTTCCCGAAACTTTTCAGGACGACGGTGCCGGGTTTTGTGGCTTCGCTTAACAGGGATTGGTTTGGTGTGACGTCCGCAAAGCTTTCGTCGATGATCCGCAGGGTGCCGTTGATTTCGGGCGCGGTCCAGAGACGGCCATCGGGGTTGTTGGGATGCACCGCGACCATGGCGTCTGCGTTTGTCGCCTCGGATTGCCAGCCAGCCGCTGAAAACGCAGCGGCATGTTCATTGTAGGTCGGGCCGGGGATATTAACGGTGCCGGGGGCGATGATGCGCGGGAGCTGTGCTATTGTGGCGGACGCACCGGGGGTGGCGATGCAGGCAGCTGATTTCGGGATTGACCAGAACGAGCGGGCTTGGGCCACGATCAACGCAAAAGAGGCGCTGTCGGGCAGGGCCGTCCACGCGTCGTGCGTGAATTTGGGGATCGGGTAGGGGACCGGATTGATCCCAGTCGATAGGTCAAGCCAATCGGCACGCTTGCCGCCGAATTGCACCATGGCTGCATCAAGGCCGCCGCCGTGGTCTCGTTTTTCCAATACCAACGTCATTCGGATTGATCGTCGGATGGGATAGGTTGATGGCGCGTCACAAAGTGTCCTTTGATGGCTTGTGGCCAAGTCCGGTATGGCACTTGGCCTGTCTCTGATGCAGCGTGAGATGTCGCATAGGCGACAATTCCCTCAGCGGCGTCGGTGTCTGGTTCGAAGTCACCCAAGGTGTAGGCTAGTTTGCCGTGTGCTTGTATAGAGACGTTGCACCCGCTCTTGCAGCCCATCAAGCAGGACACGCGCCGCGTCTTCACATCGGCAAGGTCAACTGCTGCCGCCTCGACCATGGCCGCAAGGCGTTCGCCATCGGTCATGCCTGTTTGGGTTTCGGTCCATTCGGGGCGCTTGCAGGTGTCGCAAACCGTGATCCAAGTTGTCATAAACGCAGTGCCTCATCCAATTTTGATGCTTTTCAAGCTGATTTTGGCTCAGTCGGCAAGCGAATAGGCGCGAAGTCGCTAGTTTTGGTGTGTGCCTCGCAATCGGTTAACCATTCGTTAGGAATTAGGGGTCACAACGCGGACAGAGCCGTTAATGAGTGTCCTGGTACATATCTCGCTTTTATACTTAAATTTTAGGAGAGAGCGCCATGCGGGTACTAATTGTCCAAAGCAAATCTGAATTGGGTGCCCTGTGGTCGAGGCACTTGGAACGCCTACATGCGATGGTCACTGTTGTTGAAACGGGCGACGATGCGCTGATTCTACTGCAGAGTGAAACGTTCGATGTGATCGTGCTGGATCTGGTCTTGCGCGAGGGCAGTGCGCTGACTGTTGCGGACTTTGCTAACTTTAACCAACCACGCGCAAATGTCGTCTTTGTGACAGACACTACGTTTTTCTCGGACGGATCGATTTTTTCGCACAGCGCAAACGCCCGCGCCTTTGTTGAAACAAAAACGCCGCCAAGTGATCTGGCGGCGATTGTGCATCACTACGGTCAAACGGCGAGCCGCTTGTCGCGCACGGCGAATGCTGGTTAAGCGCCTCGTCCGTGCGGCGCATCAAAGTCGATGATTGGATTGATCGGGATGATCCGGTTCGGGTTAATCGTGTCGTGGCTGTAGTGATAGTGACGCACGATATGATCCATGTTCACCGTCTCTTTGACTCCAGGCCATTGATATAGCTCGCGGGTGAAACCCCACAGGTTCGGATAGTCGATGATCCGTTTGCGGTTACATTTGAAATGCTGGTGGTAGACCATATCAAAGCGGATCAGTGTCGTCCAAAGCCGCCAGTCGGCTTCGGTGATCGTGTCGCCCGTGAGGTAGCGGTTTTCAGACAGGATGGATTCGATCCAATCGAGGCTTTCGAGTAGCGGTGCGACGGCGTCGTCATATGCGTCTTGGGTTGTGGCAAAGCCGGATTTGTAGACGCCGTTGTTGACCGTATTGTAGATCCGGTCGTTGATCGGTTCGATCACATCGCGCTGGGCTTCGGGCCAGTAATCGTCGGTGTTGCCTGTAATGTCATCAAAGGCGCTATTAAACATCCGGATGATTTCCGAAGATTCGTTTGAAACGATGGTGTTTTGCTTTTTGTCCCACAAGATCGGCACCGTCACGCGGCCCGAGATTTCGGGGTCCGCTTTTAGGTAGATATCACGCAAGAATGGCAACCCGTAGAGCGTGTCACCCGTGGCCCCGTTGCCGTCTGTCTCGAAGGTCCAGCCATCCGAGAGCATGTGGGGATGCACAACTGACACATCGATATGATCGGTCAGGTCTTTGATTGCGCGGAACACCATGGTGCGGTGCGCCCATGGGCAAGCGTTTGATATATAGAGATGATAGCGCCCGCTTTCCGCTTTGAAACCTGCGTCACCTGTTGGTCCTGCCAATCCGTTAGCGGTGATCCAGTTACGGAACTTTGAAGTGGACCGCACGAAAGCCCCGCCAGATTTCTTGGTATCGTACCAAGTGTCGTGCCAAACGCCGTCTACTAGCTGTCCCATTACAGGTCCCTTTCATTCGTCTTCGCTACATACCTAGGTGAAGAACTGTGGCGCACAAATACCTTTTCAAGCGCATGAATTGCGCGCAGATGCACAGGGCCGGCGTCGGTAACAGACCGCTGCTGCCGCATTGGACCATTGCGACCTTGGAAAAGGGTCCATATACCACCCCCAGACGAAGCCCGTTTGGGCCAGAGAGGTTGGTGATCCTGCCGGTTGACCCTAGAGGGGACCATCGGGTCACATCGTCAGACCTCCCCCACGTGTGAGCGCGGGGTTTCTGGTAGCTATGGGCAGAACTTGGAGGATCAGATGCGGAAAACTTTGACACTTCTTTTGGTGAGTGCTGGCACGGGGGCGCAGGCCCATCCGGGGCACTTGGCTGATGTTGCGGGCCACGACCATTGGGTTGCGGGTGCGGCGATCGGCTTGGCCATTCTGACGGGCATTTACGGTGCCTTGAAGGGTCGCAAAAAGACAGACAGCGAACCCGAGCTTGAACTTGAAGAAGAAGGAGAGGCCGCGTGAAAACTGGTGTCATGATTTGCGGCCACGGATCGCGGAGCCAATCTGCGGTGGACGAATTTGCGACGCTGGCGGACAAGCTGCCCGCGCTGCTGCCTGACGATTGGATGACGGATTACGGCTACCTAGAGTTTGCCAATCCGGTGATCCGCGACGGTTTGGATCGCTTGCGCGAGGCTGGCTGCGACCGCGTTCTTGCGGTTCCGGGTATGCTGTTTGCCGCAATGCACGCAAAGAATGACATTCCAACGGTTTTGAATACCTATGCGGCTAAGCACGGGATGACCGTGTCGTATGGCCGTGAATTGGGCGTTGATCCCAAGATGATCGCCGCTGCGGCTGGCCGTATCCAAGAGGCCGTGGATCAGGCGAATGCTGATCTGGGTGACTTGCCTTTGGACCAGACCTGTTTGGTTGTGATCGGACGCGGTGCCTCTGATCCTGATGCGAACGGCAATGTCGCGAAAGTCGCGCGTTTGGTGGCCGAAGGCATGGGCTTTGGCTGGCACGAGGTTGGCTTTTCTGGTGTGACGTTCCCGTTGGTCGAGCCGTGTTTGCAGCATGTGACTCGGCTTGGCTACAAGCGCGTAATTGTGTTCCCGTATTTCCTGTTCTCAGGCATTTTGATTGACCGGATTTACGGGTTTACGGATCAAGTGGCCGCAGAGCACACGGATATCGATTTCGTGAAGGCTGGCTATCTGGGGGATCACCCGCAGGTGCTGGCGACTTTTGCGGAACGGATCATGGAACAGGATAGCGATACGCCGCCGCCGAATTGCGGCACGTGTCAGTACCGGACGCAGGTGCTTGAGGTTGGTAGCGGCGATGTCCGCCAGATCACACCAGAACAGCGCGAAGTTTTGGCGGCAGAGCAGGGCGGGTCGCATCCGGCTTTTGCAAAGGTGCCACCGCCGACATGTGTGCTGTGCAAATACCGTGCTGCTGTCGTTGGTTTTGAGAATGAAGTGGGGGCGGTGCAAGAAAGCCACCACCACCACGTTGAAGGCCAGGGTGCAAATGCGCCGGGTTCAAACGTCGCTGATTGTAACCTGTGTGAAGCGTTCTGCACAGGGATGTGTCGCCTGAAGCTGGCCGACGATCATCATCACGCGCACCATCATCATGACCACGACCATAGCCATGACCACAGTCACGGGCACGACCATGGGCATCACCACCACCATGATCACGACCACGATCATCACCACGCGGAATATCCTCATGCGAAACACCCGCATGGGCCTGAAAGCGCGCGGAAGGGTCGGGCTTGATGGGCGCGAATTTTCTAGAAAATTCGGATGATTTTTCGCGAAAAATCGGGTGCTGCATTGCGACCGTATGAAAAAGACCCAAGCGCGATTTATGCCGCGAGTTTTGCGACTGTGCGGCGTGAGGCAAAGCTGGATCGCTTCGCCCCTGCGATGCAGCCTGTTGTCACGCGGCTGATTCATAGCTGCGGGATGATCGAGATTGCAGATCGGCTTGCGTTTTCGCCTGATGCGGCCGCTGTCGGTCATGCGGCGTTGCTGGCTGGCAAACCTGTCTTGTGTGATTGCGAGATGGTTGGGGCGGGGATTATTCGCCGTTATTTGCCTGCCGAGAATGAAGTGATTGTCACGCTGAACGATCCGTCCGTGCCTGAACGCGCCAAGAACATCGGTAATACGCGCTCTGCTGCGGCAGTTGAACTCTGGGCGGACCATTTGGACGGCGCGGTTGTCGCGATTGGCAACGCGCCGACCGCTTTGTTTCACCTGCTGGAATTGATTGATGCGGGTGCGCCGAAACCTGCGGTGATCCTCGGGTTTCCCGTTGGGTTTATTGGCGCGGCTGAAAGCAAGGCAGAGCTGGCGGCAAATTCGCGGGGCTGCGAATACATCGCGTTGCGTGGCCGTCGCGGCGGCTCTGCTATGGCATCGGCGGCGGTGAATGCGTTGGCGGCTGGATTGCCAGAGGACAAAGTATGACGACACCTTGGTTACATGTTGTGGGGATCGGCGAAGACGGCTTGGACGGGCTTGTGCCTGCGACCCGCGCTGTTGTTGAAGCCGCCGAGGTGATCCTTGGCGGTGATCGCCACCATGAGCTTGCGGGCGCTGTGAGCGCCGAGCGGATTGCGTGGCCGTCGCCGTTTAACGCGATGATCGAGACGATACAGGGCTTGCGCGGGAAGCGTGCGGTGATTTTGGTCACGGGCGATCCGCTTTGGTTCTCTGTAGGTGCGCGGATTGGGCGGGCGATTGATCCGTCTGAGATCGTGTATCACCCGCAATTGTCCGCGTTCCAGCTGGCAAGTGCGCGCATGGGCTGGTCGTTGCCGGATGTTGAGACGTTGACGGTGCATGGGCGTCCGGTTCAGCAGATGATCGCGTTTATCCAGCCGGATGCGCGGTTGTTGGTTTTGACGACTGGGGCGGAAACGCCTGCGCAGATTGCTGCGTTTTTGACCGAACGCGGGTTTGGTCAGTCGCGGTTAACCGTGTTGGCTGCGATGGGTGGCAAGGACGAGCTGCGGTTTGATGGTGTGGCTGAAAGCTGGGACCATGTTGTGCCAGCGTTTAATACGTTGGCGGTTGAATGCATCGCGGCCCCTGATGCGGCTTTGTTGCCGCGTGTGCCGGGCTTGGCAGATGCGTTGTTCCAGTCTGACGGGACGATGACAAAGCAAGAAATTCGTGCGGCGACACTGGCAAAGCTGATGCCGATGCGCGGTGCTTTGCTGTGGGATATTGGTTGCGGTTGCGGGTCTGTCGCGATTGAATGGATGCGGGCCGCACGGTATGCACGTGCGATTGGTATTGAACCAAGGGCGGATCGGCGGGCCATGGCGGGGGCAAATGCGCTGGCGTTGGGCACGCCGAAGCTGGAACTGGTTGAAGGGTCTGTGCCTGAGGCGCTGGATGGCTTGGCCGCACCGGACGCGATTTTCATTGGTGGCGGATTGAGCCGCGAGACGTTTGACGCGGCTTGGGCTGCACTGCGTCCGCTGGGGCGATTGGTCGCGAATGCTGTGACCTTGGAAAGCGAAGCGGAGTTGATCGCGTTGCACCGTGAATTTGGTGGCGATTTGGTGAAACTGATGGTGCACCGCGCGGAGCCTGTGGGCCGATTGACGGGCTGGCGTCCGTCGATGCCTGTGACCCAGTTTAGCTTGGTGAAACGATGACTGGAGACGCGCGTGCGAGCACGACGCCCCTCCCGCCATCCCAAGGCACGTTATATGGTGTGGGCTTAGGGCCAGGTGCGCCGGATTTGATGACATTACGGGCTGCAAGGTTGATTGAGGGCGCAGAGATTGTGGCCTATCCGACTTTGGCTGGTGGCGAGAGTTTCGCGCGGTCGATTGCTGCGGATCTGATTAAGCCTGATGCCGTTGAAATCGTAATGGATGTGCCGATGTCGGTCGAACGGCAGCCCGCGCAGGATGCATATGATGCGGGGGCGCTTGCGATTGCGGATGCCTTGGAGGCTGGCCGCGACGTTGTGTGCCTGTGCGAAGGCGATCCGTTTTTCTACGGATCGTTTATGTATATTTTCGCCCGTCTTGCCGACCGTTTTGATGTGCAAATCGTGCCGGGAGTGACGTCTGTGACGGCCTGTGCCGCGTCTGCGCGGATGCCATTGGCTGCACGGAATGAGCGGTTGACGGTGTTGCCGGGACCATTGCCAGAGGACGAGTTGCGTGACCGGATCGCGGGCGCTGAAAGCGTTGTGATTATGAAGGTCGGGCGTCATTTGACCAAGATCAGAAGCGTGATTGATGCGCTGGGCTTGATGGATGATGCGGTCTATGTGGAACGCGCGACTTTGCCGACTGAAGTGGTGTTGCCGCTGGCGGATGCCCCTGAAAAGGCACCTTACTTTTCGATGATTTTACTGACTAAAGGGGCCGATCCATGGCTGTGAAACCTGTTGTTTTGGCGCTGTCCCGTTCGGGAGAAGCGACGGCCCATCGTGTGGCTGATGTGCTTGGGGCGCAGGTCCATGGCCGTGAGGGGCGTGTAGATCAGGCGGATGCGTTTTTTGCGAATGCGTTGGATCATACGCGGGATTTATTTGCGGCTGGCGTTCCGATTGTGGGCGTTTGTGCGTCAGGGATTTTGATCCGTGGTGTGGCGCCATTGTTGGCCGATAAAACGTCGGAACCGCCAGTGATTTCGGTGTCGGATGATGGCGCTGTTGTTGTGCCACTGCTGGGCGGTCATCGTGGCGCGAACCGTTTGGCGGCGCAGATTGCCGAAGCGCTGGGCGCTGTGGCTGCGGTAACGACGGCAGGTGATGTGGCGATGGGTGTCGCGCTGGATTCTCCGCCTGCGGGCTGGCGTTTGGTCAATCCTGCGGATGCGAAGGACGCGATGGCTGGGATGTTGTCATCGGGCGGTGCCTTGGTTGCCGAGGATGCGGCGTTTCCGGCGGAATGGTTGGACGCGGTGCCGTTCGCGGAAGACGGCACGCGGTTGTCTTGCACGACGGCTGTTTTGCCTGATTTGGGGCCGGATCACCTGCAGTTTGCGCCACAGGTTTTGACGCTGGGCGTTGGCTGCGCACGTAATTGCCCGCCAGAGGAATTGGCCGCATTGGTGCAGTCGGTGCTGGATGAAGCAGGGCTTGCGCCCGAGGCGATCCATTCGGTGAACACGATCACGTTGAAAGGCGACGAGCCTGCGATTATCGACTTGGCCGCTGATTTGGGCGTGCCGATGCGGTTGTTTGAGGCCGAAGCGTTAGAGGCAGAGACCCCGCGATTAGCGAACCCGTCTGATGTGGTGTTCGCCGAAGTTGGCACGCATGGCGTGTCAGAGGCTGCCGCCTTGGCCCAAGGTGGTGCGGATGCCGTATTGACCTATCCGAAACAGAAGACTGCGAATGCGACCTGTGCATTGGCGGTGTCGCCTGCGCCGCTGACCGAACTGCGTGGTCGGTCGCGTGGGCGGTTGTCGATTGTCGGGATTGGACCCGGGCAAGCAGCTTGGCGCACGCCAGAGGTGTCGCGGCTGGTGTCCGAGGCTGAGGAATTGGTGGGCTATGGGCTGTATATCGATCTGCTGGGGCCGTTGGCTGTGGGCAAAGAACGGTCCGATTTCCCGTTGGGAGGTGAAGAGGATCGGTGTCGCTTTGCGTTAGAACAGGCGGCGAAAGGCAAGAACGTCGCGCTGGTCTGTTCGGGTGACGCGGGCATCTATGCGATGGGCGCGTTGGTGTTTGAATTGCTGGATCGCTCGCCCGATCAGATGGGCGTGTCGGATGCGGCGCACCGTGTTGAAGTTGTTTGCTCGCCGGGTGTGTCGGCGTTGCAAGGCGCTGCGGCACGGGCTGGTGCGCCCTTGGGGCATGACTTTTGCGCGATATCACTGTCGGATTTGCTGACCCCACGTGAAGATATTGTGAAGCGGTTGAATGCTGCGGCTGAGGGCGATTTTGTGATCGCGTTTTATAATCCGGTGTCGATGCGCAGGCGCACTTTGCTTGCCGAAGCGCGAGATATTTTGTTGCAGTACCGCCCGCCTGAAACGCCTGTGATGTTGGCGTCGTCCTTGGGGCGGCCAGAGGAGCATGTGCGTTATCGCCGCTTGGACGAATTGGAAGTCGATGAAGTGGATATGTTGACCGTCGTGCTGGTTGGGTCGTCGCATTCGCGTCTTGCCCAGCTTGGCACGGGGCCACGGATGTTCACGCCACGCGGGTATGCTCGCAAGATTGATGGGGATTTGGCTGGGTGACGCTGTTGCTACGCAATGCGCCGCACCCAACCATCCCGTTTGGAGTTCTAAAATGACTGTTTATTTTATTGGCGCAGGTCCGGGTGATCCGGAATTGCTGACGTTGAAAGCTGCACGTGTGATCGGGGCTTGTCCGGTTTGTTTGTATGCGGGGTCGTTGGTGCCCGCTGAGGTTGTGGCCTGTGCGCCCGATGGTGCCCGTGTTTTGGACACTGCACCGATGACGCTGGACGATACGCATGCAGAGATTGTCGCGGCGCATGCGCGTGGCGAGGATGTGGCGCGTGTGCATTCGGGTGATCCGTCATTGTATGGTGCGATTGCAGAGCAAATTCGTCGGTTGAAGGACGAAGGTATTTCTTACGAGATTATTCCAGGTGTGCCTGCTTATGCGGCTGCGGCGGCAGCACTTGGGACCGAATTGACTGTGCCTGAAGTGGCTCAGTCGATTGTTCTGACCCGTATGTCGATGAAATCGACGGGGATGCCTGAAGGTGAAACGTTAGAGAATTTTGCACGGACGGGCGCGACGCTCGCGATCCATTTGGGCATTCGGGCGCTGCGCGAGATCGAACGCCAACTGATTCCTTATTACGGGATCGATTGCCCTGTGGCAGTGATCTACCGCGCATCTTGGCCGGATCAATTGATTATTCGTGGCACATTTGCGGACATTCGTGAAAAAGTGCGGGCCGCTAAAATCACGCGCACCGCGCTGATCATGGTGGGTCCTGCGCTGTCAGATAACCACGGTTTCCCTGATTCTGCGCTGTATGATGCGACAAAACCCCATGTATTACGCCCCAAGGTAAAATAAAAATCCTGAGCGTTTTGGCAGGGTTACGCTGCAATGCGGCGGACGTAGTCACTTGAAATTTACATTGTGAAGTCCATCCTATGGAAGAACGGGAGGAATCGGCGCCATGTTTCATATGCTACCGGATGAAGTTTACGAAGGGCTGAAACAGGCCCGTCAGCAATCGCTCAAGCGGAACGATAGGCTGTGTGTTCACGACGGCGATAAGGCGCATCGTATTTTGCGACTTTGGGATAATGGATTTGCTTTGGATGCTGCGACAGCGCCGCGTTTGCGCGGGCGCGTCGAGATTTATGATGGCGCGCGGCATCTGTACCAATGTCTGGTGATCGATTCCGAAGTGGACGGCACGGAGCGTGTGTTCGAGTTCAAGTGGGTCAGCACGATCCCTGACCGTCCGCCCGCGGATTTTGTCCGCGAGACGGATGCGCCGATTGCATTGCTGCCCCGCTAACTATTGAAGATCGCTAAAGGCTGATTTCAGGCGGGCCACTGCCTCTTCGATTTGTGCGCGTGGTGCGCCAAGATTGAAGCGCAGGAACGTTTCGCCGCCTGTCCCAAAGGTAGGGCCATGGTTGGCTGCGATTTTCGCTTGATTTTGTACCCGTGCCGTAAATTCGTCGCGCGACATGCCTGTGCCTGAGAAATCAACCCATGCGAGGTAGGTTGCGTCGAGTGGCATAGAGGCGAGGCCCGGAATTGAATTGATACCCGCGTCGAATATTTGGCGGTTTTCATCGAGGTATGCCTTTAGTGCATCGACCCATTCAGCCCCTTCGGGGGAATAAGCAGCGGTCGCCATGAACAGGCCAAAGCTGTTGGGTGATAGACCCAGTGCCCCCATGCGTTTCGCAAATTGTGCCCGCAAATCAGGATCTTCGATGATGACGTTGCCGGAATGGCTGCCCGCGATGTTAAATGTCTTGGTCGTCGCGGTCATGGTGATCAGGCGGTCGGTGATCCCGTCGATATGTGCGGTCGGGATATGCGTGTGGCCGGGCATAGTCAGGTCGTGGTGGATTTCATCGGACACAAGGATCAATTCGTGACGTTTCGCAAAAGCCGCGACACCTGCGAGTTCGGCTTTGGTCCACACGCGCCCGCCGGGGTTATGTGGTGAACACAGGATGACCATCCGTTCGTTGCCCGTCATTTGGGCGTCGTAGGCGTCGAAATCCATCTCGTAGCGGCCATTGTTGTTGACCAGCTCGCATTCCACGACTTTGCGGTTTGCTGCTGCAATCACACGCGCAAAGGCGTGGTAGACGGGTGTGAACAAGATGACGCCGTCGCCGGGGGCGGTGTAAGCGTCAACGCACATGCCGGTGCCGTTCACCAAGCCGTGGGTGGTGAAAATCCATGATGGGTCAATTTGCCAATCGTGGCGGGTGTCCATCCACCAGCGGATTGCCTCGCGGTAGGGGCCTTCATCGCCGTAATAGCCGTAGACGCCGTGATCGTGCATTTTCTTGATTGCGTCTTGTACGCATTGCGGCGGTTGGAATTCCATGTCGGCGACCCACATTGAGATGCCGTCATCAGGGGAGACGCCGTAAATGTCTTCCATGCTGTCCCATTTCACAGAGTGAGTGCCGCGCCGGTCGATTTTTTGGTCAAAGTTCATGGGTCTCTCCGCAGGGATGTTTTTCGTAAGGTGCTGCGATGGGCTGTGGGGTGCAAGTCGAAAACGGTCACACTTGCGGGAATGCAGACGAGAGGCTAGATGAACGCGCATGACATTGCGCAAAATCCTGATCCACCCCGACCCGCGGCTGAAAGCCAAATGCACCCCTGTTGTGGATTTCACAACGGACCTTGCTAAGCTGGCTGATGATATGTTGGAAACGATGTACCACGCGCCGGGCGTTGGCCTAGCTGCGCCGCAAATTGGCATTACCGAACGGTTAATTGTGCTGGACTGCGTGAAGGAAGAAGGCGGAACGCCTGAGCCGATCATTATGGTGAACCCCGAGGTCGTTTGGGAAAGCGAAGAGCGCAACGTGTATGATGAGGGCTGTCTGTCGATCCCCGAACAATATGCCGAAGTCGAGCGTCCGGCGGTTGTCGAAGTGAAATGGCAAGGCGTTGACGGCAAAGAGCGCAACGAGAAGTTTGACGAGCTGTGGGCGACGTGCGTGCAGCATGAAATCGACCACCTCGATGGGACGTTGTTTATTGATTATCTGAAGCCGCTGAAACGGCAGATGATCACCCGCAAGATGCAGAAACTAAAACGCGAAATGGCGCGCGGCTGATGGCTGTGATGCCGATTGTGCAAGCGCCTGATGCGCGATTGGCAGCGGTGTGTGCTGAGGTTGCTGTGTTTGATGATGCGCTGATTGCTTTGGCTGACGATATGCTGGCGACGATGTATGCAGCCAACGGGCGCGGGATTGCGGCCCCACAGGTTGGCGTTTTGCAGCGTGTATTTGTGATGGACGCGACGTGGAAAGAGGCTGATCCGCAACCGGTGATTTTTGTGAACCCCGAGATTGTGTCGGTGTCAGACGAGACATCCACGCTGGCCGAAGGATGCCTGTCGATCAGTGGTGATTTGATCGATGTGACACGTCCTGCGTCCGTCGTCTTGCGGTGGCGCGATGTGGATGGCGGGTTCTTGGAAGCATCGTTTGACGGGTTTTCGGCGGCTTGTGTGCAGCATGAAATCGACCACCTGAATGGTATTTTGATAACGGATAAACGCGCATGACCCGACCTTTTGTAATGTGGCCGCATAAGGCGTTGAAAACCGTCGCCGATGACGTGACCGAGATCACGGACGAGACCCGTGCGATCTGGGACGAGATGATCGACGCGATGGAAGCGATGCCGGGTGTGGGACTGGCTGCTGTGCAGCTTGGGATTATGCAACGGTTGGCTGTGGTCGATGCGTCTGAGGCGCGTGGACAGGCGGTGTGTATGGCGAATCCAGAGGTGCTTCATGCGTCGGTAGAGTTGCGCCCGCATGCCGAGGCGTCGCCTAATTTGCCCGGTCAGTCTGCATTGATTAACCGTCCGCGTGCTGTGACGGTTCGGTTTTTGAACCGCGATGGCAAAATGGAAGATCGCGATTTTGTCGGGCTTTGGGCGACGTCTGTGCAGCATCAGATCGACCACTTGGCGGGTAAGATGTATTTTGATCGTTTGAGTAAGATCAAGCGCGATATGCTGCTGCGGAAAGCGCGTAAATCAGAACGGTGACGAATTTTCGCGAAAATTCGATGCCTTCGGCGAGAGTTGTTTTGGCGAAATGAAGGGGAAACCGATGCGTGTGATCTTTATGGGAACGCCCGATTTTTCGGTGCCTGTTTTGGAAGCTTTGGTAAATTCGGGGCATGATGTTGTGGCCGTGTATTCACAGCCGCCGCGCCCTGCTGGTCGTGGTAAGAAAGATCGTCCGTCGCCGGTACAAGCCCGTGCTGAGGCGTTGGGATTGCCGGTTCATCATCCGGTTTCTGTGCGCAATGCTGAGGCGCAAGCTGTGTTTGCCAGACATGACGCGGATATTGCTGTGGTTGTGGCCTATGGTTTGATTTTGCCGCAAGTGATTTTGGATGCGCCGAAGTTGGGCTGTTTGAATATCCATGCGTCTTTGTTGCCGCGTTGGCGCGGTGCGGCACCTATCCACCGTGCGATTATGGCGGGGGATGCCGAGACGGGTGTTTGCATAATGCAGATGGAAGCGGGCCTAGATACGGGACCGGTTTTGTTGCGCGAGGCGACGCCGATTGGGGTGGCTGAGACGACGGGTGCGTTGCATGATCGCTTGTCGGCGATGGGCGCTGCGTTGGTGGTTGAGGCCTTGGCCCGTTTGCCGGAGTTAACGCCTGAGGTGCAGCCGGAGATTGGTGTGACTTATGCTGCGAAGATCGACAAGGCGGAGGCGCGGGTTGATTGGGATCGCCCTGCTGCCGAGGTTGCGAACCACATTTGCGGGTTATCCCCGTTTCCGGGCGCGTGGTGTGATGTCGCGGGAGAGCGTGTGAAGCTGCATGTCGCAGAAGTAATTGCAGGCGATGCGGCCGCTGGCACAGTCTTGGGCGGCTTTGATATTGCTTGTGCGACAGGTGCTGTGCGGATTACCCGCGCCCAACGTCCCGGTAAAAAGGTGATGGACGCGGCGGATGTGCTGCGCGGGCTTGATCTGGGCGATGCGGTCGCTTGATCTAGACCTTTGGTGGCCGTGATTTATAGACTGGAAGCTGCCAGCCGAGTGCCAACGATCCTGCGCGTAGGATAAAGGTAACGGCGGCGCAGGCGAGCGCGACTTGGGTTGACGGGAGTTCTAGCTCGCTGGCTATGACGGTTGCGACTGACCCTGCAAATGTGCAGGTCACGTAGAGTTCGCCTTTGACGAGAACCAGCGGGACTTCGTTCGAGACCACATCGCGCATTAGCCCGCCCATGCAGCCCGTGACCACACCCATCACGACGACGATGGGTGCTGAATGGCCAAGTGTTTGCGCGACGCCTGATCCCGCGGCAACCGCGATGGCCAATGCAAAAGCATCAAGCCAGAGCAGCAATTTGTAGCGGCTTTCAAACAGGTGCGCTGTGAGAAAGACCAAGAGGGCGGCGGCGCAGGCGACCCCGAGGTAGGCCGGATTTTCGACCCAGAACACTGGATGACGGTCAAGCAGCAGGTCACGCAGAGTGCCGCCGCCAACGGCTGTGAGGCACGCGAAGAAGAAAAAACCAACGATATCAAGCTGGGCGCGGCTGGCCACAAGTGAACCCGTCAGCGCAAAGACCAGCACGGCGCTGTAGTCGAGGAATGTAAAAAAGGTCACGTGTGCAGTCCTGTCTCGGTTGGTTAGCGCATTGGCTCAAACTGTGCGCTTTGCATGGTGCAGTCGCGGATCACGTCGGCGCCGCAATCGCGAAACGCGAGGTCTCGGGTCAGGCAGATGCGGGCTTCTTGGATGTAGCCTTGGCGGCAGGTGATTGTGATTTGGTCGGGTTCCAAGTCGGGGTTCGACTGGATAAAGGCGTCTTGGATGAGCGTTGCGGGTAGGGTTACCGGATCGGTGATTTTGCGGAGGACTTCGGGGCGGTTAACCTTGTCGTAGGCCGTGCGGGACAGGGCGTAGTAGTCGGTGCTGTCGAGGCCAGAGCAGACGCCGTGTTTGTTCCATTGGTGCCATGCGAGGCCGGATGTGCCCATAATATCAGTCATTTCGCTGGTCTGTCCGCGTGATGGTGCTGGATAGTTGGATCGGCAATCGGCGGGGAAGCCGCGTTCATATTGAGGCCAGAGGCCGTGCAGCACCCAGCCGTGATCGCGGGCCGGATCGCATTGCGGGGAATTGCGGTCGTCGCCTTCATAAGCGCACCAATTGGCCGACCATGACAGGGACAAAACATAGTAGTCAAATTCGCCTGCGGCGTCTTGTGCTTGCGCCATGCCGGACCACGCCAACAGCCCAAAAACCAATCGCCACATTTTGATCTTCCCTAAATTGCCTTGCATCCTTATATAGGGTTCAAGTTCCCCGACAATGCGAACCCGGCCCCAGCGGTCAGCCCCTTCAAGGGCGCGGGAAAGGCTTGTCATTTTGAGAGGAGACATTTGATGTCCGAAAAACCGATTATGGCAAAAGCCACAGCAGTTTGGCTTTGCGACAACACGACAATGACGTTCAAACAGATCGCTGATTTCTGTGGCTTCCACGAGCTGGAAGTACAGGGAATCGCGGATGGTGATGTGGCGACTGGCGTGAAAGGGTTTGACCCGATTGCCAACAACCAACTGACCCAAGACGAGATCGATGCTGCTGAAAAGAACCCGCTACATAAGCTGAAGCTGAAGTTCTACCAAGCCGCGCAAGGCGAAGAAAAACGCCGTGGTCCGCGGTATACGCCGCTGTCAAAACGTCAGGATCGCCCAGCGTCGATTTTGTGGTTGGTTAAGTTCCACCCCGAATTGTCCGACGGTCAGATTTCCAAGCTGGTTGGCACAACGAAACCGACAATTCAGGCGATCCGCGAGCGGACGCATTGGAACATCAGCAACATCGACCCGATCGATCCGGTTGCGTTGGGCATGTGTAAGCAAGGCGAATTGGACATGGCGGTTCAGAAGGCCAACGCTAAAGCAGCCAAAGAAGGCGGCGGCATGTCGGATGACGAGCGTCGCAAGCTGGTCAGCACGGAGCAATCCCTTGGGATGCCTGCCGAGCCGAAGATGCCAAGCTCGATTGCTGGTCTTGAAACATTCTCGCTGTCTGATGACGACGATGATGACTTGGAAACCAAGTCTGCGTCCTTGGATGTCTCTGACGCGGATAGCTTCTTTAATCTGCCTGATGATGCGGACGATAAAGAAAAAGACGAAGACTAAGGTCTTTACCACGTCAAAAAGTATGGAAATCCCGGCCTTTGTGCCGGGATTTTTCGTTTGTGGGGGTGGGTTTGGCTGCTTAGGTTGCAGCTATTGATATTGGAGATTTTGATGCGCGTTTTAATTGCAACTTTACTGATGCTGACCCCTTTGACTGCTGTCGCTGATCCCTTGTGCGAAGAGCTATGGTTGACGCGGAACACGGTATTTGATCGGGCTGGCTATTGTTTTGGGTCGCCTTTGGGTGAGGCTATATTTGACAATGGCGACTGCACAACGTCGCAACCCAAACTGAGTTCTGAGGGCACGCAAGTCGTTGAGATGGTACGGGAGGTCGAGGAAGAGTTCGCGTGTAAGGTCGATGCATCCGCCGTAAAATTTGAGTTGGATCACGTGTTCGAACGCTTGGTTTTGCAGGATTTACCTGTGCGGACCGGATATGAGAGCGCTTGTGTGGGCTATATAGGGCCTGCGCTGTTGCTGACGTCCGGGCGGCATCCTGACAGTCCGATCTCGGGCGAGATTTTGACGGGCATGGATATTATGTTCGAATATATTCCGGTTGATGGCATGGATTTCATCAACTTGGGCAAGGGTGAGATGGGCTGGGTCGCGACCTCGTTCATCACGCCAGCGGTTTGCACTGATATTGCAGGTTAAATGCTGCGCCGTGCATTCAGGGCGGCGGTGATTGTGCCGTCGTCGAGATAGTCGAGTTCACCGCCCACGGGCACACCTTGGGCCAGCGACGTGACAGTGATGCCGGGTAATTGGTCGGCGATGTAATGCGCGGTGGTTTGGCCGTCGATGGTGGCGGCGAGCGCCAGAATGACCTCGGTGACGTCTTCGGATTTGATCCGGTCGATGAGTTTCGGGATGCGCAATTCTTCGGGGCCGACCGCATCGAGGGCGGACAAAGTGCCGCCCAAGACGTGATAGCGGCCTTTGAAGACCTGACTGCGTTCCATCGCCCAAAGGTCGGCCACGTCTTCGACGACGCAAATCTGGCCAATCGCCCGCTTTTCACTGTCGCAGATGTCGCAAATATCGGTGGTGCCGATGTTGCCGCAGTTCAGACATTCGCGGGCGGTAGCACCCACGCGGTGCATGGCTTCGGCGAGCGGGATTAATTGCAGGCTGCGTTTTTTGATAAGATGCAGGACCGCACGGCGCGCCGATCGCGGTCCGAGGCCGGGCAGCTTTGCGAGCAGCGTAATCAGGTTTTCGAGATCATCAGTGCCAGTATTCATTGCGCGACCCCGCATTTTCGCGAAAATGCGTACGATTTTTCTAGAAAAACCGAGGTTAGGGGCCAGCCCCCAAACCCCCGGAGTTGTTTTGGCGAAATGAAGTGCACAGCCGGTTAGAACGGAAGGTTCATGCCAGCTGGCAGACCTAGTTCTTCGGTCATTTTTTGCATTTCGGACTGCGCCCGTTCGTTTGCTTTTTGCTGCGCGTCTTTGATGGCGGCGAGGATCAGATCTTCGACGACTTCTTTTTCGTCTGGGTCGAAAATGGATGGGTCGATGTCGAGACCTTTGAGTTCGCCCTTGGCGGTTGCTGTGGCTTTGACAAGCCCCGCGCCGCTTTCGCCAGTGACCATCATGTTTTCGAGATCTTCTTGCATCTGGGCCATTTTGCCCTGCATTTCCTGTGCGGATTTCATCATCTTGGCCATATCGCCAAGGCCGCCTAAGCCTTTGAACATCTGAGTTCTCCTTGCATTCGTTTGTTTAGAGATACGGCCCCGACCCTGTGCGGACAAGGGGTGTGCTGCTTATTCGTCGTCGAAGGGGTCCCATTCTTCGTCGACTTCGGGCAGGGCCCCTTCAAAGGCGTCTTGCGTCTTTTCGGCCTCGGTGCGGATGTCGGTGATTTTGGCCTTTGGGAAGGCTGCGATGACGGCTTGCACGAGCGGATGCGCTGCTGCTTCGGCTTTGACGGCATTCTCTGCTGCGTCGCGCAGTTCGGCGATTGTGTCTGCCCCGCCTTCGTCGCGCACGGTGATGACCCAGCGGTTACCAGTCCATGCTTGCAGCCGCGAGCCGAGCCGTCCGACAAGGTCACGCGCTGCGTCAGCAGTTGGTTGCACTTCGATCCGGCCCGGCTGGTAGGCGACGAGGCGGATGCCAGTTTCGACTTCGACGAGCAATTTCACATCGCGGTGGCGGCGGATCAGGTCGACGATATCTTCGAACGTTGCATAGTGTTGCAGCGCGTCGGTGGCGAGTGCGACGGCGGTTTGTGCGCCACCCGATGCGGAAGGGCCTGATGGGCCACTATGCGTTGGGGCGTGTGTGTTGGCCATGGCGTTGGTTGATCCGCCTTGCGGCGCGGGTCGTCCACCGCCGGATGGGCCTGCAGTTGGTGGTGTTGCGTCTTTGAGTTTGCGCACTAACTCGTCTGGTGTTGGCAGGTCGGCTACGTGCGTCAGGCGGATCACGGCCATTTCGGCGGCCATCATTGCGTTGGGGGCGGCGGCGACTTCTTCCAATGCTTTCAAGAGCATCTGCCAGAGGCGGGTCATGACGCGCATTGGCAATTGGTCTGCCATGGCTTGGCCGCGTGTGCGTTCATCGGGGCTGATGGTTGGGTCGTCGGCTGCATCTGGCGTAATTTTGATGACGCTGACCCAGTGGGTGATTTCGGCAAGATCCCGCAGGATAGCGAGCGGATCTGCACCGTCGGCGTATTGCGCAGAAAGCTCGGTCAGCGCCTGTGCTGCTTCGCCGCGCAGGATCATGTCGAACAGGTCAAGCACGCGGCCACGATCCGCGAGACCCAGCATGGCGCGGACTTGTTCGGCGGTGGTTTCACCAGCACCGTGGCTGATGGCTTGATCTAGTAGTGACGTCGCGTCGCGTGCTGACCCTTCGGCTGCACGGGTGATGAGGGCGAGCGCATCGTCGTGGATTTCTGCGCCTTCGGCCTTGGCGATCTTTTGCATCAGCGCGATCATGACTTCGGGCTCAATGCGGCGTAGGTCAAACCGTTGGCAACGCGATAGCACAGTCACGGGCACTTGCCGGATTTCGGTCGTCGCGAAGATGAATTTAACGTGCGCTGGCGGTTCTTCGAGTGTCTTCAAAAGCGCGTTGAACGCGTTTTTGGACAGCATGTGAACTTCGTCGATGATGTAGATTTTATAGCGGGCAGAGGCCGCGCGGTAATGCACCGAATCGATGATTTCGCGGATATCGCCGACACCTGTACGCGATGCGGCGTCCATTTCCATGACGTCAACGTGCCGCCCCTCCATGATCGCCGTGCAATGTTCGCATTCACCACAAGGTTCGGTCGTTGGGCCGCCGTTGCCGTCAGGACCGATGCAGTTCATGCCTTTGGCGATGATCCGTGCGGTGGTAGTTTTTCCCGTCCCGCGGATGCCTGTCATGATGAAAGCCTGCGCGATCCGGTCTGCCGCGAACGCATTTTTCAGCGTGCGCACCATGGCGTCTTGGCCGACGAGATCGACAAAGGTTTCTGGCCGATATTTGCGGGCGAGGACCTGATAGGCGGGGGCGTCGGGCATAAACGAACTTTCGGGTTTTGCGTGTTGGGTCAAACTATGCGCAAGGCTGCGCCGCGTCCACCGTTACGGGCGTGGTTGAGGCCACGCCCGTGAAGGTTATTAACGTTTCTTCTTTTTGACGGCTTTTTTAACAACTTTGGTGAACTTTTTGTTGCGAATGCGGGCTTGGGCCGTGGTTTCCGTGGCTATTGCGTCTTCGCGGCGTAGTTTTTGGAACCGTTTGAGCCGATCTGGTGTCACGTCACCTGCGGCAATGGCGGCGGTCACGGCGCATCCGGGTTCACCGTCGTGTTTGCAGTCGCGAAAGCGGCATTGGTGTTCGAGGGACGAGATTTCAGAGAAAACTTCGTTAATGCCTGCCACAACATCTGCCACGCCGAGGCCGCGCATGCCGGGGGTGTCGATTAGCCAGCCGCCTGAGGGTAAATGGTGCAAGCTGCGGCCTGTGGTGGTGTGCCGTCCACGGGCGTCGTCTTCGCGGATGCCTTGGGTCGCACCGTTTTCGCCGGTTAGCGCATTGGTGAGCGTGGTTTTTCCGACGCCGGATGATCCGGCCAGTGCAACGGTTTGGCCTTTGCCAGTCCAAGGGGTGAGTTTGGTGGTTTCGGTTACATCGCGGGCGTCGACTGCCACAACGGCGAGGTCCGGACCTAACGCTTGGGCTTGGTCGATGTAGTGTTGCTGATCGTCTGTTTGGTCTGCTTTGGTCAACAAAATAACAGGTGTCACGTCCGCATCATAGGCGAGTGCCAGATAGCGTTCGAGACGGGCCACGTTGAAATCCGCGTTGCAGGACGTGGTGATAAACAGCGTGTCGATGTTCGCGGCGATCAGCTGGCGTTCGCCGTGTTGGTAGTCTGATCCGCGTTGCAGCGTTGAAATACGGTCAAGACGGCGGATCATAAGCGCAGATTTCGGATCGCACAGCACCCAGTCGCCAATCGCGATTTCGGCGGTAGACATGCCGGGGTCAAGCGTCAGATCGGTTGTACCGTCTGTCGTGATGACCGAGATTTGGGTTCGGTGTACGCCGCGCACGCGAGCGGGTGTCGTGGTTGTCACCTCGTCGATATCGACTTGGGATTGGTAAAAATTCGTCCAGCCTAGATCGGCTAATGTTGTCTGTGTTGGGTTTGTCAAAGCGAAGTCCCTCGCAATAGATCATCACACATCAATGGCTGACGTGGATCTGTAAGGGAAGCGGGATCGCTCAGCGCTGCCCTGACGGGGTGGAGAAGGATACAGTCATGATGATCCTCCTTGGCTGAGGGATGTGTTTCGCAAACAGCGCTTTTGCGATGCAAAAGACGCTGAGGTGAGAGGCTGGACATCGACCCAAGTGGGGCTCGTTGTGGCTGCTTCCTTCCGGACCTGACCAGGTTGGCGAGGCACTTGCCCGCGCCAACCTCTCACCGTCTATATACGCGGGTGTTTTGCATCGTGCAAGGGCGGGTCAGCCACTGAATGAAAGTGTAAGGCCACGAAACCCGAAATCACCGCCGCCGTTGCCGGTGACTTGCGGATTTGTCGCTGTAAATCAGGCGCCGCGACGGGCTTTGGGCAAGCGAAATTGGCGGATTGTTCAATCTGGCACAGGGGCAAGAGGCACTCGATTTTACCTATTTAGGGCCGAATTTGACAAATCATCAGTCAGCTAGGAATTGAAATTGCACCGTTGACATGACATTGCAGCATTTATGAAACATGCAGAAACAGTAACGTTTGGCGGGTCTGGTCTAGATCGGGCTGCACATGAACGTAAAGTCGCCCGTAGGTTGTGGGATGATCCTGCATGTAGGGTGATTGTTCTATGGCGCGGCAAGCCTCTCGTTGAAAAAGATCGCGCGAGACTCGTTAGGGTTGCAACGGATGACAGCATGCTGGCCGATGCCGCGAGCGGTTATGTCTATCTTGGTCGTGATGCGGGCGCACCGATTTTTGCGGCTGATATTAGTGCTTGGTCGCCGGATGAACTGGACGAAACGATGTTGAACACGTTTCTTGATCCGTCAGAGCAGATTCACCCTGCCGCAACGAACGGTGCTATCTTTGCCGAATTGCGCGCGATCATGACAAACCTTTCGCCACGAGACGCCGAACTTGCAGCGACCGCGCGTGCGGTTTTCGGGTGGCACGAGACGCACCGTTTTTGTAGCAGTTGCGGGCAATTAAGCGCATTTAGCATGGCCGGTTGGCAACGTGATTGCCCGTCTTGTGGACGGTCACACTACCCGCGCACCGATCCGGTTGTCATTATGTTAATAACCAAAGACGACAATGTGCTGGTTGGGCGTTCGCCGGGCTGGCCTGAAGGCATGTATTCACTGCTCGCGGGC
Source organism: Yoonia ponticola (assembly GCF_014199395.1). Taxonomy (GTDB): domain Bacteria; phylum Pseudomonadota; class Alphaproteobacteria; order Rhodobacterales; family Rhodobacteraceae; genus Yoonia; species Yoonia ponticola. Next base: position 31,235 of record NZ_JACIJM010000002.1, on the reverse strand, counting down.
TTTGTTGAGCCGGGCGAAACGTTAGAGGCCGCTGTGCGTCGCGAAGTGAAAGAAGAAAGCGGGATTACGGTGGGGCAGGTGTCGTATCTGGCCAGTCAGCCGTGGCCGTTTCCGGCGTCATTGATGTTTGGCTGTATGGGCGAGGCACTGGACGACGACATTGTGGTTGATGCAGAAGAGCTTGAGGATGCGATGTGGGTGAGCCGCGCGGATATGCATATTGTTTTTGCGGGGCAACACCCCGTGATGAAACCCGCCCGACAGGGGGCGATTGCGCATTTCCTTTTGGACAATTGGCTGTCGAATACGTTGGAGTAGTTGAGTGATTCGGGGCGCAGGTTTGCGAATGCCCGCGCCCGATTTTGATTGGATGAGTAATGAAGTTTACCACGCATAAAGATATTGATGCCCCGATTGACTATGTCTTTCAGAAGGTTGCGAATTTCGACGGGTACGAGCGGCAGGCGCTGCGGCGTGGTGCGCAGGTTGATCGCGTCGATGGCATGGGCCCTGTTCGCGTCGGGTCCGCGTGGGATGTTGCATTCACATTTCGTGGAAAGAACCGCAATTTGCGTGCGACTGTGACGACGATTGCGGCACCAGAAGCGCTAGAGATTGATACCGTTGCGACGGGTTTGAATAGCGTGACAAAGGTGGACTTGATCGCTTTGTCGCCAAAGACAACGCGCGTGGCGGTGAGTGTGACAATGACCGCAAAGTCATTGTCGGCGAGGTTGTTGCTGCAGTCCTTGAAGTTGGCCAAGGGTAATCTGAACAAACGCTTTGCTGGCCGCGTCGACGATCAAGTCGGCGGCATTGAAGCGGATTATCGGCGCGGGAGCTGATCCCGATCAGGATGAATGGCGCCGCGTCGCAGCGGGATAGACGCCCATTAAACGCACCATGTCTGTGAAGTAATCCAACTCTTCTAATGCGAGTTTCACATTCGCGTCGTCGGGATGGCCTTCGATTTCAGCATAGAATTGCGTCGCTTGGAATGTGCCGCCGACCATGTAGCTTTCCAGCTTGGTCATGTTGACGCCGTTGGTCGCAAAGCCGCCCATTGCCTTGAAAAGCGCGGCAGGAATGTTGCGCACGCGGAAAACGAGGCTGGTCATCATGCCGTTGTCACCGCGCCGCGTATAGTTCGGCTCGCGAGCCATGACGATAAAGCGGGTCGTGTTGTTGTCTTGGTCTTCGATATTGCGGGCTAGCACGTCGAGGCCGTAAATGTCGGCGGCCAATTCGGAGGCAAGCGCGCCTTGCGTCGGATCGGTGCCTTCGGCCACATCGCGTGCGGCCTTGGCGTTATCAGAGCTGACGACACCGCGAATCGCGTGTTCGGTCAAAAAGCCAGCACATTGCGGAAGAATCACAACATGTCCGTGTGCGTCAGTGATTTGCGCTAAATCCGCGCCTTTTTGACCCAGAAGATTGATGTGAACCCGTACAAACGCCTCGTCAACGATGTTCAAACCGCTTTCCGGCAGCAGTGAATGCACGTCCGCCACGCGACCATAGGTCGAGTTCTCAACGGCGATCATACCCAACGCAGCATCGCCATTGCGCACTGCTTCGATGGCGGAATTAAAGGTGGGGCAGGGCAGCGGAGCGTAATCGGGGCAGGTTTCTGCACAGGCCTGATGTCCATATGCACCAAGTTCGCCCTGAAATGCGATTTTGCCATTCATTGTTAACACCTCCGCCACATGATACCCAAAAAGGGCAATTGGTCGCGGGACTATACCTTGCAACCAAGGTACGGAAGCGGATAGATAGCCGCAAAACTGCGAACGAATTGGAACGCGACATGTTCGACACAATGACTACGACAAAAGCCATCGGCGGCATCTGTGGCACATTTCTGGCCTTTTTGCTTGGCGGATGGGCTGCCGAGACGATCTATCACAGCGGTGGCGGCGGTCACGGCGACGAAGATCAGGCTTATGTGATTCCCGTTGCTGACGGCGCGACTGATGAAGTCGTCGAAGAAGGCCCGCCATTTGCAGAGATTTTTGCTACGGCTGATGCGGCTGCTGGCGAAGGTGCGTTCCGCCCTTGTGCGGCTTGCCACAAACTCGACGGGACAGACGGCGTTGGTCCTCACTTGAACGGTGTCGTTGAGCGTCCGGTTGGCTCTGTAGACGGATTTGGCTATTCTGGCAGCTTGGTTGCTGTGGCAGAGCAGTGGACGCCTGAAAATCTGAACGCGTTCCTTGAAAATCCGAAGGGCTACGCGCCGGGCACTGCAATGAACTTTAACGGTGTGCGTCGGATCGAAGACCGTGCAAACCTGATCGCATATTTGGCATCCGTTGGCGGCTAAGCCCGACTGATCGCTGCGTAATCAAGCCGTCCCAGTGTTTGGGGCGGCTTTTCTGTATCTAAGTGGTTGGAAACAGGCCGATCACGACGTGTTCACGCATTCTCAACTTGAATGTTCGATTTGTCTGGTTAGCTTTCGTATCAATGTCACGTTTGACACCCCCTTCGGAGAATAAGATGCAAAATCGCCACCAAAACCATGCCATTGCCCGAACTCATGACGTCACCGCGTCGCGCAAGGCGGTGTGGATGTCTGGTACTGCGATCTTGGTGGGGATGATGTTGCTGGCGGGTAAAGCGTTTGCGCAGGATAACGTGACGGTTAGCCATGCCTATAACGAATACGGCGATATTAAATATCCGGCGGATTTTGCACATCTGGATTACGTGAACCCCGATGCGCCGTTGGGTGGGGAGATTTCGATTTCCGCGAGCGGCACATTCGACAGCATGAACCCTTTTGCCACCCTCGAAGGGACCCCCGGTGCGTTGTCCTCGATCGTTTGGGAACGGTTGATGACTGCCACCTCGGACGAAGTTGGTACGATGTATTGTCTTGTTTGCGAAACGCTGGAGTATCCTGACGACCAAAGTTGGGTGATCTTTAATTTACGCAAAGACGTCGCGTTTTCCGATGGCCGTCCGATGACGGCAGAAGACGTCATTTTCACACATGAATTGATGCGCGAGCAATCGACGCCGTCATTCCGTCAGGGCATCGTTGCGTTGGTCGACACCTACGAGGCGCTGGACGACTACACGGTCAAATTCACGTTTAACCCTGACGCGCCGACACGTGGCCGGATCATCCAGATGGCCAACGCGCTGGTGATGCAAAAGGCGTGGTTCGAAGAAACCGGCGCACGGATGGATCAATCAGGGTTAGAGGCGTCGCCCGGCACGGCCGAATACGTCACCGCGTCGGTAGATCCAGGCCGTCAGATTATTTACGAACGCAACGCCGATTATTGGGGCAAGGACCTGCCGATTAATGTTGGTCGCGGGAATTTCGACAGCATTCGAATCGAGTATTTCGCGGATACGTCGGCAGCGTTTGAAGCATTCAAGGCTGGTGAATTCACGTTCCGCACCGAGACCAGTTCAATCAACTGGGCGACGTCTTATGATTTCCCAGCGATTGAAAACGAATGGGTCGTGCGTCAGGAATTCGAAGACGGGACATTGCCTGCGGCGACTGGCTTTGTATTTAACTTGCGTGACCCAAAGTTCGCGGATCGGCGTGTGCGGCAGGCGATAGGTCTCGTCTATAACTTTACGTGGACCAACGATAATTTGCAGTACGGGTTGTTCCAGCAACGCGAAAGCTTTTGGGAAAATGACCGTTTGAAAGCTGCTGGCTTGCCCACTGGCCGCGAGTTGGAAATCCTCGAAGCGTTAGGCGACAAGATTGACCCCGAGATTTTGACGACCGAAGCGGTGATGCCGCATAGGTCTGGCGACCGCCCACTTGATCGCGGCAATTTGCGTGCAGCCTTGGCGCTGATGGAAGAGGCCGGATGGGTCACGGGCGACGATGGTTTATTGCGCAATGCGGACGGTAAAACGCTGGATGTGGAGTTTTTAGAGACGCGCCAAAGCTTTGACCGGATTATCAATCCGTACATCGAAAACCTGAAACGACTTGGTGTGAATATCACGTATAATCGTGTTGATCCGGCGCAGTATCAGGCTCGGACCCAAGATAATGATTTCGAAATGTTGTTCGGCTACTGGGTCAACGGACTGCAAGAAGGCACTGGTTTCTCACAGAAATTTGGCTGCGAAGATAAAGACGACGTGTTCAATCCAGCTGGCTATTGTTCCGAAGCGATTGACGCGATCGGTGATCAGATCGCCGCGGCCGATGATTACGACGAGATGGCAGCTCTTGTGCGCGCCGCGGATCGGATCATGCGTCACGAGTATTTCATTGTACCGATTTGGTATCTTGGCAAGAACTGGGCCGCTTATTTTGATATGTATGAGCACCCAGAGAACCTGCCGGAATTCGGTCTTGGGCACCTTGATTACTGGTGGTTCAACGACGAGAAATTTGAGGCTTTGAAATCGGCTGGCGCGCTGCGATAAGCGGCCCAAAAGGAAGACCTCATGGGCGCGTATATCCTTCGCAGGCTACTGCTGGTGATCCCCACTTTGTTGGGGATTATGATCCTGAACTTTGCACTGACCCAATTTGTCCCCGGTGGGCCGATTGAGACTATTATTGCGCGCATGGAAGGCGGCGGTGACGTGTTCGAATCTATCGCTGGTGGTGGTGGTGATGCGAATGTAGGCGGCCAAGAAGATAGTGCTTATCCGGGTGCAAGCGGTCTATCCAAGGATTTCATCGCTGACCTAGAGCGCCAATTTGGCTTTGATAAACCGCCACTTGAGCGATTTTTGAACATGATGTGGAATTACATCCGGTTTGATTTTGGCGAGAGCTATTTCAGGTCGATTTCCGTAGTTGATCTGATCTTGGAAAAGATGCCGGTGTCGATCACGCTTGGCCTTTGGTCCACGTTGATCGCCTACGCCGTGTCGATCCCGTTGGGTATCAAAAAAGCGGTGCGAGACGGGTCGCGGTTCGACACTGTGACCTCGGCTGCGATTGTTGTGGCCTATGCCATTCCGGGTTTTTTGTTCGCGATCTTGCTGATCGTGTTGTTCGCGGGCGGGTCGTATTACCGCCTGTTCCCGCTGCGCGGTCTTACCTCTGCGAACTTTGAAGAATTGTCGATGATTGGCAAGGTGTTGGACTACTTCTGGCACATCACATTGCCCGTGCTGGCATCCACGATTTCGGCCTTTGCGACGCTAACCCTGCTCACCAAAAACAGCTTTCTCGACGAGATCAAAAAGCAGTACGTGATCACGGCCAAGGCCAAGGGATTGTCCGAGAAAAAAGTGCTTTACGGCCATGTTTTCCGCAACGCGATGCTGATCGTGATCTCAGGCTTTCCGGCGTTGTTCATCAGCGTTTTCTTTGGCGGTTCCTTGATCATTGAGACGCTGTTCTCGCTAGACGGCTTAGGGCGTCTGGGCTTTGAGGCCGCAGTTGCCCGCGACTATCCAGTCGTGTTTGGCACGCTTTTCGCATTCTCGCTGATGGGGCTGGTCGTGGGAATTTTAACGGATATTACCTATGTCTTTATCGACCCACGCATTGATTTTGAGGGGCGCGGTTAGATGACTACTCAAGCAATCGCAAAGCCGAAACGCAAACTCCTGTCGCCACTCAACCAGCGTCGCTGGCGGAATTTTAATCGCAATAGGCGTGCGGTTTGGTCGTTATGGATATTTTCGACACTGTTTATTTTGTCCTTGTTTGCCGAGTTCATCGCAAACGACAAACCGATCCTCGTGTCCTACCGCGGCGAATTGCGGATGCCGATCATGACGTTCTATTCAGAGCGTGACTTTGGCGGCGATTTCCCGACAGAGGCGGTTTACGGCGATGTCGAGGTGAAGTGCCTGATCGCGACGGGCGGGCTGGAGGATTGCTTTGACGATCCCGACGGATTGCTTGAAATGGTGGAAAGCGGTGGCAAGCCCGACATTGACGGATTCGCAAAAGGCTGGACGATCTGGCCGCCGATCCCATATTCTTACAATACGATTGTCGACGTGCGCGGCGTCGCACCTGCGCCACCGTCTGACACCAATATCCTCGGCACTGACGACACCAAGCGCGATGTTGCCGCTAGGATCATCTACGGGTTCCGTCTGTCGATCCTGTTCGCGGGCATGGTCACGATTGGATCATCGTTAATCGGCATCCTCGCAGGCGCTGTGCAGGGGTATTTCGGCGGCTGGACTGACCTGATTTTTCAACGTTTCATCGAGATTTGGACCGGCATGCCGTCGCTTTACGTGATTATCATCGTGTTTGCGATTGTGGGGCGAAGTTTCTGGCTGCTTGTGTTCTTAACCATATTGTTTGGCTGGCCAGCCTTGGTGGGGCTGGTGCGGGCCGAATTTCTGCGCGCCCGAAACTTTGAATATGTCCGGGCGGCCAAGGCGCTAGGCGTGTCCGATCGCACGATCATGTTCCGCCACATGTTGCCGAACGCAATGGTTGCGACCGTGACGATGCTGCCGTTTCTCGTGACGGGTGCGATTGGTGGCCTCGCGTCGCTGGACTTCCTGGGCTTTGGCTTGCCATCGTCGGCGCCATCTTTGGGCGAGTTGACGTTGCAGGCGAAACAAAACCTGCAAGCACCATGGCTCGGCTTTACCGCCTTCACCACCTTCGCCGTCATGCTGTCGTTGCTGGTGTTCATTTTTGAAGGCGTCCGCGACGCGTTCGATCCGAGAAAGACCTTTTCATGACCGCCTTGCTTGATGTCCAAAAGCTGAATGTCCGATTTCGCCAAGACGGGGAAACAACCCACGCTGTGCGCGCTGTTTCGTTTCAGGTCCACAAGGGCGAGACCGTTGCGATTGTTGGTGAATCCGGGTCGGGGAAATCGGTAACGGCGCTCTCGACGGTGCAACTGCTGGGCGATAGCGCGCATGTTGACGGCTCGATCAAGTATAATGGCACGCAGATGGTCGATGCGCCAGAAGCCGATCTGCGGCGGGTGCGCGGCAACGATATTAGCTTTATCTTTCAAGAACCTATGACGTCTTTGAATCCGCTGCATACGCTGGAAAAGCAACTGGCCGAGTCGATTGAACTACACCAAGGGCTGCGCGGGACTGCAGTCACGAATAAGATTGTGCAACTGTTGAACCAAGTTGGCATTCGCGACGCGGAAAGCAGGCTAGGGGCCTATCCACATCAGCTATCCGGCGGACAACGGCAACGCGTGATGATCGCGATGGCGCTTGCGAATGATCCTGAACTGCTGATCGCGGATGAACCGACAACGGCGCTTGATGTCACGATCCAAGCACAGATTTTGGACCTGCTTGCCGAGTTGAAGCAAAGCAAAGGGATGAGTCTGCTGTTCATCACCCACGACCTCACGATTGTCCGCAAAATCGCGGATCGCGTGTGTGTGATGAAGAGCGGCGAAATTGTAGAAACTGGCCCGACGGCCGAGATTTTTAGCAATCCGCAGCATCCCTATACGCAGATGCTGCTCGCTGCCGAATCGACCGGCACACCACTGCCCGTGCCCGCTGATGCGCCGATTGTGCTCGAAACTGATGCTGTCAAAATTTGGTTCCCGATCCATCGCGGCCTGCTGAAACGCACTGCGGGCCATATCAAAGCGGTGAACAACGCGACGCTAACGGTGCGCGCTGGCGAAACGGTCGGCGTGGTTGGCGAATCCGGATCGGGAAAAACGACGCTTGCCCTTGCGATCATGCGATTGATCCGGTCAGAAGGGGCGATCACGTTTCAAGGCAAAGAAATCCACGCTCTGAATCAAAAACAGATGCGCCCGTTGCGCAACGCGATGCAGATCGTCTTCCAAGACCCATACGGATCGCTGTCTCCGCGCATGACCGTCGCACAAATCATCGCCGAAGGGCTGTCGATCCACGAGATTGATCCCACTCGGGACCGTCGTGAAATGGTGGCCGAGATCATGGCAGAGGTCGGTCTGGATCCAGCGCTGATGGATCGCTATCCGCACGAATTCTCAGGCGGTCAACGGCAGCGAATCGCAATTGCACGGGCGATGATCTTGCGCCCCAAGCTGCTGGTGCTCGACGAACCCACATCTGCGCTTGATATGACCGTCCAAGTTCAAATCGTTGAATTGCTGCGCGATCTGCAACAGAAATACAAACTCGCCTACCTGTTCATATCGCACGACCTCAAAGTCGTCCGCGCGTTGTCGCATAAGGTCATGGTGATGAAGCAAGGCGACGTCGTCGAGGCAGGGGACGCCGATGCTATTTTTGACGCGCCCCAAACCGATTACACGCGCGCCTTGATGGCTGCAGCATTCGAAGGCCGCACAATTTAGGCACCACGCCGCCCTTCATTTCGCCAAAACAACTCACGGCACATCGTTACAAACAAAAAGGACGCCGCGATTTCTCGCGACGTCCTGTAAATACGTTTTCGGATGGATTAGCTATCAGAGCCGATCATAAAGCAGGACGTTCCGCGTGCCTGCAATCGGCGGCAGGCCAGATCAGCGCCTTCGCGGGTAAGACCCATGAAGTTGGCGTCGAACCCGCCAGAGCGTTGCACGACACGGCGCAATGACCCGTCGAGCGTTGTCATCTCGTTCAGTGCTACTTTCAGCAACACCCGTTCCGCCGCATAGCGCGATGGATACCGTCCGACGTTCACGCCCCAGTGACGTCCGCCGGACGTTGAGATGCGTGTGACGATTTCGGGTGTGGCTTCGATCTGTTGGGATGGTCCTTGTACGGATGCGGTGATCAGTTCTGCGGGACGCGCTTGTGGTGTTGGTGCTGTTAGAATTTCGGTGCTTTCAGCGGTTGGTGAGACTTCGTAGGCGCTTTCCGTAAGGACCGCTTCGCCGAGTGCTTCGCTCAATGCCGTATCGATTGATTCGGTATCGACGCTTTCTGCCAGAAGGCTGGCGATCAGGTCGGTGTTCACATCAAGCTGCGGCGCGTCGGCTGCGGGGCGTTGCTGCGGGCGCATGCTGGCCTGGACCAGACCTGTCACGCGAATCGTTTTCCCAGAGCCGCCGTTTGTTGCAGGCGACACATTGCCGGACACCAATTCATTGGCTGCGGGCGGTGTTGGTTCGTTGACGCGCACGTTGGATGGGGCACGTTGAAAGCCCATGTCCATGAGTTCGGCGATTCGTGCGTTCCGTGCGGCAGTGGATGATCCGCCGAAGACTGTCGCGATGATCCGCTCTTGGCCGCGTTGTGCAGATGCCACGAGGTTAAAACCGGCAGCGTTTGTATAGCCTGTTTTGATGCCGTCAGCACCTTCGTAAGAGTTCAGGAAACGACGGTTTGTGTGGGCCACACGAGCCACACCTGCATCTGCGCTGATCCGCGAAAACAGGTTATAATACTGCGGAAAGTCGTAGATCACATGACGACCAAGCACGGTCATATCACGTGCAGTCGACATGTGACCACTTTGGGTCAGGCCGTGGGCGTTACGAAATGTCGTGTTTGTCATGCCCATCGCAGCGGCGGTGCGGTTCATACGGGTCGCAAATGCGTCCTCTGAACCTGCAATGGCTTCGCCGATTGCCGTGGCAGCGTCATTGGCAGATTTGACGGCTGCGGCCCGCAAAAGGTAGCGCAGCTTGATCGTTTGACCGCTGCGCAGGCCCAATTTCGATGGCGGTTCTGAGGCCGCGTTCGCGCTAATCCGCACTTCGGTATCGAGCGTGATTTCGCCGCGCTGGATCGCTTGGAATGCGATGTAGAGCGTCATCATTTTGGTCAGTGATGCAGGGTGCAGGCGTGTATCGGCATTGCGTGAATGCAAAACCTCGCCGGTTCGCGCATCCATGACCATCGCCGCATAAGGTGCTGCTACGGATTGCACTGGTGCCACGACGGATACCAACACGGATAATAAGAAGAGTGTTACGCTGAACGCGCACTGCTTTAGACGACTTGCCACGTCGCTGCCTCGCTATTTTGATCTGCCTCGTGGTCCCGCTTTTTGACGCGGTGACCTTATTGATTGGAACGACGCTAGCACAGCGAATCCGATGTGGTAAAGAAACTGTTTTCAAAGACTTTCGTGGTGTGAATCCTGCCACACCGCGAGATGTTGTGGTGTGGTCAGGTGGGTCTCGCTAGATCAGCTATGGTATGCTAGATTGTGAGACCGAACCGCGCCTGAAACACTAACATTTTTTTGCCGATGCATGGGGGTTTTCTTGACCGCCACCTGTCTTATATAGAAGGGCAATGGCACTGCCCTTAGGAAACACCCGTAGCATGTTGAGTAACGTCACATTAATGGCCGATCGCAAAGACAACGACGACAATGATGTCGGCGTCGCACTTGACGTGAAACCAAAGACAAAGCGCCCGCCGCTTTATAAGGTGATGATCCTGAACGATGACTTCACGCCGATGGAATTTGTGGTCATGGTGCTGGAACGGTTCTTTGGGATGTCGCACGCACAGTCGTTCGAATTGATGCTCACAGTACACAAAAAGGGGCTCGCCGTTGTCGGTGTCTATAGCCACGAGATTGCAGAAACAAAGGTCGCCCAAGTGATGGATTTTGCCCAACGCCACCAGCATCCGCTGCAATGTACGATGGAGAAGGAATAACGGTTCGCCGTTACTCCGCCGCTGATGTCCGCGTATTCCCGCCTGTCCACCGCCCTGACCGAAGGTTCGCTAACGCTGCCTGACGGTCCCGTTCGTCTGATGCGTCCACCTTTGGACTATGACGTGAATGAATTGCCGCAAGATCGGCTGCACATCCAACATACATTTAAGCCTGATGCGGCTGGTTGGCTGAATGCCGGCTACCCCGTTTCTGATGATTTTGGTCAGGCCGAGACTGCGATTGTGGTTTTGCCGCGTGCTAAGGCGCTCGCGAAAGCCATGATTGCCGAGGCTGCGAGCAAAGCGAAACTGGTCGTCATTGACGGCACCAAGACTGATGGTGTCGATAGTATTTTCAAGATGTGTCGCAAGGCGCTAGGTGATCTGCCCTCGATCCCAAAGGATCATGGTCGGATTTTCTGGTTCGAAGCGACGGACGCCTTTGCTGATTGGACCGCCCCTGCGCCCGCCAAAGGTGACCATGGGTATATCACGACCGCTGGCGTGTTTTCGGATGGTGCGATTGACGCTGGGTCCAAGCTGTTGATTGAAAGCCTGCCTGCGAAATTGCCTGCGCATATGGCCGATGTTGGGGCTGGCTGGGGATATCTCGCTGGTCCTGTTTTGGGACGCGCTGGCGTGCAAAGCCTTGATTTGATTGAGGCGGAGGCGTTGTCGCTGAACTGCGCCCGCCTGAATGTCCAAGATCCGCGTGCGAAATTTCTGTGGGAAGATGCCACAAATTATCGCCCCGCAAAGGGCTATGATGGGATCGTGATGAACCCGCCGTTCCATGTGGGCCGCAGTGCTGACCCGTCGCTTGGGCGCACGTTTATCGCCTCTGCTGCAAAAATGTTGGCGGGGCATGGCAAACTGTGGATGGTTGCAAACCGTCACTTGCCCTACGAGCAAGCCTTGAATGACGCGTTCCGCAATGTTGAGAAAATCGCGCAGAATAACGCGTTCAAAGTGTTTCACGCCACGCGCCCGCTGCGCTGAATAAAGGCCGAACTGGCCTGATCGGAGAATCTGCAGATGTCATTCGCTATCGAAGGCAAAACCGCCATTGTCACGGGTGCGGCCAACGGTGTTGGTCTCGCGATTGCAAAACATTTCCTCAAGATGGGCGCGAACGTTGTGTTTGCGGACATGGACGAAGACCGCCTGAAAGCCGAGGTCAGCGATTATGCCGAGGACGACAGCAAGGCGCGCATTTTCTCGGGCGATTTGCGCCAGAAACTGACGATTGCGAACCTGCTCTCAGCGACGATTGATGCGTTTGAGCGTGTCGATATTCTGGTGAACGCATCGCGGCAGGTGCTGTTGTCTGATCCGTTGAGCGTTGATGATACATCCGTCGAAGATTTGATGGATCAAAACCTGATGACGGCCCTGCGGTTGTCCCAAGCGGTTGCGCGTCGGATGATCAAGCAGGCCGAAGGTAGCGATGAAAATGCCTCTGTCGGGTCGATTGTCAACCTCAGCTCGATTGCGGCACGTCGCACGCATCCTGAATTGCTAGCGTATTCGGTGAGTTCTGCCGCACTGGATCAGATGACACGCTCGATGGCTGTAGCGCTTGCGTCAAAGCGGATTCGCGTGAACGCCGTAGCTTTTGGGTCGGTGATGAGCGCGAGCCTGAAAGGCACATTGCGCGAGCACGATGAAATGCGCGCTGCGATTGTGCAAAGCACACCGTTGCACCGGATTGCCAGCCCGAACGAAGTCGCAGACGCGGTTCAGTATCTCGCTTCTGATGCGGCTGGTTTTGTGACGGGTCAAATTATCACGGTCGACGGTGGCCGGACGTTGATCGATCCGGCGGCCGTATCCGGGCATTAATTTACTCAGGGTATCGCGCAATGCACTGGGCGATACCCGATTCGGCATTCGAGATGTTTTGAACCTGACGCTGCTCAAGCGACACAAGCTTTGCCCGTTCCGCATTCAAATCAATCGCGACAGGAACGTTCCGTTTGATCGTGCTGGTTTTATCGCAGCGGAACCGGAACCGAGAGCCATCGCTGTTGCGGCCAGTACAGAATGTGCGCCGTGTGCGGACTTGCTGACGCTCTTCGACCGCAAAACCACGGGCCAGATTTTCGCGTGTTTCGCCGATCAAAGCGTCAAGAATACGGACTTCACGGTTGACGTCGTTCATGCAGGCCTCGCGTGGGGTCGCACAGGCCGTCAACAGAAGGGGAACAATAAATAAAGCGGTACGCATGAGAATATCCTTCGATTTCGTGACCACTTGGATTGATCTGAATCAAGGGTCTGTGGTCCGGACTATGGCATGCTATAGCACAGAATGTTATGCAATATCAGACTAAAGGAAGATGCATGTCAGACGAGATGAAAACCGAGAAAGAAACCGCTGCTGCGTGGTTTCGGACATTGCGCGACGAGATCGTCGCTTCCTTTGAAGATCTAGAAGATACGTTGACGGATGGTCCGACTGCGGACATGCCTGCGGGCCGCTTCGAGGTGTCTGAAACGACGCGCACAGCGGACGATGGCGGCGACGCGGGTGGCGGATTGATGTCTGTGATGCGCGGCGGTCGGGTTTTTGAGAAGGTCGGGGTGAACATCTCGACGGTCTACGGCAAGCTGGGCGATGCTGCGCAAAAAGCGATGGCAGCCCGTGGTGTGCCGGGCATGGACGACGACCCGCGCTTTTGGGCGTCGGGCATTTCGTTGGTAGCCCACATGCAAAACCCACATGCCCCCGCCGTTCACATGAACACACGGATGTTCTGGACCCCACATGCGTGGTGGTTTGGTGGCGGCTCAGATTTGAACCCGTGTTTGGAGTACGCAGACGACACCGCGCACTTCCACGGCACCCAGAAAAAGCATCTCGATTCGCATGGTGCGGAATTATATCCGGCGTTGAAAGAATGGGCGGACGAATATTTCTATATTCCGCACCGTAAACGCGCCCGAGGCGTCGGTGGCATCTTTATGGATGACCGCAACACGGGGGATTGGGCTAAAGATTTCGCATTGACGCAAGATATCGGGCGGGCATTTTTGCCTGCCTATGTACCTCTGGTCGAAAAACGTCGCGGAACCGATTGGTCCGAAGCCGACAAGAATGCCCAGTTGGTGCATCGCGGTCTCTATGCCGAATACAATCTGGTTTATGATCGCGGGACAAAGTTCGGCTTGGCTACTGGCCATGACGCCGACGCTGTTTTGATGAGCTTGCCACCGATGGCCAAGTGGGTGTGATCTGAGGCGCACGCGATTTTTCGCGAAAAATCGGTGTTGGGGGCCAGCCCCCAATCCCTCGGGATTTAGAGAAAGTCAAAGAAGCTTAATCGGTGCGCGCAGGAATGAACTTTGCGCCCGATTGCACAGATGGTTGCGTTTGAGCTGGGTTGCCGCTGACAGCGATTTGTAGTGCGAGTTGCAACTCGTCGCCTGACATGGCTGCACCAGATTGCTTTGCGATCATGTCGAACGTGCGATCAGTGCCGACGAGCAGCAGCAATTTTGTCATACGGTAATGCCGCAGCCCTTCGGCATCTGCGCTGGCCGTTTGGGGCAGATTGAATCTTGCGATTTCCGTCTCGGACGCCGGCAGAGCGACAATCCATATAGCTGCCACAAGTGCGATGCCGTAGATCGCGGATCTGATGGCGTTCAATACAAAGCGTATGCGCGAGAAGATGCGGCGTAGTGTGCGGAACATATTTGCGGTCGGGGCCTTGTCGTTATGGCCCCGATTATCTTTTGAGAACACGGCTGATTTATGACCGCAGCGTATCAATCATCAACTGTACGTTTTCCGGATCAGCATCGGGAGTGATGCCGTGTCCGAGGTTGAATATATGCGGACCGTTGGCGAACGCTGCTTTGATGCGTTTGACCTCATCGATCAGGTCCTGGCCGCCTGTAACCATGTGCGATGATTTCAGATTCCCTTGGGTGCAGCCGCCGGTTTGCAGGTTTGCAGCGGCCCATTCCGCTGTCACGCCGTCGTCAACTGCGATGCAATCTGCGCCAGTTGCTGCATGCAGGCCTATGTACCGTTCGCCAGCCCCGCGTGGGAAAGCGATGACGGGCACATCCGGGTGCCGTTCTTTGAGCGCTGCGATGATCTTTTGCGCCGGTTTGATCGCGTAGTTGTGGAAATCGTCGCCTTGCAGTGAACCTGCCCAGCTGTCGAACAGTTTCACGACTTCGGCACCTGCGTCGATTTGCATCGACAGGTATTCGATAGTGGAGGTCGTGAGAATGTCGATGATACCTTCGAAAGTTGCCCGATCCGCTGATTTGAGCGCATGTGCGGGCCCTTGGTCAGGCGTTCCTTTACCTGCGATCATGTAGGTTGCGACGGTCCATGGCGCGCCAGCGAAGCCGATCAGCGTCGTTTCCTTGGGCAATTCGCGTGACAGGATACGGACGGTTTCATAAACAGGTGCGAGGTGTTCGTGGATCGCGTCAGCGGGTTTCAGTTTCGCCAAGCCGGATGGATCTGTGATGGTCGACAGGCGCGGACCTTCGCCGGTGACGAACCATAGGTCAGCCCCAAGTGCTTGGGGGAGCAGCAAAATATCCGCAAACAGGATGGACGCATCAAAGCCGTAGCGCTTGATCGGCTGCAACGTGACCTCGGCCGCCAATTCCGAATTGTAGCACAGCGACAAAAAATCACCGGCCTGCGCACGTGTCGCGCGATACTCTGGCAGATACCGACCCGCCTGCCGCATCATCCAGATCGGTGGCGTCTCAAGCGTTTCACCCGCAAGCGCGCGTAGGATGGTTTTTTGTTGGGTCATAGCGGCGTCCTTTATATCTGCGGGTTGGTCCCAATTGGGGGCGTTGATGTCAAGAGAGTTGTCACGCTGGGGTCACGCGACTAAACAGCGCCCATGACATTGCATTTGCCGACACCCGCCCAACCGTTCAACATTGGAACACGTGGTTCTCCGCTGGCCTTGGCCCAAGCGTTCGAGACGCGCGACAGGCTGATGACCGCCTTTGACTTGCCCGAAGCTGCGTTTGAAATCTGCGTGATCAAGGTGACGGGCGACATCATTCAGGACCGTGCGCTGAAGGAAATCGGCGGCAAGGGGTTGTTCACCCGCGAGATCGAAGATGCGCTGCTGGATGGCTCGATTGATATCGCCGTACATTCGATGAAAGACATGCCTGTCTTGCAGCCTGCTGGGTTGCTTTTAGATACATATCTGCCGCGTGAAGATGTGCGCGATGCGTTTATTTCCAACACCTGTACGGGCATCGCGGGACTGGCACAGGGGGCGACTGTCGGCACGTCATCGTTGCGGCGGCGTGCGCAATTGCTGGCCCGTCGTCCTGATCTGAATGTCGTCGAGTTCCGCGGCAACGTGCAGACGCGGTTGAAAAAGCTGGCGGAGGGCGTGGCAGAGGCGACGTTCTTGGCCATGGCGGGGCTGAACCGGCTTGGCATGGAGGGCGTGCCGAAAACCGCGATTGCACCCGAAGATATGTTACCTGCCGTGGCCCAAGGGGCCATCGGGATTGAACGGCGCGGCGATGACACCCGTGCGGCTGAAATGCTGACCGCGTTGCATGACATTCAAACGGGTCAGCGGTTGGCGGCAGAACGCGCATTCCTAGAGGCGCTGGACGGGTCTTGCGAAACCCCGATTGGAGCTTTGGCAGAATTGAACGGTGGAATGCTGCGCCTACGCGGCGAGATACTGCGCACTGACGGGTCAGAAGTTCTAAACGACGACGCCACCGCCCCGATCGAAGACGGCGCTGCATTGGGTCGCGAAATGGCGGCAAAGCTGCTGGACCGCGCAGGCCCCGGTTTTTTACATCACTAAACGTTAAGTCGGGATCACCTTGCCGGGGTTCATGATACCTTTGGGATCGACGGCGGATTTAATCGCGCGCATCACATCAAGGGCAACAGGGTCTTTGCGGCGACGCATTGTGTCCAGTTTCGATTTGCCAACGCCGTGCTCTGCACTGAACGAACCGCCAAATTCCTGAACGACATCTTCCACGGCTTCGATCATTGCGGCCATGATGTCCGGCTCGTTGCGGCTAGGGTAGGACGTGTGGTGAATATTGCCGTCGCCGAGGTGCGCCACGATGATTTCGTGCACGTCCGGGTCAATGGATTGTAGGCGTGTGGTGATCGAGCGCAGGGCAGGGCCTACCTTGCTCAGTGGCACTGCGATGTCAGTGTTCACACAATGGCCAGCATCGAAGAGAATCTCGCCAGCGGCTTCGCGACGGGCCCACATTTCGCGGCGTTGCGCCTCGTTTTGAGCCACAACAGCATCCAGAACACGGCCGTCTTCGAACATCGCTGCAAGCGTTTCTTCAAGTTGGGCAACAACCGGAATTGCCCCATTGTCGCGGGGCGTTGCATCTTTCGGTGCGGTGGCCCCGATTTCGATCATGATATTCACGTCATAGGCGTCATCGAACGGCCGTCGCGCGTCTTTAATCCGCTCGATATGGCGATCAATGTAAGGGCGCGGCATATATTCGAACGCCTCGACAGCACCGCCAGTGGCGTCTTGGATTTGGTTCAGCAAGCGCAAAGCGTCTTCAATCGTCGGGACTGCGACCATTGCGGTCGCGTAGGCGCGTGGTTTGGGAAACAGCTTGAGAACGGCGGCGGTGATAACCCCCAAGGTGCCCTCGGCCCCGATCATCAGGTGGCGCAGATTGAGGCCAGAATTGTCTTTGTGCAGCTCGCTCATCAGGTTCACTATGCGCCCGTCGGCAAGTACAACTTCGATGCCGAGGCAAAGATCGCGAGTATTGCCGTAGCGCAAGACGTTTGAGCCACCCGCATTGGTAGACAGAGCACCGCCGATCATCGCACTGCCACGCGCGCCGAAGATCAGCGGAAAAATCAGATCATGGGCGTCAGCAGCGTCATGGATCGAGGATAGGATTATGCCTGCACCGACAGTCATGGATCGCGCATCAGGGTCGATTTTGCGGACATCGTTCAAACGATCAACGGACAGCATGATCGCGCCATTGTTGGCTGTAGCGCCGGTTAATCCCGTGTTGCCAGACACAGGAACCACCGCAAATTCAGCTTCATTCGCGATCCGCAAAACAGCCGCCACCTCTGCGGTTGTGCCGGGACGGACGACAACCGCTGGGTTGAGCTCGTAATCGCCGGTCCAGTCTTTTTGCCACTTTGCCGTGGCATCGCCAGTCAGCACGTACTCAGCACCAAGCACGTTTTTGAGATCATTCAGAATTGACATACGCTCGCCCTCTATCATCACCAGTCAAGCTACTGGGTGACGCAAGCAGAGGAAAGACCCACTCTGGCTTCTTTGACTTCTTCTAAATCCCGGGGGTTTGGGGGCTGGCCCCCAATATGCGCAAAAAGCCGCGCGATCACGCATCAAATATAGTTGGTATTGCAGGGGCAGGTTGGTGGCGTGGGGGAGACTTGAACTCCCGCACTCAACGTGGCTCGCGCTAGCGAACGCGTCAAGTCGGGCTATCGGGGAGGTGCAAGGGCTCAGCTATAACTGAGGGGTTTTGTGGTGGCGTGGGGGAGACTTGAACTCCCGCACTCAACGTGGCTCGCGATAGCGAACGCGTCAAGTCGGGCTATCGGGGAGGTGCAAGGGTTCAGCTATAACTGAGGGGTGTTGTGGTGGCGTGGGGGAGACTTGAACTCCCGACCTATCGATTATGAGTCGATCGCTCTAACCAACTGAGCTACCGCGCCAACGTGGCACCGATTACGCAATGCGTCACAAGGTGTCAAACCTAAACTGACATTGATCTGCGCTTTCCTTAGGTCTCGCCGCCCCCTACAACAATTTCACAACAAATGAGGGCCGATATGACAGCAAAGCAGTGGGAATTCTGGATTGATCGCGGTGGCACGTTCACGGATGTTGTCGGTCAGACGCCGGATGGACGAATCCTGACCCATAAATTGCTGTCAGAAAACCCTGAGCGTTATGTCGATGCCGCCGTGCAGGGGATCAAAGACCTGATGGAGACGGACACGCCTCCCGCAGGGTCGATTCGTGCGGTGAAAATGGGCACAACCGTTGCCACAAATGCCTTGCTCGAGCGCAAAGGCGAAGACGTTTTGCTGCTCATTACCAAGGGCTTTGGTGATCTTCTGCAGATTGGCTACCAGAACCGCCCGAAGCTGTTCGACCTTGAGATTATTCGCCCTGAGTTGTTGTATCAATCCGTCGCTGAAATCCCCGAACGGTTGGATGCGGATGGCGCGATTGTTGATCCGATGGATGAAGTGGCGGTGCGCGAAGCGTTACAAACGGCCTTTGATGCTGGTTTGCGGGTTGTGGCGATTGCGTTTTTGCATGGATATCTGAACCCGATCCACGAAGACGCCGCCGCTGACATCGCCCGAGACATCGGATTTACCCAAGTTTCGACTAGCCATGCGACCTCGCGCCTCGCCAAACTTGTGTCGCGTGGCGATACGACCGTTGTCGATGCGTATCTGTCCCCGATTCTGCGTCGATATGTGGATCAAGTGGCAAGCGCGCTGGACGTGGGCCGTGTCTGTGGTCGTCTATTGTTTATGCAATCCTCGGGTGGTTTGACCGATGCGGCGCTATTCCAAGGCAAGGATGCGATCCTGTCCGGTCCTGCAGGCGGCATTGTCGGTATGGTCAAAACGGCAGAACTGGCTGGCCACGATAAACTGATCGGCTTTGATATGGGCGGGACGTCAACGGACGTCAGCCACTATGCGGGCAATTATGAACGTAGCTTTGAGACCGAAGTTGCTGGCGTGCGAATGCGTGCCCCGATGATGGATATCCACACGGTGGCGGCTGGTGGCGGGTCGATTTGTACGTTTCGCGATGGTCGTTTTCAGGTGGGGCCTGAAAGCGCGGGTGCCGATCCGGGGCCAGCGTGTTATCGGCGCGGCGGCCCACTGACCGTGACCGATTGCAACGTGATGTTGGGCAAACTGTCGCCTGATCATTTCCCAGCGGTGTTTGGACCGAACGGGGATCAACCGCTTGATCGTGATGCGGTTGTCGCAAAATTCGCGGACCTGATTGAACAGGTCAGCAACGAGACTGGCGAAAGCCCCGGTCGTGCAGAAGATATCGCCCGTGGTTTCCTGCGGATTGCCGTGGATAACATGGCGAACGCGATCAAGAAAATATCGGTCCAGCGCGGCCATGACGTGACGGATTATACGCTGCAATGCTTTGGCGGGGCAGGGGGGCAGCATGCTTGTCTTGTGGCTGACGCGCTGGGCATGAGCCGTGTTTTTGTGCATCCGCATGCGGGTGTTTTGTCCGCTTTTGGCATGGGGCTTGCTGAAATTAGGGCACTGCGCGAAGTGCAACTGGATGCACCGCTTGAGGATATGAAAACGGCAGAGGCTGCATTGGCCGAGCTTCGCAGTGAGGTTGAAAACGAGGTGCGCAATCAAGGTGTGACCGATATCCGTACCGAAGCACGGGCGCATTTGCGCTACGACGGATCGCATCAGCCGTTAGAGGTGCCGTTTGGTACGCCCGCCACAATGCAAGCGGATTTTGAGGCGGCGCATCAGCAGCGTTTTGGCTTCACATCGCCAGAGCGGTCGATTTTGTTCGATATGCTGAGCGCCGAAGCGATTGGCGGTGCCACGACGCCACCCGCACCTGTCGTGAACGGCGATGCTATCGCGACGCCGATAGCGCAAACGCCTGTTGCGTTTGATGATCCGCAGGACGTGCCGCTATACGATCGCACGACGCTGGGTGTCGGTGCGAAAATTCAAGGGCCTGCGATTGTGCTCGAGCCGACGGGCACAAATATCATTGAGCCCGGTTGGTCCGGCGCGATTGACGCGGCTGGCAACCTGATCTTGACCCGCGAAGGGGCCGCACATCGCCCGCCCGCGGCTGGCACAAAGGCCGATCCGATTGTGTTAGAGGTCATGTCGAACCTGTTTATGTCCGTCGCGGACCAGATGGGCGCGACCTTGGCCAATACGTCTTGGTCGGTGAATATCAAAGAACGGCTCGATTTCTCGTGTGCGATCTTTGACGCGCAGGGTGATCTTGTCGCGAATGCCCCGCATGTGCCTGTCCACCTTGGGTCGATGTCGGACAGCATCAAAACCGTCATGCGCTTGAACCCCGATGCGGTTGAGGGTGACGCCTACATGTTGAATTCGCCTTATAATGGCGGGACGCATTTGCCCGACGTGACGGTTGTGACGCCTGTTTTTGTGGATGGTAAAGCGGCATTCTGGCTCGGATCGCGCGGCCATCATGCGGATATCGGTGGGCGCACCCCCGGATCGGGGCCACCTGACAGCACGCATATCGACGACGAAGGTGTGCTGATCGACAATGTGCAGCTTGTGCGCGGTGGCCGTCTGTTGGGTGATGAGGCCGAAGCAGTGCTGGCGTCGGGCAAATACCCTTGCCGGAATATTCCGCAGAACATGGCCGACCTGAAAGCCCAAGTCGCGGCGAACGAGACGGGGCGGCAGGCGCTGCTCAAGGTCTGTGAAACTTACGGTGCAGATGTCGTGACCGCTTATATGGCGCATGTGCAAGACAACGCGGCGGAAAGCGTGCGGCGCGTGATTGATACGCTCGAAGGCGGCGCGTTTGATTATCCAATGGACGAAGGTCAGGTGATCAAGGTGAAGGTCAGCGTTGATCGCGCCACGCGCCACGCGACCGTTGATTTCACAGGGACCAGCGACCAGCACAGCGGCAACTACAATGCCCCATTTGCGGTATGCCGTGCGGTTGTTCTGTACGTGTTCCGCACGTTGGTTGGCAGCAATATCCCGTTGAATGAAGGGTGTTTGGAACCCATCACCATCATCGCCCCCGAAGGATCAATGTTAAACCCGCGCTATCCGGCTGCTGTGATTGCTGGCAACACCGAGGTGTCACAGGCGGCGTGCAATGCGCTTTATGGGGCGTTGGGCGCAATGGCTTGTTCGCAAGGGACGATGAACAATTTCATTTGGGGCAACGACGATTTCCAGAACTACGAAACGATTGCTGGCGGCACTGGCGCTGGACCTACGTTCAATGGCTGCGACGCCGTGCAAACGCATATGACGAATACGCTGATGACCGACCCCGAGATATTGGAAAAACGGTTTCCCGTGCGGCTAGATACCTTTGGCATCAGGCATGGGTCCGGTGGGGCGGGGCAATATCGCGGAGGCCATGGGGCGTTGCGCGAAATGACGTTCCTGACGGATGTGACCGTGACGACGCTGTGTTCGCATCGGATTGTGCCGCCGTTCGGGGTGGCTGGCGGGGACACAGGGCAGGCGGGCGAGAACGCGGCGCGGATGCCCGATGGACGGATTGTTGCGTTGAAAGGCAACGATGAAATCGACCTGCCAGCCGGTGCGACATTCATCATGAAAACGCCCGGCGGCGGTGGCTGGGGGGCTGCGTAGGATTTTTGTCACTCTCACGCGGATGTCTGTCGATTTTCATTGATCGGAACGATTGTTTCCGATACGAAACGCGCAAGACGTCCGCACCGGGAGAGCCGGTTTAATCCGTCGCCGAAGGAGCAACCGCCCCGGTCACTCTCAGGCAAATGGACCGGTGCAAGGGCATAACACGCCGAAGAGAGACCTTTGATGGTCCACCGAAGGAGCAAGCCCTGTTGTTGGGGTGAATCTCTCAGGTCCAAAGACGGCGGGGGCAACGGCGCGCAAGCGTCCAATGGCGGAGATTTTGCCATGCCTCATATTGCTATTCTTGGTGCCGGTATCACTGGCGTTACTACTGCTTATTCGCTTCACAAACGCGGCTTTGATGTGACGGTTTACGACCGTCAGCGCTACGCGGCGATGGAGACCAGCTTTGCCAATGGCGGTCAGTTGTCTGCGTCAAATGCCGAAGTTTGGAACCAATGGTCCACGGTGATCAAGGGTATCAAGTGGATGATGCAATCTGATGCGCCACTGTCCGTGAACCCGCGTCCGCAGTGGCACAAGATTTCGTGGATGGCGGAATTTCTCGGAAATATCCCGCGCTACAAGACGAACACGATTGAGACGACAAAGCTGGCAGTTGCGGCGCGCGCTGGGCTGGCTGAAATGGCGGATCACACGGGCGTCGATTTTGATTTTACGCCAGCGGGGATTCTTCACTTCTATAATGCGCAGAAAGACTTGGATCATGCGCGGCGGGTGAACACATTGCTGGCGCAAGGTGGGCTGACACGGACCGAACTGACGTCCGCAGAGGTGCTCGCCAAAGAACCGACATTGCGCGGCGATGTGATCGGCGGGTTCTGGACCGAGAGCGATAGCACTGGCGATATCCATAAGTTTACCGTTGGCTTGGCGGATTGGCTCAGACGGCAGGGCGTGAATTTCAAGCTTGGCCATGCGGTCACAGATATTCGGTCTGACGCCGATGCAGTGACGATCCGTGCAAAAGACGAAACGCGCTATGATGGTGTTGTCGTCAGCGCAGGTGTCGGATCGCGTAGTATTGCGAAGAAACTGGGCGATCGCGTGAACATCTATCCGGTGAAGGGGTATTCGATCACGGTAAACCTGCCTGATGCCGTGTCCCAAGCTGCAGCACCACATGTGTCGTTGTTGGATGATAAAGCGAAAATCGTGACGTCTCGTTTGGGCGTTGATCGTTTCCGCGTTGCAGGAACTGCCGAATTTAACGGTGAAAACCGCGATATTCGGGCGGATCGGGTCAAGCCGCTGACCGATTGGGTCGAAAAACACTTTCCAGATGTCAGCACCGAAAGTTGCGTGCCGTGGGCTGGTTTGCGCCCGATGATGCCAAACATGATGCCGCGTGTTGGTCGTGGACGGTCCGAGCGCGTGTTCTACAACACAGGCCACGGACATCTTGGTTGGACGCTGAGTGCGGCAACCGCTGATATCATTGGCGGGACTGTCGCTGATGCGTTTCAGAAGACACAGATCGGGACGACGAACAGTAGTGAATTGAAAATGAGCTAAGGGACGATTATGTGAATACCATTCACAAAAGGGTGTTCACATGTCTTTAGAAGACTTCATTTTCTCATTATTGAACGAAAACCTCGTTTTCGTTTTGTTAGCCGTATTCATTGTCGTCTGCATCATGGCTGGTGTGCGGATCGTACCGCAGTCTGAAAAGTATGTCGTTGAACGGTTAGGCCGTTTGCGGTCTGTTCTTGGGCCTGGCATCAACTTCATCGTGCCTTTTCTGGATCGTGTGCGCCATCAGGTCAGCGTGTTAGAGCGTCAGTTGCCCACCGCGACCCAAGATGCGATTACGTCGGATAACGTGCTGGTGCAGGTCGAAACGTCGGTGTTTTACCGCATTATCGAGCCTGAAAAGACGGTTTACCGGATTCGCGACGTTGATGCCGCGATCTCGACCACTGTTGCTGGTATCGTGCGGTCCGAAATTGGCCGGATGGAACTGGATCAGGTGCAAGCTAACCGTGCCACGTTGATCGACGCTGTGCGCGATCAGGTCGCCCAGCAGGTTGATGACTGGGGCATCGAAGTGACGCGGGCTGAGATACTGGATGTGAACCTAGATGCCGCTACCCGTGCGGCGATGTTGCAGCAGTTGAACGCGGAGCGCGCGCGGCGTGCGCAGGTGACAGAGGCAGAAGGCAAAAAGCGGTCTGTAGAGTTGCAGGCAGACGCCGATCTTTATGCGGCGGACCAAGCAGCCAAAGCGCGTCGTCTTGGTGCTGACGCCGAAGCTTATGCTACGCAGGTTGTAGCCGTGGCGATAGCGCAAAACGGCCTAGAGGCCGCGCAGTACCAAGTCGCGTTGAAACAAGTCGAAGCGTTGAATGCCTTGGGTGCGAGTGAAGGTAAGCAGACGATTATTCTGCCAGCTAATGCAATCGAGGCCTTCGGGAATGCGTTTAGCATGTTGAAAGGTAAGTAAAATGTTGCACGAACAATGGTGGGTCTGGATGTCCGCAGCATTGCTGCTGGCAACTGCCGAGGTAATCATCCCTGGATGGATTTTCCTTGGTTTCGCAATGGGCGCGCTGGTTATGGGTGCGTTGCTACTGATCGGCGTTGCGGGCATGTCATTGCCAATTACGCTAGTGATCTTTGCTGTGCTATCGCTGGGATCATACCTCGGGTTGCGTTGGATGTTCGGATTGAAAACGGGCCAAGTGACCTTTTTCGACACTGATATTAACGACAACTGAGCCATAAAAAATGCCCGACGCGTGAAGCGTCGGGCAGTTCGCGGTCAAATCCTTGGGGCAAGTTTTACGAGGGACAGATGTAGCGCTTGCGATTTGACCAGCAGGGTTAGCCTAGTTGTGCGAGAGCAGGTCTGGGCTGCTATCGGACATATGCACGGCGCGCCGCTTCAGGCTTTCACGCACGTGCGCCATATCCATCGTAACGGGACCAGCAACTGAACACGGATAGCGGTACGTTGCTTCTTCACGTGCGATATCGACCCGTGCTTCAAATGCACCGGCTGTTGCGTTGTAGTGGACGTCTCCGAGGCTGATGTTCATGGCGTATCTCTCTTATTCTGGCCGCGCAGCGCGGCGATCTTGATCGTTGTTCGTTTGGGGTGTTGGACTGGTTTCGCCGATCCGACTTGCGCTTCATCCACCGTTTGGTTTCTGTGCTGTAAGTCTTTGATCTGCCTTGCCATCTCCTACACATTTCTTGTGTAGATAACGTAGGAACGGCGATTTAGTTCCCGCAGACGGGTCACACTGACGTGAAACTACGTGAGTCTTGCGAATATGCTATAAAAATAAGGATATTGGCTGGCGAGAAAATATCGCCAACTTTGGGTCGCTCTGCAGATTTAGTGCTACTTTTTAGGCGGTTGTCATTTCAGACAGGATGCTTTGCGCCGCTTGCAACGGGCTTTTCGCGCGCCAGATTGGGCGTCCGACGACAACATGGTCCGCGCCGTTCGCGATTGCCATCGCAGGGGTCGCCACCCGTTTTTGATCGCCATGGTCCGCCCCAGCAGGCCGCACGCCCGGTGTGACGATCAGTTTGCCGTTTGATTGTGGCAAGGCGCGGATCAACGCGGCTTCATGTGGTGAAGAGATGACGCCGTCGGCGCCAGCTTCTAATGCACGACCAGCCCGTTCTTGCACGAGATCAGGGATAAGCCCGTCTTTTATGCATGCCCCGTCCAGATCGTCGCGATCGAGCGAGGTCAGGATGGTCACGGCGAGAATTTTCAGATCACTTCCCGCAGCGCCTTCTTTGGCGGCTTTCACAACATAGGGGTCGCCGTGGACGGTTAGGAAATCGAGGTCGTATTGGGCGATGCCGCGCACGGCTGCCTCAACGGTTGCGCCAATATCAAAAAATTTCATGTCCAGAAAAATGCGTTTGCCGCGTTCTTGCTTCAGCTCATTGGCAAGTGCTAGCCCGCCGCCTGTCAGCATCCCCAACCCGATCTTGTAGAAACTAACGCTGTCGCCCAACTGGTCGGCAAGCGCCATGCCAGCCACCACATTCGGCACATCCATTGCAACAATCAGGCGGTCATCTGCGGGCAGGGTCATGGGGGAATCCTTACATCTGGTTTCACAGCGAGTGACCCAAATGGCCGCGATGGTCAATATTTGCGCCTGAAAATAGAGAGCCGGAATAGAAAAAGGTGCGACCTCTTGGGAAGGACCGCACCTCTTTCGACTTTAACAAAGTAATCGTTATAACCGATCACCCAACGTGGGAACCGATCGGAACTGTACTTTACGCCGCCCTGCTGTGACCGTTACTTTCGGCTTTTCGCAGGTCAGAGACGTCATCATTAAGCAGTTGCCGCACCATTTCTGGTGAGAGGGGGAATATCCGACTTGGGGTCGAGGCAATCGAGAGTTGGCTTGTGCTTTGCATAATGACGTCCTCCTGCACTCAATGTGCCATCTGGGGTTGTGGGATGTTATGGGAAAGGCATTCGCAGTTTCCCCCTGAGCAAAATTTACGTGGAAATCTTGTAAGCGATGCCAGTGCTACCCATCTTAATAACGAGGCCCAAACAGGGGTGTGCCGCAATGTCGGGCACCTCGAATGTCAGGGCGCTTATCAAAGGAGAAGATGATGAATCTTGACAAATTCACAGAACGGTCGCGCGGTTTTGTTCAAGCTGCACAGACTATTGCGATGCGGGAAAGCCATCAGCGGCTTGCACCGGAACACTTGCTCAAAGCGCTCATGGACGACGGCGAAGGGCTGGCGGCAAACTTGATCAACAAGTCCGGCGCTGATGCGGCTGCTGTACGTCAGGCCGTTGATGCCGCGGTCAGCAAAATTGCTGTCGTTGGCGGTGACGCTGGGCAAATTTACATGGATACTACAACTGGCAAGATCTTGGCCGAAGCTGAAACGCTGGCGGAAAAGGCTGGCGACAGCTTTGTCACCGTTGAACGCCTGTTGATGGCGCTCGCGATGATTAAGTCAAAGGCGAAAGACGCGCTTGATCAAGGTGGCGTTGATGCGAAAGCGTTGAACGCCACGATCAATGACATCCGCAAGGGCCGCACTGCTGATAGTGCGTCGGCTGAGGATGGATTTGACGCGCTGAATAAGTATGCCCGCGATCTGACCGAGGCTGCGCGCGAAGGTCGGATTGACCCTATCATTGGCCGCGACGAGGAAATCCGTCGCTCTATGCAGGTGCTTTCGCGTCGGACCAAGAATAACCCTGTTTTGATCGGTGAACCTGGCGTTGGTAAAACAGCGATTGCCGAGGGTCTTGCCCTGCGAATCGTCAATGGCGATGTGCCGGAAAGCCTGCGCAATAAACGTCTGATGTCGCTCGACATGGGTGCGTTGATTGCTGGTGCGAAATATCGCGGTGAATTTGAAGAACGTCTGAAAGCGGTGTTGAAAGAGATCGAAACCGCAGCGGGCGAAATCATTCTGTTCATCGACGAGATGCACACGCTTGTCGGCGCTGGTAAAGCTGACGGCGCGATGGATGCCGCGAACCTGATTAAACCTGCGCTCGCACGGGGCGAGCTGCACTGCATTGGTGCCACAACGCTGGATGAATACCGCAAGTATGTAGAAAAGGACGCGGCGTTAGCCCGTCGATTCCAGCCGATCATTGTCGAAGAACCGACTGTTGAAGACACGGTGTCGATCTTGCGCGGCATTAAAGAGAAGTACGAGTTACACCACGGTGTGCGGATCTCGGATAGCTCTTTGGTCGCGGCGGCGACGTTGTCGCATCGCTATATCACGGATCGGTTCTTGCCTGACAAAGCCATCGACTTGGTTGACGAGGCTGCGTCGCGGTTGCGGATGGAAGTGGATTCCAAGCCCGAAGAATTGGATCAGTTGGATCGTCAGATCATGCAGTTGCAGATCGAAGCAATGGCGCTTGAGAAAGAAGACGATGCCGCGTCTGTGGACCGTCTTGATAAGTTGCGCAAGGAATTGGCAGATTTGCAGGACCGCGCGTCAGAGATGACCGCGAAATGGCAGGCCGAGCGGGACAAGCTTGAAGGCACCCGTGAGGTGAAGGAAAAGCTAGATCGTGCGCGGGCGGAGCTGGATATCGCGAAACGTGAAGGGAATCTCGCGAAGGCGGGTGAGCTATCTTATGGCGTGATCCCTGATTTGGAACGCAAACTGTCCGAGGCCGAAGCGTCCGAAGACATGATGGTCGAAGAGGCCGTGCGCCCCGAGCAGATCGCGCAGGTGGTTGAACGCTGGACCGGTATCCCGACATCCAAGATGCTGGAAGGTGAACGCGACAAGCTGCTGCGCATGGAAGACGAGCTTGGCCGCCGCGTGATCGGTCAGAAACAAGCCGTGCGTGCTGTTGCGAATGCTGTACGTCGGTCCCGTGCTGGACTGAACGACGAGGATCGCCCGCTTGGGTCGTTCTTGTTCCTTGGGCCGACAGGGGTCGGTAAGACAGAGTTAACCAAAGCCGTGGCAGAGTACCTGTTTGACGATGACAACGCGATGGTTCGGATTGATATGTCCGAATTCATGGAGAAACACGCGGTGTCCCGTCTGATTGGTGCGCCTCCGGGCTATGTTGGCTATGATGAAGGCGGCGTTCTGACCGAAGCTGTGCGGCGCAGGCCGTATCAGGTTGTCCTGTTCGATGAGGTCGAAAAGGCGCACCCTGATGTGTTCAACGTGTTGTTGCAGGTTCTTGATGACGGTGTGCTGACCGATGGTCAGGGCCGGACCGTGGATTTCAAGCAGACGTTGATCATTCTGACGTCGAACCTTGGGGCGCAATCGCTCAGCCAACTGCCCGACGGGGCAGATGCGTCTGGCGCAAAGCGGGATGTGATGGATGCTGTGCGTGCGCACTTCCGGCCAGAGTTTCTGAACCGCCTCGATGAGACGATCATCTTTGACCGCCTTGCCCGTGAAGACATGGCTGGCATCGTTGAAATCCAGATGCGGCGTTTGCACAAACGTCTCGCGGATCGGAACATCAATCTGTCGCTGGATGATGGTGCGCTGAAATGGCTCGCCGACGAAGGCTACGATCCGGTGTTTGGTGCGCGTCCGCTGAAACGGGTGATCCAACGGGCCTTGCAGGACCAACTGGCCGAAATGATCTTGGCCGGTGATGTGCTGGACGGATCAGAGGTGTCGGTCAGTGCCGGTGCGGATGGTCTAATTGTTGGGGACCGCGTGTCGGGCACCAAACGGCCCAAACCGAATGATGCCGTCGTCCACTAACTAACGCGATATTAAGCTACATTTATCCCCCGTTGTCTCAGGCAGCGGGGGATTTTTCGTTTCCGACTGCGTGCGACCACACCCCGCAAGCCCCGCAAAACAGGCGTATTTCCCATATGTTTCAGGAATTGGCGGCAATGTGAGAAACTTATCTTAGGAAACGACGTATATACCCCTAAGTAAGATGCAACACGCATGATGATCGGAGACACTATGGCTTATCGCTGGACCAACGACCTCACACACGCAGATGTAACGCCCAAGGCGGCATTCCTGAACCGTCGCCAGATTTTGGCTGGCACTGCTGGGCTTGGCGCGATCGGCTTGGTCGGCACATCTGCCAATGCCGCGGGCGAAGAGTTGACGCCGAACACGCTTGAGGAAATCACCAGCTACAATAACTACTACGAATTTGGCACCGGCAAGAGCGATCCTGCTAACAACGCCCATCAGCTTGAAACGGCTGACTGGAAAATCACGATTGACGGTATGGTCGATAATCCGGGCGAATACGCCTTGGCTGACTTGATGGATGGTCTCGATATCGAAGAACGCATCTACCGGTTCCGTTGTGTCGAGGCGTGGTCGATGGTCGTACCTTGGAATGGTGTCGAACTTGCGGACATCCTGAACAAAGCTGGAGTGCAGTCGGATGCCAAATACGTGGCCTTCGAAACCGTCGTGCAGCCCGACAACATGATCGGCGTGCGCCGCGGTGTGCTAGACTTCCCATATGTAGAGGGTCTGCGTCTGGACGAGGCGATGAACCCGCTGACATTGATGGCCACCGGAATCTACGGCGAGCCGATAGCGAACCAGAACGGCGCGCCGATCCGGCTGGTCGTGCCGTGGAAATACGGCTTCAAGTCGATCAAATCTATCGTGCGTATGACGTTGACCGATGAAGAGCCGGACACAAGCTGGAACAAAACCAACGCCCGCGAGTACGGCTTCTATTCCAACGTGAACCCGGAAGTCAGCCACCCGCGTTGGTCCCAAGCGTCAGAGCGCGTGATCGGTGGCGGTCTGTTTGCCGCACGTCAGGACACGTTGATGTTCAACGGCTACGAAAAAGACGTCGCCAGCATGTACGACGGCATGGATCTGTCCGAGAAATTTTAAGCCAAAGGCGCCACGATGATCGACACGATAAACACCACGCTGCGCCGCATTCCTGCATGGACTATATACATGGTTGGTGCTGCATGGGCGGCGTGGTTGTTTTACCTCGGTCTGACTGGCGGCCTTGGGCCTGAGCCGATCAATGCGCTGGAACGTGAATACGGCGCGCTTGGGCTAAAGCTGCTTATTGCGGGTCTGGCTGTGACGCCTCTGCGAAAATACGCGGGAATCAATTTGTTGAAGTTCCGCCGTGCGCTCGGCGTGACGACCTTCTTCTATATCCTTGCGCATTTCTGCGTATGGGCATTGTTGGATGTCGGTACATTCGCACGGGTCTGGCAGGAAATCGTGAAACGCCCCTATGTAACAGTCGGGATGGTGTCGTTTGTATTGATGATTCCACTGGCGATCACATCGAACAACCGATCACTGCGCAAACTAGGTGGAGCTGCGTGGCGCAAGCTGCACAAGCTGACCTACCTCATCGCGATATTGGGCGGGGTGCACTACCTATGGCTCGTGAAAGGCTTTCAAATCGAGCCGATCATCTACATGATCGTGATTCTTGCGCTGCTGGCGGCACGGTTAAAGTGGAATCGCCGAAAATCTGTGATGGCTTAAAGCAAATCACTACGACATCTACGTGGTTTGCCCCGATTGAGTCGCAGAGATTGGCCCCTCACTGGCGTACAAGGCCATCTGAACACGCGGGCTTTGAGATTGATAAAGGCTGATTTCACATTCCGCCTAATGATCTTGCACCGCGACCTAGGGTCCGCGAACGGAAATTACCCTAAGCCGCTAAAAACATGGAGATTTTAGGTTTTTTATAAAAAGTTCGTAAAAGCCGAAAAAAGCACTTGCGGCCTCAGTGTACTATCCTTAGAAGCCCCTTTACCGGAGACGCAGACAAGCAGACACGGTGCAGCGGACGGAACGAAGCGGAGACGCGGAG
>NZ_JACIJM010000001.1 GCF_014199395.1 Yoonia ponticola | reverse complement strand
GACGGCTCGATACGACAATGACCTGATGCCAAATCAGCCAATCATTCCGCGCATAGGACGTTGTCCGACACAATCGTCTTTGGCATGCCACGTTCTGCGGTCACCTTGTCCAGCTCACGTGCAACGCGGTGTCCGGACAGCGATGTATCAGCTACCAGAACCAAGTTCTCACGGCTGAAGTCATCAACGACAGCCAAGATGCGAAACCTGCGACCATCTGTCAGAGCGTCAGACACGAAATCTAAGCTCCAACGTTGGTTCGGCCCATCGGGTAGCACCATTGGCTTCCTTGTGCCCAAAGCACGCTTTCGGCCACCTCTGCGGCGCACCTGAAGCTTCTCTTCGCGGTAGATGCGCCTTACTTTCTTGTGGTTCACCTCAAAGCCCTCCCGCGCAATCATCACATGGATGCGGCGGCAACCAAATCGTCGCCGTTCACGAGACACGCGTTTGATGGCATCCCTTGCCCGGCAGGCGATTGCGAAGCAATCTGCCGAGAGGGGCGCAGTTCGGCATCATCACCACGGCGCGACAGATATCGCACCGTTGACCGATCAATCTGCAGCAAATCACATGCCCGCCGCTGGCTCACTCCATGCGCCTCGCACAGATGGACCACAGCTTTCCGCTTTGCCCATGCGCCCATTGTCCTCGGACCAATGGCGGACAAAGGCCGCATCGTCACCACTTTTTTAAATTGATATCTCGCAGCATGGCATTGTCGAGCATCTGTTCGGCCAGCAACTTCTTCAGCTTACCGTTCTCGTCTTCCAACGCCCGCAACCGCTTCGCATCAGACGGCTCCATGCCGCCGTACTTAGATTTGTACTTGTAGAACGTCGCGGAGCTGATCCCATGACGTCGACATACATCAGCGGTCTTCTCACCAGATTCCTGTTCCTTGATCATCGCCCCTCTCGGCAGATTGCTACGCAATCGCCTGCCGGGCAATGAATGATCTGTTCGTCCGTAAATCGTGCCTTCATTTGTCCGTCCTTTTGTTGGGCGGACTCTACACAAATCTGGAGGAGTTTTAGGGGCTCAGGTCAATCGCTCATCGCTTTTCTTAGGCTGTTGTGATGCAGGATTTAAGCGAACAGCACTTACGTTTTTCTCAACATGTAAAAAATTGGATGTCGTCTCGGGTTTGCCTTGTGCCTTGCCAATACGAAGTGAAGGATTAGCCTTTCATATTTTCTTGGATGGGCACTGCAAGGGTAATGATGCGCAAAGGATCGAGACGGCAGTGAGCACTGGGATTGGACATCAATTCAGAATACACCATCGCCACGAGATGGATGTTGAGATAGCGCTTTTTGGTGCGATGCAGCATGGTCCTCTTTGGGTTTCTATTGAAAAAGAGCACGATCAAAACTCTAGCGAAGATTCAACGGATCAGTAAGGACTCTTCCAAAACGGTCGTTTTTGGCGACCTAAAAAAAAGCGGTCGCTTTGCCTCACCTAAGACCCTACATTCATTGAAAACGAAAAATTATTCTATGCGAGGGAACGATACTTGACACTTATTTTAACACTTATTGTAGGAGCAGTTTTCGCAGGCTGCTGCTTTATGCTCATCGGCCTTGTCGTTGCGGGCACGCTAATGGCGTTCGAGCCTGACGAAAATGCCTCTGGGGGCGTGTTCCTAATCTTCGCGCTCTTTGGCTTATTTTTCGCACTTATCGCATATTGGAGCGGCAGTTGGCTTTTTTTTACAGACAAAGAAACAGAGATCCCGAGACAAAGTCCAAGACAAGAGTTGGCTGATGATTACCTTGGGCCATGGCGATCAAATGCACCGAGTAACATTATACGCACTCTCATTTCGAACAATGTTCGAGGATGTGGCGAATTTCAATACAAGCCCAGTGATAGGAACAGTGGTGAGTATCTCGTCTATTGCACGCCTGACGGGCGGAATTGGGCTGCCTATATCGTGTGGCCGAATATAGACCGCATTAGTGGACCTGCCCGCCCTGATCCCAAAATCAGTCCCCCGCGTTAGTAAAATACTGCACCAGCCCGCAATAATTTTGGAACCGAAAAACAGAAACACAGGCATCACGTTCCATTTCCCACAAAGATATTCTGCAAGAATGTTCCAAAAACCCTCGTTTTTGACACGCCCACAAACCACCCCGATTTATGCTGTCAAAAACCCCCTCCAAAACCCCGGTGGTTGTTGAAGCATTTTGACAGCCACACGGTAGCAGACATCAGAAAATGTGCTTCCTAGGTGGCAGTAACCGCCCCATATTCACGGGTCAGCAAAAAGCCCACAGTGGTCTTTAAGTGAAAGCTCCATCGGCAACCACATCAACTGCTTTTTAGTCTTGGAGATGTTTTTGATAGTCGAATGTCACAACAGTTCTGGTCCGACTGTGGCGGTTGGGTCAGGTTCCCGCGACGTTCAACAGGGTGTGTGGAACGTGACCTGCCCCCCGAGGCTCCCTCGTTCATAACGAGAGTTTGCGGGTCTGGGTTTCATATTCTTCGTCGTCAGTTTGGGCAAGCGCGTCGTGCGCGGAGCCCTCACATTGCTCAAGCGCTCGACGCGCTTCTGCCGGTGTTTGGTTCCCAAGCGATGAGTGCGGCCTGACGTTGTTGTAGTCGTATCGCCAGAGTGCCAGCTTACGACGGGCGTCATCGGCAAGGTAGGCCTGCGGATCAAAGCCGTTCAGCTTGGCGGTTTCGATGATGGCCATGGCGCGTGAGAGAGTTTCTGCGCCTGTGTCTGCCCCTGCAAAGAGCCAGTTTTCCCGTCCTACTCCAATTGGGCGCAGGGCGCGCTCGGCGAGATTGTTGTCTATTGCTACACGCCCGTCGGTCAGGAACAGGCTGAAGGCGTCTCGACGGCTCAGACCATAGCGGAACGCTTTAGCCAAATCACTCTGGTCTCCTTCTCGGAAAACAGGCTAACCCTAAACACCGGACTTTTCAGGGGGAGCAGGTCAATACTTTTGACCCGAAAAACGAGTTCAGGGAATGCCAGGCAAAACACCGCCACGGCAGAACTTGCCCGCGTCGGTCTGGATGATCCGTCCATCATGGCAATCACAGGCCACAAGACCGTGAAAATGGTGCAGCTTTATGCGGGTGGCGAACGTCAGAAAGCCCGCGCAAGGTCCGCCAATAAGGCGCGGGAACAGAACAAAAACAGATCGTGAATGTGTGGCAGCGTGTGTGGCAGGTCCGACCCCGCACAAAACAGCACACCACAAGTTATTGGTTTTATTGGAGGCGAGTACCGGAATCGAACCGGTGTACACGGATTTGCAAGACTAGGCATCCAATTGAAAACAATGAATTTATTTCCTAGACCAAACCAAAATTACGCAAGAACATATCATGAAAGTTTAGACGCACAGGTCCCATTGTGGACCTTGGTCGAGGACGACGACGCGGCGATGCAACATCCCCGAAGCGGACATTAGATGGCTCGATCGAAACGATAATAATTCGCAAATTTGTTCAACTCGACAACTTACGAACCACAAGTTAGCTTCACGGAATGGTTTGGTTCATGGTCAAATCGCTACCAATGAATACAAGGGATTAGGATGAAACTTTTTATGACCGCAGCCATAATGGCACTCTCGACAACTAAGGCTGAAGCGGTTGAAGTGCGACTTCAAGGTGTACAGCATCTGCAGACAATCGCTGTCGTGTATTCTGGGCTTGAGAAAGGCAGCGAATATTTCTTTACTTGCTACGGCTATACAGAAGGAAGCGAAATTATCGCGACTGCAGATGGCTATGCTGAGGGCCCTGTGTACAGCGAGGAATTGTATTTTTACACGGCTGAGTCCGCCCCAAGCATAGTTCGGGTGGAATGCTCTGAAAGCTAGCGGCCCATTGGTGACCGTAGTAAATGCTGCGATGCGGCTTCTCTTATTCTGTTGAAGCCAAGAACAACAAACGTTGCGACGCCCCCAGACGTGGCTAGAGCACTTCATAAGAAAGCATGTATTCGCTAAAGCATTAAATAGAGACCTGCCTCACCGATCTAGCCACCAACATGGAAAGTCGAGCTGATCTAAAAAATGGGATAATGATTCACTATTAATTCTCGCGACCGAAGGACGCATACTCTTTAAAAGCATCAAACCCGTAGTTGTTTCTTTATAGCCACTAGATGCATTCATTGCGTTACGCATAAGGCTTTTGCCGAATTGACCTTCAATATTAGAAGTGCCTGCGGAGAGGCAATCAACAGTTTCAGGCAATCCGCTGTCAGCAAGAATCCAGTTTTCAATGGTTCGATCTGCGACCCCGATCACAAGGTTCTCGACGCTAACTTCATATTTCTCAAGCTCAACTAGCAGCTGTTCAGCCAGCTCCACACAGCTCTCATCGCGTCTTTCACGATCAAAAAAAACAACCCTTGGGTATCTATTTTCAAGTAGCCTTAGCAATGGAGCTAGGTGCTTCGCCATCCCAGCCATTGAAACTTGATCTCCGTTGCACCCGATTCTTCTAACGGGCTGACCTTTGCAAACTTGGGTAATGAACCGCTGTTCCATATGGCCTTCTACAAAAAACGCTGGGTCAGCCATTTTCTAAGGCACCTGCGAGATATAGATAGCCAAGTCCGAATCCTGAACGGTTTATCTCGCTTTTGAGCTCTTCGGGGTTCTGAGGCCTGTTGGGAATCGTTCTACCATTCTCCATACGCACAGTGATCACTTCATCGGGCGCGGCAGCGTTCAACAAGGTTTCAGAATGTGTCGTCATCAAAACAAAGTTATCTTTCTTGGCAAAGCCTCTCGCATTTCGCATCAGGTCCAAAATTTCTTGTTGCATCGCAGGGTGAATAAAGTTCTCGGGCTCTTCAATTGCAAACATCTCCCTATTTGTAAAAATAGCAGTGACCAAAGTAATCCATTTGATTGTACCATCCGACATGAAAGCAAACGGCAAGCTAAGGTCTTTTTTCGTGCCTTTTAGGGTAACGAAAATCTTTAAGTTATTGTCATCATGATCTTTTCGAACTGCGATTTTGATAATCTCATCGTTGACCAGCCGAACGTATTCGTTGATCTTTGAGAGCGTTCCTTTTGCAGCAAGAAACGGTGGCGAACTGTTTCGGTAGATCGCCGGTCGTGGACGCATTTTCACCCGAGGCGCATTAGAGTTTTCGAGCCTATCTAGAGAGTAAAGCGTAGCAGCCAAACCTCCTCCATTTCGCCGTATTCCCGGAGCTGTAGCACTATCCTCATACTTTTTAGCAATAGCCGGCTCGACATTAAGCGCGTTCCCGCTCGCAAAATCACGAACGACATCTCTAGCCTCCGTCATAAGTACACTTGCTATTGTCGGTAGGGGACGATCCCAGTCAATCGACCTATTCAACATGGCTTCGATTGCTCGGGTTTTGTTTGCTTTCGTTAAAGAATCCTGACCAGCAAATCTCCAAGCATTTTCTGGTGCCTTGCGGAAATCGACGCTTTTGATCTTCGTAGTATTTGTTTGGCTTTCTTCATCAAAATCAGACCACAGAACCAGATCCCAAGACTGATCGTTCATCCTTTTTTTATTAGAAGAAATGCTGAACTTTTGCTGTTTAAAAAAGACAAAATCATCGTCATGGGATAGCCCGATTGTAAACTCATACTGATATTGAATATATCGGAGCTCTGATTTCGCGTAAGGAGACTCTGTATAACCTAATATATTTACCCTAATCTCTTTCACAAAACCGCCGTCTTCGGTTTTTCGGAATATCGAACCTGCGCCGCCACAACGGTTGATTGCCTCAGAAAGTTGATTGTCAATCAGACTCGTAAGAAACTCAAAGAACAGAATAATATTGGTTTTTCCTGCGCCGTTGGGACCCACCATAATGTTTAAACCAGGCCGCATATCAAGTTGGAAATCAATCAATGATCTAAATCCGTCAATTTCTATGCGCGAAATCATTCTTTGCTCCCTGGGCCGGCTTCGATAACTTTGAGCCCCGACTGCAAATGGTCAAGCCCCTCCGCGCTTGATACCGAAACAAAATCAAATTCGAAAGCATCAACAGAGCGCTGCTAAGGCATTCAGTGCGGCCTTTTCTCAACCACAGCGAATGTCCGCAATCTGCCCAGCATATCGCAGCAAGCGGACTATTTTAGCACCACAGCAGCACGGAGAGGCGTCTAGAAGAACCAAGGTAGATCTCTGGCACGAGACCACCCCAAAAACACCTTGAACGGCGCTCTGCGACCTCTAACCGCGTAAATTCAGAGCGACCACGACGCTCCCAGTTTAGGACAGTCTGAATTTAGGCCTCAAGACGTTAGACTCATGCCCCCGTAGACATACGAATCGGAGGGGGCTTGAGGCGGGAAACACCCCCCCCCCTTGCCTATGTATACATCTACTGACACGAAATGATAAAACAGACCCAATCCCACGCGTGCCGACAGCCACCAGATAACAAAATGTTTCAGTCATATTTCTCGAAAAATCTTTACTGACACGAACAACTGACACGCCCCCAAAGTCTATACATATTTTTATTATGTTAAATCTGCAGCGCCGCACTTGATATTGGCCCATCGAACAAATCTCTTGCCACTGAATCAAGCTACCCTCTAGATTCAACTGCATAATTGTTTGCATGAAGATAAATTATTCATTCAACCACTGGATGCGCAAACCAATAAATATGCGGAACATAGAACGGTTGCTGCCCATAAACAGTACCCGAAAAGAGAGTAAAAATGTCGTCGACAGTTGAACAAAAAGCGCTGAGCCTGCTCCGAGCCTTCGAAGGTGCGGGAAAATCTGTTCATCGTGTCAGTATAGAAGGTCGCAGGATTGAAATTGAGCTTTCCAAAGAAAACGTCAGAGACGAATTTGAGAGGATAAATATG
Organism: Yoonia ponticola; assembly: GCF_014199395.1. Taxonomy (GTDB): domain Bacteria; phylum Pseudomonadota; class Alphaproteobacteria; order Rhodobacterales; family Rhodobacteraceae; genus Yoonia; species Yoonia ponticola. Next base: position 565,435 of record NZ_JACIJM010000001.1, on the reverse strand, counting down.
CACTATGGCAAAACGTGAGCTTCCTAAACACGTCTATAAACAACGCAACGGGCTCTATTTTCAAAGACGCGGTTGGCCTTCTCAGAAATTTCAAAGCGAATTCGGTACTCCTGAGTTCTGGAAAGAATACGCCGATATTCTGAATGGCAAAGAAAAGCCTATGCGGGTGAGTTCTCGCAGCTTTGCTGCTCTCATTGCGAACTATCATAGGTCGCCCCGCTACAAGCGCCTAAAACCGCGTACCGCTCTGGATTACGATAAGTACCTCAAGTTCTTTCTATCGATCATGAGCGACGCAAACCCAGCCAAGATGCAACGTAAAGACGTGATACGGCTTCGCGACGCGAATGCCGAAAAACCCTACTTCGCAAACTACTCGCTCCGCGTCCTGCGTATCCTCATGGAACACGCAGTCGATCTCGGCTGGCGTGAGACGAACCCAGCCAAAGGCGTTCCAGAAATTAAAACCGATAAGGTCGCCCGTGAACCATGGCCGCGCGAGCTGCTCGACGTTTACCGAGCAACTTGCCCTATCGGCTCTCGTGAACGTCTTGTCATGGAGCTGTGTGTCGGAACAGGTCAGCGGATCGGTGATGTTCTCGAAATGCGCTGGTCTGACATTCAGGACGGCGCATTTGTGATCAAACAGAACAAAACCGCCAAAGAGCTGTGGGTCCCTATCCTACCCGAGCTGCAAGTCGCCTTAGACGCCGCCAGCCGCCATTCGGTGTTCATCCTGACCAATGAGCGGGGAACTAACCGCTGGTCCTATCGCGGTGCGTCACAAGCCGTCAGGAACGTGCGCGAAGCGATCAAGGCGCTCGACTACGACATTCACAGTTGGCGATACAATGCAGCCTGTGAACTGCTTGAGGCAGGCTGTAATGATGACCTCATCGCAGCAGTGACCGGACAAAGCCCTGCAATGGTCCAGCACTACACCAAAAAACTGCGCCAACGGATCAGAGCTGTTCAAGCGCAACAGATGAGATCGGAGCAACGTTCATAATGGAAAGTATTATTCCCATCATCGCGGTCATACTGATGCTTTGGTTCGGGCTTTGGTTGTACATACTTGTCCCAGCCCGAATGGCTGAAAGCCGAAACCGCAGCACTGTGGGATGGGTTCTCCTGTCCCTAATTTTTAGCCCAATTCTGGCTATACTATTCCTGTGGGTGTTAGGGCAAAAACCAGCTTAAATGCAGCCCTCTCGAGAACAGAACAAAAACAGAATGTTTAGACATTTGTTTAGACTTTTCACCGCCCGTCTGGGCGAAAGCTGCTAAGTCATTGAAAAGATGTGGAGGCGAGTACCGGAATCGAACCGGTGTACACGGATTTGCAATCCGCTGCATAACCACTCTACCAACTCGCCGTCCTTGCGCTTGATTATGGGGTGCGGACTGGGGCGTCAAGCCATTATCCGCCCGACGCCCCAAACCATTTGTCGCAAAATCTAGACCGATGCGAGTAGTGTCGCGTTGCCACCCGCAGCGGTTGTGTCGATGCAGATGTGTCGTTCCAATTTACACCGATCAGCCAAATCATGCTCTGCAATCAATGGGATAAGCTTGCCGTCACGCGCGGCCAATGCACCGCGATACGCAGACAAGGTCGCGTCATCGGCATAGGACACGACGACATCGACCCCTTCCAACGCAGTCAGAACGTCCGGCGCGACACCGCTTGCGAAAACGGTTGGGGCGCATCCGGCCGACTCTGCGATTTTCGCCTGTTCTGCGGCCGCGACATCGCCTGGGCCGAGGCATAGCACTTTACCGCGTCCGAAAACCGACAACATATTCGATTCGCCCGTGGGTCCAGGCAATGCGGTCGTTGATAGCGAAACGCGGCGATATTTAGTTGCATCGATAGCCGTTTGAACCGCAGTTTGCGTGGCGTCTTGGGTATCAGGGTCCGCCGCAACACTGCGCCCGGGATCAGTGAAACGAGTCACATAATCAGGACCACCAGCCTTTGGTCCAGTACCAGAAAGCCCTTCCCCACCAAAGGGTTGCGACCCAACGACCGCGCCAATCTGGTTCCGGTTCACATAGATATTGCCGACATTCAGCCTGCTCGTCACGTCGGTCACGCGATCATCAATGCGCGTATGAATGCCAAACGTCAGGCCAAAACCAGTTGCGTTAATGTCTGCAATGACTTGATCCAATTCGTCCGATTCAAAGCGCACGACATGCAAAACGGGACCGAAAACCTCTTCTTTGAGCTCCGAAATACTATCAATCGCGATCACACACGGCGGCACAAAATGACCCTCAGCGGGGAACGGCACATGTTTCAGAACGCGCCCTGCCTGCCCGTAAGGGTTAACATGCGCCTCGATCCCGTTCTTTGCCGTTTGGTTAATAAGCGGGCCAAGATCGGTGCGAATATCCCACGGATCGCCGATGACCTGCTCGTCCATAACACCAAAGAGCATTTCCAAGAACAAGTCCGCGACGTCGTCCTGCACATAGAGAACGCGCAGTGCTGAACACCGTTGCCCTGCTGATTGGAATGCCGATGCAACAATGTCACGGATCGCCTGTTCCGGCAGCGCTGTGCTGTCCACGATCATCGCATTTAGGCCGCCAGTTTCCGCAATCAGTGGCGCGGTTGGGGCCATATGCTCTGCCATATTACGGTTAATGGCTTGGGCTGTGCGCGTTGATCCGGTGAAGCAAACACCGTTCACTTTATCGGACTGCGTTAACCATGCGCCGACATCGCGCCCTTCGCCCGTGATCAATTGCAACGCGGAAACAGGCACGCCCGCTTCATGCAGCAATTGCGCCGCAAAAACGCCGGTCAGCGTTGTCGCCTCAGCCGGCTTCGCCAAAACGCCATTTCCAGCCGCCAAAGCCGCCGAAACCTGCCCCGTGAAAATCGCCAGCGGGAAGTTCCAAGGTGAAATACAGGTGAAAATCCCGCGTGCAGGATTAGTCAATTCAGTCGCACGCGCCGCATAATAGCGCAGAAAATCGACGGCCTCGCGCAACTCTGCAATCGCATCCATGTGAGTTTTGCCAGCTTCGCGGGCCAGCAACGCGAAAAAGGTGCCGAAATACTGCTCGTACAGATCGGCTGCTTTGTTCAAAACTTCTGCCCGCTCGACAGGAGTCGCGTCCCATTTCTGAGCGTTTTCAATAGCCGTTTTAACCGTTTCTTCAGAACTGTACTGTACCAATCCAACCAAATCAGACGGTTTGGCAGGGTTCTGGACCGCCACAACTTCACCGTCCGAACTTTCGGCTACCACAAGGGGACCAACACGCCACATCGTTTTTGAAAACTCGGACCGCGCCTTATCAATCGCGTCAAGGTCGTCCCGATCGCGTATATCCCAACCTTTGGAATTTAATCGCTCTGGCGTAAACAAGTCGGACGGCGCACGCACAGTGGTGAAATCAGGCTTAACAGCGGCAAACGGGTCGGCCGCGACAACGCGCGGCGGCACATCCTTGTCGACGATTTGGTTCACAAACGAACTGTTCGCGCCATTCTCAAGCAACCGCCGCACGAGATAGGCCAGCAAATCTTTGTGCGCGCCAACTGGTGCGTAAATCCGGCATCGTGCGTTTTTCTGCTTAAGAACAACGTCATACAACGCCACGCCCATTCCATGAAGCCGTTGGAATTCATAACTTTTAGGGTCAGCGCCGACTTCAAAAATCGCTGCAATCGAGTGTGCGTTGTGCGTCGCGAATTGCGGATAAATCCGGTCGCTGAGGCCGAGCAGTTGTTTTGCGCAGCAAATATAGGACACGTCGGTCGCCGATTTTTGAGAGAATACAGGAAAGCCATCCAGCCCTTCGACCTGAGCGTTCTTAATTTCAGTGTCCCAATAGGCACCTTTCACCAGCCGCACCATGATTTTGCGGTCAAGTTGCGTTGCCAATCCGTGCAACCAATCGATGACGCCGGACGCACGTTTACCATAAGCCTGCACAACGACGCCAAATCCATCCCAGCCTTGCAAGCTTTCGTCGGCCAAAACAGCAGCAATCACGTCGAGCGATAAATCAAGCCTGGCTGCCTCTTCCGCGTCAATGTTCAGCCCCATGCCAGCGTCGCGGGCCATCTTGGTGAGCTTTAGAATTCGTTCGGTTAACTCTCGCATCACGCGATCCTGCTGACCGACCTCGTAACGCGGGTGCAACGCAGATAGTTTGATCGAAATACCTGGGTTTTCGCGGATATCGTCCGACTTACATTCGCCCGCTAACGCGTTGATCGCGTTTGCATATGCATCAAAATACGCAATCGCGTCCTTGGCGGTTAGCGCAGCCTCGCCCAACATATCATATGAATAAGTGTAACCCTGCTTTTCGCGTTTACGACCACGCTCTAATGCACGTTCAATCGTCTCGCCCAACACAAATTGCGCGCCCATTTCTTTCATCGCACGGGACGCCGCGACGCGGATCACAGGTTCGCCCAAACGTTTGACTGCGGACCGCAAAACCGACGCCATGCCGGTGCCGTCTTTTAAAACTTTACCCGTTAACATTAACGCCCAGGTCGACGCATTCACCAGCGATGAACTGGATTTCCCGAGGTGTTCACCCCATGCGGACGGCGCGATTTTATCTTCGATCAAGGCGTCAATCGTGTCCGCGTCGGGCACCCGCAACAGGGCCTCGGCCAAGCACATCAGCGCGATGCCTTCGTTCGTGGACAGACCATATTCAGCTAAAAATATCTCCATCAGGCCGGGTTTGCTGTCATTGCGGATCGCGTTGACAAGGTTAATCCCGTAGTCCACCGCATTACTGCGGAATTCTTCTGAAAAATCAGCACGTTGCTGTAGTTCAGCAAGCACCTCATCTTCATTACGAAGGTGATCTTTACGAATTTTTAGGCGGATGGGCGTTAGATTTTCCATGTCGATAACCTTATCAAGAGTAGACAAGCGGTAGCATAACGGCGAAAGTCATTCAGCCTGAAATGGGTGTTATTCATTGCGAAACAAACCAAAAAAGGGGCAGGAAATGGGCGAAGCCTCTGATCAAGCCAATGCGTCCGGCGAACTTGACCGTTTTGACCGCGCAATTATACGGATTCTGCGCGTTGATGGGCGAATCTCTGTCACCGCATTGGCGGACAAAGTCGGGTTAACCAAGACCCCCTGCCAAGTACGACTGAAACGCCTGCAAAACAAAGGCTACATCACCGGTTTTAGGGCCGTCGTGAATCCTGCGAAATTGGGACGTAGCAATGTCGCGTTCATCGAAATCAAGCTTAACGACACCACTGAAAAGGCCCTTCGCGCCTTTGATGAAGCTGCCCGCACAATGCCCGAGATCGAAATGTGCCACATGATCGCGGGTGCGTTCGACTATTTACTCAAAGTGCGCACCGCCGACATTCATGAATATCGGCGGGTTCTGGGCGAGAAAATATCGTCTTTGCCCCATGTTTCGAACACCTCCACCCATGTCTCAATACAATCCGTGGTTGATGAGGCGTTTTAGGGTCAGATCTCTGACGCCTGCAAACGACGTTCAACCCAACGCACACCAGCGGACACAATCAAAATAAGCACAAGGTATTCGAGAACAAGAACCGTGTAGATTTCCAGCGGTCGGTATTCTGAAACGATCAGCTCGTTGGCTTTGCGCGTCAATTCTTGCATCCCGATCACGGACACCAGAGACGACATTTTCATCATATAAACCAATTGATTACCGAGCGCGGGCAGTATCCGCCTAATCGCTTGCGGCAAAATCACAAAGCGCATCGTGTCGCGGTAGCTAAGCGAAATTGACTGCGACGCCTCGTATTGCCCCTTTGCAACCGACTGGATGCCCGCCCGAAAAATCTCAGCCTGAAAGGCACTATCGGAAAGCGCCAAGGCGAAAACGCCCGCCCAAAACACGTTTAACGTGATTCCCGTTAATGTCGGCAGTCCGTAGTATACCCACAGGATCAAGACCAAGATCGGCACGGCGCGCACGATTTCGACGTAGGTGCGGTTGAACCTGCGCCAGCCTTTTTTCGGCGACAACCCCGGCAATGCGACCAGCAACCCAACGACCACCGATATCGAGATTGCCGTGACCGACAACAGGATCGTGTAGTACATGCCGTTCAGCATGAATTTGAGGTTTATCAATCCTTTAGGCGTGGTTGGGTCGACCACGTACCAGCCCCAATTGCCGGAACAGCCAGCCAGCAACATCAATGCGGCGCAGATCGTTAATCTTTTCATCATCACGCCTTTAGTGGTTCAAAATTTGCTGAAGGAAGGTGCCAAAGCGTTTGGATTTCGGCGCGGTGAACACGTCTTCTGGTGCGCCGGTTTCGACGATTTCGCCCTTATCCATGAATACCATCGTGTCCGCGACCCGTCGGGCAAATCCCATTTCATGGGTCACGACGATCATCGTCATGCCCGACGCAGCCAATTCTGTCATCACTTCCAACACTTCCGCGATCATTTCAGGGTCAAGCGCGGACGTCGGTTCGTCGAACAACAAAATCCGCGGCTCCATACATAATGACCGTGCAATTGCTACGCGTTGCTGCTGCCCACCGGACAATTGACGTGGAAATTTGTCTGCCTGATCAGGGATTTGGACGCGTTCCAGATATTTCATCGCACGCGACTTTGCATCCGCGTCTGACAGACCCAGCACACGCCGCGGACCAAGCGTCAGGTTATCAATCACGGTCAAATGCGGAAACAAATTGAATTGCTGAAAAACCATCCCAACATTGCCGCGAATTTTATCAAGGTTTTTGGGGTTATCGGTTAACACCGTCCCATCCACAATAATTTCGCCAGATTCATGCGCCTCTAGACGGTTAATACAACGGATTAACGTCGATTTCCCCGACCCCGACGGGCCGCAAATCACCACACGCTCACCGAGCCTTACATCAAGGTTAACGTCTCGCAAGGCTTGGAAATCGCCAAAGAATTTCGACACGTTCCGCATTGAGATAATCGGCGTTTGGGGGTCGCTCATTCGGTGTCCTTGATCTGATCACGCAGCAGTGACCGTGAGTGGAGCAAGATCAAAGCGTCACCTCTTTGCATTGCCGTTTGTGTAAGGCAAACTAGGTATCAACGTTCAAACGAAAAGGGAAACCCCATGAAATTCTTTAAAATTGTTGCCGCGACTGCCGTTTTGGCAGCCAGCACCGTGTCGGCAACAGCCCAATCTGCGTTGAACGATATCCTCAGCGAAGGCGTGCTCAAAGTCGGCACGACTGGCGACTGGAACCCGATGACGATGAAAGACGTCGCCACAAATTCGTACACAGGCTACGACATTGACGTGATGACCGAACTTGCCGCCGATTTGGGCGTCGAGGTTGAATTTGTCGCGACCGACTGGAAAACTTTGGTCAGCGGCGTGACGTCCGGACAGTACCACATCACCGGATCGGCCTCGGTTTCGCCATCGCGCGCCAAGGCTGCGGGTTATTCCGACACCTATTTCTCGCTGACGACCGTGCCTTTGACGTTAACCGAAAACGCTGAACGCTTTACATCGTGGGAAGACCTGAACATGGCTGACGTATCCGTCGCGGCCACGCTCGGCACGACACAAGAAACCCAGATCAAAGAATTCTTTCCCGACGCCGAGCACCGCATCGTCGAAGCGCCTGCGCGTGACTTCCAAGAAGTACTCGTCGGTCGCGCTGATGCCAGCATCACATCGAACGTCGAGGCCAACAAACTAGTCGCGCAATACGACCAATTGATGATCGTCCCAGTTGACGCAGGCCGTGCGCCCACGCCCATCGCGATGTTGATGCGCCAAGACGATCAGGTTTGGATTAACTACGTCAACACATGGATTACCCTGAAGCAAGAACAGGGATTTTTCGATGAACTGGGCGTGAAATGGCAGCTTTTGGCTGAATAAATTATACTTTTCGAACCTAAGGCTGGATATTTGGACATATCCAGCCTTAGTCATGAGGGCTTGAAAATGCTGACGATCTACGCTGTTCCCGTCTCGGTTTATAATGCAAAACTGCGGATTTTGATGCGTCACAAGGGCGTGGCATTTACCGAACTGCCACCTCCGGGCGGCTACGGATCGGCGGAGTATAAGGCACTGATCCCATCAGGAAACCTGCCCGCAATGATCCACGGCGATCTGGTTTTAGCCGACTCTGAAGCCATCGCTGAATACATTGAAGAGGCGTTTCCAGACGTTCCAATGCTACCTGAAACCGTGCAACTTCGCGCTAAAGCGCGCGAAAAAAGCCGGATGCACGACACGCGACTAGAGCCCGCCGTGCGTGCGATTTACCCACAGGTCGCCTACGGAACCCGCAACATCGACGCTGTGAACGCGGGCGGCGCGGCGATTTCCAAACACCTCGCCTCGCTTGCCGTGCTGCTATCCAGCGACCCATTGGACCGCGACACGCTCTGGATGTGCGACTGCGGATTTGCGGTGACGTTCGCATGGATCAGAGCCTTTGAGACCGCGATCGATTTGCCGATCACATGGCCCGACGCGGTGCTGGCCTATGACGCCCGCTTGCGCGGTTATGCCGAGGTCGCAAAAGAGTTAATCGCGTATAAACCTGCGATGGACGCCTATCTCGAAAAAGCCAAAGCGCCTGCTTAAACTGGCCCCACGGCGGTCGCTTTGAAGATCGCAAAGACGTTTTGCCCCGCTTCAAATCCTAACTTCCTGACCGACAACGGCGTCAGTTCCGCCCAAATCGGCAGTTCTTTCGCCTGTAAAATCACTGCCAAATTTCCGTTCGGTAGCGATTTGATGTCGTCGATGACCGCCTCGATCATGTTTAACGCGGACTGACCTTGCAGCGCTGTTTTCGATAGCATCACATCTTGCGCAGGTATCAGCAGCCGCAACCCAACGCCGACGCGCCCCACCTGCCCGGGCAATAAAATGGGCCCAGCGCCAGAGGCCAAAACGGTGATACCTTCGTCGATGTCGTGCCGTTCGACGACGCATTCGATCAACGCGCCCGCGTCCCGCTTTGCAAAGTATTTCGCCGCGATCGGATCGGCCAGAACGTCGATCACAGGCCCCTTGTGCGCGACCTTGCCATTGTCGATCAGCACCAATTGGTCGGCTAATTGCGTGACCTCGGCCATGGCGTGGGTGACGTAAATGACAGGTAAATTTCGCGTCGCCGCGATCTCTGCGATAAAGGGCAACACCTCTGATTTGCGCGGACCATCGAGCGCGGCAAGCGGTTCATCCATCAACAACAGTTTGGGGTTCGACATCAACGCGCGCCCCAGTGCGACACGTTGTTTTTCACCACCTGACAAGCCCGCTGGCCTGCGGGCCAGCAGCTCGCCCAACCCCAGCACATCGACGATCTGGTCAAAGTCGTGGTTTCCACCATAGGTCAGGTTCTGCCGCACGGTGTAATGCGGAAAAAGGCGTGCATCTTGAAACACATAGCCCATCAGACGGTGATGTGGCGGCACGTTTTGTCGCCCGTCAAACAGCACTTTATCGCCCAGTTTTATCTGCCCACTGTCGGGCCTAAACAGCCCTGCAATCGCATTAGTCACTGTCGTTTTTCCCGCACCAGACGGGCCAAACAAGACGGTCACGCCAGCAGGCACATCCATCTGAATGTCCAAATCCAACTCGCCGATCCGCGCTTGAATATCGACCTGCAGCATCATGCCGCCAGCCTTTTTGTCATCCGTGTCGCCAGCCACTCGGACACGATTAACGCGCCCATCGCCAGCACCACCGACACCGCGACCAACCACACGACAGCCCCCTCTTGGCCTGGAACTTGAAGCAGCCCGTAGATCGCTGATGGGATCGTTTGGGTCTGCCCTGGAATGGCTGCGACAAAGGTAATCGTTGCGCCGAATTCGCCCAGCGCCTTGGCAAAACCTAACACCGTTCCCGCCAAAATGCCGGGTGCAATCAACGGCAATGTCACCGTTAAAAAGACGCGGCGCGGCGATGCGCCCAAGGTCGCAGCGGCAGCTTCAATCCCGCTATCGACTGCCTCGAATCCCAACCGGATTGCCCGTACCATCAGCGGAAATGCCATGATCCCTGCCGCCAACGCAGCCCCAGTCCAGTTGAACGCTAAAGTCACGCCAAACAGTTTGTACAGCACGCCACCAACGGGCCCGTTGCGGCCAAACACGATTAACAACAGGTAGCCCGTCACCACAGGCGGCAAAACCAGCGGCAAATGCACTAACCCGTTTACAATGCGGTGCCCCCAAAACTGACGCCGCGCAAGCAACCATGCGACGGCCACAGCCAGCGGCAATGCGATCATCGTTGCTGTAGCCGCAATCCGTAAAGAAAGCGTTACAATCCCCCAAAATGCCGGATCAAACTGCATACATTAGCACCGTTGACGATCGGTGCAGAAACCCGCGTCAGACAACGCTTTCTGCGCCGCCTCGGTCCCTAGAAATGCTATAAACTTTGCGGCCTTTGGATGTGTCGCCTGCGCCGTGACACCTGCGAAATACGCGATCTCTGGATGGCTATCGCGGGGAAACCGCGCGACGATTTCCAACTCTGGTACAATCAGCGCATCACTTTGATAAACAACGCCAATCGGGACCTCGCCACGTGCGACAAGATTCAACGCCGCCCGCACATTATCCACTTCGACAACGCGTGGTGCTACCGTTTCCCACAGGCCCAGCGCCTCTAACGCCACTTTCCCGTAGATCCCCGCAGGCACGCTGTTCGTAAAGCCCATCGCGATCCGCCCGCCGCCCAGCGCCGTGGTTAATCCATCAGGCGTTAACGCGACTTCATCGGCGTCCGGTTGTCCGACAATCACCAACGCATTGCCCACAAACGGGACCGCCGTTGCGACCCATTCGTCTGCCACGAGCACGTCCATCCAGGCTGCATTCGCCAGCAAAACAACGTCCGCAGGGGCGCCTTGTGACACCTGCCGCGCCAATGTGCCGCTGCCGCCATAAGACACCACCACGTCGCCAAAATCCGCTGCAATCGCGTCCAGCGGCCCTTTGAGGCTGGCAGCCGCGAAGACAACCAGATCGTCAGCCAAGGCTTTGATCGGCATCACGCAGCACAAAAGGCAGAGGAACATCAAACGCATAGAAACCTTATCCGGATTGTAATCCAACCTGACAAGCCTAGATCCATCGCTTCAACCTCTCTTGCAACGTCAACACACGGACGCGAACCTCGTCGGGGATAGCACCGTGGCGTGGATCGTCGGCCAAGGTCGTTAACCAATGTTCGGGCGGCTGTTTGACCCGCTTTTGGCCTTCCCATGTCAGCCCGCGCAACACATCCTGCGCCGCTTCGGGCAGGACTTCGGGCACGTCGAAGCCATTCAGCACAGCCCAGACACCAGCCCAGCAGCGTCCGACAGACCACGGATTATAGCCCCCACCGCCTAGTACCAGATAACGCGGGGCCATGGTTTTCAACATTGCGACAAAGGTCCAATGTGCCTGATTTGACCACGCCATCCGCGATTGCGGGTCTTCGAGAACGGCATCGGCGCCGCATTGCAACACAATCGCATCGGGCTGGAACGCATCAACCACCGGAAGGATCACCGCATCGCGCACAAGTGCGGCCACGTCATCTCCGACACCCGCAGGCAACGGGATATTCCACACTTGCCCCGCACCCACATCCGTCACAGCCCCCGTGCGTGGCCAGCGATTTTCCTCATGCGTCGAAATCAGCAGCGTATCAGGATCATCCGCAAAGGCATGTTCCACCCCGTCGGGATGATGCGCGTCAATGTCGATATACGCGACCTTTCGCGCGCCGTTCCGGCGCAGCGACTGGATCGCGAACACCGGATCATTCAAATAACAAAACCCGTTCGCGCGGTCCGGCATCCCGTGATGGGTGCCACCCGCAGGCGAATAGATGATGCCGCCACGTGCGAGCATTTCCCCTGCCAATAAGGACGCACCAGCGCCCGTCGCAGGCCTGCGAAACATCTCGGTATAGACAGGGTTTGATGGTGTTCCCAATGCGTGGCGTTGCTTGATCGGGTCCGTCACGCTTTGGCTCGCCTCAGCCGCGACGAGTGCGGCGAGATAAGCGGGTGTGTGAAATGCGGTCAATGCAGACGGCTTTGCACGCGGGCTTTGCACGAACTGCTCACGCGGCAACCACCCCAGCGCGCGGGTCAGATCCAGCACGGTGGACACACGCGGCACACGTAACGGATGATGCGCCCCGTAACTGGACCCGCGATAAATCTCGTGGCCAATCAACTTGGGCAATGGCGGGACGGGCTGAAACGGGCTTGCGTGTTGTGCCCGCGCATGTGACGTAACTGACATAGCCTATACCTAATCCGCGATACGCAAAGCGCCATGCCCAAAGCGATAAAACCAAAACAACTTCCGCTGAGGCTGAACCGCGTTGGGAAAACTGACGTCAGGACGCAATTTGCGGCCCTGTGTTATCGGGTTCGCAAAAACAAGGTCGAGGTCTGCATTGTCACCACACGGCGGACCAAACGCTGGATTCTGCCCAAAGGGTGGCCCATGCACAAACAAACGCCCGCACAGGCTGCCGCCACCGAAGCATGGGAAGAAGCAGGGTTAACAGGCAAAGCCTACGACCGCTGCCTTGGCGTCTACACCTATCAAAAAACGATCGGAACCGAGGTGCTACCGGTGATCACGCTGGTCTATCCCGTCAAAATCACCGCTGTGCACAGCGACTGGCCCGAAGCCCACCAACGTCGCCGCAAATGGGTCAGCCTGTCAAAAGCCGCGTCAAAGGTTAAAGAACCGGAACTCAAACGGATTATCGCCAGCTTTACGCCCGCGATGGTGAAACGTTAGGGCCTTGCGATCCGGGCACCGATCCCTATTTTTAAAACAGCACCCGCTTTGAAAGCCTAAAACCCCATGATCCGCTTTGATCTGACCTGCGCCAATGATCACACCTTCGACAGCTGGTTCCGGTCAGGGACGGACTGCGACACATTGCTCAAATCGCATATGGTCAACTGCACGGTCTGCGGCGACAGCGATATCCGCAAAGCACTGATGGCACCCAAAGTTGCCACATCCGATGCAATCACCGCACCCCGCTTGCGCGACGAAGACACCGATATCGCGAAGCTCAAGAAACACGTGGAAAGCAACGCCACTGACGTCGGCACCGATTTTTCGACCGAAGCACGGGCCATGCATTTGGGCGATGCACCCGAACGCGCGATCTACGGTCAAGCGACGATGGCAGACACCAAACAGCTGCTCGCGGACGGCATTCCCGTTCTACCCCTGCCCTTTATGCCGACCAAAAAAACCAACTAAGCGTTCAACCCCAAATTTTCGCGAAAATTTTCCCGATTTTTCTGGAAAAATCGTCGCCCGCTTGCCCCCCTGCTGCCAGCAGTCTAAGGAAGCGTGAAATTTCGGTGGGGCAAAGGAAATGCGATGCCAACGCTAGTGATGAAATTCGGCGGTACATCCGTCGCAAACCTCGACCGCATTGCGCGGGCCTCTAAACGTGTCGCCGTCGAAGTAGCCAAGGGCTACGACGTCATCGTCATCGTGTCTGCGATGTCCGGCAAGACCAATGAATTGGTCGGCTGGGTGGATGAGACGTCACCGCTTTATGATGCCCGCGAATATGATGCAATTGTCTCGTCTGGCGAAAACGTCACGGCGGGCCTGATGGCATTGCGATTGCAGGAAATGGAAATTCCAGCCCGCAGCTGGCAAGGCTGGCAGGTGCCGCTGAAAACCAACTCAGCCCATTCGTCCGCACGAATCGAAGAAATCCCAACCGACAACATCACCGCCAAATTCGCCGAAGGCATGAAGGTCGCGGTTGTTGCAGGCTTCCAAGGGATCAGCCCCGAAGGCCGGATTACCACGCTAGGTCGCGGCGGGTCCGACACCACGGCTGTGGCTTTTGCCGCCGCTTTTGATGCGGAACGTTGCGATATTTATACTGACGTGGACGGGGTTTACACCACCGACCCACGCATCACGGACAAGGCCCGCAAGCTCGACAAAATCGCGTTTGAGGAAATGCTGGAACTGGCGTCGCTTGGCGCAAAAGTCCTGCAAACACGGTCGGTCGAACTGGCCATGCGGTACAAAGTGCGCCTGCGCGTGCTATCATCATTCGAAGAACCATCGGACGACGCCGGAACGCTCGTCTGCGATGAGGAGGAAATCATGGAACAGAACGCAGTAGCAGGTGTGGCCTACAGCCGTGACGAAGCAAAAATGACGCTGATCTCTGTGGCTGACCGCCCGGGCATCGCCGCCGCGATCTTTGGCCCATTGGCCGAGGCCGGCGTGAACGTCGATATGATCGTTCAGAACATTTCCGAGGAAGGTCGCACCGACATGACCTTCTCTTGCCCGACCGATCAGGTTGTGCGTGCGGAAAAGGCAATGGCAGACGCCATGGAAGCCGGCCACATCAACTACCACGACCTTGTCACAGATAACGGCGTGGCCAAAGTGTCGGTTGTTGGCATCGGGATGCGGTCCCACGCGGGTGTTGCGGCGAAAATGTTCGCATCACTGCAAGCCGAAGGCATCAACATCAAGGTGATCACAACCTCCGAGATTAAAATCTCGGTCCTGATCGACCGCAAATACATGGAACTTGCCGTGCAGGCGCTTCATGATGCGTTCGAGCTGGAAAAAACGGCCTGATCTTTACGGCCATTTACCAATAAATTGACGGGGCCTTTCCAACGGCCCCGTCTTCTCCAAATCTCGTCAGCCCCCCCTCGCGGCTATTTCCGCTCTGGTATGTATGATCTCGGGCGATGAGCCACGTCGCGGGCATCCCGTTTTGCGATCTCAGTCGCGAACGCTTCAAGGTGGCAAGACAAATGCATAAGCTTCACCACACGCGCCTCGCTTTCGGTCCCGGCCAGATCGTAGGCAATGTCTTCCATCCGGGCAGCACATTCATATAATTCCGCGACAGCATCCGGCGTCCGCCGCGCCACTTGAGGGCCCGCATTCCCTGCCGGAACCAACCGCCTAAGACCTGCCCAAAGCCGCCCCAAAAAGCGGCGGCTCACAGCTTTGCTTCCAATATCCAACACAGTCATACACCCCACCTTCCTAGGCCCCGAACATGCGGCCAGCTTTCTTTTGTAACATTGAGGAACCCGAGGTTATTCTACCCGCAAGTGCATCCATTAACATGTCCTAACACGCGCCCAGCGGTGCGAAAAACGAACATGCCGTCCTATCCGTAGGACCAAAAGCGCTGCTTTTCAGCGTCGCAAAAAAGGCTTATTGTAACGATGGTTGGTAAGTTTGGTTATGTCGGGAGGTACAGATGGCGGTGGAGCCAACATCGCAAGACATCCGGAATACCTTTGGTAAAAATCTACGCCAATTGCTGGTCACACAGCCGTCAATCAATCACGTGTGTGATGCGCTTGGTATTCATCGGTCACAGTTTCAACGGTTTCTATCCGGCACCTCGTTTCCGAGGCCTGATATGTTGGTCCGTATTTGCAATTATTTCGGCGTGAGCACGGATATCTACACGACGCCACTGCTTCAGCAGACCGCAGCCCACCCCTTGCCCTCCGGCCACACCTTAATTCCGCCCTCAAAAGACATCCTACCTGACGGCATCTACCTAGAGTGGAGCACATGGCAATATCCGACGCAATGCTACATGCTGCACCTCGTTCAATTCAAACGCGACGGGCGGACATGTCGCCTACGGGTTTTTACGCGACCACCAGAATTTTACGATGACACAACCACAGACCGGATCACGGTGCGTCACCCCAGCTTGATTAAAGAATGCTCGGGTTTCGCCTTTGCACAAGCCGCGGGGTTTTCAACGATTGACGGCCTATCCGGCGGTCACGTCATCGCATTCACCACCTACTTACCCGGCTTCTACGGTGATCAAAATTTCCTGCTCGGCTACAAGCTGACAGGCACAAATTACCGGCGCGGTAAATTGCACTGCCACCTTCCCTGCGTGCTTCAGAAAATTCCACAGACCACAAAAGACATCCTAAAGTGGGCACGCAAACCGCAAATCATGTCTGAATCTGACACGCCCGAAAACATCCTGCGTGCATTTGCATTGATCCGTGGAAATAACAGCTAGCCCCCGCCGCCCCGCAACCTGCGATCCAAACTTCGCTGAAAAGACATGCGCCGCGCTCAAAATACACGCCTAAGACTTACCCGAAATCAGATATCCCCCTAAGGGTGAGTTTTTGCGCAGGCGGCGGCTTTAGCCCTCCCATTTCCGTGCAATACCACATATAGCGGTCACAATACCCAAAGGGGGGAACGACATGCCGCACCGGTTTGAATCCGAAAGCAGAAAGCTGCTTGGCAAGCTGCGGAAAACGATGGCTGGACAAAGTGCTGGTCAGGAACGGCTTGACGAGATCGTTAAGTTGATCGCGTCATCAATGCGTGTCGAAGTATGTTCGATCTATCTTTTCCGCGACGCTGATACGCTCGAACTCTGTGCGACCGAAGGGCTTGATGCTGCGGCCGTCCACGAAACGCGTATGCGTTTGGGCGAAGGTCTTGTCGGACGCACCGCCCGTTCGCGCCGCGTGATTAACACCGCCGATGCCCCCTCTGAACGTGGTTTCCGCTACATGCCAGAAACCGGCGAGGAACGGTTTTCGTCATTCTGCGGCGTGCCTGTGCAGCGCGTCGGTGACATTCTCGGCGTGCTCGTCGTGCAGTCGAAAGAAGCACGCCTGTTCACCACCGACGAAGTTTACGCGCTCGAAGTCGTCGCCATGGTGCTGGCCGAAATGACCGAGCTTGGGGCGTTCATCGGTGAAGGTGCAGCCCTCGCCGCCCCGCACCAACGCTCTAGCTTGATCAAAGGCACGATCGCGCAAGAAGGGGCCGCCGAAGGCCGCGTTTACCTTCATGAACCCCGCGTCGTTGTCACAAACCCGATCTCCGACGATCCCGTCGCGGAACTCGCACGCCTTCGCGAAGCGATTGAAACGCTACGCAGCTCTGTCGACGATATGCTCTCTGGCAATCGGTCACTGAACGGCGAGCAAAAACAAATTCTCGAAGCCTACCGCATGTTCGCCAACTCGCGCAGTTGGAAAAAACGGATGGAAGACGACGTTGAAAACGGGCTTTCTGCCGAGGCTGCCGTCGAAAAAGAACAATCGCTCGCAAAGGCCCGCCTGAGCCATGCAGGCGACGCGTACATGCGCGAACGCCTGAACGATCTCGACGATTTGTCGAACAGATTGCTGCGCATTTTAACGGGCCAAGGCACGGAAACCGGCGCCGACATGCCCGACAATCCGATCCTTGTCGCCAAAAATATCGGCCCCGGTGAATTGCTGGACTACGGCAAGAAACTGCGCGGCATCGTTCTCGAAGAAGGATCAGTCGGATCGCACGCCACAATCGTTGCGCGGGCCTGGGCTATCCCGCTTGTGATCAACGCGAAAGGCGTGGTTATTCAAGCACTAAACGGCGACAACATGTTGGTCGACGGCGACCAAGGCATCGTGCACTTGCGCCCCGACGAAACCGTCAAAGGCGCATTCCGCGAGAAAATCGCGATGCAAGCACGGGCGCAAGAACGCTACGCCTCGATCCGTGATCTGCCCGCCGAAACCAAATGCGGGTCCGTGATCCGGCTCGATATGAACGCAGGTTTGATGGCCGATTTGCCGTCGCTGGCAGGGTCCGGTGCCGAAGGCGTCGGCCTGTTCCGCACCGAATTGCAGTTCTTGGTGCGCAACAAAATGCCGCGCCGCGGCGAGCTGTCATCGCTTTATTCGACTGTCATGAACGCCGCCGCAGGCAAGCGCGTTGCTTTTCGGACGCTGGATATCGGGTCGGACAAGGTGCTGACCTACATGAAACCCAACGACGAACCCAACCCCGCGATGGGCTGGCGTGCGATCCGCGTGGGGCTCGATAAACCGGGCGTTTTGCGGATGCAGCTACAGGCCTTGATCCGCGCGGCCAACGGTCGGCCATTAACCGTCATGTTCCCGTTCATCACCTTGTACGAAGAATTCAAAGCCGCCAAAGCCGAGATGAACAAGGCGTTGGCCCGCGAAAAACGGCTCGGTCATCCGGTCCCGTCGTCATTCGAAGTCGGTGCGATGATGGAAACCCCGTCGCTGGCCTACGCGCCCGATGCGTTTTTCGAAGAGGTCGATTTCATTTCCATCGGCGGCAACGATCTAAAGCAGTTTTTCTTTGCCGCTGACCGTGAAAACGAACGTGTGCGCAAACGGTACGACACGCTGTCGCCCAGCTTTTTGTCCTTCCTTCAGATGGTCATCGCGCGTTGCGAAAAAACCGGCACAAAGCTGTCGTTCTGCGGCGAAGATGCGGGTCGTCCCGTCGAGGCGCTGTGCTTTGCCGCGCTCGGGCTGCGGTCGCTTTCGATGCGCCCCGCATCTGTCGGACCAGTCAAACACATCCTGCGGCGCGTGGACCTAGGCGAAGTGCGCAAAATCATCGACGCCTCAATTGCGGATGGCGACACATCCGTGCGTCGCCCCGTTGCGGACTGGCTCGCCTATCAGGTTTAAGTATTTGGTTTCGCCGCTTTTACTGGCGTAGCATCGGTCAATGAATAGCCGTGAAACGCATCTAATACGGCATCTTCACCATGTTCGCGCATCAATTTTCGCAGGCCAAAATGCACATGTGCCATGCTGATATAATAGTTCACAAATGCATAATTTGTGCCAGCTCCAGCAATCGCGCCCAGCACAGGAACCGATTGCGACGCCAATTTTTGAGACATGACCGTCGCAAATCGTGGCGCAATTTTGCTAATCAAAGTGTTCAATGCCGGCCCTGTCAGGCTCAACCGCGCGCCGATAAAGGACGTATTCACGCCGTCATCTTCGTCCCCCGGCCCACCTGATCCGAAGACGGCAAGGCACTGCATCCGCGTTTCTTCGGATTGCGGGTCTTCGCCGTATTCTTCGGCCACCGCTTGTACCGAACGAAAGATGATCGTCGTAGCAAATGGCAACTCGGTTAATGCGGTGCCGACGCCCGCAATCCCGCCTATTGCCCCCGACACGGTGCCCAAAATTCGGTGCAATCGATCCGTGCCAACAGCGCGACCAAACCGCCCGGTCCGCGTTTTCGCCGCGACGTTAAAACTCTTTTCAAGCGCAATCCGCGCGACGCTATCAATCTGACTGCGGACACCTTTCGGAAGCACGCTCATCCCGCTTTCGACCTGACCACCGACGTAGTTGATCGCCTTCATCAACAGGCCGTTCGCCGCAGCTTGGCGCACAGCCAAAGCCTTGATCTGCGTTAACGTTTTGTCGTCCAACGCAACAGATTTGGATTGATCAGACATAAAGGGCGCGTCACTTTTTGGTTTGCTCATTAACCCTAGATGGGCTTTAGGCAGGGCGAATACAATCTTTCGGGCGCTGAACATCGCCCGTGATTCCATCCCACGCCCCATCACGCAACGCCAGCCCCAAAACACGATCCGGGTTCGTCGGTGGCGGCATGATGACGTCTGCGACCGGTTGAAACCCAAAGCGGCGATAATAGGGGTAATCCCCCACAAGCAAGATTCGCGACCAGCCAGCGGCACGCGCCGCATCGATGCAGTTCATCATTAAGATCGCAGCGATGCCCTCGCCTTGACGCGTCGGATGAACCGCAATCGGGCCCAGTAAAACCGCTGGCGCATCGCCAACTTGCGCAGGCCAGCACCGCACAACACCTGCCAAAATCCCCAACGGATCGCGGGCCGTTAAGCATAATTCAGGCAAAGGCGCGACACCTTCACGCAACCGATACGACGACAACGCGGTCCGGCCGGGCGCGAACGTCAGATCGTATAGTTCTTCGACCTCCCACCAGTCCGCTGGAACTTCACGCGCCAGCTGTATCTTGATCTCTTGCATGGCTGGTGGCTCGGGCTTTTGGCTGGTGTCAGGGTCCAGACCACGCTACCCAAACTACACACAAAGGTTAAGGGACTACCGTCATGTTTTATGAACCCAAAAACGGCCATGGTTTGCCGCATAATCCTTTCAATGCCATCGTCACGCCCCGCCCGATTGGCTGGATCTCGACACGCGGTGCTGACGGGCGCGATAACCTCGCCCCTTACTCGTTTTTCAATGCTGTGGCCTACACCCCGCCACAGGTGATGTTCGCGTCAACAGGCGCCAAGCCTGACCGCGATGGGACCAAAGACACTGCTGCTAATATCCGCGAGACAGGTGTATTTGTCGTTAACGTCGTCAGCTTTGTGCTCAAAGATGCGATGAACCTGACGTCTGGCCCGTGGGACAAAACGCAAGACGAATTTGCACTGGCAGATCTGGAAAAAGCAGAGGCACAGACCATCAATTGCCCGCGTGTCGCGGCGGCCCCCGCAGCGCTAGAATGTAAGGTAACGCAGATTGTGGACCTTGCGGGCGATCACAATACTATGGTGATCGGCGAAGTCACGGGCATCCATATGGACGACACTTGCCTCAAGGACGGGCTATTCGACGTCACGACTTTCAATCCCGTCGCGCGTCTTGGATACAAAGATTACAGCACCGTGCGTGATCTCTTTAGCCTCAAACGCCCGGGACAAGATTAACCACCACGTCCCGCTTCTTTGACTTCTTCTAAATCCCTGCCAGCGGCTTGGGGTCCCACTTCGGGACCCCAAATTGTTTTAATGACCGCCAAGAATCCCGGTACGCACCGAATAATCGACCGCGATCTCGTAATCCGGATCATCGTCACTATCGACCATCAAATGCCCTGCTTTCGACAGCAAGGAATGACAATCGCGGCTCAGATGACGCAGTTGAATGGCCTTCCCCTGCGCCTGATATTTCGCGGCTATCCCCTCGATGGCTTGCAATGCGGATTGATCCACAACGCGGCTATCAGCGAAATCCACGATGACCAGCGACGGGTCGTTCTGCACGTCAAACAACTCTGCGAACCCTTCGGTTGACCCAAAGAACAACGGGCCGACAATGCCGTAAACTTTGGCACCTTCGGGCGCTGTATGGACCTTCGCGGTAATGCGTGTCGCGTTGTTCCATGAATAGGCCAGCGCGGACACAACCACGCCCACAACAACCGCCGTCGCAAGATCGGTCCAGACAGTCACAATCGTCACAAGGATCGTGACAAAAGCGTCCATTTTCGGAACCTTGCGCAAGATGCGCAGTGAATTCCAAGCAAACGTTCCGATCACAACCATGAACATCACACCCACCAATGCGGCCAATGGGATCTGTTCAATCAAACCCGAGCCGAACAGAATGAACGTCAGCAAGAACAATGCCGCCACGATCCCAGCAATCCGCGTCCGTCCGCCTGATTTCACGTTGATCATCGACTGACCGATCATCGCACAACCGCCCATGCCACCGAAAAAACCGGTGACAGTGTTCGCCATGCCCTGCGCAATACATTCTTGCGACGCGCCACCACGTTTGTTGGTCATCTCGCCGACAAGGTTCAACGTCAGCAGGCTTTCGATCAAACCAATCGCCGACAGAATCAGCGCATATGGCAGAATAATCATCAGCGTGTCCCAATTGAACGGCGCAAGCGGCGTCCCGTAAATGCCAAACCCGTCACCGAACGGCACATGAAACGCCGGCAATCCACCAGAAATCGACGCCAAATCACCAACGCGCGGCACATCCAGACCAAAGCCGATCACGACCGCAGCCACGATCCCAATCCCCGCCAAAGGTGCCGGAACAACGGATGTGATTTTCGGCATGATCCAGATAATCGCCATCGTCACAGCCACCAAGCCCAGCATCAGAAACAGCGGCAGACCAGACAGCCATTCGCCGCTTGCCATGCCGTGACCTGCAGCCTCGGCCGTGCCTGGCACTTGGAATTGGCCCAATTGCGCCAAGAAAATAACGATCGCGAGGCCGTTCACAAAGCCCAGCATCACCGGATGCGGCACAAGTCGGATAAATTTACCCCATTTCATTACGCCAACGACGATCTGGATCAGCCCCATCAAAACGACGGTCGCAAACAGATATTCAACGCCGTGCAGCGCCACCAACGACACCATCACAACAGCCAGCGCCCCAGTAGCACCGGAAATCATCCCCGGACGACCGCCGAAAATAGCCGTGATCAGCCCCACAATAAACGCCGCATAAAGCCCAACCAGCGGATGCACCCCTGCGACAAAAGCAAAAGCAACCGCCTCGGGCACAAGCGCCAAGGCAACCGTCAGCCCCGACAGGACCTCGATCCGCAATCGACCCGCATTCAACGGTGCGTCCTTGTCTGTCAAAGCAATACTATCGGCGAAGCTCGCCAGAAGTGCGCGGGGCATATCGTCATCCTGTCTGGAGGTAAGTTGCGCCTGCGCTTACTTTACACCAACCTCATTGTCACCCCCACCCTTACAACACAGAGGTTAACCGTTCCCTGACAGCCGCAGTTATTCTCGCAATTCGGACCGATTTTTCCGCAAAACGCGCGCCGTTTCACATTCTGCTGCACCCGCACTTGTCAGACCTTTCCCCCTCTGATTGTCTGGCGGCAGCGCAATCGGGGACATATCATGACGAAACTTGGGATTATCGGCGGGTCCGGCATTTATCAAATGGCGGGCGTGGAAAACGCGCAATGGGAAACCGTTGAAACGCCGTGGGGTGCGCCCTCTGACGCTATTCTGACGGGCCAGTTGCACGGCACAGACGTCGCGTTTCTGCCGCGACACGGGCGCGGTCATGTTTATACGCCGACGAATGTGCCGTACCGCGCGAATATCGACGCGCTCAAGCGGATCGGCGTCACGGATATCATCAGCGTCAGCGCCTGCGGCTCGTTCCAGGACCACATGGCCCCCGGTGATTTTGTCCTTGTAGATCAGTTCATTGACCGGACGTTCGCCCGCGAGAAATCATTCTTTGGCACGGGTTGCGTCGGCCATGTCAGCGTCGCGCACCCGACCTGCGGCCGCCTGTCTGACGCTTGCCTGCAGGCTGGCACCGACGCTGGTATCACAATGCACACTTGCGGCACGTATCTCGCGATGGAAGGCCCGCAGTTTTCTTCTGCGGCGGAATCAAAGCTATATAAATCATGGGGTTGCGACGTGATCGGCATGACCAACATGCCCGAAGCCAAACTCGCCCGCGAAGCCGAAATCTGCTACATCACCGTCGCCATGGTCACGGATTACGACAGTTGGCACCCCGACCACGGGGCGGTTGATGTCAGCGACGTCATTCGCACCCTGCAAGGCAACGGGACCAAGGCTGCAGACCTGATCAGCCGCCTGCCCGCCTTGCTGGATCAACGCCCAACCACTTGCCCCCACGGCTGCGATACGGCATTGGAGCACGCGATTATGACCGCCCCCGATCATCGGGATATCAACCTTGTGGCGAAACTAGATGCGGTCGCAGGCCGCGTGCTTTGAAAGAGACTAATCGCATGAAAACCGCCTCTAAAACCGTCACCGATTACATCCGCACGATCCCCGATTTCCCCCACGAGGGAATCATGTTCCGCGACGTGACCACGCTGTTCAGCGACCCGCGCGGGTTCCGGCTGGCGATTGACCAACTGCTGCACCCCTATGTTGGGACCGAAATCGACCAAGTTGTCGGCCTAGAGGCCCGTGGCTTCATCCTTGGCGGCGCCATCGCGCACCAACTCTCGCGTGGTTTTGTGCCGATCCGCAAAAAGGGCAAACTGCCCGGCAAAACCATCGAACAATCCTATACCCTCGAATACGGCGAAGCGGTGATGGAGGTGCACGATGACGCCCTCAAGCCCGGTCAAAAAGTTCTGCTCGTGGACGATCTGCTGGCCACTGGCGGCACTGCCGAGGCGGGCATCAAACTGATCGAACGCATGGGCGCACAGGTTATCGGTTGCGCGTTTGTCATCGACCTACCCGATTTGGGTGGACGCAAGCGGCTGGAAAGCATGGGGATGGACGTCCATACACTGTGTTCATTCGACGGCGACTGATCGCTCAATTCCTCGCGACCACGCCATTTGTCCGATTGCATCGGCGTGGCGGTCGCGGCATAATCACGACATCCTTTTAACGCGACTACGAGGCCATCATGCGGCGTGCTTTTGTGACACTTTCCCTTCTGGCACTGACAGCGGCCTGCGGCGCTGGCGTAAACGGGCGCGTCGCCAAAGCTTGCGTTGACGCGGACCGCTCTGCGGCAAGCACGCGCTTGTGTTCCTGCGTCCAACGGGTAGCCGATCAATCGCTCAATGCCTCTGATCAAGCCCTCGCAGTCAAATTTTTTGAGGACCCGCAACTGGCCCAAGACACCCGCCAGTCCGACAACACATCAAATGAAGCTTTCTGGCTGCGCTACCGCGCCTTCGCAAATTCGGCCAGCCGTCAGTGCGGCTAAACCACTGCACGTCCCGCTTCTTTGACTTCTTCTAAATCCTGGGGGTTTGGGGGCTAGCCCCCAACCTGCGCAGCCCTAACGCAAAACCCCACGTCGGGTCATCTTGCGGGCGTAGATCCACAACAGCACCAGCACGACATATATCGCCGCCGTAAATCCCAATTGCGCGGGCGTCAGGTCCAGCCCGCTGCGATCCGCGATCCCAAAGCTGTAGACCGACGACACAATCAATCCGATCAAGGACAGCCCAAACGCGGCGGCCGCCAAGCGTGACCGCAATAGCAACAGCAACGCGCCTAACATCGAAAACCAGACACCCACCGCCCATGCCGCTTCGAACCAGATCGGACCAGCATCCAGAAACGCCTTCTGCGCATCGCTCATCATCGCCAGATAAGCCGCGCTCTGGGTCTGCGTCATGACATAATCATAGGCACCACCCGCGTTCCACAGAACGGCAAAGCCGCCGACGATCCACAAATGTACGGGTGTCTTCATGTGCGTCCCCTGTGCTTTTGATGAATCCTACGCTGGGATCAAAATTCAAACAAGCTGATCCGCGGCACGGCATCCCCCGCGATTTGCCGCTTTTCAATCGCGCCGATGTGGACATCTTTCACCGCCGCGATAAAACTGCGTCCATGACCGATGATCCAAACCTCTCTGCGACAGCCGCGCGAATCGCTTCTGGTGATCGCCGCGCTCTCGCTCGCGCCATCACGCTGGTCGAAAGCGCGCGGCCCGATCACCGCACGCAAGCGCTCGCGCTGCTCGACGCGCTCGGCACCGACCGCCAAGCTTTGCGGATCGGTCTGTCAGGCACGCCCGGTGTTGGCAAATCGACGTTCATTGAAAGCTTTGGACTAATGCTCACGGCGATGGGCAAAAAGGTGGCTGTGCTGGCCGTTGATCCGTCTTCTGCCCGCTCTGGTGGGTCGATCTTGGGCGATAAAACCCGCATGGACATGCTGGCCCGCGACCCTAACGCCTTCATCCGGCCTTCACCGTCGCAAACACAACTTGGCGGCGTGGCACGGCGGACCCGCGAAGCCGTGGCACTGTGCGAGGCTGCAGGCTACGACGTGGTGCTGATTGAAACCGTCGGCGTCGGCCAATCCGAAACACTCGTCGCACAAATGTCCGACCTATTCGTGCTGTTGCTGGCACCCGCAGGCGGCGACGAACTGCAAGGCGTCAAGCGCGGCATTATGGAAATCGCGGACATCGTGTTGGTCAACAAAGCCGACGGCGACCTCAAAGCCCAAGCAACGCGGACCCGCGCCGACTACGCAGGGGCCCTACGCCTGCTGCGCAAACGGGCCCAAGACCCCGACGGATATCCATTAGCGAAAACCGTATCGGCACTGGAAACCGAAGGATTAACAGACGCATGGGACGCCATGCAGACGCTCACCGACTGGCGCCGCGACCACGGCATCTGGGACCAAACCCGCGCCGATCAAGCCCGCCATTGGTTCAAAGAAGAAGTCCAACTGCAACTTATGGCGCAACTGACAGGCGATGCGGACTTGCGCGACAGGCTCGACCACATGGAACGCCGCGTGATCGCGGGCGACATGTCTCCTGCCGCCGCCGCAATGCAAGTCCTCGCGAAACCGGCCTAAACCACGCTACTTCTTGTTGCTCACAATCGCCTGCGCCACGAAAAAACTCGCAGGCACCGCAAACACCGCCCCAAAACAGGCCGCAATAATCAACTGCATCCACGTGTCATACCCCATCACCAGCGCGGCCACGATCAGGCTACCGGCAAGCGTCGTTGCAATCATCGCGTATAAAATCGTAGCAAGGCGGAACATGACAGACCCCTGATTTGAATAGCTTCGGACAATACTATACTGCGCCCCATCAGCGGCTTTGATCCAAATCAACCCAAAGACGGACAAATCAGCCGCCAAAACACGCAATACGCATTTTGCAGCCAACTTTGCATCAATCTGGGTTGACGGAGGTCAGGAATCCTCATAACTGACCAGAACCAATTTAAGGCTATGCCTCGCATGGCCCTTTCGCTGATATAAGGTGACCCGCCATAAGGGCGTGTGACACCTGCCAAGACAAGGAATGATCATATGGCGCGCCGTTGCGAACTTACCGGAAAAGGCCCGATGTCTGGCAACAATGTCAGCCACGCTAAAAACCGCACCCGTCGTCGGTTCTTGCCGAACCTTCAGGACGTGACTTTGCAGTCTGACGTTTTGGGTCGGTCTTTCAAATTCCGCATCTCCAACGCTGCTTTGCGCACCGTTGACCACCGTGGTGGCTTGGACGCGTTCATGGCGAAAGCCAAAGACGCTGAATTGTCCGATGGCGCATTGAAAGTCAAAAAAGAGATCTCCAAGGCAACTGCTGCTTAAGCCAGTTCCTTTGATCTAATCGAAAAGCCCGGTTGTGTCGCACAGCCGGGTTTTTCTACGTCTAACGCCCCGATTTTTCGCGAAAAATCATCCGAATTTTCTAGAAAATTCGCGCCCCGCTTGACCAGCAGCACACAAACCCGCACCAAGCAGCATGATCACGCTTCCCGTCGACACCGTCCTGCCCGACCTGATCGCAGCCTTGCGATCACACAACCGTGCCGTTCTCCAGGCGCCACCCGGTGCAGGTAAAACATCCCGCGTGCCGCTTGCGATGTTGGACGGGCAAATCACCACGGGCAAAATCATCATGTTGGAACCGCGCCGCCTTGCTGCGCGTGCCGCCGCCGAACGCCTCGCCGATCAACTTGGTGAAACCACTGGTAAAACAGTGGGCTACCGGATGCGCGGCGACAGCAAAGCGGGCACCCGAATCGAGGTTGTCACCGAAGGCATCCTCACCCGCATGATCCAATCCGACCCCGAATTGCCCGGCATCGGTGCGGTGATCTTTGACGAATTTCACGAACGGTCGCTGAATGCGGATCTCGGCCTAGCCTTTGTCTGGGAAATCGCCCAAGTTCTGCGTCCCGATCTGCACATCGTCGTCATGTCAGCAACGCTCGATGCGGGTCCTGTCGCAGCAATGCTTAACGACGCCCCCGTAATCACATCCGAAGGGCGGACCTACCCCGTCACGCGCCACTACTTACCGCGTGCCCTGCCGCCCAAAACGCGAATCGCTCAGGCCACCGCCGATCTGATCCACGACATCGCACCAAAATCCCAAGGCGGCATCCTCGTATTCCTGCCCGGCGAAGGCGAAATTCGCGAAACCGCGAAACGTCTGACCCTGCCCGCCGATCACCATATCCGGCCGCTGTTCGGCGCGATGCCGTTCAAAGATCAACGCGCCGCCATCGCACCCGTCACAGATGGACGCAAGATCGTGCTCGCCACCTCGATCGCAGAAACCTCACTCACGATTGAGGACATCACCGTTGTCATCGACGCAGGCCGTGCGCGCAGGTCGCGCTTTGACCCCAACTCTGGCATGTCGCGCCTCGTCACCGAAAAAGCCAGCCGCGCCGAGGCGACGCAACGCGCAGGCCGTGCAGGCCGCGTGGCCCCCGGCGACGCCTACGCGCTCTGGACCAAAGGCGAAGACGGCGCATTACCCGCTTTCCCGCCTGCGGGCATCGAAGTCGAAGACCTCGCGCCTCTCGCGCTCGAACTCGACGTTTGGGGCAGCGATGACCTATCATTCCTGACACCACCACCGGCGGGGCCACTCGCTGAAGCACGCGCATTGCTGTGCACGCTTGGTGCACGCGATGTGCACGGAAAGATCACGCCCCACGGACGCCGCCTCGCAGCCCTTCCCGTACACCCGCGCCTCGGCCACATGTTATTGACTGCGGGCGCACAAGCCGCACCCGCCGCCGCACTTCTCTCAGCGCGCGATCCGCTACGCGGCGCACCCGCCGACCTGCACCTGCGGATCAAAGCGATCAATGGCCTCTACGATGGACCCGGCCAAATCAACCACGCGGCACTACAGCAAATAAAAGCAGACATTCCACGCCTATCGAAAGGTTTAGACAAAAAACCACATCTAGATCTCGCAGCACAACTCGCGCTCGCCTACCCCGACCGGATCGGGCTGCGCCGCAAAGGCGATGACCCTCGCTACGTGCTGTCGGGTGGCAAGGGGGCGTACCTCGACCCATCCGACACCCTCGCAGGACAACGGCTGATCGTCGCCACCGACCTCGACGGCGACACACGTGAAGCCAAAATCAGACAAGCGGCGGCACTAGACGAATCCACCCTGCGCGACCTCTATCCCGCGCAAATCGAATGGAAAAACATCTGCGCATGGTCAAAACGCGACAGCCGCGTCTTGACACGTAGCCAAGAATCCTTTGGCGCATTAATCCTTAACGACCGCAACTGGACAGACCCTGATCCGGACACCGTAGCGGCCGCCATGTGCGACGGCGTTCGCGACCTCGGCTTGCGCCTATCACCCGCAGCACACCGTTTTCGAGCGCGGGTTGCCTTGGTGCAATCCAGCGATCCGTCGCTGCCAGATATGGACGATGAAACCCTGCTCGCTTCGCTAGAAACATGGCTGCAACCCCACCTGCAAGGCGTAAAAACTGCCGCCGATTGGAAAAGTTTCGACTGTCTCAACGCGCTGCGCGCCATGCTCGACTGGAACCAAACGCAACGCCTCGACAGCGCGGCGCCAGCGCATTTCACGACGCCAATGAACCGCAAAACGCCCATCGACTACGACGGCAAAGCACCGTCTATCACATTGCGATTACAGGAGCTTTTCGGCGTCACCCGCCACCCGACAGTCGGCAAAACACCGCTGCGGATCACGCTACTTTCTCCCGGCCAAAAACCGGTACAAACAACAACGGACCTGCCGGGCTTCTGGGCAACATCCTACGCCGACGTGCGCAAAGACATGCGCGGACGCTACCCACGCCACCCTTGGCCCGAAGACCCGACACAAGCCGACCCAACACTCCGCGCGAAACCACGCGGAACCTAATCTTTGCTTCTTTGACTTTTTCTAAATCCTGGGGAGGTCTGGAGGGGCTAGCCCCTCCAGCAGCGCGACGCCGCAGGCGACGCAAAACCTCACCTCACTCAGACACCCAGACAATGACGCATAATCGCCTTTTGGGCATGCAACCGGTTCTCGGCTTCGTCAAATATGACCGAATGCTTACCGTCCATCACGGAACTTGTGGCCTCGTCATCACGGTGGGCTGGCAAGCAATGCATGAACAACGAATCAGGCTTCGCCTTCGCCATTAACGCATCATTCACCTGATACCCGCGCAGCTGATTGTGCCGCCGCTCGCGGGCCGATTGCGGATCATGCATCGACACCCACGTGTCGGTCACAACCAGATCTGCCCCTTCAACCGCCTCATTCGGATCGCGCACGGTTGTGTACAACCCTTCCAGCTCTTTTTCAGGGTCCAACGTGGATGGCCCCGAAAACACCAGATCGAATTCGAATTGTTTCGCGGCATGTGCAAAGCTGGCAAAAACGTTGTTTCCATCGCCAGTCCAGACCACCTTTTTGCCCTTAATCGACCCGTTGCGTTCCTCGAACGTCATAATATCCGCCATAATCTGGCAGGGATGTGTACGGTTCGTCAGGCCATTGATCACCGGAACCGAGGCGTATTCGGCCATCTCCAGCAGTGTCTGTTCCTCAAACGTGCGGATCATAATCAGGTCAACATACCGCGACAAAACGCGGGCAGTGTCAGCGATCGTTTCGCCGTGACCCAGCTGCATATCCGTCCCCGACAGCACCAAGGTTTGCCCCCCCATCTGACGCACTCCAACATCAAAACTCACGCGGGTCCGCGTGGACGGCTTTTCAAAAATCAACGCGACCATGTGGTTCGCAAGCGGCGTGTCGGCGTCCAACGTCCCTTTGGGAACACCTGCGCGGGCCGTTTTCATGGCGCGGGCTTGGGCAATGATCTTGTGCAGGTCGGCTGTGTCAGTTGTATGAATGTCGAGAAAATGTGTCATGGATTGCTCTTTTTTGCGAAGGTATTGGGGGTTTCACACCCCCAAACCCCCGTGGAGGTGTTCTGGCGAAATGAAGTTAAACGAGGCTTTCGGCGGTTTTGGTTAACAGATCCGCGGCGGCAGTGATGTCTTCGTCGGGAATGTTCAGCGCGGGCAACAATCGGATCATGTTATCGGCGGCAGGGACAGTCAGCAGTCCCGCCCCGTAGCCCGCGTTAACCACGTCTGTGTTCGGCACTTTGCATTTTAAACCAAGCATCAGGCCGACCCCACGCACCTCTTCAAACACGTCAGGGTTGCTCGCGACGAGCCCTTCCAATTTCTGCCGGAACATCCCCGCTTTGCGGTTCACCTCGGCCAAGAATGCGTCAGTTGCGATCTCTTCCATCACCGCACAGCCCACAGCACAAGCCAGTGGATTGCCGCCATATGTGGACCCATGTGATCCCGCTGTCATGCCAGACGCGGCCTGTTCCGTGGCCAGCACACAACCCAATGGAAAGCCGCCGCCGATGCCTTTTGCGACCATCATAATGTCCGGCGTTACACCGGAGTATTCGTGCGCAAACAAACGCCCTGTCCGGCCCATACCGCATTGCACCTCGTCCAAGATCATCAAGATACCATACGTATCGCAAACCTCGCGCAGCCCTTGTAAAAAGGCTTCTGACAGTGGGACGATCCCGCCTTCCCCCAACACAGGTTCTACGATGATCGCGGCGGTTTGCGCGGATGCCGCAGCTTTCAGCGCATCCAGATCACCGAATGGCAGATGGGTAAAACCAGCCAAAAGCGGCCCGAACCCCTTGGTCATTTTCTCGGACCCAGCCGCTGCAATTCCAGCAGCAGACCGTCCATGGAACGACCCGTTAAACGCAATGATTTCGGTCCGATCAGGCTGGCCTTTTTCGTACCAATATTTCCGGGTCATTTTGACTGCTAACTCACAGGCCTCGGTCCCAGAGTTGGTGAAAAATGCTGTATCCGCAAAGGTCTTTTCAACTAACATATCCGCCAGCTTTTGCTGTGCAGGAATGTGATACAAGTTAGACGTGTGCCACAGCGCTTGTGCTTGGTCGGTCAGCGCAGCCACCAATTTCGGATGCGCATGACCCAATGCATTAACCGCGATCCCAGCGCCTAAATCTAAAAATCGGCGTCCGTCGGCCTCAATTAACCAAGAGCCTTCGCCTTTGACGAATGTCAGAGGAGCACGAGAATAAGTAGGCAGAATAGAGGGGATCATAGCGATCAACCTTTGCGAAAATGAAGCCCAATTGGTGCCAAGCGGCGGGGCTTAAGTCAACGATGTTTGTGAAGATGAAAGAAGACGAGCAGAAACGGCAAACGGGCTTAGCGTCGGCGTCGGATGTTCTGTGTGGTCATTGCGTTCATGGCGCAACTCTTACACCGCAGATTGCGCGGGCGAAACCCCTTGATCGGCCCTCGCACCTCGAAAAATCATTGCGCGGCGCAAAAACCCGACCTAACGTCATCGTTAGTATTTTATTGAGAAGGTTCCCAGTTATGCAGTCATTTGAAGAGTGTTACAAAAAAACCCGCGATCAATTTCGGTCGCTAAAATTCATTCAAGAACAAACAGGTACGCCATTTGCGGATGGATTGGGCAAGGTGTTCGCCTCGTCCTCTGGCCCTAGTTCGCGTCATGCTGGATCATTGGACGGGCTTCGTACAGAAATTGCGACCGCAAAGGTTAAGAACGCGAAATCCGAAGGCGAAGTGCTTGTCGCGGGCTGTCACGACAGTAAGGCCAAGGGGATGGATAAAATCTTTGGCAAAATGGAAACGGATCTAAATGACCGCGTGGCCGCCGTGAAAATGGCGCGACATTTGCAGTTAATGAAACTGCGTGGCGGGCAAAGCGTCTGGTTCTTTTCGCCGCCCGTGGCCTACACCGAATGGGTCTATGACGAGTTTGACGGCATGTCCAAATCCGGCTTGGAAACGTGGGCCAGTGAGGCGGATGAGACCTATAGCGACGCCGACAAAACGGCGCTTGCGAACGCGACCCAGACCGCGATGAGCTACGTGATGAAATGCATGGCCGAACTTGGATCGCCTACCGATGCGACCAAAGACGTCATCAAACGTTGGTTCTGTGCGGCCGATGCGACGGACAAGGACGTCAAGGTTGTCGCGAAAACGCTTGCCAAAGGCTACCGGAAAATGGCCAAGGTTTTGAACGGGTCACACTTGATCCTGTCAGACGAGCCAAAGGACCGAAACTCGGGCGGCTGGAAAGACTATGCCTTTGTTTATAAATCCGAAAAGATGGACGTGATCTATGTGCAAAGCGCTACAATTTCAGCGGCTTTGGGTGGGCGTGGTTGGCTAGCAGCACTCACGTTAGTCCACGAATTATCGCACCGCGAGATGTCCACAGACGACCACCGCTACGACACAACCGGCAATCTGTCACCGATGGCCACGGGTGGTTTGACCACGAGACAAGCCATCGAAAACGCCGATAATTGGGGCTATTTTGCAACCGATCTTGCAGGCGGATTACCCGCGAGCAACCGCCTCACCGTCACTGGAATCGCAGCATGAGCGGCCCGCCTGACGTCGCCCCTGTTACGGTGAATGGCCTGCGGATCGACGCGCTGCATTGGGGCAAGGACCGTGGTTTAGGGCAGAACGGTGGTTATGTGACCGCAACCGACCCTGCGTCCGACACCGAACTATGGGCGCAAAAGGTTTACGACATCACCTACGGGGATAAATCGCCGCAGAAATACGACCTATTTATCACGAAATTGACGGTCGTGGATGATGGCGCTGCGGTGCAGATCACAGATCAAGACGGACGTGTATTCCATCTTGATCCGGCGACGCGGGCTGTGCGGATGATTATGGCTCCGGTGCCTGATGCACCAAGGCCTAATCCCCGCAAACCCAGTTAATTCAACAGGTTGAAGGCGACACTACGCCTTCAACCGATACCCGCGATCCAGCCAGCGCCAGCAAATTGCCATCACAACGGCACAAGCGGCCAGAACAACCAACAGCCCGACCCAAGGGCTGCTATCGCTGACCCCAATCATCCCAAACCGCACACCATCAATGATGTAGAAGAACGGATTGATGTGGCACAAGGTCTGCATCAGGCTTGGCAGCGCGTCGATCGAGTAAAAAGTCCCCGACAAAAACGCGAGCGGCGTGACGATAAAGTTCGAGATCGCAGACAGTTGGTCAAATTTGTTGGCAAAAATACCAGCGATCAATCCCAAGCCGCCCATAAAAATCGAGCCCAGCAAAACAAATGTCAAAACCCAAAGCGGGTTTTTCATGCCAACGCCCAGAAACAGCCATGCGCCCAGCGCGATCACCACGGCGACCAAGGCACCACGGGCGAATGATCCGAAAATGTAGCCCACCAACAATTCTGTCGCGGACAGCGGCGGCATCAGCGTGTCAACGATATTGCCCTGCACTTTGGCCGACGCCATCGACGACGATGTGTTCGCAAAAGCGTTCTGAATAACGGTCATCGTCAAAATCCCGGGGGCTAGAAACGTCATAAACGGCACACCCATGACAGCGCCCCTGCCCGGTCCAATTGCGATGGTAAAGATCATTAACAACAGCCCCGCGTTGATCAGCGGCGCCATCACGGTTTGCGACCACACGTTCATAAACCGGCGCACTTCGCGCTCCATCAGTGTCCATGTGCCCGTCCAGTTGACCCGCCCAAAACGGCGTTCACCCATGCTGGCGGCCAAAGTTGTCTGTTCTGCCATTGCGATACCTCACTTCATTTCGGCGGATGCGCTTCACATCCCCGCTTGCAATGCTTAGAATAGGGGATCAAGCGAAGTGACAAGGCCCGATGTCTTCACATTTGGTCATTTGACATAAGGAAATTGCATGTCCTGGACAGACGAGCGCGTCGAGACGCTCAAAAAGATGTGGGGCGAAGGCCAGTCGGCCAGCCAGATTGCCAAGGAACTTGGCGGGGTCACGCGCAATGCTGTGATCGGTAAAGTGCATCGGCTGGGCTTGTCCAACCGTGCAGGGTCCGGTGCGTCCGCGCCCGCCAAACCGGCGGCCAAGGAAAAAGTAGCCCCTTCAGCGCCCAAAATGGAAACCAAAGCCGCGATCAAGCCGAAGGCGCCGGTCAAGGCATCCGTGCCTGCGATCAAGGAAGAAGTGTTGCTGGACGAAAACGGCATCCCGATTTCCGCTGCGCGTCGTGCGATCATTCCAGCGGGTCAGCCGCTGCCGCCACAACCTTCTGCGAACGAAATTTCGCCCGAAGCATTGGCAAAGGTGAACGAGGTCGAAAAGACGGCCAAAAAGATCAGCCTGATGGAATTGACCGAAAAAACCTGCAAATGGCCTGTCGGCGATCCGGCAACGCCAGACTTCTGGTTCTGCGGTTTGCCCGTGCAGTCAGGAAAACCTTACTGCGAAGCCCACGTCGGGGTCGCGTTCCAACCCATGAGCAGCCGCCGCGACCGCCGCCGGTAATTGCCCTTTGGGTCGACATTCAAAAGGCGGTGCATTAGCGCCGCCTTTTTTGTTGGCTAAATGCTGGGTCTAAGAAGCCGCCTGCAAGAACCATGCGGTTTCTGTCGCAGGAATTTTACCCTTAAATCCGCCCGGCACATCTTGGGTCTGCAGGTCATGTAAATCATATGACCCCGCATATAAGTCCTTGATCATGCGCTCAGAAATCGAAAACGGCGGGCCAGACATCTGCGTCTGATCATATGTAAATGTCACAACGAGCTGGGTCGCAGAATCGGTGATCGCCACCAGATGCGCCGCGTATCGCGACCGCAACTCAGCCGGCAACGCAACCAGCGCAGCCCGATCAAATACAGCATCAACCTGCCCGAGCACCTTAGCAGTCAACGCGAACACATCGCCCACATAGATGTCCACTCCATCGGCAGCATACAGCGTCAACGGCCCGATCTGCGATACCACAGGCACCACGGCCATCTCATCAAACAGCTGCTGCACCGCGATCTCTGACAACTCTATGCCGACAACGCGACAGCCCCGCGCCAGCAGCCAAGCAATGTCACGCGATTTACCGCAAAGCGGCACAAACACCC
Organism: Yoonia ponticola; assembly: GCF_014199395.1. GTDB lineage: Bacteria > Pseudomonadota > Alphaproteobacteria > Rhodobacterales > Rhodobacteraceae > Yoonia > Yoonia ponticola. Next base: position 530,075 of record NZ_JACIJM010000001.1, on the reverse strand, counting down.
GGGCATCAGCCGCAAGGTTCAACGCTAAAAAATGGCGTTGCAATAGGTCGTTCCCATCCGTCTGATGAAATCCAATTTGTTGTTTCGCCCACCTATCGTGCCAAAAATCCGCGTCCATCCCACGTCTCTCCATCAAATTCGCTGATCCATCGCTATGTGGGCCAGATGACGCCTAAAACGGCTTTCGCTACGCCCAACCACGACCGACAGCATCGCGCGCAACCAACTTAACCCAAACGACGTGAGAGCACCAATCGCAAGCGGGCTTCCCACGGGCACAGCAACCCGCTAAACCCCACAAATGTCCCAGAATCCGCCAAGCCTTCGCCCCGACCTCGCCCCCCGTGCAACGTTCACGGAGCCAAAACGCGACAATCAGTCCACCATCGGCATGGTGTCCCTTGGCTGCCCAAAGGCATTGGTCGATAGCGAACGCATTCTCACGCGCCTTCGGGCCGAAGGTTACGCAATCTCGCCCGATTACGCGGGCGCTGAAGCGGTCATCGTCAACACCTGCGGCTTTCTCGATTCCGCCAAAGCGGAATCGCTCGACGCCATCGGTGAAGCCCTGAAAGAAAACGGCAAAGTCATTGTCACAGGCTGCCTAGGCGCGGAACCCGACTACATCCGCGAACACCACCCGCAGATTTTGGCCGTCACGGGACCACACCAATACGAACAGGTTCTCGACGCAGTCCACGCCAACGTGCCGCCTGCCCCCGATCCATTCATCGACCTTCTACCTGCGTCAGGCGTGTCGCTCACGCCGCGTCACTACAGCTACCTCAAGATTTCCGAGGGCTGTAACCATAAATGTAAGTTCTGCATCATCCCCGACATGCGCGGCAAACTCGCGTCACGCCCCGCACACGCGGTGCTGCGCGAAGCGGAAAAATTGGTCGATGCAGGTGTCAAAGAACTCCTTGTGATTTCTCAAGATACCTCAGCTTACGGGCTTGATCGTAAATATGACGTAAACGCGTGGAAAGACGGCGAAGTCCGCAGCCATATCCTTGATCTTACGCGAGAATTGGGTCAGCTCGGCGCGTGGGTCCGTTTGCATTACGTCTACCCCTACCCCCATGTGCGCGACCTGATTCCGCTCATGGCGGACCCGTCGAACGGCGTGCTGCCCTATCTCGACATTCCGTTTCAGCACAGCCACCCCGACGTATTACGCCGCATGGCGCGGCCCGCCGCCGGGGCCAAAACGCTTGATGAAATCGGCGCTTGGCGGGCTCAATGTCCCGACATTACCCTGCGCTCCACCTTCATCGTCGGCTACCCAGGTGAGACCGAAGCCGAGTTCGAACACTTGCTCGATTGGCTCGACGAAGCCCAACTCGACCGCGTCGGTTGCTTCCAATACGAAAACGTCGCCGGCGCACGATCCAACGCGCTACCCGATCACGTGCCAGCCGAGGTCAAACAAGACCGCTGGAACCGCTTCATGGCCCGCGCGCAGGCCATCTCTGAAGCCAAGCTCGAAGCGAAAGTCGGACGCACCTTAGAAGTCATCGTTGACGAAATCGACGATGAGGCCGCCACCTGCCGCACATGGGCCGACGCGCCAGAAATCGACGGCAACCTATTCATCGACGAAGGGTTCGAAGGATTGAGCGTCGGTGACGTCGTGAAGGTCAAAGTCGAAGAGGCTGGGGAATATGATTTGTGGGGTAGCTTGCAATAAATCTCCGATAAGTCGCCGGTTTTCCGCGTTGCCGAAATTGTATGAGCACCCTCATATATCCTAAGAGATAACAAATGTATAAAATGAACAAAGTCGTCCGCGTAAATTTTTCCGGCGGGCTATTAGGGCTCGTGTTGGGAAGTTCGCGCGGCAAAATAGAGTCAGTTGTCCAAGTTCACAACCGTGACGGCTGGAACGTCGCTGAAGTTATCCCTTATAATCCCAACTTGGCGCTCATTCTTCTACGGTTCGTTATTCTCGTCCTAACGCTCGGACTTTGGACGATTTCGACCGGATTTTTGTTTATTTTAGAGAAGCCTACCGATTTAGTTAAAAACCCACAAAATATTCCCAATGTTGGTGGGCGGATCGAACCAACTCTCCGGTAAAAATGTGTCGCGGATCGCGCGTACCTCTTCCTCACCAAGACATTGGTTAACGCCACAAACGAAACCCAAAGTCATACGCGTTGTGCACGCCCTGTGCACGTGAGTCACAGCCCAAAGCTAGGCCATCCTCGCGAAAGCTTAACCAATATCGTCGAGATAAATACGCACAGCATCCTGCACGCGCCTGAAGCGATCACCGCCCAGCTTCGTGCCGCCAAACCACCGCGTTACAACGATTATATGGCCCGTCAGCCCTTCGCGTTCCAGCATACGCAGGATCACAATCCCCGCGCCGCTTTCCCCGTCATCATTCTTAACGGGCGTCCCATCAGGCAGTACAACGGCCCAGGTGTTATGCGTGGCTTTTGCGAATTTTTTCTTTCGGCATAGTGCCTTAACAAACGCCTTCGCCTCGTCGCCTGTCGCAACAATACCACCGGACACCGCGTATTTCGACCCGCGATCTGTTAGCGCATTTTCAATTATCCTGATGTCGCACCCCCTTAGTTTGCAGTATCCAAACGCCTACTTTTAGCAGTCTGATGAAAACCTTGCATAACGACGGAATGCCCGATTTGTTCGTTTGAAATCAAGCACTACGATAGGATTGTCCAGAAAATCAGCGGCCGCTGCAGTGCGGAAGGCTGTCAGATGCCGCAGACACGTGGGGCATCGACACTGATAACGCCGCGCGACGCTTGCACGTTAACCACAATAGGAAAAATAATTGGCGGAATGCCTACGTTCTTAATCATTTGGTCAGAAATCGCGCGTTATAGATGACTAATTCGCACGTTAAGACCACCAATAATCAAATTGACTACGACGATTTATACGACCACCTAGCAGCCCCTCTTCTATATGCACCGCACAAACAGCGCTGTCGCGCCACTTTCGACTATTAAAAAAAGGCCACTATGTATCCTACCGACGCCAAATCAGAACGCATCGCCGACGGCAGCATGCACGCGGTTGGGGTTATCGGGTCCTTAACAGGTGCTATCCTGTTGATACTGCTGACTTTTGAAACCGCATCAGCGGGGCAAATGGCTGCTTTGGCAGTATACGGCGTGGCGCTTACTTCGACTTTTGTCGCATCTGCGTTTTACCATATGACGCCTTGGCCCGACATCCGCCCCACCCTACGACGCATCGATCACGCCGCGATTTACCTTATGATTGCAGGCACTTATACGCCGCTTGTCGTCATGGTCGATACACCACTTGCCTATGCCATCCTCGGCATCGTCTGGATACTCGGTCTGATCGGTATGACGCTAAAACTATTTTTCTGGCAAACACCCGGCCGTTACGGGCCCGCGCTTTACCTTATTATGGGTTGGCTCAGTATCGGGTTGATCTGGTCGATTTGGCCGGTTTTTCCCCGATCAGTGATCGCACTCATTGCGGTCGGCGGACTAACCTACACCATCGGTGTTGTATTCTACGCGAGTGAGAAAAAATTCACTACAGCGGTCTGGCATGGTTTCGTAGTAGCGGCATCTGCGTGTTTTTGGGCCGCGATTTTAATAGCAACACTGACTGTTACCTGATCGCCGAACGCGCAAGGCACGGAAACCTTACCCCGAAATTAAGCAAAGGTCTGGATAGCCTGACCTGACGTAAAGCTCTGGTATTTTTATGGTGTTCTTATCGCATCGTGAACACCTCCCCGAGGGTTGTTTGCTTCCCTGTTCACGGTGCCTTTTTCAAGAGGACGCATAGAGCGATGACGATTTTAAGCACTGTCCCAACCGAAGTTCTCGACGCCATTGGTGTCGCGGGCTTCGGTCTTTATGTTTTGAATTATGGGCTGCTGACCCTGCAACGGGTGCAGTCACATCAGGCCCGTTATTTTATTGTGAATGGCCTTGCCGCGACGATGGTTTTGATCGGATTGATGAGCGCCTTTAACCTTGCAGCTGCCTTGATCCAAATCTTTTGGATCGTCATTTCATCAATTGCGATTGTGATCAGATTGCGCAAACGCACGGCACACTTTTTCACGCGAAATTCAAGGGCTTAGTAGCCAAACCGCGCTGCAGTGCGTTGCACAGTCGCAACCCGATCAGCATTGGCAGGGTGGGTTCCCAAAAAGCTATTGCCCGGATCAGGAATACGGAAAAAGAAGTCAGCACCCCGCAACGGATTATAACCCGCCGTTGCCGCAATAATCGTGCCCAACGCATCCGCTTCCAATTCAAAATCTTTGGAATATGTGCGCGCGCCCAGGGCTGCACCAAACTCCTGTGCGGCAAGAATCGCTTCAGGATTTGAGCCACCAATGACGCCCGCCAATTGACCAAAAACAGCAGCCCCCACATCAGCATTTTGGCGTTGCCGCATCAAATGGCCTTCGATGTGATGTGCGGCCTCGTGTGCTAGAATGAACGCCATTTCATCGCGGTTACGAACCTCTACAATCAGCGGAATCGTGAACGCAATGATCGGGCGACCAGCGTCATCTAATGTCTGATACGCATTTGGCGGCAGACCAACCCTATCATCGACGACAATACGGAAATCACAATTCGCATTGGGCGCGCGCGCGCGACATTCGGATTCGGCAATCGGTTCAACAGTTTGCACAACCTGTACAAAACTATCGATCGCTTGGTACGCGATATCGCGAGTCGTTCCAGAAGCGGGCGTTGGCTCGGGCGCCGTCGCCGGGACTTTTGAGATTACATCCCCATCCGAGCCACGGCTCGCGGGCATTGCACATGCGCCAAGCAAGCAACACAAAAGTAACGAAAGGTGCCGTGCCATCGTGGTAAATGTCCCTTTTTTATCACCTCGGTTATTGCCCGAAATTCATGAACAACCTCTATTCTAGCAGGTTCACAAGGTACGACCAGCCCTCGCCGCACGCAGTTCACGTGATTGGCATTCTGTTGCCATGCAAGCTAGCGCACCGCTTGCAAACTGCGTTTTTACGGCTAAGCTTCTGATTATGTTTACAATCGAACACACATTTGACTGCTCTGTGATCACCCTTGTTGACGAAGGGCAGGCCCCGCTGAACGAAGACGTGATCCTGAACGCATTTGAGGATTGCATCACCGTCACTCAATTTGATCCTCGCACCGAACAGGCCATGAAGATCACACTGTCCTTGGAACAAGTGCGGGATTTGGGGGCCGCGTTGGACCTGCCGGAAGGTGTTTACCGCATTAGGCCTGATAACGACTGATTTTGATGATTTGATCTACAGACCCCTTCGGAGAGGGTTTTGACGCTTCAAAGAAACGAAAGGCGGCACCACATGACGACAGGGTTCTATTGGGATGAGCGTTGTTTTTGGCACGGCGGCGGCAATTATGCAGGCACCTTGCCCGTCGGTGGGCTGGTGCAACCGCTGGATGGCGGGTTGCCGGAAAGTCCCGAAACAAAACGGCGGCTGAAGAACCTGATCGAGGTGACAGGACTAGCGCGTGAGCTTGATATGCGCGGCGCTGATCCCGCGACGATGGATGATCTACGACGTGTGCATCCGCAGAACTACCTCAGCAAATTCAAAGAGATGTCGGATGCAGGCGGTGGTGAGATCGGCTTACGCACCCCATTTGGGCAAGGTGGGTTCGAGATTGCAGCACTTTCGGCGGGCCTTGCCAAAACCGCTCTTAGTGATGTGTTAACGGGTGTCGTGGATAATGCCTATGCATTGTCCCGTCCGCCTGGTCATCATTGCTTGCCCGATTTTCCCAACGGGTTCTGTTTGCTCGCCAATATCGCGATCGCGATTGAAGCAGCGCGGGCTGCTGGCCTTGCCAAACGGTTTGCCGTGCTGGATTGGGATGTTCATCACGGCAACGGAACTGAAGCGATTTTCTATGACCGCGCCGATGTTCTAACCGTATCGCTGCATCAAGAGCGGAATTACCCGTTGGATACTGGCGATTTTGCGCATCGCGGTAAGGGCGACGGCTTGGGCGCGAACCTGAATATTCCGCTGCCTCCCGGTACAGGTCATACCGGATATTTGAATGCGATGGACCGTCTCGCCCTGCCCGCAATCCGCGATTTCGCCCCCGATGTGTTGATTATTGCCTGCGGTTTTGACGCCGCCGCGACTGATCCGTTATCCCGCACCATGGCCCATCAAGGTACGTTTCAGGCGATGACCGCCCGCGTGATGGACCTGACCCGCGATATTTGTGGGGGCAAATTGTTGATGGTTCACGAGGGCGGCTATTCCGAAACCTACGTCCCATTTTGTGGTCATGCCGTGTTGGCCGAAATGTCGGGCAGTGCCATCCACGCCCCCGATCCCTACGGGGAAACTTGGATAAAACGGCAACCGGATGCCCGGTTTGACGCTTATTTGGACAGGATTATCACGGATATGGTGCAGGCGCTGACTTAGCACTATAATACGCCAAACGATGATCGGAACCCGAATGCCTACGCCTAATCCCGCCGCCCTCGACTTTCTTTTGACACGTAGATCGCGGCCCGCGAAAACCTTAACAGGTCCGGTGCCAGACCGTGACGCGCTAAGCGTGATCTTGACCGCAGCGGCGCGTACTCCTGACCATGGGAAACTGGAACCTTGGCGCTTTATCGTGTTGGAAAAAAACGCACTTTTGCGATTGTCGCTGCTGGTGGCTAGTCGTGGTGCGGCCCTTGGTCACGATGACGAAACTATCACCAAAGCGGTTAACCAATACGCCAATTCCGACCTCGCTGTGGCAGTCATCCACTGCCCGAAACCATCGCCAAAAATCCCTGAGATTGAGCAGATTTATTCCGCAGGTGCCGTTTGCCTATCCCTGCTGAATGCCGCGCTAGCATCGGGTTGGGGCGCGAATTGGCTGTCCGGTTGGGCGTCACACGACAAGGCATTCATCACTCAAGGGCTGGGCCTCGCCGCAGACGAATCCGTCGCCGGTTTCATCCATATCGGGACCGAAACGTCCGCGCCTCCCGAGCGCCCCCGCCCCGATCTTGACGCTATAACGACATGGGTTTCATCGTGATTTTTACTGACTTTTTGAAAGCGCTCGCCCAGCTTCCCGATCCACGTTTTCGACGGGTTCTCTGGCTGGGGATTGGGCTGACAATTGCGCTGCTAGTCGGCGCATACGCGTTGATCTTGTGGTTTATCGAGGCAACAACCGGCGAAGGCATCGACATTCCGGGCATTGACGGGCCGGTCACGTGGGTCGGGGATTTGCTCGGTTGGGGGTCGCTTGGGATCATGATGATCCTGTCGATATTCCTCATGGTTCCGGTGGCGTCGGCAATCACATCTCTATTTCTTGACGACGTCGCCCAAGCGGTTGAAGATAAACACTATCCGCGCCTCAAACCGGTGCCACGCGTGCCATTTATTGACGGCGTTCGCGACACGGTGCTGTTCCTTGGCGTGCTGATTGGCGCGAATATTCTCGCGTTGTTCATCTATGCGATGCTGCCGTTCATGTCATTTGCGATCTTTTACGGTCTGAACGGCTATCTTTTAGGGCGTGAATATTTCCAGATTGCTGCGATGCGGCGGTTGGGGCGCGAAGGCGCGAAAGAATTGCGCAAACAGCATAAGGGACAGATCTGGCTGGCGGGGTGCCTGATGGCGGTGCCGCTGTCGATCCCACTGGTAAATCTCGTCATACCGATCTTAGGCGCTGCGACATTTACCCATCTGTTTCATAGGCTTAATCAGCGCTAACCTCTGGTGTCGCCATACGGTGGAACCAGTCGAGATCGCGCACCGAAATGGCGCCGGATAGGATCGTTCCGGCGATTATGACCCACAATCCAATGGCCCAAAATGTCGTGATCTTGGCCTTGCGTTTGACCTGCGGATGGGCGGGCGCGGAGGCGTGCGTGCCCGGCACAATCTCGCCGTCCTCGCCCTGCGTGACCATGCGCAGCGGCAATACGACAAAGAAGACCATGAACCAAATCACGGCAAACAGCACAATCGCAGATGTAATGCCCATTTCGGACCTTTCTTAACGTTATATTTACGCGCTTGTCGTAATTAGACCTGTTCGAGTTCGACCAAACAGCCGTTGAAATCCTTGGGGTGCAGGAACAGCACGGGTTTACCATGCGCGCCGATTTTCGGCTCACCAGAGCCCAGAACACGCGCACCTTCCGCCAGCAAATGATCGCGGGCTTTCAGGATGTCGTCCACTTCATAACAAATATGGTGAATGCCGCCGCTCGGGTTTTTTTCGAGGAAGCCGTTAATCGGAGATTCATCACCTAGCGGGTATAACAATTCAATCTTCGTGTTCGGCAGTTCGATGAACACGACCGTCACACCATGATCCGGCTCGTCTTGCGGGGCGCCGACAGTCGCACCCAGCGTGTTGCGGTACTGCGCACTTGCGGCCTCTAGGTCAGGGACAGCGATAGCAACGTGGTTCAAGCGACCGATCATGTCAGGTCTCCTATTTTCATGTGTCATCACCTTATGCCAGCCAGCACAGATTCCCGCAATTGACGAAAAGGCCGCAACGCTGCGGCATTCTGGCGGGTCTTAATCGCCTGTTCACCTTGTGCTGCGTCAATAGGTGAGGTTTTGAGAATCGGGGAACGACATGGACGGCACAGAAGGCTTATTCCTACACCAACCCGCCACCGCGCGGCGGCCCCTACTGGGGCTCACGGTTCTGGTGGTCGAGGATAGCCGTTTTGCAAGCGAAGCTATTCGGCTGCTTTGCCTGCGATCGGGGGCGCGAATTAGGCGGGCGGATAGCCTATCGCATGCCGAACGACATCTGCGTATTTATCGGCCTTGTGTGATGATCGTTGATGTCGGCCTGCCAGATGGGTCGGGGTTAAAGTTAATCAAAGACATGGCCAACGCATCCCCACGGATCGACGTGATCCTTGGCACCAGCGGCGATGATACGCTTGCGGGTGATGTGATGGACAGCGGTGCTGATGGTTTTCTGGCGAAACCGATCCTGTCGCTGACCGCATTTCAGGACGCGATCCTTGCGCATTTGCCGCAAGACAGACAGCCTCCTGGTCCGCGTTTGCTCAGCGATGAACAGGTGAAACCCGACATGATCGCGTTCCACGATGACCTGAGCCACGTGGCCCAAGTGCTAGATGGTGGGCAAGAATTAGCTGCGATTGATTATGTCACGCAGTTCCTTGGCGGTGTTGCGCGTAGTGTTTCTGACCCCGATTTGGGTGCGGCCGTGAATGCACTGGCCTTACGGCGCAGTAATGGCGAACCGCTAAAGCCGCAGATCGCGCAACTTGCCGCATTGGTGCAGGCCCGCCTCGCCAGTGCTGACTTCATGTAATCGGATCGGACTGCACCAAATGGGGTTGGGTCAACTGTGCAAGCGATGTCCGTTGCTGGCCGTCGGCGTCGAAATTATCCGCGTGAAGCCATGTCACAAACGCGGAGCGCAACGCAGGCCAATCATCATCTGTTAGTGCAAACCATGCCGTATCGCGGTTATGGCCCTTCACGACGACATGCTTACGAAACACACCTTCGTAAGAAAAACCCAACCGTTGCGCGGCCTTACGCGATGGCATGTTCAACGCATTGCATTTCCATTCAACCCGCCGATACCCGTTTGATATCGCCCAATCAATCATCAGGAAAAACGCCTCGGTTGCGATGGGCGTTTGTTGCAAGGCAGGCGACAGGTTCACGTTTCCGATTTCGACGCAGCCCATTTCAGGCACAACCGTCCAAAAGCACGCATAGCCCAACGGGGCCGCATCATCCGCCGCGCTGATCGTATAACACGGCTGCGATGTGCGGGACGCGTTCGCCTGCATAATCTCGGTGAACGCCGCCTCATCTGATGGGGCCACACCATAAAGATAGTCCCAAACCCAAGGTGCATCCTTGAACACGTCCCAGAGACCAGCCGCATCTCGGCCCGCATCCATCATGCGCAACGACGCCCAAGTCCCGCGTAACGTTAGATCATACGGCCGTGCAGCGGGTGTCCAGTTTTCGACTACAGGACCTAGCGATCGGGACATAAGCGTTTTCCTCGTAAGTATGGTTTCACTTAATGCAGACCTGCCCCCCAACCCTAGGGCCAGATACAAAAAAGGCGCCGCGCCAATTCTGGTCACAGCGCCTTTCAATTCAGGGAAAGACTTTAGCTTTCGACAGGCAACACGCGCAGGTTCAATTCACGCAGCTGTTCGTTCTGCGGATCGTTGGGCGCGCCCATCATCAAGTCTTCGGCACGTTGGTTCATCGGGAACATGATGACCTCGCGAATGTTCGTCGCATCCGCCAGCAACATCACAATCCGGTCGATCCCAGCGGCACAACCACCGTGTGGCGGCGCACCGTATTGGAACGCATTAACCATCCCGCCAAAGCGTTTTTCAACCTCGTCAGCGCCGTAACCCGCAATTTCGAACGCCTTGAACATGATTTCAGGACGGTGGTTGCGGATCGCGCCGGACACCAACTCGTAGCCGTTACAGGCCAGATCGTATTGGAAACCCAGCACATCTTCCGGATTGCCTTCAAGTGCGGCCATCCCACCTTGCGGCATCGAGAACGGGTTGTGTTCAAAGTCGATTTTGCCGGTTTCTTCGTCACGCTCGTAAATCGGGAAGTCGACGATCCACGCGAAAGCAAAGCGGTTTGTGTCGGTCAGACCCAGTTCATCGCCGATCACAACACGGGCACGTCCAGCCACGGCTTCAAACGCTTTCGGCTTGCCGCCCAAGAAGAACGCCGCATCGCCAAGGCCAAGACCCAATTGCTGACGAATAGCCTCGGTACGCTCTGGACCGATGTTTTTGGCAAGCGGTCCAGCGGCTTCCATGCCACCTTCAACTTCGCCGGACTTCAGCTTGGCGGTCGCTTCTTTCACTGTGATCCCAAGCTCTTGGGCCACCGCGTCAGCAGTCTTTTCACGCCAGAAGATGTAGCCCATACCGGGCAGGCCTTCTTTCTGGGCGAAAGCGTTCATGCGATCACAGAACTTGCGCGAACCACCAGTTGGGGCAGGAATCGCGCGGACTTCGGTGCCGTCTTGCTCAAGCAATTTCGCGAAAATCGCAAAACCAGAATCCTTAAAATGCTCGGAAACAACCTGCATTTTAATCGGGTTGCGCAAGTCGGGCTTGTCCGATCCATACCACAAGGCGGCATCGCGGTAGGAAATCTGTTCCCACGTTTGATCAACTTTGCGGCCCTTGCCGAATTCCTCGAAAACGCCTGTCAGAACGGGCTGAATCGTGTCGAAAACGTCCTGCTGCTCTACAAACGACATTTCAAGATCGAGTTGGTAGAAGTCAGTCGGCGACCGATCGGCACGTGGGTCTTCGTCGCGGAAACATGGGGCGATCTGGAAATATTTGTCGTAGCCAGACACCATGATCAACTGCTTGAACTGCTGTGGCGCCTGTGGCAGCGCATAGAATTTGCCCGGGTGCAGGCGGGACGGGATCAAAAAGTCGCGCGCACCTTCAGGGGACGACGACGTGATAATCGGCGTCTGATATTCGCGGAAACCGCTGTCCCACATCCGCTTGCGCATCGATGCAACCACGTCAGAACGCAGCTTCATGTTGTCCTGCATCGCCTCACGACGCAGATCAAGGTAGCGGTACTTTAGGCGTGTTTCCTCAGGATATTCCTGATCGCCAAATACCATCAGTGGCAATTCTTTGGATTCACCCAGCACTTCAATTGCGCGGATAAACACTTCGACTTCACCTGTTGGCAGCTTTGCGTTCACCAACTCGGGCGCACGCGCCTTCACTTCACCGTCGATGCGGATACACCATTCAGAGCGCACTTTTTCTACATCGGCAAAAGCGTCGGAATCAGGGTCGCACAAAATTTGCGTAATGCCGTAGTGATCACGCAAATCGATGAACAAGATGCCGCCGTGATCGCGTACCCGATTGACCCAACCAGACAGGCGAACGGTGTCGCCAACATTGGCGGCAGTCAGGGCGGCGCAGGAATGGGAACGATAGGCGTGCATTATAAGGTCCTTCAAGAGACGAATTTGCCCCGTCTACACCTTGTTGCACAGGCAAAGTCAAGCAAACCAAGGCCCCGCTTCTTTGGCTTTTTCTAAATCCCCGCCGGAGGCACCGCATTTTCGCGAAAATGCGTCCGATTTTTCTCGAAAAATCGCTTAGCCTCGCCCTTGCGAAAAAAGTCGAGAATCGCGCTTGCGCCTGACTGCACCAACTCTATAACGCAGGACAATTTGCACATACTCAGGGGTTTGCCATGCCAAAACGTGATGATATCAAGTCGATCATGATAATCGGTGCAGGCCCTATTGTGATTGGGCAAGCCTGTGAATTCGATTATTCCGGCGCCCAAGCCTGTAAGGCCCTGCGCGAAGAAGGCTACCGCGTCATTCTCGTCAACTCCAACCCTGCGACGATCATGACTGATCCGGGGCTGGCTGATGCGACCTATATCGAACCGATCACGCCCGAAGTTGTCGCCAAAATCATCGAGAAAGAGCGCCCAGATGCGTTGCTGCCAACGATGGGCGGCCAGACGGGTTTGAACACCTCTCTGGCTCTCGAAGAAATGGGCGTCCTGAAGAAATTCGGCGTGCAGATGATCGGCGCGAACCGCGAAGCCATTGAAATGGCAGAAGATCGCAAGCTTTTCCGCGAAGCGATGGATCGTCTCGGCATTGAAAACCCAAAGGCGACTATCGTCACTGCGCCGAAAAATGCGGCTGGTAAATTCGACATCCACGCGGGTCTTCAGCTTGCGATTGATGCGATTGAATATGTCGGCCTGCCCGCCATCATTCGTCCTGCCTTTACCCTTGGCGGGACTGGTGGCGGTGTTGCATATAACCGCGATCAATACGAACATTTCTGCCGCACGGGCATGGAAGCATCCCCGGTTGGCCAGATCCTTGTCGATGAATCACTTCTCGGCTGGAAAGAGTTCGAGATGGAAGTTGTCCGCGACAAAGCTGACAACGCCATCATCGTCTGCGCCATCGAAAACGTCGATCCAATGGGCGTGCACACAGGTGATTCCATCACTGTGGCCCCTGCCCTGACGCTGACCGACAAAGAATATCAGGTCATGCGGACCCACTCGATCAACGTTTTGCGTGAAATCGGCGTCGAAACTGGCGGATCGAACGTGCAATGGGCTGTTAACCCTGATGATGGCCGCATGGTCGTGATCGAAATGAACCCGCGCGTGTCCCGTTCGTCCGCATTGGCGTCCAAAGCGACCGGTTTCCCGATTGCTAAAATCGCGGCAAAACTGGCGGTTGGCTATACACTCGACGAGTTGGACAACGACATCACCGGCGTCACGCCTGCGTCCTTTGAGCCGACAATCGATTACGTCGTCACGAAAATTCCGCGCTTTGCATTCGAAAAATTCGCAGGATCAGAGCCTTATCTGACCACTGCGATGAAATCAGTGGGCGAAGCGATGGCGATTGGCCGGACCTTCCACGAATCCATGCAAAAGGCGCTCGCGTCGATGGAAACGGGTCTGACCGGATTTGACGAAATCGACATTCCCGGCGCACCTGAGGCTGCCGCGATCACCAAAGCGTTGGCGAAGCAAACACCGGATCGTATCCGCGTGATTGCCCAAGCGATGCGTCACGGTCTTGCTGATGACGACATCTATGCGGTCACAAAATTTGATCCTTGGTTCCTTGCCCGTATTCGCGAAATCGTTGAAAAAGAAGCAGAAATCACGGCTAACGGCTTGCCCGTTACCGAAGCAGGTTTGCGTGCTGTCAAGATGATGGGCTTTACCGATGCTCGTCTTGCCAAACTGACTGGCCGCGACGAAGACAACGTGCGCCGCGCCCGTCAGAACCTTGGCGTGACGGCTGTTTTCAAACGGATCGACACTTGTGCGGCTGAATTTGAGGCGCAGACGCCTTACATGTATTCCACCTACGAAGCCCCTGTGATGGGCGACGTGGAATGCGAAGCGCGTCCGTCTGATCGCAAGAAAGTCGTCATTCTTGGCGGTGGTCCGAACCGGATCGGCCAAGGGATCGAGTTCGATTATTGCTGCTGTCACGCCTGTTATGCGCTGACCGAGCAGGGCTACGAGACGATCATGATTAACTGCAACCCAGAGACGGTTTCGACCGACTACGACACCTCTGATCGATTGTATTTCGAGCCGCTGACGTTCGAACATGTCATGGAGATTCTGCGCGTTGAGCAGGAAAATGGCACTTTGCACGGCGTTATCGTTCAGTTCGGCGGTCAGACACCGTTAAAATTGGCGAATGCGCTGGAAGCCGAAGGTATCCCGATCCTTGGCACCACGCCTGACGCGATTGATTTGGCTGAAGATCGTGAGCGTTTCCAACAACTTGTCCAGAAACTGGGTTTGAAACAACCGGTTAATGGTATTGCGTCCACAGACCAAGAGGCGCTTGATATTGCCGAAGGTATCGGCTTCCCGCTGGTGATCCGTCCGTCCTTTGTTCTGGGTGGTCGTGCGATGGAAATCGTGCGTGATATGGATCAGTTGCGCCGCTACATTTCCGAGGCTGTTGTCGTCTCTGGCAAGTCCCCTGTTCTGCTCGACAGCTACCTGTCTGGCGCGGTTGAAGTCGATGTTGACTGTCTGTCCGACGGTAAAGCGACGCATGTCGCGGGCATCATGCAGCACATCGAGGAAGCTGGCGTTCACTCTGGCGACAGTGCTTGTTCCTTGCCGCCGCACAGCTTGTCTGCTGCGATGATCGCGGAAATTCGCAAGCAAACAGAAGCACTTGCCATGGCTTTGAATGTCGTTGGTCTGATGAACATCCAGTTCGCGGTCAAAGACGAAGAGGTCTATTTAATCGAAGTGAACCCCCGTGCATCCCGCACCGTGCCTTTCGTGGCCAAAGCGACGGATAGCGCAATCGCCTCTATCGCGGCGCGTCTGATGGCGGGCGAACCACTGTCGAACTTCCCTCTGCGCGCACCTTATCCTGTGTCGGAAAACCCGATGGACGTGCTGCCGATGGGCGACGCATTCACGCTCGCCGATCCAAACACGCCTTGGTTCTCGGTCAAAGAAGCCGTGCTGCCGTTCGCGCGGTTCCCCGGCGTCGATACGATCCTTGGGCCGGAAATGCGGTCAACAGGCGAAGTCATGGGCTGGGATCGCAACTTTGCCCGCGCATTCCTGAAGGCGCAAATGGGCGCTGGCGTCGATCTGCCAACATCCGGCACCGTGTTCTTGTCGATCAAAGACATGGATAAAACCGACGCGATGATCGAGGCTTGCCAAATTTTGACGACCTTGGGTTTCGAGATCGCAGCGACACGCGGCACGGCTGCTTGGTTGACGAAAAACGACGTCGCTTGCGAGATTGTGAACAAGGTCTACGAAGGCGGATTAACCATCGTTGACCGTCTCAAGGACGGGCATATCGCAATGGTAATGAACACGACTGAAGGGGCGCAAGCCGTTGAAGACAGTCGTGAAATCCGTGCCGTCGCATTGTATGACAAGATCCCGTATTTCACGACTGCAGCAGCGAGCCACGCTGTGTCTCTTGCCCTGCAAGAACAAGCTGGCGGCGAAGTGAACGTGAGATCGTTGCAAGGATAAGTGACCTGCCTTAGCGAGAAATCGCTAAGGCACCGATCGCGAAATCGGTCGAAACGCCCCGCGACGTTGCGACATCGCGACTTAAAGCCATGCCATTCAACATGGACTTTGCCCCCTTGCCCTCGCTAAACTCGTGTCTCATCAAGGGGGCAGACATGTTCAAAGTCGCGATTACGGGCACCGGCGTTTTCACGCCATCTGAAACGATCACCAATGACGAATTGGTCGTCGCGTTCAACGCATACGCTGACATACAGAACACAATTAACGCGGACGCAATCGCGGCTGGCGATGTGTCCCCCGTGCCGCATTCCTCGGCCGATTTCATTCTCGCAGCGTCAGGCATTGAGCAACGCTACGTTCTGAATAAATCCGGCATTCTCGACCCGAACCGCATGGCCCCTAGCCTGCCGTCCCGCAGCGACGACGAGCCGTGTATCATGGCCGAAATTGGCGTCGACGCATGTAAACAGGCGCTTGCGGCGGCGGGTGTTGATGCTGCTGACGTTGATCTTGTGATTTGTGCCGCGTCGAACCACGAACGCGCCTACCCTGCTGTTGCCGTCGAAATTCAGCAACTTTTGGGCGCTGGTGGCTTTGCGTTTGACATGAACGTCGCGTGTTCGTCTGCGACGTTTGGTATCCAGACCGCCGCTGACATGATCAAATCCGGATCGATCCAACGGGCGCTGGTTGTGAACCCTGAAATCTGTTCCGCGCATTTAGAATGGCGTGATCGGGATTGTCATTTCATCTTTGGTGATGTGGCGACGGCGACATTGCTAGAGCGTGATGAAGACCTGACGGGCCCACATTTCAAGGTGAATTCCACCCGTTGTGCCACGCAGTTTTCCAACAATATCCGCAACAATAACGGCTACTTGCGCCGTGCTCATGATGAGATGGAAGACCGTCGCGACATGCAGTTTATGCAAAACGGACGTAAGGTTTTCAAAGAGGTGCTGCCGCTTGTCAGCCAACATATTGCAAATCATATGGCTGATGAAAACATTCAAGCGGACGGGCTGAAACGGCTCTGGCTGCACCAAGCAAACAAGACGATGAACGATTATATCGGGAAAAAAGTGCTGGGCCGCGAGCCTGAAACAGGCGAGCAACCGAACATTTTGCAGGACTACGCGAACACGTCGTCTGCCGGATCAATCATCGCATTCTCACAGAACTCAGACGACCTACAACCGGGCGAACGCGGCATCATCTGCTCGTTTGGCGCGGGCTATTCGGTGGGATCGGTAATCGTCACGCGGGCTTAAATCTTGCTCACGCGGGCGCTGACCTCTTCAAGGGATTCGACCCGTTCTGAATACCGATCCGTTAACTCGGGCCGTCCGCGCGTCATCACAGTAAAACGGGCGAGTTCCTGCATCACATCAACGATGCGATTGTAATGCGGCCCCGCGATCATGCGACCGTTCTCGAATTTGTTGTAAGCGGCGGGGATCGACGACTGGTTCGGGATCGTAATTAGGCGCATCCAGCGCCCCAAAATCCGCAGTTGATTAACCGTGTTGAACGATTGCGAGCCACCGCAAACCTGCATCACGGCCAAAGTTTTTCCCTGCGTCGGACGAATGCCACCAATCGGCGACAGCGGGATTTGGTCGATCTGCGTTTTCATCACGCCGGTCATCGCGCCGTGGCGTTCGGGGCTGGACCAGACCATGCCTTCACACCACATCACCAAGTCGCGTAGTTCCTGCACCTTGTCCATG
Source organism: Yoonia ponticola (assembly GCF_014199395.1). Taxonomy (GTDB): domain Bacteria; phylum Pseudomonadota; class Alphaproteobacteria; order Rhodobacterales; family Rhodobacteraceae; genus Yoonia; species Yoonia ponticola. The sequence goes on along the minus strand of NZ_JACIJM010000001.1, from coordinate 512,735 downwards.
TTGGCAGTCGGATCGTCCGGCAAGCCTAGCCCCGTCGGATCATAGAATCGCACATCGCAGCCAAGAGCGCGCAAAATGCGCCCACCTTCTTCGCCAGCAAAGCGCGAAAAACTGCCTTTGCGCAGGCTACCGTACAGGATCAGGATGCGCGGCGGGTGTTGCGGCGCATCCGGCCCTGAAAGTGACGTAACGTCGATTGGTTGCAACGCACCCGGCACAATCAGGGGTAGATCCGATAAATCGAGTGTCGCGAGATGCGTGTTACTACTCGTGTTCATCTTCGAGGTGCAATTTCATTTCGATCAGCACCTTCTGCAGCGCCAGTGTTTCACGCAGCAATCTCTTTGCTTCGTTCGCAGAAATAACACCGTCTTCGATCGACAAATTGTATTCGCCCATCAACATCGCAAAGCGCTGGCTTAACATGATCACATCAGCATTGATGCCGCCCTCTTTGTTCGGGCGTTGATCGTTATAAGTCATTGTGATTCCGCGCATTTCAGCAAGCGCAGACGTGACATGCGGATAAGACGCCGCGGCCTCTAGTGCGCAAACAGCATCCACCGGCATGAACCGGTCCGCATGTTCGTCGCTGTCTGAATAATATCGGCCTAACGTGGCCTTGGACCTACCTGTTAACTTACACGCATTTTCGATTCCGACGTCCTTTACCAAGGCTTCGGTATGCTTTTTCAGGTAACCATTAAACTTGGTCATTTCATTCCCTACACTTTTTTTCACCTTACTCCGGACCATGTACCTTAGGCAATGGAGGGGAAAAGCATTCTCTCATTCCCATTAAGCGGCTTCAACTCTTTTGTCATTTGGAAAGCGTCCTTGGACAGGACGCACGTTAGGCCTGACCGCTTTTGCGCAGCACATAGCCAAAATACGCTGTGCAGCCAGTTTCCTACCAACTGGCCACTCACGGTCGGTGGTTGGGTCTGACGCTCGGCGACCAAAGGAACGATGACGATCTTGCCTTTGGTCACCGGGCGACGCTATTTGGGGGCATGGCTAAACTATACTTTAATTACTCGACGATGAATGCAGGCAAATCGACTGTGCTTTTGCAAGCGTCCCATAACTATATCGAACGCGGGATGCGGACGTATTTGCTGACTGCGCAGTTTGATAACCGCGCGGGCGAAGGCCGGATTGCGAGCAGGATCGGGATCGGGGAAACCGCTGATACTTTTGCACCCGGCGAAGATCTGTTTACCAAGATCCAAGCGCGGCTCGCAGACGGCCCCTGTGCTTGCGTGTTCATCGACGAGGCGCAGTTTCTAGGCGAAGATCAGGTTTGGCAACTGGCGCGGGCCGTTGACGATCTGAACGTGCCGATCATGTGCTTTGGTCTACGCGTCGATTTCCAAGGCAAACTGTTCCCCGGATCAGCCGCCCTGCTCGCGATCTGCGATGAAATGCGCGAAGTCCGCACGATCTGTTTTTGCGGGAAAAAAGCAACGATGGTTGTGCGCAAAGATGACAGCGGTCAGGTTCTGACGGCAGGCGATCAAGTGTCAATCGGCGGCAATGAACGCTACGTGTCGTTATGCCGCCGCCATTGGCGCGAAGCCGTACACGAGACGGCTTGATCCAAATTTTCGCGAAAATTTATAAGATTTTTCGCGAAAAATCGCGGCGTCACACCAATTGCGGTGGCACGTCGCCTTTGGACCACGCAATGATATTGTCGAGCGCCATTTGCCCCATCGCTTGGCGCGTCTCGAACGTCGCACTGCCGAGGTGTGGCAGAAGCACACATTGCTCTAGCGCCTTTAGGTCGTCTGGCACGTGCGGTTCGTTTTCGTAAACATCCAGCCCCGCGCCCGCGATCAGACCCGCTTGAAGTGCTGCAATCAAGGCGGGTTCGTCCACAACCTCACCACGACTGATATTCACGAAGATGCCGGACGGTTTCATCGCCCCAATCGCTGCCGCGTCGATTAAATGCGTCGTCGCCGCCCCACCCGGGGTCGCCACAACCACAAAGTCAGCGGCGCTCATTGTGTCGTTCAATGTCGGCATTTGCGTCGCGGGAAAGTCTACCGACTTGGCTGAGCGGTTAAAGAAAACCACCTGCATGCCAAAACCGAAATGACAGCGTCGCGCAATCGCTTGCCCGATCCGGCCCATGCCGATGATGCCAACCGTTTTGCCCGTCACATGCGTGCCAAGCTGGCCTTTCGGGCTAAATCCGCCCCATTGACCGGACCGCACGAACCGCTCGCCTTCGCCTGCACGTCGCGCGGTCGCAAGCAGCAGTGTCATGGCGATGTCAGCGGTCGCATCCGTTAACACATCTGGCGTGTTCGAGACTTGAACACCCGCCTGTTTCGCTGCGGCCACGTCGATATGATTGTAGCCGACGCCAAAGTTACCAAGCATTTTGCACCGTGGATTTTCGCCCGCTGCCGCGAACGCATTCGCGGTAAACGCGTCACCTAATGTGGGCAAGATCGCGTCGTAGTCCTGCAACGCTTGACCTGCGGCGGCTTCGTCCATGGCCCCAGTTTCCAACACCGTCACGTCGAACAGATCACGGGCTTGTGCTATAACGGCGTCAGCGATTGGGCGCGTAATAAGAAGCGTTTTCAATGCAGTCGCCCTCCTACGGGTACATTTTGGTCGGGGCCAACAAGGACCACACCACCATTTTCATCAGGCATACCGAGCACCAAAACCTCTGACATGAATTTCCCGATCTGGCGCGGCGGAAAGTTAACGACCGCCAAGACTTGCTTGCCAATAATCATGTCGGGATCGTAATGCGCGGTGATCTGGGCAGAGGTCTTTTTCTCGCCAATGTCATCGCCAAAATCGATCCAAAGCTTAATCGCTGGCACCCGTGCTTCGGGGTAGGCTTCGGCGCGCAGGACAACCCCCACGCGCACATCGACTTTCATAAAGTCGTCAAAGTTGATCTCGTCAGCCACGCCCCAACTCCTCTGATCTGTCTGCTGCGGCGTCTACTGCGCGTTGCAACAGGACCGGAAAGCCGTCCGTTTCGTTCATCAGAACATCCAAGGCCGCCTGCGTCGTGCCATTAGGCGAGGTCACGTTTATGCGCAATGCGTCGGGGCCTTCGTCCGTATTTTCGGCCAGAGCGCCTGCGCCCGCGACCGTTGCTTTCGCCAATTTCATCGCCATTTCGGCGGGCAATCCACGTGCTGTTCCCGCTGCCGCCAGCGTCTCGATCAAGTGGAAAACATACGCCGGACCAGAGCCGGAGACTGCCGTCACAGCGTCCATCTGACCCTCGTTCGCCAAGCGCACAGTTTGACCGACCGCCTGCAAGAACTGGTCTGCAATGTCCAATTGGTCCGCCGTTACATGGGCATTGCCGATCAGTGCAGTGATCCCTTTTCCGATGGCCGCTGGCGTGTTTGGCATCGCGCGGACGATTGGCGTTCTGTCACCCAACACGCCTTCGAATGTCGCAATTGACGTGCCTGCAGCCACCGACACAAACAGCGTCTCACCGTTGCCAAGTGCTTGAATTTGCGGCAAGGCATCGCCCATCATTTGTGGTTTGACGGCGACCAATATAATCGCAGGATTGTCCGGCAATGCGACGTTGATATGGACGCCCTGCGCCGTTAACCAGTCTGAAGGATAAGGGTCCAACACCCAAACAGAGGTCGCGGGCAACCCGTCTGCCAGCCAGCCAGCCAACATCGCAGATCCCATTTTTCCGCATCCTAGCAGAACAAGACCGCGCTCGGCCACATCATCAATTTGCATCGTTTTCCCCTTATTTCCACGTCTTTTGAACAATGTCTAAGGGCTATGCACGCAAACAACAATCACACGAGGCGTAATTTTTCGGCGAGCCACGGATGTTCGGCCACGGCGGGCGTCACGATCATGTCTTGCAGCAACGGACGTAGGCGTTCAGCGATGGTTTTCGGCATCGTTGATAACACATCTTTACGCGACGTGAGGGTGATCGTCCGCGAAAGCGGGGCGAACGGCAGTTCGATCAGATCAACCTTGTCTTGGAACCGTGCGGCCCGCATCCACCCGAGCGGCGTCAGGATAGACCACCCCGCGCCTTCGGCGACCATGGCCATGATCGCGTGATAACTGTCGAGTTCGAACCGGTGGGTGAACGTCACCCCAACTTGTTCCAGATGCGCCTTAACCACGCGGCCCATATGGTGCCGCGTCGTATATTGAATCAACGGTAAACGGCGAAGTTGTTTGGCAATGTCACCTTCTTTGATCCGGCCTTTTGGGACCGCCGCGACAAAGGGTTCGGTCATCAGCGGATAGACCTCCATGCCCACATCAGTGCGGCCCGTTTCAGCGGCCACAATGACATCCAAGGCGCGGGAATCGAGCAGATCATTCAACTGATGCGTCGCACCTGTCTCAAGCAGAAACTGGCAGTTCATCAATTCAGCGCTCATCTCAGATAGCAGAGCGGGCGTCACGTCAGCGCCAAAATCTTCAATCATACCAAGACGTAAGCGTGTGAGACGTGACAGATCGGCCATCGCCAACTCGGCGCGGGCTTGTTCTGCTTCGTTCAGGATTGTGTTGGCGCGCCGCAGGAACATCTCGCCTGCGGGGGTCAATGTCACCGGCCGGGCACCGCGGTCCAGCAGGGTGGTACCAATCGCACCTTCGAGGTTTGTTAACTGCTGGCTGACCGTCGCCGCAGAGGTCCCCAAACGGCGAGAGGCCGCGGAAATTGCGCCCTCTTCTGCCGTCGCCACAAAGACTTCGATCCCCCAAAGGGTGACACGTCCGGTGGTCGTTACCATTGTCGGTCCTTTAGTCTGAAAGGCGTTATTTGCCCATTTTGGACAGTTTATCCTGCAACGCGGCCAGCTGATTTTTGATGTCCGACAGGTCGTCGCCATCGCCTTTTTCAGCAGTGGACCCCGTTTTGCCTGGCATCATGCCACCAGTCATCGCCTTCATGAACAGTTCTTGCTGCGCACGCATCGCATCAAATCCGGGCATCGCGGCCATCGGATTAACCTTTGTCATATTTTCCATCGCCTTGGACTGCCCGTTTTGCAGCATTTCAAAGCTGGCACGTAGAAAATCAGGCACCACAGACGACGCCTGCGACGTGTAACTGCGCACGAGGTCGGTCAAAATATCGACGCCCAGCACGCTTTCGCCACGGCTTTCGTGTTCGGCAATGATTTGCAGCAAATATTGGCGGGTCAGATCATCGCCGGATTTCAGATCCACGATCTGCACTTCACGGCCTTCGCGGATGAAGGTCGCGATGTCTTCCAAGGTCACGTAATCGCTCGTCTCGGTGTTATACAGACGGCGGCTCGCATAGCGCTTGATCAGTAATGGTTTGTTAGCTTCAGCCACGGTCAGTCCCTCCCTGGACATGTTGCGTTGCAGCAAAGCCTAAGCGGCGGTGCGGCAAAAGAAAAGAAAAATGGGGGAAATCGTAACCGAAAGGTAGGTAGGGCCACGCAGCCCTACCCTGACTTGTTAACCAACAAAGGCCGTGATGCCGTAAAAGATCACCGCCGACAGCAGAGCGGCAGCAGGCACCGTGATCACCCACGCCGCGATAATGGTCATGAAGTGCGACCTGCGGACAAGTTTGCGACGACGACGCTCTTCGGGACCATAGCTCGGACGGTCCGGCATCGTGCTACGCGCAGCTTTAATCCGGCGCTCAGCATCCCATTCGCGGAAGAAACCAACGCCAAACACACCACCCACAGCGATATGGGTAGAGCTGACGGGCAAGCCCAACCAGCTGGCCACGATCACGGTGATTGCAGCGGACAAAGCCACACAATAGGCGCGCATCGGGTTCAGTTTGGTGATCTGGCCGCCAACCATACGGATCAATTTCGGGCCGAACAGGAACAGACCAAAGGAAATACCGAACGCACCGATGATCATCACCCAGATTGGAATGGTAAACGCATGGGTGAAGTCGCCGGATTGCGAGACCTGCACGATGGCCGCAAGCGGGCCAACAGCGTTCGCAACATCATTCGCGCCGTGCGCAAAGCTGAGCAATGCGGCGGATACCACCAGCGGAATACCGAACAGAACCTTCAGAGATTTGTTCCGGTTTTCAAGACCTTCTGACTGTTTCTTAATCACAGGGATCATTACCAGCCATGAGACAACACCAGTTCCAGCGCCAATCAGCAGAGCCGTCACCATGTCGATTTTAATCAGCTGCTTGATGCCTTTCAACGCGAGATATGCGGCAAAGGCTGCGGCCATAATGCCCACCAAGATCGGCACCCACCTGCGCGCCGCTTCGATTTTATTGGGCGTGTAGATGATCTTGGCCTTGATAAGCCACAAGAAACCAGCCGCGACAACGCCGCCCAAGATCGGGGAAATCACCCAGCTAGCCGCGATGCCGCCCATCGTGGACCAAGTCACCGCAGAAAAACCAGCCGCAGCGATCCCTGCCCCCATGACGCCGCCGACGACGGAATGCGTCGTGGAGACTGGTGCGCCGATGTAGGTCGCCAAATTCACCCAAAGTGCGGCCGACAAAAGTGCCGCCATCATTGCCCAGATGAACGTATCCGCTGTGCCCATATTTTCGGGGGCGATAATGCCTTTCGCCACGGTCGAGACCACGTCGCCGCCAGCGATCAATGCACCGGCGCTTTCAAAGACGATAGCGATCGCGATAGCACCGCCCATCGACAAGGCATTCGCCCCGACCGCAGGCCCCATGTTGTTAGCCACGTCGTTCGCGCCGATGTTCAACGCCATATATGCGCCAAGGCTTGCCGCAATCACGACGATCAATGTGTTGTTGGTTTGACCTAAAAACAACAAGGCCAGCAGCCCCGCCAAAACCACGAACAAAATTGATATTCCCGGCCCAACCATTGGGCGGGACACATATTGTGTCGCTAATTCCAGATTTGAAAATCGCGCTAGGTCGCGGTCGAGCGTTTCTAAGTGACGGCTGTCGCCAGAGGAGTTGTCAGTCATTTCCCATCCCTTTGTGTCGCGGCAGGTTTCACCGATCGCGGGTCACAAATCAACAGGGTTCTGAACGCGTCAGATATTACGCAGGATCGTTTTCAATTCGGGTTCTTGCACAAGGTTGGCGGCATCATCCGCGCTGACCCATTTGCGTTCACGTTCTGCAACCTCTGGGAATTCGTCCTCTAGGGCATCAACCGCAAAGGGGTAAACCATGGTTTCGACCGGAAACGACCACCCTGACGCTTGGCGTTTGTCATAGGTGTAAGAGCCGATTGCGTCGGGGTTTTCAGTACCTTCGCGCACGCCTGCTTCTTCCCATGCTTCTTGCATTGCGGATTGCGGGCCGTTTTTGCCACGGATGGGCCAGCCTTTGGGAATAATCCAACGGCCTGTGCCACGGCTGGTGATCAACAATACCTCTTTACCGTCCCCTTTGCCGCGATAGCAAAGAGCCGCGACTTGCTGCCGTTTCGGACGCTGCAAAAGTGGGCCAAGATAATTTACCCAGAGATTATTCAGTATAGAGATCATCGTTAAAACCGCTCAAACTATTATTTTTATTGGACACATCTTACCGCTAAGAGATTGAAATTGCAAATAACAGTGATGTGCATGCGCCCAATCCCGCCATCATCCGCGATAAAGGTTCATAATTGATGAACCCAAATCAAGAAATGAAAAGAGGCGGCCTGCACTGCAGACCGCCTCGAAAATGCAGGCTCTTGGGAGGAAAGAGCCGTTATTTTTCAGTCACCGCTTACTTAGTAGCAGTTGCTTTTTTCGCAGCTGTCGTCATGTCAGCTTGTGCTTTTTTCGCAGCAGCAGACACGTCTTCTGACAGGTCTTTGCCAGCAGCCATCATCAATTCCATTGTCTGAGTTTGTACTTTTTTCGCGATTTCAGCGAAAGCAGACATGTGTTCAGCAGCGGATTCAGCTTGTGAAGACGCGAAGTCTGTCATTGCTTTTGCGTAGTCAGCTGGTTCAGCTTTGGCTTTTGCCATTGCTTCAACTTTAGCCAATGTGTCCTGTGTCCATTTCGCGGACAGCTCAGCAGATTTGCCAGCAGCGTCGATTGCAACGCCGGACATTTTTTCAGCCAAAGCAGTAGAGTTCTTGAAAGAACCTTCCATTGCTTTTGTGTCTACTGGGAAAGAACCCATCATGTCTTTGAAAACAGCTGTGAAGTCTTGTGTATTAGCCATGGTACTGACCTTTCAGGTTGTATGAGCGCGGGGGATAACCGCTTTTTTCGTCTAACCTCTAGATACATGCTGCAGTGCAGCATTTCAAGTATTTTCTGCACTGCAGCATCATATTTTTACGCCGTTGAATTATTCAATCTTTACGTAGAGTTAGCCGCAAAACCCCTTATAAAACGCAGTTACGTCGATAAAAAACACGCATCACGCGAGAGATTTTTCACGACTCACTTGGTCACATAGGTCCCCGGAGCAGGGGCAAGAGAGGGGTGATCTGGACCACCCGGCGTGCGTGCATCCACCTTTTTGCCCGATCGCGGCGCTAACCACGCATCCCACGTTGGCCACCATGACCCGTCGTGTTTGTCCGCGTCCAGCAACCAGTCGTCAGCCGTCAGGCCAAGTTCGGGGTTTGTATAGTGTCCGTATTTCTTTTTGCTCGGCGGATTGATGATGCCTGCGATGTGCCCGCTTTCAGACAGGATGAACGTCTTATCTTTTGACCCCATGCCCTGCACGCCACGGAAACTGCTTTTCCAAGCTGCAATGTGGTCGGTTTCACACGCAATTGCGCAAATCGGCACTTGGACTTCGGACAGGTGAACGGTCGTCCCCGCCACGTCAAAGCCCTTGGTCGCGAATTCATCGCGTTGACACAGCCCGCGCAAGTATTCCACAGCCATCTTGGCTGGTAGGTTCGTGCCGTCGCCGTTCCAATACAGCAGATCAAAGGCTGGCGGAGCTTTGCCCATCATATAGCTTTTGATCGCCGGCCCGTAGATCAGATCGTTCGACCGCAGGAACGAAAACGTGCGTGACATATAGTAGTGATCGAGAATGCCCGCCTGATTGACCTCGGCTTCAATCCCGTCAACGAAGTCATCGTTCAGGAACACGCCCACTTCGCCGCGATCCGAAAAGTCGGTCAGGGTCGTAAAGAGCGTCGCGGCATTAATAGAGGTGTCACCGCGTTGCGCCATCATCGCCATTGTCAGCGACAATGTTGTGCCCGCGATGCAATAGCCGATCGCGTTGACCTTTTTCACACCGCAAATCGATTTCACTTGGTCAATCGCGGTCAAATACCCGTCTTCTATATAGTCGGTCATCGACGTGTCGCGATATGACGGGTCCGGATTGACCCATGACACGACAAAGACAGTATACCCCTGCTCTACCGCCCATTTGATCAAGCTATTGGCCGGCTTTAAATCAAGGATGTAGAATTTGTTAATCCACGGCGGGAAAATGACGAGCGGAATCTCGTGTACTTTTTCGGTGGTCGGTGTGTATTGGATCAATTCAAATAAATGATTGCGGAAAACGACTTCACCCGGCGACGTGGCCAGGTTTTTGCCAATTTCAAACGCGGATTTATCAGCCAAAGTCACAACAAGATCGCCGTCATTTGCTTCGAAATCACGGATCAGGTTTTCTAATCCGGCAACCAGACTTTCGCCTTCGGTTTCGGCAGCGAGGCTCAGCGCTTCTGGATTTGTCGCTAAAAAATTGGTCGGACTAAACATATCAACGATCTGTTCGCCAAAATATTCCAGCCTGCGCTTTTCGCCTGCATCCAGCGTTTCAATTGTCGAAATTGTTTCGCGAATTGCATCGGCGTTCATCAAATATTGTTGCTTGATGAAATTAAAATAAGGATTCGTGTCCCACAATTCATGTGCAAAACGGCGATCAGGACCGGTTTGATCAACCGGATGTTCGAGCCTGCCTTGCACCAAAAGGTGTTGTGATTCGACAAAATGCTTTACAGACTTGCCCCAGAACGCGACCTGTTGCTCGATCATCTTGCCCGGATTACTCATCATATCGGACATATATGCCGATGCTGCCTTTGCATAAAGGTCGGGTGATGGCCCCTGAAGCGACGTCGGAACGTGACGTTTCGGATTCATTGCAATTAAAAGCCGCTGCGTAAGTTGTTCTATTCGCGACAAATTAGCTTCGAGCTTTGTCACACTGGGTTCATCTAAGGCGCGGTCGTCTGATTCTGTTGTTGTCATTTTAATGTTTGCGTCCTACCGTGCAACTGCAGCATTGCGTTAAAATTACACTAACGTGTGCGTAAAGGAGCCGTTTCAAATGAAATACATGATGACCTACGACCTCATGGAAGCCACTCGCAACACCAACCAATGGTTGGGCGCTACAGCACGCGCATTTGCAGACTACCCGATGATGTCGCTTACCACAAACCCTGGAATGGATTGGTTACGCGCATGGGGCGAGGTCACTGAACGGACCTTTGGCCGAATGGTCGTCAAACCTGACTGGAATATCCCTCCTGTTCCGTCTGGTGATGGCAGAGATCACTCTGTTGATACCGAGATTGTACTCAAACGCGACTTTGGCGATTTGATCCAAATCAAAGTGCAAGGTCGTGACCCGATGCCGCGCCGCGTTTTGTTAGTCGCACCGATGTCCGGCCACTATGCCACGTTGCTGCGCAAAACCGTGATTAGCCTTTTGCCCGATTGTGATGTCTATATCACCGACTGGCACAACGCCCGCGACATTCCAGTCAGCGCCGGTAAATTCGATGTCGAAGATTACACGCTATACCTTGTCGAGTTCATGAAAGAGCTCGGTGCAGACATTCACGTGATTGCCGTTTGCCAGCCCGTGCCGCTTGCGCTTGCCGCAACTGCGTATCTCGCTGAAGAAGATCCAAAAGCGCAGCCAAGATCCCTGACGCTGATCGGCGGCCCCGTTGATCCCGAAGCGAACCATACCGAAGTCACCGATTTTGGCCGCTCTGTCACGATGGGTCAGCTGGAACAGACGATGATCCAGCGCGTTGGCTTTAAATATGCGGGCGTTGGCCGCACGGTCTATCCGGGCTTGTTGCAGTTGGCTTCGTTCATCTCGATGAACGGCGAAACGCACGCCGACGCATTCCGCGACCAGATCATCCGCAGCGCCAAAGGCGAAGCACGCGAGCACGACAAACATAACGTGTTCTACGATGAATATTTGGCTGTCATGGATATGACGTCTGAATTCTACCTCTCTACCGTCGAGCGCATCTTCAAAGGCCGCGACATTGCCCGTAACGATTTTGTCGTTGCTGGTAAAAAAGTAGACATCGGCAAGATTAACAACGTCGCCGTGAAAATCGTCGAAGGCGAAAAAGACGATATCTCTGCGCCGGGTCAATGTTTGGCAGCACTTGATCTGTTAACTGGCCTCGACGACGGCAAAAAAGCATCGCACCTCGAACCAGGTGCGGGTCACTACGGTATTTTCGCGGGCGGTAGCTGGCGCAATAACATCCGGCCATTGGTGCTAGATTTCATCGACGCCAATTCAGGTGCACCTGCCCCTGCCGCCGCGAAAAAAGCGACGCCAGCAGCAGCGCCTGCAAAAGCAGAGCTGAAAATCGTCTCGTCCAGCGAGCCGAAAAAGTCAGAAGCACCCAAAGCTGAAGCGGCACCAGCCAAACCAGCTGCGGTAAAGGCAAAGCCAGCAGCGAAACCTGCGAAAACGGCGGCGCCGAAAGCGAAAGCAGCACCAGCGGCGGCCAAAGCTGACGTCAAAGCCGTGCCAACAGCCGTGAAAGCTGAAGCACCGACAGCACCAAAGGCCGAAGCCGCACCTGTCGCTGCAGCCCCAAAAGTGGAAGCGGCACCAGCCCCCGCAGTCGCCAAGGTTGAAGCAGCGGCAACGCCGGTAGCGCCAAAAGCGGAACCGGTGAAAGCGAAAATTGCGCAGCCCAAATCACGGGCAGCACGCAAAGCTGCAAACGCTAAGAAATAAGATCAAAAGGCGGCCCCAGTGGCCGCCTTTTTGCTACCGCAGCACCAATGGCTGCCGACACCAATCCCGCAAAATCTGGGACAATCTCGCAGGCTGTTCCAACGACGGAAGCAGCCCTGCCCCTTTGATCACAACATGTTTGGCATACGGGATCATCTCGGCCAGAAATTCTTGACGGCGCTGGGTATTCTCGGGATCACCATCACACGAAATCACCAATGCGGGTTGCGTAATTTTACGCAAAACGGCCTGTTGATCCTTGCGACGCTGCACAGCGCGGACTTGTTGAATGTAAGCATCAGCGCCAATGCCATTCGCCATATCGCGTAGCAGTGGCATCAAGTCCGGTACATTCGTTTGATCGCTAAACCGACATGCCGCGAACTTTTCGTTAATCACGTCCTCAAAACGGCCAGACTTTGCAGCGATGATTGTCGGCTCGCGGTCGGCAGCTTTCTTGGGCGTGTCAGCTTGCGCATTGGCGTTAATAAATGCGACCCGCGTAATCCGTTTCGGGGCTCGGCGCAGCAATTCCAGCGCGACCATCCCCCCCATGCCAGCGCCCGCCAAAGCGAACTCTTGCGGGGCCCATGCCAAGATATTGGCTGCCGCCACTTCAATCGTTTCAGCCCCGCGTGTGGGCGCAAAAAGGACGGGGTGATCGCGCGAAAGCTCTGCGATTTGGCCCGCAAATACGCGCGCATCACACAAAATCGGCGGTATAAGAACAACCGGATCACCCATAGTTAAGGCGCGCCTTTAGCGTCATCATCGAACTCTATGCCTTTGTACATTAACATTTTTAACAGTGCCGCCCGCGCCTGTTCTGTGCAAGCCTTCGTGCGATCATTCGTAACTTGTCAGAGTTTCTGTGCCCATTCCACAATACGCGTAGCCAGCGGCGCGGTTTGGCCAGGACTAAACACGTCGCCTGCCATCACGTGCCCCATTGCATCGTCGTCAGCCGTCTGAACCAGCGACAGCTTATCAGTCGGGCCACCCCATGCCATCATCACGTTGCGGGCACGCTTTGGGTTAATCACTTGGTCATCTGCGTTAATGGCCATGAACATCGGTGTCATGATTTTTGACAAATCAGACCGCCGTGCGGCACGGATCGCATCGCCCATCGGCTTCACCGCTTTGGTCGGATATCGGGTCGTCCAAAACTGGGTATGTTGCGCGCAATGCACGTCAAACTTACGCTCTTTGCCGATCAAAAACGGGGCCCATCTTTCGGACCGCGGAAGGTCTAAAACCAGCTGCGCCACTTTATGCCGCAAGCCAAAGTTCGGCGATACGAAGCACACCCCGATCACCTCTGGCCCCGATGGAATATCACCGTTCGACAGCCCCAACGTGGTTAATGTGCAGCCCGTCGAGCAGCCCACGATCAGAACCCGTTTCCCGATTGTCAGGCCAACCGCCACCGCCTCGCGTACATCCGCCCGCCAACCGTCCAACGTCGCGTCGCCCATCGCAGCGCCATCTTGTCCGTGGCCCATCAGCCGTGTCGCAAACAAATTCGCGCCCAACGCAGCCGCTACCGTCTCTGGCAATGGTCGCAATTCCCCGCAAGTTGCTGAAAATCCGTGGATAAACACGACGGCGATGTCCGTTTTCACACCAGCATCGCCCGCCCAAGTCACACATTTCGCGCAGCCGTCCCGCAGGTTGGCTACCTTCGCCTCTGCCGATGCGAGGTCCGTGTCGAGTGTGTGTATGTCGAACATTGAACTGCCAAATGCTGCCTGTGCGAGCGGCCTTTATACCAAGGCTCGGCCTAAAAACGAAAGCACCAAAGTGCGGCATCCTTTACGACCGCGTCAGAACCTCTTCGACGGCAGTGCTGATCAAATCCAAACAGGCGTCATCCGAGAACCGATGATCCGCCCCGTCAACCAAGGTTAACCGCATGTCCGGACCCGCTGCATGATCAAGCAAGCGCAGCGCCACGGCCTTATCAACGTCAGCGTCAGCCGTGCCCTGCAAAAACCGCACAGGAAACGGCAGATCCAATGGATCGCGCAGAACCAAACGTGTCCGGCCTTCGGTGATTAACCGCTTTGTGATAATGTAAGGTTCGCCATATTCCGACGGCAACGCCACCTGCCCGTCGTTCTCCAACGCGGCCTTTTGCGCGTCGTCAAAGCCGCCCCACATGCCGTCTTCGGTGAAATCGGGGGCCGCAGCAATCGTCACAAGACCCGCGATCCGCTCTGGCATCTCGCGCGACAACAGCAGTGAAATCCAGCCGCCCATCGACGACCCGACCAGCACAACCTTGCCAGCAAGCAAGCCGATCGCCGCACGCGCATCTTCAAACCAATCGCCAATCGCACCGTAGGCAAACGCGCCGTCGCTTTCGCCATGGCCGGAATAGTCGAACCGCAGAAACGCGCGGCCTTCACGCTTTGCCCATTCTTCGAGGTACACGGCTTTAGTACCCTGCATATCGGATTTAAAACCGCCCAAGAAAATAACGGCAGGACCGCTACCATCAGTCAAATGATACGCGATACGCCGACCGTCGGGCGAGGTGAAAAAATTGGGTTCATGTTGCTGTGTCATGTTCCCAAATCACCACAGCAACAGCCGCGCCGCAAGCCCCACTTGACCCCCCTGCCCGCATTCGCCATTTAGGCCGAATATCTTACCCGCAACCGGGCGCTTTGTAGGCGCCAAACTGACGAGGAGCCGCACAGCATGGCCCAAATCTCTCTTACATTTCCCGATGGTAACGCACGCCAATACGAGGCTGGCATCACCGCCGCTGACGTGGCCGCTGATATCTCAAGCAGCCTGCGCAAAAAGGCGATTTCTGCGACTGTGAACGGTCAGCACTACGACCTCCAGTGGCCGATTGAGACAGACGCGAGCATCGCGCTGCACACCATGAAAGATGACGAACAGGCACTCGAACTCGTGCGGCACGATCTGGCGCATATTATGGCGCGTGCGGTGCAAGAACTTTGGCCGAATGTGCAGGTCACAATCGGGCCTGTCATCAAAGACGGCTGGTACTATGACTTTGACCGCAAAGAACCTTTTGTGCCCGAAGACCTCGCGTTGATCGAGAAAAAGATGAAGGAAATCATCAACAAGCGTGATGAAGTCCGCACCGAAATCTGGGACCGTCCCCGCGCGATCCAGCACTATCAGGACAAGGGCGAGCCGTACAAAGTCGAATTGATCGAAAGCATTCCGGGCGACGAGCCACTGCGCATGTATTGGCACGGCGACTGGCAGGATTTGTGCCGTGGGCCGCACCTGCAAAACACTGGCCAAGTCCCTGCTGACGGCTTCAAACTGATGTCCATCGCGGGTGCTTATTGGCGCGGCGACAGCAATCGCCCCATGCTGCAACGCATCTACGGGGCCGCGTTTACCAACAAAGAAGGGCTCAAGCAGCACCTTCACCGGCTTGAAGAAGCAGCCCTGCGCGATCACCGCAAACTGGGCCGCGAAATGAACCTTTTTCATATGCAAGAAGAGGCCCCGGGACAGGTATTCTGGCACCCGAACGGTTGGACGATCTATACCGAACTGCAAGACTACATGCGCCGCCGCCAACGGGCTGGCGGCTACGTCGAAGTGAACACACCGCAGGTTGTGAACCGCCAGTTGTGGGAAAAATCAGGCCACTGGGAAAGCTACCAAGAGAACATGTTCATCGTCGAAGTTGACGAAGACCACGCCCGCGAAAAAACCATCAACGCCTTGAAACCAATGAACTGTCCGTGCCACGTTCAGGTCTTTAACCAAGGTTTGAAATCCTACCGCGAACTGCCGCTGCGCATGGCCGAATTCGGCTCATGCAACCGCTACGAACCCTCTGGCGCGTTGCACGGCATCATGCGGGTGCGCGGCTTTACCCAAGACGACGGGCACATCTTTTGCACCGAAGACCAGATCGAATCCGAGACAGAAATGTTCATCGCGTTCCTGTCGGAAATCTACGCGGAACTCGGCTTTGAAAACTGGTCGATCAAGCTCTCGACCCGCCCTGAAAAACGGATCGGCTCTGAGGAAACATGGGACAAACTCGAGGCCGCATTGGGCAAAGCCTGTAACGCCGCCGGATATGAATACGAATTGCAAGAAGGTGAAGGCGCGTTCTACGGGCCGAAACTCGAATTCGTGCTGACCGACGCGATTGGCCGCGATTGGCAGTGTGGCACGTTGCAAGTCGACAGCAACATGCCGGACCGTTTGGGTGCTAGCTACATCGGCACCGATGGCGAAAAGCACCTGCCTTACATGTTGCACCGCGCGACCTTGGGGTCATTCGAGCGTTTCATCGGCATCCTGATCGAAGAACACGCAGGCAAACTGCCGTTCTGGCTGGCCCCGCGTCAGGTCGTTGTGGCCTCGATTATCTCGGACGCGGACGATTACGTGCATGAAATCGTGGCAGCCTTGAAAGCCGCTGGCGTGCGGGCCGAGGCCGATACCCGCAACGAGAAAATCAACTACAAGGTCCGCGAACACTCGCTTGGTAAGGTGCCTGCGATCCTCGCGATTGGGGCGCGTGAGGTCGAAGAACGGACCGTCAATCTACGGCGCCTGGGCGAAAAGCAAACCAAAGTGATTGCCCTCGACGAGATCCTGAACGACCTCAAAGTCGAAGCAACGCCACCAGATCTACGTTAAAACAAACACGGGGCGGCGCTATCCTGCGCCGCCCCGTGCTTCATTTCGCCATAACAACTCATGGCCCACATCTGCCACGCGACACAACACTTCGGGCATTACCAACCCGTAAACACACGGCACGTCTTCCCCGCGGGGAAGGTTTCACCTGCAGCATTGCAATCAGAAGTGGGCCTTCTCCTCGTCCGGCTTGCCTGCAGCGATGGCCAACAGACCACCCAACCCGGCAAAGCCAATCGGGAACATGGTCCCGATGTTGAACCCAAACGCGCTATAGAATGCAGCGCAGGACAGCAGCAGCGCGATGCCTGCCCACAACGCGCGCGTCTTGGCCATTGCGCCGCCCGCGATCGCCAGAAGCGGCGCGATGAAGCTTGCCGCGCGGATGAAATCGGGGTTCTCAACCACCCAAAACGCCTCGCCGATGTCGGGGCTATTGGCTGTCAGTTCAGCGAAGCCGTAGCCCACCAATCCAACGATGATCCCCATCAGGCCCGCGATGATTCCTAAGATGCCAGCTGCGTTGCGCATGTCGTTCTCCTTTGCTTGCAGATAGGAACGCGGGGGTTATTCGCCAAGCCATTTGGCTTGGGTGGTTTTGTCCCAGCCGATGGTCCAGTCGTCGGAGATGATGACCGGACGCTTCATTAATGTTGGGTTAGCTTTTAGCAACTCTTTGGGATCGCTGTCTTTTTCGGCGTCCGTGAGGCCCCGCCACGTCGTTGAGGATTTGTTGATTGCCTTGAGGGGGAATTTTGCGACGATTTGGTCAATATCCGCGTCCGACAGCCCGTCAGCGCGAACGTCCGTGACGGTGACGTCGTGGCCCGCAGCGGTCAGCGCCTTGAGCGCCTTGCGGCAGGTGTCGCATGTTTTTAAACCAATAAAGCGCATCGATGCCTCCTTTTTAGACAAATGAAACCTGAGGGGCCGCGATGCCCCTTGCGCCATTTGCCCTCGCTAAAATCCCTTTACCCTTAGGACACCATCAACAGGAATTGAAGAGCGAGAGACCCCACATGCCAAGCGGAACAGTCAAATGGTTCAACACCGCCAAAGGGTTCGGATTTATCGCGCCCGACGCAGGCGGGCCGGACGTCTTTGTGCATATCTCGGCCATCGAGCAGTCAGGGATCAGCGGAGTGACCGACGACGAGAAAGTGACCTACGATTTGATTGATGGACGCGACGGGCGGCAAATGGCTGGAAATATTGTGAAGGTGTGAAAAGGTTGCTCAAGTTACCGGAAAATTTAAATTGTCATCATCTTGCTAAAACTTGATGCCTTAGAGCCTTTTGGTGACAACTTTTCACCGTCCTTAATATAGGTCTCAAAACGCTCCTTGAAATTTATCAACTTTGAAGGCTTGAGGGACATCTCGACACAAGTTCCATCAAATCCCCAATCATTGTGGGTTAGATTTCCAGCCGTTACTGTAGCCGTTCTACTTCCACTCATTAGCCTCAATCGGCCTCCATTGTCAGAGCAAATACGGCTACTCAGATACAAACCAAACCCCGAATTTCTTGCGTCAGGGTGTTGCGCGGCAATTTCAGCTTCAGTGGCGCAGGTTAGTCCAGGCGTCATTGCCATGTTCAGTGCTTCCACGTCCGACGCGTCCGCAAACTCTGGCTTTTCTTTAAAGGAACCATGGACGCCAATACCCGTGTCAAACAAGACTACTTCAGCCTTGTCTAAATTCTTCCAATGCTGCGCGAAATAAACAAGGAATTCAGCCCTACTATGCTCCATCGCGTTGCGAATTATTTCACGAAGAACATATTGCAATGCCTGATGACAATCATCTCCAGCGTTCTGAGACAATACCGTTGCTAAAGCGGTTGCTCTCTCTTGCGCAATATTTGCGTAGGGTTCCTCGCCAGCATCTTCTCTCAATTGATTGAGCTTCATAATTTGAATTGGCTGATAGTTTCCTGTCCCATCGACAGCGCCCACCGGGTTGCCTCTGGCAATACCACAAAACCGGAAAAAGCCGACATGGTCTGCATAGCCTTGAAAATTGCCATCTCTAGTCCAAAATTTGAAATCTACGTGAGGGAATTTTCGCACCAAGGCAAGAATTTCACGTCCCAACAACAACATAGGCAACGGAGTACCGAAGCTACATTCCGTGAAATGTAAGTGGCATTCCGAGCTGTTCGAGAGGTCTAGCTTTCCTAGGCCGATATTAAAAATTGCGGTTATCGTGTCTAATCGGCTAGGTAATTTAACGTTTATCTTCGACAAGCTATTTGCCCCCATACTCGCAGAGTAACGTTCTTAAAGTACAATTTAGATAACACAATCTAAGGGATATGGGGGGGGTATCTCAAAACTACTAAAAACAGAAAATTTTCCCTTCAGTTGTTTACCAACTCCCGTAAAACACACTCAGGCCCCTCGTCCCGCAATACGTGCCGCCCGATCTCTGACCACTCCGCTTCATCAAAATCAGGAAAGAACGTGTCGGCGTCGGCGATTGTGAGGTCGACTTCGGTGATGAGTAGGCGGTGGGCGTGTGGCAGGAGTGCTTTGTAGATGCCCGCGCCGCCGATGCCGTAGATGCGGGTGTATTTCGCGGCCATGCAGGCTGCGATGGCGTCTTCGATTGATCCGACAACTGCCTCCGGTCCCGACAGGTCGGATCGTGTGACGACCACGTTAAAGCGACCTTTGAGGGGGCGGTAGGCTTCGGGCAAGCTTTCCCATGTACGCCGCCCCATGATGACCGCCCCGCCGCGCGTTTCGCGTTGGAACATCGCGAGGTCTTCGGGCAAGTCCCATGGCATGTCCCCGTCCCGTCCGATGGCCCCGTTTTTGGCCCGTGCAACGATGAGTGAGATCATGATTACACCGCCACGGGCGCTTTGATCGCCGCATCAGGATTGTAGTTTTCGAACGTGAAGTCGTCGTATTTGAAGTCAAACAGCGATGATACTTGACGATTTATGATCAAGCGCGGTGCTTCGTGCGGTTTGCGTGCAAGCTGTGTCGCGACCTGATCCATGTGGTTGGAATAGATGTGCGCGTCGCCCATGGTGTGGATGAAATTCCCCGCTTTGTACCCTGTCACATGCGCGAGCATCTCAAGCAGCAGCGCGTAGGATGCGATGTTGAACGGCACGCCCAAGAACATGTCAGCGGAGCGTTGATAGAGCTGCATGTGCATCGTGTCGCCCTGCACCCGCACCTGCCACAGCGTGTGGCACGGCGGCAGCGCCATGTCGTCCACGTCGCCCGGATTCCACGCAGAAACGATGTGGCGGCGACTGGATGGATTGGTCTTGATCGCGTCGAGCAGCGTTTGGATTTGGTCGATTTCACCGACGAAGGTGTTGTTTTTAACCTGCGGGAAGTGCCGCCATTGATGCCCGTAGACAGGACCGAGGTCGCCGTTTTCATCCGCCCATTCATCCCAGATCCGCACACCGTTGTCTTTGAGGTAGGTGATGTTGGTATCGCCTGCGAGGAACCAGAGTAGTTCGTGGATGATCGAGCGCAGGTGGAGTTTTTTGGTGGTCACGAGCGGGAAGCCTTGGCGCAGATCGTAGCGGCATTGCAGTCCGAAATGCGAGATTGTGCCGGTGCCGGTGCGGTCATCGGATGGCACGCCTTCGTCCAGGACGGTTTGGAGTGCGTTAAGGTATTCTTGCATGCTGGTCCCCTTGGTGGTGCTCGAATCGCCGCAGCTGATTGGTAATAGACTTAGCGGAGCGCGTCAGGGTTGTCTTGAAACGGTACAAGATTGGCGCATTTTGCGTAGTGTGCTGGCGGCGTCGGAGGCGTCTTGAAACGATCCAGCCGGCGTCACACAATCAACAACATGTGGGTCAGAGTTGCTCAAAAGTAACGATATGACTTGGAAAATGCGCCCCTGTCCGCCCCTGCGGTGTGTGTTCCGTTGACACGCACCACACCGCACCCGACAGTGATACAAATCTTTATTTTGTAGTAAAAAGCGGACTTCACACATGATACGCACACCGATTTCCCTGGCCCTGTTGGCCACCCTTGCAGCGTGTGGAGACGGACAGCCGTTTTTCAACGAAGAAGAAGCGGCCATCGAAGTCGGCAGCCCTGATGAGTTTCTCTCGGACAACACTGACTCGATCGCTCTTGATGACGCGCTCGCGGATCGCGGTGATATCATCCGCCAAGAACCGACTGATGGAAATGGCGGCATCGCGTCTGCGCTTGTTTTCAACGTCGATGAGGACACTTTTTTCGTCGATGGTTTGGCATTTGACGGTCTGAATACGTATCAGCGTTTCGGCGCAATCGAATCGATCGGTGATAACAAGGTGTTTCAAGCCGATTTCGTGGTGGAAGATTCACTGACTGGCGCCCCCGTTGGACAGAGTATTCCGTACTTTGCCTTGTACAACGCCAGCACAGTTACGTTGGAAGATGGTACACCGCGCTCTGCTCTCGCGATTGTTCGGACGGGTGGATATACTGATTATGGCTTTGGTAGTTATTCGTACCAACGCGCTGGCAATCACGTCTTGCCGACAGAAGGCCAAGCGACCTTTACCGGCACCTACGCTGGGCTGCGCGTCTTTGACAAAATCTCGGAGATCGAATTGTCGCAGGCAGATGTCTCGCTCGATATCGACTTTGACGATTTTGACGGAACACCGGGCCTGAAGGGTGTGCTGACGAACCGTCACTATTATGCAGCGAACGGAGCAGAGATCACCGTTTTCACTGACGAATTGCGCACGGACGATCATGATGACGCCGCCATTCAGGCACCCGATTTGAACTTTGTTGTCCGCGCAGGTGGCACAACGATCTCGACTAGTGGAGAAATCGCTGGAGAAGTGAGCAACCGGATTATTGACCCTAGATCTGGCGATCACGTCGATTATGAAGTTGGTAATTACTTCGGTATACTCGCTGGCGATATGACAGATGTTGCGGACGGTGGTGAAGTTGTTGGTATTTTGGTGTTTGAAGTGGAAGATTCACGGTTTGGTAATGTTATTGCACAAGAAACAGGTGGGTTCATTGCCACACGCTAGAATTTGGCGCCGCTGCCTTCCCGCAGCGGCACTCGCCTCGGTCCTATTCGCTGCACCTGCTGCATCCCAGCAAGTGCAGCTTAGCGTTCGTCAAGTGCAACAGTTAGCTGTGACCGCGCTAGAGCAAGGCGACGCAGGTGTTGCGGCTCAAGCTGCGAATGCGTTGCTGGAACGTGATCCATCTGACGCTGCTGCGTTGATGATGCGGACGGAAGCCGCGTTATTGGCAAATGACTTTGAAGGCGCGGTAGAATTCGGACGTCGGGCTTATTGGAATGCGGCGACGCCAAACCAACGTTTTTCCGCGTCTCGCCTTGTAGCCTTTGCACATGCCCAGCAGGAAAATTACACGCGTTCGCAGGTTTGGCTGCGTTTGGCCCGTCAAACGGCGCCGAACGACGAAGCGAGTGCTGCTGTTGCGCAGGACTACCAGTTTTTGCGGTCTCGCAACCCTATGTCTGTCAATCTGCGGTTTGGGATCACGCCGACCACGAACGTGAATAACGGCAGTTCTAGCGAAACAACGGACCTGTTCGATCTTGGGTTGCCGTTCCGTCTGAATGGGAACGCGCAAGCGTTGTCAGGTTGGGAAATCGCGGGCAACGCGGATTTGCGCTATCGGGTGCATAGCAGCGCGACGTCGGCCACATTTTTAAATGCAGGTATTTCAGCGCGGACGTATCGTTTGACGGAAAATGCGCGTGATCAGGCCGAAGACGGCGTCGATGGCGGCGACTTTTCGAGCGCAACGCTGAGCCTTGGTGCGACGCATCGCTTTATCTTGGCCCCTGATATGCAGCCGACCACTGCGACATTGTCCTTTGCACAAAGCTGGAGCGCGGGTGATCCCGATGCACGGTTTGTCACGGCATCCGCCCGCCAATCGTGGGAATTGTCCGAACGCGATACGATATCTTTGTCTGGCTTTGCCCAAAAACAGCTCGCCTATAAGGGTGATGACGCGGTGACGACGTTTAGTGCGACGACAACATGGGCGCGGGATCTGGAAAATCTGGGCGCGTTCGGCTTGAGTGTCGCCCTGACAGAAAGCCAGTCGGTCGATACGGATAGCGTGTTTGAATCCGTCAAATACGGCGTCAGCTACGGATTTCCAGAGCCCATTATGGGTGTGCAGTTGAGCGCGAATGTCAGTTACGAAGACCGCGAATATGAGACGTCGGCATTTGCGCCGATCACCGGTCGCGACGAGCAGACAACCTCTGTCTCAGTGCGTGCCGTTTTCACCGAGATCGAGTTCTTGGGGTTCCGCCCTGTCGTGAACGTTGAAAAGGTCGTGCGTGACGCAAGTGTTGCATTATTTGAACGCGATTATGTGAACGTGGGTTTTGATATCTCGTCGTCATTCTAGATGTTTCGACTTGGACATTGTGGGGTGTCGCCCTAGGTTGCGCTGACAACTGAAGGAGTCCCCCAATGTCACTAAAATACCTGCACACAATGGTGCGTGTTAAAGATCTAGATGCGTCAATCGCGTTTTTCGAACTGCTTGGCATGACTGAAACACGTCGGATCGAAAACGAAGGTGGTCGTTTTACGTTGTTGTTCATGGCGGCCCCCGGCGACGAGGATTGCCCTGTTGAATTGACTTATAACTGGGACGGCGACGATGCACTGCCATCTGACAGCCGCCATTTTGGCCACCTTGCCTATGGCACGTCCGATATCTACGCGCTGTGCCAACATTTGATGGACAATGGCGTCACGATCAATCGTCCGCCGCGCGACGGGCACATGGCGTTTGTACGCTCGCCAGACAACGTCTCTATCGAGTTGCTACAAGACGGTGACCGCCTGCCCGCTCAAGAGCCTTGGGCGAGCATGGAAAACACCGGACACTGGTGATCACGAAACGTGATTTGCGCTGGCCAGTGGTCAGCGCAAAGACCATTTACCCCAGCCTAGTAGATGTAGCGGATCTGTTCTGTCCAATACCGCTCAACCCGCCGCAGCGATGTTGAGATATCTTCCATTCCTTGATGATCGAGAACACCGCGGCTCATCAAGCCCTCGGCATGGGTCGCGAAAAGTTTTGCGACGATCGTCCGGACGTGCCGCCCTTTTTCAGTCAGGCTAACCCGCACAGAACGCCTGTCCACCTCTGATCGTTGATGGTGCATGTAGCCCATATCAACGAGTTTCTTGAGGTTATAGCTGACGTTTGAACCTTGGTAATAGCCGCGCGATTTCAGCTCGCCTGCTGTTACCTCATTGTCACCGATGTTGAACAACAACAGCGCTTGCACCGCGTTGATTTCCAACACGCCGACTCGTTCGAATTCGTCTTTAATCACATCTAGCAACAATCGATGAAGGCGTTCGACTAATGTCAGACCTTCGAGATAGCTCGCCATAAATGCGACGGTGCTGGCTTGTTCTGGCACGTCTTGTTCCGTCGCTACTTGGGAATGAATGCTCATCTTTTTCTCCGTCAATCACTGCGTCCACAAGCAATGACAGGAGAATCCCAATATTTCGTTAAATTTACAGTAAAGCCGCAAAGTTCAATTTGGCCTTGTCAAACCCGACGCCAATTTCATGATATCGGACATGATATGCGCATATTCTGCAGGTGCGGTGCCGGTGCCGGTGATCCAGCCGTATATGTCGTGGTCATATTCCGCCAGAAAATCATCGTAAGTGACTAATTCCGCGTCAGAAAGTCCCGGCATATGGTCCGTCGCGTAGGCGGTCAGGATCAGGTCCATTTCTTTGATCCCGCGTCGGATTGACCGCATATGCAGCCGCTTTAGTTTGGTTTCTCGGGGTTCGGTCATTGGATCGTCAGTGCCTTGCGTAATCGTTTCTCTAGTTCCCCTAGTTTCACCGATGAGCGGGCGATTTGCGCGCGAAGTTTGCGCATTTCGGCCAACATATCGTTGACGTCCGTGGGGATTTCGGCCGTGTCTTCGGGGTTGTCGGGCCCATCGCCTACGCCGGTCAAGAGCCAACGCAGTGACACACCGAGAAGTCCGGAAAGCGTCTGCAAGCGGTTCGCACGCGGTTCTTTCCAGTCGTTTTCCCAAGCGTCGAGCGTCACAATTTTAACCCCGAGTTTGTTTGCCAGCGCTTCTTGCGTCAAACCCGATGCGGATCGGGCTGCAACCAGCCGATCACCGAGGGTCGCAGCATCGTCGCTATACCAGTTATTCTCGTCAGTCATTGCTCGTGTCCTTGTCGCTTGCGTCAGGGGCCATGTCCAACATATGACATGGCTAAACGTAGTTGACCACAGGACGCACCCCATGACTTTTCTGTCTGCGACACTTGATCGTGTGAAACCATCACCGACCATCGCGGTCACGACCAAAGCACAAGAATTGAAAGCTGCTGGGCGTGATGTGATTGGCCTAGGTGCGGGCGAGCCGGATTTTGATACGCCGCAGAACATCAAGGACGCGGGCATCGCAGCCATTGCTGAGGGCAAGACGAAATATACGGCTGTGGATGGCATTCCTGAGCTGAAGCAAGCGATCTGCGACAAGTTCAAGCGCGACAATGACCTGTCTTACACACCCGCCCAAGTCACAGTCGGTACGGGCGGCAAGCAAGTGTTGTATAACGCTTTTGTCGCGACTTTGAATGCCGATGACGAGGTGATCATCCCTGCCCCGTATTGGGTGTCCTACCCTGATATGGTGAAGCTGGGTGGCGGCGAGCCTGTGTTCATCGACGGTGTGATGGAACAAGGTTACAAGATCACTGCCGACCAACTAGAGGCCGCGATTACGCCGAAAACAAAGTGGTTTTTGTTCAATTCGCCGTCCAATCCGACAGGTGCCGGATATTCTTGGGACGAATTGAAAGCCTTGACGGATGTGCTGCTGCGCCACCCGCATGTGTGGGTGATGACGGATGATATGTATGAACATCTGGCGTACGGCGATTTCAAATTCTGCACGCCTGCGCAGGTCGAACCTGCCTTGTATGACCGCACATTGACCGTCAATGGCGTGTCCAAAGCCTATGCGATGACGGGCTGGCGGATCGGCTACGCGGGTGGGCCTGACGTGTTGATCAAGGCGATGCGCAAGGTGCAGTCACAGTCCACGTCGAACCCCTGCACGATCAGCCAGTGGGCGGCGGTTGAAGCGTTGAACGGCACGCAGGATTTCCTTGCCCCGAACAACGCATTGTTTATCGGTCGCCGCGATCTGGTCGTCGATCTGCTGAACAAAGCACCCGGCATCGTTTGCCCGAAACCCGAAGGCGCGTTTTATGTATATCCGTCGATTGCGGGCTGCATTGGCAAGACCTCAAAGGCGGGCGTCGTGATTACCGATGACGAAGTTTTCGCGACCGCATTGCTAGAGGAAACGGGCGTGGCCGTGGTGTTTGGTGCCGCGTTTGGGTTGTCGCCTAATTTCCGCGTCAGCTATGCAACGGCAAACGCCACGCTGACCGACGCCTGCAACCGGATTATCACGTTCTGCGAAGGTCTGCGTTAACCGCAACGCCACGGTAGCGCGTCCTTAAACCTGCTGTTAAGGTTTGCAGACTTATCCTGTCGATCATACGAGTGTTATCCATGTCATCCGAGCTTCCAGACTATTACTTCCGCGTGCGCGAAAACGGTGCATTTGTGTTTCGTGTTGATACGGACAATCGGCAGCGGCGGATCGAGATGGATCACATCGCGGCGGTGAACGTGCGCAATGGCGAGGTCAAACCGCACGGCGATCATGTACTGACAGAACCTGATATCTCTGCGATCCAAGACTGGCTGAACGACCGTGTCGCCTTGCTAGCTGAGCGGGATGTAGATGATATTCTGCGGACTGTGGATCACATGAACCTGACGACCCAATGGGTTCAAGCACGCGCGACCGAAGAGCAACTAGAGCAAGTGACCGACGTGCTGCTACTCGCGATGCACGACCTGCGTTCTGTTCTGGTTCGCAAAAAGGCTGATCGGGTGATGAAAGACAGAGACGACGCTTAAATCTGCATTGGAAATCTGATTTTGCGGTCTGTTGTTTGGGTGCGGGTGCGTCCCGTCAATCCAAATTGACGAATTAAACCTATGAAAAACAATGCACTACACGCAAATCGGCTGTATTTCTGACTTTATTTCACATCTCGACGCAACCAATACCCGCTTCACCTGTTGTTATATCACAAGCTGTTAATGCAGCGCTGAAAGCAAATAACTGGAGAATTAGAATGAATACTTTCGTAAAAGCATCCGCCCTGAGCCTTTTTGCAATGACTGCCGCAACTACTGCATTCGCTGACGGTCACGAGACCGCCGATATGGTAACTTGTGCAGAATTTGCAGCACTGGATCGCCAAGAACAAACGTCCACTTTGAACGAGCTTTATGGCGAAGTTGAAGGTGTTGAACGTGACGACGACACAATCTCGTCAATCATGCTGTCATGTAATGGCAACGACGAAAAGGCACTCGCAGATGTCCTAGAGCAGCAGCCACAAGAGGGCTAAGTTCGTCGACTTTACCTAGTACTAAGTTAACGAGATGTTCCTAGTGCTAAGTTAATCAGGGACGTGCCTGAGATGGCGCGTCCCTTTTTCATGTTTACGAAATGTAAACCGAACGGCCCCAGAACCGTCTTAGCAGCAGCACCGCTGCGACGGCCAAGCCGACGACGAGGCCTAGCCAGAGGCCGACCCCTTCGAGACCGAGTGGGAATGCGAGGACGTAACTGACCGGAAGGCCGATGATCCAG
This sequence comes from Yoonia ponticola, assembly GCF_014199395.1. Lineage (GTDB taxonomy): Bacteria > Pseudomonadota > Alphaproteobacteria > Rhodobacterales > Rhodobacteraceae > Yoonia > Yoonia ponticola. Next base: position 485,423 of record NZ_JACIJM010000001.1, on the reverse strand, counting down.
TAACTGATTGTCGCGTAAATCATCGGGACTTTAGTGTCTTGCACACCGCGCAATAGGCCGAGCGCCATGACTTGCAGCGCGTCCACGACTTGGAACAATCCTGCGCAGGCCAGCAATGCTACGCCGATTTTCATCAGCTCTGCTTTGGCAGGCTCGTCCGGGTCGATGAAGGCAGCGATCAGCGGTTCCGGGAACAGCAGGAACACGAACATCGTCGCGACCGCAAAAATCGCGGAAAGCGTGATTGCGACTTTGCCGCCCTTGCGCAAGCTGTCCTCGTCGTTGCGCCCTAGCGCGCGCCCTGCCCGCACGGTTGCCGCCTGTGAAAAGCCGATATGGACCATGAATGTGAGGCTGGCCAATTGGATCGCAATCCCGTGTGCCGCCAACGGCAAAGGCCCCAACCAACCGATCATCACAGCTGATGCGCTGAACAATCCGCCTTCGGCCATGGCTGTCAGACCGATGGGCCAGCCGAGGGAAAAGACCCGCTTCATCACTTCGGTATCAGGTGCAAAGACGTTTTTAAGCAGTTGGAATTGCGGTGTTTTCCATAGCGCGTAGGTCAGCAAGATCGCCACATTCAACACGGTCATTGTGACCGACGAAATTGCAGCGCCCTTGATCCCAAGTTCCGGCGCCCCCCAATTGCCAAAGATCAACGCGTAGTTGAAGAAACCGTTCAACACGGCGGTCCCGATTGTGGACCACAGGATAATCGCCGTTTTTTCCAACGCGGCGAGAAAGCTTTTCAGCGTCATGACGAGCAACGCGGGGATCATCTGGAAGGCGACGATGTGCAGGTAGATTTGGGTCAGTGCCGCGACTTCAGGGTCTTGGCCAATGGCGATCATGATCGCTTCAGTCCAGATGAACGGGATCATCATTACGCCGCCGTAGATCACCGACAACCAAAGCGCCATGCGCGTGGCGCGTCGGACCTGCTGGTCATCGCCCGCCTCTGCGGCAGTTGCGACCAAGGGCGTCACCGCTTGGGCAAAGCCTGCGCCGACAATAAACGTCAGGAAAAAGAACGTCCCCGCGATAGTCGACGCGGCGAGCGCTGCCACCGAATACCACCCCAGCATTACAGTATCCGTGATGTGAATCGCGAACTGAGCGAGGTTACTGAGAACAAGGGGCATCCCGAGCTTCATAATAGCGCGAGAGTGTTGCGGATATGTTAAGGCTACTAGTTGCATCAGATACGCTTAGGGCGCGGTTTTGCATGCGTCCAGCGTAATCTTTTGGCGCAAATCGATCAGTTGCTTGAAAATAGAGCGAATGCAAAGCGACGGACCCTTTGCGGCGTTTTCGTGGTGAAAAACGACCTCTGGATCGCCCGTCCGCTAACCGCCTATATGTCAGCCCGCAGCAGCGTTAAATTTACCCATCAAATATGCGCCAAAAGAGATCGGGGGATAAGCGTCAGAGCCGTCCAGCGGTGTGATTTCCGCATTCCAATCCGGCTGGTGGAAATAGGCGAGCGACAGGCGTTTCGGTTGGTCAGGCTTGGCCACAACGCGGTGCAATGTGCTGACCCAACGATCAGCGGTCCACCGCGCCATCAGGTCGCCGATATTGATGACAAAAGCCCCTTCGACTGTCGCCACATCGTGCCATTCGTCGTCTTGCATGACCTGCAAACCTTGGGATTTCGGTTGCGGCAGCAGGATCGTAAGCGCCCCGTAATCGGTGTGCGCACCTGCGCGTTGCTGGCCAGTTTCGGCCTGCCCGATCGTCGCGGGGTAATGCAGCGCGCGCATGGCGGACACCGGGTCGGTGTTGAACGGCTCGAAGAAGTTTGACGGCAGGTTCAACGCCTCGGCAAAAGCAACCATGATCCGCGCGGCAAGGTCTTCGACGGCAGTGTAATATGCGGTCCACGCCTCGCGAAATCCGGGAAGGTCCGGCCATGGGGTTTCGGCCAGCGCGAAGGCCCGCGCGTCCGGATCATCGACCTGTGCGTTTAGGGTGCGGGCGCGACCGTTAAAGCTTTCTTTCAAATCTGGGGGTGTATCAACGCCTTTGCTTTTCGCGAGCGCCTCTTGGTTCGGGCCAAGATAGCCGTAGGGCGCGCCCGCGTAGACGGGTGCCGCCGCCTGCTTGGCCGCGACGTCCTGCGCGAAAAACGCATTCGCGGCAGCCCAGATGTCAGTGATAGTCTCGGACGCAACGCCATGTCCGGTCAGAATAACAAAGCCTGTGCTGCGGCACATGTCGTCCAACTGCGCGGCCAATGCGGCGCGATCTGCCCCCGTCGCGGTTTCAAATTGTGCTAGATCGAATGCCGCGATGGTCATGGTGCGCCTCTGGTTTGTTAATGTCTTGTTATTGTGTCGGGTTTACTGTGTCCGGCACACCAAACCGTGTCGCAGCGGTCCGCGCAAGTGGTGAAGTGCAGGTCCGCCCTCAACATCTTGTGGATAAGCGCAATCATCTGATTGCCCTTGCCCGTCGCCGGCCTCATAATGCGGCAAACAAATAAGGGGCGGCAGTATGGCGAGCGATCTTCTTTCAGGCTCTGGTGAAAACGAAAAAAGCACATATGACGCGTCCAGCATTCAAGTGCTGGAGGACATGGAGCACGTCCGCCTGCGCCCCGGCATGTATATCGGCGGCAAGGATGATCGCGCTTTGCACCATATGGTCGCAGAAATTGTCGATAACTCGATGGACGAAGCCGTTGCAGGTCACGCGACGTGGATCGAGATTGAACTGCACGAGAACGGCCATTGCACGGTGCGCGATAACGGACGGGGTATTCCGACCGATCCGCACCCGAAAGACCCTTCGAAAACCGCTCTTGAGATCATTTTCTGTACGCTGAACGCGGGTGGTAAATTCTCGGGGGATTCTTACGAGACATCGGGTGGGTTGCACGGTGTTGGCTCGTCTGTTGTGAACGCCTTGTCCGATCACCTTCGGGTTGAAGTGGCGCGGAATAAAGAACTGTTCATGATGGAGTTTTCGCGCGGTGTGCCGCAGGCGCCGCTCGCGAAAATCGGAGCTGCCCCTAATCGGCGCGGGACATCTGTGACGTTCCACCCTGATCCGGATATTTTCGGGTCATTGAAGCTGAAACCAGCGCGTTTGTTCAAGATGGCGCGGTCGAAAGCATACCTGTTTTCAGGCGTTGAAATTCGTTGGAAAACGGGGATTGATGACGGCGAAACACCTAAAGAAGCGATGTTCAAATTCCCCGGAGGCTTGGCGGATTATTTGAACGAAACGCTGTCTGGTGCGACGACTTATGCGGATGCGCCATTTGCAGGGACTGTTGATTTTAAAGAAAAGTTTGGGGTTCCGGGTAAGGTCGAATGGGCGATCAACTGGACGCCGACACGCGACGGTTTCATCCAGTCGTATTGTAACACCGTCCCCACGCCCGAGGGCGGCACACACGAGGCGGGTTTCTGGGCTGCTATCTTGAAAGGCATCAAGGCGTATGGCGAATTGGTGAGCAATCGCAAGGCCAGCACGATCAGCCGCGATGACCTGACGACGGGGGCCGGTGCGCTGGTGTCCTGCTTTATCCGTGAGCCCGAATTTGTGGGGCAAACAAAGGACCGTTTGGCCACCACCGAGGCGCAACGTATGGTTGAAAATGCCGTGCGCGACCACTTTGACAACTGGTTGGCGGCAGATACAAAATCGGCGGGGTCGATCCTCGATTTCCTTGTGCTGCGGGCCGAAGAACGCCTGCGCCGTAAACAGGAAAAAGAGACCGCACGTAAGACCGCAACAAAGAAACTGCGCCTGCCCGGTAAACTGGTCGATTGTTCGGCCACAAACCGCGAGGGCACAGAGTTGTTCATCGTCGAGGGTGATTCTGCGGGCGGCTCTGCCAAGATGGCGCGGAACCGTAAAACGCAGGCGTTGCTGCCCTTGCGCGGTAAGATTTTGAACGTGCTGGGGGCTGCGTCCAACAAGCTGGGCTCGAACGCCGAAATTAACGATCTGACGCAGGCGCTGGGTGTGCAACTTGGGCCGAAATTTGTCGTCGATGATCTGCGTTACGACAAAATTATCATCATGACCGATGCGGATGTTGACGGGGCGCACATTGCGGCGCTGCTGATGACGTTCTTCTTTACGCAGATGCGGCCGATGATCGATCACGGCCACCTCTATCTGGCCTGCCCGCCGCTGTACCGCCTGACCCAAGGGGCCAAGCGTTTGTACGTCGCCGATGATGCCGAAAAGAACCTGATGATGGAGAAGGGTCTGGGCGGCAAAGGAAAAATCGACATGCAGCGATTTAAGGGTCTGGGCGAGATGGACGCAAAAGACCTGAAAGACACGACGATGAACCCCGAGACCCGCAAGCTGATCCGTGTGTCGATTGACGACGATCTGCCGGGTGAAACTGGGGATTTGGTTGAGCGACTGATGGGGAAGAAACCGGAGCTACGGTTCCAGTATATTCAGGAAAACGCGCGGTTCGTGGAGGAGTTGGATGTTTGATTCTTGAAACTCTCCAAAGCTCACGTAACCATGCCGTGATTAATTAGAGGACTGGGGATGCGCTTTTCACAGCTTTTACTTTTTTGCATTTCAGGCGCGACATTACGCATGCTCAGGACGGATGTCGTTCAGTGAAAGCTCGGTAACCGCTACATTTGATATACGTGGCATTGACACCCTATAAGTGAGTTACGCGATACCTGTGGGTGGTAAAACGCCCTTATCACCCCAATGACATCCCACCAATCGCCGCTCGAATGGCGCTATCCGTATCATCGCTATCACCCGATACAGCGAGGCCGACGAGTGATCCGGGTTGCCCTCCGAATGCCCGCGCATAGTCCGCCGCGAGGTCCACGTTTTCGGTGAATGATCCCGTCCCAGCTTGGCGCAGCATCACGTTGACGCCTTGCCCTTGTAGATAGGGCGATGCGAATTGCGATCCGCGTGTATGGTTGCCACCCCAGACATAAAGCAGGACGCGCACGTCGCTATTTCCCAGCAATTGCCGGATGTTAGCGCCTTGAAGCGCTTCGGCCTGATCGTCAGGTACAAACACAAAATAGAGCGACAAGTTGCGGTCATCACCACCTTTTTGGCGCAAGTCCGTCGCGGGCACGGATTGCTCGACGGTCCATGTCCACTGGGCGGTGCTGGATTGCCATTCAGACTGCGGCAGACGCGTCCACGCGATGGACACGCCCCCATTCGACGACATGCTGAGCGCGGTGCCAAAGCTATAGCTGTTGTTGGAAAACAGCGACAACTTCTGTTCTGACCACCCGTTTGCAAAGCTGACAGGACCGGCAGAAACCGCAGTTCCGACAAGCGTTGCGGCGATCAAAGCGGTGCGGAAAAACGTCATTGGAGGCTCCTTAGCGTTTGGTTGAGAAAACACGTAGCAGGATCAGCCAAAGTTTCACCACACGTTTGCGTGGGTCACAGTTTTGTCACAGCTCTTGGATCTGTTCGAGATAATCAGCGAGCGCGATCAGGCCGATGGGGGTCGGTGTGCCTAGCCCGTCGGCGCCTTCGACAATGACCGCTTCGCCTAGATCACCAGCGCCAAATTCGGGCATCGCGCGGGAAAAATGCGGTTCGCGATCTAGCCCGTCGATAATTGCCATGACTTCTTGACGCGGGAACACCCCACCATTGCGTGTGGAAATTTTCGTCAGATCGGCGGCGATCAGGCCAACACCAGACACGAGCGGGCCGGACCCTTTGCCGTCGGTGCCGTGACAGCCCGCGCAATCCTGCATAAAGGCATTGCGCCCATCCGGAATTTCGGTTTCGGTCACGCATGCCGCAAGCAAAAGCGGGAAAAGCATCATGGATTTACGCATCTTAAGCTCCTTGGTTGCACCGACGTTGACTGAAAAAATCCGTCGGTGCTTTGATATGGATCAGTGTGGTTCTAAGATGTTCAAATGATAGGAGATCGCGTGTCAAATTACTACTTTATCATGCTGACAGCGGGCATTGGCATTCCGATTTTGGCGGCTTTAAATTCTGCGCTGGGGCGGTTGATCGGATCACCTGCAGCCGCTGCGGCGGCGTTGTTCATCGTGGCGTTTGTGTGTGCCCTCGTGGTGGCACTACTCACGGCCCCAAGCGCGATTGCAAAGCTGGCCAGCGCCCCGAAATACCTGTTTTTAGCAGGGCTTCTGATCGCGTTTTATCTGTTGTCGATCTCTTGGATCGCGCCCGTTATCGGTATCGGAAATGCAGTGTTCTTGGTGTTGATCGGGCAAATGATTTCTGCAGCTGCGATTGATCACTTTGGCCTGTTCGGTGCAAACGTCACGCCGTTAAATATGACCCGCATCTCAGGAATTGCAGTGATGGCAATGGGCGTCTTTCTCACTCAAAAAGCGTAGCAGCCCTAGCAGACGACACTGAACGCATCCCCCGCTTCTTTGACTTTTTCTAAATCCCCGCCGGAGGCTCCTGCCCGTCCACCGCACCCAGCTCTAAATTTGGGTTAATGTCCCAGCATCCATGCGCACAGTCCGGTCCATGCGCGCCGCGAGGTCTAGGTTGTGCGTGGCGATCACGGCAGACAATCCGGTGCCGCGCACAAGCTCCATCAGCGCGTCGAACACGCGGTCGGAGGTGTCCGGGTCGAGGTTGCCGGTAGGCTCGTCCGCCAGCAGGAGCGATGGGTTATTCGCCAAGGCCCGACAGAACGCGACACGTTGTTGTTCACCACCAGAGAGCGCAGCTGGACGGTGCTCAGCCCGTGTCTCAACACCGACACGTGCCAGCAAATTCTTGGCATGGTCCGTTGCTGCGGCTTCGTCGATACCGTTCGCAAGCTGCGGCAGGACAATATTTTCAAGTGCCGTGAATTCGGGCAGCAGGTGGTGGAATTGGTAGATAAAGCCCACTTCGGACCGCCGCACCGCTGTCCGTTTACGGTCAGACAGGTTCGTCATATCGGTGCCATTGATCGTGACTGTGCCTTCGTCGGGACTGTCGAGCAGACCCGCAATGTGCAGCAGCGTTGATTTCCCGGCACCCGATGGCGCGACGAGCGCCACGACTTCGCCCGGTTGCACGGACAGACTGGCCCCTTGCAACACGGTTACCGCGTTGGGTTTGCCCGCGTTATACGTCTTGGTGATCCCTGCGACGTCTAAGATATTATTCATAACGCAGGGCCTCGACTGGGTTCATCCGTGCCGCGCGACGGGCTGGAAAAATTGTGATAATCCATGACAGTGAAAGCGATAGGGATACCGCCGAAATCACGTCTTTGAGTTGGAGTTCGGCGGGCAAACGGTAGATGCCGCGAATGGATGGGTCCCAGACGCCGCCGTTGCCGATGGAATTCACGAAGCCAAAGATTTGATCGATATAAAGCGCAAAGAGGCAGCCCAAGATCACGCCAAATAACGTGCCTGCTGTGCCGATGCCCGCGCCACAGATAAAGAAAATCCGCAGGATCGAGCCTTCGGTCAGACCCATGGTGCGCAAGATGCCGACGTCGCGGCCTTTGTTTTTGACCAGCATAATCAGGCCTGAAATGATGTTCATCGACGCGATCAAAACGAGGATCGAGAGGATCACGAACATCACGTTGTCTTCGACTTCGAGGGCGCGCAAAAATGCGCCTGCGCTATCGCGCCACGTCCAGACGTAGCCACCGTCGCCGACTGTTGCCATGATATCTGGTAGGTACTTTTCGATCTCATCGGGGTCTTCGACCATGACTTCGATCTCGGTTGCGACACCATCGCGGTTGAAGAAAAGTTGCGCTTCAGTGATCGGCAGATAGGCCCTGATTTTGTCGATGTCGTAACGTCCGGCAGTGAAGATATAGACCACATCGTAGACATTCACACGCGGTGTGGTGCCAAGCGCGGTACGTGCGCCGTTGGGCGAGATGATCTTGATCCGGTCGCCGACACCGACGCCAAGATCTTTGGCAAGCGCTGACCCGATGGCAATACCGTCTTCAAAGTCATTGATATCGCCTGAAAATTCTTCGGGATTAGCAATGCGCGGGATCGTTAAGAGATTGTCAAAGGAAATGCCGTAGACATCAACGGCAGCATTGCTGTCGCCAAAGTTGCCCATGACCTGCCCGCGAACGAGCGGCGCAGTGCGCGTCACGCCTTCGACTTGCGCGAGGTCGCTGGCGAGCGTGTCGTAATCTTTGATTAACTGCGTGTAACGGCCAGAATCCGGCACGACTTCTGATTGGCGGTAGACCGAAACATGGGCGTTGGAGCCGAGGATGGTATCGACAAATTCAGCGCGGAACCCAGAGCGCACCGCGAGTGTCGCGATCAAGGCGAAAACCGCAAGCGTGACGCCGATCAGGCTGATCCACGTCATGACGCTGACCCCACCTTCGGCCCGCTTGGCCCGGATGTAGCGCCACGCGATCATCCACTCAAATTTCGCAAATGGGGCGGTTTTGCCTGCCATTTTGGGTCTCCTACTGCTCAGGTCGCAAGGTGAGGCTTGCGGCGGGATTGGTCAAGCCGATGGATGCGGCAATTGCAGTTGAACGCCGATGGTGTGGTCGCGGCGACTGGTGGAGCCTCCGGCGGGAGTTGTTTTGGCGGAATGAAGGTGGGAGTTGCGCGTGATGTCAGCGGTGGGGCTTTTGTGCATGAGATTGAAAATCTCGCGAACTGGCGGCCCATTTGGAGGCCGCCCCTATTGTTAATTGCGCGGGCGACTAGAGCGCCGCGTAGATTGCTTTGATTTTTGCGATGGCGTCAGCTGCTGGCATCTCTTCGCTCTCGCCGGTGCGGCGCGATGTAACCTCGACGACGCCGTTTTTGATGCCGCGCGGCCCGACGGTGATCCGCCAAGGCAGGCCGATCATGTCCATCGTGCCGAATTTAGCCCCTGCCCGTTCGTCGCGGTCGTCATAAAGCGGGTCGAGACCTGCTGCGATGAACTGCTTATAAAGGTCCTCGGACGCCGCATCACAGGCTTCGTCACCGACGCGCATGTTCAGGATTCCAACGTCGAAAGGTGTGACACCTTCAGGCCAGATGATGCCTTTGTCGTCGTGGCTTGCTTCGATGATTGCACCAAGCAGACGTGATACGCCGATGCCGTGCGAGCCCATGTGCACGTTGACCTTGCCGCCTTCGCCGTTGTCCACGGCTGCATTCAACGCGTCGGAGTATTTCGTGCCGAAGTAGAAGATTTGCCCGACTTCGATACCGCGTGCGGTCTTGCGCCGCTCTTCTGGCACCTCGTTAAACAGCGCCTCGTCGTGGGTTTCGTCTGTCCGCGCGTATTTGCTGGTGAATTCTTCCATCACCGCCGCACAGGCCGCTTTGTCGTCGAAATCAATCTCTCGGTCGCCAAAGGTCAGATCGGTAACGGCGCTATCGTAGAACACTTCGGATTCGCCGGTGTCGGCCAGAACGAGGAATTCGTGCGTGTCTTCGCCGCCGATTGGACCGGAATCAGCGCGCATCGGAATCGCCTTAAGACCCATGCGTTCGTAGGTCCGCAGGTAAGAGACGAGGTGGCGGTTATAAGCGTGCAGCGCGTCTTCGCGTGTCAAATCAAAGTTATAGCCGTCTTTCATATAGAATTCGCGACCCCGCATCACGCCAAAGCGCGGACGGGTTTCGTCACGGAATTTCCACTGGATTTGGTACATCGTCAGCGGCAAGTCTTTGTAAGACGTGACATTTGCGCGGAAAATATCGGTGATCAGCTCTTCTGCCGTTGGTGTGAACAGCATGTCGCGGTCGTGGCGGTCTTTGATCCGCAGCATCTCGTCGCCATATGCGTCGTAGCGCCCGCTTTCTTTCCACAAATCAGCGGATTGAATCGTCGGCATCAGCATGGCGTGGTGGCCAGCCCGTGCTTGTTCTTCGTGCACGATATTTTCGATCTTTTTCAGCACCTTAAACCCAAGTGGCAACCAAGAGTAGATGCCAGCGGCGGCTTGTTTAATCATCCCCGCTTGCAGCATGTAGCGGTGCGACACGATCTGCGCCTCGCGCGGAGTTTCTTTGAGGACGGGCAGGAAATAGCGGCTCATGCGCATGGGGGCGGCCTTTATCAGGAGGAGTGTTTCAGCGGAAAGGTTTAAGCGGCACGCGACTGCGTGGCAAGGTCCTGCCTTGCGCTTCGTGCGCGTGTGTACCATCTGTTATGGGATCAAAAAGAGGACGACACACATGGCGCTGACCGTGCAACATCAAACGGCATATTGGGGGATCGCTGCGGCGGTCTTTTGTGGAGTGTTGTGGTTTCTGGGCGATGTGATCATGCCGTTTATTTTGGGCGGTGCGATTGCTTATTGTCTTGATCCGGTCGCTGATCGGCTGGAACGGCTGGGTCTCAGTCGCGTGTTATCGGTGACGGTGATCACGCTTGTCGCTTTTCTGATTTTCGTATTGTTGGTACTGCTGGTAATTCCAACGCTTGTGACCCAGATTTCCGGCTTGATTGAAGCGGCCCCCGGTGCGCCGGAAAAACTGCGGGATTTTCTCGCGACTAATTTCCCTGCGCTGCTGGACGAAGAAAGCACGATCTACAAACAGCTTTTGAAGATTGGCGAGACGATCCAATCTAAAGGCGGCGAATTGCTAGGAGGGTTGCTGACCTCTGCGGCGGGTCTGCTGAATGTCCTTGTATTATTGGTGATTGTGCCAGTGGTCGCGTTTTACCTGCTGTTGGACTGGGACAACATGGTTGCGCGCATCGACGAGTTGATCCCCCGCGATCACGCCGCGACATTGCGCCAACTGGCCCGTGACATTGACCAAACCTTGGCGTCGTTTATTCGTGGCCAAGGGACCGTCTGTCTAATCATGGGCACGTTTTATGCTGTTGGGTTGATGGCTGTTGGTCTGAACTTTGGCCTTGTTGTGGGGTCGTTTGCCGGGCTGATTACATTCATTCCTTACGTCGGCGCGCTGGTTGGCGGTGCTTTGGCGATTGGTCTCGCGATCTTTCAATTCTGGGGCGAATGGGGGTGGCTGGCTGCCGTCGCGATCATTTTCGCCTTAGGTCAGTTCCTAGAAGGCAACATCATCACGCCGCGCCTTGTTGGGAATTCAGTGGGCCTGCACCCTGTTTGGCTGATCTTTGCCCTATCCGTTTTTGGTGCTTTGTTCGGCTTTGTCGGGATGCTTGTTGCTGTCCCTGTGGCCGCGATGATTGGCGTTTTGATTCGCTTTGGCATCGCGAAATACAAGACGAGCATGTTGTATCGTGGGCAGACGGGCGGCTAAGTGATGGCAACGCAGCTAACCTTTGAATTGCCCGCGGGTGTGGCGCTGACCGCTGGGGATTTCTTTGTTTCAGAGGCCAATGCCACGGCCTATGTGCTTGTGACGCATGTGAATTCTTGGCCAGAACGCAAGCTGGTGCTGACCGGTCCTGAAGGGTCCGGCAAAAGCCATTTGGCCCGCGTTTTTGCCACGAACGAGAATGCGATGATCATTCCCGCCGCAACCCTGACGGGTGAAATGACACGCCCGAAGCGCCCTGTTGTGATTGAGGATATCGAACAGCTGAGCAAATCGGGCGAAACCGCGATGTTCCATCTGCATAATCACATGCGCGAGGTCGGCCTGCCGTTGCTGATCACCGCGCGCAGTGCGCCAAGTCGGTGGAATATCGCCCTGCCCGATCTGGCCAGCCGGATGCAAGCCGCGACGCCAACGGTTATTGGCAATCCGGACGACGACCTACTGACGGCGATTATTATGAAGCTGTTCGCGGATCGCCAAATCATGCCATCGCCCAAATTGCCGTCGTATCTGACGATGCGGATCGAGCGGTCGTATCGCGCTGCCGCTGAAATTGTCGCGGCGATGGACGCGGCCGCGTTAACCAATAAACGCGATGTTAACGAAAAGCTGGCAGGACAGGTGCTTGCGCAGGTTGAAGCCGAAGTCTAACCTCGGGATTAACCGCTAAACCGTCATAAAAACGCAACTTTTCACGCGTAGGCAGGGTCCATGATTTACGCTGATTTCCTAGAAGGTTCTGCACCAGAGCCGCAAACTCTTGATCTTGATATGACCAGCTCTGCGCGGTTTATGAACCGCGAGTTAAGCTGGCTTGGGTTTAATAACCGCGTGCTGGAAGAAGCCGAAAACCTGCGGGTGCCATTACTGGAACGCCTGCGATTTTTGTCGATTTCCGCCACAAATCTTGATGAATTTTTCACCGTTCGTGTGGCAGGCTTGCGTGAATTGGCGCTCGCTGGAAACGTGACACCCGGCCTTGACGGGTTAACCCCTGCTGAACAGCTAAAACTGATCGACGTCGAAGCCCGCGCTTTGATGCAGCGCCAACAAGCGGTGTTCGTGAAACTGGTTAACGAGATGGCCGTGCAAGACATGCACTTGCTGACACGGGCGACAATTGAGGACGCCGACAAACCGTTCTTGAGCGAATTTTTTCTGAACCAAGTGTTCCCAGTGCTATCGCCGCTTGCGATTGATCCGGCCCACCCGTTTCCGTTTTTACCAAACGAAGGTTACGCGCTCGCGCTGGACCTCGAACGTGCCAGCGACAAACGCCACTTACGTGCGCTTTTGCCTGTGCCCGCGCAGATTGATCGGTTTATTTCGCTGCCAACGCAGCAGGGTCATCGATTTTTACCACTGGAAGAACTGCTGCTGATGCATGTCAGCCAGCTCTTTCCGGGCTATAAACTAAAAACCCATGGCGCGTTTCGCGTGCTGCGTGACAGTGATCTTGAGGTCGAAGACGAAGCCGAAGATCTGGTGCGCGAATTCGAAACTGCCCTGAAACGCCGCCGTCGTGGTGAGGTTGTTCGGCTGAAAATGGCGGCTCGCGCTCCTGATGCGCTTAAATCATTTATTAAGACCGAGATGCGATTAACTTCTGATGAAATGGTTGAGGTGAATGGGCTGATTGGGATTGCTGATCTCAAGGAATTGGTGATCGACGAACGGTCTGACCTGCTGTGGCCGTCATTCGCGCCGCGTGTGCCAGAGCGTGTGCAGGATCATGACGGAGATATGTTTGCAGCCATCCGCCAAAAAGATATGTTGCTGCACCACCCCTACGAGACCTTTGATATGGTTGTGCGGTTCTTGCGTCAGGCGGCGCATGACCCCGATGTTGTGGCGATCAAACAGACACTTTACCGCACATCGCACCAATCCCCGATTGTCGAGGCGCTGTGCGAAGCGGCCGAAGAAGGTAAATCAGTCACCGCATTGGTTGAACTCAAAGCCCGCTTTGATGAGGCCGCGAATATTCGCCAATCACGGCGGCTAGAACGCGCGGGCGCGCATGTTGTTTACGGGTTCCTGAACTACAAAACGCACGCCAAGATCAGCACCGTTGTCCGCCGCGAGGGCGATAAACTGGTGACTTACACGCACTTTGGAACCGGAAATTACCACCCGATTACGGCACGGATTTACACCGATCTGAGTCTATTCACCTGTGATTCCGACTTGGGACGCGATGCGACTAAAGTGTTCAATTACCTGTCCGGATATGCGCAACCTGAAGGGTTAGAAAACCTCGCGATCTCGCCGATTTGCTTGAAGAAAACGCTACTTACGCGGATCAAAACCGAGATCGAAAATGTGCAAAACGGCAAACCCGGTGTAATCTGGGCGAAGATGAATTCGCTGATCGAACCGGACGTGATTGACGCGCTCTACGAAGCATCGCAGGCAGGCGTCAAAATCGATCTGGTAATCCGTGGCATCTGTGGTCTGCGTCCCGGCGTCGTCGGTTTGTCGGAAAATATTCGTGTGAAATCAATCGTCGGGCGGTTTTTAGAACACTCGCGAATTGTGTGTTTTGGGAATGGTCACAAGCTGCCGTCCAAAAAAGCGGCCGTGTTTATTTCCTCTGCCGACTGGATGAGCCGGAATCTCAACCGACGTGTCGAAACGCTAGTCGAGATCACAAACAACACTGTTAAAGCACAGATTGTCAGCCAGATCATGGCCGCAAACCTGCATGATGTGGCGCAAAGCTGGGTGATGGAGCCGACTGGTGAATTCACCCGCGCGATCATTCCTGATGGTGAATTTGCGTTCAATTGCCATCGGTTCTTTATGGAAAATCCGTCGCTATCTGGTCGCGGGTCTGCGGGTGCATCTGATGTGCCGCAACTGACCCACACGGACGAAGATCAAGGTTAACGCCCGTCAGCAATTGACACGAGCGTCGCCGCTGTCACAAGGTCGAACGGCGCAACACGAGGGAATCCCATGTTGGAAGATGACGGCACGGATCAAGGCATCGATTGGGGCGGCTTTGGGCGTCCTTTGTTCGAAGATGCCGCCGCGATGGGGCTGAACCGCGTTGGCGTGATTGATGTCGGATCGAACTCGGTGCGCATGGTGGTGTTTGACGGCGCGGCCCGTTCACCTGCCTATTTCTACAACGAAAAAATCATGTGCGCATTGGGCGCTGGCCTGTCAGAAACTGGCCGTTTGAACCCGCAAGGCCGCGTGCGCGCGCTGTCCGCGATCCGCCGTTTTGCCGCATTGGCCAAGGGAATGGACATTTTGCCGCTCACCGCCGTGGCGACCGCCGCCGTGCGCGAAGCCACTGATGGCCGTGAATTCCGCGACGAGGTCGAGCGTGAAACTGGCATTAAAATCTGGATTATCGACGGCAAAGAAGAAGCCCGGCTATCCGCGCAAGGCGTATTATTGGGTTGGCCCGGCTCATACGGCTTGGTCTGCGACATCGGCGGATCGTCGTTAGAATTGGCCGATTTGGCCGATGGCCGCGTCGGCCAACGCGTCACCTCGCCGCTTGGTCCGTTGAAATTGCGCGATATCAAAGGTGGTAGAAAAGCCGTCAAAGCTCATATCGTAGAGGTGATCGACGGCTTACACACGGAAATGGGACACGCCGAAGCGATGCGATTGTTCCTCGTTGGCGGGTCGTGGCGGGCGATCGCGCGGATTGATATGGAACGGCGCGGCCATCCGTTAACCGTTCTGCATGAATACCGAATGACGGCGCGGCAGGTCTCTAGAACCGCTGATTATATCGCCCAATCTGACCTGCAAGAGTTGCGGGCGCGGTGCCATATTTCAGACAGCCGCATGTCGCTGGTGCCGATTGCGGTGCTGGTATTGAAGGCGCTGCTACGCAAGTTCAAACCCAAAGATATCGCCGTGTCGTCTTACGGGATTCGCGAAGGGATGCTGTACGAACAAATGCCGCGCGAGTTGCGTGAACGTGATCCGCTTATCGAGGCCTGCCGTTTTGCGGAAAGCAAAGATGCGCGGCTTCCCGGATTTGGGCGCGTTTTGTATGATTTCGTTATCCCCCTGTTTCCAAGGGCAAATTGGCAACGCAAACGGATTATTAAAGCGGCTTGTCTGCTACATGACGTCAGTTGGCGTGCCCACCCTGATTACCGTGCTGAGGTTACTTTTGACAACGCGACACGCGCTAACTTGGGCGGCCTAAAACACTACGAACGCGTGCTGATGGGCCTCGCGTTGATGTATCGCTACACGTCCAAACCGGGCGGTGGACGTTTTGATGCGTTGATCGCCATGTTGAACGAAAAGCAAATCAAAGAAGCCGAAATTCTCGGGCGCGCAATGCGGCTTGGCGCGATGCTGTGGGTTAACGCGGAACAGGAACCCGGCACGTTAAAGTGGAAACCGAAATCCGGCGATCTGCAATTACGCCTGACGAAAGACGCTGAACCGCTTTTTGGCGAAGTTGCAGAAGCGCGGTTTAACGCCCTGGCCATAGCGCTGGGTGGTCAAGGCACGATCAAATTCGCGAAATGACCGCGCCCTTCATTTCGCCGTAACAACTCCCGCCGGAGGCATCCAACTGTCGCAGCTAAAGCTCAATCTCTCGTGGTAGCTCTGGTTCAAAATCAGGCGCATCATCGCGCCGACGCATGATGATATCCCCATTTGGCAGAAATTCTGGCGGGTGGTATCGCGTGAAGTCATCGACCTGCCCCAACAATTCCGCGAACGCTGGCCCCATCTGTTCGGTTAACATTTGCATACGTGGGCCCATCTCCGTGGCGAGGTCCTGCAGGTCGTCAAAAGCCGGTTCGAGTTCAGACATCAGGCCACGCAACAACAGTTGTGCGCCTTCTTCCATCAGGCTGAAACCTTCCTCCGGCGTGGGCGTGTCCGTCTGCGCAGCCAGTGGACTGGTGGTGAGCGATAGGGCAAAAGCGGGGATCAAAAGCTGTTTCATACCCCTAATATAGGCACGATGACGCAAATCACCAAATCAAACTGTGATATCCAGTGTCACAGGGAAATGGTCGGACGCGGTTAACAATGCTTCGCGCAGGGCAATATTTTCGTAACAGGCCACGTGATCAAACGGATGCCAAATCTGCCATTTCGGCTGCATATCTCGTATCCCAGGCGAGACCATGAGATAGTCAAGCAGAGCGTTTAGATAGGTCCCGTTGCGGTGTTTGAACCGCGCGGTCGTTGGTGCTGCACCAATTTTACGTCCCAGAACCATCGTCGCGTGTGGATCATAGAGGCGTGCTGCGCTGTGTTCACCCAAGACGATTTCGACGCCAGAGCGCCCAAATAGCTGCTCAAATTCGTCGAGCCCGGGACCGTCGTTAAAATCCCCTAACACGATCAGATCCTCTCCCTTTTCCAAATGTTGGTTAACCCTTTGACGTAACCAGATGCATTGCGCGAGCTGCTTGCGCCTGTTCTGAATCGAGATTCGCACCGCATCTGCGTCATTCTTTGCTCCATGCGGAGCTTTAGATTTTGCGTGAACGCCAATGACGCGAAACGCCTTTTGGCCGACTGTCAGCGACAGTTCGAGCGGCGGTTTAGACCACCGCACCACGTCAAGCGCCGCGTCGGTATCGAGGTCAATTCGCAACTCGGCGTCGAAACGCGGCGCGGGGCTGGCCATATCCAAGTCACCGATGGGGTCGTGCATGGCCGTGATCACGTCGGGGTCATATAAAAACGTGATTTCTTGCTGGGTGTCGTTGGTAAACCCCGTCACAGCTTTACGCGCCCGCAAATTGAAATGAGCGCCGAATGTTTCCAGCGCGGTCACGCTGCTACGGCGGCGACTGGTGTCGGGTGCTTCGATGATCATGATTCCATCGGCATCCATCGCTTGGAAAACCTGCCCCAACGCTGCCGTTTGCAGTGCCCGCGTGACGTTCCAGCGCCCCGACCATTCGTCGTTATTATGTAGCTGTCCTGCGTCATCAAACAGCGTGTTAAACCACTCGACGTTGTACGTCGCGATGCGCAGCGCACCCGTCATGCGAGAGTGAAATCATCTTGCGACGATCGCGCCGCGCTGATCTGTTCCCATGCACGATTGATTGCAA
Organism: Yoonia ponticola; assembly: GCF_014199395.1. Taxonomy (GTDB): domain Bacteria; phylum Pseudomonadota; class Alphaproteobacteria; order Rhodobacterales; family Rhodobacteraceae; genus Yoonia; species Yoonia ponticola. The sequence continues at coordinate 468,151 of NZ_JACIJM010000001.1, read as the reverse complement.
TCAGGTGCGCTTCAGCCAGTTTTACGGCCTCTTCTGGGACGCCGCGTGCGCGTAATCTGTCGGGATGTGTTTCGCGGACTAAGTGCCGCCATGCCGCGCGGACCGTCTTGAGGTCGGCATCGGCAGCCACCCCAAGCACATCGTAGGGATCGCGTTCCGCGTCTGGCACAAATTGCGCCCTGATCCGCGTAAACTGCTGATCACTAAAGCCAAAAATCTCGGAAACCTCTTTGAGAAAGATGTTTTCGTTCGGATGGTAGATCCCGTCAGCGATGGCGATATGGAACAATCCCTGCATCAGATCGCATAGCGGGGCAGTGTCATCCGCGTACATCGCTTTGATCCGACGCGCGTAATCATCAAAGCCGATCACGTCTTGTCGCGCGAGGTTGAACACCTTCGCGGCTTTCGGTTCGTCCTCTGGTGCGATCTGGAAAACTTCGCGAAATGCCGTGACTTCGACCCGCGTAACCTTGCCGTCCGCCTTCGCCATTTTCGCGCCTAAGGCGATCACGGCAATCGTAAATGCCACGGATTTATCAGGCGACGTGCGCAGGCGTTCGAACACGGCAGAGAGCCCTTCACCAGAGGCGAGGGCAGCGAGCGCGTCAGCAATGCGGGTCCAGATCGACATGCGCGAATGTTAACGGGTTCGCGTCCGGATGTCAGAGCCGTTTTTGCATAAAAATGAGATCAAGCGGTTTATCCCACTTCAGTCCCGCATCCGGCAGACGTCCGACCTGTGAAAAGCCGTTTGTTTCATGGAACTTGAGGGCCGTTTCATTGTCGCTGCTTACTGCGCCGATGAGCTGGGTTTTCCCGTCCGCGCGTGCCATGTCGCACAGCTGGGAAAGCAATTGGCGCCCTACTCCGCGGCCCTGCGTAGATGCCGACAGTGCAATGGAATATTCGGCCACATGTGCGTAGCCCGGTCCGGATCGGAACGGGAAATAACGAGCGTAGCCGCAGACTGTCCCGTCGATTTCGGCGACAAGACATGGCTGCGGCGACGTGATTTCAGTTGCCACTTGGTTAACGGATTTCGTTATCGTCGTGAAAGTCGCGGTGGTGTTGGCGATCACGTGGTTCATGATCTCGGCCACCATCGGCGCGTCAGCCGCAGTCGCTTGCCTGATCATCACAACGCACACGGCCCGTTTGGGGTATTGAAGCGGGCTTTGAAGCCGACAAGACCAGTGTGGAATGTGACGATATCGCTGTTCAATTTAACCGTGTCGCGCAGCCAGTCGGCCTTTGGATGCCAGACCTCCCACGCCGTCAATCGACAACCGCTGTCCGGCAACGATCCGGAGGGCGGCACGATGCCAGCGCCCCACTTTAGAAGGGACGGAAACCCGCCTTGCATCGGCAGGCTACCATCGTCAGGAACCGTCAGTTGCCAGTGCAAATCATCACGCGTCAACGATACCGCAGGCCCCGTGATCGCTTGCACTTTTTCAATCTCATCAGTGCGGCATATCCAGTTTGCTAGGCGCGGCGGGCCGGTGAAATTGTCCAAATCGAACCAAGTGGGTCGTTCAGCGGCAGTCGCATGCGGGTTCTTTGCGATGACCTCTAGATACAGCCCGTCGGCAAGTCCCAGCAGTCGGTTATGCGTGCCGAAATGAGCATGTTCCCCACCTTCAGACAACGACACCCCGAGCCGTTTTTCGACCCAAGCAACGCCCTCATCCAGATCGGTACAGCCAACCGCGATATGGTCAAGTTCGAGCATCATTTATGGGCGCGTCTCGCGAATGATCGCCAGAATATCCTCTGCCGCTTTGGGAATGTTGGTGCCGGGGCCAAAAATCGCTTTGACGCCGCTATCGTAAAGGAATTGGTAATCTTGCTGTGGGATAACACCGCCACAGATCACGATAATGTCTTCTGCATCGGCCTCTTTCAGCGCTGCGACCAGTTTTGGTGCGAGCGTTTTGTGGCCAGCTGCTTGGGATGAAATGCCGATCACATGCACGTCGTTGTCGATGGCGTCTTGTGCTGCTTCTGCTGGAGTTTGGAACAATGGACCTACGTCAACATCGAAACCAATGTCGGCGAACGCGGTGGCGATGACTTTGGCCCCGCGATCATGCCCGTCTTGGCCCATTTTCACGACTAACATACGCGGCCTGCGCCCCTCTTCTTCGGCAAAGTCTTCAACAGATTTTTGGATTGCGGCGAAACCTGCGTCGCCCTCGTATGCCGCCCCATATACGCCTGCCAAAGTTTTCACTTCGGCGCGGTGCCGACCGAATACCTTTTCCATCGCCATGCTGATTTCTCCAACGGTTGCGCGTGCGCGCGATGCTGTGACTGCTGCTTCAAGTAGGTTGCCGCCTTCTGCGGCGCGGCGGCTTAATTCGGCCAATGCCGCATCGCATGCAGCCTGATCGCGCCCTGCTTTGGTGCTGTTTAATCGTGCGATTTGGGCATCGCGCACGGCGGCGTTGTCGATGTCGCGGATATCAATCGGGTCTTCGTTGTCTTTGCGGTATTTGTTCACGCCCACGATGACTTCGGTGCCGCGGTCGATCATCGCTTGGCGGGTGGCTGCGGATTCCTCGATGCGTAGCTTGGGCATACCCGACGCCACCGCTTTGGTCATGCCACCCATTTCCTCGACTTCTTCGATCAATTTCCACGCTTTTTCAGCGAGTTCATGCGTCATGCTTTCGACATAATACGAGCCTGCTAACGGGTCGACGACATTGGTCACGCCGGTTTCTTCTTGCAAAATCAACTGCGTGTTCCGTGCGATCCGGCTAGAGAAATCTGTGGGCAGCGCAATGGCTTCATCCAGCGCGTTGGTGTGTAACGACTGTGTCCCGCCCAGTACCGCTGACATCGCTTCGTAGGCTGTGCGGATCACGTTGTTGTACGGGTCTTGTTCTTGCAAGGACACGCCAGAGGTCTGGCAGTGCGTGCGCAACATCGACGACTTTTCGTTCTTTGGTTCAAATTCCGCCATGACGCGGGACCAGAGCAGACGTGCCGCCCGCAATTTCGCCGCTTCCATGAAAAAGTTCATGCCGATGGCGAAAAAGAACGACAGGCGCGGCGCGAATTTATCGACGTCCATGCCCGCTGCAATCGCCGTGCGCACGTATTCACGCCCATCCGCGATGGTAAACGCGAGCTCTTGGACGAGGTTCGCGCCCGCCTCTTGCATGTGGTAGCCGGAAATCGAGATCGAGTTGAATTTCGGCATCTCGTTGGCCGTATATTCGATGATATCCGCGATGATCCGCATCGACGCCTCGGGCGGGTAAACGTAGGTGTTACGCACCATAAATTCTTTGAGAATATCGTTCTGAATCGTGCCTGCGAGCAGAGATTTGTCGTGACCTTGCTCTTCGCCGGTGACGATAAAGTTCGCGAGAATTGGAATAACTGCGCCGTTCATCGTCATGGAAACGCTGACTTTATCCAGCGGGATGCCGTCGAACAGGATTTTCATGTCCTCGACGCTGTCAATCGCCACGCCAGCTTTACCAACATCACCCTCGACCCGTTCGTGGTCGCTGTCATAGCCGCGGTGCGTTGCCAGATCGAAAGCCACAGAAACGCCTTGCTGGCCGGACGCCAGCGCCTTGCGGTAGAACGCGTTCGATTCCTCGGCCGTTGAGAACCCCGCATATTGACGGATGGTCCAAGGACGGCCTGCGTACATCGTGGCTTTGACGCCGCGTGTGTAGGGCGCTTCGCCCGGAATACCGCCCATGTGGGGCAGATCAGCAGTATCTTCAGCGGTGTAAAGCGGCTGGACGGGAATACCTTCGAGCGTGTTCCATGTCAGGTCGTCTAACGGTTTGCCGCGCAGTTCTTTGGCAGCGATTTCTGACCATTTGGCTTTGTTCGTCATAAGAGTCTCCGATGTTGGGCGCGAATGTCGACTGTGGGGTTAGCAATCCGCAAAAATGCGCCTATATCTTTCAGTATGAAGAGAATTTTGATGATAGCGGCCATCGCCGCGTTACCGTTTGCAGCCCTTGCCGACACGGTCGAGGCATGGAGAGCGGACCCCACAAAGGTGTTTTCCGCAGACGAAGTCGACTTGGCCGACCTGCAATGGCAACTGCGTGCGGTTGTTGTGTTTGGCGAAAACGAAAACGATCCGCAATTTATCGAACAGATGGATTTGATTACGTCGCGGATCGACGAGATGGCCGAGCGTGACGTGATTGTCATTGCCGATTCTGATCCGACTGTGCTGAATGATCTGCGGCGCAAACTGCGGCCGCGTGCATTTATGCTGGTGCTGATCGGCAAGGACGGCAATGTGGCGCTGCGCAAACCCGCACCTTGGGACGTTCGTGAATTGTCACGTTCCATCGATAAAATGCCGTTGCGCCAGCAGGAAATATCCAACCGGCGCTTAGGCGAATAGCCTGCATTTATGGCGGGCTGACGGGTCACTCGAATTCCATGATCACGTCATCAACCGCGAGATTTTCACCTGCGGCAGCGTTGATTTTGGACACGATGCATTTCTTTTCAGCCCGCAGGATATTTTCCATTTTCATGGCTTCGACGGTGCATAACGCCTGACCTTCTTGGATTTCATCGCCAACTTCGACGTTCACGGCCACGATCAGGCCTGGCATTGGGCAGAGCAGCAGTTTCGACGTATCCGCCGCCACCTTTTCCGGCATCAAGGCCGCGAGTTCGGCCTGACGCGGTGTGTAGACGTGCACGGGCATGTCCGCGCCGCGATAGCGGATACGGAAACCGCCCGGCAGTTTACCGATTTTCAACACAAGCGGATCACCGTTCACCAAAAGTTTGGCAAGCGGCTGGCCCGGAGTCCAATCGCTTTCCACGCGGAAAACGTCGTCTCCGATTTTGATATTCGCACCTTCTTTGTCGGCGGAAATGACCGTTTCAATCGACTTGTCTTGGATGTTCACAACCCAATCGCTACCAACGACCCGTTCGTGGTTATCCATCCGGCCCGAAATACGCGAGCGCCGGATTTCAGCGACGCGGTGCATTGCGGCTGCCGCTGCTGCAATCTTGGTGATGTCGGTATCTGGCAGAGTCACGCCCTCGAAGCCTTCGGGGTATTCCTCCTCGATGAAGGCGGTGGTCATGTTGCCGGATGTGAATTTCGGGTGGTCGTAGACGGCGGCGAGGAACGGCAGGTTGTGACCGATGCCTTCGACTTCGAACGCGTCCAAGGCAAGGCGCATTTCCTCAATCGCGCTGTCGCGGGTCGGTGCCCACGTGCAGAGTTTTGCGATCATCGGATCGTAGTACATGCTGATTTCGCCGCCCTCAAAGACGCCAGTATCATTGCGCACAGCACGTGTTTCTGTGGCCTCTTCCGCAGGTGGACGGTAGCGGGACAAACGGCCAATCGACGGCAGAAAACCACGATAAGGATCTTCGGCGTACAGGCGGCTTTCCATCGCCCATCCGTTGATTTTCAGGTCTTCTTGCTTGAATGGCAGCGTTTCGCCGTAGGCAATTCGGATCATCTGTTCGACTAGATCGACGCCAGTGATCAGTTCGGTCACAGGGTGTTCCACCTGCAAACGTGTATTCATTTCAAGGAAGTAGAAGTTACGGTCGCCATCCACGATGAATTCGACGGTGCCCGCAGAAGAATAATCGACCGCTTGTGCAAGTGCCACGGACTGCTTGCCCATCGCCGCGCGTGTTTCTTCGTCTAAGAACGGCGACGGCGCTTCTTCGATGACTTTTTGGTTGCGGCGTTGGATCGAACATTCACGTTCATGCAGATAGACGCCGTTGCCGTGTTTGTCGCAAAGAACCTGAATTTCGATATGACGCGGTTGGGTCACGAATTTCTCGATAAAGATCCGGTCGTCGCCAAAGGAATTGGCCGCCTCGTTCTTGGACGATGCAAATCCTTCGCGGGCCTCGGTGTCGTTCCACGCGATTCGCATGCCCTTGCCGCCGCCGCCTGCTGACGCCTTGATCATCACAGGATAGCCGACTTCGTTGGCGATTTTGACGGCGTGTTCCGCGTCATCAATCAAGCCCATGTAGCCCGGCACAGTCGAAACGTTTGCTTCCTGGGCCAGTTTTTTCGAGGTGATTTTATCGCCCATCGCCTCGATTGCGCCTTTTGGCGGTCCGATAAATGCGACGCCAGCGGCTTCTAATGCTTCGGCGAATTTTGAATTCTCGGATAAGAAACCATAGCCCGGATGCACCGCTTCGGCACCAGTTTGCTTGATTGCGTCCATGACCTTGTCGATCACAATGTAGGATTGGTTCGCAGGCGCAGGCCCGATATGCACAGCCTCATCCGCCATTTTCACGTGCAGCGCGTTGCGGTCTGCATCGGAATAAATTGCCACCGTTTGAATGCCCATTTTCTTGGCAGTTTTGATGACCCGGCACGCAATTTCGCCCCGGTTGGCGATGAGGATTTTCTTAAACATATCTATTATCCTTTGAACGCAAAACAGCCGCCAAGGACGGACCCTGACGGCTGTTCATGATAGTGTGACGCGCCGGTGTAGCGCGAAAAGTCTTAGCGTGCGGAGCGGCAGATGCCAGCGTCGTCACAGAGCAGACCAGCGGCAACGCCAGCAACAGCAGTTGCTGTTGGGTCTGTTCCAAGAACTTCTGCAGTGACGAGACCGCCAGCTGCGCCAGCGACGCCGCGCTGCAGGTCAGTTTCCAAACAACCGGCCAGAGCGAATGAAGCTGCAGCTGCGATGATCCAAGTTTTCTTAAGCATATCGTTGTACCCTTTTCAAGATTTGCAATAGCCAACAAATCAACTGAACGTGCAGTTTCGACAAGAGAAAATTCACAGTTCCGGCATTTTTCTGCGCATCGTGCAGAAAAAGGGACCGGCTGACCCATGTGAGGGCCAGACCGGCGGGAGTGAGGGACACGCACATAATCATATGACGCAAGACGTGGGGTCCGGCGCTGCGTACCCAATCGTTGGCATGATCCGAATAAACCTGCAAAGACATCACCAAAACCCGCGCGCCAATGCGCTAAATCTTGCTGATACTGCGGATCGCTTTGCGAATTCGTGCCGACGGTTGCTGTCATCCCATGCCTGCAATCTCGGGAAAACTGATCCGCGCGCGCTTCACGTCGATTTGCAAAAGCGCGTAGTAGTCTTCGGGGTCAAATGGATCTTGGGCGGGGATGACTTCGCGCCCGAAAAGCCAGCTAAGCCGGCCTGCGTCGAGATTGCCGCGTTCAAATGGCTGGTCACCAAATTGTTCCCACAGCGCTTTCATAAAGCCCGCATCAGCCCGCCTGTCCGCAGGTCTGCGATCAGGATGGCGCGCCCGTTCTGTGATCGCCGTTGCCACACCGTCTTTGGTGCCACGACGAATGGTGAATTGAAAATCAGTGCCAGCAAGCCGACCTGGGAAGCCGCGATGTTTTTCCATCACGACCACCCAAGCGCGATTGCGCTATTTGATGTTAAAGTCGGTGATGTTTTCGGTAGCGGGCGCTTTGTGCAACGTGTCTGCGTTAGACGCGCCGATGTTGCCGAAAAGTGCGGTGATTGCCATGAAAGTTGCGACCATAAAGGTCTTTTTTCCAATTGCCATCGGGATGTCCTGCTCTGCTCTACGACAGATGTCGGGTCATTCGACCTCGTCCATCTGATTGCCCGTGCGGTGTTAGCCCCGCATGGGTTGGTGTTAGCAGCAACTTGAGATTCGCCAAAGAACATTAGGTCAAAACTGGTGGTCTGTGGTGGGGGTGCATCAGCGGAAATCCCCCCTACTATATTGTGTGTCGTCATCAAAAATCCTCCCACATGCAGGCGCCTGCCTGGATACTGAAGGGTTGGAAATACTGGATGGTCTCGGGGTGCGCCACGCCAAATGCGACTTTGTTTGCAGAAAGACTAATCACGACGTCGCCGCCCATCCATCCGTTTTCAGCCAAACCGGGCACAACGATCTCATCGCAGAGGTATTGGATATCCGGCACGGCCTGCGCAAAGCTGACACCATTTTCGCCGCCAATGTCTGGCGCGTGGAACCGGAAACGGGCGGTTTGAGTCGCAGGTTCCAAGATCACATCGTAGAGTTGGACATCGATGCCGGACGGCACAATCACTTCTTGAGCCGTCGCAGCAGTGGCGACCAGAGCCAGCGTAATTGGTGCGAGGGTTTTGTAAATCATTACTGGCTCCTTTCTGATCTTCGGCACGAATTTGTGGTTGAAATGCAGGGATTATTCAGATCACAGCGGGATATTGTCGTGCTTTTTCCACGGGTTCTCGGCTTTTTTACCCCGCAAAGACGCGAAGGCGCGGCATACACGTTTACGAGTTGAATGCGGCAGGATCACCTCGTCGATAAAACCCTTTTCCGCCGCGACAAACGGGTTCGCAAAGCGTTCTTCATAATCTTTAGTGTGCTGTGCGATTTTATCAGCGTCGGCCAAATCAGCGCGGTGGATGATTTCAGTCGCACCCTTAGCGCCCATCACAGCGATCTCGGCCGTCGGCCATGCATAGTTAAAGTCGCCGCGCAAATGCTTGGACGCCATCACGTCGTAGGCGCCCCCATAGGCTTTGCGGGTGATGACTGTGACCTTCGGCACCGTCGCTTCGCCATATGCAAAGAGCAATTTCGCGCCGTGTTTGATCACGCCGCCATATTCTTGCCCCGTCCCCGGCAAGAAACCTGGCACATCTACGAGCGTGAGAATCGGAATTTCAAATGCATCGCAGAATCGCACAAACCGCGCCGCTTTGCGCGAGCTGTCGATATCGAGGCACCCAGCCAGAACCATCGGTTGGTTTGCCACGACGCCTACGGTCTGGCCTTCGAGACGAATAAAACCAGTCAGGATATTCTTGGCAAAATCTTCTTGGATTTCGTAAAAATCGCCTTCATCACCGAGCTTGGTGATTAACTCTTTCATATCATAAGGCGTGTTCGCGTTGTCAGGGATCAGCGTATCAAGACTATCCTCAATGCGGTTCACGTCGTCAAAAAACGGACGCACCGGCGCTTTTTGCCGGTTATTGAGCGGCAGGAAATCAACCAAGCGGCGGACTTCGATCAAAGCTTCGACATCGTTCTCAAACGCACCGTCGGCGACCGATGACTTCTTGGTGTGTGTCGATGCACCGCCGAGTTCTTCTGCGGTGACGACTTCGTTTGTGACGGTTTTCACGACGTCGGGGCCGGTCACAAACATGTAGGACGTGTCTTTCACCATGAAAATAAAGTCGGTCATCGCAGGTGAATACACGGCACCACCCGCGCATGGCCCCATGATCACACTGATCTGCGGCACGACACCGGACGCCATAATGTTGCGCTGGAAAACTTCGGCATATCCCGCAAGCGACGCCACGCCTTCTTGAATACGCGCACCACCGGAATCGTTTAAACCGATCACTGGCGCGCCATTTTGCATGGCCATATCCATGATTTTGCAAATTTTCTGCGCGTGCGTTTCGGACAAAGACCCGCCAAAAACGGTGAAATCCTGAGAGAACACATAGACCATCCGCCCGTTGATCGTGCCCCAGCCCGTCACAACGCCATCACCCGCAGGCCGTTGTTTTTCCATACCAAAGTCGGTGCAACGGTGAGCCACGAACATGTCAAATTCTTCGAATGACCCATCATCCAGCAGCAGATCAATGCGTTCGCGCGCTGTCAGCTTGCCTTTGGCGTGCTGTGCCACGATCCGTTTTTCGCCACCACCCAAACGGGCAATTTCACGACGATCTTGAAGCTCTTGGAGAATATTCATGACGGATCTCTTTTGCTGCGGTTGCCATATTGGTAATGTTATTCGCCTCTTACGGGAAGCATGAATGAGTAGATTTGCAAATATCGTTTATTTACGATTTCATTTTTTGCAAATCTGCAAACCCTCCACCCCTGCGCATTTGCACACCCCTCTCGCACCACCGACCATGGACAGGATGGGCCGCCCCGCATAAGTCTATGCCATGACAACACGAGCACAGGTTCGGTTTTTGGACCGCACGACCCCGCCCCACATCGTCACGCTCATTCTGCTCGCCGGAGTTGGTGCGTTAAACATGTCGATCTTCCTGCCGTCGCTTAACGCGATGACAGAATACTTCGACACGTCCTACGCCGTGATGCAAATCTCGCTATCAGGTTATCTGGCCGTCACTGCGGTTTTGCAGGTGTTCGTCGGGCCGATTTCGGACAAAGTGGGTCGCCGCAATGTGACGCTGATCGCGATTGGGATTTTTATCGTCGCGTCGTTCGGCGCAATGTTTGCGACGTCGATCGAAGTCTTTCTCGGGTTTCGGATGCTTCAAGCGGCAGTCGCAACCTGCCTTGTCCTGAGCCGCACGATCGTCCGCGATATGGTCCCGCAAGACCAAGCCGCGTCGATGATCGGCTACGTCACGATGGGCATGGCGCTTGTCCCGATGTTCGGGCCGATGATCGGCGGCGTATTTCAGCAGTTCTTTGGCTGGCAAACGACCTTTGCTTTTCTGACGATCTCCGGCGCGATGGTGTGGGTGCTCTGCTTCTTGGATTTGGGTGAAACGGTGCAAGACGGCGGCATGGGCTTTGGCGAGCAACTTAAAAGCTATCCAGATCTGTTCGCATCGCCTCGTTTTTGGGGCTATGCACTATGCACGGCCTTTGCGTCCGGCGCGTTTTTCGCACTGCTAGGTGGTGCATCATTCATCGCGGGCGCGGTGTTTAACCTATCACCATTCTGGAGCGGCGTCGGTCTTGGCGCCCCTGCGATCGGCTATGCAGCTGGCAATTTCTTGTCGGGACGGTATTCAGTCAAACTCGGGATTAACCGGATGGCCTTGATCGGGACAATCGTCACCGTTGCAGGGATGGGCGCCTCGTTGCTGCTAGCACTCGCTGGCATTCATCACCCATTGATTTTCTTTGGTTTTTGCACATTCCTAGGATTGGGCAACGGCATCACCATGCCTAACGCCACCGCGGGTTTGCTATCTGTTCGTCCACGTTTAGCGGGCACGGCCAGCGGGCTTGGCGGCGCGATCATGGTCGGCGGAGGCGCAGGACTATCGCAGCTTGCAGGTGGATTGCTGACCGTCGAAACCGGCACGGTCCCACTGCAATGGCTCATGCTTATCGTGTCGGTCCTCGCGATGGTGTCGCTATTGTTGGTCATGCAACGCACGAAACAGATCAACGCTTGATTTGCAACATTTGCAGGCGCTATGTCGAGAGACAGCTAAACTGCAAAGGTCGACATCATGGCGGTTCAGAAATTATATGCAGGCGCAAAGCTACGTGAATTGCGGGGCCGCGTCGCGCTGACGCAAAAGGCTTTTGCTGACAGATTGGGCGTGTCCCTGCCCTACCTGAACCAGATGGAAAACAACAATCGGCCCGTCAGCACGACCGTTGTTTTGGGTCTCGCGCAAGAATTCGGGTTCGACGTTACCGAGCTACAAGCAGGCGACGAAGCGCGGCTTGTGAGCGATATGAGAGAGGCGCTGGCTGATCCAGTCTTCACAGGGACCACGCCACCACTTGTAGATTTGCGACTTGCAGCCGCAAATGCGCCCGCGCTCGTTCGGGCGTTTTTAGACCTGCATACAGGCTATCGGCAGAGCCAAGAACGGCTGGCCTCGCTGGATGAAGCATTGGGTCGCGAAGACGCACGACCTACGCCGAGCCCATGGGAAGAGGTGCGCGATTTCTTTCACTATTGCGACAATTACATTGATCCTGTTGACCGCGCAGCAGAGCGTTTTGCGCGGGCAAAGCGTCCTGACATTTCACTGATTCAGGCAACAACCGACGCGCTGAATGCGGCCGGCGTTACAGTTAAAATTGCAGCCGTCGATGCTATAAGGTCTTATGATTCATCAACAAAAATCCTTACACTTTCCCAGTTTTCACCTACTGAAACACAGCGGTTTCAACTGTTGTTGCAGCTTGCCCTGCTGACACGCGGAGAATTGTTAGAAGCAACATTGGATCTTGCACGTTTTCAATCTGAAGCGGCGCGGAACATCGCGAAAGTTGGGTTAGCCAACTACTTTGCTGGGGCCGCACTGATGCCCTACACCGCCTTCCACGAAGCCGCCCAAAGCACCCGACATGATCTGGAAATACTGTCCGCACGGTTCGGCGCATCACTTGAACAAATCGCACATCGCTTGTCCACGCTGCAACGTACGGGCGCAAAGGGAATACCTTTCTTTTTTGTCCGCGTTGACCAAGCCGGCACAATCACAAAGCGGCACTCGGCAACGACATTGCAGTTCGCACGCTACGGCGGCGCCTGCCCGTTGTGGAACGTGCACCGTGCATTTGAAACACCGGGGCAATTCCTACGTCAACTGGCAGAAACGCCCGACGGCGCACGCTACTTTTGCCTGGCACGAGACGTCAGCAAATCGGGCGGTTCCTACACTGCGCCTGTCCGAAGATACGCAATCGGATTGGGCTGCGAAGTGAAACACGCGGGCGCCGTTGTCTACGCCGATCACATGAACACAAGCGCGCCGGAAGCCTATGAACCAATTGGTATTTCGTGCCGCATTTGCGAGCGAAAGAACTGTCACCAACGTGCTGTTCCGCCGCTTGAACGGCAATTGCGCGTCGATCCGAACTACCGTGGCATGCTGCCGTACCAAGTCGATTAACGCTGCTGCGTTTCCCACTGTGGATGGATCCAAGGCGCTTCGTTCAACGGGGCAAGCGGCTGTTTACCAAGCACAAAGTCTGCGATCTTTTCACCAACCATAATCGATGGCCCGTTGAGATTGCCGTTCGTGATCCGCGGAAAAATCGAGCTGTCAGCAACACGTAACCCGTCCACACCAATGACACGCCCTTCAGGATCAACAACCGCACTCGGGTCATCCACAGCCCCCATTTTACAGGTGCCACAGGGGTGATACGCGCTTTCCACGTGCTCTTTGATGAACGCATCCAGCGCTTCGTCGGTTTGCGCATCATCACCCGGTTGGATTTCTTTACCACGGTACGGCGCGAAGGCGTCCTGGCCAAAAATTTCGCGTGTCAGGCGAATACAATTGCGGAAATCGTCCCAATCCGAGGGATCAGACATGTAGTTGAACTGGATTTTCGGATTGTCCTGCGGATCGGCAGATCGCAACGTGACCTGACCGCGCGAAACAGAGCGCATCGGACCGACATGAGCCTGATAACCGTGCCCTTCAGCCGCGACTGTGCCGTCGTAACGCACTGCGATGGGCAGGAAATGATACTGAATGTCGGGGTATTTCACGCCAGCACGGGACCGAATGAACGCCGCGCTTTCGAATTGGTTCGACGTGCCGAGACCCGTTTTGCGGATCAGCCATTCCAGTCCGATCCGGCTTTTCCAAAGCAAGGTCCAATATTTGAATAATGAAACAGGACGGATCGCGGCCTGCTGGATGTAAAGTTCGAGGTGATCTTGCAGGTTTTGACCGACACCGGGACGGTCGGCGACGACGTCGATGCCATGTTCTGCGAGGTGCGCTGCTGGACCAATGCCCGACAACATCAACAGCTTTGGCGAGTTCAATGACGAGGCCGCGACGATGACTTCGATGTTGGCTTTGATCGTTTGCACTTGCCCTTTGATTTCGACCTCGACGCCGACGGCTTTAGCTTTTTCAATCACAATGCGGCGTGCAAAGGCGCGAACCAGCTTACAATTGTCTTTTTTCAATGCTGGGCGCAGATATGCGTTGGCGGCCGACCAGCGCCGCCCTTTCCAGATCGTCGCATCAAAAGGCCCAAAACCTTCTTGTTGCTCGCCATTGTAATCTCCGGTGACCTGATAGCCTGCCTGCTTGCCTGCTTCGACAAATGCCAGGGTTAACGGGTTTTTGCGTGGTCCGCGTGTGACGTGCAGCGGGCCGTCCTTGCCGCGCCATTCTGCGTCGCCGCCGTGCCCGCCAGAGTGCCAGTTTTCCATGCGTTTGAAGTAGGGCAAAACGTCAGCGTAGGACCAACCCTGCGCCCCGCTGTCCGCCCAGTGGTCGTAGTCCATCGCGTGGCCGCGCACGTAGATCATGCCATTGATTGATGACGATCCACCGATGACTTTTCCGCGCGGTGTAACCAGTTTGCGACCACCTAAATGTGGTTCAGGTTCGGTCTGTAAACCCCAGTCATACATAGGCATATTCATCGGATAGGACAGTGCGGCAGGCATCTGGATGAAGGGGCCGCCGTCCCACCCACCGTGCTCGATCACCAGCACATCTTTGCCCGCCTCGACCAAGCGGTAGGCCATAGCGCAGCCCGCGGACCCTGCCCCGATGATTACATAATCAGCCTGCATTAAAACGGTGCCTCGACATCGGTCATGGCGACGTAAACGCCCTTGAGTTGCGAATAATGTTCAATCGCGGCTTTTGAGTTTTCACGCCCAACACCGGACATTTTCATACCGCCAAACGGCGCTTCAACGGGTGCGAGATTATAGGTGTTGATGTAGCAAGTACCTGCTTCAAATCCTGCCGCCATGCGGTGCGCACGAGTCAAATCCGCGGTGAATACGCCCGCAGCGAGACCGAATTCGGTGTCGTTTGCACGTCGCATAACTTCTTCTTCGGTGTCGAAGTCGAGCACCGACATGACAGGACCAAAGATTTCTTCGCGGGCGATGGTCATATCGTCAGTCACATCAGAGAACACTGTCGGCTCGATGAAAAACCCCGCTTTATCAACACGTTTCCCACCGAAGCTAACATGCGCACCTTCGGAGATACCTTTGGCGATGTAGCCTTCAACGATGTCGCGCTGGTTTTTGGAAACCATCGGCCCAAAGTTGGTTTTCGGGTCTTGCGGGTCCCCCATGATGACGCCTTTCAGACGTTCAGACAGGCGTTTCAAAAACGCGTCCTTGATCCCTTTTTGCACAAAAACACGGGTGCCGTTCGAGCAGACCTGCCCGCTTGAGTAAAAATTCCCCAAGATCGCACCAGAAACCGCGTTCTCAAGATCAGCGTCGTCGAAGATCACCAAGGGAGATTTGCCGCCGAGTTCCATCGTGACGTGCTTCATACCCTCGGCCGCAGCGGCGTAGACTTTACGACCCGTCGGCACCGATCCAGTGAGCGATACTTTGTCCACGCGTGGGTCCGTCACAAGTGACGCACCGACAGCGCCAAGCCCTTGAACAACGTTGAAAGTACCCGCGGGTGCGCCTGCTTCGTTCAGAATTTCTGCGACCTTGAGCGCGGATAGCGGCGTCGTTTCAGACGGTTTGAAAACCATCGCGTTGCCGCAGGCCAAGGCGGGGGCTGCTTTCCAGCACGCGATTTGTGTGGGGTAATTCCACGCGCCTATGCCGACACAGACGCCAAGCGCCTCGCGACGGGAATAGACGAAATCAGCGCCAAGTTGAATATGCTCGCCCGTCAAGCTGCCTGCAAGTCCGCCGAAATATTCGAGTGCATCGGCACCAGATGTTGCATCTGCGACGGATGTTTCCTGATAGGGTTTGCCGGTATCAAAGGTTTCTAACACGGATAGGTCGTGGTTCCGCTCGCGCATGATATCAGCGGCACGGCGCAACACGCGCCCACGTTCTGTGCCCGTCAGCGCTGCCCAGTCTGTTTGCGCACGTCGCGCTGCGTCTAAAGCACGGTTAATGATCGCGGGGGTTGCTGCGTGTAGTCGCGCGATGACTTCGCCTGTGGCCGGATAGAGTACATCGAATGCATCACCTGCGGTGTCGTCGATGTATTGACCGTCAATGAAATGACTGGCTGTGGGTTGTTGGTGCATATGTCGGTGCCTCCGGCGGGAGTTGTTGTGGCGAAATGAAGGGGTTACTCGCCCCGAGGAAAGCGTTGATTTTCCTCGATAACGTTGAGATCCATGTGATTGCGCATGTAGCGTTCGGACGCTTTTTGCAGCGGTTGGAAATCCCACGGGAAGTAGGCCCCGTTGCGTAAAGATTCGTAGACGACCCAGCGTCCAGCTTGGGAATGACGCACGTCCGCATCGAACTTTTCGAGGTCCCAACGCGCCAGTGCTTTGGCTTTGATCGTGGTTAATGTGCCTTGGTGCGCCGGGTGGTCCGCGAGGTTTGTTAACTCGTGCGGATCGTTGTCCATGTCGAACAGTTGATCAGGGTCGAGGCTGCACATGTTGAATTTCCACTTGCCGTAGCGCAGGGAAACGACGGGCGCATAGGACGCTTCGGCGGCATATTCCATCGCGACGGGCGTATCGCGACTGCCACCTTGGCCAAGCGGCACGATGCTCTCGCCTTGCGTCCATGGCATGAGTTCTGACATATCGACGTTCGCGAGATCGCAAAGCGTCGGACAAACGTCGATATTCGATACCGGCGTTGTGACGAGGCCCGGCGCCATATCCGGCGAGCAAATCATCATCGGGACACGCGCGGAGCCGTCGTAGAACGACATTTTGAACCACAAACCGCGTTCGCCCAGCATATCACCGTGATCGGACACGAACAGGATCGTCGCCTCTTGGCGGGTATCTTCTAGCGTTTGCAGCAGTTCGCCGACCTTGTCATCGAGATAGGAAATATTCGCGAAATAGGCGCGTCTTGCCCGTTTGATCATGTCTTCGGTGATATTGAAGTTATCGCGATCATTGGCGTCGAGTATGCGTTGCGAATGCGCGTCTTGCTCATCGTAGGGGATTGGCCCGATGTCGGGCATCAGATGGTCACAGTCGTCGTAGAGGTCCCAATATTTTTTGCGGGCGACATAGGGGTCGTGCGGATGCGTGAAACTGACGGTCAGGCACCAAGGGCGGTCGTCGTGGCCGCGCGACAGATCGTAGAGCTTGCGGGTCGCGTGATAGGCAACTTCGTCGTCGTATTCCATTTGGTTGGTGATTTCAGCGACACCTGCGCCCGTCACGGAGCCCATGTTATGATACCACCAATCGATGCGTTCACCGGGCTTGCGGTAGTCTGGGGTCCAGCCGAAATCTGGCGGGTAAATGTCCGTCGTTAGGCGCTCTTCGAAACCGTGCAATTGGTCTGGTCCGACGAAATGCATCTTGCCGGACAGGCAGGTTTGGTAGCCAGCGCGGCGCAAATGGTGGGCGTATGTCGGTAGGCTAGACGCGAATTCTGCTGCATTGTCAAAGACACCGGTACGCGACGGCAGTTGCCCGGTCATGAAGGATGCACGACCTGGGGCGCATAGTGGCGATGCGGTGTAGCATTGCTGGAAACGGGTTGAACGTGCTGCGAGCTTCTTGAGATTTGGTGCATGAAGCCAATCGGCAGGACCGTCAGGGAACAGTGTTCCGTTTAGCTGATCGACCATGATAATCAGGATATTTGGCTTTGTCATGCTGCACCCTTGGTCAGTGACGACAGCAATGCAAAGGCCTGCCCTTCGGGGTTCGCATCGGGCGCAGTCAGGGCTGCGCGGATATAGAGGCCATCAATCAACGCGGCGAGCATATCGGCTGCGGATTGCGGGTTGTCACAGAGCGGGCGCAAGGCGCTGGTCAGGTTTGACCGCAACCGACGCTGGTAAATCCGCAGAAGGTGCAATGCTTCGGGGTTGGTTTGTGCCTGAACGTAGAAGGTCATCCACGCGCTGACCGTCGCGGGTGCAAAGCAGGATTGCGCAAAGCTGGCACGGATGATTGCACGCGCACGGTCGCCGGGATTCGTTGCACGAGACAATTCGATACGCACTTCGGCACCGTATTCGGTCAGGATATGACGCATGGCCGCGAGGAAAATCTGATCTTTGCCGCCGAAATAATGATGAGCCAAAGCCGATGACATGCCTGCACGCTTAGCAATTTGGCTAACTGTTACATCGAGCGTCCCTGCCGCCCCAATCTCAGCGATTGTCGCTTCGACCAATGCAGCGCGTCGGATTGGTTCCATTCCTATTTTCGGCATAAGCATCTCCCTTGCGCCTGCCTTCGCATATTTTTTATTGACCAGTCAATCAACAAAAAACCAAAGCGTCGTTTTGGAAGAGCCGTTAAACGGTTTTTCTGGGGTTTTTAGAGCTTTGTCGCGCCCATCGGCGGCGTCACTGAACGACGCGCAACGGCTTCTCGCCATGTGATAAAACTGACAGATGCCATGATCACCAGACCGCCGATCACGACCCATCCGTCGATTGGCTCGGAGAATACAAAATAACCCAGCAGAACGGCCCAGACCAATTGCAGGAACGTCACAGGTTGCGTCACGGTCAGCGGTGCGGCAGCAAAGGCCAGCGTCATCGCGTAGTGCCCTGCTGTGGCAAAACACGCGACCAAGAATAGCCAGCCAAGCTGTTCAAGCGTCGGCGTCACCCAGACGGCGTAGGCAAATGGGGCCAGCCCGATGGTCACAGTCAAGGACAACATGCCGACGATCACGACGGGGGAAACTTCGCCGGACAATTGCTTTGCGATCAGGTAGCCTGCTGCGAACATCACGGCAGTGCCGAGCATCGCGATATGACCCGGCTCGATCACTTTGATACCAGGCCGCAGGATGATGAAAGCGCCAATCAATGCGACGACGACAGCGGCGATGCGCCTTGGTGGTAGCTTTTCCTTAAGGAACACTGCAGCGCCGATTGTGACATAAACGGGCGACAGATAATTCATTGCCGTGACTTCAGCGATGGGAATGCGTGCCATCGCGAAAAACCACAGGATAACGGCCAGCGTATGCACGACACCGCGCCACGCGAAAAGCTTGATCTGGCGACGGGTGAGGTGCGCTGACAAGATCGGGCGGATCATTGGCAGCAGAAAAATCAAGCCTAGCACATACCGCAGGAACGCGCCCTGCGCTGCGGGCATGGCTGATCCGATGTGTTTCACAATGGCGGTCACGGCTACAAAATTAAGGCCGGTGACGACCATCCAAAATATGGCGTTTGCTGGTCTTGCGTTGGTCATGTTGAAGCGGTGACAGGTCGTCTAAGAAATAACAAGAGCGCGTTAATGCTGGCGCGCTCTTGAATTAACTATCAGTTGGGATTGGCTTTCAGCCCTGCTTTAGCTCTCGGCGAAAGCGGCCATAACTTCGTCGGTCGCCTCGAAGTTAGTTGTGACCGATTGCACGTCGTCATCGTCTTCGAGCGCGTCAACAAGCTTCATCAGTTTGATCAAGCTTTCCAAATCCAGATCAGTCTGGATATTCGGTTTCCAGATCAATTTCGAACTTTCGCTTTCGCCCAATTCGGCTTCGAGCGCATTCGAGACTTCGTGCAAATCGGTATCGCCCGTGTAGATGACGTGGCCGTCTTCATCGCTTTCGACGTCTTCTGCACCGGCTTCGAGTGCTGCCATCATAACGGTGTCAGCGTCGCCAACAGCAGCCGGATAGGACACCATGCCTTTGCGGTCGAACATGAAGCCAACAGAGCCAGTTTCGCCCAAGTTTCCGCCGTTTTTCGTGAACGTCGAGCGCACAGTCGACGCGGTGCGGTTGCGGTTGTCGGTCATCGCCTCGACGATCACAGCGACCCCGTTCGGGCCGTACCCTTCGTAGCGGATTTCGTCGTAGTTTTCGGCGTCGCCGCCAGTCGCCTTGTTGATCGCACGATCAATCACGTCTTTTGGCACGGACACCGATTTTGCCTCTTTCACGGCCATCCGCAGACGCGGGTTTTTGTCCGGATCAGGGTCGCCCATTTTGGCGGCCACAGTGATTTCTTTACTCATCTTCGAAAACACCTTGGCCCGGATTTTATCCTGACGCCCTTTGCGGTGCTGAATATTCGCCCATTTTGAGTGGCCTGCCATGGGAAATCCCCTTTGTCTTAGGTGTCGGCTGAATGCAATAAATCTGCGTCTCTATACGGCATCGTTGCGGGGCGTTGCAATGTCGATTGGCTGTTAAAGCGGCCAAATGAACGGAATGACGAACGAAACGATTGGCGCAAGCGACAGGTTCAACGGCACTCCAAACTTTAGGAAATCGCTGAATTTGTAGCCGCCGGGTCCATAAACGAGCGTGTTTGTCTGATACCCGATTGGCGTCGCGAAACTGGCAGACGCCGCGATCATGACGGCCACGACCAGCGGGCGCGGATCGACGCCCAACGCAGAGCCCAAGCCGATTGCAATCGGCGTCATGACGACGGCAACCGCATTGTTGCTGACCAATTCGGTCAGAATGCTGGACAGCAAGTAGACCGAGAGCACCACAAAAAATGGTGGCAATGTCAGCATGACAGGCGACAAGGTATCCGCGACAAGCGCTACGGCGCCGGACGATTGCAAAGCCGCACCAACGCCAAGCATCGCGAAAATCAACGCCAAGAGACGGCCATCGATGTAGGAAAATGCCTCGTCAGCGTCGATGCAGCCCGTCATGAGCACGACCGTGACGCCCAGTATTGCGAGCAACAAGATCGGCGCGACATTCAATGCCGCAAGCACAACAACGCCAAGAAGTACCGCCATCGCGATCCAAGATTTCTCGCGGCGGTACGCCCGTGCGGATGGTTTTGAGACATCGCCAAGGTTCATGTCGTCAGACAGACGTTGAATGTCTTCTGGCGACCCTTCGAGCAGCAGAGTGTCCCCAACTTTGACAACAATTTCATCTATTTGGCGGTTAATATTCGCGTCACGGCGATGCACCGCGAGGGTATAAACCGCATAGCGACGCCGCAGTCGCAACGACGCTAAGGTACGCCCAATCATGCGACAGTTCGGTGTGATCAGAACTTCGACGGTTGTGGTTTCGACGGCAGAAATCTGATCGACGCGCCGCAGGTCTTTGGTCGCCTGCAATGACAGTAATTCCGACATCGCCGTCCGCAGAACCACGCGGTCCCCGACCTGCAACTCTACCGCATCCATATTGCGCCGTAGCGATGCGTCACCGCGCACGATATCGATCAAGCGCACACCGTCGCGCTGGAATAATTTCACGTCGGTCGCCTGACGACCGATCAAGTTGCTGTCCGGCGGGATCACTGCCTCGGAAAAGAACCGCATTTTCGATCTGTCCGATAGCATTTGCCCCATGGATGCGCGGTCGGGCAACAACCTTGGTCCCGCAAAATAAAGGTACATGAACGTCCACGCCACCACGACAAGGCCGATAGGTGTGATCTCCAGAATGCTGAATGGCGCCATACCAGAGGACCGCGCCACACCGTCGACCAGCAGGTTTGTCGATGTCCCAAGCAGCGTCATCGTACCGCCAACAATCGCGGCATAGCTTAGCGGGATCAACAACTTAGACGCCGATGTCCCTAATGTACGCGCAAGCTGAATAAAGACGGGGATCATGACGACGACTAGCGGCGTGTTGTTCATAATCGCGCTCGCGAACGCAACAAAGATCAACGATCCGCCGATGGCACGTGCGGGATTGATCTTGGCTTGTCGTTCGGCGATTTCCGTCAGGGCATTCAACGCACCCGTGCGCACCAACGCGCCTACGATGATAAACATCGCAGCGATGGTCCAAGGAGCCGGATTTGATAGCGCCGCGACCGCCTCTGAGTAGGGCAATACGCCGGCAATCAGCAGGATCGAAACCCCGATCATCGCCACAACTTCGGTAGGGTAGATTTCCTTGAGGAACATACCAAACATTCCGACAACAACCGCAAGCGTCAACAGTGCCGCTTGCGTGTCGGAGAAAAAAGAAAAATCGTTCATTCGTTTGCCCTATAGCCGCATGTTACTGTTGCGCTTTGTGGGCTGGCTTGCAAGCGGTCAGAGTGGTCCAGCTTGCGTAAGTCTGCCACCCTGACGCACCATCTCGATACGCACAGCCTTGCCAGTGAGATCATCGGTTTCAACATAAAACCCGCTCAACGTGGCCTCGCCAGCAGCGGGGGTAAATCGCGCTTTGGGCATTCCAGTGATGAAACGGCGCAGAGGTTCTTCTTTTTCCATGCCAATGACGGAATTATAGTCACCGCACATGCCCGCGTCCGACAGATACGCCGTGCCGCGCGGCAGGATCATCGCGTCGCTGGTTGGGACATGCGTGTGTGTACCGACGACAATACTGGCTCGACCGTCGCAGAAATGTCCGGTGGCCATTTTCTCTGACGTTGCTTCACAGTGGATATCAACAAGGCTGGCTTGCACCTGCCCGCCGATGGGATATTGCCGCAAGACCGCATCAAGTGCGGAGAATGGATCGTCGAAGGGTCGCTTCATGAATACTTGACCCAAGACTTGCGTGACCAGAACCTTGCGTCCGCGCGTTGCCTCGAACACGCGCGCACCGATGCCCGGTGCGTTCTTCGAAAAGTTCAAAGGCCGGATCATGCGTGGTTCTTTGTCGATATAGGTAAGCATGTCTTTTTGATCGAAGGCATGATCGCCCAAGGTCACAACATCAGCACCCGCTGCAAAGATCAGGTCCGCATGTAGTCCGGACAGGCCCATGCCTGAGGTTGCATTTTCGCCATTCACAACAACAAAATCCAGCGCCCATTCGGTGCGCAGACGTGGTAAATGTTCGGTGATGGCCGCACGGCCCGCGCGTCCCATGACGTCGCCAAGAAAGAGTATTTTCATAACACGTCCTTATGGGGCGGGGATCGAATTTTCTAGAAAATTCGTAAGATTTTTCGCGAAAAATCGGAGCCTAGGGCGCAGGTTGGATAACGCCGTATTCGGTGACGATCAAATCAAGTGGTTGATCCGTTGGTTCTAACGGTAACTCTTCCGCCTCTTGATCCGAATAGGCAAAGCCAATGGCAAGCGTGGGGCGAATAGCCCTAAGTTGCTCAAGCGTGCGGTCATAGAACCCGCCGCCATAGCCTAAACGCCCGCCTTTACGGTCAAACGCAACCAGCGGCACGATCACGATTTCTGGCGTCATCCATGCGCCCGTTTCAGGGATATTCGCCCCGAATTCACCAGACACCATGACGCTATCAGGCGCCCACTGCCGGAACTTAAGCGGCTGCCCAGCGCCGATAATCACAGGTACGCCGACCTCCCCATGCGCCGCAGATTCGGCCATCGCAGCGGCTGGATCGATTTCGGATCGCATCGCCATATAACCAGCGACTGAAACGCCGCGATATCCTGCCAGAACTTCGGATAAATAGCCCGCTGTCCCCTGCCCGCGTTCGTGCGCTTGCTTGCGCCGTGCGAATGCGGCTTTGCGTGCCGCAGTCTTAATCGCGGTCAAATCCACTACAGTAACCACGCCGCGGCCAAGCCGAGAAACGCAAAGAAACCAACCACGTCGGTGACGGTCGTCACGAACGCCCCAGACGCCAATGCCGGATCAACCCCGATTTTTTCAAGCACAACAGGCACCATCGTTCCGGCAAGCCCAGCAACCACAAGGTTAATGACCATCGCAACAGCAATCACGACGCCCAGCATCGGTTGGCCGAACCAGACCGCACCGATCAAGCCCATGACGACCGCAAATATCGCACCATTGATCAAGCCAACAAGCGCCTCGCGTCGGATGACGCGCCACACGTTAGAGCTGGTCAAATCGCGGGTCGCAAGCGCACGCACAGCAACCGTCAACGACTGCGTGCCTGCGTTCCCGCCCATCGAGGCCACAATTGGCATCAACACAGCGAGGGCGACCAACTCTGTGATCGTGCTCTCGAACATTGAGATCACCAGCGACGCGCAGATCGCAGTCACTAGGTTGACCGCGAGCCACGGGAACCGCTGCCGCGTGGTATCTACGACCTTGTCAGATAGGCTGCCTTCGCCAACCCCGGCAAGACGCATCAAGTCTTCTTCGGCTTCTTCTTCGATAAACGCCATTGCGTCATCGATTGTAATTACACCCACGATCCGGTCATCGTCGTCAACGACTGGTGCGGTGATCATGTGATAGTGGTTAATCGCGTTCGCGACCTCTTCAACGTCTTGGTTCACGTTAAAGGTGCGAAAGCTGTCTTCGCTAATATCATTCAGCGGCACATCGCGGCGTGTAGACAAAATGCGCCCGAGCGTCACGTACCCAACTGCTTTCATGCGCGGATCTACGAGGATCAGATGATAAAACTGGTCAGGCAACGTGTTATCGTCAGACCGCAAGAAATCTATCGCCTCGCCAACGGTCCAGTGCTGCGGCGCACGGACCAATTCGACCTGCATATGCCGACCAGCGGATTCTTCTGGATAGGCCAACGCCTTTTCAACGGCGACACGGTCCGAAGCGTCCAGCGCATCGAGAACAGCTTCTTGCTGCTCGGACCCCAGATCTTCGACCAGATTGACTACGTCATCACTGTCGAGTTCGCGCACAGCGTCGACCAATTCGGACGGCGCGAGGCTGTTAATGACCTCTTCGCGCAGGTTTTCGTCAAGTTCAGATAGAACTTCGCCGTCAAGTCCGCCTTTCCAAAGCGAAAGCAGCTCTTTCCGGCTACGCCCATCAATCACTTCGAGAAGATGGGCGATGTCAGCGGGGTGAACCGCGTCGAACATTGTACTTAGCGCTACCGAATCGCCGTTCTCGACGGCCTCAAGCACCTCATCAACAAAACGGTCGTTGATGCCGAATGCTTCGTCTTCAGCGTCGAGAGAAATCTGGTTGGAGTCTGTCATGCCCACCTCCTGCAATTCGCAGTAACATAGTGGAATGCAACTTGTTCACAATGGGTTTCACGGATTTACGTAGCTGGAATTCGCACGTAAGTCTGTCACATGGAACAACATCTTCTTCTCGGTCAAACGCTTCATTTTTCTGGTAATCCTTTGCTTTCGGATTGGCAGGACGTGACGCATCACAATAGTCGCGGCGCTGTGCTTATCGAAGGGTCGCGCATTCTGGCAGTGGATGACGCCGACGCGCTAAAGCGCGCGCATCTGCAAGCCAAAATCGTCGATTATGGCGATGGGCTGATCCATGCGGGCTTTGTCGACGCGCATATGCATTACCCGCAAACGCGTATGATTGCGAGTTGGGGCAAGCAACTGATTGACTGGCTGAACACCTATACATTCCCCGAAGAATCCAAGTTCGGTGACCGCGCTTATGCCGATGCCGTCGCCGCCGATACGCTTGATCTGGCATTGGCGCATGGCACAACCACGCTGACCAGCTTTTGCACCATCCATCCCGAAAGCGTTGATGCGTTTTTCACAGCCGCCGCCCAGCGCAATATGGCCGTCGTCGCGGGCAAGACCTGTATGGATCGGAATGCGCCAGATACGTTGGTGGATACGGCCCAGACGGCCTATGATGATAGCAAAGCGTTGCTCGAAAAATGGCACGGTAACGGGCGTGCGGCCTATGCGATTACACCGCGATTCTCGCCGACATCCACGCAGAATCAACTTAGCGCGTTGGGGGCTTTGTGGGCTGAAAATCCAGATTGCTTGATGCAAACGCACCTCAGTGAACAGCATCCCGAAATTGCATGGGTAAAGGATTTGTATCCGACGTCTCGCGATTACTTGGACACCTACGAAGCGCATGGTTTATTGGGGGCTAAGGGCCTGTATGGTCATGCGATCCACCTTGAACCGCGCGAGATTTCGCGGCTAGCAGAGGTGGGTGCTGCCGTCGTTCACTGCCCGACCTCGAACACGTTTATTGGATCAGGTATGTGTGATGTTCTTGGCCTTGCGCGTGCTGGTGTTGCGATGGGTTTAGCGACGGATACCGGTGGCGGATCGTCGTTTTCGATGTTGCGCACGATGGCCGCCGCCTACGAGATCGGCCAACTGCGCGGTGACGTTTTACATGCGGCGCAATTGATGTGGCTGGCGACTGAAGGGTCAGCAGCCACTTTGCATCAGCAGGGCCAAATTGGCCATCTTGGCGCAGGGGCAATGGCGGATATCACCGTGCTAGACCTCGCAGCGACCCCCGCGATAGCACAGCGCACCCGATCCGCAGAAAGCTTTTGGGATCAGCTGTTCCCGACCATCATGATGGGTGATGACCGCGCAATTAAAGATGTTTGGGTTGCAGGTCAGCGCGTCGCTTAACACGACAACGCAAAAACGATGGTCCAATAATCTTCTACGCGGCCAATGCCGTAGCTCGCGTAGTCGCTTTTAAGCATATTGCGGCGGTGGCCAGACGACGTCATCCAAGCCGCGATCACTTCTTCCACGCTGCCCTGCCCTTTTGCGATATTCTCGCCAATGCCGCATCGCGTGATGCCCGCACGACGCACACGTGCTTGGGCACGCTGCCCATTGCGATCCTCATGCGCGATGTATCCGTGGGCTAGCATGTCCGCGCTGTGTGATTGTGCAACGGCATCCAAGCGAGAATTCGACTGCAACGGTGCTAGGCCTTTTTCACGGCGCAAGGCTGCAAACTGGCTGTCAAATTTTTGAATTGCAGGCGAGGTTGCGGGCAACGGTGCCTCGCTTGGCCGGAATGATTCTGACGATACAGTCACAGGAATTGGGACTACGATGCAGCCCATCAAAGAGGCGCAAAGCCCCACCATCATCAAAATGCGCATTATTCGGCCTTGTAAGTCAGAGTTCCGCTAGCTTCCGCGCTAACTTATTCTGTTTTACGATGGCTTCATTAAGGCAAAATGAAACTATTCTCGCGCCGGCGACGATTTGCCTACCTTCGACGAATAAATCGCGTACTTTCGCTGGTCCGGCCAATACGAGCGCTGCTGGGTCCCAACTACCCGCGCTTTCCACGCCAGTTGCGTCCCAAATTGCGATATCGGCGCGTTTTCCGATTGCGATTTGACCGCAATCGTCGCGGCCAAGCACCTGCGCCCCACCGCGAGTCGCGATCTCAAGCGCTTCACGTGCGCTCATCGCGTCGGCCCCGTTTGCCACCCGTTGTAGAAGCATCGTCTGGCGCGCTTCGGACATCACGTTGCCGACGTCATTGCTGGCAGAGCCGTCAACGCCCAACCCGACACGCACGCCCGCATCGCGCATCGCACGGACAGGCGAAATACCAGAGCCAAGGCGACAATTCGAACAGGGGCAATGAGCGACGCCCGTTCTACTTTTCGCAAATAGATCAATCTCTTGCACGTCCAACTTCACGCAATGCGCATGCCATACGTCATCGCCAGTCCAACCGAGGCCTTCAGCGTATTGACCGGGGCGGCAGCCAAATTGAGCCAGAGAATAAGCAACGTCTTCGTCGTTTTCCGCCAGATGCGTATGCATCATAACACCTTTGTCTCGCGCAAGAATTGCGGCGTCGCGCATCAACTCACGACTGACCGAGAACGGCGAACACGGTGCAACGCCGACACGGACCATGGCACCAGGCTGTGCGTCGTGAAATGTGTCGATGACGCGGATACTATCGTTAAGAATCGCGGCCTCATCTTCGACCAAGCGGTCAGGCGGCAAGCCACCCGCACTTTCCCCGATGCTCATTGCGCCACGAGTCGGATGAAAACGCATCCCTACCTCTTGGGCCGCCGCTATGGTGTCGTCTAAACGCGACCCATTGGGATACAGGTACAAGTGATCAGAGGTCATCGTACAGCCGGACAGCGCCAGTTCGGCGAGACCAATCTGCGCCGAGATGAACATTTCTTCAGGCCCGAATTTCGACCAAATCGGGTAGAGCGTCTTTAGCCAACCGAACAGCAACGCATCCTGCCCGCCCGGCACTGCCCGCGTTAAAGTCTGGTAAAGATGGTGATGCGTGTTCACGAGGCCGGGCGTCACGACGCAGCCATTGGCATGCAAAATTGTGGCACCGTCGGCGATCAGATCTGGACCAATTGCAGCGATCACACCACCAGATATCAGAATGTCGCAATCCGACAGTTCAGAGCGCGCATCATCCATCGTGAGGACAATCTGCGCCTGTTTAATTAGGGTATCAGTCATTGATACTGTCTTGCAAAATCGCCAATGCGGCCGCGTGAATTTCCGCGTTTGCGGCGGCAACGATGCGCCCGCCGTGGTGCGCGGCACCGCCCTGCCAGTTGGAAACGATACCACCCGCCGCTTTGATTACCGCAATCGGCGCGTGGATGTCGTAGGGCTTTAGCCCTGCCTCGATCACCAAATCGACCTGCCCCGATGCGAGCAAAGCGTAGCCGTAGCAATCCATGCCATAACGGGTCAATTGAACCTGCTCGGCGACTTTGTGAAACGCCTGCCCTTCGGTCAAGCTGCCGACTTCAGGGAATGTGGTTAACAATCGCGCCTCACCAATGGGCATCGCCGTTCTGGTCACCAACGGCTTTTCACCAAGCGGGCCAGTCATAAATGCACGGCCGAAACCGCCGACAAAACGTTCATTGATATAGGGCTGGTCAATTAGGCCCATTAAGGGCCCAGATTGATCCGCAACAGAAATCAGGATGCCCCAAGTCGGCGTACCGCTGACATATCCGCGCGTGCCGTCAATCGGATCAAGAACCCACGTCAGGCCGGATGTGCCAGATGTGGTTCCGAATTCTTCACCCAGAATACCGTCGTCGGGGCGTTCGCGTGCGAGAATTGCGCGCATGACCTTTTCCGCAGCTTTGTCAGCCACGGTGACAGGATCATATCCAGACGCGTCTTTATTATCAGTGCTGAGATTGGCTTGCCGGAAGTATTTCAACGTCTCGGGGCGGGCCGCATCGGCGAGCAGATGAGCCACGCGCAAAAGTTCATCTTGGGTCTGAATATCAAGCTGTTGCACGTGTTTCCTCCTGACGCGATCTCGCAAGCGGTAGCCTGCCAGAGCGCGTCAGGTCAAGAATCGTTTAAGCAGCTTCGCTGAGGACACGCGCAAGGTCGAACAAACGACGGCGCTGATTCTCAGGAATTGCATAGTAAGAACGCAGCAATTCGAGTGCTTCTTTGTCTGTCAGAATATCTGACGGCATATCGGCTGTCAGTTCTGCATTGTTCGTCGCGGCCTCGATACCTTCGAAAAAGAAGGACACAGGCACACCCAAGACGTTCGCGATATCCCAAAGGCGCGACGCACTTACGCGGTTCATTCCGGTTTCGTACTTTTGAATCTGTTGAAATTTAATACCAACTTTTTCAGCCAGTTGTTGTTGTGTCGTTCCATTCATCCACCGGCGGTGGCGAATACGTTTCCCGACATGTACGTCTACTGGATGGCTCATCTTAATATTCCTAACTGTCACGTCTTACGCGCTAAAATACGCTACGACTAAATTGTTATATCTCGGCAATCCTGTCCCGGATCGCCGCGTACTTGAGTGCAATCACCTTATCCCGCTAAACACGCAACGGTTGCAGCACAGGACCTGACCTTAAGGACAGGTTCAAGATCGATTCAGCATCATTTCGGGCGCATTTAATGTCGCCTAGGTGATGCTTCACCTTCTGAGCTACCGGATATAGGTTAACATGATCTTTAGAAAAACCACGATGGATTCTCTTATATGCGCGCATTTCATGTCATCGATTTCGAAACGCCCCCTACCCTGATCAACGTTCCAGTTCCTGTACCCGCTGCGGGAGAGCTGCTGTTGGATATCGCGGCATGCGGGTTAAACTTTGCGGATTTATTGATGGCAAAGGGCACGTATCAAGAAACGCCATCACTGCCTTTCACCTTAGGCATGGAAGTTTGCGGCACCGTAATTGCACACGGTGAAGGTGTGACGACCCCGCCCATCGGCACCCGTGTGGCGGTCTTTGGCGGCTCTGGCGGATTGGCGGAAAAAGGCGTATTTCCGGCCGCATTATGTCGTGAAGTCCCTGAAAACATGGAATCATCGGTCGCGGCTGGCTTTATGGTCGCCTACGGAACATCACATTTAGCACTCACCCGACGCGCGAATCTGCAATCAGGCGAAACGCTGTTGGTCTTGGGCGCTGCTGGTGGCGTTGGCCTGACTGCCGTTGAAATTGGCAAGGCATTGGGTGCAAAAGTTATCGCCGTTGCGCGAGGTGCTGAAAAACTGGCCATCGCCAAAACTGCGGGCGCAGATCACGTGATCGACAGCGACACGCAAGACGTCAAAACAGAGGTGAAAGCGCTCGGTGGGGCCGATGTCATTTACGACCCTGTTGGAGGTGATTTGTTTAACGCGGCGTTGCGAACCTGCAATCGAGAAGCCCGCGTCGTCACCATCGGTTTCGCAAGCGGAGAAGTCCCGCAAATCCCCGCGAACATCATTTTGGTCAAAAACATTACCGTGATCGGATTCTACTGGGGCGGGTATTTGAGCTTTAATGCAGAGGCTCTTCTTACCAGCATGTCAGATCTTTTCGATTTATATTCCGACGGAAAACTAAAGCCACATGTGAGCCACGTTTTGCCGCTAGAACAATCCGAAGAGGCGCTAGATTTACTCCGCACACGCAAATCAACGGGCAAAGTCGTCGTGACCCCGTAGCTGCAAAAATGACGGCTAATACATACAATTTTAGGGCTTTGTTTACCATGGTGCGGCTTTCCGGCGCAGTTCGCCTATAATAGCGCGAATCCGGCGACTTACCCCTTGAATTACGCGGGTTCCCTGCCAATATTGCTACTAAGACGCCGCACTTGGCGTCCGCAGTTTATTTTTGGAGGTATCCATGGCTGAATATCAAACAATCCAGACGGCGGGCGGGGTCCGCACGGCGGCGATTGACGAAGGGCTCCGTGCCCACATGAATAAAGTCTACAGCACTATGTCTGTAGGCATGTTGGTCACTTTCGCAGTGGCATGGGCTATCGGCTCTAGCCCCGCTTTGTTGAGCATTTTCCGCGACCCTAACACGTTGCAGCCAAACATTCTTGGCTGGATCGCGATGTTCGCCCCGCTTGGTATGGTGTTTGCATTTGGTGCAGCGATCAATAAATTGTCCGCCGCTGGCGCGCAGTTGTTCTTCTACGCCTTCGCAGCGGTCATGGGTCTGTCCATCTCTTGGATTTTCGCAGCCTTCACGGGCATGTCCATCGCGCAAGTGTTCTTGATCACCTCGATCTCGTTCGCAGGTCTGTCCCTCTGGGGCTACACCACGAAAAAAGACATCTCTGCATGGGGTAGCTTCCTCATCATGGGTGTTATCGGCCTGATCGTCGCGTCCATCGCAAACCTGTGGTTCCAATCTGGCGCGATCCAGTTTGCGGTTTCCATCCTCGGTGTGTTGATTTTCGCGGGCCTCACAGCCTACGACACGCAGAAGATCAAGACTGACTATATCGCTCACGCTGCAAACAGCGACCAAGAATGGTTGGCAAAGTCTGCAATTATGGGTGCATTGAACCTGTACCTCGACTTTATCAACATGTTCATGTTCTTGCTGCAATTGCTGGGCAACCGCGAATAAAAGCGGCTGAACATTCACGATATTTAGCCCCGCTAGAGTTCACTTTGGCGGGGCTTTTTGTATCCGATTTGCCAGTAATTCCGAGATGATATCGCTAGGTGTTTGATCGATATCTACGGTAATTGCATCCTCATCGACTTGCGGCAATTCCAGTGTGGCGAACTGACTGTCCAAAAGAGCGGACGGCATAAAGTGCCCTTCGCGTTCCGACATACGCTTAGCGATCACCGCTTTGTCCCCGTGCAAATGCATGAACATCACAGGCCCACCAGCGTTCTGTCGAATCATGTCGCGATAGGCGCGTTTCAACGCAGAACAGCCGATCACGACATCGCCGTTATGTGCGGCGAGGGTCTGCCCGACGTCATGTAACCAAGGCGCCCGATCTTCGTCAGTTAGGGGCGTTCCCGCTGCCATTTTTGCGATATTACTCGCGGGGTGCAGGTCGTCGCCGTCAATAAAAATGCCATCAATCGCATCAGCAAACCCTGCCCCAATTGCCGATTTACCGCATCCGGACACGCCCATTACAACATACTTCATCACAGCGACGCCGTGATGCCGCCATCCACGTACAGGCAATGCCCGTTCACAAATGTCGACGCAGCAGAGCTTAGGAAAATACACGCCCCGACGAGTTCCTCGACGTTGCCCCACCGCCCTGCTGGTGTGCGTTTCGCGAGCCATGTGCTGAATTCAGGGTCCGCGACGAGGGCCGCGTTGAGTGGTGTGTCAAAGTAGCCCGGTGCAAGTGCGTTGCAGTTCAAACCATACTGTGCCCAGTCGGTCGCCATGCCTTTGGTCAGGTTCGCGACCGCGCCCTTGGTCGCGGTGTAGGGCGCGATGCCGGGGCGAGCGAGCGCCGTTTGCACCGAGGCGATGTTGACGATTTTGCCCGCTTTGCGTTTAATCATATGCTTCGCGCAGGCTTGGCCAACATGAAAGACCGACGCGATATTGGTCTGTAACAACCGTTCAAAGGCGTCAGCGGGGAAATCTTCAAGCGCGGTGCGGTGTTGCATGCCAGCATTGTTCACCAGGATATCGATTGAACCCGTTGTTGTCTCGAAACCATCGACAGCAGCTTTGACAGCTGCGTGATCGGTCACATCGAATGGCAGCCCATCGACACTGCCCCCTGCCTCGCGCAGTTTCACCGCCGCTTGCTCAAGCTTTCCAACATCGCGACCATTCAAAACAATAGCGGCACCTGCGGCAGCCAAACCTTTGGCCAAGGCAAATCCGATTCCCTGCGACGATCCGGTGATTAAGGCCCGCTTGCCAGTCAGGTCAAAGAGTGAGGTGCTCATGCGGGAATCCTTTGCGTCGTTTTGTTTGGCTCAAGTGCTGTCATGGCGTGGAATATCGGGCCAGAGCCCTGCGCGCGCGCCTTCGGTCATGGCGAGAACAACGTGGTACATCAGGCGCGTCAATGCCTCGGGCCAGATCGTTGTGCCGGAAGGGTCGAGTTGGTTGATATAGGTGGGCCGATCTTTGAACCAGTGTTCGAACATCAGACACAGCAAAGCGCATGCACGCTCCCCCACATGTGGATCGCCAGCCGTGTGACGCAGAGCAAGCGCCTTGATTGCTTCGGTTTGGGGCCAAAGCAGGAAACTATGTTCATGGATCGCGCCATTGCTGAGGACAGCATCCAACGCAGCCCCAGCGAGTGGACCGTCATGTGCAAATCCATGTGTGTCGGCAAAGGCGAGCAATTGTTTCGCAGGTAACTCTAGGTCCGGACTGTCGGCCAGATCTGCTTCTTCCAGAAGCAACCACGCCCATTCGCATTGGTGTCCGGTTTCGCGCCGCAACCCGTCGTTGGCTGGCAATGGTTTTAAGTCAGGGGTCAAAAACTCGGCAATACTACCGCTCTCTTGATCCATAAAATACTGCAAACCGATGCGCCGCAATTCAGCCGCGCGGTCCAGCCAAAGCGGCTCCCGGGTCATGCGGTAGGCCTGTAGGCAGGCTTCGTATAGGTGCATATGCGGGTTTTGGGCTGGATTAGTGTTGGCCCCGATATCGTCATTCAGCAATAATCCGGTGTCCGGATCGGTAAGGTGCGTTTGCAAAGCGGTCCAGCATTCCTCGATCAGCTTGACCGTATCGCTGGACGGCGCGATCTTGTTCAACGTCACGAGGCTTAGGATCACAAAGGTCTGATCGTAGCTGCGTGCCGCCTCATGCACGGCGTCGCCGGTTGGGCTTCCGTCACGATTTGCAGCAGTTCGGTACAGACCGGGTGCCTTGCGATAGCGGTCAAGGAACGCGGCCTGTGTGTTTGCAGCCGCAATCAACGCAGGAACTTGCGACAACAACGCGGCGTGCGACACCGTAAATAGCGTTCGCGCTTGGGCGAGGACGGATTTGGTTGCGGCCACGTCTGGCGCGCCATTTTCGTCCAACGCATCAAACACTCCAGCATCGCCGTCGCGGACCTGCGATAGCCAATGCCCGAAATACTCAGCCCAGAACCATTTCGCCCAGACCTGAGCATCACGACGCGACGTATCTGTCATCATTACGAAGACCTTAATTGACGGCTTCGGGCATCCATTGGCGCGGAAGCCAAAGCGAGATTTCAGGGAACAGGATGATCAGCAACAAGATCGCCAACATCGGTAGCAAGATGATGACCACTTCGCGCATGACCTGCACAACGTTCATTCCGCCGATTGAGGCTGATATAAGCAAACATAATCCGTATGGCGGCGTCACAAGCCCGAATGCGAGCGACACAATCCCGATGATTGCAAAGACAACAGGGTGAATGTCTGCGGCGGTTGCAACTGGCAACAACACAGTGCCGAGGATGATGATTGTCGGGATCGCGTCGATGAACAGTCCGAAGAATAAAAACAGACCAGCGATCACAAGAGCCGTGCCAAAGGCACCGAACTGCCATGCGGTCATCGTATCGACAACCAATTGCGGGACGTGGTAAAATGCGAGCAGCCAGCCAAATGCGGACGCCGATCCGATTGCAAAAAGCGAAATCGAGGCAAAACGTCCGGTGTCGTAAAAGATGTGACCTAGGTCTTTGACCGTCACGGTCCGGTAGACGAACATCCCTAAGATCAAGGAATAACCAGCCGCGATGATCGCGCTCTCCGTGGGCGTCACGATGCCACCGACGATCCCGCCGATCACGAGAATGGGCGTGAGCATCGCCAAGAACGCGCCTTTGAAAGCGGTGACAATCTCGGCAAAGGTCGGGCGGCCAATGATCGGATAATTATAGACTTTGGCGTAGCCGTACACCGTCGCCATCAGCGCCAGCCCGATCATGATGCCCGGAATAGCACCGGCTAAAAACAACGCCCCGACAGATGTTTGCATGACGCCGCCCCAGACGATCATCAGGATAGACGGCGGAATAATGACGCCCATCACCGACGAACAAGCTGTGATCGCGATGGCAAAGCGGCGGTCGTAGCCTTCTTTAATCATCGCGGGGATCAGGATTTTACCGCATCCCGCAGCATCTGCCGTGGATGATCCGGATATGCCCGCGAACAGCATAGAAACCGCAACGTTCACATGGCCTAAACCGCCCGGCATCCAACCAGTTAAGACCTTTGCAAGGTCGATCAGCTTGTCGGTGACTTTGCCAGAGTTCATCAGGTTTGCGGCCAGTAAAAAGAACGGCACGGCTAACAGGATGAACGAGTTATAGGACTGGAACATGCGGTCCAAAACGATGAACGGCGTCAAGCGCAGTTCCAACACGACAATCGGAACCGTTGCGATCGCCAGTGAAAATGCGACAGGTACGCGCATGGCGACCAGAAGTAGAAAACCGCCAACAAGGATGGCGCAGGCAAGCCCGGTGGAAATGATCATGCCAGTGCTTTCTTTGAATTTTTATAAGTCTCGAAGGCTTCGTACAGGCGGTAGCCCGTGAAGATCGTCCAAACGACGCCCGTGATCGGGACCGAAATGTATGTGATCAACATGTTCGCCCGCATCATCACAGAATTCTGGATGTAGCCAAATTCAGCATATTCAATGCCGTACCATGCGAAAATCAGTGCAAAAGCAAAGGTCATCAGCAGTACAAAGCCGTCTTGGAGCAATTTCAACAAAGGGTGCTTTGCATCGGGGATCACGCGCACATCAAAATGTGTCCCGTCCCAAACAGCGACCATCGCGCCGATCATCACGGCCCAGACAAAGATGAATGTCGCCAGTTCTTCAGTCCACAAATAGACCGGAATGAAACCTGTATACCGCGCGAGCACCTGCATCCCCACGGGAATGGCGAGCGCTGCAATAAGTAGTCCCAGCAAAACCCGCAGGCCGTTGCAAAAGCTGTCTAATATACGTCCGATCATGACGGGGGCCCGTTCAATAAATAAAAGGCTACCGGCGCACATCGCACGCCGGTAGCAAAGACATATAGGTGGCGATTACTTGTTGCGGATCGCTTGCAGCAGTTCAGTCGCGCCGAGTTCTTCAGCGTAAGCGTCTTGCACAGGTACAACCATTTCGAGCAGCGCGTCGCGGCCTTCGAATTCCTGCACAACGATCTGACCAGCATCGAGCATTTGCTGCATTTTCTCACCGTCTTGCGTGCTTTCCAAGTCGCGACCGTAAGCACCAGCTTCGGCACCAGCTTCCAAGACGACCGCTTTTAGATCGTCAGGCAATGCGCTGAATGTGCTTTCGGACATCACCAATGGGCGCACAGTGATCGCGTGTTTGGTGAGCGTGATGTTCGGCGCAACTTCGTAGAACTTGAGATTTTGGATAGACGCCGCTTCGTTTTCAAAGCCGCCGATCACGCCAGTCTGGATCGCGTTATAGACTTCGTTATAGGCAATCGCGGATGGTGTCGCTTTGATCGCCGCGAAGATTTGCGCCTGAATAGGTGCACCCATCACGCGCATTTTGTGGCCAGTCAGCTCGTCCATGCTGGTAATTGGATCAGCAGAGGCAAGGTTACGAACACCGCCGCCGGCATATCCAATCACGCGGATGTTTGCCTTTTCCAATAGCTCCGCTTCTAGCGGCGCCATGACGTCGCTGGACAGCACTGTGTTCCAGTGATCGAGGTCACGGAATAAAAATGGCATATCCATCAATGGGATAGACGGCGCAAAGGTCGCCATGTTCGACGGTGCCATGACCGCATAATCAATCGCCACACCTTGTTGCAAGAACGTGACGAAATCGCTTTCGTCGCCAAGTTCGCCGTTCAAGCTCATGTCGAATGTGACGTCGCCATCGTATTTATCGGCTACAAGCCTTTCAAATTCGCGCAATGTTTTTGTGTAGGCATGTTCTTCGTCAAACATGCTGGCCCCACGCAGGGCAGTTTCAGCCGCAGCAGATGTCGCCACAAAAGCGGCTGCGGATACGGCACCAATGGCCAAGAATTTTATTGATTTGAAATTAAACACAAGTTTCCTCCCAGAACTTTATCGTCTGCAAGCTGCAAAACGATCATGTTGAAGACTAGTAGACCAGATTCCTGAATCCTTGTAAATACTCCGCGTTGCCCCAACGTCGTGTTAGCGCTCTTGGGCTGGCTATCCCGCGAGAAACGCGGTTAATAATCCCACATTGTCCCGTCTTCGAGCCGCACGATTGGGTGGCTGCCCGCCTTGAAATGATAGCGTTCGGCTTCGCTTTCGTCGAAATCAACGCCCAGCCCTGCCCCATCGCTGACCTGAAACATGCCGTTTTGCAGCTTGTGATCGGAGGGAAATAGCGCGTCGCATTCCGGCGTGCCCAGAACAAGATATTCCTGAATACCAAAGTTCGGCGCCCAAGCATTCAGATGCGCCTGCGCCGCCATGCTAATCGGCGAATGGCTGGGCGCGCCATGAAATCCGGTACGCACGTTATGCAGACCTGCAAGATCAACGATCCGTTTTACGTGCGTGATCCCGCCCGCATAGGTCACACTGACGCGGATAAAGTCGATAAGGTTCTGTTCTATCAGCTTGTTACAGTCCCAAACCGAGTTAAAGACTTCGCCGATGGCCACAGGCACGGTCGAATGTTGGCGCAACATTTTCAGCGCGTCTTGGTCTTCGGCGGGGGTCGGATCTTCAAGCCAGTATAACCCGACAGGTTCAACCGATTTCGCAAAAGCAGCCGCCTCGCGCGGGGTCAGTCTATGGTGCACATCGTGCAGGATTTTCAGGTCTGGTCCAAAATGATCGCGAATGTCCATCAGCGCATCGGGCATGTAACGCATGTATCGGTCTGTATCCCAAATCTCGACTTTGGGCTTTATGCCGCTGAAATCAGTAATGTAATTTGCCACATCGCCCTTGGTTTCGGCCACACCGTAACCCGCAGTTGGCATCCCCGGAATGCCGCATTGCACGCGCACAGCCTTGTAGCCTTGGTCGATATAATAGCGGATCGAATCCTTCAGATCGCTCAGGTCAGACCCTGTTGCATGCGCGTAAACCAGTGCGCCATCACGGCTTTTGCCACCAAAAAGCTGATAAAGCGGCATGTTCGCCAATTTGCCTTTAATGTCCCAAAGCGCCATATCAATCGCGGCAAATGCCGCCATCGCAATCGGCCCGCGCCGGAAATAGGCCCCGCGATAGAAAAACTGCCAAATGTCTTCGCTATTGCGGGGGTCCATGCCAATCAGATTGGGGATTAAATAGTCGTTCAGATAGGCCGCCGGGAGCGTTTCGCGATTATTCAGCGTCGCATCACCCAGCCCGTACACACCTTGATCGGTCATAATCTTGAGCGTGACGTAGTTCTTGCCGGGGCCACCGACGAATACTTTTGCGCCAGTGATCTTCATTTGCGCAACCTTCCGATTGAAGGCACGTCAGTCCAGCAGTCCGATGACCGGATCAGGTCAATAATTTGTTGGTACTGACTGCCCTCGGCAAAGGTCGGATAGGGCGCCACGGTTTCCCCGTTGATGTCTTTTACAAACTCACGCACGAGGTAGTGCCAGCATTGCTCCGTCTCGCCCTGCACATCTGGATTCGCGTCAATGATATCTTGCGGCAGCGGTAAATCGGTCCATTTCTGATCTGCGCCGAAATGCGATAACTGGCCGGAACCATAATGCCCCTTGAGATAGATCGCGCCTGTGGTCCCGTAGAAAACGATGTGGTCATCGGCGAAGCGCGGCACCAGACCGCCATGTTTGAACAACACCGAAACGGGTTTTGCGGTGACGTTGCTTTGGAAGTGCGCAAGCACGGTATACGACCATTCCACGTCGCTGCGGCCCCATTTCAACGCCGGATCGCTCAGGTCTTTGGGAATAAAATCACGGCGCGTCATGAAGTTATGCACACCCTCAACAATAGGCGCGCGGCCCATATCATCGCGCACATCGCCCACAACTTTTCGAATTTCACCACCGATCACGGATGACACGATAGACAACGAATGGGTGAAGTTGTTGTTCAACCGCCCCCCGCCAGCGGCCTTGCTGTGCGACCAACCAAAGGGGATATTCCGATCAAGGTTAAAGTGCGAAATGCTTTCGACCTCAGTCGGCTCGCCAATCGCGCCCTCAGACACGAGCCGCTTTGCGTGGAGCACGCTGGGCGAATAGCGAAAGCTGGCGGCATAGGCCGTTTTGACACCTTTTTGCTGGGCAAGCTGGTACAATTCAATCGCCGTTTCGCCGCTATGGGTCATCGGTTTGTCGCAGAAAACGTGGCAGCCAAACGCAATGGCCTGCTTGATCGGCGCGACATGCGCTCCGCCTGGCGTGGCAATTGTCACTATATCCGGCTGACACACCTCTAATGCGGCCTGCCAATCGGTGCCTGCGTAGGGGATGTTCATTTTCGCGGCCACATCGCGCACAACCGTGTCAGTGCGCCCCACCATACCTACGACCTCGGCCCCTGCCCCACGAAATGCGTCGGCGTGACCTTGCCCTGCGAAACCGGTTCCAGCGATCAGAACTTTCAATTTACGGTCCATTTTTCGACACCTTCCACACTGCACTCAACTATGTGATCGCGAAAGGCATCAGGCCGAGTCGAACAACCACAAATCTAGCATACTAGAAGCCACGCCGCCCTGTCATCACTCGTTTTAAAGTTGTGTAGATAAATCAGGGAAAGCCCTTGACCCTCCAGTGACTGGAATCCCTATGTGGAAGGTAACAACAACTTAATCCATGCCGAGGTGACGTAATGACGACCCAAACTACGCTGACATTTAGCGTGAATGCGATGAATTGCGCGTCCTGCGTTGGTCGTGTCGAAAAGGCATTACAGGCCGTGGATGGTGTGTCGGATGCGCGGGTTAACTTCGCGTCCGAGACGGCGACATTACACGTTGATCAGGATTTCACCGCTGATCACGCCACCGCGGCTTTGGATGTCGCGGGCTATCCCGCGGCTGTGCAGTCCTATCGGTTTGGTCTCGAAAACATGTCATGTGCGTCTTGTGTTGGTCGCGTCGAGAAGACCGTTTTGGCATTGCCCGCAGTGGTATCTGTGGCGGTAAACCTTGCCAAAGAAAACATGGTTGTTCAGGTGCTTGGCACGTCGTTGCGAGCGTCGGATATTGCGCAAACCGCTACTGCCGCAGGTTATCCAGCGACGCTGATTCCCGATGAAGGTGGGGCTGCTCCTGCCAGCGATAAGAAAGCCGAAGAGGCTGCTCACCTCAAGCAAATGACATTGGTTGCTCTGCTGCTGACCCTGCCCGTCTTTATTGCGGAAATGGGCGGACATATGATCCCTGCCGTCCACGACTGGATCATGAATACAGTCGGGATGCGGACCAGTTGGACGATCCAATTTGTCCTGACGACAATCGTGATGGTGTGGCCCGGTCGCCAATTCTACATCAAAGGACTGCCCGCGCTGTTCAAAGCGGCCCCTGACATGAATTCGCTGGTGGCCCTTGGGTCCGGAGCGGCATGGGTTTTCTCTTGCGTTGCGCTGTTTGCACCGTCGCTGCTGCCGGATGGCACGCGGGTTGTGTACTTTGAAGCGGCGGCGGTCATTGTCACGTTGATTTTGCTGGGCCGCTACCTGGAGGCGCGTGCAAAGGGTCGCACGGGCGACGCGATCCGCAAATTGGTTAACCTCAGCCCCAAGACCGCCCAAGTTTACCGCGACGGTGAGTTGATCGCGCTGGACGTCGACAAAATTGTCGCTGATGATCTGTTGCTCGTCCGTCCCGGCGATAAAATTGCGGTCGATGGGGTTGTGACCAAAGGCACGTCCTACGTCGACGAGAGCATGATCACGGGCGAACCAATCCCCGTTGAGAAATCCTCCGATGCGACGGTTGTCGGCGGGACGGTGAACGGCAACGGGGCGTTGACTATCCGCGCTACAAAAGTTGGCCGCGACACGATGCTGGCGCAGATCATCCGTATGGTTGAAGACGCGCAAGGCGCGAAACTTCCGATCCAAGACGTGGTTAACCGGATCACGCTATGGTTCGTGCCAGCTGTCCTTGTGATTGCCCTTGTGACAGTGGTTGCGTGGCTTGTGTTCGGCCCTGATCCCGCGCTGAGCTTTGCCATGATTGCTGGTGTCGCGGTTCTGATTATCGCCTGCCCCTGCGCGATGGGCTTAGCCACGCCGACGTCGATCATGGTCGGGACAGGCCGCGCTGCTGAATTGGGCGTGTTGTTCCGGCGCGGCGAAGCGTTGCAAACATTGAGCAGCGTGCAGACGGTTGCCTTGGACAAAACCGGCACTTTGACCGAAGGTCGTCCAGAGTTAACAGACCTGACAGTCAGCACCGGATTCGATCAGGCCGACGTCCTCCGCCTCGTTGCATCTGTCGAAGTCATGTCGGAACACCCCATCGCCAAAGCGATTGTGCGCCGTGCCGAGCAGGATGGTTTACAACTCGTCGAGGTCGATCAGTTCACGGCGGAAACGGGATTTGGCGTCAGCGCCACAGTTTCTGATCGCACGATTTTGATTGGTGCAGATCGATTAATGACCCGCGAAGGTATCGCATTGGATGCCTTCAGCGACTTACGCGATGACCTTGCGAAACAAGGCAAAACACCGCTATTTACCGCAATCGACGGACAACTCGCGGCTGTGATTGCGGTGTCTGATCCGATCAAGCAGAGCACGGGTGCCGCCATCGCCGCGCTACATCAGCTTGGCCTGAAAGTCGCGATGATCACTGGCGATAACCAAGGCACTGCAGATGCAATCGCAGCACAACTCGGTATCGACACCGTCGTCGCCGAAGTCCTGCCCGAAGGCAAAGTCACTGCAATTGAAGCCCTGCAATCTAACGGCCAAAAGGTCGCTTTTGTCGGCGACGGGATCAATGACGCCCCCGCACTTGCCCGCGCAGATGTCGGCGTCGCGATCGGTACGGGAACCGATGTGGCGATTGAAGCCGCTGACGTCGTACTGATGTCGGGCGAACTGAATGGCGTGGTGAATGCGTTGCACGTCAGCCAGATGACCATGCGCAATATCCGGCAAAACCTGTTCTGGGCTTTTGGCTATAACGCTTTGTTAATCCCTGTGGCGGCGGGCGTGTTCTATCCGTTGTTCGGGCTGCTTCTGTCGCCAGCGCTTGCTGCGGGTGCTATGGCATTGTCGAGCGTCTTTGTCGTCACAAACGCGTTGCGGTTGCGCTGGATCAAACCGCAGATGAGCGTATAGGAGACGACATGAACATCGGTGACGCATCAAAGCAGTCAAATCTGCCGCCCAAAACCATCCGCTATTATGAAGACATTGGATTGATCAAACCTTTGCGTGACGCCAATGGCTACCGCAGTTTCCGCGATCGCGACATCCACAAACTGGTGTTTCTCGCGCGATCTCGGGCACTTGGCTTTACGATTGAAGATTGCCGGAATTTACTGGCGCTTTGGGATGATCAAACGCGTGCCAGTGCTGACGTGCGCGCCATCGCAAAGGACCACCTGTCCCAAATCGAAAACAAGATCACGGACCTGCAAGCGATCCATAGCACCCTGTCCCAGTTGGTGCACGATTGCGCCGGAGATCATCGCCCCGATTGTCCGATTTTGAAAACCTTGGAAACCTTTCCTAAGACATCCTGACGCGAATGGACCGTCTGACGGCGATCAGATCACCGCGACGGGTTGGGTCGTTTTTGCATTGCCATTTCCAGTGGTATTGGTGATGGAAGGCGTAGCACCTATATGTCGTTAATGTATCGCTAACCGACGCATTCGGAGTACTATTCGCCTTGACCCACTTCGCAACTGACACTGCCTCTGTTCCCAAGCAACTCGCGCAAGCGTTGCGTGAATTTACGGCGCACACCGCGTTTATCGATGCGGATATTGCACTGACATATGGGCAAGTTGGATGCTGCATTGAACGGTTAGAGCAACACTTGCCAACGACAGAATCGGTCGCGATTTTTGGAAAGCCGTCGACGGTGTTTGCCACCGCGACGACCGCTTGTTTGGTCTTGGGCCGCCCGTTTGTGCATCTGGATCCTGCAATGCCAACCGATGTGCTAACTAACATCTTGGCCGAACTCGATATCGACGTGATTTTCCAGTGCCAACCCGCAAAAGACGGCCAGTTGCCCCAAAACAAGACCATCGTGGATGTACTGGATGTGATCGCCAGCCCTGACGATGCACCGTCGGCCCCGATTGAGGCCGCAAATGTCGCCGCTAACGATGCGATCTATATCGTCGCGACCTCTGGCACGACGGGCAAACCAAAGTGCATTCCCGTCACCCAAGAAGCAGCGTTTCTGTCCTACGAATGGCGCGACGCCTACACGCCTTACGATAGCAGCCAGACCATCGGCTCTTATATCTTTGCGATCTGGGAAATGTTCCGGCCTTTGCGCAATGGCGCGCGTATCTGTTTCCCAAGCTTTCAGCAACTTTTAAACCCAAGCGATTTGGCGGCGTTTCTGATCGACTACGATGTCACCGAGATGTTGTTCACGCCGTCCGCGTTGGAGAAGACGCTGCAAGCCTCAACTGTTGCGATGACCAAAGACGTACCGCTGAAACGCATCATTTTGAACGGTGAAGTTGTCAGCGACGCGCTGATCGCGGCCGCCCGCGAAAAATTACCAAACGCGGTGCTGTGGAATCTTTATAGCATCTGTGAAACTCACGACATTGCGATGACAGATGTGTCCGCTGCATCCGGCCGAAATACGGGTGCCGTTGGGATCGCAATGCCGCACCTGCGGGCCGTTGTATTGAACGATCAAGACATCGAATGCGAAGTCGGCGAGCCCGGCTTGTTGCATTTTGAAGGGCCGCGCATGTTGGGGCCCGGCTACGTTAATCGAGCCGAAGAAACTGCGCTGCGGTTTCGTGAAATCACGCTGAACGGACAGGACACGCGGCTCTATGATACAGGCGATCAAGGCTACGTCACACCCGACGGGATGATCCATGTGATGGGCCGCATCGCCCATATGCTCAAGCTGCGCGGGCATAGTATCCAGACCCGCGAGTTGACGGAATCAATGAACGGTCACATGGGTTTTTTGCAGGCCGTACCGTGGATTCAAGACGTCGCAGGCCAAGGCAATGCGCTTGTGTTCTACTATTGCGCCAACGCCGATCAGACCGCCGCAAACCTGTCGCGCTGGGGGCTACATCACGGCGAGAACCGCGTACCTGCGGCATTGGCTAAAGCCTTGCGTGCGGAACTACCCGCCTATTGTATTCCCAGCTATTTCATCGCGTTGGACGAAATTCCGATCAACGCGGTATCTGGCAAATGCGACTTTAAATCCCTGCCGAAAGTTTCCGCAATCGTGGACGACGCACCGTCCGACGCAGACATGCGCCCATCCGTAACCGAAAGCGCCAAGGTGCTCGGCTACCCAGTCACCATGATCGATCCAAGCCTTTCGTTCCACGACCACGGCGGGGATTCCCTGATGGCCGTGAATTTGGTTCTGGCGTTAGAGGATGCCTACAATCGCCGTGTTGATTTTGATTTTGCCTTAAACGTGCCACTGGACCGGTTGCACAACATTTTGACCGAAACTTTCACTGTGTCGCAAGTCGACGGCGACTTTGACCGTCCCGGTGTTTTGATTACAGGTGCAACCGGATTTCTAGGCCAGCACGTGCTGGCAGCTGTTGCGAAAAACTTGCCAGACGATCACGTGATCTACTGCCTAGTCCGCGCGAAACGGCGTGACGCATGGGATCGGATCAGCGAAATCGCGAATGCGCATGGCGTCGATCCACAGCGCATCATCTTGGTGCCCGCGGCATTAGAAGACTCCCGATTTGGCCTGAATAACGCACAATACAAGGCATTTTGTGCCGCGACCCGCAGCGTGATCCACTGCGCCGCGATGGTAAACTTGGCCGTGGACCCGACCACAATGGTCGATTGGTCCAAGGTCGGTATATCCAACATTTTACAGTTCTGTCGGGATGCCGACGCGGACTTGCGGTTCTCGTCCACGTCTGCCGTTTTCCCCGACACGGGCGGTCCCTACCCCGAAGACGCGACAACTCTGTACGACAATTGCGGCGGGTACGGCGCGGCGAAAATTGCGGCGGAACACATGATCGCCACCTCCGGTGTCGCATCTGCGATTGTGCGGTTGCCGTCGCTCTATCAAATCGAGGCACCGAACCCGAACGACATCTATGAAACGATCATGTCGGCCTGCGCCAAGATGGGTGCGATCCCTGAAGACCTAACATTTCGGATGATTGATGTGAGGTGCGCCGCGCAGTTCCTTGCCGACGTCCCCGCAGAGGCCGGTACCCGCTATTTCAATCTTGCGCCGGATCGCTGGATCACTGCCGCCGATCTGCCCCAAAACACGTTGAATGTGCTGACTGTCCAAGACTGGCTGGATCAAGCGCCATTGTCGCCCACAGAACGTGGTTTGATTGCCGCCGACATGCGCGTTCT
Organism: Yoonia ponticola; assembly: GCF_014199395.1. Classification (GTDB taxonomy): domain Bacteria; phylum Pseudomonadota; class Alphaproteobacteria; order Rhodobacterales; family Rhodobacteraceae; genus Yoonia; species Yoonia ponticola. The sequence continues at coordinate 423,231 of NZ_JACIJM010000001.1, read as the reverse complement.
GCTTGCTGATTCACGTTTTGGCCATGCAGCTGCGGCAGCGGCTTGGGGCGAAATATCGGACTTGTCGTTTGAAGACATAAGCGATCCGGCGGCCCTGTTGGCCCACCGGTTTGGTCACTGAGACCTACACTACCACATCGAACTTGCGTTGACCTGAATGTCTTCCATCGTGATCGCGCGGCCAGCATCGCTGACCAAAAACGCCACAAGATCAGCGATTTCAGCAGGTTGGACCAACGCACCTTGCGGATTTGACGCTTCGTATTTTGCCTGAACCTCGGCGCGACTAGCACCTGTGTCAGCGATCTCCTGATCGACAAACTGCTTGAGCATTTCGGTCTCGACCCACGTCGGGCTAATGCTGGTGCAGGTCACGCCATGCGCCGCACCTTCGAGACTGACACAGCGGCCAAGACCCAAGAGACCCGCTTTTGACGCGCAATAGGCTGCATTATTGATCATGCCGTTATGAGCCGCGACGGAGGCTAGATTGACAATCCGTCCCCATTTCTGCGCTGTCATGCTCGGCAACACGGCGCGGATCATCTTGAACGTGCCGGTCAGATTGGTGTCGATTGTATCATCCCACAGCTTGTCCGAATGGCCAATCACGGCTTCTTCTTCGTAAACGCCAGCGGTGTTCACCAGGATATCAACCCGACCGTGCGCGGTGATGACATTTTGCACAAAACCCGCGACGTTTTCGCTATCACGTACATCCAAGGCAGCCACGTAAATCGGTGCGCCAACATCAGCATGCAGCTTGGCAATAGCCTGCGGATCAGCGCCGCGTCGCGCACCGATACAGACCACAGTCCCCTCTTGATGAAGACGTTTCGCAATGGCGAGACCCATGCCAGAAAGGCCGCCGGTGATGATTGCAACTTTTGTCATGCGCTGATCCGTCCAAATACGTCAAAGGAGTAAATTTCAGGACGGGTATGGCAGAACTGCGGCGGACTTCAACACGATGGGTTGAGACCGGCAGTTAAATGATTTCGTCTTCGTCAAAAAGCGGATCATCCGAGAGGTGGTCGTTCAATTCTTCCATCACGCCTTCGGCCTTTGACATTGATTTGACGCGGGCCAGATGGAACACTGCGTCGCCTTCGTTCACAATCGGCAACACGGCACGACCGATAATAATGCCGTTAAACGGGGCGATGATTTCTTCTTCAACTTCGCCGAACGGATCAGACACAGCGCCCATCACGTCGCCAGTTGCCACAACATCGCCGTCGGCGCGAAACGTCCGTAGCAGGCCGCCAACAGGCGCACGTAACCATTTGCTAGAACTACAATATTGCGGCGTTGCTTTCGGCTTTGCGATCCCTTTGCTATTCACCATGCCAAGGTGCCGCAGCACGCGCAAAATCCCCATCACGCCCGCGCGGATTGACGTCTCGTCAAAGCGTAGACCTTCGCCAGCTTCAAAGAGCAGCACATCTTTACCAAGCTCTTTTGCAGCGCCGCGCAACGATCCGTCCCGCAGCGGCGATTGTAACACGACAGGTGCCCCAAAAATGTCTGCGAGCTGGGCAGTATACTGATTGTCGGGCGAAATCCGCACCTGTGGCAAGTTCGTGCGGTGTATGGCGGCAGAGTGCAGATCAATCCCGAGATCAGATTTTGCGACGACTTCGGTTAGAAAAATATTAGCCAAACGCGACGCAAGCGATCCGCTCGGACTACCCGGAAACATCCGATTTAGGTCGCGCCGATCAGGTAAGTATCTGGAATGGTTTATCAAACCAAAGGCATTCACAACCGGAACCACGATAAGTGTGCCGCGCATCGTTGCAAGGTTTGGGGCACGCAGCAGACGACGAACGATTTCGACGCCGATCACTTCGTCCCCATGTATCCCTGCGCTGACAAAAACGGTTGGCCCTTCCTGCTTACCATGCACGACGTGCACGGACATGCTAACCGGAGTGTGATCCGACAGAACACTGACAGGCAAGCCTAGCGTTTCCCGATTACCAGCCGGGACGCTAAAGCCACCAATTTCGAACGGTGCGCGGCGCGGCATTAACCTTTGCCCTTGGTCTTTGTTTTGCCCGGTACGGCGTTCTTTTCGATGTATTCGATAATTTTACCTGCAACATCGAGACCGGTCGCTTTTTCCACGCCCTCCAAGCCTGGAGAAGAGTTCACTTCCATGACGACTGGGCCGTGGTTTGCACGCAGCATATCTACGCCACAGACGTTCAAGCCCATGGATTTAGCAGCGCGCACAGCGGTTGACCGTTCTTCCGGTGACAGTTTGATCAACTGAGCCGAGCCACCACGGTGCAAGTTCGAGCGGAAATCGCCCTCTGCCCCGGTGCGCTTCATCGCAGCGATCACTTTGCCGCCAACGACGATGGCACGAATGTCTGTGCCGCCTGCTTCTTTGATGAATTCTTGCAGCAAGATGTTCACGCCAGCGCCACGGAATGCCTCGACCACAGAGGTCGCGGACCGTTTTGTGTCCGCCAAAACAACCCCGATGCCCTGCGTACCTTCGAGCAATTTAATCACAACAGGTGCACCGCCCGCCAATTCCAACACTTCGTCGGTTTGCTTGGGATCGTGCGCAAAGGTCGTCACAGGTAGGCCAATGCCGTCCCGCGCCAACAATTGCATGGAGCGCAATTTGTCACGGCTACGTCCAATCGCGACGCTTTCGTTGACGGGATAAACGCCCATCATTTCAAACTGACGCAAAACGGCGAGACCATAGAACGTAATCGATGTGCCAATCCGAGGGATCACCGCGTCAAAACCTTCGAGTTTTTCGCCGTTATAATACATTTCCGGACGACGGGATGCGATGTTCATGTAGCATCGCAGCGTGTTGATGATGTGGAATTCATGCCCGCGTTCTTCAGCGGCTTCCTTAAGACGTTTATGAGAATAAAGTTGGGCGTTTCGCGCCATCATAGCAATTTTCATTCGAAAACCCTTTCTGCCTTCCGGCTTGAATGACCTAAATCTCTGGTCAAGTTTGAGCGACGTGTATGCACCGCAATATTATGTTTTTTCAAAGCGGTACGCCCGATGATCATCGGGAACGTCATGTTGGTCCGATCAGCAAGTGAGACTGAAATCAGCCACGACCGTTCCGTCAATTTCAACCGCGTGCGGATCACAATCCGTTCGTCCGGAATGCCGCTTGTGTTCTTGATCTGGCGACGGTCGTAGATTGGACATTCAGCCCAATGGACAGGTGCATCGTCAGCGATTTGCGTCTGAAACCGCACCCATTCAACACCATTACGATCAAAGACTTCGATGTTTGTCGCGTGCAACGCAGACGTTCGTGCGCCAGTGTCGATTTTCGCCTTGAGCTGCAAGATGTCGAGATCAGGCAGATCCAAATGCTCCATCCAACCAACGACCAGCAGGTCCGCCTTTTGCTTTTTAGGCTTCAATTCCAAATTCATGTCCAAGCCAATCATATCGTTACCACCCTCGCAGCACTCCATCGTAACTTCAAGAATTTCTTATATAGGTAAAATATTTTTGTCTATAGACAAAATTAATGTACACATTAGAGTGGACGCATGGATAAATACGTACAGACAGCCCGCCAGCTAGCCGCACTTTATACAATGTCATTTGGTGGCAAAAATACAGGACGCTACCGTGTCGCAAGCAAGCAAATACGCGAGCTATTAGGAACACGTCGGCTGTATCCTGACGATATTACTGCACTCACACGCTGTCTCTTGGAAGAAGGCTATGTCTTGGTTGATATGGATAGTTTCTTTGTCGTGCTCAGCGCGAATGCTTTCGTGAATTATCGCCGCGTCAACGCCGATGCGCTTAAGAACTTGCCAATAGAATAAGCCCTAACGCACCGCGTATTTTCGTGGATCAAAGGGGGCCAGATCAATGTTTGGCTTTGTCCCGCTGACCAGGTCCGCGATGATGCGCCCTGTTTTCGGACCACCCGTCAGGCCAACGTGTTGATGGCCAAACGCACTGTAGCTTTTTCCGCCTGCATCATTCGCACCGATCAATGGCAAACTGTCCGCAGGCGCAGGGCGATGCCCCATCCATTCGACGATATCGTCGTATTCCAGATCAGGCAGCACTTTGTTCACCTGCCGTTTCAACAGATCGAAAGGCGCACGGCTCGGGCCTTTTTCCAAACCGCCAAATTCGACAACGCCCGCCGCCCGCAAGCGTCCGTCCATCGGTGTAATCACGAACTTACCGCTCGCGACCATCATCGGGGATTTTGGCATCTGCGACGGGTTTGTAAATTCGATATGATAGCCACGTTCGCTTTCTAACGGGACTTTGACGCCGAGTTTATGCGCGATCTTTTTTGACCAAGGACCTAATGCAAAGACGATGCGGTCCGCCGTTAGATCACCGTCTTTGGTTTTCAGTGCCGTGATTGCGCCATCCGTCACATCGATATCGGTGATTTCCTGAATTTGCAGTTTGCCGCCTTGGTCAACGAAATGATCGGCAAGCGCTTGGACATATTTTCCCGGATCAGAGATGCGGCCATGATGCTTGCAGCGCACGACGACCTCAAAAGCATCCCCATAGGTTGGATCATATGCCGCATAGGTTTTGGCATCGACAACATCGTAAACGTAACCAGCGTTTTTGCGTTTCGACCAGCCATAGCTGTCCGCCTCGAAATCCGCCTTTGTCGCGTAGCCAAAGCAGTAGTCTTCGGTCCCGATAAATGCCTTAGCAGGCGTGCCCTTTGCCAAAGCGATGTGTTGATCCGCAGAATCCTGAAGCAATGTCGCCATCGCCAAAGAATAGTAATCAACGTGCTTATCAGTGGTGTATGTCAGGTATTTCGCCAAAAATGGGATCAGTTTGGGCAAATATGACCATTTCAGAAACAACGGCGCGTCTTTGTTCAAGAGCATTCCCGGCGCTTTCCAGATCAGCCCCGGCGTTGTCACCGGCACAATCGCGGCAGCGGCCAGAACACCGGCATTGCCGTGGCTCGTCCCGCTTGCAGGTCCAGCCCGATCCACGATTGTTACATCGTGCCCAGCACGTTGCAGCCAAATCGCGCAAGATACGCCAACGATTCCAGCACCTGCCACGATAATCTGCATCTACTTTTCCCAGCTCGAAACCTGATCAATGAACCTTACGGTCCATGAATTGATCACAGTGTCAGCTAGGATTGGCAAGCAAATAGACCGCACAGATATGCGGCGTTTAGAGTGTCTAAACTGTCAGATGAATCATCTCGTCGAATGCTTTACGTAATGCACCGGACCATTCCTGCGACAACCGCTGAAAATCCGGATCGAATTCTTCGATGCGACGATTTTGCGAAAACACCAACTTGTCTGTTTCCAGCACCGTCAAATCCAACGGCATCCCCACCGAAAGATTAGAGCGCAGCGTCGAATCCATCGACAGAAGCGCCGCAGTGACGCAGACGTTTAACGGCGTATCAGGCGCTATAATCCGGTCCAGAATCGGCTTGCCATACTTATGTTCACCGATCTGGAAATAGGGTGTTTCAGTCGTCGCCTCGATGAAATTGCCTGCCGAGTAGACGTGGAACAAGCGATGCTCGCCGCCACTACGCTGTCCACCAACCAAAATTGAGCTTGCAGTACTTTCGCCGGATTGCGACAGACCTGGGCCATAGCGGTTTTGAACAACTTGCATCGCATCGCCGACCAGTTCGACAATCCGGAACATTGATGGCGCAGACAAAATGGTTTCAAGCCCATTGTCGGGACGATCAATATTTTCCTGCAACAGCGAAATCACCGCCTGAGTAATCGCAAGGTTGCCAGCCGTCATCATCGTGATGCAGCGGTCACCGGGAATTTCCCACGAGAACATCTTTTTGAACTTGGCAATATTATCCATACCCGCGTTCGTGCGCGTGTCAGATAAAAAAACCAAACCTTCGTCCAGTTTGATTGCCACACAATACGTCATCTGTCGATCCATCCAAAAGGTGCACTAAGCGCTGATCTATGAGGCAAGCAGCCATTCCCCGCAAGTTACCGAAGGGCTGGATACGGCAAAATGTTAAATATTTTACAAACTTTCGGACACTTCTTTGGCACCAAAGCCAAAGACATTGGCCGTCTCGATCGCGGTGCCATTCAATTCAACGATAAACTTGGTCAGCCATTCGTGCAGGCCTTCCGCGAAAATGTCGGGAACCGAAAGGTCCATCAACTGTGTATAGTTCGCTCGCAAACGGTGCACCAAGTCCCTGTGTCGGTGATCGTGGTCCGAGGCCAGCGTCAGGATTTCACCGTAAACATGTGATAGTGCAGTGCGCAGTGACCGTGGGCTGTCACTATTCAGCACAAGCAGGTCCACGACACCTTCGGCATCCAGATTACGTCCGTAGATCTGGCGGAATGCCCCCGCAGAATTCGCAGCACGCAGGATTTGCAGCCATTGTAGGTAGTCCAGACCACCACCGACATCGGATACACGCGGCAGTAGGATATGGTACTTGACGTCCAACAGACGCGCGGTGGAATCAGCACGTTCGAACCATTTGCCAAGCTGCACAAACCCGTGACGATCATTGCGCAACATGGTTTCGGTGATTGCCCCGCCAATCAAGATCGTGCGGCTGCGTACTTTGTCCAGAAACTGGGTCAGATGCTTGCGGTCCAAGCCATTCGCGAGGTCTTGCTTCAACTCGGCTTGCGTCTGGTTGATCGCTTCCCACACTTCTGCCGTCAGCGATGTACGCACAGCTTTGGCGTTAAACCGAGCCGCATCGATACATGACACGATCGACGACGGATTGGACGTGTCGCGGATCAAATGTTCGCAAACCGACAACGCATCGGCTGATTTGGGATCACTCGGAAACGTGTCAGACGACCCTGACGCCACTACAATAGACGTCCATTCATTCAACGGAATGCCATCTCGGCGCGGCAGTGAATCCAAACGGCGCCCTGCGTCCAGCAAACGCGCCATGAAATCCATCCGCTCAACATAGCGTGACATCCAAAACAGGCCTTCAGCGGTACGACTAAGCATTGGAATTCCCCTCGGTTAGAACCCACGTATCTTTGACGCCGCCACCTTGGCTAGAGTTCACGATCAGCGACCCCTCTCGCAAGGCAACACGCGACAACCCGCTCGGGATCAACGACGTGGTTTTGCCGGAAATCACATAGGGACGCAGGTCAACGTGCCTTGGCGACATGCCGTCCGTGGTCAAAATTGGCGACGTGGACAAGGCAAGCGTCGGCTGCGCGATGTAATTTCGAGGGTTAGCCGCGAGCTTTAGCGCGAAGTCATCGATCTCTTGTTGTGTCGATGTCGGACCGACAAGCATGCCATAACCGCCCGATCCGTGGACCTCTTTTACCACAAGATCAGCGAGGTTCGCCCGCACGTAAGCGTAGTCTTCTTCGCGTTCACAACAATAGGTCGGCACGTTGGGAATGATTGGTTCTTCATCGAGGTAAAATCGTATCATATCAGGCACATAGGTATAGATCGACTTGTCGTCCGCAATCCCTGTGCCGGGTGCGTTAATAACGGTCACATTGCCAGCCTTCATCGCCCGCATAAGCCCTGCGACGCCCAAAACGCTGTCTTTTTGGAACACTTCGGGGTCGAGGAATTCGTCATCAATCCGGCGATACAAAACGTCGATTTGCTTCGGCCCTTTTGTGGTCCGCATGAACACTTTGTCATCGGCCACAAACAAATCGGACCCTTCGACCAATTCGATCCCCATCAAATCCGCCAAAAAGTAATGCTCGTAGTAAGCAGAGTTGAACTGACCTGGCGTCAACAAGGCAAGCGTCGGCTCGCCTTTGCAATTGACCGGTGCAGATTCTTGCATCGCTGTGGCGAGATGCTCGCCGTATCCATCAACAGGACGGACCAAACCACCTTCGAACAATTCAGGGAAAATCCGCGTCATCACTTCGCGGTTTTGCAGTACATATGAAATGCCTGACGGGGTGCGACAGTTATCTTCGAGCACAAAAAACGTGTCTTCGTCAGTCCGTACGATATCGACGCCGATAATGTGTGACCAAATATCATTTGGCGGACGATACCCGTTCATTTCTTTCAGATATGCCGGATTATTTTCAAGAATTTCAGCAGGCACGATGCCTTCGTTAATAATTTTTCGGTCGCCATAAATGTCAGCGATAAAACAATTCAATGCCTTGGCCCGCTGGACTGATCCCGTCTCCACGATGGACCATTCCGCGTTGTTAAACACGCGCGGCACCATATCAAACGGGATCAAGCGATCTGTGTCATCCCCTTCAGAATAAACAGCAAAAGTGATCCCGATCTTGCGAAAAAGCGCCTCTGCTTCAGCCTGTCGTTCTAAAAGTGCCTCAGGACCATGCTTTCGAAGCCAAGCGTCGATGACAGAATACTCTTTGCGCAAATCAGATTGGCGAAACATCTCGTTATACATTCATAATCCTGTCTCTTGGCGGTATTCTTCTTGTGCGGACGCACTAAATGATGATCTGTTAACAATATGCTCATCGTCAACCCATGTTAAAACCAACAACTACGAGTTGATGAAACTTTAGGGAAAAAACACACCAATGTCGATAAAAGTGGCACTTTCGCACAAGACAACGTACTCATACGATAGATCAGTGACGCTAGCGCCGCACATTGTCCGACTTAGGCCAGCCCCGCACGCACGCTCAACAATTCAGAGTTATAGCCTCAAGGTTGAACCCAAAAACCATTATCTGAATTGGCAGCAAGACGCCTATTCAAATTGGCAAGCACGGCTCGTGTTTCCTGAGCCTGCACGCGAGCTATCCGTCACTGTCGATTTGGTGGTGGATTTGGTCGCGATTAACCCATTCGATTTCTTTTTGGATGCGTCCGCCGAAAACGTCCCTTTCAGCTACGACAAAGCATTATTGAAGGATCTGCGTCCCTATCTGAAAAAAGTCGCGCGTGGCGATTTGTTCGACGATTTCGTCGCCAATGCCCCCGCTCAAAACGGTACGACAAACGATTGGCTCGTAGCATTAAATCAATATGTCGCTGACGCCATTGATTACACAATTCGCATGGAACCGGGCGTCCAAAAACCGACCGAAACCATTCGTAAAGCGTTGGGATCATGCCGCGATAGCGCATGGCTGATGGTCGCCCTGTTCCGTCAATTAGGCTACGCGGCGCGGTTCGTATCCGGCTATCTTATTCAGCTGACGGCAGACCAAAAACCCATCACAGGCCCCGAAGGCCCAACCGAAGACTTCACCGACCTGCACGCATGGACCGAGGTCTACCTGCCCGGCGCGGGTTGGGTCGGCATGGACCCCACGTCTGGCTTGTTCGCGGGCGAAGGGCACATCCCACTGGCCGCAACCCCAGAACCCAGCTCTGCTGCTGCGATTTCTGGCGCACATGACCGCGCCGAAGTCACATTCGGCTTTGAGATGTCGGTCACACGGATCGCAGAACCGCCCCGCGTCACACGGCCCCTGTCGCCCGAACAATGGGCCGAGATTGACCGCGCGGGTCAGTCCATTGAGAATAAACTCAAAAAACAAGACATGCGCCTGACAATGGGCGGTGAGCCGACGTTCATCTCCGCCGATGATCGCGACGGTGCCGAATGGACCACCGACGCCGTTGGTCCGACGAAACGTGCCTATGCAGACGACCTGCTGCGCCGCTTACACGAACGCTTTGCGCCCCACGGCATCCTACATCACGGCCAAGGCAAGTGGTATCCGGGCGAGCCTTTGCCGCGGTGGGCCTATTCGATCATCTGGCGTGGCGACGGCCTTCCGTTGTGGTCCGACGTCGATCTGATCGCCAAAGAGGGCACAGGCAAAGCGGACGCCAAAGACGCCGCCACATTTGCGACGAAACTGTCGGACAATCTAGGCCTTGGCGAAGATTACGTTCACGATGTCTACGAGGACCCCATGCACTTTATGGGGACAGAGGCGCTACTGCCCGAAGATGTCACCCCCGAAGACAGCGAACTCGACGATCCGCAGGAACGTGCGCGCCTTATTCGCATGATGAATAACGGGCTGAAAGTAGCGTCGAGCTACGCAATCCCACTTCAGCTCGCGCAGGCCAAAGCAACGGGTCAACGCCGCTTCAAATGGGCGTCCGAGCGCTGGACAACGCGCCGAGGCAAACTGTTCCTGACGCCGGGTGATAGCCCTGCTGGTCTGCGTCTGCCGCTCGCGACGCTACGTAAGGGCGACAAGGATAAACGGGGCAAACGTATGCGGATTGAAAAACCGTTTACCCGCGATCCGATGACGCGGCACCGCCCGCCTGCTCCGCCAAAACACGTCTTGCAAAACGGCGACGGCGCGTCGGGCCCTGCGCAAGACTACAATTCCGATCAGTATCTGCGCAGCGACATCAATTCAGACGATTGGGTCGATGGTGGTGCTACCTTCTGGGAAGAAGGCATGCCGATCCGCACCGCCCTGACAGTCGAAGCCCGCGACGGCATTTTGCACGTCTTCATGCCGCCAACTGGATCAGCCGACGAGTATCTCGACCTGATCGAAGCCGCCGAAGAGGCCGCGCGCGATATGGACCTTGCGATCCGCGTAGAAGGGTACGAACCGCCGCGCGATCCGTCCTTGAACGTGATCCGCGTCACCCCTGATCCTGGCGTGATTGAAATTAACATCCACCCCGCCGCCGATTGGAACGCCCTGCGCCAAATCACCGAAGCGCTATACGAAGAGGCACGGCAATCCGGCCTCGATAGCTTTACTTTTATGGTAGACGGGCGGTTAACTGGCTCTGGTGGCGGGAACCACATCGTCGTTGGCGGTGAAACGCCTGCCGATAGCCCGTTCCTGCGGCGCCCCGATTTGGCCGCCTCTGTCATCCGCTATTGGCAGCGGCATCCGTCGTTGTCATATCTGTTTTCCGGCACGTTTATTGGACCAACGTCGCAAGCTCCGCGCTTTGACGAAGGTCGCTCTGGCAACGTTTACGAGATGGAAATCGCGCTGCGCGAACTCGCACGCATGCAGGAAACCGGCCAATCGGCACCTTGGCTCGCTGATCGCATTCTGCGGCATCTGTTGACCGATCTGACCGGAAACACACATCGCGCCGAGATTTGCATCGACAAGATGTTCTCACCGGATAGCGCAACTGGCAGGCTAGGTCTCGTCGAATTCCGCGGCTTTGAAATGCCTCCGCATTGGCAAATGTCGATGGCGCAAGCGCTCGTAATCCGGTCGTTGCTCGCATGGTTCTGGGACAAGCCCTATACCGAGCCACTGATCCCGTGGGAAAGCGAACTACACGACAAACATCTGTTGCCGCACCACGTTTGGACCGACTTTAAAGAGGTCTTGTCAGACCTATCATCAGCCCACGGCTTCCCGTTCCGTCCCGATTGGTACGACGCACAGTTCGAATTCCGGTTCCCGGAAGTCGGATCGGTGCAGGTCGAAGGCATGACCTTACGCCTGCGCAACGCGATCGAACCATGGTTAGTGCTGGGCGAAGAAAACAGCGGCGGCGGGACATCCCGCTACGTCGACAGCTCGCTCGAACGTGTCGAAGCGACAATCGAAGGCGAATGGTCAGATCGCTACGTCCTGACCTGCAACCAAGTCGAAGTCCCGTTGCGCGATTATGGCCCGAACTTGAAGGGCGCGGGTGTGCGTTTCCGCAGCTGGCAACCATGGTCTTCATTGCACCCGACAATCCCGTCTCATGCGCCGCTTGTCTTTGATATATATGATAAAACCGTTGGTCGTTCTGTTGGCGGTCTGACGTATTTCGTATCTCATGTCGGCGGGCGTTCGCATGAAACGCGACCCGTTAACGACCTAGAGGCCGAAGGGCGCAGACGCGTGCGGTTCGTCCCCGGACAGCATACCCCGATGAGCTACAATCCAATTGCACCTCGCGCGAACAAGCATCAGTTTTGGACGATTGATTTGCGGTTCGTGTAAACAAAAAACAGGTTTGCCCATCCACCAAATGGTCGATGGGCAAACCGTTCATTCACACTTACTCTGCGGGTTGCATCGTCGGTTCAGCCCGCTTTGATTTGCGTTCACCGAGCATCAGCATCGCGGGTGTCACGACCAACGTCAGGATCGTCGCAATCACCAAACCGCCTGCGATGGCCGACGATAGTTCGGTCCACCACTGCGTTGACGGCGCACCGTAGACGATTTCACGGGTGAAAAAGTTCAAGTTCAACCCGATCACCATTGGCATCAATCCCAGCGCCGTTGTGACAGACGTCAGGACCACAGGCCGCAAGCGTTGTGCGCCTGTCCGCAATGCTGCTTCCAATGGCGATTGACCTAACCGTTTGAGATCATTGTAGGTATCGATCAGCACGATGTTGTTGTTTACAACGATACCCGCCAAGGCGATCACACCGATCCCGCCCATAACCACACCAAATGGGCGGCCCGTAACGATCAGCCCCAAGAGCACACCCGCGATTGAAAAGACGATTGCGCTCATCACCACGAAGGCTTGGAAAAAGCTGTTGAATTGCAGCACAAGGATCACAAACATCAAGAAGATCGCCGATAGGAATGCACCCACCAAAAAGATCATGCTTTCTTGCTGGTCTTCGGCTTCGCCCGCAAAGCTGAACTCGACGCCGTCGGGTAAATCCGCGTTGTTCAACGCTTCGGTCAGCGCAATCACTTGATCGTTTACCAATACGCCCGGTGCGACGTTTGCCTCAATCGTGTTAACGCGTTTTTCATCAATCCGGCGGATGATGCCCGTACGTTCTGACGGGGCGAAAGTCACGAAGTTCGAGATCGGAACCAACCCTGCCGTCGTCGGCACCCGCAGACCGCTAAGCTCGGCCAAGGACCGTTCTTCGCGCGGGAACCGAACACGGATGTCGAGAGAACCGTCAATGTCATCAGGACGGTAATCCGCAACGGTGATCCCTTGGGTCAGCAATTGCACGGCTTGTCCCAGCAAACTGACGTCAGCACCATACCGCGCAGCTTCGGCACGATTGACGAGGATCGAAACCTCGACACCCGGCACCGGACGCGTATCGGTGACATCAGTATAGCCGCCCTGACCGTCCATAATATCGCGAATTTGCTGTACCGCCTCGGCCTGAACATCAGGATTACGTGCTGTGATTTGCAGGTTGACCGGCTTGCCCGACGTCGGGCCGCCGCTTTCGGTCTGCACCTGCACGTCGATGCCCGAAATATCCGAGACGCTTTGCCGGATATCGACGCCAATTTCGGCAGCAGTCCGGCGTTTATCCCAATCGATCAGTTCCAGCTGCAGCGTCCCGATGGTTTCTTCGTCGCCCTGCCCCGCGCTCATCATTGAACGGGCGTAAATGCTGGCAATTTCGTCGTAACCGAGAATGCGATCTTCGACAGCGCGAACCATTGCATCACGCTCGAAGATCGAAAAGTTATCACGCGCGCGGACCTGAACCTGCATAAAGTCAGGCTCGACGGCTGGGAAAAAAGTCACCCCTTTGCCGAATTGACCATACAGGCTAAAGCCACCCAGTAGCAGCGCGATCGCGAACAGCAATGTCGCCGCAGGCCGCAGCACAGCCCATTCGAGCAAACGCACGTAAGCCCCCGTAAAGCCGCCCATATCACGTGGATCGCCAATTTCGGCAGCGTGCAGTGCAGCTTTGGCTTTCGCCGTTTGTGGTGGGCATTTGCCGATGATCCCGCCCATGACTGGAATGAAAATCAGCGCCATAAACAGCGAAGCCGATAGCGTCAGGATCACAGTGATGGGCAGGAATTTCATAAATTCACCGACCATCCCGCTCCAGAACAGTAGTGGGAAAAACACGCTCAAGGTCGTCGCAGTCGAGGCAACAATTGGCCACGCCATCCGCTTGGCCGCGAAAGCGTAAGCTTCTTTGGGTGGCAGGCCTTCTTGCAGTTTTCGGTCCGCCAATTCGGTGGTCACAATCGCACCGTCCACCAACATGCCGACTACGAGGATCAGAGCAAAGAGCACGATGATATTCATCGAATACCCCATTACCCATAGCGCGATCACACCCGCCAGAAATGCACCAGGAATCGACAGGCCGACAAGGATCGCAGATCGTGTGCCCAGCGCGAATACAATCACGATCATCACGAGAATGACCGCAGCGATGACGTTCGCCTCAAGATCGCTCAGCATGTCTTCGACCTGTTTACTCTGATCTTGCAGATAGGTCATTTCGACGCTTTCGGGCCAATCGACGCGCAGTTCTTCGACCATGGCCTTCACCTCGGCCACGGTGTCGATGATGTTCGCACCAGACCGTTTTGTGATCTCAAGCGCCAAGGCCGGCTGCCCGTTGATCCGCGCAAAAGACGTCGGGTCCTCGAACACACGCCGGATGGTCGCAACGTCGCCAAATGTCACGACGGCATCGCCGCGAACTTTGACCGGCATCGCCATCACGTCATCAAGATCTTCAATCAATCCGGGGACTTTAAGAACGATCCGACCAGAACCGGTTTCAATCGCACCCGCCGCAATCAGGCGGTTGTTACGTTGGATTTGACCGATCAATTCGTCAAAGGAAAGGTTGTAGGTCTGAAACACCGTCGGATCGATCAGAACCTCAAGGAATTCAAACCGTTGCCCGCCAATATCGACCTCTAGAACGCCACTCAGTCCCTCGACACCTTCTTGCAGATCTTCGGCCAATTCATTCAATGTCCGCTCAGGCACTGGACCCGACAGGATCGCCGTGATGATCGGGAACAGGGCCGTGTTAATCTCTGTAATTGTGATCTCGTATGCGTCGTCCGGCAGTTCACTTTGCGCACGGTCTGCGGCAACGCGGACCTTGTCTAACGCCTCTTGGTTGTCACCGCCTGGGGCGAATTCAAGCTGGATGCTCGCGAACCCTTCGCTTGCGTCTGACTTGATGCTGTCGAGGCCCGCAATCGACGCAAATTCGGTTTCCATGGGCTCAAGAAGCAAGCGCTCGGCGTCCGATGGGCTGATCCCGTCGAGGCCGGTCGAGATGTAGAAGAATGGCAGCGGAATTTCTGGGTTGGCTTCTTTCGGGATCGCAACATAGGCATAAGCGCCGACGATCAACACCATGAACAAGGTCATGATAACGACGCGAGACCGCGAAAATGCGGCTGAGATTATGCTGTCCATTATTCTGTGACCTCAGTCGCAGGTGCAACGGTTTCGCCTTCATTTACAAAGCCTTGACCGACAGTGATCACATCGACCGCTTCGGGCAGCCCCGTGACCCAGATGCCATCGATCTGCGCTTTGACAACTTGAATTGGGTAGAATTCGACGACGTTGTCTGCGTTCACCGTTTTGACGCCGAGATCACCTGCGGTGTTCAGCGAGACAATCGACGGTGACAAGAAATGCGCCGTGATTTCACCCGTCGGGATCACGACCTCAGCCGAGATACCCGCAGGGATTGCACCATCTGCGTTTTCCACTTCAACCTCGGTCAGGAACGTGCGCGTCTCAGCGGCGGCAGAGCTGCCAACAAAGGTGACGATGCCTTCACGTTCTTCGCCCGTGATGAAGTTCACAGTCGCGGGTTGGCCTACGGACAATAGCGTGAGGGATTGTTGCGGCACCTGAATGGCGACGGTCAGCGGCGTGATGTCGACCAAACGGCCAACTTCGGTGCCAGCCGAGACAAATTCGCCTGCATCAAGGTTAAGCGTTTCGATCCGGCCCGCGAAAGGTGCGGTAATCACAAGCGACTTTGCGGCTTCTTCGACGCTGGTGACTTGGGCTTGGGCGGTCACATAAGCGGCTTGGGTTTCCGACACACGATCTGCAGTCCCGACCCCACGTTCACGCAATTGCTTGGCGTTCTCAAAATCGCGCAAGGTGCGTGCCAATTCTTCGTTCGCGCGCGCGATCTCCGCGTTATTTCCGGTTGGATCGAACCGCGCAATTACATCGCCCGCTTCGACATTTTGGCCTTTTTTCACAACGACTTCCGAGATGTCGCCAGTCGTCTCGGCCCGCATCATCGTGTCGCGATCTGGCAGCGCCTGACCTTCGGCCTCGTAGAACTGCGTCACCGTTTCAGACGCCGATGCGCTGACACCGACGGCCAGCGGTTTCGGGTCCTCGCGGGTGACCACTTCATCTTCGGTGTCGGATGGAATGATGAAACCGCTGCCCATCCAGCCGACAATGCCGATCACCAAAACTGCTGCAACCCACGTCGAGCGCGACGCACCCTTGTCATTGGTGAACGTTAACGTTTGGGCCTTTTCGGCATCTGTCGGCGCTGGGTTGACCAATTTGCCGGTCTGCACGTTTTCAGACGGCGCGGCGTCATCCGACACTGGCGGCTTGATCGCGATTACGTCTTTGGTCATGTGCTTTTGTCCTCTGAGGCAAGCGGCGCGAAACTCTGCGGTGAGCACGACCATCTGTAGTTCTGTTTTCTGATCTTGACGGCATCTAGTTTGTCACAGGCGTTGCGTCAAGTTTGTTTTGTCGCGACTAAACATAACGTATACGTGACAAACGCTCACCGTTATATGTGTCACACTTTCGCAAAGGAAAGGGCGGCACGTTATATGTCGGTTCAATCAGCGGCCTATGCGGTTAATCGCATTTCCAGAATACTTTCTTAACACACTTATAAGCCTTTGGCGTTCGGGGCGGCGTTCGTCTCATATCGCGGCACCATCGAGTTGCGCAGTTTTGCAATTGATCCTACCAATGGGCTTCACGCACAGGGCTTACACATGACATCTTCCTCCCTTTTGAACAGACGTCGGTTTGTCCTGCTATCCTCGGCATCTATGGTATCCGCCTGCGCCGCTCGGGGCACGCTAACGCCTGTGGTGCCTGCCCCGAACGATACCATCCGCCCGATCTTTGTAGTGACAGATCGGATGGTCGACCCCGATTTCCGCCCTATTGACGGTGGCCGCCTAACCACGTCATTCGGACGCTTCGACGTGCGTGTTCCGGCCAGTCATGTCGTCGGACAAGTCGAATACCCCGATCCAGACGACAACGACAATGCTGCCACCTTTGGCATCACGCAGACCCAGCGTTACGATACTCAAGCAAGCCTGATCGCCGCAATCAATGACACTGAGAACACAGGCGCAGACGTGCAGGTCTTTATACATGGCTACAACAACACCATGGCTGAAGGCATCTATCGGCACGCCCAAATCGCCCATGACTATGACCTTGAGGGACCGCAGATCAGTTATGCTTGGCCTTCGGCGGGTAGTTCTTTCGGATACTTGTCTGACCGCGACAGCGTCTTGATTTCGCGCGATGGGCTCGAAAACCTGCTGACGGCCTTGTCACAAAACAACACCCGCAAGATCAGTATTTTCGCCCACTCTATGGGGTGCCTGTTGTTGATGGAAACACTACGGCAAATGGCGATTAAGCACGATCACGCAGGATTTCCCGCGTTTTCCAGCGTTGTATTGATCGCGCCCGACATCGACATGGACCTGTTTGAGCGCCAAGTCACACGCATCGGCGTGCTGCCAGACCCTTTCACCGTGATGATTTCCACGGCGGATCGTGCGTTGCAATTGTCGAGCCTGCTCAGCGGGGACACAGACCGATTGGGCAGCACGACAGAAATTGGCCGCCTGCAAGCTTTGGGTGTGAACGTCATTGATCTGTCGGATTTCGATGACACGGGGGAAACCCACCACATCACCGCCGCGTCATCGCCGTCCGCAATTTCGTTGCTGCGCGGCTTGCGGAATTCGTCATTTGCAAACAACCCGACGCGCACCGCGCCGTCGCTTGCTGAAATCGCGTTCCCAGCACTGAAAGGTAACTAAGTGCGATCAAGGTCCTTGGAGATCTTGGTAAGCGCCGCGGCCATTGATTTGTAGAAATCAGCATAGGCCGTCACTCGCGCCCGAATGACCGCTTCATCAGCAGGAATTTTTTCAATTGTGTCGGTGATTTCTGCCTGCGTATGCCCGAGCGTCTCGGCGTAATAGTCTAGCATTTTCGCATATGGGTTCTCGGCGAGTTGAAAATAGTCTTGCCGATCGCCCGGCTTTGCTACCCTTTTGATAAGACGCCGTTCTTCCAAAATCCGCGTGGCCGTACTGATGCTGCCACGGCTCACCTGCAATTGTTCGGCCAAATCACCAAAAGCAATCGCTTCGACGTCCCACACGAACAAACCCAGCATCCGCCCTGCGATACGAGGCAAGCCGTCCGTCTGCGCCATGACCCCGATCTTTTCGATGAATTCACTGCGTGTTTCTTCAATGCTTTGCGTCATGTGCAATCACCCCAACGTATGCGCCTGTATGGCGTTCTTGCGCACTACAGTATGTTCAAACTTAATTAAACAAAAGATCAAGATCGGTAAGATTGCGATAATTCAGGCGAAGATTTGCCGCTGGAGTAGGATGATTTGCGATAGAGACTTGGCTAGGCGGACGCTGGCAAAATCAAGATCGCCCGAAAATCATTCACATTGGTCAGCGTCGGTCCCGTCACAATCTGACCGCCCACGGCGTCGAAAAAGCTGTGAGCGTCGTTGATCGCCAATGCTGCATTCGCGTCAATTCCGTTGCTCACCGCGTCGCTCAAAACGTCTGGCCCCGCGTATGCTCCGGCCACTTCGGCGGCACCATCCACGCCGTCCGTATCGCAAGCAAGGACGTGAATGCCCGATTGCCCGTTCAACGCAATCGCCGCCGCCAGCACGTATTCCGCGTTCGGCCCACCGACACCATCGCCGCGCCGCGTAACCGTGCACTCACCACCTGATAGCAACAAAATAGGTTTGTCGGTCGGTGTCATAGCCGCTTGCAACGACATTGCCTGCCGCGCTTGTTCTGCGCCCAGATCACGCGCCTCACCTTCCAGTGCATCGCCAAGATCACGCACGTCAACAGCTGCAGCTTTCGCGATCTGCGTCGCCGCAGCAAGAGAATGAGACGGTGCCGCGATGATCCGTGTCTCGGCGTGGCTTAAGCGCGCATCGCTCGGCGGTACAACCGACGAAGCGTCGCAAATCGCACGGCGCAGATGATCTGGCAGCGCGATTCTCCGTCGCTCAAGAATGTCGATAGCATCTTGCGGAGTGCTGCTTTCGCCAACAGTCGGACCGGACGCGATATCGGCCGGATTGTCGCCCGGCACATCGGAAATCAAAAGCGTCAGCAACCGCGCCGGATAACAGGCAGCGGCAAGCTGCCCGCCCTTCACGCGGCTAAGATGTTTACGGACGACATTCATTTCAGCGATCGGCGCGCCCGACGCCAATAGCGCACGGTTCACCGCCATTTTATCGTCCAGCGACACGCCCTCAACTGGTGCGCAAAGCAAGGCAGAGCCGCCGCCAGAAATCAGCGCAACAACCATGTCATCCGCGCCCAGACCCGAGACCAAATCAAGCAGTCGTTTGGTCGCTACCTCGCCAGCCACATCTGGCACCGGATGCGACGCCTGTGCGATTTCAATGCCTTGGGTGGGGCGTTCATATCCGTAGCGCGTGATGACCAGCCCTTCGCTAGGGCCGTAATGCGCCTCTGCGGCCTCGGCCATCCGTGCGCTGGCCTTGCCAGCCCCGATGATCATTAGCCGCCCTTTGGGACGTCCCGGCAAATGTGCGGCAACCACCCGCATCGGGTCCGCAACCGCGACCGCCTCTTTGAAAAGATCACTAAGGAACTCGCGTGGAGAGGCGTTGAATGCGGTCATATCAAATCCAAATCTGAGGCGTGGCGTACATTCAGAATGGTGGCCTTGTTTTCAGCAGGATGCAAATCCGCCGTGATGCGGCACGTTATTGCAGATCAAAATCCACGATCACCGGATAATGATCCGTCGGCCATTCACCATCAAACTGACGTCGCAGGACGATCGGATCGCCCACAACTGTCGGGCTCCCCATCACCCCGATATGATCAATCGCGCTGAACAGATTTATCCCGTGGTTCAGGTGATAAGTCGTCCCCGTGACAGGAGCAAAGTTAACACCAGCGTTTTGAAGAATTTCTACCGTCTGGTCGCCAAATCGCGCGTTCAGATCACCGACGATGAACAACGCCTCACCCGCATCGGCCCAAGGCGTTATGCGTTCTGCTACCAATTCGACAGACCGCAGCCGATTGGTCCGGCTCGCGTAGTCCGTGTGGATATTCACGACACGGAACACGTCATCGCTTTGCTGATCACGAAAAACCGCCCATGATGCAAAGGCGGGAAACGACCCGTTGAACGTCGGCGAGTAAATTACGTCAGGCGTTTCGGAGAAAAAGAACCAACCCTGATCCAGCATTTCGAGCCGATCTTTGCGGTACAAAATTGGTTGTGTAGACGGGAACGTAGCCCGTTCGCCGACAGCCGCTGCCGCGTAATCAGAGTTGTTCGCCAGAAGCCAATCCAACGTCAGATTGCCAGCATCGACGTTTCGCCCACCAAAGCTCTCCATTTCCTGAAAAGCGATCACATCGGCACCAATTTCCTTGAACGCAAGGTCCATCGGACCTTTACGACGCTCCCAATCACCACGCGACCAAGCGCCCGTTTCTTTACGCATGTTGATGTAGTGAACGTTGTACGTCGCGACACGCAGCGTGTCCTGCGACGTGTCAGGCAAAGGCGTATCGCCTGAATTTCGAACAAGTTGACAGCCAACAGCCGTGACCAGAATGGCCACAACGCCCAGCGCGATTTTCAGGATACGTTTCAAAATATGATATATCTACTCTTTACCAGCCCCGACGTGGCGCTGCTTGGCCACCAATAACGGCCAAGCAGCAATGCTCAATTCACGATTGTGTTAAAGTGCTATGCGGTAGCGCGCAAACCCGTCAGGGCCGTCGCCTGCTGGCTCGATATCTAAGTTAACCTGATCAAGATAAGCGCTTGCCGCTGGTCCCGTATCGAACAGAACCGTCGTGCCTTCCAAAGGCGCAAACGACCAGTTGTTATCGGCTCGCGGGCTGATGGTGCCCTTTTCGACGATGTAGCGCACGATCACGTCGCGGTTGGTGTCTGGACCCTCAAACACGGTTGTTTCCTCAGTCGCACCGGGGAAGTTCCCGCCGCCACCTGCACGATAATTATTTGTCGCGATGATGAATTCCGCAGCCATATCAAGCGGCTCGCCGTTGTGCGTCAAGTTCACAATCCGGTTCGCATCAGCATTCAGCACATCACCCGTCGAAGGATCGTATTTTGACGGTTGTGACAGATCGACCTGATAGTTGACGCCATCAATGATATCAAAGTTATAGCTTGGGAATTCAGGATTCAGCAGCACGACATCCTGCGCGCCCGCTTCGACCTGATTAAACATGCCCGCAGAGCGTTCCAGCCAGTCTTTAACCTGTTGCCCTGTCACACGCACAGCGCGTGCTGTGTTCGGGTAGAGGTACAGATCAGACACGTTTTTGATCGCCACATCGCCTTCGGGAACGTCGGTGTAATACTCAGGACCACCACGGCCACCCGCCTTGAACGGCGCGGCAGCGGACAGAATTGGCAAGCCTTCGTGTTCAGTGCCTTTCATCATCTGCTCGATATACCAAATTTGGGCAATCGACACGATTTGCACAGACGGATCATCCGCGACCAGCGCGAAATAGCTGTGCAACGGCGCGTCGGTTTTCCCAACTGCGCGGCGTACATATGTCAGCGTTTCGTCGTGTTCTTGCTGGACTGAGGCGATCACCTCGGCGTCGTCTTCGACCAGCGCGGTCACGCTGCGATCTTCGTTGCGTTGCGAAATCGGGCGGGCTTCGGATTCAGCGGACACAACACGCCACGCGTTGCCGTCCTTTTCGATCAACAGATCAATCAGCCCCATGTGGCTGCCCCAGAATCCGCCCATCGTCGCCGGCGTCCCCATCAACGTGCCCGCATCAATATCAGCGCCAGCAAAATCGGCATAACCGGGCGACGGGAACACAAGGTGGCTGTGACCGGTCAAGATCGCATCCACGCCCTCAAGTCCCGCGAGCGGCACAGAGGCGTTTTCCATCCCGTCGCTCGCATCAGCAGCGCCGATACCAGAGTGGGACAAGGCGACGATAATATCCGCGCCCTGCTCTTTCATCAGCGGCAAATACGCCTTTGCGGTTTCGATAATATCACGCGCCTGCACCTTGCCCTCCAGATGCTGGCGGTCCCAGTTCATCACTTGTGGTGGCACAAAGCCGATCAGGCCAACTTTGATTGGATGTGTGTTGCCAGCGCCATCAATCACCGTGTGATCCAAGATCACATAAGGCGGGATCAGCGTTTTGTCTTTGGTCGGGTCGCTACCCAATTCCAGCGCGACGTTTGCGTTTACAACAGGGAAATTCGCCCCTGCCAGCGACTTCATCAAGAAGTCCAAGCCGTAATTAAATTCGTGGTTACCCAGCGTCGATGCATCAAAGCCAAGCGTGTTCATCGCGGCAATCACTGGATGCACATCACCGTCCTTCATACCGCGCTCATAGGCGATATAATCGCCCATCGGGTTGCCTTGCAGGAAATCACCGTTGTCGATCAGCAGCGAATTGGACGCCTCGTCGCGGATTGCTTTGATGTGGCTTGCGGTACGGGCCAGACCAACAGTGTCGCTTGGGCGGTCCGCATAATAATCATAAGGAAAAACATGCACATGCAGGTCAGTTGTTTCCATAATGCGCAAGTGGGCCTGATTGGTGGCCGCATTTGCGGAATACGGGTGAAGGGCGATAAAACCTGCAGTGCTTGCCAGAAAGCCGCGACGATTGAGTGTGAAAGACATGATGATTTCTCCTATGGGCTACCATTGAGGCGATATCGTCAAAGTCTAACACCGAAATGACAGCCCGCAATGGGGCTGCCTTTTCTTGGCTCGTCTCAGCCTTCGGATTCGCGAATGGCGAGAACCGAAGAATAGGTTGATACAGCATAAGGCACGCAAAATGTCAGCGCGATGCGGGCGAATGCCGCCCAGTTCATATCCAGATTCAAAATCCGGTCGCCATGATTGATCGCCGCCAAAATGACGCCAACGATCAGGGCAATGCGGCCCGCCCGTTTGATCACCTGTCGGCGGGTGGCAATTTGCCAGAACCCCGCGCCGACTTGCCCTGCGGCGGTCATTCGGCTTCTGACAAGAACCGCTCGGCCTCGAGTGCGGCCATGCAGCCCATGCCAGCCGAGGTCACAGCTTGGCGGAATTTGAAATCCGTCAAATCACCTGCCGCAAAAATGCCCGGGATCGACGTCGCGGTGCTATCAGGCTGCGTGACGACATAGCCGCCCATATGGGTTTCCAGCACGTCTTTGACCAATTCGTTACTTGGCGCGTGGCCGATGGCAATGAACACGCCTTTGCAATCAATGCTTTTGATCTCGCCAGATGTCGTATGTTTAACGCGGATACCTTCCACGCCAAGCGGCGCGTCGGTGCCGAGCACCTCGTCAAGCGCATGATCCCAGACGACTTCGATCTTGGGGTTATTCAGCAGGCGTTTCTCTAAAATAGCCTCGCAACGCAGTTTATCGCGGCGATGTACGAGCGTGACCTTGGATGCAAAGTTGGTGAGGAAGAGCGCCTCTTCCACAGCGGTGTTGCCACCACCTACAACCACAACCTCTTGGCCGCGATAGAAGAATCCGTCGCAGGTCGCACAGGCCGACACGCCAAAGCCCTTAAACTTTTCCTCAGTCGGCAGGCCCAACCATTTCGCACGCGCACCTGTCGCCAAGATGACGGCGTCAGCGGTATAAACCGTGCCGCTATCGCTTTGCGCGACAAAAGGCCGTTTGCTGGTGTCGAGACTGCTGATGATATCGCCGATGATCTCTGCGCCCATCGCCCGCGCGTGGGCCTCCATTCGGATCATCAAATCCGGCCCTTGTACCTCTGAATCGCCGGGCCAGTTTTCGACTTCGGTTGTCGTGGTCAACTGCCCGCCCGGTTCAATCCCTTGGACCAAGACCGGTTCCAGCAATGCGCGGCTGGCGTAAACGGCGGCGGTATATCCCGCGGGACCGGACCCGATGATCAGAACTTTGGTGTGTTTCGTTTCGGCCATTGGTGTCTCCAAGGTGACGTTTAGGGGCAGCGCGACCATCAGTTGCGCTGAAATAGATTTGAAGTGCGTGTGGGGGTATCGTTATCGCCGTCCGACCTGTGCAGGTGCCACGGTCGGACGGCGATGATCACTTATTTTGCGGTGCGTTCAGCGGCACCAACTTCGGCAAACTTGCCAGCAAAGGCTTCGATTTCGTCCACGGACAGACCTTTAACCGCATTCCATTGCTTTTGGTTGTATTCTTCGGATTCAAGATCGGTCCAGAAACTGTCGTTCAAGCGGTTGATCATGTTGAACATCGCGCAGGCCATTGAAATCTCAACGATTTCCGTGTCGTTAAAGTTATCTTTCATGCCTTGCCAAGCATGGGGATCACGTTGCGCCTTGTTCAAGGTCATCGCCTCGCTCCATGCGATCACGGCCTTGTCACGCGCATCGAACAGATCACTGGTCTTGTAGCTATCGTCCATCATCGCTTCGAGTTCTGCTTCCGACACGCCCAAACCTTGACCGAAGACAGAAGTATGCGCCGTGCAATATGCACATGCGTTCACCATTGACGTCTTGATGCTGGCAAGCCCGCGCAGGCGCGGCTCTGTCGTTGCACCAAGATCAGGCTGGCGCACCGACGCGACAAGCCCGCCAAACCAACGTGCAATATACGGGCTATGAGTGCCTAAGATGCGTTGCAGGTTGGCCGTCCGGCCCAGAAACCGGTCAGAGCCTTCGTAGATCAGCTTTGTTGTGCCGGTGGCCTCTTCATGGCTCAGTCCAGAAATACGTTGTGACATTGTCTTCTCCCTTTGATTTACACCAGCGACCTTTGCGCCAGCACCTCCTGAAAAATCCCCATCAAACCATCCTTGATCCTCATCAACGGTTTTGATGCGGGGTCGTTGTCGTGTCGTTAAACGGCAGGCCAAACGCGGCGCCCGGCATGCGGGCCGCCGTAAGTGTGCGTCACATATTCAAGCACGTGACGGCCCGTCCAATTTTCTTCGCGATCAGCCGCGATAAAGCGGTGTTCAAAACTGCTGTCGCCCTCAGGCATGTCAGCAAATTCCCATAACACACCGTGCTTGGGCCAACCCGCCATCGAAATCATCTTGCGCCCACGGATCATCCCCGGCGTCACAGACACCCGCGAAAAGCGTTCAGCGCGATACCAGCGGGCCAGTTCGATCTCGTCATCCGGTTTATCGGCGTTATAATTGCCAAGCTGCATCGCAGGCGGTGGCCCCATGCCATACGGAAACGCGCGTTGCTCTGGTGAATTGATCACCTGTTCTTCGATGAACACAGCAGAGCGGTAATTGCGACGCACAGACAATTTGTCAGCATGCGCGGCTTCTAAAGCATTAACCGCGTTGTTCGGTCCAAAGAAAACCTCTGGCGATGCCGAAGCCGTCAAAATCACGTTCTGCCAACCCGTGGGGACCAATGGATCTTGGGTGACTTTCTTATTTGGCGCGCCCTCAATGTACGGGCGATCTGGCAGTTCAACGATATCGTAATGACCAACCCAGCTGACACCCTGCGCCGCTTGCAACGCGGGCAGATACGTCTCATGCATCCACGCCCAAGTAACGGCACGTGTATCGTCGTCTAGATCGAACCACTCAGCTTTGAGCACCTCACCCATTTACAAATCCTCCCAAACTTCTTTTTAGATGTCCGCCAATTTCACTTCTTGGCCAGTCTCAGCCGACAGTGCGATGGCCTCTAACACCTGAATGTTGTGCACCATTTCTTCCGTGGTGAACGGATAAGGCGCACAGCCTTGCGCGGCGGCAGCGAACGCTTCGAGGTTTGATGTCACCGCGTCTTCCCAATTGTAGTTCCGTTGGGCGACGGGCTGGCCGCTTTCGCCAGTCAAAACCCGCACGATGCCGTCCGGCGTATCGGGGTGGCTGTCGTTCAGCACTTCGACCCATTTATCTGTGCCAAAAACATGCATCCGAATGAAATGCGGTGTATGCAGGACGGCGCTGAAAGTCGCGGTCATGCCCGCCTCGAATGACATCTGGACCGTGACCACATCGCCAGTTTCCCAACCAAGCGACCGATCCGCCGTAAACGCATGCAGCGCACGGATCGGACCAAAGAACGAAATCAACAAATCGGACAGGTGAATGCCCATCGCCGTCATACCCGCAGCGGGGCTGACTTCTTTACGGGTGCGCCAATCGTTAGCAGGCACGCCAATCAGCTTGTCATGACTAAATGCAGCTTCGGCATGCATGACCGTTCCGAGATCGCCCGCATCCAGCGCTTCTTTCAGCGCGAGCATCGCAGGTTCAAAGCGACGCTCGTGACCGATGCCGAGTTGGACGCCCGCATCTTCACAAGCCTTAACAGAACGTCGCGCGCTGTTTGCGGTCAGTCCCAGCGGTTTCTCGCAAAACACGTGCTTTCCGGCAGCAGCGGCTTGCGTGATCTGCGCTTCGTGCAGCGGGTTTGGTGTCGTCAGAATGACTGCATCAACTTCGGCCACAGCCAGTGGTTCGGCCAGATCAGTCCATGCCGTCAAACCTAAATCAGCGATACCTTGATGGTTGGCCGTGACCGGTTCGACGACGCCCGCAACTTTTAACGTCGCATGTCCGGCAAGGCGTTTCGCAATATGTTGCCCCCACCAGCCAAACCCCACGATCGCGACAGTAAACGGTTGATTTTCATTAGTCATTTTGGCTACTCCGTAGTCAACGCTGGGCTTTGCGTTATGGTGGTATGGTTTTTGAGTGGCCCTAAGTTCCGATCAAAATCGGCCTTTCTGGCCCCTCGTTTGCAAAGCCTAGCCACGTTCACCCCATCTAAACAAGTGATGTATCCTGATGACATCCTTCAACAAAGCAGATAGCCGCCCGACGGGTGTAGCTAGCTAAAAACCTGATAGAGGATAGCAACAATCGCCATTACCGCTGATGGCATTTCTTTGCCATGGTCATAAAACACAGACGGCGAATCGAGGAGGGTTCGCCAGATGCGCGTCGAGCAACATCAGAGGCGATGTCGTTAACGCTTACTGCAGGTCAGAGGGAACCATTTCTGAGCCTGCGGACACACCGGGAGGACGAAAAATGGCACCAGTTAACACCTTAAATTCAGACGTTTTTCAACGCGAGGACGTGCTTTAGGTCTCACCACCCCTTTCATATCGTATGTCGAAACACACAGCTGAGGGAGGAACTCTTTTGTTGTTACAGATGATCAATATCCTCGGCCCGATCAGTGTCATCACTGCCATCGGATATCTTTTTGGCCGCTCGTCCGTGCGCCTAGAAACACAAACGTTGAGCGCATTGGTGATCCTTGTCGCCACGCCTGCGCTGATCTTTAGCGCATTAACCTCGCTAAACGTCTCCTTAGACGTGATCGGTTCAATGGCAACAGCGGCATTCCTATGCCTGTTAATCTCGGCAGCAATCGGGTTTCTAACGCTCAAGGTCCTCGGCAAATCGATACGTAGTTTTCTACCGACCCTCATGTTCCCCAATTCGGGCAATATGGGCTTGCCACTGGTCATCCTGACATTCGGTGACGAGGGTGCACTGCTCGGCGTTGCTTACTTCTTTATCATCGCACTTGCGCAACATTCCTTGGGTCTGTCGATCTATGCAGGCTCAATCCGCGTGCAAACGCTGCTGCGCCAACCATTGATATATTCCATAATCGCTGTGTTACTCGTCACCGCATTCGCAATTCCCGTGCCGCAGGTCATCGTCACCACGACAGAAATGTTAGGCGGCATGATGATCCCCGCGATGCTTTTGCTGCTCGGCACATCACTTGCCACGCTCAAGACCTCAGATCTGGGCCCAGCGCTGGTGATCGCGGTGATACGGTTGCTGCTCGGTGTGGTCAGTGCGCTCATCGTTATAATACTCTTAGACCTACGCGGCGCGTCGGCTGGCGTCGTCTTTTTATTAGCAACCATGCCAATCGCGATCATCAACTATGTGCTCGCGGAACGCTTTCAATACAATCCCGAACAAGTTGCAGGCACCGTTGTCGCATCCACTGTGCTGACCTTTATCTGTTTGCCCGCACTGGTTTGGCTCGCACTCGCGCTCTCGAAATCGCAGTTTCCGTTTTCTGCCCTTTTGGTCAGGAACGGCGCATGATGCATGGCCAATCTTACCAAAAGCCAGTCTCGTCGCTCGCGTTGCAAAACGGAGCAAAGATCATCTAATGGCAGACCCAATCAAGATAAGCCTCGGTGGCTACCAAGGGCCAAATTCGGTTCATACTTACGGGGTCGAAGCCTTCTGCGCAGCGATGCGTCGCCTTGCTGGTGATGCGGTCGAGATCAGTTTTCACCCCGATATCACTGACACCGGACGCAATGCAGCCGATCTTTTGGGACTGACCGAAGGTGGCACATTTGACGGCTGCTACTTTTCATCCAGCTATCTGGCACCACGTGTGTCGGCGCTGACGTTGTTCGATCTTCACTTTGCGGTGCCTGACAAGGCCAAGGCGTTCGCCCTGCTCGACGGTGAAGCAGGCAAAATGCTCGCTGATGAGGTCACGGCACACACCGGCTTCATCACGCTCGGATATTGGGACAACGGATTGCGTCATATGACAACAGCTGACCGTCCGCTCTATACGCCCGCCGATTGTGATGGGCTTAGCCTGCGCATCTTGCCAAACGACAATCACAACCAGATTTTCCAGTCCTTGGGTTTCCACCCCCGCGTCATCGACGTCAAAGAAGTCACCGCCGCCGTCAACAATGGCGACGTGGATGCGCAGGAAAACCCACTGACCAACACCTACAACATGGGCCTGTCCAAATCCCAGCGTGTCGTCACCTTGTCAGGTCACCTGATGGGCATCTCGCTGGTTCTGTTCAATCGCGAGAAATTCGCGTCTTGGCCAGACCACATCCGTGCATGGATCACCCAAGCCGTGGACGAGGCGACAACCGCACAGCGAGCACGCGCGCAAGCCGACGAAGCCCAATCCAAAGCCGCAATGCTAAACGACGGCGTCCAAATGGTTGAACTGACACGGGCACAGCGACTGGCTTTCAAGGCCGCAGTCCAGCCCGCAGTGTCGCGTATCGCAAGCGACATCAGCCCCGCCCTACTCAAATTATTCAATGTTGAAACGGGGGCCGCATCATGACCGTAATCGCCCGTTTCTCTTTGCCGTACACACCACTTGGTCATGCAAAAAACCGGGCGACAACGCCCGCGACGACATAACGGAGGTTATCCATGAATTCGAAACGCTTCACCCTTTCAGCCGAGACGATCACGATAGGCACCCTCATGGTGGCAGCTGTGTTGTCGCTTATCTTCTTGAACGCCCTCATCGCTCGACCCAAAGCACTGTTCGGCCAATCGCTATCGGCGATCTCGCCTGCGCTCTTTCCGAGCATCGTGCTGGTCATTCTTGCACTGTTCTGCGCCATCACATTGCTGATGTTCACAACCACGCAGGTCGATGAAAACGTCGAAAAGCTATCTAATTCACAGTGGGGTCGCGCATTTTTCTTCTTTGGCGTCTTGATCCTATACGGGCTGACGATGGTCCCATTTGGTTTCCTGATCTCAACGGCCCTCGTCATCACAATCATCTCACTCCAACTGGGTTCGCGCTCTGTCCTGCAAATCGGCGCGGTCGCCTTGATAGGGCCCACCTCGCTCTATCTCGCGGCCACACGTCTGCTTGCCGTGTCACTGCCGGAACTGAACGCGATCGAATTTGCTTACGCTCGCTTGTTCAACCTTTGAAACCCATGAAACACAAAACACTAAGAGGCACCCATGATTGAACAGTTCATAGAAGGTTTCGGCATGGCCATGCGGCTAGATACCATGGTGATGATGAGCATCGGGCTTTTCGCTGGTATGCTTGTCGGGTCATTGCCGGGCTTCACAACATTGATGGCGATGGCAATCCTGCTGCCCATCTCATTTTTCCTTGATCCACTTGTCGGCATCCCGTTCCTGCTGGGCATCTACAAAGGCGGCATTTTCGGCGGGAGTGTTCCCGCGATCCTGCTTTCGATGCCGGGAACTGGTGCGGCCGTGGCCACATCGCGAGACGGGTACAAACTGACCCAAAAAGGCAAGTCACGCAAAGCTCTTGATATGGCGCTCTTTTCATCCGTCTTTGGTGATACATGCAGCGACATCTTCACGATCATGATGATCTTTCCAATTGCCTTCTTGGTTATGCAGTTCGGCCCACCGGAATTGTTCGCAGTCCTGTTGATGAGCTTGATCATTATCGCAGCGACGTCGGGTGCTAATCCGCTGAAAAGCCTGATTATGATGGCGCTTGGCCTATGGTTGTCCTTTATCGGAACAGACCCGCTGGGCGGCTCAGAGCGGTTCACATTTGGTCTTTTCGAGCTGAAGTCAGGCATCCCACTACTGCCAATGCTCATCGGCCTGTTCGCGCTGCCAGAAGTAGCCTCTGTTGTGATCCGCAACGATGGGGCACGCAAACTGTCCGCACTTGTTGGCGAACGCCTCAAGTTCGCAGAGTTCCGGCGCTGCTTTAAAACGATCTGCCGTTCGACCGTGATCGGGACAATGGTCGGCATCGTGCCAGGCTTGGGCCAGATCGTTGCTGCGATGATGGGCTACTCTGCTGCAAAGAACGCATCAGACCACCCAGAAACATTCGGCGAAGGCGAAATCGAAGGCGTTGCTGCCGCTGAAGCCGCAAACAACGCGGTGAACGGACCAACAATGGTGCCGCTACTGACACTTGGCATCCCAGGCGACAACGTTACAGCGATCTTGCTCGGCGCGTTTGTGGCCCAAGGCTTGCGCCCTGGTCCGCAATTATTCGAAGAGCAAGGTGCTACGGTTTTCGCAATCTTGGTCGCAATGGTCATCGCCAACCTGCTGTTCTTGGTCATCGGCTACTTGTCCGTGCCGTTCTTTTCAAAACTGGTCACGGTCAAGACGTCCATTCTGATCCCATTGGTTATCATGTTCGCTTTTGCAGGTACTTACGTCTACCGTTCCGACCCCGTTGACCTGCTGATGCTGGTTGCATTTGGTATCTTCGGGATCATCGCCAAGGCCGGACGGTTCGACGTTATGCCCTTGGTCATGGGCTTTATCCTCGGGCCATCGATGGAATACGCCTTTGGCCAGACCATGGCGATGTCGGGCGGCAACGCCATGGGCTTCTTTGTCACCGAACGGTTCGGCGCACTTGGCGTCCTGATCGCAGCACCAATCATCGGCTTCATGCTGTGGAGACGCCTCTACGGCGCAGCCCGCACCATATAAGATAAAACGCCGTGCGGCTGATCTCGGCCGCACGGCACATCACAAGATATCAACTAGGGAGAGAGAAACGATGATTTCGACAATGATCAAAAAAACGTTGGCAGTTCTTGCAGTATCGGGAGGGGCATTTGCAATGTCTTCCGCACCGGTTCTAGCGGAATATCCAGAAAAACCAGTCACGATGGTCATTCCATTGGGCGCAGGCGGATCACATGACTTGAACGCACGGATCATCACGTCCGTCATTCCGCAGTACCTGAACCAAGCCATGATTGTGCGCCTGACACCGGGTGCGGGCGGGCAAAAAGGAACGCAAGAAGTCGCACGTTCTCCGGCCGACGGGTATACACTGTTGTTCTCGCACAACTACATGGACATGCTGCAACAATACGTGGACGACCTGCCGTACGACCCAATGGCAGACTTCATTCCAATCGCTCGGATCAACTATGCGCCAGCGTCAATTGTTGTCCGTGCGGACAGCCCGTATGAAACATTTGAAGATTTGGTAGCAGATGCACGGGCACGACCCGGCGAGTTGGACCTGGGTCATTCAGGCAACTGGGGCGCTTTCTTTGTGCCTGCTGCGCAAATCATGCGCGAGCTTGACCTGAATCTTAACCTGATCCCATATCCGGGTGGTGGACCAGCAATGCAAGCCTTGCTGTCAGGCGATTCAGATTTCACAATGGCGTTTCCATCATCTTTGGGTGAATTGCTAAAGGCTGGTGACGTCCGCATTCTGGCTAGCGCAAGCGAAGAACGTATTTTCGACGACGTTCCGACTCTTACCGAACTCGGCATCGAAGGTGACATTGGATATATGCACCGCTTTGTTCTGGCGCCTACTGGCACACCGCCAGAAGTCGTCGAAACGCTGCAAGCCGCATTTGCCGAACTCGTCGTTGATGAAACTTTCATTCGTCTGATGGGAACACTTGGCGAAAGCATTGATCCAATGAGTGGCGAGGAATACCAAGTCCTGCGCGAGCAGCAGTCCGTGACCTACAAGGAATTGGTCGACGCGCTGACCACGGAATAATCGCAAGGTCATATCACGCAAACGGCCCCGATACCGTCGGGGCCGTTCTTATTTATAACGGCGCTACACCCAAATCATCGGCCATCAACCCCAGCTTTTCGCGCAGTGCCTCTGGCAAAGGTATCCCGTCTTTCAATCGTGTTTGCGTCACACTGTGCATCCGTTCACCCGGCAACCGGACTTCATCGACACCGCTGAGCGTTTCGCTTGATTTCATCTGGGTCCAGACCGCATCAATATCAGCGCGGAATGTGTCAGGATCAGTGAACGCCTTTATATCCAACGCGAGGATCATATGACCCGTATTTGTCGTCGACACTGCATCCGCGTTGAAATCGACCACGTCGCGACCAAAGGCAGCGCCATTCAAAACACCCGCCAAAATACCAAAGATCAGAGACAAGCCGTAGCCCTTGGGCCCACCAATCGGCAGCAGAAACCCGTCAGCAGATTTTGTCGGATCGGTCAGCGGTGCGCCGTTGCGATCCACCATCCAGCCTTCGGGCATCTGCTCGCCCTTCAACGCGGCGGTTTTCACCTTACCATAGGCCGCCACGGTCGTCGCCATATCCAAGACGATGGGCGGAAATTTGTCGGACGGCAAAGCAATCGCAATCGGATTTGTGCCCAACAACATCTCGGTCCCGCCCCAAGGCGGCATGTGATTGGCGCTCGCCACCGCCATATAAATCCCGATCATATCTTCTTGCGCAGGCATCATCGCATACAACGACGCGGGGCCAGCGTGGTTCGAATGCCGCGCCCCAACCCAAGCCACGCCAGCATTGCGCGCCTTTTCCATTGCCAGTTCCGTCGCGTGGTGCATCACCAAATGACCCATGCCGTTGTCGCCATCGATCAACGCCGTCGCAGTCCGATCCGAGACGACTTTGAACTCCGGCGACATGTTCATGCCACCCGCCCGAATGCGCTGGATATACATCGGCAACCGGAACACGCCGTGCCCCTCTTGGCCCATCAGATCAGCGCGGGCCATCATGCCCCCAACCCGATCCGCGTCAGCGGCTGGCATCCCGCACGCCCCAAGGCACCGCGCGATAAATGCGGCAAGGTCGCTGTGTGAAATATTGGTCATGTGACTTCCCTCTTCGAATTAAAATGAAACGCTAAAACGCAAACACAAAGGTACAAATGATGACGAACGGCACTGTGATACGCTACACTGAGATCAAACCGTTTTTGCGCGGCAACAAGGTCGAGACGCGCCTGATGGTTGGTAAACATACGGATGAAACCGCGCCCTTCACGACAGGCACTACCGTGTTTCCAGCCAATTGCGCGGCCCCGCTGCATTCGCATAATTGCGCAGAACAAGTGACAATCCTCAGCGGTCAAGCCGAAGCCTTGATCGGCGATGAATTGATGTCCTTGGGCGCGATGGACACGACCTTTGTGCCACCTAACGTGCCGCATTACTTTAAGAACACAGGTGACGGACCACTGACGATACTGTGGATTTACGGTGCGCGCGATGTGACCAGAACGTTCTCGGAAACAGGGGAAACGGTGCCGCATATGTCGCCTCAAGATCAGGTTTAAGCGCAATCGGCTTGGCGAAAGCACGAGACAAAATTGGTTGACCATTCTATCTTGCTGCGCGAAACTGCCGTCACATCGAATGATAGGCAGGAACGGGCAAAATTAAAAGAATTCATAAGACTTTCTTTTCATTTTTCCACGCCCAAGTGAGCAGAAAATGAGCGACCAAATTTTAACGCGTATGCGAAATTGGATTACCAATTGTGGTTTAACCGACGGTGCCAGATTGCCACCAGAGCGCACGCTTTGCGCAGAACTTGGTGTGAATCGCACCGAGTTGCGCAAAGCGCTGTTGGTGCTAGAGGCCGAAGGTCACGTCACCCGTCACGTCGGACGCGGCACCTTTCTTTCCAAGGCTCCGAAATCAAACAAGGGCGGGCGGATCGACGACACGATTGTCGCTCTCGCCGAAAGCACCAGCCCGTTCGAAGCCATGAACGCCCGCCTTGTCGTCGAGCCGCAAATCGCGCGGCTCGCGGCGATGCACGCGACGCCCAAACACCTGCAAGAGCTACGCCGATTGACCGCGCAAATGCGCGACGCATCAACGTGGGCGCGATACGAGGAACTAGACGGCGCATTCCACGAAATGATCGCTGACGCGGCGGGCAACACGCTTCTTCAGGCGGTGCATAAAATCATCAACCGCGTCCGGCTCGTCGTCGTTTGGCGCAAAATCGACACCACCGCCCCCGGCCCCACTGCAGGCTACCATTCGTTCGCCGAACACGATGCAATTGTTGACGCATTAGAACGCCGCAAAGGTGGCGATGCCGCTGCCGCTATGCAGGCCCATTTGGACAGCACATTGGCTGCGATGACGGCACCGCACCACGACAGCGACGTCTAAATTCAACAAATCGACTAGTGCATATCAGCAATCTTTGTTGGCGCATCACACCAAAAAAAACGTAGATTTCATCGATGGCCTCGGCCAAATGGGAGAGAAAAATGAGACAAGTTGAAGTCGCCGTTATCGGCACAGGATGGTGCGGCGGAATGCGCGCCGTAACACTGTCAAAATCGGCTTTGGTCGATAAATTGCACATCTGCGAAATCAACCCAGAACGGCTGGCCGAGGTGAAAGCTGAAACAAATCCAGCCAGCGCCACAACCGATTATCAGGACATCATCAAAAATCCCGATATCGAAGTGGTTTACATCTCGACCACGCCAGAGCCCACGCATTACCCGATTGCCCGCGACTGCTTGATGGCTGGTAAACATGTGCTGTTAGAAAAACCAATCGCGATGGACCTTGCCGAAGCGGACGATTTGATCGCCATTTCACATGCGAAAGGCGTGAAGTTTACAATTGGTTACTCGCAACGCTTTAACCCAAAGATCGCTTATGCGAAAAAGTCGGTCGCCGAAGGTAAATTAGGCAAAGTCGTCAACGTCATGGTCAGTCGCCACCTGTCGCGCAGCCTAGGCGCACGGATCGCGAACCGCGTGAAACTGTCGCCCGCCGCGATGGAATCCACCCACGATCTGGACTTCGTGTTCTGGCTTCTGGAACCCGCCAAACCGGTCAAGGTCTATTCCCAAGGCGCATACGGCCACATGAAAGAACTGAACGGCTCGTATGACTGCATGTGGAGCACTGTCACCATGTCCGACGGCACGTTGGTTGTGGTTGGCGGCGGCTGGAATTTACCACCGAGTTTCCCGAACTATTGCAGCACATGGATCGAAATCACTGGCACCGAAGGCGCTCTGATCCTAGATGACACATCCCGCGATAACTGGTTGAACACGGTCAAAGATAACACGCAATTCCCGATGTCCACCATGCCGGGCGAAGATCTGGATCACATGTATGCCGGACAAATGGGGCCGGAAACGCTTCATTTCCTCGAATCCGTCCTGCTGGACCGCCCACCATTAACCAAGCCTGAACACGCCCGCATGGTCATGGAAAGCTATCTTGCGGCAGATATTTCCGCGGAATGCGGCGACCCAATCAGCCTACCGCTGTCAAACCATTCGCTGGCAAAACTGGCCGATATGAAGGCAGCGCAGGCATCGGAATAGCGTAGCGGACACCCGATATTTCAACACATCCATGACCCACAAGGACCCTTTGAGATGCAACAAAATATCGGTATTTTCGGACTTGGGCTGATCGGCTCTGCGATTGCGACACGCTTGATCGACAAGGGTTTTACCGTCAGCGGTTATGACCCCCACAGCACCCGTCGCGACCAGTTAGTCACGCTCGGCGGCACCGCACAAACTGCAGAACGCATCTGGGAAACTGGGTGCGTTTTTTCCTGCGTATTTGACACCGATCAGCTGGAAACGTTAATCACCGACGCGCCCAACACAACAGCCACGCTGATCTCGGTCAGCACGTGCGATCCTGACCGCATGGCGCATCTCGGCACCCTCGCCGCGCGAAAAGGCATTACCTTGATCGAAGCTCCAATTTCCGGCACCAGCCGATCACTGGCAGCGGGTGATGTATTGCTTTTGATTGCTGGCGACAAAAACTCGGCGGCCACCTTGGCACCCGTTTTTGACGCCCTGTCTCGCGCCCATATTCACGTCGGCGATCACGGCAATGGCAACCGCGCAAAGCTAGCAATTAACCTTGTTCTTGGCTTGAACCGCGCGGCCCTCGCCGAAGGCATGGTTTTTGCAGAAACCTTGGGCATCACGCCCCATGATTTCCTATCCTTGGCCAAAGCATCCGCCGCCTATTCGTCTGTCATGGACGGCAAGGGCGCGTTAATGGCGGACCGCAACTTTGCGCCACAAGGTCGGATCGTGCAGTCAAACAAGGATTTCGCATTGATCTCGCAAAAGGCAGCGGACGCGGGCCAGCTGCTTCCGTTCACGCAGACCTACCTCGCGATGATGCAAGACGCGCTGGACCACGGCGAAGCGGATTTGGACAACTCCGCCGTGCTACTTCCCATCGCGCGGTCAAAAACAGACGCGCCTTAAACCGATAACCGCACGCTATCCGGCACCGGCAATGGCGAATTCGGCCCGTCGATGAATTCCACCGTCGCAAACACCAATTCGGTGTCGCCGATGTTCTCAACAGAATGCACCATCTCGTCGCCGTCGCCGTAGTCGAAATGCTTGGTTTCGCCCTGATAATGCTCGACATCACAGATTTCGCCCGTTGAGAAATAGCCCCGCGCGTGCCCACCGACCAATGCCGTCCAGAAATAACGGTTCACATGACGATGAAACCGACACCGCTTGCCCGGTGCAATGCGCAGATGCCAAACGCGCATCGTGTCCGTCTCGGACACCAGCGTTGATCCGACACAGCCGTTCTCTAAATCACCCAGCATTTCATCATGCAGACCGTCGGGCCAATGCGCGAAATCGGCGGGATCGTGGCTCATTTCCACGTGGTCGGGACCATGTTTGATTTGGTTACTCATCATTATGCTCCTGCTTTTGTGGACGCACCGAGCGCGTCGATATCAGCCTTCAACGCGGCCTTTTGATCATCAGACAATGGCATCAATGGCGGCGCCATATTTAGCCAACCATCGTCGCCACTGCGGAAACTTTCAGCCGTTTTCATTGCGGCCATCATTGGATACTTTCCAACCATTGCCCGCGCGGCACAGACAACGTCCATCGCGGAATCGCGCTCAGCACCTTCTGGCGCATGACGTGCAGTTTGCACCAAATTCGCCGTGATATTGGTCGATCCGGAAATGATCCCAGCTGTACCAATCGACAAACCATCCCACAAAAAGGCTTCTGAAGACGGGTAAATATCAAAATCCGCCTCAACGCCGCCCGTCGCCTCAACAAAGGCACGTGATTGAGCAAAGTCGCCGCTGCTGTCTTTGAGACCCGCAATGATCGGGCCAAAGGCATCGCGCAACCGCAAGACCAGATCAGTTGACAAAGGCACCTGCGACATCTGCGGGAAGTGGTACAAATAGATCCGCAGATCATCATGCCCGATCTTTTCGACAAGGTTCGCATAATACCGGAACAGCCCGTCATCGGACGGATTTTTGTAATAGTACGGCGGCAGCACCAGCACGTTCACGAACCCCGCATCTACGGCGGCCTGCGTCAATGCCACGCAATCGCCCGCAGACGGCGCACCGGTGCCGAAAATCACGCGATCACGTTCGATGCCCGCGTTGGCAAAAACTTCAGGCAACGCCAGACGGTCGACCATCGCAACCGATGTCCCCTCGCCCGTCGTGCCGGTCGGGGCCACGCCGTCGCAACCTCCGTCGCTGAGCAAATGCTGACAATAGCCCAGTAGTTTTGCGTGATCCAATGCACCGTTGGCATCAAAAGGTGAAATGGCAGCAGCATAGATGCCGCGTCTCGCTTTGGTCATGGTAAATTCCTTATCCCAGCATCATTTCTTTGCACCACTTGGCGCATCTGGCCGCGTGGATACGACCACTTTGATCGCGTCATCGATCCGCTCTTTTGCGTATTTCAAGGCTGTTGGAAGCTCTGCGAGTGGAAAAGTATGCGTGTGAATCAGCCCCGCATCGAATCGCTTTTCTGCCATAAACGCCATCGCACGGTGCGTCGCGGATCGTCCTTCACCGCGGATGCCGTAAAGGTAAATGTTGTTCACTGCCAACGCGCCCAAATCAAACGAGACCGCGGATTTCGGGAACGCTGCAAGGCAAATGCGCCCGCCTCTATTCGTCATATGAACCGATTGATTGACAGTTGTTTCCGTGCCCGCGCAATCAACGACATAATCAGCGCCCTTGCCGGTCAATTCCTTCACGCGCGCGACGGGATCTTCCTCTCGCGGGTTTATCACGTAATCCGCGCCCAACTTGCGGCCGATCTCATTGCGGCTATCGCGCGTTCCGACCAAGATCACAGGCGATGCGCCCAGCGCCTTTGCCACGGCCACCGCCAGCAACCCGATCGGGCCCGGTCCGATCACCACGACGCTTTCGCCAGCAACCAATCCGCCCAATTCCGTAAGCCCGTACATCGACGTGCCAGCCGTCACGACCAAGGTCGCGTCCTCGTCCGACATATCGTCGGGAACGTGTATTAACGTGTTGATATTGTTGACAGCATATTCGGCAAAGCCACCGTCCGTGGTGAACCCGTTCGCCCGATGCCCCTTGTTTTTGTCACCGTAATTCAGCCCGTAGTTATGACACGACGTATACATGCCCATCCGGCAACGCTTGCACTGCCCACATCCGGCATGAATTTCGACCGTGACACGATCACCGACAGCAAATTCATCGACACCCGGCCCAAGTGCCGCAACCGTGCCCATATATTCATGACCAGGTGTGTAGTTTTTGTTAAAGGGTGCGCCGCCTTCGATCATCGCGGGCGTGCCATACTGCAGGATTTCAAGGTCCGTTGCACAGATCGCAACCGCGTCGATCCGCACCAACACCTCTGCACGGTCGGGAACAGGCAATGGTTTTTCGGTTAACGTCAACTCCCCCGGATCGCCCAAAACCCACGCCTTCATCATGTCCGGCAACGCAGCTAACGACGCTGCATTACCCTTGACTATGTGAGATGCCTCTTTTGTCATCACCTGTAACTCCCCTTAAAATTGGTTGACCAAATAAATTGATCGACACATTACCATAGTGGTAGGATCGAACCTAAGAACAGGCAATACATATTTTATTGCACCGCCAATCAAGCATACTGATGGAGGACGCATGCAAAACACGTATAATTGGGCAACCAATCAACAAAATATCAAATCATTTGTAGCTTTCCAAAATCCGAAAATGCCGCTAGCTTTCGCTTCAACCGAACCAGCACAATAGGACCGCAGATGATTGATCTTTACACTTGGACCACGCCGAATGGTCGCAAGGTTTCCATCCTTCTTGAAGAACTCGGGGTGCCTTACACCGCCAAACCCATCGACATTTCAAAAGATGAACAATTTGCGCCGGACTTTCTTAAGATCGCCCCGAACAACCGGATTCCCGCGATTGTGGACCACGAAACGGGCGTCCATCTGATGGAAACGGGCGCAATCATGCTGTACCTCGCGCAGAAATATGACCGCTTTCAGGTGACGGGCGATGAGCACTGGCGCATGGTCGAATGGCTGATGTGGCAGATGGGCGGGCTGGGACCAATGCTGGGTCAGGTCCACCACTTTGTTAAGTATAATCCCGGCAAATCCGAATACGCCGAAGAGCGTTACAGCAAAGAGGCGCAGCGGCTTTACAAAGTCCTGAATACCCGCCTTGAAGGCCGCGATTATGTGGTCGGCGAAGGCACAGGCGTCTACACAATCGCAGACATGGCCACCTGGCCATGGATATCCCGTCACGACTGGCAGGGCATCAATCTAGCCGACTTCCCGAATGTACGCGACTGGTACACCCGCATCGCGAGCCGCCCTGCGGTGCAACGCGGCTATGATGTTCCCAAATACGTCAGCGACATTCCAAAAGCCTGATATCGCGCGCAAATTTCGGACCAGTGGATTCAGTTACGGGGGCGCGGCCATGGCTGCGCCCCTAACGATATTGCGTCCAATCGCAATCGCACCCGAGCCATCATGAAACAAGATAGACATCATCACAAACTATCAGTTTTACTATAATGAAGACTCCGGCAGTCTGCATGAACAGCCAAGGAGCTTCTCATGAAACTGTCATTTTTTACGATGCCCATCCACCCGCTCGGAAAGCCATATTCCAAAAGCCTCGCTGAAGATCGCGAGGCCTTCATTTTGGCCGACCAACTGGGTTTTGCAGAGGCATACTGCGGCGAACACACCACCGATCAAGCCGAAATTATCACCTCTACCGTCGCGTTTCTGGCCAGCTTGGCCTACGAGACCAAGAACATCAGGCTTGGCACCGGAACCGTCAACCTGCCTAATTCGCACCCTGCCCGCGTCGCTGCCGAAGTTGCGATGCTGGATCACATGCTCGAAGGGCGGTTGAATTTTGGCATCTCGCCCGGCGGGTTGATGTCCGACGCCGAAGTCTTTGGCACGATGGACAAAGATCGCAACGCGATGTTCATCGAATGCATCAACATGGTGCTGGATATCTGGGCTGGCGAGGCGCCGTATAACCTCAAAGGTGATTACTTCGAGGTTTCGACCGAACGCACTATGATGCGCGAAATTGGTCAGGGCGACATCATGAAGCCCTACCAAAACGACCCGCATCCGCCAATCATTGGCACCGTGGTTGCGCCGTTCTCGAAAGGCGTCACAGCCATGGCCGCGCGCGGCTGGCAACCGATCTCTGCGAACTTCTTACTGCCGAAATGGGCCGCAACCCACTGGCCGAACTACGCCGAAGGCTGCAAGCAGGCTGGCAACGTCGCATCCTACGACGACTGGCGCGTCGCCAAAAACATCTGCGTCGCCAAGGATCAAGAAACCGCACGCGCCTACGCGCGCGATCCGGGCAGCCCCTACGTTTTGTACTACAGCCAATTGCTGACAAAACTACGCTCAGGTGGACGGCTGAACCTATTCAAAGACGACCAGAACATGCCAGACGAAGACGTGACATTGGACTACGTCATGGACCGCCTTGTGATCCACGGCGACCCCGAATCCGTCGCAGATCAGGTTCTTGAGCTACGCGAAACAACAGGTCCGTTCAAACACCTCGTTTACGCGGGCCACGATTGGACCGACTACGATTTGGGCCG
Source organism: Yoonia ponticola (assembly GCF_014199395.1). Taxonomy (GTDB): domain Bacteria; phylum Pseudomonadota; class Alphaproteobacteria; order Rhodobacterales; family Rhodobacteraceae; genus Yoonia; species Yoonia ponticola. The sequence continues at coordinate 381,781 of NZ_JACIJM010000001.1, read as the reverse complement.
CGAAGGCATGACCTTGATGGCTGAAAAAGTGATGCCAATCCTGACCGAAGCCACCAAATCAGAACCAGCTTACACCGAAGTTTAACGCCAAAATGATGGCCGCTGCGCAAGGGGGGACACCATGCGCAACGGTCGTCAGCACAGCGGAGGAGCCGAAAATGACCGATCCAACACCTGAAACCAACTTCGACCCAAAGGCGTTTCGCCGCGCGCTTGGTAACTTTGCAACAGGCGTGACGATCATCACCGCCGTAGGCGAGAATGGCGAAAAAGTGGGCGTTACGGCCAGCAGCTTTAACTCGCTGTCCATGGACCCGCCACTGGTTCTATGGAGCAGCATGAAAACAGCCCGCAGTTGCGAAATCTTTGAAACCGCCACGCATTTTGCAGTCAATATTTTGGCGTCAGATCAAATGGATATGTCGAACCACTTTGCCCGCCAGCAAGAAGACAAGTTTGCAGGCATGGACTGGCAAGAAGGCATCGGCGGCGCACCACTTTTCCCCAATTGCGCAGGCCGTTTTCAGTGCGAAACCTATGACAAACTAGACGGCGGCGATCACTGGATTTTCGTCGGTAAAGTCGTCGCCTTTGACGACTTCGGACGTTCGCCATTGTGCTTCCATCAGGGGTCATACGCGATGACCTTCAGCCACCCAGGTGCAACTAAAAAGCCCACAGAAAACGCTGGAAAACCGGCACACGCAGGCCGCATGGGTAACCATAAATTCTTCCTGATGTTGCAGGCAGTGCAAGGCTACCAAGACCGCTATCAGCCCAAACTGCAAACACTCGACCTGAACCTGATCGAGGCCCGCGCTTTGCTCGTTCTCGCGGCCTCTGACGCCATGACGGCCGACGAATTGCTCGCTCCGCTCAACTCTCCCATGGTCGAGGTCAAAGCAGCGCTCGCTAATCTCACTGGACGAGACATGATCGCGAAAAACGGCGACAAATACATCCTAACCGATGCGGGTGCTTCCAAGGCGGACCAGTGTTGGGCGCTCGCCGATGCACATGCCGAAGAAGCGTTTAGCGAATTCAGCCAAGACCAGATGGACACATTCACCACGATCCTGCGCAAGCTGGTTTAAACCACCACTCACTCACGACAAAAACAAACCCCGCCTATTTTACACAGGCGGGGTTTATTGCATTTCAAATGGGTGCAGCGATCAAATCTGACGCATCGCCGCGAAAACTTCGGCCACGCGCATGGCATTGTCTGTAGCCAAGCTGCCGTCCTTATTCCAAAGCGAATTTTCAAATCCGACCCGCGCTTTTCCTCCAGCTTTGGCAGCCGCGACCAGACTATCAGTTTCTTCTGCCCCGAATGCACAGAGCATCCAGTCAAACATCCGGCCATCCGTGGCCGTCATTTCTGCTAGATAATCCGCAAGTGCGGCCTTGCCCTGCGATCCATTGGCATAGGTCCCCTGCACAAGCTGAATAAGGTGATGATCCCCAGTAATTCGTCCCTCATCCAACGCCTGACAAAAGGTTCTAACTTCTTGTGGTGAATACAAAATATGCTGAACATCAACACCTGTATCACGTGCCCAGGCGTAGAAATCCTGCGCCGCATCCCAGTCCGCAGGTTTGCGCACCATTTCACGCATCGCAACCGACACATGATCCGGCGCAAGCGCGCGCATTATCCGGCGCTGTTCATCGCCTGTATAGCGGTCCGCCGATTCGGACGTGACCTGCAAATACATATCAGGCACCGCCTCGCGCAACTGATCGAGAACAGCGCGGTAGTGGCCTGCATCAATTTCATGCAACCCGTCCGCATCGCGAATATGCACATGGATACCGTCCGCACCAGCCTGCTCACAGGCGACTGCAGCAGCGACAATTTCCGCGTCAGTCACGGGCAACGCGGGATGGTCCAATTTACTGCGCCGTGCGCCATTGGGGGCGACCATTATTTTCGGAAGCGGTGTCATGGTTTTGTCCAATCAGATTAGGGCTACGGGGGTATTCCCCAGCAAAATCGGGCAATACATCAAGAATAAATATTTCGCGTTCGGGGTTCAAATCAACTCATATTAAAGCATACTGGCAAGAAGGAAACGTGATAGGTCACCATGAAACTTCAACAACTTCGCTATTTTGTCGCCGTGTATGAAGAAGGCTCTTTTTCAGCCGCCGCCGCGCGTGTCAACGCCACGCAATCGGGGCTGTCGATGCATGTCAGCCAGATGGAAAAACGCTACGACGTAGTGTTGTTTTCACGTAGTTCGTCCGGCGTCACCCCCACTGAAACCGGCCATTCACTGTATGAAGAAGCGGTAAAAGTCCTCGCTGTCACCAGCCGCGCCGAAGAACGTTTGCGCGACCTGTCAAAGGCCGTCGTCGGGCACATCCGCGTCGGCCTGATGCCAACATTCACGCGGTCCGTGTTAACGAATGTGCTACTGCGATTTTCCGAAGAGTATAAAGAGGTACGGGTCACGATTTCCGAAGCATTCTCTGGCAAATTGGCAGAAGACGTCTCTGCGGGCAAACTCGATTTCGCGGTCGTGCCAAGCTTTGTGCAGAACCATTTTCTAGCCGGAACGCCAATGGGCCGCGATCAGGAATGTTTCGTCTGTGCCGCCGGAACCCACCTAACGCTGGGCGAAACCGCACATTTAAAAGACCTACCACCGCAGCGCCTTGTGTTGCCTAGCTGGGCCAATACACGGCGAACGCGGATCGAAAACTACCTGACCGAAAACGGCATAAAAGTCCGCGAAACCCTTGAAATTGATACAATGTACGGAACGATTGATCTGGTTTCGCGCTCTGATTGGATCACGATCCTGCCCGGTATCATGTGCGTGCCTGACCTCGACGGCAGCAAACGGCGCATTCTTCCGCTGGCTGATCCGCCGCTCTACGTGGATTATCTGCGCATCGAACCGCGGTCCGAACCATTGTCCCAAGCGGCCCAAGCTTTTGCGAATATCCTGCAAGAAGAGCTGAACTCGACGCTTGAAATTCCACTGGTCAGCGAACGGTAATCCAGCGGCGGGCGCCATCACGAAAACAGATGGCATTCACCGAATATTATCATTTCATCAGGCAGCCTGTTCATCGCTAGTATCTGGGTTAACGATGTCTCGGGCCAAACAGCCCGACGTCATCGCACCCATTGTCACGGCCCCCGCCGCGACCACGTGAAACGGTGCCCAGCGCCGCGAAAAAGAGAGATCAATTCGATGACAACGCAACCGCTTTATTCAACTGTCGGTGGCCCCGAGGGCGCGCCATTCCTTTTGCTTCTCAACAGCCTTGGGGCCACCAGCGACATGTGGGAACCACAACTTAACGTGCTGCAACAGCACTACCGCACGATCACGTTTGACGCACGCGGCCACGGACGCAGCCCATCGCCTGCCGCGCCTTACAGCTTTGCTGATCTTGAAGCCGATGCGCTTAGCGTGCTTGACGCCCACGGCGCGGATCGCGCCACCGTTATGGGCCTGTCGCTTGGCGGTATGACCGCGCTTGGCCTCGGTCTGAACGCACCCGATCGCATCGAAAAAATCGTCTGCTGTGCTGCGCGTGCTGACGCGCCGCCGCCTTTCGTGCTAAACTGGGTTGATCGGCTCGCCATTCTTGACGACGGCGGCATCGGCAAAGTGTGGGACGGCACCGTTGATAAATGGCTCAGCGATGACACCCGCAGCAATCACCCCGACCGCGAAACGCAGTTGCGCGATGCTTTTACCGCCACCACGCCCGTAGGCTATCGCGGCTGCGCCGAAGCGTTGAAACGTTTGGATTACCTCAAAGATCTCGGTAAAATGACCGTGCCAACGCTGTTCATTGCAGGCGAAAACGACGTCGCGGCATCACCTGACGCAATGCGCGCCATGGCCGCCGCCTGCCCCGGTTCCGACTACACCGAAGTCCCCGGCGCACGGCACGTCATCAACGTGGACAAACCCGAAGCATTCTACCTCGCCGTCGCAGGCTTCCTTAACTTAGCAGTCGATTAACCCTCCCCACGACACATCAACGCCCCGATTTACGCAGTTAATTTGGGGCGTCGATCATTCTTGAGACAAGAAATCCCGCTTGTGCCGCCGCGCCATGAGATGTCAAATACCTCATGTCAAAAAAGACCCTGAACAAAGCCAATCTCGCAGCCTTAGGCGCAGAACAACTCGCTGATCTCTTGATGGAAGTCAGCACTGGCAGCGCCGACATCAAACGTAGGTTACGCCTAGAGCTGAGCCATCACCTAGGCGCGTCGGAACTCGCGCGAGATGTGCGTAAACGGTTGGCATCGCTGCGTAAATCCACTAGCTTTATCGGGTGGCGCAAGCGCAAGGCGCTGGTCAAAGACCTCACCACCCAAGCCAATATGATCACCGATAAAATCGCACCCGAAGACCCGACAATCGCCTTTGATCTGCTCTGGGACTTTATCGAGATCGCGCCCTTTATCTACGGGCGTGTTGACGACAGTCGCGGCGATGTTGGCGACGTCTTTCGCGCTGCCCTTTTGCACTTTGCCGATATTGCGCCGCGTGCCCTGATCGATCCAGAAACCCTTGCCGACAAAGTCTGGACCGCGATCCAAGACAACGGCTTTGGCGAGTGGGACGGCATAAGCGCACTGCTGGCACCGACACTTGGGGCCACAGGTTTGGCGCACCTCAAGGCCAATGTTCAAGCCTATGCCGACGCCCCCCAAAAACCCGATCCGGATGACCACGCAGCCATTCAATTCCTACGCCAATTGCGCGGCGACACCGATTACACGGCCAGCCGCAAAGCGCGGTTCGTCAAATCCTGCATGCAAGAAATCGCAGCCGCCGCAGGCGACACCCAAGCTTACATCGCGCAATATTCTGATGCCGATCTCAAACGCAAAGACATCGCCGCCGAAGTAGCCCAGCTACTGCTCGACGACGACGATCCCACCGCCGCACTCGACCTGCTGTTAGACGCCCACCAAGACGGACGCGACTTTGGCCGCGCCGCGTGGGACACAGCCTACATTGCCGCATTAATCGCACTCGACCGTCTCGCAGATGCCCAAGATCACCGCTGGGCCTGCTTTGAATCCAGCCTAGATGCGCAGCATTTACGCGACTACCTCAAGGTTCTACCAGACTTCGAAGACGTCGATGCCGAAACCGAAGCACTCGCATTCGCTGCAGATTACCCAGACTTTTCAACGGCATTGGCGTTTTTCATCAACTGGCCAAACCTACGCGCTGCAGCTGACTTGGTCCTCGCTCGCGCCGATGAAATCAACGGCGACCACTACGCGCTGTTGACACCAGCAGCAGACGTCCTGCGCGAGAAACATCCACTATCCGCAGTCCTGCTGTGGCGACGCATGATCGACTACGCACTAGGGCAAGGCCGCTCAACGCGCTACGCGCACGCCGCAGACAACCTGTCAGACTGCGGGTTATGCGACGCGGAAATCACCGACTACCACGGATTTCCCGACCACGCGCACTACCTACAGGCCCTCCGCAATCGCCATGATCGCAAAACGTCGTTCTGGGCAAAAACGGCTGGTTAACGCCTTTGACGCACCCTAGGCTTTGGCGGCTTCAATAGGCTGCAACGCCAGATCAGCTTTGGGCAGATGGATCACAAACGTCGTCCCCGTCTCATCGGTTTTACCCAATTCCAAACGACCACCATGCCCGCGAATAAGATCGCCCGCAATCACCAGACCTAGCCCGCTACCACCCTTGCGCGCCCCACCTTCAAACGGTTTGAACAGGTTTTCCCGCGCACGTTTCGGCAACCCCGGCCCTGTGTCAGCGACTTCAATCCACCACGCGGTGTCGTCTTCGTACCCACGAATCGTAACCGTTCCGGGTTGGCGTGTCGCCATGATCGCCTGACGTGCGTTGCGCAAAAGGTTCGACAACACGCGGAAGATTTGCTCGCCATCGGCCCGCACGATCATGTCTGCTGGCACCTCGTCGACAAAACTCACCTCGGCTTCGCCACTGGCAAGCCGTTCGCCCTCAAGCAGTTCATCAACCAATCCAGACAACGGCAATCGCGCCAAAGTCGGCTGCGGTTCTTCCACACGTCCAAAGGCCAGCGTCGTTTCGCACAAGTTCACCGCGCGCGAAATCGATCCGACCAGTTTTGGCGCCATGCGTTTTACAAGCGGATCTTCTGACCCTTCAATCCGGTCGGTAAACAACTGCGCAGAGGTCAGGATATTGCGCAAATCGTGGCTCACTTTGGCAACGGCTCCACCCAATTGTGCAAGCCTGTCTTTCTGACGCAACGCACCTGTCAGCTGGCTTTCCATTTTCTGCAACGCCAGTTCAGCCACGTATAATTCGCGCACTTTCGACGTAGGCTCGATGATCTTGCGGGCATCTTCAGGGGCAGCGGCGTAGCGGTCCATCTGATCGACCAACCGCTTGATCGGCCGCACCAGCAAGAAGCGCACAGCAAAAAATAACAGGGCCGCCGTGATGACCGAAATCACCAGCGACAGCCATAGAACATTGCGCCCGTACTCTAGCATTGCAGCGCGCAAAGGCATCTGCGGCGTTGTAATTTCGATCAACAGCCCCCCGCCCTGAACAGGCGTCCCGATCACACGGATGACTTGTTGATCCTTGGCAACCAACGTGGCCATCGCGTCGCGGATCAATTCCCACGATGACGTATCGCGCATGTCATAGGTCGCCATCACAGGGAATGGAATCGGCGACGACAGCACAAGCTGCCGCACCTCGTTCCGGCGTAAAACGACGTTGTAAACTTCGGCGTTCTTCAACAACTCGGTGACGAGTTCAGGTTCAATAAAGGCGTCCGTTTCCAGCGCCAACGACGCCAGCTGCGCCCGCTCTAGGCGCTCAAGTAGGTAATCCTCACGAAACCGCGCGATTGATGGCACAAAGATAAAAACTTCGGCCAACATCACGAACACAATCGTGAGAACCAAGAACCGCCCAGAGAGGCTATTAAACATCAAATCTCCGCCTTGCCCGCGTTAGGGAATCCAACGCTGCACAAATCTCACAACCCGTTTCACCATCGTGCTTTCGAACAAACGCGGGCTAAAGTACGCACCGGCTGCCCGTTTATTGATCTCGCTGATGGTCGGGTACGGCAAAACCGTATTCGCTATTGCTGACATTTTCATGTTGTTTGCAATGGCCATCGCCCACATCGAGATCAGCTCGCCCGCCAAATGTCCTGCGATAGATGCACCGACTGGCCGGCCTTTGACAACCATGACCTTGATCAGACCGGTGGTTTTACGCTCTGCAATCGCGCGGTCGTTGTGGTGATATTCAAAGCGAACAACCTCTAGGGCATCGCCATGCTTTTCACGCGCTTGGGCTTCGGTCAGGCCAACTTGGGACAACTCAGGATCGGTGTAAGTCGCCCACGGAATATGCGCCGTTTTCATCTTTGACGGCAGCGCGAACAGCAAAGAGCGGATCAAAACGCCAGCATGATAGCCCGCGACATGCGTGAATTGCAGACCGCCCGCGACGTCACCCGCCGCATAGACCTTTTTGTTGGTTTCGGACCGCAGATCAGCGCCGACTTTCAGGCCACGCCGATCATGGGCGACATTGGCTTTGTCGAGGTCCAGCTTGTCCATATTCACCTTGCGGCCAACAGCGATCAGCAGATGCGACCCAGTATAATCGCCCTTTGGTGTATGAACCGTGATCTCGTCGCCCGCGCCAGAAATCTTCTGCGCTTGCGCCTCCTCGACAATCGTGATGCCTTCGTCGCGCATTTTATTCAGCACAATCGCGGCCATCTCGGGATCGTCGTTACCAAAGGCTTTCGCGCCCTCAATCACAGTCACTTCGCAGCCAAGACGACTATGTGCTTGGGCCATTTCCATGCCGATGGGGCCGCCGCCGATAACAATCAGATGCTTTGGCTTTTCGCGCAGATCAAAGATGTTTTCGTTTGTGTAGTAGGTCACGTCGGCCAGACCGTCGATCGGCGGTACAAACGGACCAGAGCCAGTAGCCACGATGAAACGCCGCGCCTCAATGATCGTATCGCCAGCCTGTACTTCCGTTTCGGAAATAAACGCACCGAATTCCTGAATGACTTGGACACCTAAGCCCTCGAACCGCTCAACCGAATCGACTGGGGCGATTGTCGCAATCACATCCGCGACGTGATCCTTTGCGGCGGCGAAATCGACCTGCGCTTGCTCGTCCGCGATGCCCAACGCCGATCCGTGTGACATGGCGTAGGCCTGCTTGGCCGACGCGATCAGCGCCTTAGACGGGACACAACCATAATTCAGGCAATCGCCGCCCATCTTATGACCTTCGAGTAGGACAACTTTTGCGCCCATTTGGACTGCACCCGCAGCAACGGACAATCCGCCAGAACCGCCGCCAATGATACAAATATCAGTTTTAATCCGGTTCATAGCTCAAAGACCTTTCTTGCCGCGCACGGCCTTAATAATAATAGGAAGGGCGGCCAACACGCATAACCCAATGATAGGGCCAATGATGAAGGGTTCAAAGATTATGCCCAAATTAGGTGTTTCGCCGCGTGCAAAGACTTCGCCAAGACCCGCGCCGACGGATGTGTAAACCACAGTGCCGGGGATGATTCCAAAGAAGGTCGAGATCACAAAACGGCGCGTCGGGACCTCTAGGAATGAGGGGATCAGGTTCGCCATAAAGAACGGAACGGCTGGCACGAGGCGGATCAGGAACAACATGGACCATTGATTCTCGTCGATACCGTCTTTGATTTTCTTAACGATTCCTTCAGAGCCTTCCAGCTTTTCGCCCAGCTTCGCCCCAAACCCCCAGCGGGCGGCGAGGAAAATCGCCGTCGCGCCGAGAGTAGCGCCCGTGACATTGAACAACGCACCGGGGAAGGTCGCGAACAAAAAGCCGCCAGTCAGCGTGGCGACCGTCGCCCCCGGCAACGAAAAGCCGACGATCACGACATAAGCGCCGATGAATAGAAGCACGGTTAACAAATAGTTGGCATCCCGAAAACCAAGCAATGCCTCACGATTCTCGCTTAACGCATCAAATGTCAGGTAATCGCGCAGGAAAATCGCGCCAAGTATCGCAACAATCACGATAATAATAAGGGGTAGACGACGGGCAAAGGCATTGCCTTGCTTCTCTGTCTTACCTGTCGTCGGGGCTTCGGTCATCTGATCGTCCTATCTCATCTCGCGGCAACATCGTGGCGATTGGTTTCAAATTCGTTGCGGCTTAGATGACGGGAAAGCCCCGTTTGGGATACCCCGATCACGGGTGGTTGATCTGTTGTTAGCACTTTGCGATATAACAGGGGTGTCCGGCCCGTGATTGAAACATTTGACGTCGCTTCGCCTGCGAAATTGTTGCAGTTTTCTGACGTGCACTGCGTTGACAGGACGCCAGACCCGCTCTAAAGGACAAGTCTGAATTCAATCGGCTTCGAATCCCCCGCAGGGGTTTGGCCCATTAACCGGAGGACTCGCGATGAAGCGCACGTTCCAGCCATCTAACCGGGTTCGTAAGAACCGCCACGGATTCCGCGCACGCATGGCCACTAAGGCTGGTCGCAAGATCCTGAACAACCGTCGCGCCAAAGGCCGCGCGAAGTTGAGCGCGTAAGCGCCCACTTACGGTTATTGCATTGAAGCCGCCCGTGGCACCCATGGCAGACCAAACGGTCAGCCAAATGGACGGCCCACAGGCGGTTTTTGCGCGTCCAACGCTTAGCGTTTTGACAAAGCGGGCCGATTTCGTGCGCTGCTCCAATGCGAAACGGCACGGCACGGCAGGCATCCACCTGCAAGCGCGCAAACGCCGCGACGACGAGCCTGTGAACGGTATCCGCGTCGGATTCACCAGTTCTAAAAAGGTTGGAAACGCGGTCGCACGAAACCGCGCCAAACGGCGACTCCGCGAAATCGCGCGGATCGTACTGCCGCAGTACGGACGCGATGGCTGGGATTATGTTCTCGTCGGACGGGCCGGGACAACTGCCAGTCTGCCCTTTACCCAACTTCAAAGCGATATGATCAGGGCGATGGAACGGGTCCATAAATGACCCCCCTCGCCTATATCCTTGCGATTCCCGTTAAAGCATACCGCCTCTTTTTAAGCCCATGGGTCGGACACGGCTGCCGTTTTCACCCCACATGCTCGGCATATTCACTCGAAGCCTTCGAAAAGCACGGCGGTATCAAAGGCGCGTATTTGACTGTCCGCCGCATCGCGCGCTGCCACCCATGGGGCGGATCAGGTATCGATAACGTTCCTGATTAAGGCACTAGCCGCTGATCACCATTTTCCATCCGTTCGCGTGTGGACAATGTTTTATCAGAGTCGCCGGCAAGCGTTTTGGCCAAATCCTCGTAGAAACGATCATCCTTAAAATACCAGCTATGCGAATGCGATTCTGTACGCGTCCGCTTCGGATTGGCGCTTAGGTAACGGTCCACACAAGATACGTCCTTAAATGTTGGCGCAGGCCACGGGCCAAGTCCATGTCGACCTGATCGCTTTGTTCCAGAGTTAAGGTACTTACCCGACATATCCAGAATCATATCCTCGGAAGAATAATAATGGGTTAACCGATTGCAGCGCTGCTGCATCACCTGCCCGCCAATCGCGTGCTTCAACATCCGGTTCTGATCAACATCTGACGCAACAAACACCGCCTGATCGACCTTAGCCGGATAATACCGATGACCAACCGTGCCCCAGCCGTGAACCGTCGTGTAAGCCCCCATCGAATGCGCAACGATGTGAACCTTCGTGCGCGGCGCGTGTTCCTGCAGTAATTTAACACCATCAAGAACCATATGCGCCGCCACAGTTTCCGCGTCCCTACGGTCACGCGTGTACGCGCTTGACGACATAACACCGTCACTAGGCCAATCAAACGCGGCAACTGCAGCGCCAAATCCCGCCCCAGCAAGGCCGGTTTTCAACGCATTCAACGTACTCAGCATCGCCGCCTGTTTGGTATTAAAACCATGGACATAAATCACAACATGGCCATTGCCACTTTGCCCCAGCACCGCCTCTGCCCACTTTTTCGCCGTCAGTAAACCGCCCCTTGAAACGGTCCCATCAGACGGACCAAGCCCCACATAACTGGTGCTCGAGGCACAATGGTTGGTGAAATAACCCGTCTGGCTATTGAATGCGCGACGACTGTAAAAATAATTCATGACAATTCCCCCGTTAAATATAACGGTGAGCCTACAGTCTTTACCTAAAGTCACTTAGTCAGGTTTTCCAGACGTGATCGCAACACGCAGCGATCGGTGATGAAACCACTTGGCGGCATCGCGCCTGCGTTATACTGCTTACTCATGCTAGACGAAAAAACCGACATTCATCCGCTCTTTAATGGCGCACCTACGACGACGGAGTTTAAAAAACTACGCAAGCGGATCGTGCGCAATACCCGCGAAGCGATAGAGCAATACGGCATGATTGCCCCACCGCCCCGCGACGGAAAACTTCCGAAGTGGTTGATCTGCCTGTCTGGCGGAAAAGATAGCTATACGCTGCTTGCTGTCCTCCATGAACTAAAGTGGCGCGGGCTTTTGCCCGTTGAATTGCTGGCCTGCAATCTTGATCAGGGGCAACCCAATTTCCCCGCGACCGTCTTGCCTGCGTTCCTCGAAAAGATGGAAGTTCCACACCGCATCGAATATCAGGACACCTATTCCATCGTCATGGACAAGGTGCCTGCTGGACGGACCTTTTGCGCGTTGTGCTCGCGCTTAAGACGCGGAAATCTTTACCGGATTGCCCGCGAAGAAGGCTGTAGCGCTGTTGTCCTCGGCCATCATCGTGACGACATTCTTGAGACCTTTCTGATGAATTTATTCCACGGTGGTCGCCTTGCGACGATGCCACCAAAACTGGTGAACGAAGAAGGCGATTTATTCCTCTACCGCCCGCTCGCCCATGTGGCCGAAGCGGATTGCGAAGCGTTTTCTAATGCGATGAAATATCCAATCATTCCGTGTGATTTGTGCGGGTCCCAAGACGGATTACAACGCCAACAAGTTAAACAAATGATTGACGGCTGGGAAAAAAATCACGCCGGACGCCGACAAAAGATGTTTCGCGCCCTGACAAACACGCGACCATCGCACCTGCTAGACCCAAATTTGTTCGACTTTTTGGGGCTCCAGACCAATTCCGATTTGGATTAATCCAAATTTAGCGTTTCGGCCTTATCAATCCTCGTGTGCACAACCTTGAACGCAACACCGCCGTGCGACCGATGTTTCCATTCGTTCGGCGAGAAAGGATCGGAATTAGACCCGCCACACCGCCGAAATATCAAAAAAATAAGGCAAAACCGCTTGACCTTTGGGGGCTTGAGGGGTTGAACCAGCGGAACCATTTCTTTCGAAACAGGCGGCATACGCATGGACGACCAAAACAAAAATCTGATTCTCGCAACAGTGTTGAGTTTCCTTGTCGTGATGACTTGGTTTTGGCTGTTTCCGCCAGAAGAAGCTCCCATCACCGACCTGCCACCAGTAGCAGAATCGCTAGATGCGACGACACCGACGGCCGCCAATGACGTGACCGCGCTGACGACGACGACACCCGACGCATCTGAAACAGATGTTGAAGTTGCACGTATCGCCATCGAAACACCCGAATTTAAAGGGTCGCTCTCGCTTCAAGGCGCACGCATCGACGACTTGTCGTTGACCCAATACCGCGAAGAACTCGCTGAGGATTCGCCAATCGTTCGCTTGCTTAAGCCAGTTGGTGACGCCGAAGCCTATTTTGCAACGTTCGGTTGGGCATCCGCCGACGGCCTAAGTGCTGATCAGGTCCCCGGCCCTGACACTATCTGGTCGCTAGAGACCGGCGACGTGCTGACACCTGAGACGCCAGTGACACTGCGCTGGGACAATGGCGCGGGCCAAATCTTCCGCACAGAAATCTCTGTCGATTCTGATTTCATGTTCGACTACGCACAAAGCGTTGAAAACACAGGCACCTCTGACATCACCCTTCGTCCTTACGGCCTAATCCGGCGCCACGGAATTCCGGCAGACCTGAAGAACTTCTTCATTCTGCACGAGGGCCTTGTGCGCATGACAGATGGTGAACTCGAAGAAACCAAATACAGCAAAGTCGTCGATTACAGCGTTGACCCGAGCGAAGGCACACAAGCCGAACGTCTTGAAGCGTCAGAAAACGGCTGGATCGGCTATACCGACCATTTCTGGATGACGACACTGATTCCAGAACAAGGCCGCCCATTCCGCTCAACGTCTAAATATTTTGACAGCCGCGACTTGTACCAAGCAGAAGCCGTTATGCCACTGGAAACAGTCGCACCCGGCGAGCTCACCGTCGTGACAACGCGCCTTTATGCTGGTGCAAAAGAATGGGAAGCAATCCGCAATTACGAAAACGAAGAAGGCGTCACAGGCTTCCTTGATAGCATCGACTGGGGCTGGTTCTTTTTCTTAACGAAGCCGATCTTCTGGCTTTTGCACAACCTGAACGTCATCATTGGCAACATGGGCTGGTCGATCATCGCGCTGACCTTCATCCTAAAGGCACTCGTTCTTCCTCTGGCATATAAATCCTTCGTTTCCATGGCGAAAATGAAAGAACTTCAGCCAGAAATGGAAGCGTTGAAAGAGCGTTCTGGCGATGACAAGCAGGCTTTGCAGCAAGGCATGATGAAGCTTTACAAGGACAACAAGGTTAACCCAGCAGCCGGTTGTGTGCCGATCCTGTTGCAAATTCCGATCTTCTTCTCACTCTACAAAGTGATTTTTGTAACGATCGAATTGCGTCACGCACCTTGGATTGGCTGGATCAAAGACCTTTCAGCGCCAGATACGTCATCAATCATTAACTTGTTTGGTCTATTGCCATGGGGCACACCTGAGCCCGGTAGCATCGTCGCATTGGTCGCGATCGGCATCATGCCAATTGTGTTGGGTATCTCTATGTGGCTGCAGCAAAAGCTGAATCCGGCCCCGTCCGATCCAACGCAAAAAATGATTTTTGCCTATATGCCGTGGGTCTTTATGTTCATGCTCGGCAGCTTCGCAAGCGGACTTGTACTGTACTGGATCACGAACAACATCATCACGTTCATCCAGCAGTACACCATTATGCGCAGCCACGGATCAAAGCCTGACTTGTTCGGCAACATGACATCCGGTTTCAAAAAATCGGCTGCTGCGTCTGACGCAAAGTCAAAAGACAAATAAACGCAAGCCGCCACGTTATCGTGGCGGCTTTTCCTACTCCCCGAGCCAAAGATTGAGCACCAAAATGGAAATGCGGTTCCCAGAGGTTCAGCCACCCGAAGATGCCGAACGCGAAGCAGGTCGTTTGCTGTTTGCGGGCGAGACTGACTTTCTAAAAGGCGTTGTTGCAATGGACGGCCTGCCCCCAGCAGACCGGATCGAAGTCTGTTTCGCAGGTCGGTCAAACGTCGGGAAGTCGTCGTTGATCAATGCGTTAACAGGCCGCAAGGGCCTCGCCCGCGCATCAAACACACCAGGCCGAACGCAGGAAATTAACTACTTCACTGCGGGTGATTTGTATGTGGTCGATTTGCCCGGCTACGGTTTTGCAAATGCCCCCCTGCCCGTCGTCGAAAAATGGCAGCGTCTTCTGAAAAACTACCTGCGTGGACGCCAGACCTTGCGCCGTGTCTTCGTGTTAATCGATGCGCGCCATGGCGCAAAAGCGGTCGATGACGAAATCATGAGCCTGCTCGACAGCGCCGCCGTGACGTTTCAGGTCGTTATGACGAAGGTGGACAAACTGCGTGGCGACGCGCTGCAACAATCCCTCGACAAAACACGCGCAGCGCTCGTGAAACACCCCGCTGCATTCCCAGAGCTCATCTTGACGTCATCCGAGAAGGGTGATGGCATCGAGACACTCCGCGCAATTATCGCCGGGATCGACTAAATTGAAGGCCCAAGACATGACCCGCGACTGGATCGGAACAGCACAGACACTTTCACAGGCTCTGCCCTATTTACAACGCTACGCAGGCGCGATTGTCGTGGTGAAATTTGGCGGTAACGCCATGGGCGATCAAGACGCGATGGCCGAATTTGCCCGTGATATCGTGCTGATGAAACAGGTTGGCCTGAACCCAGTCGTCGTGCATGGCGGCGGCCCTATGATCAATGAAATGCTCGGAAAACTCGGCATCGAATCGACCTTTGTACGCGGCAAACGCGTCACAGATCAGGCAACCGTCGAAGTCGTCGAGATGGTCCTGACCGGTCTCGTTAACAAACGCATTGTCCAAGCGATCATGGACGAAGGAGGCCGCGCCGTCGGTCTATCGGGCAAAGATGACGACTTGATGGTAGCTGAACAGGACGATCCAGAATTGGGTTTCGTCGGCAAGCCTGCCGAGATGAATGTCCAAGTGCTGCATGACTTGAACGCCGCTGGGATCATCCCCGTTGTGGCCCCTGTCGCGTCAGGCACCGGCATCGGCGAAACATTCAACGTGAACGGCGATACGGCCGCTGGCGCGATTGCCGCCGCCCTCAAAGCGGACCGACTTTTACTGCTGACGGATGTACCGGGTGTGAAAGACGAAAACGGTCAGGTTATGACCCAATTGTCCGCGACGCAGGTCCGCGACATGATCAAAAGCGGCGTGATCGCAGGCGGCATGATTCCAAAGACGGAAACAGCGTTGAAAGCCCTCGAAGACGGCGTGCGTGCGGTTGTGATCTTAGACGGCACCCTGCCCAATGCTAGCCTGTTGGAATTGTTCACAGAACATGGCGCAGGGTCGATCATTCGCAACGATTGATCGCGCTTCGCGATTTCCCCGCATCATGTTACCCTGCCCTGTAACCAGTTCAGGAGAAATATGATGTCCACTATGCGGATCGCAGCGATATTAACCGTCTTGGCGGGCTCCGCCACAGCCGAGGTTGATCCTTGTGTCGTCGGAACATGGCAGGCCGACCTAAGCGAGCTGGCCGCGATCATGGCCACGCAAATGCAAGGCACAGCGACGCCTGTCGGCGGCATGGTCATCATGCAAATCACCCCAACAAACACCGTTCGAATCGACGTCGACGACATGGCTATACGTGTAAAAGTCCCCAATGCGCCTGAAATGAACGTCACTGTGACCGGCTACAGCACGGGCACGATGCGGGCCGAAGGTAATGCGTGGACAGCGACCTCTACCGATTACAACTTGGTTGGCGCGGCGGACATCATGGGCACGCGGATGGAAATTCCGTTCAGCGCAGCGACAGGCATGTTTGGCAGCGGTGACGGCACATATACCTGTGCCGGAACAAACCTTACTTTTCAGACAAGCAGCGCTGCACCAAAAATCCCGCCGACATGGACACGGCTCGATTAAGTTCAGGAACGCGCCTAAGCTGACATAGGTGCAGCTTCACGCAGCACATCACACGAAAGCCGCCTCGATGACCAAACGCCTAATTCTCATGCGTCACGCCAAATCCGGCTGGGACAACGCCTTTGCAGACGACCATGGGCGCACCCTAACGGATCGTGGGGAAACGGCAGCAATCGCGATCGGCCGCTGGCTTTCCACAAATAACTACACGCCCGAGGTCATCGCGACGTCCGACGCGATGCGGACACTGCAGACCACCGCCTTAATGAAACAAGGCATCGGGAAACAGATCGATACCCGCGAAATCGCCCTGCTCTACCACGCTGCCCCCGACACGATCCGCGAAATCGCCAGTAAAACGGCTGGCCAAACCATTGCCATCGTTGGACATAACCCCGGCATTGCCATGGCCGCACACCTGCTCGTAACCTACGCACCTAACCACCACCGCTTTGACGATTACCCGACATGCGCGACAACCGTCATCGACTTCGCAGACGACGATTGGCTCAAACCCGGCAAAGGCACCGTTGTGGATTTTACTGTACCACGCGATCTCTAACGAAAAGGGCCACGCAAATGCGCAGCCCTCCCTTCATTTCGCCTTAACAACTCCCGCCGGAGGCACCCAAATCTTCGCGAAAATTTGTCCGATTTTTCTGGAAAAATCGCCCTCCGGACGCCCGTGTTAGTGACCCAAGATCTGGCTCAGGAACAGTTGCGTCCGCTCTGATTGCGGGTTGTTAAAGAACTCTTTTGGCTCGTTTTGTTCAACGATTTGACCTTGGTCCATAAAGATCACGCGGTTCGCCACAGCCTGCGCAAAACCCATCTCGTGGGTCACACACAACATGGTCATACCTTCTTCGGCCAACTCGATCATTGTGTCCAAGACTTCTTTAATCATCTCAGGGTCCAGCGCCGATGTAGGTTCGTCAAACAACATGATCCGTGGCTTCATACAAAGCGACCGAGCAATTGCCACACGCTGCTGCTGACCACCGGACAATTGGCCCGGATATTTCAGCGCCTGATCAGGGATTTTCACCTTCTCAAGAAAATGCATCGCGATTTCTTCGGCTTCCTTCTTGGGCGTTTTACGCACCCAAATCGGGGCCAGCGTGCAGTTTTCAAGGATCGTCAGGTGCGGGAACAAGTTAAAGTGCTGGAAACACATCCCGACTTCCGACCGGATCTTGTCGATGTTTTTCAGATCCGACGACAGTTCGGTCCCATCAACGATGATCTGCCCCTTCTGGTGCTCTTCCAGACGGTTAATGCAGCGGATCAGCGTCGATTTACCGGACCCGGACGGGCCACAGATCACAATCCGTTCGCCCCGATTAACGGTCAGGTTGATGTCGCGCAGCACGTGGAACGTGCCGTACCACTTGTTCATGTTGTTGATTTCAATAGCAACTTCGTCCGTCACTTGAAGCTTGGAACGGTCGATTGCGCGATCAGTTGCGAGGTCTGACATATCAAACCCTCCTATCGGTTTTCACGCTGGAGTTTGTTCTCCAGGTAGAGTGAGTAACGGCCCATGCTAAAGCAAAACAGGAAGAACATAGCGCCAATAAAGATGAATAGCTCCCAGTAGATACCGTTCCAGTCAGTGCTGGCGCGGATCAGGTTACTGAAGCCAATCGGGTCGGCAAGTCCAATAAAGACCACAAGCGTCGTGTCTTTGAACAACCCGATAAAGGTGTTCACGATACCGGGGATCGAGATTTTCAATGCCTGCGGTAGAACGATCAACTGCATCGACTGCCAATACGACAGGCCCAAACTATCGGCCCCCTCGTACTGCCCTTTGGGCAATGCAGCCAAACCACCGCGTACAACTTCAGCGATATAGGCGGACGCAAACAGCGTCACCATGATGATCACCCGCAGTGTCAGGTCAAAGTTCGTACCGGGTGGCAAAAAGTAGTTCAGCAGCAACTGCGCTGTGAACAACCACACGATTAATGGCACGCCGCGGATCACCTCAATAAACACCACGGCGGATGTCTTGATGATGAACAGGTCCGACTGACGGGCGAGCGCTAACAGAATGCCCAACGGCAAGGACAGCACGATGGCTGACAACCCGATGACCACGGATAGCATAAAGCCACCAAAGGCGCGGGATTCCACGAACTCGATCCCGATGGGTGCCGCATTGTGCAATGCGCCATACAGCGGTCCTGAAATCATGAGCCAGTAGATCAGCGGCAGCACGATCGCGGCAATCATCCCCGCCAAAGACCCAAGGCTTTTCGAGATCAAACCGTAGGCAATGTAGCCAACGACAAACCCCAAAGCCGCGGAAATTGGCAACCAGATCGACCCGCCCCAGAGCAGCCAGAAGCAGACAAAGGGTGCAAGCGCTGACAGGATCAGCGTTTTGCGCGGAACCTTGTCGAACATGATCGGGGCGATACCGCCACCAAATACGATCAATGCTAAGATCGGACGCCAGTACAGGTCGCTTGGGTAGAACCCGAACAACAACTGGTGCCAGCGATCGCCCAACACGGCCCAACAGGCGACAGACGCATCTGTTCCCAAGGTCGCATTGCGGATTTCACGACATTCGGCCAGTGACCCTGCGTCCCAAATCCCACCGACCATCCAAGGTCCGATGTGACTGATCACATAGTAGACAACGTAGATCGAGATCAGTGTGAGCAGCGCGTTGGTGACGCTTGAGAACAAGTTCTCGCGCAGCCAGCGGACGGCACCGACTTGCGACGATGGTGGTGACGTTTCCGGCAACATCGTATCGCGGACATAAGAGACGGTTTGTGCGTGTGTATCAGACATTCTACCGCTCCATCAGTTTAGTTGAGTTGTTGTAGATGTTCATCGCACCGGAAATCACCAGCGACAGCGTCAAGTAGAACGCCCCCAGCAGCAACATGCCTTCCAATTCGCGACCTGTTTGGGCAATCGTAATCCCGCCCAACGTGGCGCGCACATCCATGTAGCCCACCGCAAGTGCCAGCGACGAGTTCTTCGTCAAGTTCAGGAACTGCGAAATCAGCGGCGGAATAATCACCCGCATCGCTTGGGGCAAGATCACCAGACTCATCGTCCGGCCCGGTTGCATTCCCAACGCGGCGGCGGCCTCGGATTGACCTTTCGAGACAGACAAGATGCCCGCCCGCACGGTTTCCGCAATAAACGCACCGGTATAAAGCGATAGCGCGACCCATAGCGAAACCAACGCAGAACGCAGGAACATGCCTTCGGTAAAGTTAAAGCCCTTGAGGTATGGCGTGACAATCGTCGCACCCAACACCGTCAGAACGATACCAGTGGGAATAATCAGCAGACCCAGCTGCGTATACCATGTCGTCGGCCGAACACCGGTCGATTCTTGGATACGAGACGCGCGGTTGCGGATCAGTTTGATGCCCACAAGGCTAACGGCCAACACGCCCAAGATCACCAACCAGTCCATGCCACCAGAGGCGACAGCGGTATAACCTTCCCGCGGCGCAACCGCTTCGGTCCCGCTCAGTGAATTGGTAAATCCGATGCGTGGGAAATAGAAACCACGCCCCGTTAAGGCCACGCTATCCCCAAGCAACATGCTCGCTGACGGATCAGCGCCACGAAATGCATTAGGCTGCGGAAGCGCTTCGCTGACAACAGCATGGATCAACAAAATCCACAGCAACAGCGGGATGTTCCGGAACCCTTCGACGTAAACGGCCATCAATTTGGCGACGACCCAGTTCTTGGAAAGGCGGGCAACGCCAGCCAAAACGCCAATCACCAGCGCCGTGACACAGCCCATAACGGCCACCAACAGCGTGTTCGCGATGCCAACCAACGCCGCACGTCCGTGCGTGTCTTGGTTGTCATAGGGGATAAGCATTTGGTTAATATCATAACCTGCAGATTGACCAAGGAAGCCAAAGTCAAAGTCCTTGCCCAAGTCAGCAAGGTTGCCGATCGTATTGCTGACCAACGCCCAAATACCATAGGCAATGAGGGCAAACGCCACAACTTGGATGGTGATGGATCGATAACGCGTGTCGTAAATAAGTTGACTGAGCCGAAACGCAGGTTTCGGCGGGTCTGTCATAGCTGACATAATAATCTCCCGTGCTTCTCGTTGTTTTTATCGCCCCTTGCCTACTTTTGCAGGTCTATCGAGGCGCGAGATGCTGTTGTTCGCAATGGCGCGATGGCCATAAAGTCAAAGGGCCCGGACATCGCCGGGCCCTTCGTTATTCCGGATTTAGCGGAATGGTGGGGAATACAGCAGACCGCCGTCGGTCCACTGTGCGTTCAGACCACGTGCCAGACCAATTGGTGTGTTCTCACCAATGTTCTTTTCAAAGATCTCGCCGTAGTTGCCGCCAGCGCTAATCGCAGCAACAGCCCAACCAGCGTCAAGACCGATCATCGCGCCCAATTCACCTTCAGTGCCGAGCAAACGGTTCACTTCTGGGTTGTCAGTTGGTGCAGCAGACAATTCAGCAACGTTAGATGACGAAATGCCCAGCTCTTCTGCTGAAATCAATGCGTTCAATGTCCAACGAGCGATGTCAGCCCATTCGCTGTCGCCGTGGCGAACGAGCGGACCAAGTGGCTCTTTGGAGATGATTTCTGGCAGCAGAACGTGGTCGCCAGGTGCTTCGAATGTGGCACGTGTCGCAGCCAAGCCGGATGCGTCAGTCGTGTACACGTCACATGCGCCCGCAAGATACTGCTGCTGGCCTTCTGCGTTTGTTTCAATCGGCACCGGCTCGTAAGAGATGTTGTTGATGCGGAAGAAGTCAGCAAGGTTCAGCTCTGTTGTTGTACCAGTTTGGATACATACAGTCGCGCCGTCCAAGTCTTTTGCAGATGCTACGCCCAACTCTTTCGGGATCAAGAAGCCTTGACCGTCGTAGTAGTTCACGCCGATGAAATCAAATTTCAGGTCGGTGTCGCGTGAGAACGTCCATGTCGTGTTACGTGCCAGCAAATCAATTTCGCCGGACGCCAACGCAGTAAAGCGTGTCTGACCAGTTGTCGGAACGAATTCTACAGCGTCTTTGTCACCAAGTACGGCTGCGGCAACTGCGCGGCACATCGCCACGTCGAAACCAGTCCAAACACCATTTGCATCAGGCGCACCAAAGCCCGCCAGACCTGTGACAACGCCACAGTTCAGCGTGCCGCGCTCTTTGACGTCGTCCAGTGTTGCGGCGGATGCAGATGCTGCAACCAAGCCAGCGACAGTGAGTGCGCCGAGAAATACGGTTTTGTTCATGTTTACCTCTTCCTGAGTTTCCGCCCTTACTCCCGTTCGGGCGGTTTAGTTCCGTCCCTTAGGGACTGTTATAAAGCTCCAGACGGGGGAACCCGCCTATAACTGTCTCAGAGTGGGAGGAAAGCAACAGAATCGTCAAGGGTCTGACCGGACAAAATGACTTCAAAAGGCTGTTACGCGTGTAAGAATCACCAAGGCATACCCGTCTAGCGTTAGCTGCCCTTACGTCGCCGCCATTTTGTAGAATTTTGCAGCATCATGAAAAGCTTGTCGTTTGATAGATTCGAGGGCGCGTGCGTCTTCATCTTCGCCCCATTGTTCGAACTGCCAGTTTTCGTCGACACGGGACACATCCCAGCCCTGTTCGGCGCTCAAAAACCCATCAATCACAGCCAAAGCGATGATTAGAGAGCCGGAAAGACTGATTAAATCGTGGGCAGCTGCAATTTGATAAGGCGTCATGCGGTCCAGCTCAGCGTGAAGTCGCGCCAGATTTTCCGGATTTTGCGGGACGTGCGTCACGCCCTCAGCCGACGTGAGCGTCACGTCAAACCGCGTCTTCGCCCAAGAAAGCAGCGGATCCCAGACGTCCGCTTGCCGCGCAATTAACTCTTCTGGACCAACCGCCCGATAGCACAACAGATCGCTATCGCCGTAAGCTGCCAGCATTTCGACGACTTCGTCCTTTTGCACGGATACCTTGTCAACTGCCGCATTTGCGCCGCGTGTCACAGGCATCGTCAACGGGTCGATCAGATCGACCTGCGCGTCCCATTCAGACGCCACCGCCGCCGCCATTTCAGCCGTTGGCAATACCAGCAGCACCTTGGCGGGTGTTTTGACAGGACGCCCGTCCAACTCGATCTTGTACCCACCTTCGGTTTCTACCGCTGCTGTGGATTTCCAAAAGCGTTTCGCTGCCCAGTCGCTCATTCGTGTGGTCCTATCAGATCGTCAATCGCCCCCATCAGGGCGTCGAAATTATGGATGATTGTGTCGGCCTGCAAGGTCTCGACCGGGTGATACCCCCACGAGACGCCAATCGTTTTCACGCCAGCAGCACGGCCCATATCAATGTCAAAAGTGGTGTCGCCAATCATCACAGTCCGCGCAGCATCAACACCCGTTTCCGCCAAACACGCCTGCACCATCGACGGGTGCGGCTTTGACGGATGGAAATCCGCGACCTGTTGGCTCATGAAATAGCCCTCAAGCCCGTAGCCTTCGATCAGCTTATCCAGACCGCGTTTCGACTTGCCAGTAGCGACAGCCAGCACAGTCCAATCCTGCGCCTTCAGCACATCCAACGCCGCACGCGCACCATCAAACATCGGCGATGTCGCGTTACTGCCGCGCTCTTGGCGCAAGTGAACATAGGCGTCGCGGTAGGCTTGGGTCAGCGTCAGATGCGTGGTGCTATCCAACTCTGGCGACAACTCTGGAAAGATCAGTTCTAGCGACCGCCCGACATAGCTTAGCAGCTGACCCCGCGGCGGCACAGGCAGGTCCAAGCCATTGTAGGCATAGGAAAACGCGGCCACGATCATCTCTTGGCTATCAACCAAGGTCCCATCGACGTCAAAAATAACAAGCCGCGGTTCCGACATCAGTCAGGCATATTGAACGGATCAGCAGGCGCATGGCTCACGTGCCAGCCCACAAAATCCCACGTCTTTTGCATGTGATCCGGCAATGGCGCGATGAAATCCATGATCGCGCCTGTCATCGGGTGTTCGATCTTGAGGCTACGGGCATGCAGGTGCATCTTGCGACCAATTTCACTGCCCATACCAGAGCCCCAACCGTCGCCAAGGTTCTCTTGCTCGGACCCGCCGTATTTGCCGTCGCCGACAATCGGATGACCAATCTCGGCCATATGCGCGCGCAACTGGTGGGTCCGGCCTGTGATTGGCACAAGTGCGCACCACGACGCACGCGATCCAAGCGTATCCATCACGGCGTAGTCGGACGTCGCACGTTTCGCGCCTTCGGTGTTGGCAACTTCGGCAGGATGCACGCAATGCATCTTTTCGTTCTCGCCGCCTCGACCGCCACCGGATTTCACGAGACCATATTTGATCGTCGCCGCACGCGGATGTGGTACGCCAGCAATCGCGGCCCAGTAGATTTTACGGGTCTCACGGTGCTTCATATTCTCGGTGAGCAAACGCGCCGCCATACGGGTCCGCGCCAGAACCAGAACGCCCGACGTGTCCTTATCCAAGCGGTGCACAAGCCGTGGCTTTTCGTCGTAATCAAACATCAACGCTTCGGACAGACCGTCAACGTGGCGCGTGGTGTTCGTGCCGCCTTGGGTCGCAAGACCTGCCGGTTTGTTAATCACGATCATGTGGTCGTCGCGGTAGATCACGCAGGACTGGATCAGCTTTGCATCTGCCTTGGTCACACCATGCTTCGCCAGCTTCGACGCTTCTGCGGCTTCCGCTTCAGTCGGCAGCGGCGGAATGCGGACCTTATCGCCCACCTCAACACGGCTGTTTGATTTGACGCGGCCGCCATTCACACGGACCTCGCCTTTACGGCACATCTTTTCCATGCGCCCTTGGGTCACATGCGGGAACAAACGCCGCATGTAGCGGTCCAGCCGTTGATCACCTTCATCTGGTCCAACGACCCGTGTTTGTACGCCGCTCATGCGATGCCCCTAAAAATCCAAAGGCCGACAGCACAGGCCGCCAGCGATAACAGAACGGATGCCATAACATATCCACCAGCCGCCGCCAGCCTTCCCGCCTCAACCAATCGTAACGTATCGAGAGAAAAAGCCGAAAAAGTAGTGAATCCGCCCAAAAAACCGGTCATCAGGAACGGCAACCATGCGTGCAGCCCCTTTGCGTGGACCAATGCCCAGATCGCTCCGATGGCTAGTGACCCCACCGTATTCACGGTTAACGTGCCCAGCGGGAACATTACGGCAAGGCCCACAAGGTAGCGCAAAACCGCGCCCAACGCACCGCCCACGGCCACAGAGATCAGCGTCATGACCTGTTCCTTTTTGCCCGAAGGCCCGCGAAATAATCTACCCGCTTTTTCAAATCACGCTCAAATCCGCGATCAACAGGCAGGTAATATTCACCACGTTTCATGGTTTCGGGGAAGTAGTTTTGACCGCTAAATCCGTCTTCCGCATCGTGGTCATAGGCATAGCCCGCACCAAACCCCTGCTCTTTCATCAACGTCGTCGGCGCGTTGAGAATATGCGCGGGCGGCGGCTCTGAACCATGCTTCTTTGCAGCATTCATTGCGGCCTTATACGCCACATAGACAGCGTTCGATTTTGGCGCGAGCGCAAGATACGTCACAGCCCCCGCCAATGCCAATTCACCTTCAGGCGAGCCAAGCCGTTCATAAGTTTCCCACGCATCCAGACACACGCGGTGCGCTTGCGGGTCAGCTAACGCGATGTCCTCAACCGCCATCCGCGTGATGCGGCGGGCCAAGTAACGCGGGTCTTCGCCACCCGTCAGCATCCGCGCGAACCAGTAAAGCGCGGCGTCAGGATCAGAGCCGCGCACCGATTTATGCAAGGCGCTGATCAGGTTATAGTGCTCTTCGCCGGATTTGTCGTATTTCGCAGCGCGCTTCATCAGACGCTTCGTCAGCGCATCAACGCCCAACTGCCCGTCAATCTTCCAAGCCGCGATCTGTTCGATCAAGTTCAACAATCCGCGCCCGTCACCATCAGCCATATCGATCAAGGCGATCCGAGCGGCCGGATCAAGCGGCAGCTTGCGATCCAGTTCTGCCTCGGCCCGTTGCGCAAGGCGTTCCAGATCATCGGTGTTCAAGCGCGTGAGAATCAGCACCTGAGAGCGCGACAGCACCGCGGCGTTCAATTCGAACGACGGATTCTCAGTCGTGGCCCCAACCAAAAGGATCGTGCCGTCTTCCATATAGGGCAGGAATCCATCTTGCTGCGCTTTGTTGAAACGGTGGATTTCGTCCACAAACAGCAGCGTACCCTTGCCGTTTTGACGACGGATTTTCGCGGCATCAAAGACTTTGCGCAGATCAGGCATGCCAGTGAAAATCGCGGAAATCTGGACGAAATGCAGGTCGGATTCGTTTGCCAGCAACCGTGCGATTGTCGTTTTACCAACGCCGGGCGGTCCCCAGAAAATCAGCGACGATAGCGACCCTGACGACAACATCGTGCCAAGCGGCGCATCGGGGCCTAGCACCTGTTCCTGACCGATCACGTCGCCCAACACCTGCGGACGCAAACGGTCGGCCAAGGGGCGCGGACCAGCGACAGGAGCGGCAGCAGAGGTTCCAAAAAGATCAGACATATCCGCAACCTACGCGCTAAATTTGAGGGAGACAAAGAAAAAGCCCCGCGCGTGATGCACGGGGCTCTTCCGAATACTTAGCCGATTGGCTTACTCTGCGTCTGCCGCTGCAAGGCGTACTTTGTCAGCAGCGCCTTTCGCGTCTACGTCGCGGTCAACGAATTCGATGATCGCCATTGGCGCCATGTCGCCGTAGCGGAAGCCAGCTTTCATTACGCGGACGTAGCCACCTTGGCGGTCTTTGTAACGTGGGCCGAGGATTTCGAACAAACGTGCTGTGTGCATTTCTTGCTTCAGCTGTGCGTTTGCTTGACGACGTGCGTGCAAGTCGCCGCGTTTTGCGAGTGTGACGAGTTTCTCGATCACGCGCTTCAATTCTTTGGCTTTTGGCAGCGTCGTTTTGATCTGCTCGTGCTCGATCAAAGAGCCAGCCATGTTCGCGAACATCGCTTTGCGGTGCTCGTGTGTGCGGTTTAGTTTACGGTAACCATGTCCGTGGCGCATTTTATTCTCCTAAAGTGCTTTATGCTTTGTCTGGCAAGGGATGCGTGTCCCCCACTCTATTGGGGCAGAATTGCCCAGATGTTCCCGATCTAACGCCGGCATTTGTGCGGATGGGCCCGAAGGCCCACCCAAAAACTTAGAACTGATCTTCGAATTTCTTCGCAAGATCTTCGATGTTGTCTGGTGGCCAGTCCTCAACGTCCATGCCGAGGTGCAGCCCCATACCGGACAGGACTTCTTTGATTTCGTTCAAAGACTTCCGGCCAAAGTTAGGCGTGCGCAGCATTTCAGCTTCGGTTTTCTGGATCAGATCACCGATGTACACGATGTTGTCGTTCTTGAGGCAGTTCGCGGAACGAACAGACAGTTCCAACTCGTCTACTTTCTTAAGAAGCAGCGGGTTGAATTCAAGACCGTCATCGTCTGCACCAGCAGTTGCTGATTCAGGCTCGTCGAAGTTGACGAAGATCGACAGTTGATCCTGCAAAATGCGGGCCGCGTAAGCAACTGCATCGTCAGGTGTCAAAGACCCGTCTGTTTCGACTTTCATCGTCAGTTTGTCATAGTCCAGAACCTGACCTTCACGGGTCGGCTGCACGTCATAGGACACTTTCTTAACCGGCGAGTAGATCGCGTCGATTGAGATCATGCCGATTGGCGCGTCTTCTGGTTTGTTTTTCTCAGCAGCGACATAGCCCTTACCGGTATTCACGGTCAGTTCCATGTAAAGATCGGCGCCATCGTCGAGGTGACAGATGATGTGATCTTTGTTCAGCACTTCGATGCCGTTGGTTTCAGAGATGTCACCAGCAGTAACAACACCTGGACCTTTGGCTTGCACGCTCAAACGCTTTGGACCTTCGACATCCATACGGATAGCGACGCCTTTGAGGTTCAGAACGATATCTGTAACGTCTTCACGTACACCAGACACAGAGCTGAATTCGTGCAGAACGTTGTCGATCTGAACAGCAGTGATGGCAGCACCTTGCAGCGATGACATCAAAATACGACGCAGGGCGTTGCCCAGTGTCAGACCAAAGCCGCGCTCTAGCGGTTCGGCGATTACAGTGGCTTGGCGAGCTGGGTCATTACCCGGCTTCACTTCCAGCTGTGTTGGCTTAATTAATTCAGCCCAGTTCTTGTGGATCATGTGTCCCTCCATTCCAGTCTGCCTTTCATGATCAAAAGGCAAACGCCCGAGGTTTCAAAATGACGGAATGGGGCCGTGCAAATTGCACAGCCCCATCACGGGTAATTCGCTTAGACGCGGCGACGCTTTGGTGGGCGGCAGCCGTTGTGTGCCATTGGTGTCA
Organism: Yoonia ponticola; assembly: GCF_014199395.1. Lineage (GTDB taxonomy): Bacteria > Pseudomonadota > Alphaproteobacteria > Rhodobacterales > Rhodobacteraceae > Yoonia > Yoonia ponticola. The sequence goes on along the minus strand of NZ_JACIJM010000001.1, from coordinate 354,047 downwards.
CGTCACGGATCGATGTGATGTTGAAACCGATAGCAGCAAGTGCGCGCAATGCGGACTCGCGACCGGAACCCGGACCTTGCACTTCAACTTCAAGCGTTTTCACGCCGTGGTCTTGTGCTTTTTTGCCAGCATCTTCTGCAGCCATCTGAGCCGCGTAAGGTGTGGATTTCCGGGACCCTTTGAAACCCATCGTACCAGCAGACGACCATGCGATCGCGTTGCCCTGTACGTCAGAGATCAGGATTTTTGTGTTGTTGAACGAAGAGTTCACGTGAGCAACGCCAGCGGCGATGTTCTTGGAGACCTTCTTCTTGGTGCGTTTAGCTTCGCGTGCCATGATATCAGCCCTCCCTTATTTCTTCTTACCAGCAATGGCCTTTGCAGGGCCTTTGCGAGTACGTGCGTTAGTTGATGTACGCTGACCGCGCACAGGAAGGTTCCGACGGTGACGCAGGCCACGGTAGCAACCAAGATCCATCAGGCGTTTGATGTTCATCTGTGTCTCACGACGCAGGTCACCTTCAACCATCAGGTTTTCGTCGATGTATTCACGAACTTTCAGAACTTCTGCGTCAGACAGTTCGTTCACACGACGTGTCCGCTCGATGCCTACGGCTTCGCAGATTTCTTCAGCTTTTGCACTACCGATACCGGTAATGTAGGTCAGAGCGATTGGAACGCGCTTTCCTGTTGGGATGTTTACGCCAGCAATACGTGCCACGTGCATTTCCTTTACGTTGCGGGTCCGTGATACCAGACCCTTTTTTCACAACGGAAGCCCGGACCTAAAGGCGCCGGGCTGCGTCATATCGAGGTAGCTGTGATTGTCAGGTGCGACCCGACATACACAAAATGATTCTCATAAGAGATGGGGGTGTTTAGGAGTGTTCGCGCGGGGGGTCAAGACCCCTTATCCGCCGCCCGTTCCACCCTCTGCAAAAGCAGAAAGCCGCCTGATTATTCAGACGGCTTTTACTTCATTCTAGGGGGCCAGACTATGCGAGTGCGGCTTTAATGCTGCCAGCGACTTCGTCCATCGAAGCCAAGCCGTTTACAGAGGACAGATCGCCCTTTGCATAGTAGTACCCTACCAGCGGCGACGTCTGCTTGTAGTAGGCCAGCAAGCGCGTCTTGAGACTGTCCTCGTTATCATCCGCACGGCGTTGGAAATCGGACGCGCCGCAGTTGCTGCATTTGCCATCCGCAGGGATTGGCTTGGTGTTGTCGTTGTAGACCTCACCGCAGCCACCGCATGTGGAACGCGCGGTGATGCGGGCAACCAGTGCTTCGTCATCAACTTGCATTTCGATCACGCGGTCTAGGGTCTCGCCCATCTCTACCAGCAATTCACCCAGCGCATCAGCCTGCGGCAGCGTGCGTGGGAAGCCGTCAAAAATATAGCCGTCAGCCCCGTTGTCCGCCTCTAGCTGTTCGCGGATCAATCCGATCACGATCTCGTCGGTGACAAGATTGCCTGCGTCCATCACAGCCGCGACTTTCTTGCCCATCTCTGTGCCGGATGACTTTGCCGCGCGCAGCATGTCACCCGTGCTCAGCTGAACCATATTCCGCTCTTCGACCAGTTTACGGGCCTGTGTTCCTTTACCCGCCCCCGGCGGTCCAAGCAGAATAATATTCATCGGCGAGATGGTCCTTTGCGTTTTGCTCCGCCGCGTTTACCACGGAGTTGCGATTTTTCAATCAGACCTTCGTACTGATGAGCAAGCAGATGCGATTGGATTTGCTGAATCGTATCCATCCCGACGGACACGATAATCAGGATCGACGTGCCGCCAAAGTAGAACGGGATAGACAGTTGCGAGCGGATGATTTCCGGCATCAGTGCAACCAAGGCAAGGTAGCCAGAGCCAAGCACCAGAATGCGGTTCACAACGTAATCAAGGTAATCAGCGGTCTTTTTGCCTGGACGGATGCCCGGCACAAAACCGTTCTGGTTCTTGAGGTTGTCTGCGACTTCTTCGGTCTTAAACGCCACTTCTTTGGTGTAGAAGTAGGTGAAGAAGATGATCATCGCCGTGAAAAAGATCAGATACAGCGGCTGGCCGGGGCCAAAGTACGCAAGGATCGTGGACATCACGGGGTTTGTGGACCCACCAGAGAATGTGCTGATCGTTGTTGGCAACAACAGCAATGCGGATGCGAAGATCGCGGGCATAACACCGGCTGGGTTCACCTTGATCGGCAGGTGTGAAGACGAGCTGTCGTAAACCTTCATACCGCGCTGTTGGCGTGGGTACTGAATGTGGATTTTCCGCAGGCTGCGTTCCATGAACACTACGAACGTCAGAACAGCGATCACCATTAGGATAACGCCAATGATCACCACAGGGCTGATCGCACCGGACCGACCTTGCGACAGGAACTGCGCGAGCGCTGATGGCACTTCGGCGATGATACCAACGAAGATGATCAAGGAGATACCGTTACCGATACCGCGTGCTGTGATCTGCTCACCAAGCCACATCAGGAACATGGTGCCGCCAACGATCGTGATGATGCAAGACGCTTGGAAGAAGATGCCCGGATCGGATGCAAGGCCACCAGCCTCTAGCGATGCCGCGAGGCCAAACGCCTGTGCCGTCGCCACGATCACCGTCAAATAACGTGTGTATTGGTTAATCTTGCGACGCCCCTGCTCACCCTCTTTTTTGAGGTTCTTCAGCGGCTCCCACATCGTGGACAGCAGCTGGATCACAATGGACGCAGAGATGTACGGCATAATCCCAAGGGCAAAAATACCCATGCGGGACAGCGCACCACCGGTGAACATCGACAGAATGCCACCGATCCCAGCCTGAGCGTCCTCCATAAAACTACGAAGGGCAGCACCATCGATCCCCGGTACGGGAATGAATGTGCCAAGTCGGTATACAATCAAAAGGCCAAGTGTGAACAGGATACGTTGGCGCAACTCTGTTGCTTTACCGAACGCCCCCCAGCTCATGTTGGATGCCATTTGCTCTGCTGCGGATGCCATATGGGTCTCTTCTCATGAAAAACGCCGCCAACGGTTTCCCGGGTGGCGGCGTTTGGGAAAACTTGAGTTTGGTATGTAAGCGACCAATTGGCCGCTCACAAGGCTTACTCGGCTACTACTTTCGCAGGAGCAGTTGTTGTCAGCTTGCCGCCAGCCTTTTCGACTGCTTCAACAGCGCCTTTTGAGGCCCCGTGAACAGAGATGTTGGCTTTTGCAGTGAACTCACCTTTAGCAAGAACGCGGATACCGTCCTTGAGACGACGTACCAGACCGGATGCGATCAGTGCGTCTTCTGTGATCTCTGCTTTGGCGTCGATTTTGCCAGCGTCGATGAATTTCTGGATCAAACCAAGGTTCACAACAGAGTATGTCTTGGCGTTGATGTTGTTGAAACCACGCTTTGGAAGACGTTGGTAAATAGGCATCTGACCGCCTTCGAAGCCTTTGATGGCTACACCGGAACGGGATTTTTGACCTTTAATACCACGGCCACCCATCTTACCTTTGCCAGAACCTGGACCACGTGCAACGCGCTTGCGGGATTTTGTTGCGCCTGGGTTGTCAGACAGTTCGTTCAACTTAAACATTGTCGCTTCTCCTATTGCCGGAGGACCCCGTCCAGCGACGGAAATGGGGCACACGGCGTTTCAAATGAGTCGGATTACGAGGTCCGACTGGGCGCGTATAGACGGGAGCGGTGCGTGGATCAAGTGTATGCGCGGGCTGCGGTGAAAATTAGGTTAATTTGGCCCGAGGTGGTGGTTTTTGAGATGTGACTCGTGTGCACAAGGTGTGCACAACAGGTGCACTGGGCTGGACGAGTCTTTCAGGGATTGTGTGGTTAACGGGGCGTGCGTTGCATGTACGGCGACTGAGACACCCAAGGGGCGACCCTGATCTTGGGAAGGCGTCGGGCGGCTTGTTGGGCAGTGGCACTGATTAATTCTGTATACGCTTTTGCGCATCGACATATGCACGCAGCACCGCATGCATACGGGTCAGGTGGCCGCTACCTTGCTCTTTGAAGAAGTCGAGGACGTCTGGGTCGACGCGCATACTGACCGCGGTTTTTGCCTTGGGCATGACAAGTTCGGCATCATCCCAAAAGTCATCAGGCAGGTCTTCGCCCCCCGCATGTGTTTTTGGCCCAGTAATATCGCCGCTGGCCTTAAGCGCCTGAAGTTCTTCAAGGGAAATTCGTTTTGTATCGGACATAGTCTTTGCGGCCTCCTTGCCACGCAGATATCAAACGCGTTGCTTCGCCTCTTTGGGTGTGGACGACGATGAATGGCGCCTCATCGACTAAACCAAGCGAGATTAACCTAACCTCGCCATAGCTTTGACGATTGTCTTGCCTTGTAAGTACTGGCCCATCAAAGATGAGGGCCGCGTAGAGTAAATCAACGCCGTGTTTCTCGTTGTTCAGGCGCCGTTTGTAGGTATCGAATTCGAACATCTTTTCTCCGTAACGAAAGATTGGTGTTCTCTAATACATCTGACCGCCTCCCCAGTAGAACTGTCCGTCGCTTATAGCGCGTACACTCAATATGTATATACATCCGAGAAAGTCAATAAAAAACGCCCCGCAGTTTGCTGCGAGGCGTTCTTTATTTCGGTGGCAAGGTCCCCCTGCCCGATCGAAGCGTTGGGCCTTAGCCTTTTTCTTCGATGATTTCTACCATGTGAGAAATCTTGTTTACCATGCCGCGAACGGAAGGTGTGTCTTCCAATTCTTTTACACGGTTCATTTTGTTCAAGCCCAAGCCGATCAGCGTAGCACGCTGTTTAGCTGGACGACGGATTGGAGAACCAATCTGTTTTACAACGATTGTTTTAGCCATGATTTAGGCCTCCTCGGTTTCAGCGGCAGCCGCTGGTGCGTCGTCACGCTTTGGCAGGATGTCGGCAACCTTTTTGCCACGGCGCTGTGCGACGTTGCGTGGGGATTGCTCTGCTTTGAGACCATCAATGGTCGCGCGGATCATGTTGTAAGGGTTTTGCGACCCGATGGATTTGGACACAACGTCCTGAACACCCAACATTTCGAATACAGCACGCATTGGACCACCGGCGATGATGCCTGTACCAACTGGCGCTGTCCGCATGACAACTTTACCAGCGCCGTGACGGCCTTTGGTGTCGTGGTGCAATGTACGGCCGTCTTTGAGCGCAACGCGGATCATCTGACGCTTTGCTTGCTCAGTGGCTTTACGGATCGCTTCAGGAACTTCCTTCGCTTTACCTTTGCCAAAGCCGACGCGGCCTTTTTGGTCGCCAACAACGACAAGTGCGGCGAAGCCAAAACGCTTACCACCCTTAACGGTCTTGGACACACGGTTGATTGCGACCAAGCGGTCAGCAAATTCAGGTGCTTGCTCTTCACGGTTGCGACGGTTGCCGCCCCGGTTGTTATCACGTTCTGCCATAGATGCAGTCCTTATTCAGGTGGCGCGGTTTGGCGCCAATTAAGTGTCAATCGCAGTGATAGGCGGACCTATCCCCGATTATCGAGGCGGCCTGAGGAACCCCCAAGCCGCCTACTTTTCGTTTAGATCTTCAGACCGCCTTCACGGGCCGCATCGGCCAGTGCTTTGATCTTACCGTGGAAGAGGAAACCACCACGGTCGAAGAAACAGACTTCGACGCCAGCTTTTTTAGCACGCTCGGCAATAGCCGCGCCCACAATTTTCGCTGCTTCGAGGTTGTTTTTCCCAACAACGCCCAGAGTCTTTTCGAGCGTGGAAGCGGACGCGAGTGTTACGCCGTTTACATCGTCGATCAGCTGGACGCTGATGTTCTTGTTGGAGCGGTGCACGGACAACCGGGGACGACCCTGGTTGGCAGTAACTTTCCGCAGTTTGTTCCGAACGCGCAAGCGGCGCTTCAAGAACAGAGTTCTTTTCGAGTTTGCCATTGTCTACGTCCTTACTTCTTCTTGCCTTCTTTGCGGAAGATGTATTCGTCCTTGTACTTGATACCCTTGCCTTTATATGGCTCGGGCTTACGCCAAGCGCGGATATTCGCCGCGACCTGACCTACAAGTTGTTGGTCGATACCTTCCACGGTGATCTCAGTCTGCTTAGGTGCAGTGACTGTGACCCCTTCTGGCACTTCAAAGTTAACGTCGTGGCTATAGCCGAGCGCCAATTTCAGGGTGTTGCCCTGCATTGTTGCACGATAACCAACACCGTTGATTTCAAGTTGTTTCTTGAAACCTTCGGTAACGCCGGTGGCCAAGTTCGCAACCATAGTGCGGGTCATGCCCCACTGCTGGCGCGCGCGCTTGGATTTACCACGTGGGGTCACGGAAACGGTCTGGCCGTCTACTGTGATCGTCACGTCGTCTGTTGCTTTGAAGCTACGAGTACCCTTAGGGCCTTTTACTTCAATGGTTTGACCAGACACGGACGCCGAAACGCCGGATGCCAGTTCAACCACTTTCTTACCAATACGAGACATCGAATTCTCCTTAGAATACGGTGCAGAGCACTTCGCCGCCAATGTTGGCCGCCCGTGCGCTTGCATCCGTCATCACACCCTTAGAGGTGGAGACAATCGACACACCCAAGCCCTGACGGACGGATGGGATGTCATTGACGCTGACGTAAACGCGACGACCAGGTTTTGAAACCCGTTTCACTTCGCGAATGACGGCTTCGCCTTCGTAGTATTTCAGGCTGATCTCGATAGCCGGGTGGCCATCTTTGCCAGTCGTCAGCTCATAGCCGCGAATGTAGCCTTCATCTGCAAGAACGTTCAGGACTGAAACGCGTGCTTTAGAAGCAGGTGATTCAACCGTGGACTTTCCACGAAGTTGGCTGTTGCGGATACGTGTGAGCATATCACCGATAGGATCGTTCATCTATTATGCTCCCTTACCAGCTTGACTTGACCATGCCGGGAATTTCGCCATTGGAACCAAGGTTCCGCAGTGCGATCCGGCTGATCTTGAGCTTACGGTAGTAAGCGTGTGGACGACCTGTCAGCTGGCACCGGTTGTGCAGGCGAACAGCGGACGAGTTGCGTGGCAGTTTCGCGAGTTCAAGTGTTGCCTTGAACCGTTCTTCTACTGGCTTCTCTTTGTCGTTGATGATTGCTTTCAAACCGGCACGCTTTTCAGCATACTGCTTGACCAGCTTCTCGCGTTTTACTTCACGCGCGATCATGGATTTCTTAGCCATATCTAAATTCTCCCTACCGCTTAGCTGTTGAAAGGCATGTTGAAAGCTTTCAACAATGCTTTTGCTTCAGCGTCGCTATCGGCGGTCGTGCAGATTACGATGTCCATGCCCCAGTTTTCGTCAACTTTATCAAAGTTGATTTCCGGGAACACAATGTGCTCTTTCAGGCCAGTGGCGTAGTTGCCGCGACCGTCAAAAGATTTGCCGGATACGCCGCGGAAGTCGCGGATACGTGGCATTGCAACTGTGATCAGACGATCAAGGAATTCGTACATTTTGTCACCACGAAGGGTCACCTTTGCACCAAGAGGCATGTCTTCACGAACGCGGAAACCAGCGATGGATTTCTTGGCTTTCGTTGTCATCGCTTTTTGACCGGCGATTGTAGACAGATCTTCTTGAGCCGACTTTGCTTTCTTGCTGTCACGGACAGCTTCTGCACCGCAGCCGATGTTCAGAACAATTTTGTCCAAACGTGGGATCTGCATGTCGTTTTTGTAGCCGAATTCTTCTTTCATCGTCGCACGGACGGTGTCGAAGTAAGCTGTTTTCAAGCGCGGGGTGTAGTTTGCGGTATCAAGCATTAGATCGCATCCCCTGTTGTTTTCGCGAAGCGCACCTTGCTGTCGCCATCCATACGGAAGCCAACACGGGTTGCTTTGCCATTTGCATCAACAATAGCCAAGTTGCTCAACTGGATTGGCATTGCTTTCGCAATTTTGCCGCCCTGAGCGTTCTGGGATTGTTTTGTGTGGCGAATAGAGATGTTCACACCGTCTACAATTGCTTTGCCAGACTTTGGATCGATAGAGGAGATAGTCCCCTTTGACCCTTTATCTTTGCCAGTCAATACGACGACGCTGTCACCCTTACGGAGTTTAGCAGCCATAGTTACAGCACCTCCGGAGCGAGTGAGATGATTTTCATAAAGTTTTTCGCACGCAATTCGCGAACAACTGGTCCAAAGATACGTGTACCTACTGGCTCATTGTTGTTGTTCAGGATCACAGCAGCGTTTTTATCAAAACGGATTGCTGTGCCGTCTGCGCGACGAACTTCTTTGGCGGTACGTACGACGACGGCTTTACGCACGTCACCTTTCTTTACGCGACCGCGTGGAATGGCTTCCTTCACCGATACGACGATAATGTCACCGACACTCGCGTAACGACGATGGGAACCACCCAGAACCTTAATGCACTGAACACGGCGGGCGCCGCTGTTGTCAGCCACATCTAGGTTGGTTTGCATCTGGATCATTAGATTCTCTCCGACCTATGGGCGTAGTCCCGATTTCCGTCCGGGGGCCCAGGGTTTCGTTAATACTGTTGGTTACCGCTTAAGAAGCGATGACTTCCCAGCGTTTCGTTTTTGACTTAGGCGCACATTCTTGAATGCGAACTTGATCACCTACGTTAAAGGTATTCTGCTCATCGTGGGCCCGGTATTTCTTGGACTTACGAATAGTTTTCTGAAGCAACGGGTGCTTATAACGACGCTCAACAGACACAGTTACGGTCTGTTCGTTCTGGTTGCTTGTCACAACCCCAGTAAGGATACGCTTAGGCATTGATTAAGCCTCCGACGCAGCGGCTGCTGCTTTTTCGTTCAGAATTGTTTTTACTTTAGCCGCGTTGCGACGTGCAGCGCGGATACCTGATGTGTTTTCCATTTGGCCAGTGGCCTGCTGGAAGCGCAGGTTGAATGATTCTTTTTTCAGATTCGACAGCTCATCACGGAGCTGATCCGGGGTCTTTTCCCGTAACTCGTTGGCTTTCATGCCATTTTCCTTTGTTTCAAACACTGGGCGGCCGCGCAAATTGCGTCACCACGAATCCAGTGGATTGGGTAGAAGTTGGCCGTATAGGGGGGATACCTGAGTCTCGCAACCCCTAAAGCCCCTTTGTTTTAAAGGTTTTCGCAAGGTGGGACCGGCAGCGTTAGGTATGGTTATCGAGACTAGCACCGATACGCGAGCCCCTGCATGCTTGGGTCATAATTTTCCTAAATTTCCAAACGATTTTAAAGGAGACACCATTATGCAGCGCCTCGCCCCCCTCTTTGGACTTATTTTTGCTTTGCTCGCTACCAGCGCAAATGCCGATCAGCATGCGGCTACTGACTTCGTCGCGGATGAACCGATTGTGGTTTTTGCGCCAACTGGCGATCACAGCGACCAATTCATCACCGAATTAGAAATGCACGCAATCGCCGTCCTGCAATGGCAACTTCGGACTTCGGATCGCATCCTGACCATGGTGATGCTGCTGACCGCCGCGGGTGTGTTGTTCGCGGGATTCCAGCTCTGGCACACGATGAGACGCCAAACACAGGTTCGTCTAAAGCGTGCTGACGAGACCGACGCCACACCGCTCGCGCATGACACGACATCGAAACTTTCGTTCGGGGACGGTAAGTTCGAAGTCACCTCGCCTATCGTCGGCATCTTAATTCTGATGATTTCGCTCGGGGCGCTGTATTTGTTTCTGTCGATCGTCTACTCAATCGACGTCATGCCTCTGACCGGGCTGTAATCAAAAGGATCCGTTATGGCCATCGTCACCAATCTGTTCACCACCCCACTCTACCGCGCGGCCTTGTCCGACCTTGGCACGATAGATCAAGCAGAACTCGCCACGTCCTGCGATGTGATCGCCAACGATGATGAAGCTGGACAGGATTGGTGCGAGGCGAACGAATTCCCCGGCTACACGTCTTATGCGTCGCTGACCGATTTGCCATGGCGTTTTCCAATTTTTAAGGAATTGGTGGCAGCATTGGACAAGCATGTGGCCGCGTTCGCGAAAGAATGTCATTTTGATCTGGGGGATAAGGAACTCAAACTCGAAGATTTGTGGATCAATATCCTACCTGAAGGCGGCATTCACACCGCGCACATCCACCCGCATTCGGTGATTTCCGGCACGACCTATGTCGCGATGCCTGAAGGCACGAGTGCGATCAAATTCGAAGATCCGCGCCTCGCCATGATGATGGCGGCCCCCGGACGTCTGAAATCGGCACCGGAGCGGTTGAAACAGTTTGTCTATGTGAAGCCTGAAGTCGGCGATGTGCTGCTGTGGGAAAGCTGGCTGCGTCACGAGGTGCCGATGAACATGGCCGAAGAAGAACGGATAACCGTGTCGTTCAACTATAGCTGGGGTTAATCCTGCTCGTCGAACCTGCGTGCCGAGATGAATTTTGCGCCGCTTGCACCTGTCCTGACGGGTGCGGCGCTATCTTCTGCGGCGATTGGTGCTGATGGCGGCTCTGGCAGCGTCGGTTCGGGCTCAGGTGTCTGGGCGGCAAGCGACGTTGCGACGATGCCTGTCAGCGTGGTGGGCGGTAATGCTGCGACCTCTTCGGTGGGCTGGGCTTTGAAATCGCGTTCGTAGATCAAAATCCCCGGTCCGGTCAGTAATATCGCCAGAAACGGCAGTGCGACGAGACTGAACATCCGGTGATAGGTTTTGCACAGGATCGGCAGGTCTTTGGCGCGGTACATCTGGTTAAACGGAACGGATGCGGGTTTTGTCAGGGCCACGGCGATGAACGACACTGCCGTTAGAAATCCAAAGAAATAGAGGTATGGGTCTAGGTAATCAGGACCGCGCACCTTGCGACCGAATTCCCACGCGCTAGCAGTGGTCGGCAGTATTGTGATTGCAGCCACAAAAAGTGATTGGTGAAATTTCATGAGCCCATTCCCGCAGTAGATGACAGGATGGGTATCCGACGACGGCAAGACAGAATTGCGCCGCAGGTTCGGTCAAATTTGGGCAATCAGATTTAGGCTGCCTAGGATTTGTTGTTCTTCGCCGCTTTCTCGTCTTTGGTCAGCTTATTACCCCAGACGTTGTTGGACAGGCCAAGGTCATCGGGCATCGGTTTCGTCTTGCCTTTGGTGACTTTGCCGCCGTTTTCGAGGAACTGCTTGATGAGATCGTCGTCGGTGGTGGGCTTGGGGACGTGTTTCATGGTCTTTGCCTCGCGCTGCATTATGCGGTGATGCTAACTGCGCGGCGCATGGAAGAACAGCGCTAGTTGAAAACGCCCCAACGGTGGACGCGCTGTAGGGCTGCGGTTAATGTTGCGGCAAAAAGGGAATGTCACATGCGTAGCCTATCACTGGCCTTAATCGGGCTGATCGCCCTGCTTCACCTGTATATCGCGTGGTTCGAGATTTTCGCGTGGACAAGCCGCGGCCCCAGTATTTTCACGACCTTCCCACCAGAGCTGTTTGCACAGACCATCAACATGGCTGCGAACCAAGGGATTTATAACGCGTTTTTGGCGGCAGGTCTGATCTGGTCGTTCTTTATTCGGGACCGGAAATGGCAGGCAAATGTGGCTGCGTGCTTTTTGATCTTTATCGCTGTGGCTGGGCTGTTTGGCGCTGCGACCGTTACGTCTAAGACGCTGATTATTCAGACGGTGCCGGCTGTCGTGGCGCTGGTTTTGGTTTGGATGGGACGTCGAACGCTGTAGAGGGTTGCACTTGTGAGCGAACCGGAACTGGACGTTCGCGAATTTGCGGGTCCAACATCCGATTTGTCAGAGCCTAGACCGACAGGCCAACAAAAAAGCGCCGAGAAAACTCTCGGCGCTCGCGGCGTGATTAGGTAGAGGTTTTAGTCCTCAAGAGCTGCGCTGAACTCATCAACGCGCTTCTCGGCTTCTTCTTTAGCTATACCATATTTGGCTTGGATGACGCCGACCAGTTTGTCTTTTTTGCCCTCGGCCTGCGTAATCTCGTCGTCGGTGAGATCACCCCAAGTTTCTTTGACTTTACCGGTAAGCTGGCTCCATTTGCCTTCAATTATATCCCAATTCATAGAACGAACCTCATAGTTAACGTTATGTACAAATGGGGCAAAACCTCTCGCCCCACGACTAGGATATATTTTGGTTTGTCGAACATTCAAGATGTGGGGAGGATATGTGCGGTCATTTTGAACGTCACTTCACGTAATGTCTCCCCTACTCCAATCCATCGCTTATTGGCTTATGCCCTGTCCAACACAGCAAGTTCCGACAGAAAAAGCCCCCACTGAATTAACAGCGGGGGCTTTTTATTCTTTTCAGTAAATCACCGAAGTGACCGTCGAATTTACCAGTCTTCGCGTACGATTGTACGTGTTTTGATAGGCAATTTCATTGCAGCAAGGCGAAGCGCCTCACGTGCAACGGCTTCGGACACGCCATCGATTTCGAACATAACGCGGCCTGGTTTGACCTTGCATGCCCAAAAATCAATGGAACCTTTACCTTTACCCATACGCACTTCGACGGGCTTAGACGTCACTGGTGTGTCTGGGAAGATACGGATCCACACACGGCCTTGACGCTTCATGTGACGCGTCATTGCACGACGTGCAGCTTCGATTTGACGAGCTGTGATGCGCTCTGGTTCGATGGCCTTAAGACCAAACGAACCAAAGTTCATGTCAGAGCCGCCTTTAGCTTCACCGCGGATGCGGCCTTTATGAAGCTTGCGGTGTTTTGTACGCTTTGGCTGAAGCATTGTTCATATCTCCTTAGCGACGACCGGCGCCACGAGGGATAGCACCCTCTTGGAGCTCAGCGTGTTTGCGGTCATGTGCGGATGGATCGTGTTCCATGATGTCACCTTTGTAGATGAACACCTTGATACCGATGATACCATAAGCTGTTTGTGCTTCGTAGTGCGCATAGTCGATGTCTGCACGCAATGTGTGAAGCGGCACGCGGCCCTCACGGTACCATTCAGTCCGCGCGATTTCAGCACCGCCAAGACGACCGGCGAGGTTGATACGGATACCAAGGGCACCCATACGCATGGAGTTCTGAACAGAACGTTTCATAGCGCGACGGAAAGACACACGACGCTCAAGCTGCTGACCGATGTTCTCAGCAACGAGTGCTGCATCGAGCTCTGGCTTGCGAACTTCAACGATGTTGAGGTGCAATTCAGACGCAGTGAGTTTCGCCAGCTTCTGACGCAGACCTTCGATGTCCGCACCTTTCTTGCCGATGATCACACCAGGACGTGCAGCGTGGATTGTGACGCGGCACTTTTTGTGCGGACGTTCAATGATCACGCGGCTGACGCCGGATTGAGCGCATTCTTTCTTGATGAACGCCTTGATGGCGAGATCTTCAAGAAGAAGGTCACCGTAGTCTTTGGTATCTGCATACCAACGGCTGTCCCAGGTACGGTTGACCTGAAGACGCATGCCGATTGGGTTTACTTTGTTACCCATTACGCTTGCTCCTCGACTTGACGCACCACGATGGTGATTTCTGAGAACGGCTTGATGATCTTGCCGAAACGGCCACGTGCCCGAGGACGACCGCGCTTCATGATCAAGTTTTTGCCGACGTAAGCTTCGGCAACAACCAACTCATCAACGTCAAGGTTGTGGTTGTTCTCAGCGTTGGCGATGGCTGACTGAAGGCATTTCTTCACGTCATCCGAAATCCGCTTTTTCGAGAAAGTCAGCTCTGTAAGAGCGCGCTCGACTTTCTTGCCGCGGATCAGGCCAGCAACGAGGTTCAGTTTCTGCGGGGACGTTTTCAACATGCGCAGTTTTGCACGTGCTTCATTGTCGGCCACGCGGCGGGGATTCTTATCCTTGCTCATGGCTTATTTCCGCTTCGCTTTTTTATCTGCTGCGTGACCGTAGTAGGTCCGAGTTGGTGAATACTCACCGAACTTCTGACCAATCATGTCTTCAGAGATGTTCACAGGGATGTGCTTCTTGCCGTTGTACACACCAAAGGTGAGACCAACGAACTGAGGCAGGATTGTAGAACGACGTGACCAGATCTTGATCACTTCGTTGCGGCCGCTTTCGCGGGTCGCTTCGGCCTTTTTGAGGACATATGAGTCCACAAATGGGCCTTTCCAGACGGAACGAGCCATACTTAACGACCCTTCTTCTTGGCGTGACGCGAGCGAATAATAAGCTTTTGCGACGCTTTGTTTTTGTTACGTGTACGCATACCCTTTGTCGGTTTGCCCCAAGGCGTAACCGGGTGACGTCCACCAGATGTGCGGCCTTCACCACCACCGTGTGGGTGATCGATCGGGTTCATCGCGACACCACGAACAGACGGACGCACACCTTTGTGGCGCATACGACCGGCTTTACCGTAGTTCTGGTTGGAGTTGTCAGGGTTGGACACGGCACCGATTGTCGCCATGCATTCTTGACGAACGAGGCGCAATTCACCGGAAGACAGACGGATCTGCGCGTAGCCACCATCACGACCAACGAATTGGGCGTATGTACCAGCTGCACGAGCGATCTGACCGCCCTTACCGGCTTTCAATTCGATGTTGTGTACGATTGTACCGATAGGCATGCCTGAGAACGGCATAGCGTTACCTGGCTTGATGTCGGCCTTTGCAGACGCGATCACCTTGTCACCGATTGCCAGACGCTGAGGGGCCAGAATGTAGTTCTGTGTGCCATCTTCGTACTGGATCAGAGCAATAAATGCTGTCCGGTTCGGGTCATATTCGATTCTAGCTACAACAGCGGACATGTCCAGCTTGTTACGCTTGAAATCAACGATACGGTAAAGGCGCTTAGCACCCCCACCAATACGACGCATTGTGATTCGTCCGGTGTTGTTCCGGCCGCCCGATTTAGTCAAACCCTGTGTGAGGGCCTTAACTGGACGTCCTTTCCAAAGCTCCGAACGGTCGATCAGCACCAGCCCGCGCTGGCCTGGCGTCGTCGGCTTATACGACTTTAATGCCATGTTAGCTTCTTCCGTTTGCTTGGCGGTCCCCGAAGAGACCTGATGTGAAGGCCCCCGTAGGTGCCAGAATAGTCATAACACAACGGCCCCGGAACGAATCCGAGGCCATTGAGTAGCGGGGATGTAGCAGGGGGCCAAGTGAAGCGCAAGACGGCTTTTGTGAACTGATAACCTAAGTTTCCATTACAAGGAATTGCTCAATCGGAAGCGCCGCTTCATCATCTTTGATGTAGTCAGCAAGAACCTGATTTGGTGTCACTTCTTCAAAAGCGATATTGAATCTCGCAACGCGTCCATTCAAAAGCAGCTTTGCATCAACCAGATTCTTCTCTAAAACTTCAATTTCAATTTCATGAGGTTCTAATTCTCGCCCACTAAGGAGTTTTTTGGCCCCTTTATAAATCTGGCCGAACGTTGGCCCCGTTGGTCGTCGCGGCGGACCGTCCGACTCAACTGCACCTCTCGGCTTTATCGTGGGTTTAACTGCGTGATACAGCGGCCTACTATCAACATGTCCCGAATAATCGAATATAGTCCCCTTGGACGTCGCAAAGGCCAGATTTAACGAGGGGTCTGCAAAGTTCACTTTAGCGTTAGAGGAGCCGCTCGCTGAAACGCGTACGTTGCTTCCTGATGTTTTCGAAACCAAGATTGTCGATTGCTCTGCGAGAACAACTTCATCTACGACCACGAAAGAGTCATCCCAAGGAATTTCACCCGTTAGAATTTTGGTCGCCAATTCCTGAAAGAATTGCCCTTTGTTTTTTATTCTGTGCATCTTTGCGTTTTGAAAGTGATACAAAAAGGAACCTTCGCTATTAAAGGCAACCGAAAATCCTGCTCCTAAACTTTCGGCGCCTGCGTCCGCTGAGATTGTGACATCATGACTAAATTTGAATGAAGTCATTGCAGCCATCCCAGCGTTATCACCTATACTGACGTAATCCAGCTCTTCCAAGTTGCCTTCTGTCAGCAATCGTCCTCTTGCTAAAGTACCGTAGTCACCGAGAAAGGGAGAAAAATCCGGTAGCCAAGTAGCAATATAGCCACCGGTCATCTCAAATATCTCGCGTTGAAGCTTGTTGATAAATCTACTTGTCATTCCACCACACTACACAGTTGTTCTTAAATAAAGCAAAACAATCCGTACGAGTTATCAATTGCAAGTATTTTGTGCCAAGTAGGCGCTGAATTTTTTCAATGCTAACGTCAGACCTAACACGCTAGCACATAGTCAGTCGCCTCATAAAATTACTGTAAAGATGCGCGTGAGCATTTTTGCTCTCAATGAAAAAAGCCCCCGCATCACTGCGAGGGCCTCCTCAATTTCAACGACGTCTAGTCTTTACAGACCAGTGGATACGTCGATTGTGTTGCCTTCAACCAGCGTCACATAGGCTTTTTTCACGTCTTTACGTGTGCCAAGCTGGCCACGGAAACGCTTTACTTTACCTTTAGTGATCGTTGTGTTGACCGCTTTGACCTTCACACCAAAGAGCGCTTCAACAGCTTCTTTGATCTGTGGTTTGTTGCTGTCGATCGCAACTTCGAAAACCACTGCGTTGTTTTCAGACGCAGTTGTGGCTTTTTCAGTGATGATCGGCTTGCGGATCACGTCGTACAGTTCTGCCTTAGTGCTCATGATAGGCGAGCCTCCAGTGCTTCAAGACCTGCTTTGGTGATGACGAGCGTATCAGAACGCAGGATGTCATACACGTTCGCGCCC
Source organism: Yoonia ponticola (assembly GCF_014199395.1). Lineage (GTDB taxonomy): Bacteria > Pseudomonadota > Alphaproteobacteria > Rhodobacterales > Rhodobacteraceae > Yoonia > Yoonia ponticola. The sequence goes on along the minus strand of NZ_JACIJM010000001.1, from coordinate 337,393 downwards.
TGCGATGGCAGGATGTCCAGTGTTTCGATGTTACGCGCAGCTTGTGCGAACGCGGCGTTCACAGTTGCACCGTCGATGATCAAGGCACGTTTCCAACCCAATGCGCCAACTTGCTTGGCTACAGCGGATGTTTTCGCGTCTTTGATGTCGATGTTTTCAACAACGACGAGTTCACCAGCGGCGACCTTAGCGGACAGCGCGTGCTTAAGACCCAGCTTGCGGAACTTCTTTGGCAGGTCGTGTGCGTGGGACCGTGGTGTCGGCCCTTTGTACGTACCACCACCGCGGAAGATCGGCGCGCCACGGGAACCGTGACGAGCGCCACCGGTGCCTTTTTGGCGATAGATTTTCTTTGTAGAAAAGGAAACCTCTGACCGGCCCAACACGTCGTGTGTGCCTGCCATTGCCTTGTTGCGCTGCCAGCGAACGACGCGGTGGAGAATGTCCTTGCGTGGTTCCAGACCGAAGATGGCTTCGTTCAGGTCAACAGACCCGGCCGCACCACCGTCAAGATTGATTGCATCAGCCTTCATTGTTTTCGGCCTCCACTTCAGCAGCAGCCGCAGGAGCAGCCGCAGATTTCAAACCAGCAGGGTATACTGTGTTCTCAGGAGTTGGCTTCTTAACCGCATCCTTAACAGTCACCCAACCACCTTTGGAGCCGGGAACAGCGCCTTTGATCATGACAAGGCCACGATCAACGTCAGTGCGCACGACTTGCAGGTTTTGTGTAGTCACGCGGGCAGCGCCCATGTGGCCAGCCATCTTCTTACCTTTGAAGACTTTACCTGGATCTTGACACTGGCCTGTAGACCCGTGCGAACGGTGGGAAACAGACACACCGTGAGTAGCCCGCAGACCCCCAAAGTTGTGACGCTTCATCGCACCAGCAAAACCTTTACCGATAGAAATACCGGATACGTCAACGAACTGGCCGTCGAAGTAGTGGTTTGCAGCGATTTCTTCACCGACTGGGATCATGTTCTCTTCTGCAATGCGGAACTCAGCAACTTTGCGCTTTGGTTCTACTTTGGCAGCAGCGAAGTGACCGCGCATCGCTTGGGATGTACGCTTTGCTTTTGCATTGCCGGCACCCAGCTGAACAGCGACGTAACCGTCACGCTCGACAGTACGCTGTGCAACAACTTGCAGGTTTTCGAGGGACAGCACAGTCACAGGGATCTGCTGACCATCTTCCATAAACAACCGGGTCATGCCCAGTTTCTTTGCGATAATTCCGGAACGGAGCATAGTATTCTACTCCTTATACGGAAATCTGGACGTCAACGCCCGCAGCCAGGTCGAGCTTCATCAGCGCGTCTACTGTCTGTGGTGTTGGGTCTACGATGTCGAGAAGACGCTTGTGCGTGCGGATCTCAAACTGATCGCGGGATTTTTTGTCGATGTGCGGGCCGCGCAAAACAGTGAACTTCTCGATTTTATTCGGAAGCGGGATCGGGCCGCGAACGGACGCCCCTGTACGCTTTGCAGTGGAAACGATTTCCTGTGTACTTGCATCAAGTACCCGGTAATCAAACGCCTTCAGGCGAATACGGATGTTCTGGCTAGCTGCCATGTTCATCACCCCTAGATTAGGGTCTAGAACGGAGAGGAAGACAGCGGCTCATCCACTACCCTCATCGCGCCTTGTGGTACCAAAGATGCGTTCATCTTTTGGTACTTGGTATCCAACGGAAAGAGGGCACGCATGGCGTACCCTCGTCGGATTGGGGTGCTATAGGGGGAGTCGGGGTGTCGCGCAACACCTTTTCCATGCGAAATTGGGTATTCGTCTCGCAGCAGAGGGCTGCGCCTGACCGCGGGTGGGCATCGGAGCAGATATTCGTGCCACTTTATGGTGCAGCATGACTGCGCGGGTGCCGACTGAGGCGAACGCTGCAAAAGCGCCCGCCCATGGGGCGGTCAGGCGCTGCCCGGCGCGCTACGCGCTTGATTCCGGGCGAAACAACTAAACCTAGCTCATTTCTATAAATGTTAAGTAATTTCATATAGGTGCACAAGCTTGTTTCTTAGATCGCACGAAAGCTTCAACAATTCTTCATAGCGTCGCGGCTTCATGTGGCGGTAAGACCAACCGTCACCAAATGTCGCCTCAACAATGCCAAGAACATTCAAAAAATGTGTCGGAAAATCTGAGACTTCGATTGACCACGACATTGGCTTGAAATGCATAAAGCCATTTCTGAAACGAACTAAAGTTTTGAAGCTGCCGACCCACTCATCGTCCACTTGAATAGGCGAACCTGCTCTCTCTTTTCGGTTTTCCTTAGGGCGTTGAGCAAGCTTCAACATTCCTAGTGGATCGGCCAAAAATGGATCCGTCATTACATGCTGCGAGTCATGCTGCAGAGCCGCGAGTGCATCTTTCGCATTTTGCTTCTCAAGGGCGCCTACATTCGTTGTCCCTGACAAGTTCGCCACCAATGCACTGCTCGTGGCGCTGATCAATGCAATCGTTCCCCACTTCCATGCATCAAAATTTTCATTCGTGCGCACAATTTGTCGCGCAACCTCCTCTAAAGAAATAAAAACATCTTCGGTTTCATTTAGCCTTAACCATCGTTCTGCCATTTCCCTACCTATCAGCTAAAAGGCCGCCCAAATCGAGCACATTTCTTTTTTGAATTTTGTAGCGATACCAGTACCCAGATATCCCCCAAACAAAAAGGCCGCTCCATTTCTGGGGCGGCCTTCTTTAGATATTATCGCTACCGGAGTGGGTTCTCGTGACCTTTTTGCTCAAGGGCAAAAAGGCACTGCCACCCACCGGTAACTTTGCCTAAGCAAAGTTACTCAACAATCTTAGACACAACACCAGCGCCAACAGTCCGGCCGCCTTCGCGGATCGCGAAGCGGAGGCCGTCTTCCATGGCGATTGGCGCGATCAGTTCAACGTTGAACTTCAAGTTGTCGCCCGGCATGACCATTTCTGTGCCTTCTGGAAGGACAACAGTGCCTGTCACGTCAGTTGTACGGAAGTAGAACTGTGGACGGTAGTTCGCGAAGAATGGTGTGTGACGACCGCCTTCTTCTTTTGTCAGAATATAGGCTTCTGCTTCGAACTTTGTGTGTGGGTTCACGGAACCTGGCTTACACAGAACCTGACCACGCTCAACAGCTTCACGGTCGATGCCGCGCAACAGAACGCCAACGTTGTCGCCTGCTTCACCGCGATCAAGCAGTTTGCGGAACATTTCAACGCCAGTACATGTTGTTTTCTGTGTGTCTTTGATGCCCACGATGGACAATTCGTCACCCACGTTCACAACACCGCGCTCAATACGGCCAGTCACAACTGTACCACGACCAGAGATCGAGAACACGTCCTCAACTGGCAGCAAGAACGGCATGTCAACCGCACGTGCAGGTGTTGGGATGTATTCGTCAACAGCAGCCATCAGTGCTTTGATTGAATCAGCACCGATGTTGTCATCGCGGCCTTCCATGGCTGCCAGAGCAGAACCAGGAATGACTGGGATGTCGTCGCCAGGATATTCGTAAGAAGACAGCAACTCACGGATTTCCATTTCAACCAGTTCCAACAACTCATCGTCGTCTACTTGGTCAACTTTGTTCATGTAAACAACCATGTACGGGATGCCAACCTGACGGCCGAGCAGGATGTGCTCGCGTGTCTGTGGCATTGGGCCGTCTGCTGCGTTCACAACCAGGATCGCGCCGTCCATTTGGGCAGCACCAGTGATCATGTTTTTCACGTAGTCAGCGTGACCTGGGCAGTCAACGTGCGCGTAGTGACGTGTTTCAGTCTCGTACTCAACGTGCGCAGTAGAGATCGTGATACCACGTGCTTTTTCTTCTGGCGCGCCGTCGATCGAGTCATACGCTTGGAAATCACCAAAGTACTTTGTGATCGCCGCTGTCAGTGTCGTTTTACCGTGGTCAACGTGGCCGATTGTGCCGATGTTGACGTGCGGTTTATTACGTTCAAACTTTTCCTTAGCCATGATGGCCTCCTTAGGTAGTCGATTGTCTTGGAATGGCGGCGGGCCGAAAGCCCGCCCCCGATTATTCAAATGCGTCGTTTATGCAAACTTCGCTTGGATCTCTTCAGAGATGTTCGACGGAACCGGTTCGTAGTGGTCGAACTGCATCGAGAACTGCGCACGGCCAGAAGACATAGAGCGCAATGTGTTGATGTAGCCGAACATGTTCGCCAGTGGCACCATTGCTTCGATAGCAATAGCGTTACCGCGTGTGTCCTGCCCCTGAACCTGACCCCGACGGGAAGTCAGATCGCCGATGATACCACCTGTGTATTCGTCAGGTGTGATCACTTCGACTTTCATGATTGGCTCGAGCAATTTCGCACCCGCTTTGCGCATGCCTTCACGCATACACATACGAGCAGCGATCTCAAACGCCATGATTGAGGAGTCAACATCGTGGAATTTACCGTCAAGCAGTTCCACTTTGAAGTCGATCACAGGGAAGCCAGCCAAAGGACCGTTGTCCATAACGGACAGGATGCCTTTTTCGACGCCTGGGATGTATTCCTTAGGAACAGACCCACCAACAATTTTCGAGTCGAAAGAGTAACCTTCGCCCGGCTCTGTTGGCATGATGGACAATTTCACTTCGCCGAACTGACCAGACCCACCAGATTGTTTCTTGTGAGTATAGGTGTGCTCAACAGCGTGACCAATAGTCTCGCGGTAAGCAACCTGAGGTGCACCGATGTTCGCCTCAACCTTGAATTCGCGCTTCATGCGGTCAACGAGGATGTCGAGGTGAAGTTCGCCCATGCCCTTCATGATGGTCTGACCAGATTCGATGTCAGTTTCCACACGGAAGGATGGATCTTCAGCAGACAGACGCTGAAGTGCGAGGCTCATCTTTTCTTGGTCGCCTTTTGTTTTTGGCTCAATAGCGATCTCGATCACAGGATCTGGGAACGTCATTGTTTCAAGAACAACAGGTTCGGACGGCGAACAGATGGTATCACCTGTTGTCGTGTTCTTCAGGCCACCCAACGCGATGATGTCACCAGCGAATGCTTCGCTGATTTCTTCACGGTCGTTGGAGTGCATCATCATCATACGACCAACGCGCTCTTTGTTACCCTTGGTAGAGTTGAGCATGTTGTCACCCTTAGACAATGTACCGGAATAGATCCGTGTAAATGTCAGGGTCCCAACGAATGGGTCGTTCATGATTTTAAACGCAAGCGCAGAGAACGCCATCTCATCGTCAGCGCGACGTGGGATGTTACGTGTTTCTGTTTCATCGCCAGGCTTAAAGCCCATGTAGTCGATGACGTCGAGCGGGCTAGGCAAGTAGTCCACAACAGCGTTCAGCAACGGCTGTACGCCGATGTTTTTGAACGCAGAACCACCAAGAACAGGAACAAAAGAAACGCTCAAACAAGCCTTACGGATCATTTCGCGCAGTTTTGCAACTGTTGGCTCTGTGCCTTCGAGGTAGGCTTCCATTGCGTCGTCGTCTTGCTCAACAGCAGCTTCGAGCAGCTTTTCGCGCCATTCAGCAGCTTGATCAGCAAGGCTGTCACGGATCGGAGCTTTGATCCAAGACGCACCAAGATCTTCACCCTGCCACAACCATTCTTCCATGGTTACGAGGTCGATCAGACCTTCGAGCTCTGTCTCAGCACCAATTGGCAGCGCGATAGGGATCGCACGCGCACCGGTACGGTCTTCGACCATCTCAACGCATTTGTAGAAGTCAGCGCCGATTTTGTCCATTTTGTTGACGAAAACCATCCGCGGAACTTTGTAGCGGTCAGCCTGACGCCAAACAGTTTCTGTTTGTGGCTCAACACCGGCGTTGCCGTCGAGAACAACAACAGCACCATCGAGAACAGCCAAGGAACGCTCAACTTCGATTGTGAAGTCAACGTGGCCTGGTGTGTCGATGATGTTCATGCGGTGCTTCGCTGAATCAGGCTCTGTGCCTGTTTCAGTGCGTTCCCAGAACGTGGTGGTCGCAGCCGAAGTAATAGTGATACCCCGTTCCTGCTCTTGCTCCATCCAGTCCATTGTACCCGCACCATCATGGGTTTCGCCCATGGTGTGGTTCTTACCTGTATAGAACAGGATACGTTCGGAAACCGTGGTTTTACCCGCATCAATGTGCGCAATAATACCAAAGTTCCGGTATAGTTCGAGTGGATACTCGCGTGCCATATCAGATGTTTCCTATTACCAGCGGTAGTGGCTGAATGCTTTGTTAGCATCGGCCATTTTGTGCGTGTCTTCACGTTTCTTAACGGCTGTGCCGCGACCGTTGATCGCATCCATCAGCTCGCCTGCAAGACGCTCTTCCATGGTGTTTTCGTTGCGCTTCTGAGCAGCAGCGATCAACCAACGGATTGCAAGCGCTTCGCGGCGCTCTGGACGTACTTCAACAGGCACCTGATACGTCGCACCACCAACACGGCGCGAACGCACTTCGAGGTTTGGTTTGATGTTGTCGAGGCACTCGTGGAACACTTCCACTGGTGATTTCTTCAGTTTATCTTCAACGCGGTCAAATGCGTTGTAAACAATCCGTTCAGCAACGGCTTTTTTGCCGTCGATCATCAGGTTGTTCATGAATTTTGTCAGAACCTTATCGCCATATTTGGCGTCTGGTAGGACTTCGCGTTTTTCAGCGGCGTGACGACGTGACATGTGTCGGTCTCTCTCTCGTTTCGGGCAACGGCGGGGAATAGCCCCGCCCTACGGATGGTGGGTAGGGCGGACATAATAATGTCCGCCGTTCCGCGATTACTTAGGACGCTTAGCACCATATTTGGAGCGGCGCTGCTTACGATCTTTAACACCTTGGGTATCCAACACACCGCGAACGACGTGGTAACGGACACCCGGAAGGTCTTTTACACGACCGCCACGGATCAGAACCACAGAGTGCTCCTGAAGGTTGTGTGATTCACCACCAATGTAGGAAATCACTTCGAAACCGTTGGTCAGGCGAACCTTGGCAACTTTCCGCATCGCGGAGTTTGGTTTCTTTGGTGTCGTTGTATAAACGCGTGTGCAAACACCACGTTTTTGAGGGCACGATTCCAAGTGCTGTGACTTGGACTTAGTGACTTTTGGCTGGCGCGGCTTGCGGATCAGCTGCTGAATCGTTGGCATCGTTTGATGTTCCCATCTATTCACAAATTATGCACCATTGCTGGCACGGGTTCGGTGGTAATAGCCAATCCCGAAAGACCAGCACAAAAATTCCGCAGTCAAACCCTTACCGGAGGTTTGGTGCGGCGGGCTACAGAGGAACAAGTCAGCATTAGACCGGTTCTTGACCACTTTTATCTTGATATCAGGTCAAAAGGCGCAATGCCCCTTACCCGGATGAACGGGCGTATATGCAGAGTCGGCTAAGGTGTCAACAGCCCGCCAGCACATGCCAGCCCGCGCTGTAAGAACAGGCGGGTCGTACCGGATATCACTGGCCTGTTATTGAATATCGCGTGGCGTATCCCCCAGATCGGCGCAACCCCATCTTAAAGGAGCTGCCCTATGTCGCGTCCCCCATCCGCTCGCCCTGCCCTACTGATCCTCGCTCTGGTGTCGACCGCCGCCTGTGGCGGCCAGACGACATCGCGCAAACCTGTCGATTACAATCCACCTGCGCCCAGCCCCGCCTACAATGTCGCGGATTTCAATGCGGCAGTTGCGGACGACAAACGCGCCTTTGGGTTGCCGGAGACATCTGTCAGCCGCATCCCATACGGCAATGCCAGCTATGACGGCCATGTGCGCAGCAGTGCCATCATCGAAAACCAAGCTGGCTATGATGTGATCGGCGATCTCGCGTTGGACGTAGATATCAACAGTCGCAGCACCTTTGCCGGTCGCAACCCGATCACGGGGTCGATTACGGATATGACCGTAATTGACCGTCAGGCGCGCAACCGCCTGATCCCGCTTGAGGGACGTTTGGACATTCGCGGCGATAGCACCTCGGGATTGATCGAAGCGACGGCGATTGGCGATTTGACACGCAGCAACACCAACGACACGGCCCGCTGGGCAATTGACCTAGACGGATCGTTCCGCGATGATTTCACCACCGCCGACACCGTCACTGGGGCCGCGTCGGGCGGTACGACAGGCGGCAGTCGCGACGACTACAACGTAGAGTTGACCGGAAACGGACGCTTTTACGCAAACTGAACCGATACGGCAGAATACCGCTTTAGCACCGTCGCCGCGGCTATTGTGCGTGCAGTGATATTGCCTATCATACCCGCAGTACCCACCAACAGTGGTTTATAAAGTACTGCTTGTTCACATATAGGACTTAGACTCCATGACTTACAAAATTGCATTTACTCTCATCGCGGTTGCCGGCCTTGCGGCATGCGAACAACCCGAGGACCTAACACTGAACCGCGCGGATTACCGCGCGTTTGCGGCTGATGATGAGTATGCACGCGATAGGCTTTCCATAACGCCCGCAGGCGATATTCCTACTGGTAAGGCGACTTATGAAGGCCACATCAGAAGCGAAGCGACGCTGAACGGCGAAGACGATTATCTCGTATTGGGCCTGCTCGACCTTACAATCGATATTTCAGATACGTCTACCACAGCTGGTTCAGGAGACGTACGAGGATCAATCTCAGAAGTGAACCTTCTAGACAACAACGATAAGGGCTTCGAGGATCAAGCTTTTAGCGGAAATCTAACAGTATCAGGCCGCGTTGTTGGAGGGCAAATTGATGCACGCGCCGACGGTGTTCTTAAGGGCGTACTTTCAGACGACGTAAGCCGCGACTCAAACGGCTGGGATCTGACGTTGGAAGGCAACCTTCGCGATGACGACGCCGAAGTTGCAACCGGTACTATCTATGGCGGAACCGACGGCACGACCGACGATTACAACATTCAGTTACAGGGTGGCGGTCGCTTCTACGCAGAGCGCGACTAACTCATCGTGGCTGGCCTGCGAGACGGGCCAGCCGCCTTTTGACACGTTGCTCGCGGTAGAGCGTGAACATCCCCATCGCGACCACAATCCCTGCCCCGATGAAGGTTAACAGCTTGGGGATTTCTCCGAATACGATGTAGCCGAGCACCAATGCGACCAGCAGGCTTGTGTAGCGGAACGGTGCGACAAAACCGATTTCACCGACCCGCATCGCGGCGACCGAAAACACATATCCCCCGATTACAAACACCGCAGCGCCGCCAAGTAGGGCGAGATGATGCAGCTCGACCGGTGCCCATGTGTCGAACGGCAATCCAAGTGCGGCCATGAGCGTGACACCGGATGCGGCGATGGCGGCGGCCAGCGTGGATGGCACATTGCGGGACATGCGCCGCGCGGCCAGATCGCGCACGGTCACGAGCAGTACAGCGGCGATTGCGTAGAGTGAAAAGACGTTGAAATCTTCGCCACCGGGACGGACGATCAGCAGCACACCCGTAAACCCGAAGATAATCGCGGTGATACGACGCCAACCAAGCGGTTCTTTGAAAAACAACGCCGCAGCCAAGCTGACCGTGAGCGGAAGCGCCTGAAGGATCGCGCTGACGTTGGCGAGCGGCATGTTAAACAGGGCTGTGATGAACAAAAACGCGCTGATTGCTTCAGCGGTTGTGCGGATTGCCACGAGCATCCAGTCACGCTTGCTCAGGTCGAAACGTAGCTGCCCCATCAATTTACACAACGCAAACAGCAGCGGCATCACGATTGCGCCGCGCAGGAAAATCGACTGCATCAGCGACAGGTCAGCTGACACGGTTTTCATGAACGCATCGTTCACCGTGAAGGCCGTCATCGCCCCCACCATAAAGAGCGCGCCGCGCATGTTGTCTGTCAAGATCGCCATGGCTCATCCGTAGCAGCGGCCTAATGGCTGCGCCAGATTATTCGGCGAGCTGCAGGGCGACGGGTTCTTTCACGTCAGAAAACCGAACCATGCGTTTGCTGTCTTCGTCCCAGAGTTTCCATTTCACGCAGGCGATTGCCTCGCCCCAGCCCATTTTTGTGGGTTCGAGAACATGGGCCAATGCGTCGTGACATGCCTTGAGACGGTAGGCCGGAATTTTGACGTAGAGGTGGTGCAGATCGTGGTAGGCGAAGTTGTAGGTCAGGAAGTGGAAGATCGGACCAAAATCCAGAACGCTAGAGCCTTGCAGCGATGCCTCTTCGAAATCGACTGCGTTTTCGTGTTCCCAATACGCCTCTTCAAAGTTGTGGCCCGCGTAGACCATGAAGGTGCCGAAACACGCGGCAAAGACGTTGGCGATCATGAAGAACGCGAAGGCTGTGCTGCCGCCGATGGTGTAGATCGCATACCAAAGTCCGAACATCAGCCCGTTTTGCATGATGACATCCAGCCAGCCTGTTTTGCTGACGTTCTTGGGGATTCGGTAACGTAGGAAGAAGATGAAGATCGGCCCGAAGAAATAGATTACGGGGATCGAGCGGTAGGTGCGGTAGAACGCCCTGCCCCAGAAACCCGCTGCGTGGTATTCTGCGACGGTCCATGTCAGGACTTCGTGGGCTTCGCGTTCATCGAGGTTGCCAATGTGACGGTGGTGCAGGTTGTGATTGTAGCGCATCGCGTAGAACGGATGCGCAGTGAAGGCGCCGAGGACGATGCCGACGATGGTGTTAACCTTGCGATTGCTGAAATGTGCGGCGTGGCCACAGTCGTGCTGCGCCCCGAAAAAGCGGATGCCACCGCCAGCGAAGACAATGATCGCGAGCGCCATGACGGGATAGTTGCCAAAATAGACGGCCCCTATGGCGATTGCGCCAAAGTACATCACGGTCGTTACGATCAAGTTAATGACGGCCACCCCATTTTGCGGTGCAGCAAAGGGATGCGCCAGTTTGCGAATGGACATGATTATTTCTTTCCAGTGGGCGTGTCGTCACGCACGAAAATTGCGTGCATACAGTTGACGCTAGGGCAGCGCTATTAACCGATCAAGTCGGGAGAACCTGACCAAGTGGTTAAACTTTAACCGTGCTACACCAATGGATTGCACGTGACCTGGGCGCTGCAAACTGCGGTTGCGCCACGACTGAAAATGACCGTGCTGGCAAAGAAAAAGGCCCCCGCAGCGAACTGCGGGGGCCTTTTGAAGTCTTAGATCTGACGGGTCAGATTAATCGCGGCTATCCGGCGTTTCCTCGACGATTGTGTCGAAAACGTCTGCGCCAACAACATCATCGTTCATGTCCGACGGTGTTGGTGCGGCGAGTGCTGCGGCTTGTTCGGCCTCATCACGGCGTGCTTCAACAACGACGTTATCACGATCAGTCGCGATCTTGCGCACACGCTGGGTTGCCCCACCTGTACCCGCAGGGATCAGACGACCCACGATGACGTTCTCTTTGAGGCCGACCAGTTTGTCGCGCTTACCCTGAACAGAAGACTCTGTCAGAACCCGCGTGGTTTCCTGGAACGACGCCGCAGAGATGAACGAACGTGTTTGCAATGACGCTTTGGTGATCCCCAAGAGGATCGGCTCGCCTGTTGCAACGCGGTCGCCACGCTTCAGCGCTTTGGCGTTGGCTTCATCGAATTCAGCTTTATCGACAGTTTCGCCCTTGAGCAGAACTGTGTCGCCGCTGTCTTGGATTTCCCATTTCTGGAGCATCTGACGCACGATGACTTCGATGTGCTTATCGTTGATCTTAACGCCCTGCAGACGGTAAACGTCCTGAACTTCGTCGATCATGTAGTCAGCCAAAGCTTCGACGCCCATAACCGCAAGAATATCGTGCGGAGCAGGGTTGCCGTCCATGATGTAATCGCCCTTTTGGACAAAGTCACCTTCCACAACTGGAATGTGCTTACCCTTAGGCACCATGTATTCGACTTTGATGTCTGCATCATCAGCAGATTCAATCGCGATGCGACGCTTGTTTTTGTAGTCTTTGCCAAAGCGCACGTAACCATCGATTTCGGCGATGATCGCGTGATCTTTTGGACGACGTGCTTCGAACAATTCCGCAACCCGTGGCAAACCACCGGTAATGTCCTTGGTCTTGGCACCCTCACGCGGAATACGCGCAAGAACGTCACCAGCAGAGATTTCCTGACCGTCTTCGACAGACAGAACCGCATCAACGGACATGCCGTAGGATACTGGGTTACCGTCGTCTTTCAGAGCAGGCTCGCCGTCAGCGCCGACAACAATGATCTTCGGTGCAAGTTCATTGCCTTTTGGTGCTGCACGCCAGTCAGTCACGATCTTCTGTGTCATGCCTGTCGCGTCATCGGTTTCTTCACGCACAGCGATACCGTTGACGAGGTCAACGTGGCGCGCAGTACCTGATTTCTCAGCGATGATAGGAAGCGTAAACGGATCCCATTCGAACAGTTTGTCGCCGCGCAGGATGTCCTGACCTTCTTTGACGAAGACTTTGGAACCGTAGCCGACTTTGTGCTTGGACAACTCAGTGCCTTCGCTGTCTTCGATCGAGAGCACCATGTTCCGGCCCATGACGACATTCTCACCAGCTGTATTTTCCAGCAAGCTTGCGTTGTCGAAACGGATTTTACCGGGCTGCGATGCCTCTTGGAAGGACTGCTGACCACCTTGTGCAACGCCGCCGATGTGGAATGTCCGCATCGTCAACTGTGTACCAGGCTCACCAATGGACTGCGCCGCGATGATGCCGACGGCCTCACCGATGTTGACGCGAGTACCACGGGCAAGGTCACGACCGTAGCACATCGCACAGACGCCGTCGTCGGCCTCACATGTCAGTGGTGAACGGATGCGCATTTTGGAAATGCCCGCAACGTCGATCAGATCAGATGTCCGCTCGTCGATCAACTCGCCTGCTGCAACGATCACTTCGTCAGTGCCTGGACGGATAACGTCATCCGCGGACACACGACCAAGAACACGTTCAGCAAGTGTCGCAATCACTTCGCCATCGTTCACTGCTGGTTCAGCAGTAATCGCCATCTCAGTTCCACAATCGACCTCACGGACGATGCAGTCTTGAGCGACGTCAACAAGACGACGTGTCAGGTAACCAGAGTTCGCTGTTTTCAAAGCCGTATCTGACAGACCCTTACGAGCACCGTGTGTCGAGTTGAAGTACTCGAGAACGGTCAGACCTTCTTTAAAGTTCGAGATGATTGGTGTCTCGATGATTTCGCCGTTTGGCTTAGCCATCAAGCCGCGCATCCCGCCCAGCTGTTTCATCTGTGTAACCGAACCACGGGCACCGGAGTGAGCCATCATGTAAACCGAGTTTGGTTCACCTTCAGAGCCGTTTTCCATGATTGGTGTTGTACCAATCGTTGCCATCATCGCGTCAGTGACTTTGTCGTTACATTTTGACCATGCATCGACAACTTTGTTGTACTTTTCACCCTGAGTAATCAGGCCGTCCATGTACTGTTGTTCAAAGTCTTTCACCTGATCGCGTGTCTCGCCAACCAGCGGCCACTTTGTTTCAGGAACAACCATGTCGTCTTTACCAAACGAGATGCCTGCCTTGAACGCTTCGCGGAAGCCCATTGTCATGATCTGGTCACAGAAAATCACGGATTCTTTCTGACCACAGTAGCGGTAGACCGTATCAATGATCTGCTGCACTTCTTTCTTCCGCAGAAGACGGTTCACAAGGGCAAACGGTGCCTTTGTGTTCAGTGGCAGCAATGCACCCAGACGCAGACGACCCGGTGTCGTTTCAAAGCGAACCATCACTTCGTTACCTTCGTCGTCGATCTGCGGCATACGCGCTTGGATTTTGGCGTGCAGGTGAACTTCACCAGCGGTCAAAGCGTGCTCTACTTCTTCGATGTCAGAGAACATCATACCTTCACCGACCATGCCGTTCCGCATGATTGTGGTGTAGTACAAGCCCAAGATCATATCCTGTGACGGAACAATAATCGGCGCACCGTTGGACGGTGACAGAACGTTGTTCGTGGACATCATCAAAACACGTGCTTCAAGCTGTGCTTCCAAGGACAGTGGGACGTGAACCGCCATTTGGTCGCCGTCAAAGTCAGCGTTAAACGCAGAACACACAAGCGGGTGAAGCTGGATGGCTTTACCTTCGATCAGAACTGGTTCGAACGCCTGAATGCCAAGACGGTGCAATGTCGGCGCACGGTTCAGCATGACTGGGTGCTCGCGGATAACCTCGTCGAGGATATCCCAGACTTCTGGACGCTCTTTTTCGACCAATTTCTTGGCTTGCTTCACAGTGGAAGACAGACCTTTGGCCTCAAGACGCGAGTAGATGAACGGTTTGAACAGCTCGAGCGCCATCTTCTTGGGAAGACCACACTGGTGCAGTTTCAATTCAGGACCCGTCACAATGACCGAACGGCCAGAGAAGTCGACGCGCTTACCCAAAAGGTTTTGACGGAAGCGACCTTGCTTACCCTTCAGCATATCGCTGAGGGATTTCAATGGACGTTTGTTCGCACCTGTGATGACGCGACCACGACGACCGTTGTCGAACAACGCATCGACAGATTCCTGCAACATCCGCTTTTCGTTACGAACGATGATGTCAGGCGCGCGCAGCTCGATCAGTCGCTTCAGACGGTTGTTCCGGTTGATCACACGACGGTAAAGGTCGTTCAAATCGGACGTCGCAAAACGGCCACCATCCAGAGGCACCAGTGGGCGCAATTCTGGCGGAATCACAGGGATCACTGTCAGAACCATCCACTCGGGACGGTTGCCAGATTCGATAAAGCTTTCGACGATCTTCAAACGTTTGATGATCTTCTTCGGCTTCAATTCGCCAGTGGCTTCTTTCAGGTCAGCACGCAACTGCTCTGCTTCGCCTTCAAGGTCGATCTGGGACAGCATTTCGCGGATCGCTTCGGCACCGATGTTGGCTTGGAACGCATCCATGCCATAGATGTCTTGGGCGTCGTTGAATTCTTCTTCGGTCATCAACTGACCATAGGTCAGCTCTGTCAGACCCGGTTCGATGACAACGTAGTTTTCAAAGTACAAAATACGCTCAAGATCGCGCAGCGTCATATCCAGCATCAGGCCGATCCGGGATGGAAGCGACTTGAGGAACCAGATGTGCGCAACAGGTGCAGCCAGTTCGATGTGGCCCATACGTTCGCGACGTACTTTTTGAAGCGTAACTTCAACACCACATTTCTCGCAGACAACGCCGCGATACTTCATGCGCTTATATTTACCACACAGGCATTCGTAATCTTTGATCGGGCCAAAGATACGCGCACAGAACAGGCCGTCCCGCTCTGGTTTGAAGGTACGGTAGTTGATGGTTTCCGGCTTTTTGATCTCACCGAAGGACCATGACAGGATCCGTTCTGGTGAGGCCAAAGAGACCTTGATTTCGTCAAACGTTTTCGCCGGTGTGATCGGGTTAAACGGGTTGTTTGTCAGTTCCTGGTTCATTTTCAATTCCTTGAATAGGGCGCGAAGGGGAGAGGTCGGGAACCGATTTTTCTAGAAAAATCGATCCCCAAGAATTTTCAGGAAAATTCTTATTCCTCATCCTCCGAATCCAGGAGTTCCATGTTGAGGCCGAGACCCCGGACTTCTTTCACGAGCACGTTGAAGGATTCTGGCACGCCAGCTTCAAAGTTGTCTTCGCCTTTGACGATCGACTCGTACACTTTGGTACGGCCAGCAACGTCATCCGACTTGACTGTGAGCATCTCTTGCAGCGTGTATGCCGCGCCGTATGCTTCCAATGCCCAAACTTCCATCTCACCGAAGCGCTGACCACCGAACTGGGCTTTACCACCCAGCGGCTGTTGCGTGACGAGCGAGTATGGTCCTGTGGACCGTGCGTGGATCTTATCATCGACCAAGTGGTGCAGTTTCAGCAGGTATTTCACACCCACAGTCACCTTACGGCTAAACTGCTCACCTGTGCGGCCATCAAACAGAACCGACTGGCCTGACGTGCTGAAACCAGCCCGTGTCAGCGCGTCGTTGACGTCTGCTTCTTTGGCACCATCGAAGACTGGTGTGGCGATTGGAACACCGCGTGTGACGTTGCCTGCGACTTCGAGCAAATCGTCCTGCTCCATGCCTTCCAGACCTTCCGCATAGACATCATCGCCGTAAGCGATGCGCATAGCTTCACGCACTGGTGTCATGTCGCCAGAGCGGCGGTATTCACCCAATGCTTCGTCCACTTGGATACCCAGACCGCGTGCGGCCCAGCCCATGTGTGTTTCCAAAATCTGACCAACGTTCATACGTGAAGGCACGCCGAGTGGGTTCAGACAGAAGTCGACAGGTGTCCCATCCGCGAGGAATGGCATGTCTTCCATTGGTACAACCTTGGAAATAACACCTTTGTTGCCGTGACGACCAGCCATCTTATCGCCCGGCTGCAGCTTACGCTTCACCGCAACGAAGACTTTGACCATCTTCATCACGCCCGGTGGCAAATCGTCACCACGACGGACTTTTTCGACTTTGTCTTCAAAACGGGCATCCATCATGCGCTTTTGCGCTTCGTACTGCTCGTTCAGGGCTTCGACGACTTGTGCATCGCCTTCGGCCTCTAGGGCGAATTGCCACCACGCACCGCGACCAAATTCGGCCAATGCTTCTTCAGTCACAACAGAGTTCGATTTGAACCCTTTTGGACCTTTGACAGCAGTTTTGCCGATGATCATCGAGTGCAGACGCGCGTAGATGTTCCGGTCAAGGATGACCAGCTCATCGTCACGGTCGCGCGCAAGGCGTTCAACTTCTTCACGCTCGATCTGCAACGCACGTTCGTCTTTTTCGATGCCGTGGCGGTTAAACACACGCACTTCAACGATCGTACCGTAGTCACCCGGTGGCAGACGCAAGGACGTGTCACGCACGTCGGATGCTTTTTCACCAAAGATGGCACGCAGAAGTTTTTCTTCCGGTGTCATCGGGCTTTCGCCTTTTGGTGTGATCTTACCAACCAGAATGTCTGCAGGCCCAACTTCAGCACCGATATACACGATACCGGCTTCATCAAGGTTGCGCAGCGCTTCTTCACCTACGTTTGGAATATCGCGTGTGATTTCTTCAGGCCCAAGTTTCGTGTCACGTGCCGCGACTTCAAATTCTTCGATGTGGATCGAAGTGAAGACGTCGTCGCGTGTCACACGCTCGGAGATCAGAATGGAGTCTTCGTAGTTGTAGCCGTTCCAAGGCATAAACGCGACGATCACGTTTTTACCCAGAGCCAATTCACCCATATCTGTGGATGGACCGTCAGCGATAACCTGACCTTTGGTGACCTTTTCGCCCACTTTCACCAGCGGACGCTGGTTGATGCAGGTGTTTTGGTTGGACCGCTGGAATTTACGCATACGGTAGATGTCGACGCCCGCATCACCCAGACCGAGGTCTTCGGTGGCACGAATAACGATACGCTGCGCATCAACTTGGTCGATGATACCCGCACGTTTCGCCATGTAAGCCGCACCGGAATCGCGTGCTACAACTTCTTCGATACCAGTCCCGACCAGTGGTGCCTCTGCCTGAAGCAATGGAACCGCCTGACGTTGCATGTTGGATCCCATCAGGGCCCGGTTCGCATCGTCGTTTTCAAGGAATGGGATCAAGGACGCAGCAACAGAAACCAACTGCTTTGGCGAAACGTCGATCAAGTCAACATTTTCACGTGGGCTCAGTGTGTAGTCGCCGTTTTTCCGTGTCGACACCAGATCGTTGATGATCACGCCTTCGTCGGTCAAGCCAGCGTTGGCCTGAGCTACAGTGTGACGCATCTCTTCGGTTGCGGACATGTAGGACACATCGTCTGTGACCTTGCCGTCTACAACCTTGCGGTATGGTGTTTCGATGAAGCCGTATTTGTTCACACGCGCAAATGTCGCGAGTGAGTTGATCAGACCAATGTTCGGCCCTTCCGGTGTCTCAATCGGACACATACGGCCGTAGTGTGTTGGGTGAACGTCACGTACTTCAAAGCCAGCACGTTCACGTGTCAAACCACCGGGTCCAAGCGCGGACAGACGACGCTTGTGCGTGACTTCCGAGAGCGGGTTGGTTTGGTCCATGAACTGGGACAGCTGGGAAGACCCGAAGAATTCACGCACAGCTGCCGCAGCAGGTTTCGCGTTGATCAGGTCTTGTGGCATGACTGTGTCGATTTCAACAGAAGACATACGTTCCTTGATCGCGCGCTCCATACGAAGCAGGCCAACACGGTACTGGTTTTCCATCAATTCGCCAACAGAACGCACACGACGGTTGCCGAGGTGGTCGATATCGTCCACGTCGCCTTTGCCATCACGCAGTTCAACAAGCGCTTTGATACAAGCAACGATGTCGTCCTTGCGCAGTGTGCGCATTGTGTCGTCGGCATCCAGATCGAGACGCATGTTCATCTTCACGCGACCAACAGCGGACAGGTCGTAACGCTCGGAATCGAAGAACAATGTGTCAAACAGCGCAGAGGCCGCATCAACGGTTGGTGGCTCGCCTGGGCGCATCACGCGGTAGATATCCATCAGCGCAGTTTCGCGGTTCAGGTTTTTATCAGCCGCCATCGTGTTGCGCATGTATGCGCCCACGTTGATGTTGTCGATGTCCAGAACAGGGATCTCTGTGATGCCCGCATCAACGAGGTCTTTCAGCGTACCGCCGATCACGTCGCCAGCTTTGTCCATTTCGAGAACCAGCTCGTCGCCAGCTTCAACGTAGATTGCGCCGGTTTCTTCGTTAATGATGTCACGTGCAACGAATTTGCCAACGATCTGGTTGAACGGAACCAAAAGATCAGAGACTTTAGCTTCGTCGATCAGTTTCTTAACGGACCGTGGTGTAACTTTTTCGCCAGCTTTAGCGATGACTTCGCCAGTTGCCGCGTCAACCAAATCATGCGCAGGACGTGTGCCGCGCACGCGCTCTGGGAAGAATTTCGTTGTCCAAGACTGGCTTTTCGCATCCAGCTTGTAATCAACTGTGTTGTAGTAGGCGTCCATGATGCCTTCTTGGTCGTAACCAAGTGCGTACAGCAAAGTTGTGACAGGCAATTTACGACGACGGTCGATCCGGCAGAACACGAGGTCTTTGGCGTCGAATTCAAAGTCGAGCCATGAACCACGATAAGGAATGATCCGGCATGCGAACAAGAGCTTACCTGAAGAGTGAGTTTTACCTTTGTCGTGATCAAAGAACACGCCCGGCGAACGGTGCATCTGGGAAACGATAACACGCTCTGTGCCGTTGACAACGAAAGTGCCGTTTGGCGTCATCAAAGGCATGTCGCCCATGAATACGTCTTGTTCTTTGATGTCTTTTACTGACTTCGCACCAGTATCTTCGTCCACATCAAATACGATCAGGCGCAATGTGACTTTCAGCGGGGCTGAATACGTCATATCGCGCTGCTGGCATTCTTCGACGTCGTATTTTGGTTTCTCAAGCTCGTATTTTACGAATTCAAGAACGGCAGTCTCGTTGAAGTCTTTGATCGGGAAAACCGACTGAAAAACGCCCTTGATGCCTTCGCCGTCTAGCGGGGTGTCGCTGTCGCCGGAACGCAGGAACAGGTCGTATGACGATTTTTGAACCTCAATAAGGTTCGGCATTTCCAGAACTTCGCGGATTTTACCGTAGTATTTACGCAGGCGCTTCTGACCGAGGAAGGATTGAGCCATATCAGCCGGGTCTCCATAATGTCAGAACGCATCTTGGCTGGGCGACCAGAATGCGTCCGATTTGCGGCAGGACCGTTTCAATACCCGAGATGTTTCCCAAACATCTCTCCCGAAACGACCAAACTTACCTGTCAAAACGCGCTAAAGTGGCGCTTTGAAAGATAAGCATGTTTAGATTTTAATTTTTTAGCGATGCCATAGTTGCCGAACGAACCGCCCAAGTAAGAGAGATTCGGATAGAGTTCAAGGTCAATCCCAAAAATCAACACATTTTATATGTGCGGCGAACGAGTCGTGGCGCAACGTCAGTTCAGGATCAATCACGCATTCGGCGCGATGATGTACAGTATGACGCCGCGATGGCCTGTTACGCAATGCTAAAATTGCAATTGGTTAACAAGTCCGCCGATACCAATGCGCCCTGCCCCAAAAGAAAAACCCGGCCTGCATTGCTGCAGACCGGGTTCATTACTTCAATCGAAGATGGCTTAGGCCACTTCAACTTCCGCGCCAGCTGCTTCCAGCTTAGCTTTGACTTCTTCAGCCTCAGCAGCAGGAACGCCTTCTTTGATTTTGCCGCCAGCTTCAACGAGGTCTTTAGCTTCTTTCAGGCCAAGACCTGTGATGCCGCGAACTTCTTTGATGACGTTGATTTTAGATGCGCCAGCATTTTTGAGAATGACGTCAAATTCAGTCTTCTCTTCTGCAGCAGCACCGCCATCAGCAGGGCCAGCCATCATAACAGCGCCACCGGCTGCTGGTTCGATGCCATACTCGTCTTTGAGGATGGTTTTCAGTTCTTGTGCTTCGAGAAGGGTCAGACCAACGATCTCTTCAGCAAGTTTCTTCAGATCAGCCATTTGCTTTTCCATTTCTAAATAGTGTGTTCCAACGTCAGGGCAGATGCCCCTAAGTCAATCCAAGTTGCTTTATGCAGCTTTCTCTTCGATCGTAGAGAGAATGCTTGCGATGTTCGAAGCAGGCGCGCCAATGGCCCCAGCGATGTTGCTTGCAGGTGCACCGATACAACCAACGATAGAAGCAATAAGCTCCTCGCGGGAAGGCATCGCGGCAACGGCTTTCACACCAGCTACGTCCAGAGCAGTCTCACCCATAGCACCGCCAAGAATAACGAGTTTATCGTTTGTCTTAGCATAGCCATCCATGATCTTCGCCGCAGCGACAGGATCTTCGGAATAGGCGAGAACAGTCATACCTTCGAGGAATTCACCGATGCTTGCGCATGGCTTGCCCTCGAGGGCGATTTTGGCGAGCTTGTTCTTGGCAACGCGTACGGACCCATCAACGTCACGCATTTGTGCGCGCAGGTCCTGCATTTCGGCAACTGTCATGCCTTCGTAGCGGGCAACCACTACAACGCCAGAGCTTTCAAAGACTTGGCCGAGTTCATCGACCAGCTGTTCTTTTTGTGCTCTATCCACAGTTTCACTCCAAGTTTGGAGGGTATCCCCTCCGGCTCAATTTTGCTGAATGGCAAGCCATCCAACAGTCTAGGTCCACATATACGGGGGAGCCATCAGGACCGAGGTTGAGCCTCGAAAATTCTGGTCTATCCCGTCTCAGGCAGGAATTAATGGCTTATGGGCCAACCCACCGTCTCGGACGAATATAGGACTGCACGAATCAATCGTTCAGCCCCTGAGGATGCTTTAACGGGGGGTGGGGGATTTGCCAAGGGTTTGTGGAAGAATTGCTACAGCGTGGTGTTTGGACAATCGTAGCATAGAGGCAAATGCGGCTAATGTCCGATTCGAGCCCTAACTGTCTCTTGCTCTCGCGTATACGTCAACAAGGTCGCGACTTTTTCCAAAGTGAGTTCTGCAATCAAACCTTGGATGACCATTCCTTGGTTTAACGTGAGTATCCCATTGCCACGAAAGCCAGTCGATTTTTTTGAACACCTTTGGATTATCGACAGTGTCTCTATGCGCAACTTCAAGGTGTTTCTTAATCGAGTTCCCTTTTTCCTCCGTAAGAATTTCATTCTGCTCGTAGCTGCTCCTTAGAGCCCAAACGAATGGAGCCAACGACCAGATGCCATCTTCATCACGGACAATGAGGCTTTCTTCTTGTTTTCGGTCCATCTGGGTCACAACAAAATCATGCGCTGTTTTGCTGAGCGCGATGCGAGGATTGACCGCCAACTGACTTTCAACGTTATACGCCTCGACCACCGAAGGCCCCCAAGGTGTTGATCTTCTTTTTGAAATCAAACCATGGGACATTCCTCCCCTGATCCAAACACCAATGGACATTAAGTCCACTGTCAATCTGGCCAACTCAATGAAAAGTTTTGACACCGCAAATGACTCTGGCTTGACGGACATCACAATACAGTCAGAGAATATGTGGCTATGAAAGCCATTAATGCTGCCCGTCGTGTCAACAACGTCTACTTCAAGCAGGCTCATCTTGTGTATGATTGATAACGCCTGATCAACGCGCTTCGCGATCTTGCCGTCTGGATCCTTCGATGCAGCGCTGACCATTGCCCCGAACCCCAATATGTCAATAAAGACGACAAACCGTTTCTCAAAAATTTCACTCAAATTCACCTCTCCCAAATTCCTGATAATCAGCTCGCAATTATTGTGCGCAATTTTCACATGCAGCAAACTGTGTGTTGTAGCTTTGTCCGCACAGCAGCCCCCCCCACACAAAAAAACGGCCCCTCGCACGCGAAGGGCCGCTTCTTCATTTCAAACGTAGGACGAAGCCTACAGCAGGCTTAGTTGCCAGTCGCGTTTGCGATGGACAATGTCACGCCTGGGCCCATTGTCGAAGATACTGCGATCTTCTTCATGTATGTGCCTTTTGCGCCGGAAGGACGTGCCTTCTGAACCGCGTCAACAAATGCCTTAACGTTTTCTTCAAGCTGAGCCGCTGTGAAGGACGCTTTGCCGATACCAGCGTGAACAACGCCGGCTTTTTCCGCTTTGAACTGAACTTCGCCGCCTTTAGCCGCTTCAACAGCAGCTTTAACGTCCATAGTCACAGTACCAACGCGTGGGTTTGGCATCAGGTTACGTGGTCCAAGGACCTTACCCAAACGGCCAACAACGCCCATCATGTCAGGTGTCGCGATGCAACGATCAAATTCGATTGTGCCGCCCTGAACTGTTTCCATCAGGTCTTCTGCACCAACGATGTCCGCACCAGCTGCTTTTGCTTCTTCAGCTTTTTCGCCACGTGCAAACACAGCAACGCGTACTGTTTTACCTGTGCCGTTTGGCAAAGATACAGTCCCGCGAACCATTTGGTCTGCGTGACGTGGATCAACACCCAACTGGAGGGAGATTTCGATTGTTTCGTCGAACTTCGCTTTTGCGTTGTCCTTCATCAAGGCAACAGCCTCGGAAACGGTGACGTCTGCTTTGCCTGCAAATGCTGCGCGCGCTGCAGTTGTGCGCTTACCAAATTTAGCCATTACTTCACCTCGATGCCCATAGAGCGAGCAGAGCCCGCGATGATCAGCATTGCGCCTTCGATGGACGTCGCGTTCAAGTCTTTCATCTTGGCTTCAGCGATCTCACGAACCTGCTTACCAGTGATGGAACCTGCAACTGCGCGGCCCGGTGTTTTCGAACCGGATGTCAGTTTAGCGGCTTTCTTGATGTAATGGGACGCTGGTGGCGTCTTGATTTCCATCGAGAAGGATTTGTCTGCGTAGTAAGTGATGACAGTCGGGCAAGGTGCGCCAGCTTCCATCTCTTGGGTCTTCGCGTTGAAGGCCTTACAGAATTCCATGATGTTGATACCGCGTTGACCCAGTGCTGGGCCTACAGGTGGGGATGGGTTTGCTTTACCAGCTGGCACTTGCAGCTTAAGCGTCCCGACTACTTTCTTGGCCATGTGGCCTCTCCTTTTTCAGCGACAAGCGATTGCTTGCCCTACAATGCCTCACCTAAGTGAGGCGGTTTGCCGTGGTTCGAAGTGGTCCGTAGACCGTTTCTCCCACGTCTGAACGCGCAGATTATTGTTTCACAACCTGCGTGTATTCCAATTCGACGGGTGTCGCGCGGCCAAAGATAGACACAGTCACCTTGAGGCGCTGGTTCTCTTCGTCCACTTCTTCCACCATACCGTCGAAATCTTCGAACGGACCGTCCGAAACTTTAACTTTCTCGCCAATCTCAAAGCTGATCAGCGTGCGTGGGGCCTCCTGGCCTTCTTCAACGCGACCAAGGATCGCTTTTACTTCAGCATCGCGCATTGGCATCGGGCGACCTTGCGGGCCCAAGAAACCTGTGACGCGGTTGATCGAGTTGATCAGGTGGTAGCCCTCGTCGGACATATCCATGCGGACCAAAACGTAGCCCGGCATAAAGCGACGTTCGGCTGTCACTTTTTTGTTGCGACGGACTTCGATCACTTCCTCGGTGGGAACCAGCACTTCTTCGATTTGGTCAGCCAAACCTTGCTCTTCCGCTTTTTGGCGAATGGTCTCTGCGATCTTTTTCTCAAAGTTCGAGAGGACGCTTACAGAATACCAACGTTTGGCCATATGAAAAAGCACCTTTGCCGATTGCGGACAGAGCCGCAAAGTTCCAATTATCACAAGCGGTTACACCGTTTGCGCGGGTCAATAAAAAGCGGCGCGCAACTTGATTCGCCGCACGCCTTTCCCGAAAGTTGAGGCGTCGTACCGCCCCAGACCAATGTTTTCAAGGGGGTGACGTGAGATTTCCGACGTATATCGGCTGCGTGGTTACAACGCGGAGCGGACGTTAGGGCGTCAAAATGGGATGCCAGCGGTGGGCGCGTCGATGTGAGTACAGGTCATTACGTCCGAAGCGCGGGCCGTAGCCCGTTCATAACGGCGTGAATGCGTGGCTTTAGCTACCGAAGTAGCTCAGCACGCCTTGCAGGCCGCTGCGGATCAAAAGGTCGACGAGGAAGAAGAAGATCGCGGTCAATGTCGCCATGATGAAGACCATAATCGTGGTCATGACGACCTCGCGACGGGACGGCCAGACAACCTTGGCAACTTCTGCGCGGGTCTCGTTGATGAATCTGACTGGATTGGCCATGGGTCGCGGTCCTTTACTTCTGTTCGGGTCACATACGCAGTCTGTGCAGGGTTTTCAAGCGGTCACGCGCCGCTTGCGTTGATCGGCATTATTTCTGCAAAAACGTCACATCGGGCATCGCTGCAATCGCGCGGCATTGATCGGCATAAAAGGCCCGCGATGCGGTATGCGTTTGCGCGTCGTAGAGGTCGTAGGGCGGGTTGCTCGCGGTAGTCGGCAACGCCTCTGCCGCTTCGCGCTTGAACGCAGCGCCGGTCCATTGCTTTGCCAGTAGAATCGTATCCACGGCTTGCTCTGACAAGCGCGGTTGAATGCGTTCATCGAGTGGCGTGACGTCAGGCGTGCCTACCATCGCAGTACAGATCGCCGGGAACAGGTCAGCGTAGTCCTCATAGCGCCAAACCGTCAGTGACCGCACGCCTTTGCACGCACGCAACCGCTGCACGTAGTCGGCCCAATCCACCACGGTGAACGGATTATGCTCTTTGAATTTGTCAGGCAACACGGCCCTGTTGCCGCTTAGGATCTGGCTGTAGGCCGACCCGAGATAACCCGTCGGGTTCCGTATCCCGAGACACAGATCAATCGCTGGACCACCCGCCTCTGCGAAAGCACGCGCCAGTTGTACGACACGACCAGGCGCTGTGAAATAAAGCGGCGTCGGGATGCGCCCCCACCCGCGTTGCAGTTTTCCGGCAAAGGTTTCTTCGGATAGCACAAGACGATCCGCACCATCCGCCAGCGCCATCAACGCCGCTTGCGGCGGCAGGTCAGAGGCCGTCGCACTGTCGGGATCGAACGGAAAGCCGAACAGTTCTGGCAGGCTTTTGCCCACCCCGCGCAATGCCTGCGGTCCCGCAAAGGTCACGCCGTCAATCGGCAATGCTGCCGTAATCGCGTGCTGTAAATGCGTGCTGGCCGTTTTATGTGCGCCAAGATGCAGCACAATCGTGGTCGGCAATGTTTGGGATGTCATGTGAATGGTGCCTCCACTTGCGCGGGCAGAATCGGTGGTCTGGCAGGGGCGGAGAGACTCGAACTCACGACCTTCGGTTTTGGAGACCGGCGCTCTACCAACTGAGCTACGCCCCTACTTTGACCAAGTGTCGATCTACCCGCAGTTTATTTGATATTCAAGCCCCGCCTTGCCTTTGCGCGATAAAAAAGCGCATCAAAGGAAAGTCTTTCCAAATCAGAGCCGCTCGATGTCCAATTTCCGCCGCCGTCTTGAAAAATCGCCAGCCTTGGCGCGTGTCATTGCGACGTTGATCGGCTGGTATCTGCGGCTGTGTATTGCGACGTCGAAATGGGACGTGCACGGCGTTGATGCGTTAGAGGAAGAACTGGCGGATGGTCCGGTTCTCTGTGCGCTGTGGCATGGTCGGTTGCTGATGATCGCGCCGCATTGGCCGCGCCGCGCAGGGTCGCTGTCTTGTTTGCATGACACCGCCCCGATTGGACGGGCCGCGGGTGCGTTGCAGGCGTATTTCGGGCTGCAACCGATTGAGATGTCCGCGAGACGGTCGAATGTATCCGCGTCGCGGGTGGTGATGAAACGCGCCAAAGAAGGTGTCAGTATCGGCATCACCGCAGATGGGCCAACGGGTCCGGGGTTTGCGGTGAAAGACGCGCCGCTTGAATGGGCGCGGATCATGCAGCGCCCGATTTACGGTTATGCGTTTGCGACCAAGCGGCACCGGATTTTGAAAACGTGGGACAGTATGATAGTCCCTCTGCCCTTTACCCGCGGCGCGATTGTGTTTGATCGGCTTGACGTGGCGGTCCCACGCAAGGCGACTGATGACCAGATCGAAGCGGGACGCAATGCGATGACGACAGAGTTGAACCGCGTCACCGCGCTGGCGGATCAGATGTCAGGCGTCACGTAACGCGGCGAGGTCAGCGCCAACAATCGCGGCGTCAGCGGCTTGGATTCTGGCGATGGGCCAATTCCACCACGCGATGTCCAGCAGCGCGGCAATCGTGGGCTCGTCGAACCGCATCCGCAAAATTTTTGCCGGATTGCCGCCGACGATGGCGTAGTCTGGGATATTGCCACGCACCACGGATTTCGCTGCGATAATCACGCCATTGCCGATCTGCGCGCCCGGAAGGATCGTTGCCCCCTGCCCGATCCAAACGTCATTGCCGATGGTCGTGTCTGGACCAGCCTTCGGCATCGACGCCGCACTGCCGCCAAAGATCATGAACGGATAGCTAGAGAAGCCGTCGTAGCGGTGATTGGCCGAGGCGGTGATGAACGTGACCCCGTCCGCGATCTGGCAGAATTTGCCGATGGTCAGGGCCTCTGGTGAGAAATCATAGAGATATGGCGCGAGGTGAAACGCCCAATCGGCGGGCGCTGTGTGAGCGCTGGCGTAGGTGTATTCGCCGACTGTGAACTTGGTGTGATGTGCTACGGCCGGCGCCAGAAATACCGTGCCTTCATGCGGCGTGCCGTCCGGTAAAATCACAGGATGCAACGTTTGTGGGTCAGCGATTGGTCCAGACATGGCATTTTCCTTGAGCGGATCAGATGGCCCGTAATAGCAGCTGGATCGCAACCATCGCAATCGTGGCCCCTGCGAGCATCTGCACGGCAGCCAAAACAACCGCTGTGCGGGTGCCGCCCGCGATCTGCGCCAGCGCGCTTTCGCGCAACCCAACAGCCGCAAAGGCTATGACGCCTGTGAAGAGCGCGGTGCCGACGCCCATCACAAACGCGCCGATAATGCCAGCCCACGACACGCCCAGCGCATGGGTCAGGATCAGCAGGAACACCGCCCCCGTACAGGGACGAATCGCGATAGAGACAATGACGGCCAAGGCATCGCGGATCGAGCGTACATTCGCGGCTTGCTCTGGCGTGGGGCCATGCGCGTGACCGCAGTGATTGCAAACACCGTCGTCGGCGTGGTCGTGGTGGTGATGATCATGGCCTTGCGATTGCTTTCGGGTCTGCATGTAGTGGCGCACCCCGCGCAGGATCAGCCAGACACCAACCGCAGCAATCAATGCGTAGCTAAGCGGGGCAAAGAATTTATCGGCGGCAGCAGTCATTTGTTCGCGGCCCCAGCCCAAAGCCCAGATTGCCACGTAAACCATAATAACGGCCGATGCCGCTTGGGCCAACGACGACAGCACAGCCAAGCCCGCGAGCCGCGTTGCTGCGACCCGTGCCCCGACGCCGTATCCACCAATCACCAGCTTGCCGTGACCCGGCCCTGCGGCATGAACAAATCCGTAGGTAAAGCATAGCCCCCACAACCCCAGCAACGCGCCTGGTTGTCCAGCTTTCAACGCGCGCAGGCTTGCCGCCATACTGTTTTGCACATCGCGCTGCGTGGTTGTGGCCCACCTGCTGACAACATCAGCGCCGCCAAAGCCCCACAGCCAAACGATCACGGCGACGATGGCGCAAAGCAGGATTAACGCGATGTTGCGCATGTGATCTCAATCGTATCTGCAAAGGCGACGCCAACTTCGGGGAATTCTTCGTCCGGCCCCACATCAGACGCGGGACGTCCGTAGAGCAATTCCTCGACCATCGTGTACGCCGCGTCCAAATTCGCGGGCGTCACCGTCGCTTTGCAATCATCGCGGCCTTCGATTGTGACATCGCCGACCAGTTCGTAGGCGACATAGTAGAACGGGTCATAGACGCGGATCGTGAGCGGAGCGTCGGGATCAGACAGCGCTTCTATCGGACGGCTGTGCATTTCGCGCATGATACCGTTCTCGAACGTCATTGTGTGATCGGTGCGCCCGGCCAGCGCGATGACGTCGGTACCCTGCATGACCTCAAGATCACCTTTGAAATCTGCAGGCCATTCCGTGACCGATGCGGCGAGCGTGGCTTTTTCGTCTTCCGTCAGAACCATATCACCGTCTAGATCAATGCCCAGATCAGCCGTGATCAACAGTGAAAAGTAATCGTCGTAAATCCACGCAAGGTTCACAGCCGCAGGTGCGTCGTCCTCAAAGACAACACTTACCTCGACTGAGACAAAAATATGCGGATGTGCTTGCGCCATGGTGGTTGGCAGGACAGTCGCGAGAAGGGCTGGAATGATGAGATGACGCATGGGCGTTTTGTATGAGAGCCGCGCGACCAGCGCAACTGATGTCAGCAGGTAGACGCCCATGATCGTGCGGCGCAGGGATTCTTTCAAACTCAGGTGGAACGTTTGCTGACGCGCCGTGTTGTCTGGGTAACCGAAACGCAATGAAAGGAAATTATCATGTCACTTAATTCCCTGCACGACGTCTACCACGATCAACTGCAAGATATCTGGAGCGCGAACAAGCAATCCTTGGATGTCATCGTTGAATTGGGCCGCGCCGCCGACGACAAAGCATTGTCAGAAGCGCTGATCGCGGGTGCTAACGGTGTCAGCGACGGAATCGAAAAGATTGCAGAGCTTTGCAACAAGCACGATTTGAAGCCAAATGGTGAGCACTGCAAAGGCATGGAAGGTCTCGTGAAAGAAGCGAAGGCCCATGCGCTCGACTCAGAATTCGGCAATGCCGCCACACGCGACGCGATGATCATCACGCAATATCAGCGGATGGTGCACTATGCGCTGGCTGGTTACGGCTGCCTTGTCGCGTTTGCCAACCGGATCGGTGAAGACGGTGATGCTGCGATCCTGCAGGACTGCCTTGACCACACCTACAACGGCGACCGGACAATGACCGAGATCGCTACCAATGGCGTGAATGCCGAAGCGGCATAACACCACCCGACGACCCCTCGCACTCCCATGCGATAAGCCGTACCTCAATCGAGGTGCGGCTTTTTTGTGTAAGGGGGCTTGGCTTACAACGCAGCGGCGCAAATGCCGGAAAATGGCCCCGTACCGGACGCATCGCGCTGGACAGATACGTTGGTGAGCGTCTCGCCAGGGTTACAGGTCACATCAAGCTCGTTATCGGCCCAATTCGCGCCCACAACACCGGTCACGACATTGCCATTCCGGTCCGAGGTCAGCCGGTCGGGATTGCCTGAGCCTGTGCAGGCAGCGGTTAGAAGAATTAAGAACACTGCAGGTAGGGTCTTTGTCATCGTCGTCTCACAGTAAAGTTTACGGATGCCCCATGGTGTCATGGTCGTGGGCAAACAAAAAGGCCGCTCCATTTCTGGGGCGGCCTTTTCGATAAACTTTAACGAGGCGGGTTCTCGGGCACTTTCCCCAAGAGGAAAGTCCCTGCCACCCGCTGTTTCAATGATTGTTACTCAACAATCTTTGAAACGACACCAGCGCCAACAGTACGGCCGCCTTCGCGGATCGCGAAGCGGAGGCCGTCTTCCATGGCGATTGGTGCGATCAGTTCAACGTTGAACTTCAAGTTGTCGCCCGGCATGACCATTTCTGTGCCTTCTGGAAGGACAACAGTGCCTGTCACGTCAGTTGTACGGAAGTAGAACTGTGGACGGTAGTTCGCGAAGAATGGTGTGTGACGACCGCCTTCTTCTTTTGTCAGAATATAGGCTTCTGCTTCGAACTTTGTGTGTGGGTTCACGGAACCTGGCTTACACAGAACCTGACCACGCTCAACAGCTTCACGGTCGATGCCGCGCAACAGAACGCCTACGTTGTCGCCTGCTTCACCGCGATCAAGCAGTTTGCGGAACATTTCAACGCCAGTACATGTTGTTTTCTGTGTGTCTTTGATGCCCACGATGGACAATTCGTCACCCACGTTCACAACACCGCGCTCGATACGGCCAGTTACAACTGTACCACGACCAGAGATCGAGAACACGTCCTCAACTGGCAGCAGGAACGGCATGTCAACTGCACGTGCAGGTGTTGGGATGTACTCGTCAACAGCAGCCATCAGCGCTTTGATTGAGTCAGCACCGATGTTGTCATCGCGGCCTTCCATGGCTGCCAGAGCAGAACCAGGGATGACTGGGATGTCGTCGCCAGGATATTCGTAAGAAGACAGCAACTCACGGATTTCCATTTCAACCAGTTCGAGCAACTCATCGTCGTCTACTTGGTCAACTTTGTTCATGTAAACAACCATGTACGGGATGCCAACCTGACGGCCGAGCAGGATGTGCTCGCGTGTCTGAGGCATTGGGCCGTCTGCTGCGTTCACAACCAAGATCGCGCCGTCCATTTGGGCAGCACCAGTGATCATGTTTTTGACGTAGTCAGCGTGACCTGGGCAGTCAACGTGCGCGTAGTGACGTGTTTCAGTCTCGTACTCAACGTGCGCAGTAGAGATCGTGATACCACGTGCTTTTTCTTCTGGCGCGCCGTCGATCGAGTCATACGCTTGGAAATCACCAAAGTACTTTGTGATCGCCGCTGTCAGTGTCGTTTTACCGTGGTCAACGTGGCCGATTGTGCCGATGTTGACGTGCGGTTTATTACGTTCAAACTTTTCCTTAGCCATATGCCAAAGCCCTTTGATGCGGGGGCCAACCGGCCCGGTTCAACTTTGCCCGCGATTTATTGGGAATCGCACCGGAAATCAAGCGTCAGGTTGCGTCACTTCAGGCGATGGTCAAAAAAGTTTTTGAAGGCGGGTGATTTCGGCGGAATTTCAGGGCGTCGCGCAGGCCTGATTTTGTATTTCAACCCGCATAAGCTATGATCCCACGACATTCGTCACAGGAGGACCATCATGTCGCTTGGTGCATTTTCAACCAGCCTGAACGTCAAAGACCTTGCCGCCTCTATTGCGTTCTACAAAACGCTGGGATTCGAGACATTCCACGATAATAGCGAACATAACTACGCGATTCTCAAGGATGGGGACACGCTGCTGGGGCTTTTTCAGGGGCATATCCCCGCGAACACGCTCACGTTTAATCCGGGTTGGGATCATAACGCGCAGCCGACCGATGGCTTTGAGGATGTGCGCGATATACAAAAACGCCTGCAAGACGCGGGCTTCAAGCTGGAAGCGACCTGCGATCCTGCCACCACTGGCCCTGCGCATATTATGCTGCTGGACCCTGATGATAACCCGATCCTGATAGACCAGCATCGGTAGGAAAGTGGGCGGGCCGCGCTTGGCCCGCCCATGCACTCGTTAACCTACAAGCGCATTATCGTCCCGCTTGATTGCCACGATGGAAGATCGCGCCAGCATACCGTCACCATCCGGGAACGGTGCTGATGGGTGCTGGATACCGACGAACATAGTGCGTTTGTCTGCTGACCACGCGAGGCCCGTGACTTCGGACCCGTTTGGCCCTGTCATAAAGCGTTCGATCTGACCCGTTGCAGGATCACCCGCAAGCATCTGGTTGTTGCCCATGCCAGCGTAGCCTTCTTCGTTGCTGTCGTCCCCATCGGTTTGGATCCACAACATGCCCGTGCTGTCGAACATCATCCCGTCAGGCGAGTTGAACAAGTTGCCTTCGTTGATGTTGTCAGAGCCTGCGTTCAGATCGTCATGCACAGTCGGGTTGCCTGCCAT
Organism: Yoonia ponticola; assembly: GCF_014199395.1. Lineage (GTDB taxonomy): Bacteria > Pseudomonadota > Alphaproteobacteria > Rhodobacterales > Rhodobacteraceae > Yoonia > Yoonia ponticola. Next base: position 305,290 of record NZ_JACIJM010000001.1, on the reverse strand, counting down.
CACATAGAGATCCCATGTGAAATCAATCGCAGCGTGATCGTCGTTTTCCGGACGCCAACGCACGATTTGACCATAGTTGTTGGCATCGCGTGGGTTTGGCGACCCTTCGATTGCAACGGCAGGATCACCGCCCGCGTTGGTGAAATCAGGACCGCGGCGCGAGTTGTTGGTCAAGGCGCAGTAAGCTTCGACCGCAACGGGGTTCACGGCCACCCATTCAGGACGATCCATCGTCGTGGCACCAACCGCCGACGCAGCCGTCCGTGTGAAGATCGCGATTTCAGCAGCGTCCATGCCTGTGGCTTCTGGCGTCAACGCGAGCCATTCGCCAGTCATGTTTGTGTCGAACTTGGCTGCGTAAAGTTGCCCGTCGCTGAGCAATGTGTCTGTTGGGCCGCCCGGTGTGTAGACGCCGGTGGACACGTATTTGTACAGGAATTCGCCCCGCTCATCGTCACCCAGATAGACAACAACACGGCCATCAGGTGCGATAACCACGGCTGCGTTTTCGTGTTTAAACCGGCCCAAGGCGGTGTGCTTCACAGGCATCGCAGTTGGGTCGCTTGGGTCGATTTCCACGACATAGCCGAAACGGTTCGGCTCGTTCGGGTTCTTGGATGTGTCGAAACGGGCGTCGAACTTTTCGTAGGCATAGCGGCCTTCAGCGCCGATGCCATAACGCGCGTAGCCGTCTGGCGCTACGAAATCAGCATCGGTGGAGCCGAAATACCCGTTAAAGTTCTCTTCACAGGTCAGATACGTGCCCCAAGGCGTCTTGCCAGCACCACAGTTATTCATCGTCCCCAAGATGGTCATGCCATCAGGATCAGCGTCCGTTTTCATCAAGTCGTGACCAGCCGCAGGACCGGAAATCGCCATTGGTGTCAACTGCGTGATACGGCGGTTCAAATCGCTATCCACGACAATACCCCAACCATCTGCGCTTTCCGCGACTTCCATCACGGTCACGCCCTGCATGTTTTGCAGTGTCAGCACGTCGTCCGCGCTTAGCACAGCGCCATCGGCGTTTTGTGGCAGGTTGATTTTCGTGTTCACATATTCATGGTTCACGGCGATCACTTGGCGACCATCAACAACGAATGTTTCCATCCCGTCGGTGTTTTCACCAAACACGCGGTCAGAGCTGGCCACGCCCACACCAAAATCCTGGCTCAGGTCTTCGGCGTCGGAAAACAGCGGCTCGCCCCATTTCGCAACGGGCGACCATGAATAGCCTGTTGGCACGTGGATTGTGTTGTCAGTCTGGATCGCAATCGGGTCGAACCCAAAGCGGCCAGCAGCCTGCGCTTCGACGGATGTGCTGGACAGCAATGTGCCCGCGCCCATCACGGCCGCACCGGACCCGAAAGCTACGATGCCGCTAAGAAATCCGCGACGCGAAATTGCGGTTTCAACGACAGCGTCAAAGTCAGTTGTCGCTGCGGCTGGGCGCTGTAGTTCGTCCCATTCGTCCCAAGAAAGATCGTAAGTATTGTCATCGCTCATCACCGTGGCTCCCCAGATTGGTGGCTCAATATGGGGGCACCTTAGGGGCGATAAATCTCAGTTATGTGACGGTTGCGATGCAGTTTTGTGACAGATGCCGGATCAGGTGAATTTGTTGTCGCGCGGGAAACCACGTGGGGCCATGCGGCCCGCAGAGGCGCGTTTACCGATCCATTCATCCAAGTCGGTTTGCGTGCGCGTCCGCCCTGCTGGATCAAGCCACGACAACCCGTCCGCAAGCTGGAACGTGATCGCATCCGATAAACCACCGTCTTTGTAACGCTGCAAGCGAACACCTTTACCGCGCGCCATTTCGGGCAATTCATCAAGAGAGAACACAAGCACCTTACGGTTTTCACCAACAACAGCCATGCTATCGCCGTTCACGCGCTTGCAAACCAAGGCACGTGCAGAGCCGACATTCAGCACCTGTTTACCAGTCCGTGTTTGTGCCAGCACGTCGTCTTCCGGCACGATAAATCCGTTACCTTCGGTTGATGCCACAAGCAGACGCATCCCCGGTTTGTGGATAATGATGTCCAGAATTTCGACGTCGTTTGGCAGGTCGATCATCAGGCGCAGCGGTTCGCCCATGCCGCGGCCACCCGGCAGATTGGCAGCAGTGACAGTGTAGAACCGCCCGTTCGCGCCAAAGACCAACAGACGGTCTGTGGTTTCTGCGTGGAACACAAATCGGGCTTCGTCACCGTCTTTGAATTTCAATTCGCGGGTCAGGTCGATGTGGCCTGTCATGGCCCGCACCCAGCCCATTTTGGAACAAACAACAGTGATCGGTTCTTTTTCGATCATCGCTTCAAACGGCACTTCGACGATTTCGCCAGCTTCGGCGAACTGCGTGCGACGCGCACCGCCAGGACTGCTGCGACCGAACTGTTTGCGGGTCTCGCGCAACTGCTCTGCGATCTTGTCCCACTGCAATTCAACAGAGCCAAGTATTTCGATCAAGCCAGCACGTTCGGCCCGCAGGGCGTCACGTTCAGCGATCAATTCAAGCTCTTCGAGGCGGCGCAAGGACCGCAAGCGCATGTTCAGAATCGCTTCGGCTTGGACTTCGGTCAGCGCGATTTCGGCGTCGGTGATGACACCAATTGGCGATACGTAGTCTTTGTCAGACGTGGCGCGGACATGATCCAGTGCCCAGTCTTCGGTGGTCAGCGCAGGTTTTGGCGTGTCGTCGTAGCGAATAATATCAATCACGCGGTCCAGATGCAGGAACGCAATAATGAAACCATCGAGCACCTCAAGACGGTGGTCGATCTTTTCAACGCGGTGCTGTGTGCGGCGGATCAAAACCTGCTGGCGGTGATCAAGGAAGGCGCGCAGCACCTCTTTGATCGAACAGACCTTGGGCACGAGCCCGTCGATCAACACGTTCATGTTCAAGCTAAAGCGCGTCTCGAGGTCCGAATTGCGGAACAACATGCCCATCAAGACCTCTGGGTCGACGGTTTTCGCGCGTGGCTCTAGCACAACGCGGATGTCTTCAGCAGATTCGTCGCGTACATCAGCCAGCAACGGCACCTTTTTGATCTGAATAATCTCGGCCAACTTTTCGATCAGCTTGGATTTCTGCACCTGATACGGGATTTCAGTGACAACAATCTGCCACTGGCCGCGACCCAGATCTTCGATCTCCCATTTCGAGCGCAGGCGGAATGACCCACGTCCCGTCCGGTATGCTTCGGCGATGTTTTCCTTTGGCTCGACGATCACGCCACCTGTCGGAAAATCCGGTCCGGGGATGTAGTTGAGCAAAGTTTCGTCACGCGCGTCAGGCGTTTTGATCAGATGCAAACAAGCGTCGATCAATTCGTGCAGGTTATGCGGCGGGATATTCGTGGCCATACCAACAGCAATCCCAGAGGACCCGTTGGCGAGCAAATTCGGGAACGCGGCTGGAAAAACAACAGGTTCTTCGAGCGTGCCGTCATAGTTCGGACGGTAATCGACTGCGTTTTCAGTCAAGCCTTCCATCAGCGCTTCGGCGGCGGCGGTCATCCGTGCTTCGGTATATCGCGCGGCAGCGGGGTTATCCCCGTCGATGTTACCAAAGTTCCCTTGGCCATCAACCAGCGGATACCGGACGTTAAAGTCTTGGGCCAAACGCGCCATCGCATCGTAGATCGCGGCGTCACCATGCGGGTGATAGTTCCCCATCACGTCGCCTGAAATCTTGGCGGACTTACGGAAGCCCCCCGTCGAGTTCAGTTTGAGTTCGCGCATCGCAAACAAGATCCGACGGTGCACCGGTTTCAAACCGTCACGGGCATCGGGCAGCGCCCTGTTCATGATCGTCGACAGCGCATAAGTCAGATACCGTTCGCCTAGCGCACGGCGCAGCGGTTCTGTCACGTCGGACGATTGCGGGATTGGATCGGTGTCGGATGTGTCATTGCTCATGCGATCCGTTTAGCCGCCAACCGATTTGCCGTAAAGCGGGGTTACGACGCGAGGTTAAAAGTTTTCCCCATGAAACTATTCACGCCCTTGTGTGTTATACCAGCGAAATACCGCTTATCGATTCGTCTGGGGGACATTGTGGGTAAATTTATTATCGTTTCATTTTTTGCACTTGGCTTTGCGTTTTATGAATTTTCTGGCGGGGCTGATTTCGTGCCCGAAAGCCGTGTTGGCGTCGCGGATGCCGCGGGCGTGCAGCCTGTTGAATTAACGAGGGATGTGGCCGTGTCACGTAGCAACGCCGCATCTTTGATCGCGTTGAACCCGACTGTGACACCTGTTTCGCTCAGCACAACGCCCGCCACGACCATTCCCGTCGCGCCCCCTGCTGTGCTGGACATTCGCGCTGTTGCAGGTGCCCGCGTGAACATGCGCCAAGGACCAAGCACGTCGTTTGATGTCGTCAACACGCTTGATCGTGGCACGCAAACCCAAGTGTTGGAAATCAACGCAGAAGGTTGGGCCCGCGTCGAAGTCGTGACCACTGGACAAATCGGCTGGATGGCCGAGCGGCTTTTGACCGACGGCTGATCCAACCGGACTTGCGCAACACCCAGCTTAGCCGCACAAGGCATTATGACACAAAAATCCATCCTAATAACTGGCTGCTCTAGCGGCATTGGCTACGACGCAGCGCATGGTTTGCGGGCAAAAGGCTGGCGCGTCTTTGCGTCCTGCCGCCAAGCCCATGATTGCGCACGTTTAATCGAAGAAGGGTTCGAATCCCCGCTGATCGATTACGCCGACACAGACACGATCTACAACGGACTGGCCGAAGTACTAGAGGCGACGGGCGGCACGTTGGATGCGCTATATAACAACGGTGCTTTCGCCTGCCCCGGCGCTGTCGAAGACCTGCCGCGCGGCGCCTTGCGCGAGATATTCGAGACGAACGTCTTTGGTGTTCACGAATTGACCCAAAGCGTGATTCCGGTGATGCGAAACCAAGGGCATGGCCGGATTATCAACTGTTCGTCAGTGCTAGGCCTTGTCGCGATGAAATGGCGCGGCGCGTATGTGTCCACAAAATTCGCGATTGAAGGGCTGACGGATGTTCTGCGCCTCGAAATGGCCGACACGCCGATTAAGATCATTCTGCTGGAACCCGGCCCGATCACCTCGAAAATTCGGGTCAATTCGATCCCGCATTTCGAACAATGGGTCGATCACGAAAACTCCGCCCGCAGCGAACAATACGGCGAGTTGCGTCAGCGGCTGTACAAAGATCGCGGCCCAGATAAATTCGAACTGCCCGCCTCTGCGACGACCAAAAAAATCATCCGCGCATTGGAAAGCAAACGACCAAAGGCACGGTACTACGTGACCTTGCCGACGCATATGATGGGCGCATTGCGACGCATTTTGCCGACACGCGCCCTAGACTGGATCATCCAAAAGGGCTGACGCGGCAATCGGGCCTCTTTCTTTCTGCGCTCGCCCTGCTAAGTCCTGATGTGAGAAACAAAGGACATACCATGCTGAACGATCCGCTATTTATACTTGTTGTGATTGCCGTTTTGATCGTGCTTGCGATCCTCTTGGTCGGCGTTGGCACCTTTGGCAAGGGCGGCGAATTCAACCGCAAATACGCCAACAAGATCATGCGCTACCGGATCGGGGCACAGTTTGTGGCCGTCCTACTGATCTTGCTTTATGTATTCTTGCGCCGTCAGGGAGGGTAACACCATGGTGACGTTGAACAAAATTTACACACGCACCGGCGACGCGGGTGAAACGGCACTTGGCAATGGCGACCGCGTCGCGAAACATTCCGTGCGCGTGAATTCCTACGGCACGGTGGACGAGACGAATGCGACCGTCGGCATGGCCCGCTTGCACGCGACGGGCGACATCGACGGCCAATTGGCGATGATCCAGAACGACCTGTTCGATCTCGGCGCGGACCTGTGCCGTCCCGACATGGAAAAAGACGCCGACGCTGAATACGCGCCACTGCGGATCACGGACGCACAAGTCGAACGGCTTGAAACGCAAATCGACGCGATGACCAAAGCTGTGCAACCGCTCAAAAGCTTTATCTTGCCGGGCGGTTCGCCCCTTGCCGCGCATCTGCACCTTTGCCGTACCGTTTCACGCCGCGCAGAACGCCTGACTGTCGAACTATCCGGTCTCGAAACCGTCAATCCAGCAGCCGTGAAATACTTGAATCGCCTGTCAGATTGGTTCTTTCAAGCCAGCCGCATCGCCAACAATAACGGCGCAGACGACGTGCTCTGGGTGCCGGGCGCGAACCGCTAAGGCGTTGGCAAAGCTGAACAAGAGTTTGAGACATGGCGTCACAGCACCCTACCGCGTCGATTTTACACTGTTTTCACCGCGTTCTTCGCGGTAACACCCCATAGAGCAATTTTATTGCGCTTGATTCTAAAGGGAGAAAACCGCCGATGAAGGTCCTTGTACCAGTCAAACGCGTGATTGATTATAACGTGAAGGTTCGTGTCAAAGCGGACGGTTCCGGTGTCGATCTCGCCAACGTCAAAATGTCCATGAACCCGTTCGACGAAATTGCCGTCGAAGAAGCGATCCGCCTGCGCGAAGCTGGTAAAGCGACTGAAGTCGTGGCCGTTTCGATCGGCGTAAAACAGTCTCAAGAAACGCTGCGCACAGCACTTGCGATGGGTGCTGATCGCGCGATCCTGATCGTGGCTGCCGACGATGTTCACACAGATATCGAACCTTTGGCTGTTGCCAAATTGCTCGCCGCTGTCGTGAAAGAAGAAGAGCCAGGTCTGGTTCTCGCTGGTAAACAAGCGATTGATAACGACATGAATGCGACAGGCCAGATGTTGTCTGCCCTGCTCGGCTGGTCCCAAGCGACTTTCGCGTCCGAGGTGGATGTGGACGGCGATCATGCCACCGTCACCCGCGAAGTTGATGGCGGATTGCAAACCATCAAAGTGAAGATGCCAACGATTGTGACCGTTGATCTGCGCTTGAACGAGCCACGTTATGCGTCGTTGCCAAACATCATGAAGGCCAAGAAAAAGCCTTTGGATGAGAAAACACCAGCGGATTACGGCGTCGACGTGACCCCACGTTTGGCGGTCGTCGGCACGACTGAGCCAGAAACACGCAAAGCGGGTATCATTGTCGGGTCTGTCGACGAACTGATCGAGAAACTTAAAGAAGCGGGGGCTGTGTAATATGGCTGTACTTCTGATTGCTGAAGTTGCGGGCGGCGTATTGAACGCTGATGCAACGGGTAAAGCATTGTCTGCTGTTGCATCGCTTGGCGATGTGACTGTTCTGTGCGCGTCTTCCGGTTGCGAAGGTGCTGCGGACGAAGCCGCGAAATTGGCTGGCGTTTCTAAGGTGTTGTGTGTGTCTGATGATGCATATGGTCACGATTTGGCGGAACCAGTTGCAGATTTGATTGTGTCGCTGGCTGGCGATTATGATCATATCGCTGCGCCTTCTACGGCTGCATCTAAGAACATCCTGCCGCGCGTTGCAGCGTTGCTGGATGCGATGATCATTTCCGAAGTGACGGCTGTCGTTGATGCCGACACATTCGAGCGTCCGATCTATGCCGGCAACGCGATTCAGACTGTTAAATCGTCTGACGCGAAAAAGGTTATGACGATCCGGACTGCTGGCTTTGATGCGGCTGGCGATGGTGGCTCTGCTCCTGTTGAAAAAATTGCGGCGACTGCGAACCCCGGCTTGTCCGATTGGGTAGAGGACAAAGTTGCAGCATCTGATCGTCCAGAACTTACGTCTGCGGGTGTGGTTGTGTCTGGTGGTCGTGGTGTTGGATCTGAAGATGACTTCAAACTGATCGAAGCCTTGGCTGACAAATTGAACGCTGCTGTGGGTGCGTCCCGCGCTGCGGTTGATTCCGGTTATGCCCCAAACGATTGGCAGGTTGGTCAAACGGGCAAAGTTGTTGCACCTGATCTTTATGTCGCAGTTGGTATTTCCGGCGCGATCCAGCACCTTGCTGGGATGAAAGATTCCAAGATCATCGTGGCGATCAACAAAGACGAAGAAGCACCAATTTTCCAAGTGGCAGACTACGGTCTGGTTGCGGATTTGTTCACAGCAGTCCCTGAATTGACTGAAAAACTGGGCTAAGTCGCCAGTAAACAATTTCGAAAGGCCCGCTATCAGGCGGGCCTTTTGCGTTTTTATTGCTTTGTTTCAAATAATCATTGAAGACACGAAGCTTTCTTTGATTTTCGGGATCAGTTTTGCGCTGGCTTCGATGTGAGAATTAACGCTCAACATATCTGCGGCGGCTTTTGCTTCAAGTGATGGGAAATACATCCCTGTTGTGCCTTGCGACAACGCGATGTCGGACGGGCGCGCGATCACGGTGCTAGAAACAAGGTCGCTTAACCCTTCAACCATGGATCTCGTGATAAACAACGGGTCTGCCGACAGTGGTTTATCGCGGCTTTGCCAAGGCTCGTCGGTCAATTCCTCGCGCGAGAACCACAATAAAATAGACCGTTTGCCGATCTGGCCTAGCATATTCCGCATACGCGCTGACCACGCTGCACGCAATTCCGACACCACGATATCAAACCGATCTGGTGATCTGTCGTACAATGCGCCCAGCATGTGGCGAATGAAGGTAAATTCGGAAAAATCGACCTCGTCATAGATCGCCTGCAGGACGGTTGATGCTCGCAGAAAACGGTCATTGCGGCGCGGATGCACGGAATAGAACCTGTTCGACAGGTAATTCGCGCCCATAACCTGCACAATCGTCACATCGGCGTCGTGACACGCGGCCATAATCGTGGGGTCGTTCACAAACGCATCGACCCCACCATTCACGCAGCCAAAATTCACGCAAGTTCGCCCCATTTCCCGTTCAACAAGCGCTGGAAACGGGCGGTCGATAAACTTTCCAAACGTCTCTGTCCCGCCGAGAAAGGCAAGGTATGGCGTTTCGAGATCGCGTTTGGGTCCCCGGAAGAATATCCGGGACATCCCATACCGACACGGCGCGTAGGATAGGCCCCCGCCTTCGATGATGTCATGTTTCATTGTTCCCACACTTCGTTACTTCGATAGACGTGTAGATTCGCCGAAAAACGTTGGGAAATTGCTAAAGAACTAAATTGATCTTCTTTTTACCTACTGACCCCGCTTGAAGCGACGCGCCACTGCGGCATAAGGTGTGCATAATCATGTAAGAGGCGACAGTATGACAATTCAGCGCGTAGGGATTATTGGTGCAGGTCAGATGGGCAATGGTATTGCGCATGTTTTTGCGCTTGCTGGCTACGAAGTTTTGATGAACGACATCAATGCAGATGCCCTGACTGCCGCCGTGCAACGCATTGATAAGAATATGGATCGCCAGGTTAGCCGCGACGCGATCAGCGCTGATGCCAAGGACGAAGCACTGCGTTTGATCAACACAACGACGACGCTGACCGACCTTGGTCAAACCGACCTGATCATCGAGGCTGCGACAGAGCGTGAAACCATCAAATCCGCGATCTTTGAAGATCTCGTTCCGCACCTGAAACCGGATACGATTCTTACGTCAAATACGTCGTCGATTTCGATTACGCGACTTGCTGCCCGTACTGATCGGCCAGAAAAATTCATGGGCTTCCACTTTATGAACCCCGTTCCGGTCATGCAGTTGGTCGAATTGATTCGCGGAATCGCCACTGACGAACCGACATTCAAAGCCTGCGAAGACGTTGTGGCCCACCTTGGCAAGACATCCACCGCGTCCGAGGATTTTCCCGCCTTTATCGTGAATCGCATCCTGATGCCGATGATCAACGAAGCGATCTACACGCTGTACGAGGGCGTCGGATCAGTGAAATCCATCGACACGTCATTAAAATTGGGCGCGAACCATCCGATGGGGCCGCTTGAATTGGCCGACTTCATCGGATTGGATACCTGTCTTGCGATTATGAACGTGTTGCACGACGGCTTGGCCGACACAAAATACCGCCCGTGCCCACTGCTGACAAAATACGTCGAAGCGGGCTGGTTGGGTCGCAAAACAAAGCGCGGCTTCTACGATTACACCACGGAAGTCCCGACACCAACACGCTAAGCTTAACGGCTTAGCGCCAGTGTCTGCTCGCGCAACCACGCCATAAAGTTGCGGGTATCGCCGATCCGTGCGTCGATTTCCGCGCTAGGGATCGGGTGACCGACAACCGGCGACATCGGCTTGTTCACAGATCGCGCAATTTCGTGGATCAACAGGCCTTGGCGTAGCGTTGCTGATACTTGGTTTGCGATTTGGTAAGCGCGGGAATTGCTGCCGAGGAAATGCATCGGCACCACGGTCGCACCCGATTTACGGATCATTTTCGCGGTAAACGCATTCCACGGGGCCTCAACAGCGGGGCCAAACATCGTGTCCGACGATGCCACGACACCAGACGGGAACAACGCGACCAGCCCGTCTTCGGCCAGAAACTTCATCGCTTTTTTACGCATCTCGACCATCTGTTCCTGCGCATCAGGTTGATGCGGGAACGGCACGGGGATCAGGTAATTCGTCGCTTCTTCGTCCAAGCCTGTCAGCAAAGAGCGCGTCAGAATGCGGTAGTCAGGACGAATACGGCCAACAAGTTCCGCAAACACGATCCCATCTACCAACCCATGCGGGTGGTTCGCGACTAAGATCACCGGACCCGTTTTCGGGATACGCGCGAGTTCTTCTTCGGGCGTTTGCAGCTCGATCCCCATCGTAGAAAGGACACGCGTGAACACTTCTTGTCCGCGCGGTGTGCCTTGACGTTCAAATTTGCGCACAAGACGGCCAATTTTGATCTTGCCGGTCAACAATTCGATTGTGCGAATAAACGCACGTTGGCCAGGGCTATCAAACGACCCCGCATAGCTCAGCGCGCTGCGATCATAGTGAGGCTTCACTATCGGTTCCGCACCAGTATCTTGCGCCAGTTTCTGGGTAGTTTCCGTCAAAGCGGGTTCCTTCAAAAAGCCCCGGGCGGGACTAGTCGCCTTCGCCAAACTTATCAACAACAAGCGCGGAAAGTGCCACCAAAAGGGCATCTGCGTCCGGACCGCTGGTTTCAACCTCAATAAAGGTTCCGATAGAAGCTGCCAACATTAAAAGGCCCATGATGCTATCGCCGCCTGCATCCATCCCGTCCTTGCGGACAGTGGCAGTCGCGTCATGTGCTTCGCAAACTTCTGCGAACTTTGCAGAGGCCCGCGCGTGCAGGCCTTTAATATTTGTAATTTCCATCGTCTGGGTCGGCATAATCAGGAGGCCCCAACTCTCATACTATTTATATACTTGTGGGCAGCAGTCAGCGAGGCGTCAACCGCATCTGGGACCGGACGGTGCCGCGACTTCGCCAACTTGATTAACATCGGCAAATTTGCACCATACATGATGCGGCGGTTCTCGGGATTGCAGGCTTTGATCGACAGGTTCGACGGCGATCCGCCAAACATATCGACAACCACAACAACCCCTGCCCCTGCATCAACGGCGTCAGCCGCGTCACAGATTTCGGTTTGCTTGTCACTACGGTCGTCTTCTGCTTCGATCGCAATCGTGCGGACCCCAGTTTGGGGGCCGACAACATGTTCCATCGCAGCCCGATATTCTTCGGCCAGACGTCCATGGGCTACGATGACAATTCCAATCACGCAGTGTGCCTTGATGCTAAAGTTACCGACGTGCCTTCGCGTCGTTCCAATTCTCTGTGACGTATAGATACAGGCCAGCCAGCCATTTCAAGAGCCGCAGCAAGCTTTTCCGTAACGGCAACCGACCGGTGTTGCCCGCCGGTACACCCAAACCCGATGGAAAGGTGCGATTTGCCTTCATCCTTGTAGGCGGGCAGCAACATCATCACCAAATCCTGCATCTTGGTAAAGAATTCGCCGAATCTGTCGTCGGCCGCCACGTACTGATAAACTTGGGCATCACGCCCGTCTTTGGCGCGCAATGCGGGGTCCCAATGCGGGTTTCGCAGGAACCGGCAATCCATCACAATATCCAGACCGCGCGGCAAGCCGCGTTTGTAAGAGAAGGAATGCAAAGTCACACCCAGAAACGGGCCGCCATCGACAGCAAAGTGACGTTCGATGTCGGCCTTTAGGTCGTGCGGGGACAGATCTGTCGTATCGACCAGAATGTCGGCAAGAGCCCTGATCGAGCTAAGCATCTTAATTTCGTGGTCAATGCCAGTTAACGGCGTGCCGTCTGGCGACAATGGATGCCTGCGCCGTGTCTCGGAATATCGTCGCACCAGCACGTCCTCAGACGCATCCAGATACAGAACCTGCCCGTTCACATCGTCGCGGCCATGCAAGTCTTCGATAATGTCGCGCAGGACATTCGGGGCAAAGTCGCGGTTGCGCACATCGACGCCCAAGGCCAACGGACGCCCGCCTTGCGGCCCATCCAGCAGACGCGGCAGCAGTGACAACGGCAGGTTGTCAATCACCTCGAACCCAAGATCCTCTAGCGCATTCACAGCTGTTGATCGGCCCGCACCAGATGGTCCGGTCACAATGACAACGGGGGTCGCTGGCGGGTTTAGAGGGGCATCGCTTGTCATCTCAGGCTCCGGCCTACTTTTAGCATCTGCAACAACGCTACAGCAAAATTTGGATTTTTTTCGCCCCAAAGCAAGGGGACCTTATGGTTAAGCCACGTCACAGTTTTGTGCTCTGGTACGCGGTCAGGCTCCGTTTGCCCTAGGTCAACCGCAATGACAACACGCGTTGGCGGTGCAGGGTCTGCGTTTAGGATGCCGACATGGCGGGCTTCGATCAATCCGGTGATGTGACTAGGGCAAGCGGCGATAAGGTCGGGGCCGTCTGAGGCTAAAACCACCTGATCGTCAGCAATCAACTGCGCTCCAAACGCCATCAGTTGCAGCGCGAGTGCCGACTTACCGCTTCCAGAAGGACCAATAATCACAACGCCTTGGCCATTTAGCGCAATCGCAGTCGCATGAATGGTCAACGACATAGCACGACCCTTTTTTGCTAGACAGGCAGGCCCACAACAAAACGCGCACCCAGTGGTTCGGACGTCAAATCAGCCTCGGTTGGGCGGATATTTTCGGCCCAGATCACACCGCCATGCGCCTCGACGATCTGCTTGGAAATCGCAAGACCGAGACCAGAGTTATTGCCGAACTGCCCCTCGGGACGTTCCGAATAAAACCGTTGGAATACTTTGTGGATGGCTTCGTTCGGGATACCCGGTCCGGTGTCTTCGACGACAACCAAGATGCGGTTTTCACGACGCCGCGCCCAAACACGGATCGCATCGCCGTCTTCGCAGAACGAAATCGCGTTGGTAATCAGGTTCACAAACACCTGCGCCAGACGCCCTTCGAGACCCTGCACCATGATCGGTTGCGTTGGCAGATCGTCGATATAATCAATGCCCTTCGCCTCGGCCTCTTTGCCAAGAAATTCGTTCAAATTTCCGAGCATATGCAGCAGGTCAAAGGTTTCTTCTTCTTCCTTGACCAGTTCGCTATCCAGACGGGACGCATTCGAAATATCACTGACCAAACGGTCCAAGCGGCGCACATCATGCTCGATAATCTCTAGCATTTTCTCGCGCTGATCTTCACGTTTTGCTACGCGCATTGTGCCAACAGCGGACCGGAGTGACGCAAGTGGGTTTTTGATCTCGTGGGCCACATCAGCCGCAAATTGTTCATTGCCTTCGATACGTTCGTACAAGGCTTCGACCATACCGCGCAGCGCACCCGACAGGCGACCGATCTCGTCAGGGCGGGCAGTGAGGTCCGGAATGCGAATTTTTGTAGGCGACATTTTACGCGCGTTCTTGTCACGCCCCAGTTCGGCAGCTGTGGCCAGATCTGCCAAGGGGTTCGCGATCGTAGACGCCAGAACAAGGCTTAGCCCAATCGAAATCGCGATACCAACGATGAACAACCTCAAGACCTGCTCGTGCTCTTGCGCAACCAGACGGTCGATTTCACCCGCAGCAGACGCGAGTGCGGCGACGCCTATCGGTTGGCCATTCAGGAAAAGCGGGGTTGTGACGATAAAGGTCGTGCTGCCTTCAGCGCCAAAAGAATGAAACTGGGTGCCGGACGCCAACGCGCCAGCGACTTGCTGACTGGTAAATTGAACCAACTCCGCATTGGTGCTGGCTGGCTTTACAGTCGTGCCCAGAAAACCGGACATGCGATCCCAAACAAAGGACAGCGCGTCCAAAATCACGGTATCGCCGGAAATATCGTTTAGACCGCGCGTATCGGCGATATCGCCAGTGCCTTCGGCGGCAGCGATGAATTTCGCGGTCGTGTCAAACACCATCACCTGACTGCGGTCGCGTAATGTGACCTTCGACAGGCCAGCAATCATGCTGGTGCCCGCAGATGTTGTCAGATCAACCGATCCCGTATCAGGCAGGTTCGCTTCTAGGACGTCCGCGACAAGTTCGGCCTCTTTCACAAGGCTATTCACCCGCTGGAAGATCAAACTATCGCGTGAGGAATTTAGGTATAGAATCCCTGCAATCAGCATCATCACCGCGATCAAATTGATCGTGATAATCTTGCGTGCAATCGGAGAGCTGCGCAGCAATGTCAAAAGCCCACGCGAACGGCGCCGTTCTGACAATTCGTTTTCGCCAATGGCTTGTGGTGCTACCCAATCATCACCAATCACAAGATCAGGGGCCCGCGCGGCGCGGCGCACGGACTCTAAATCTCTGACATCAATCTCATGGGTAGTCGCAGTCATAACGGACAACTTTATTCTTCGTTGTAACGATACCCGATACCGTAGAGCGTCTCAATCGCTGAGAACGTATCATCGGTGTTGCGCATCTTTTTCCGCAGGCGTTTGATGTGGCTGTCGATTGTCCGGTCATCCACGTAAACCTGATCGTCGTAGGCTACATCCATCAACTGATCGCGTGATTTCACGAAACCAGGACGCTGTGCGAGTGCTTGCAGCAGCAGGAATTCGGTCACTGTCAGGGACACGTCTTGGCCCTTCCATGTTACCGCGTGACGTAGCGGGTCCATCGACAATTCGCCGCGCACCATGACTTTGGTGTCTTCGGTTTCCTCGACTTCTTCGCCGGAAATTGCATCCTGACGACGCAACAACGCGCGAATACGTGCAACCAACAGACGCTGCGAGAATGGTTTCTTAACGTAGTCATCCGCACCCATACGCAGGCCAAGAACTTCGTCGATTTCGTCGTCTTTGGAGGTTAGGAAAATGACCGGCATCGATGTTTTCTGACGCAGACGTTGGAGTAGATCCATCCCGTCCATGCGTGGCATTTTGATATCCAGCACAGCCATATCTGGCATACGCTTGTTAAATCCATCCAGTGCGGATTGACCGTCGTTGTATGTCTCAACTTCAAAGCCTTCAGCTTCGAGCGTCATCGAGACGGAGGTCAGGATATTACGGTCATCATCGACCAAGGCGATTCTTGACATTGGGATTTGCCCCTTACTGCTCTATTTGTTGGTTTTGCCCACTTCTGTCAGGAATCTTTCACCTGTTTGACCCAACGAATCAAGCCATTCAACGAATCAGTGACAAAGTCGTGCCTTATTTGCCTCAATTCCGGTTACGGTCTGATTAACCTCCGAGCGAAGGTTAGCGCTAACAGCAATGTGCTTGCGCTAACATAAAATTGGTAGCGCTAACGTTAGCGCAAGGGGGCTAGTCCAAGCATAATCCACTGTTATGACAGTTTTAGGTCAAGATGACCCTGAACGCCAAAAGGAGCGAACCCATGGACCAAGGTACGGTCAACCCGCAGATGAAACTTGAAGATCAAGGCATCACTGGGCTGGGTTATGTGTATTACAACCGCAACGAGGCTGACCTACAGGCCGCCGCTATCGCCGCAGGCGAAGGTGTCGAAGGCCAAGGCGGGACGTTTCTTGTCACAACTGGCAAGCACACAGGTCGGTCCCCGAAAGACAAATTTGTTGTCCGCACGCCGTCTGTTGAAGACACGATCTGGTGGGAAAATAACCCGCCGATGGATGTTGCCAAATTTGATGTGCTTTACGCTGATATGCTGGAGCACATGAAAGGTGGCCGTGTTGACGTGCAGGATTTGTTCGGCGGCGCCGACCCCGCTCACCGTCTCGACGTGCGCGTGATAACCGAGTTGAGCTGGCATGCGCTGTTCATCCGCCACCTGCTGCGTCGCCCTGAAGCGTCAGAACTTGCGACATTCGCGCCTGATTTCACGATCATCAACTGCCCGACATTCAAAGCGGACCCCGAAAAGCATGGTTGCCGTTCTGAAACGGTGATCGCGCTGAACTTTGAAAAGAAGGTCATCTTGATCGGCGGTACAGAATACGCGGGCGAGAACAAGAAATCCGTCTTTACACTGCTGAACTACCTGTTGCCAGAAAAAGGCATCATGCCGATGCACTGCTCTGCCAACCATGCGCCGAATAACCCTGTTGATACGGCTGTCTTCTTTGGCTTGTCCGGCACGGGCAAAACCACGCTGTCCGCTGATCCAACCCGCGTGTTGATCGGAGATGACGAACATGGCTGGTCTGATCGTGGTACATTCAACTTTGAAGGCGGCTGCTACGCCAAGACCATCGGCCTTGATCCCGAAGCAGAGCCAGAAATCTACGCCACATGTTCTATGCCGCACACGGTTATCGAGAACATGGTGTTCGATCCAGAGACCAAAGAGCTGGATTTCAACGACGACAGCCTGACCGCAAACATGCGCTGCGCTTACCCGCTGAACTACATCGGCAACGCATCTGAAACGGCACTTGGTGGCCACCCGAAAAACATCATCATGCTAACATGTGATGCGTTCGGCGTCCTGCCTCCGATTTCACGCCTGACACCAGCACAAGCGATGTACCACTTCTTGTCCGGTTTCACATCCAAAGTTGCCGGCACAGAGCGCGGCGTGACAGAGCCAGAGCCAACATTCTCGACCTGCTTCGGCGCGCCATTCATGCCACGTCGCCCAGAAGCTTACGGCAAACTGCTGCAACAAAAGATCGCAACACATGGTGCGACGTGCTGGTTGGTCAACACAGGCTGGACTGGCGGCGCTTACGGCACCGGCTCACGGATGCCGATCAAAGCGACACGCGCCTTGCTCGCCGCCGCCCTTGACGGATCACTGGTCGAAAACCAATTCCGCAAAGACGCCAACTTTGGCTTTGAAGTACCAATGACATGCGACGGTGTTGACGCAACCTTGCTCAACCCACGCGACACATGGGCCGACAAAGACGCATACGACGCGCAGGCCACAAAACTTGTCGGCATGTTCAGCGATAACTTTGAAAAATACGTGCCGTACATCGACGCGGACGTCAAAGCAGCCGCTATCGGCTAAAACTGCGCAGGATATGCAGACGATCAATCAGGGTCAGGCCACGCGTCTGGCCCTTTTTCGTGGGTATCAATGACCGATCCCTGCCGATTACCGAAACCTTACTGGATCAATGCTTGGCTGAACGTCTGAACATAGGCTACATCTTGGCCATGAAACACGTCCTCGCCTGCCTCTTGATCGCGCCAATCGCAGCCTTTGCCCAAGCGCCGCTGCCCGATTTGACCGCGCCCGCCATCGCCACCTTGCAAGCTGGCGTGATCTGCGCACCCGTTAGCCTTGGCGAAAGGCTCGCCCCCGGCACCGTCGCAGGCACAACGCATGTCATCAACGAAGAACCGCCCTTTGTCGCTGCCACCCGTCGCGTGCCAGCCGTGCTAGGCATCGGATTCGGGATCAAATCGCAAGCCGCCGATCTAGACGGGATCGAAGGCGTGAAAATGACCGTGACACACCCACCAATGGGCGCGTCAGGGCAAACGGTGCAGACATTTCCATCGACGATCCGTGGCACAGACCCTTCGCTGACGTTCTACCAATTCGATTTTGATTACGAACTCTTGCCCGGCATCTGGCAGATCGAAGCATCGTCAAACGGCGAAACTCTATACCGGACAACGTTCGAAGTCCTACCCGCCGAGCAGGTTCCCGAGCTTGCGGAAATCTGCGGCTACGTGGACTTGTTTTCCTAAAGAAATCCGCGCCGCACGAGGTTCAGACCGACGATCAGCAGCACCCACAAAGTCGCCTTGCGGAACATCACTTGGTCGATCCGCGACTGCACAGCATCGCCAATCGCCATGCCGATCAACGAAGGAAATATCATAACGACAGACAGCGGTGCAGTTTCCCAGCGGAATACACCAGATTGGATATGCGCAAAGGTCAGCGCGACTGCACCCAACCCGTAAATCACGCCCTGCACCCGCATTTGGTCAGCTTTGGGCGTGTTCGTCGCGGTCAAATATGCGACCGTCGGTGGCCCCCAAATCCCAGACAAACCACCCATAAACCCCGCGAACAACCCGACGCCGACTTCGATCCGCTGTGACGCGGCAGGCAGGCGCAATTCCCTACCCGTCAACTGGACCACGACAAAGACGATAATCGGTGTGCCGATAATCAGGAACATCACCGACTGCGGCAAGACACGCACAAACTGCGCGGCGATCATCAGCGATATGAAGCCAGCGATCAGAAATAGCTGGAATCGCCGTGTCGAGGCCCATGCAGCGGACCAGCCCTGCCGTAACGCTTGGATGCCGTTGGTCGCCAAGGTCGGCAAGATCAATCCAGCCAGCGCAAGTTCCGGCGACACGACGCTGGACAGGCCGGAAATCAGGATCATCGGCATCCCAAAGCCCACGACCCCTTTGACCAATCCTGCGATAAATCCAACGGCCAAGGCAAAGGCCAAAGCGGTCGCATCAAGCGGTATCGTTATGCCAAGAATCAATTCCATACAGTCTCTTAGCGTGCCCTTTCAGCGCTCGCACCCAAAAACGAACGCGACACTTTCGTTCAAATACACCGCCATTTGAGATTGATTATTGCGCTGCGACTGCAAACGTATTATCTCTGCACCTGCATAAACAGGAGAGTCGCACATGGCCCATGATGGACAACACATGACAGAGACCGTCACACCGATCCTGCCCGAACTATTGGCTCTGACTGCCGCATCCTTGCCCGCCGTCGCGACCATCGTTGCCGCCGCAAAATCCAGCGTGACCGCGCTGACCACCGACGGCGACCGGATTTCGGGCGCACTGATCGAAACGCACCAAACCGCCGCGCATGGCTTTGCTTGGCTTGCGACATATGACCAATCCCTGCGGCAAATGCAGGCGTGGGCCGACCGGTTGGTCGCGGATGGTAAATTCGGCGAGATTGAGCAATTGATCCACCAGATCGCCTTTGGCGAATACCTGTCGCAGATCCATGGCGGCATCCAAATGAACCAAGGCGAAATGGTCCGCCTGAATGACATGGGCGTTGGTGCCACCGATCAGGCCGCGTTTGTGACCGATGCGGTTGCTGCGCTGATGCGCCGTGCGAACACGCAGTCTGCCCGCACCCGCCTTGTGGATTTGATGCAGGAACATTCGGCCAATGTGACAGTCGGGGCATCCGGCCTTGATGAAGAACTCGAAATGATCCGCGAGCAATTTCGCCGCTATGCTGTCGAGAAGGTCGAGCCCTTTGCGCATGACTGGCACCTCAAAGACGAATTGATCCCAATCGAAGTCATCAACGAACTGGCCGAAATGGGCGTCTTTGGCCTGACGATCCCCGAGGAATACGGCGGCTTTGGACTATCGAAATCATCGATGTGCGTTGTGTCCGAAGAACTCTCGCGTGGGTATATCGGCGTAGGGTCACTTGGTACGCGCTCCGAAATTGCTGCCGAATTGATCCTCTGCGGCGGCACGGAAGAGCAGAAACAAAAGTGGCTACCGCGATTGGCCAGTGCCGAAACCCTGCCAACAGCGGTGTTCACAGAACCAAACACGGGCTCCGACCTGGGATCGTTGCGCACCCGCGCGACGAAAAAGGGCGATGACTGGGAAATCACAGGCAACAAAACGTGGATCACCCACGCGGCCCGCACGCAGATCATGACACTGCTTGCACGGACCGACCCCGACACGACCAACTACAAAGGTCTGTCGATGTTCCTCGCCGAAAAAACACCCGGCACGGTGGACGAGCCATTCCCGACACCCGGCATGACTGGCGGCGAGATCGAAGTTCTCGGCTACCGTGGCATGAAAGAATATGAGCTTGCGTTCGACGGCTTTGCCGTAAAAGGCGAGAACCTGTTGGGCGGCGAAACAGGCAACGGTTTCAAACAGTTGATGCAAACGTTCGAATCCGCCCGCATCCAAACAGCAGCCCGCGCCATCGGCGTTGCACAATCCGCCTTGGACGTCGGGATGCAATATGCACAAGACCGCAAACAATTTAGCAAGGCGCTGATCGACTTTCCACGGGTATCCGGCAAACTCGCCATGATGGCCGTCGAAATCATGATCGCGCGTCAGTTAACCTACTTTTCTGCCGCCGAAAAAGATGCTGACCGTCGCTGTGACTTAGAGGCAGGCATGGCAAAACTACTGGGTGCGCGGGTGGCATGGGCCTGTGCGGACAACGCGCTACAAATCCACGGAGGCAACGGTTTCGCGCTAGAATACAAGGTCAGCCGCATCCTGTGCGACGCTCGTATCCTGAACATCTTTGAAGGTGCCGCAGAAATCCAAGCCCAAGTCATCGCCCGCCGCCTATTGGGTTAATGCAGCTTGGCATCACGTCCCATACCGGCCAATCGCCTCTAACAATCGGGCGCGCGCGGCTGGCATGGGGCGGTCACCGAGCCCTTTGATCAATCGATGCTCGATAAAATATCCGGTCGTCACCAAGGCTTTGACGATCTCAGACGCCGACGCATCGCCCTTGCCCGCTAACACGGGTGGCAATAGCAGCAATCGATCCGCCCATTCGCCCGCTGCATCACGACTGACAGCTTTACCCGATTTGGGCGACACAAAGGCCAAGTCCTCGTTCACGCCACGCACCGCACAAGCGGACAGGTCCATGCCGAACCCCATCTCTTCAAGCAATGCTTGCTCCCACCGCAAATAAGCCAATGGCCAAACGTCAACTTGTCCCAGCAGATCAAGCAATCCAATTGTGCGGCGATACAATGGCGCATGTGCCTCCCGTTCTGGCAGCACCATCGCCAACATCCCACACACGGCATTCAAGCCAGCAAGCGACAATCGATCACCCATCGCAGCAGCCGCACGACTGCGCACAGGTTCCACCGTAAACGACCCCAGATGTTGATCTAACCGCGCCTTCCACGTCACTGCCAGTTGCGCACCCGGTTGCAATATCGGAGCAACCTTGCGACTGATTCCGCCACGCACGACGCCAGCATGACGACCGTGCAATTCGGAGAATACCTCGATGATCACCGAAGTTTCCCCAAAGGGGCGGGTGGCCAGCAATGCGGCTTCGTCGGTCCAAGTGATCATGTGGTTAATCTGGTGGTAATCATAAGCGTTGAAAAGGGAAGAAACCGTGTGAGCCTCCGGCGGGGATTTAGAAGAAGTCAAAGAAACCCGGCACGGCTCCCTTCATTTCGCCTTAACAACTCATTCTAACCCGGGTTCATCCAACAGGTGACGCCCCAGTTTATCTTCGACCTCGATCACCCAAAGGTCTGGATCAAAGCTGCATTGTTTGGCGACTGATGCCTCGACATCGCAGTCCGCACCTTCGGTCAGGACAACCCATTTCCGGTCGCCCGTCATCAAGTCAAAGCTGCGTTGATAGCAGCACGCCTGCCCGTTCAACGTGTTCAACTTGATCAGCAAGGCACCCGCAGTTGCGTCGCCTTTTTGGACTACAAACGCGGGGATTTCAGACAGCCGCAGCCGTGTGAGATAGGCCGACACCCAGATGTCAGCCCTTAATCTCATTTATTGCCGTCTTTAAATTCGAGACCCATTTCAGAGTAGCGCTCTTTTTCTTCCAACCAGTTTTTGCGCACTTTGATTTGCACAAACAGGTGGACACGACGTCCGAGGAATTCTTCGAGTTCTAGCCGCGCGGCGGTGTTCACAGCCTTGGCTGTCTCGCCTTTTTTGCCAAGCACGATACCTTTGTGGCCATCGCGTGCCACGTAGACGATCTGATCAATGCGGGCAGAACCATCAGGGCGTTCTTCCCAATTTTCGGTCTCGACTGTCAGCTCGTATGGCAATTCTTGGTGCAACCGCAGCGTCAGTTTCTCGCGTGTGATCTCTGCTGCGATATTGCGCATTGGCGAATCCGCGATCTGGTCTTCGGGGTACAGCCAAGGGCCGGATGGAACCTGCTCGGCCAACCACGTTTTCAACGCCTTGGTGCCGTGTCCACGTTCCGCAGAAATCATGAAGGTTTCCGCAAATGCGAAACGTTCGTTCATTTCGCTGGTCAGCGCCAACAATGCTTCGGTTTTAACTTTATCGATCTTGTTGATCGCAAGCGCGACCTTCGCCTTGCCTGTCCGCTCGTTCAATTTCTCCAAAATCGCTTTGACGCCTTCGGAAATACCGCGATGTGCTTCGATCATCAGAACCACGATATCGGCGTCCCCTGCCCCGCTCCATGCAGCAGCGACCATGGCACGGTCCAAGCGGCGGCGTGGTTTGAACAAGCCTGGCGTGTCCACAAAAACCAGCTGCGATTCACCAGATTCGCCAGCGATGGCGATGCCGCGGATACGTGCGCGTGTGGTTTGCACTTTGTGGGTGACGATGGATACCTTTGCGCCGACCATGCGGTTCAAAAGCGTGGATTTACCTGCGTTTGGTTCGCCGATCAGCGCCACAAATCCGGCTTTGGTTGGTGTTGTCATGAACTGACTTTCTTCAATAATGCGGTCGCCGCAGCCTGTTCAGCTTGGCGTTTTGATCCGGCAGTGGCTTTTTCTGTGGCACCAGAGAACAGCCGGGCCTCGATCGTGAAAATAGGTTGGTGATCGGGGCCGGTGCGCGCGACCTCGACATAAGCGGGTGGTGGCTCTGCACGGGCTTGCGCCCATTCTTGCAGTGCGGTTTTCGCGTCGCGGGCGTCGTCGGCGACATTGTGGATCCGTGCGCCCCACAGGGCCACGACCATCTTTTGCGCCACTTCAAAACCTGCGTCCAAGAACACGGCAGCGATCACCGCTTCCATGGCATCGGCCAGCAACGCCTCTTTGCGGCGCCCGCCTGATTTCATCTCAGAGCGACCGAGTTTCAGCACAGCCCCTAGGTCGATCTCGCGGGCCACATCAGCGCAGGCTTCGCGGCGTACCAATGCGTTGTAGCGCGGGGCAAGCAGCCCTTCAGAGGCACCAGTGTCCGCCTTGAGCAAGGCGTCGGACATCACAAGACCAAGCACCCGATCGCCCAAGAATTCCAGCCGTTGGTTGTCGTCGCGATGCGCAGACATCATCGAAGAATGTGTCACCGCGCGTATCAGAAGCGACGTATCACCAAAATTATGGCCGATCCGTTTCGAAAATGCAGCAAGTTCCGCAGATAGCTTCATTCAATCGCCTTAAAGAAACGGTCACTCCGCCACGTCCAGAATGCCAACATTGACCGACCAGCAGACGAGAACATCACCCGATCCGCACGACCAACGATATCCGAGCGCGGCACAAATCCAACGCCACGTGCTTCTTGCGCAACACGGCTGTCAGTCGAGTTATCACGGTTATCACCCATGAAAAAGAAATGATCTTCTGGGACAGTAAACACACCCGTGTTGTCCGAGAATTGATCGTCGATATTCAGGATCGAATGGCGCGTGCCGCCGGGCAGCGTTTCGTACTGACGTGACTTTTCGCAGATTGCACCTTGACCAACAGCGCCGTTTTCGCAGCGCGGGCGCAGCCCTTGTGGACCTTGGTATTCCATCACTTCTTCAAAGACGTCGCCGTCTTCAAGAACAACAGCCTCGTCATTAATCTGCAACACGCCATCAATCATCTGAATCCGGTCGCCCGGTTCGCCGATCAATCGTTTGATATAGTCGGCACCCGTCACAGGATGACGGAACACAACAACGTCGCCGCGTTCGGGATCAGAGCCAAACAGACGCTCGTTTGAACCCTCAAATGCCCCGCAGAAATCGTCCGCGCCAATGTCGACGCCAATCGCAGGAATCCGGATCGACGGGCAGGATGCGTAGGAATAGCCGTAAGCCATTTTGTTCACAAACAGGAAATCCCCGATCAGCAGGGTGTCTTTCATCGACCCTGACGGGATCCAGAACGGCTGAAAAAAGATGGTCCGAAACAGGCCCGCAATCAGCAATGCGTAGACAACTGTTTTCACAGTCTCTTTGACGCTGGCGAAAAATCCGGCTTCTTCGGACATGGGGGTGATCCTTTGGTTGGTTGCATGGCTACATGCGTCCGGTGGGGCCTTGTGTCAAGCGATGCAGGCCCGCTTGCGGCACAAAACAGCCTTTATTTCAAAGGGGGTTGGCCTCGATCACGACAAAGGCCTGCGCCCAAGGGTGATCGTCGGTTAATGTAACGTGAATAATTGCCACATGCCCCGCTGGCGTCATCTGATCCAAGCGGTCCTTGGCCCACCCTGTCACATGCATCACAGGCTGGCCCGTCGGCAGGTTCGTGACCGACATATCCTTCCACGCGATTCCCATGGCAAGGCCCGTGCCGAGCGCCTTTGAGCACGCTTCTTTTGCAGCCCAACGTTTTGCATAAGTCCCGGCAGTATCGCGTCGCCTCTCTGCCTTTGCTTGTTCCGTATCGGTGAAAACGCGGTTTTTGAACCTGTCGCCAAAACGATCCAGCGTTCCTTGAATCCGTTCGATATTCGCCAGATCGGTCCCAATCCCAAGTATCATTCGTCGACCGCCAAGAGCACCGGATCGATTTCGCCCGTGGCTTGGTTCAGCGTGAATGACAAAAGGCTGGTTGGAAATGTGCCGGTATTCGGATCATTGCGGCTGACAGGCACCTCGAAAACCAGCCCCACGGCCGGATCGTAATCCGCCGCCAGCGCGTCCCAGTTGATTCCACCGAACCCGATGCCCGCCGCGACACCAATTGTTTTGCACTGCCGTTCGCCCAGCTCGTTATATGGCGGCGACAACACCAACAGATGCAACGGTGCCGCCCCCGGTTCGACCGTGTCCAGTAACGCAAGCCGCACGGCGCCGTCCGAAAACGTCTTGGTGTGCTTTTCCCAAGGCTCGATCAGGTTCCACGCGCTGGCCAGCCAGTCGCAATCGCTCACGGTTTGGGCGGCAAGCGGCGTAGCGCAAAGCGCGAAAAATGACAGGCATATGACCGATTTCATGAACTTTACCTCCGTTAGCGGATCACGCGCTACCCGCACGCGCCGCATCCATCACGCGCCGCATTTCTTTGATCGCAGGGCCAAGGCCCGTGAAAATCGCCTCGCCGATGATGAAATGACCAATGTTCAATTCGACAACTTCGGACAGCACGGCAATCGGCGCGACGTTATCAAACGATAAACCATGTCCCGCGTGAACCTCTAATCCCAAGCCGTGGGCATAGGTCGCCATCGCCGTCAGCTTGGCCAACTCAATATCACGTTCCTCGAAACGGCCCGCGTCATGCAGGTCGCAATACAGCCCGCAATGCAGCTCGATAATGTCAGCACCGATGCGCGCAGAGGCGGCGACTTGCGCCTCATCCGGCCCGATAAACATTGAAATCCGCGTACCGATTTCCTTGAACGGGACGATAAACGCAGCCAAGCGTGCCTCGTCGCCCGCCACATCCAGCCCACCTTCGGTCGTGCGTTCTTCGCGGCGTTCAGGCACCAAACACACGGCATGGGGTTTCGTGGCGAGTGCAATTTTTTGCATCTCTGCCGTCGCACCCATCTCGAAGTTCAATGGAATATCAATCGCCTGTGCAATCGCGGTCATGTCAGCGTCACGGATATGCCGCCGATCTTCGCGCAGGTGCGCGGTGATCCCATCGGCACCCGCCTCTTGCGCGATCAACGCGGCCCGCACCGGATCGGGCGTCGCACCACCACGCGCATTACGCACGGTTGCCACGTGATCAATATTCACACCAAGCCGAAGTTTCGAAGCCGTCATCACGCCCATCCTTTGCTCACCAGATTTATTGCGACGTTGGCCCGTCGTCACCCATTTGCCCAGTTTTCTTTTGTAACGATGCCAATTTTGCACGCAGCACCTTTTGGCGGCGTTTTTGGTAGGCAGAAATCAAGGGCACAGACAAATAGTAACACAGCGTCGCAGAAATCACGCCGGGAATCAGCCCGCCGATCAAATAGGGGTAAAACACTTCGTTGTAGAAAATGCCAAGCCCGTGCCAATCCGCCCGCGCAGGCGTGAAAATCGCGACGACGTTGTGCCATAACTCGTTAAAGGCGCGCCCGAATTTCGCACCAATCGACGTATGAACGCCATCTACCGGACGTGTGCCAAGCAACCAATGTCCAGTGCTTAACGCGGCGACGCCAATCGGCACATAGGTTAGCGGGTTGCCAAAGAACGTCCCCATCAGGGCGGCCAAAACGTTACCACGCATCAGCCGTGCCAGCAGAAACGCCACCACGAAATGCAGGCCGTAAAACGGGGTAAACGCGGTAAAAACACCAGCCCAAACGCCGCGCGAAATCTTTTCGGGTGTGTCAGGCAATCGGCGCACGCGGTGCTTTACGTAATGGGCAGCGCGCGTCCATCCACCGCGTGGATAGAAAAAGTCGGCAATCACTTGCCAGACTGGACGTCTATCCCTGCGCTTAAAAACCAACTTGCGTCCTCTCAGGTCCCGCTGCGTCCTGCATTCGCCAGACCCGGATCACGATGTCGGGCAATTGACGACACGTTGCTATCAGCTTCAAGGGCCGTTTGAACCCTATGAAAATGTTCTGCGTCACGCACATCAATATCAATCATAAGACGGTAATAATCAGGCTTTCTTTCGATAAATTTAAGGTCCGAAATATTCGCAGTCTGCTCACCGATCAGTGTGCAGATCCGACCCAAAACGCCGGCATCGTTCGTAATCGTTAGATCAAACGTCACGGAATGGACAGCGTCATGCACGCCGTCTTGCCATTGCAGATCGATCCAGCGCTCGGGTTGTTCTTCGAAATCAACCAGCGCGTCGCAATCCATCGCGTGCACAATCACGCCTTCGCCGCGATACGTGATCCCCATGATCCGCTCGCCCGGCACTGGCTGACAACAGCGTGCGCGTTGATGTTGCTGGTTCGGCGCAAGGCCCACAACTGCCCTGTTCGCCGCAATCTTTTCGCCGTCTTTTTCGATCAGCTTTGGATAAATCGCAGCCACAACGTAGCGGCCCGTGATCTCTGCACTGCCCAACTGGGCCAGCAATTCGTTTACGCCATCAATGGCAAGCGCCTTGGCCGCCGTCGCCAGCGCCTTATCCGTGGATTTTTTACCCACATTTTCAAACGCCACACGGGCCAATTCGCTACCAAGCTTGATAAAGCGATCACGATCTTCTTCTTTTAGCGCCCGCCTGATCGCCGTTTTCGCGCGGCCCGTCACGGCAATATCGATCCAAGTCGCTTGCGGTGTCTGCCCTTCAGCCGTGATCGCCTCGACCGATTGGCCGTTTTTCAGGCGCGTCCACAGCGGCACCCGCAACCCATCAACCTTTGCCCCCACAATCGCAGAGCCGATTCGCGTGTGGATCGCATATGCGAAATCAATTGGCGTCGCGCCGCGCGGCAGTTTGATGACGTCGCCCTTGGGCGTGAAACAGAACACTTGGTCCTGATACATCTCAAGCTTTACCGCTTCGAGAAATTCCTCGTGGCCCTGTTCTTGATCCAGACGTTCTGTCAGCTTGTTGATCCACTCAACCGGATCAACGGCAAAGCGGTTCTCGACGCGTTCGCCATTGCGATATGACCAATGTGCAGCCACGCCCGTTTCCGCCACTTCGTGCATCTCGCGCGTGCGGATCTGGACCTCAACGCGTTTGCCGTCACGACCCGAAACCGTGGTGTGAATGGACCGGTATCCGTTGGTTTTCGGCTGGCTGATGTAGTCCTTGAACCGCCCCGGCACCGCCCGCCAGCGTTGGTGGATAATCCCTAAAACGCGGTAGCAATCCGCCTCAGTCGCCGTCAAAACGCGGAAGCCATAAATGTCAGACAAACGCGAGAACGTCAGGTCTTTTTCCTGCATCTTGCGCCAGATCGAATAGGGCTTCTTCGCGCGGCCCATGACCTCTGCGGTGATCCCGGCCTTTTCCAACTCGACACGCATATCGGCGGTGATTTTTTGAACCACATCGCCCGTCTCACGCTGCAACGTGATGAAACGGCGAATAATCGAATTGCGCCCCTCAGGGTTCAGCACACGAAACGCGAGGTCTTCCAATTCTTCGCGCATCCACTGCATCCCCATGCGACCAGCAAGCGGGGCAAAGATTTCCATGGTTTCGCGGGCCTTTTGGGCCTGCTTGTCGGGGCGCATCGACTTGATCGTGCGCATGTTATGCAGCCGGTCGGCCAGCTTGACCAACGTCACCCGCAAATCGCGGGACGTGGCCATAAATAACTTGCGGAAATTCTCGGCCTGCTTGGTTTCACGCGAATTCAGCTGCAGGTTCGTCAGCTTCGTGACCCCATCCACCAGCTCTGCAATCTCCCGGGTAAACCGTTTTTCGACCTCAGAAAACGACGCCTTCGTGTCCTCAATCGTGTCGTGTAGCAATGCCGTTACAAGCGTCGCGTCATCCATCTGCTGTTCAGCAAGGATCACCGCGACGGCCACTGGATGTGTGAAATACTTTTCGCCGGAATGGCGGAACTGACCCTCGTGCATTTCGTCGCCAAACGCATAAGCGTCGCGCAAAAGCTGTTCATTCGAACGAGGGTTGTAGGCGCGGACCAGAGCGATCAGATCGTCAGCAGTCGTCATCTCGTCCTGCGCCTTTATTCGTTGGTCCCGCTTTAGCGTTGACCCTGCGCTTCCATAAGAGCACGCAGCAGTTTCTCTTCAGACATATCGTCCTCAGCAGGTTTGTCTGCCTCGGCGCCCATGAGCAAGGACATGCTGTCCTCTTCCGGCTCATCAACTTCGATCTGTGTCTGGTTCGCTTCAATCATGCGCTCGCGCAGATCATCAGCGGTCTGTGTTTCGTCGGCGATCTCGCGCAACGAAACGACAGGGTTTTTGTCGTTGTCACGTCCCACAGTGATCGGGGAACCAGCTGCGATTTCGCGGGCACGATGTGCTGCCAACATCACCAGTTCGAACCGGTTCGGGACTTTATCGACGCAATCTTCTACGGTTACGCGAGCCATGAGCGTACTCCAATCAACAAGTGGATTCCTAGGAAGTCCCGTCCATAGGCGGTCGAATTAGAATTGACAAGCAGATTCACGCTGCATCCAGCCGGTGAATTTCAGCTTTTTCGGCAAGAGACCGCGCATCCAGCATTTCAGCCGTCGTAAGCCCCAGAACGGGGTGACGCCAGTGCGGGGCCACATCCATCATCGGGATCAAGACAAACGCACGGTCCTGCACGCGCGGGTGCGGAACGATCAATTCTGCTGGCGTTTGCGTGGTTTGATCCTCAATTGGTAGGTCACGCCAGTGTTGGTGAACCGCCAAATCTGGCAGGATTTGATCACCAAATGCAATCAAATCAATGTCTAAGGTCCGCGGCCCCCAGCGCACCTCGCGGGTACGGCCCGCCAGTTCTTCGATCTCATGACATATGGCCAAAACGTCGGCAGCGGCCTTGTCCGTCTGAAACGCAACCGCTGCATTTACAAAATCAGGACCCGCGCCTACCGGAAACGCGGGTGTTTGGTACAAAGAACTTTTACGGATAGGCGCACCTAACCTATCGGATAGGTTCTGGATGGCAAAAATGACGATTTCCTCTGGTTTTCCAAGGTTTGACGTTTGATTCGCGCCCAAGGCAAGCACGACGTCGTGATGAAAACCCGTCCGGCGCTGGACTTGCGAGACCACAGCATTACCCTTACTTTGTTAGATAGCTTGGACGCAATTACCACTCACACTCACGGAATGTGCAAGCTTTGTATTTTGAAAGGACTATTTCATGTTTTATCGTGACGAGCGTCTTGCGCTCTTCATCGATGGTTCCAACCTCTACGCAGCCGCCAAGTCCCTTGGTTTTGACATCGATTACAAATTGCTTCGCACGGAATTTATGCGTCGCGGCAAATTGCTTCGGGCGTTCTACTACACTGCGTTGTTGGAAAACGATGAGTACTCACCGATTCGGCCATTGGTCGATTGGCTGAATTATAACGGCTTCTCGATGGTTACCAAACCAGCCAAAGAATATACCGACAGCATGGGCCGCCGTAAGGTCAAAGGGAACATGGATATCGAACTCACGGTCGATGCCATGGAACTCGCACCACACGTTGATCACGTTGTTCTGTTCTCCGGCGATGGCGATTTCCGCCCGCTCGTCGAAGCACTGCAACGCAAAGGTGTGCGTGTTTCCGTGGTTTCCACGATCCGCAGCCAGCCCCCGATGATTGCAGACGAATTGCGCCGCCAGTGCGATAACTTCATCGAATTGGATGAATTGCGCGACGTCATCGGTCGGCCAACCCGTGAACCACGGGTCGAAGAGACGTCTACCGATACGGTTGACGCGTAACAGGCTTCATTTCGCCTTAACAACTCATTGCGCAGCCGCCCGCTTGGCTGCGCAACACCGCGTTGACTGGACGCGAGCCTGACAAGCGCATAACTCTGTCCTACCAGACCGGAGACAGCCATGACCAAGCCCCCCCTCACCCTCTACCTTGCAGCCCCACGCGGGTTCTGTGCTGGCGTCGATCGCGCCATTAAGATTGTTGAAATGGCTTTGGAAAAATGGGGCGCGCCCGTCTATGTGCGCCACGAAATCGTGCATAACAAATTCGTCGTTGACGGTTTGCGCGACAAAGGCGCTGTTTTTGTCGAAGAATTACATGAATGCCCTGATGATCGGCCCGTGATCTTTTCCGCGCATGGCGTACCCAAAGCCGTGCCCGCCGCCGCCGCTAAACGCGAAATGATCTATGTTGATGCCACCTGCCCGCTTGTCTCCAAGGTCCACATCGAGGCCCAGCGTCACGCGGACAACGGTTTGCAGATGATCATGATCGGCCACGAGGGCCACCCCGAAACAGTCGGCACCATGGGCCAACTGCCCGACGGCGAAGTGCTGTTGGTCGAGACCGTCGCAGACGTCGCCACCGTGACACCACGCGACCCACAAAAGCTGGCTTTTGTGACGCAGACCACCCTGTCCGTGGATGACACCAAAGACATTGTGGCAGCGCTGCACGCCCGCTTTCCCGCGATCATCGGCCCCCACAAAGAAGACATCTGCTACGCCACCACCAACCGCCAAGAAGCCGTGAAAGCCATGGCACCCAAATGCGACGCGATGCTTGTGGTCGGTGCGCCAAATTCATCTAATTCACGCCGCTTGGTCGAAGTCGGCGCACGCGCTGGCTGCGACTATGCGCAGCTTGTGCAACGGGCGACGGACATCGACTGGCGCGCATTGGATGGAATCACATCAATGGGAATCACCGCAGGAGCATCAGCGCCTGAAGTTTTAATTAACGAAGTGATTGATGCTTTTAAAAACCGCTATGACGTGACCGTCGAAATGGTCGAAACGGCAGTCGAGAACGTCGAATTTAAAGTCCCCCGCGTCCTGCGCGAAACCGCTTAAAACCTGCCAAGAGGTCAATATACATGGTCGATCGCGAAACAATCTCGGTCTACGATACCAAAGCGGCCGACTACGCCAAACTACTAAACAACCAAGCCCCCGACCCGCAACTCGTCGCATTCATGCGGCTGTTACCTGACGGCGGGCGGGTGCTCGATCTAGGCTGCGGCCCCGCCACATCGTCAGCACATCTGCGCGATGCCTACTTTCGGCCAGACCCGATAGACGCCTCGGCAGGTATGGTGATGCTCGCCAATGAAACCTACGACATCAACGCCCGCGTCATGACCTTCGACGAGGTCAACATGGTGGGTGAATACGCAGGCGTCTGGGCGAATTTTTCGCTGCTGCACGCACCGCGCACCGATTTGCCCCGCCACTTGGACGCCGTTGCTACTGCATTGGTCCCCCAAGGCGTCCTAAGCATCGGCATGAAAACCGGCACCGCAGAGACGCGCGACGGCATTGGCCGCATGTATACCTACGTGACGATTCCCGAACTATCAGGCCTGCTCAACGATGCCGGTTTTTCCATTCTCGCGGTTGACGAAGGTGAAGGTGTCGGGCTAGCGGGAAGCGTTGACCCTTGGGTCGTGATCCGTGCCCGAAAGGACTGATATGCCCGATCTTTTTGCCTACACCGACGGTGCTTGTTCCGGAAATCCCGGCCCCGGTGGCTGGGGTGCGATCCTGATCGCAAAAGACGGCGACACGATTCTGAAAGAACGCGCATTAAACGGCGGTCAGTTGTTAACGACGAACAACCAGATGGAATTGATGGCCGCGATTTCGGCGTTAGAGGCGTTGGAACGTGCAACGGTTGTAACGGTCGTGACTGATAGCTCTTACGTGAAAGACGGAATCACCTCGTGGATTCACGGCTGGAAAAAACGCGGCTGGGTGAATGCAGCGAAAAAACCTGTGAAGAATGTCGAACTGTGGAAACGGCTTGATTCGGCACAAGCGCGGCATCAAGTGACGTGGGAATGGGTCAAGGGCCACGCAGGTCATCCTGAAAACGAACGCGCCGATGAATTGGCGCGGGCTGGGATGGCACCGTTTAAGAAGTAAAGATTGCGACGACTGTAAGCGTCGCGACATTGGTGGCCAGCCCCCAAACAAGCCGATATTGGGGGCCAGCCCCCAAACCCCCGGAGTTGTTTTGGCGAAATGAAGCCGGACGTGCGATGTTTCGCGCGCGAAACGTATTATGTACAGCGGGCGTTGAGCGGAATTTTAATTCATTCGCCCGCACGGTAACGTCAGGATTTGTTAACGAAAAAGCAAAAACCCCCGCAGAAAACTACGGGGGTTCTAAGATCGTTACGTCGATTGGGTTTGCTTACAGCATACCTTCGCGCTGGAGCTTTTTCCGAGCCAACTTGCGCTGACGGCGGATTGCTTCGGCCTTTTCGCGTGCTTTACGCACGGATGGCTTTTCGAAATGTTGCTTGAGCTTCATCTCACGAAACACACCTTCGCGCTGAAGTTTTTTCTTCAGAGCACGGAGCGCCTGATCGACGTTGTTATCACGAACACTAACCTGCATGTGGTTTTCACCACCTCTCTAAGTTGGATTTGCAATAAGTTGCAGGAAGTGGGCATATAGCAGTGCGACCCACATTTGTCAAAGGTCCAAAAGGAGACGCAGATGCCTAAATCTATTGATCCCACGCTCGTGACATTGGTTAATGCCGCAGTGCCGCACGTTGCCTTTGATGGTTGGGGTGTTGAGACGTTCAAAGCTGCGATTGCCGATGCCGACATTGACGCCGGATATGCCCGCACGCTATGTCCGCGCGGCGGCACCGATTTGGCGATTGCATTTCATCAGATGGGCGACGCGGCGATGGTTGATGCCTTGGCGGCGGCTGATCTAGACGGCATGCGGTTTCGCGACAAGGTTGCCGAAGCAGTGCGCCTGCGCCTTGCCGTGGTCGACGACAAAGAGGTCGTGCGCCGTGGCACCACGATGTTCGCAATGCCGCATTTGGCACCTGTTGGGGCCAAGCTGATTTGGGGCACTGCCGACGCGATTTGGACGGCCCTAGGCGACACATCGGGCGATGTGAACTGGTACACGAAACGCGCGACATTGTCCGCCGTTTACGGGTCTGTTGTGTTGTTCTGGCTAGGCGACGATAGCGAAGGCGGCACGGCCACGCATGATTTCATTGATCGCCGCATTGATAATGTGATGCAGTTTGAGCGGACCAAATCCGCGGTACGTAACAGCCCACCACTGAAGCCGCTGACCGGGCTTTTGGACCGATTGACGGCGGGGATTAAAGCGCCGCGCACGACGCCGCGCGATGATCTGCCCGGCATGTGGCGCAATCCGAAATAAAATTTCAAAGGAACTGATATGAGCATTCCCAAGCAAGCCCGCGTTGTCAAAATCGCACAGCATGGTGGCCCTGAGGTGCTGACGCCAGATATGGCTGACGTGCCTGTGCCTGCTTATGATGAAGTGTTGATTAAGGTGGCCTACGCGGGTGTGAATCGCCCCGATGCGCTGCAACGTGCGGGGCTCTACAACCCGCCGAAAGAGGCGAGCCCCCTGCCCGGTTTGGAATGCGCGGGTGAGGTTGTAGCGATGGGCGCGGGCGTCACCGATTGGGCGGTTGGCGATCAGGTGTGTGCGCTATTGCCCGGTGGTGGCTACGCCGAATTTGCTGTGACGCCTGCCGCACATTGCCTGCCTGTGCCGGACGGCATGAGCTTGAAACAGGCGGCTTGTCTGCCAGAGACATTTTTCACCGTTTGGTCGAATGTGTTTCAGCGTGGCGGTTTGCAAGCTGGCGAGCGTTTTTTAGTGCATGGCGGATCGTCGGGGATCGGCACGACAGCGATCCAATTGGCAAAAGCGTTTGGGGCGCGGGTGTTTGCAACGGCCGGATCGGATGAGAAATGCGCGGCCTGTGTGACCTTGGGGGCTGAACAGGCGATCAACTATCGGGATGCTGATTTTGTTGATGTGATCCGTGCTGAAGGCGGCGCTGATGTGATTTTGGACATGGTTGGCGGGTCTTATATGCAGCGGAATCTTAAGGCCTTGGCCGATGATGGACGCCTAGTCCAAATCGCATTCCTGCAAGGCATGAAGGCCGAGTTGAACATGGTACAACTGATGACGCGGCGGTTGACGATGACCGGATCTACTCTGCGTCCACAGTCGGATTTGGCCAAGGCACGGATCGCGGCGGATTTGCGCGCGAAGGTCTGGCCGCTGCTGGCGGCAGGGAAAATCGCCCCCGTGATGGATCAGGAATTCGCGCTGGACGACGCCACGAGTGCGCACGCGCGGATGGAAAGCAGTGCACATATCGGGAAGATTGTGTTGCGCGTCGCTGGGTGAAGACGGCGCAAATGTCGCGGCTTACCGACGTGGTGGCGTGCGTCCGGTTGCGCGCATAATTAATGACATGCGCGGCGTTGTTCCGGTTTCGACCCGTGACCTGCTGCGTAAGACTGGCGTGTTCTGCGAATTGCCCGCCCTGCTTTCGCGCAGCACGATATAGAGACCCGACGCGATGATGATGCCCGCACCGATAGCCGTGTTCATGTCGATCACCTCGCCAAAGAAAGCAAAGCCGTAGACGCTGGCCCAGATGATTTGCGAATATTGCATCGGCGCGATGATCGCCGCCTCGCCGTTTTGATAGGCGGTGATGATCATGCGTTGCGCAAACCATGCAAAGGCCGCTACCCCACCGAGCATTCCCAGATGTCCGATCGGCATTGGGACGTAGACGAGTGGCAATAGCATTGCCATGACGATAAAGTTCACCACCATTGGATAGAGTAACATCACGACGGGCCGTTCTTCTGACCCGATTTTACGCACAACGATTGCGGTGATTGCACCGCCCATGGCCGTGATGAGGGCTGCCGCGTGGCCGAGTGTGAGCTCTGTTGAACCGGGGCGCAGTACGACGATCACGCCGACGAGTCCTACGAGGACGGCAACCCAGCGCCGCAGGCGGACTTTTTCACCCAAAACGGGGATCGCGAGCACGGTGATCATCAGCGGGGAGGCAAAGATGATCGCGTAGACTTGGGCCAATGGTAGTACGGAAAACGCATAGAATGCACAGACGCCCGTTGCGACGGCGGCCCCTGTTCGCAAGGCGAGCCACCACGGATGTTTCGGGATCAAGGTTCCGGCCCGCGCGTCGCTCATCAGCATGACAGTGGCGAGCGGAAATGACAGCAGAACCGAAAAGAACACGATCTGGATCGGGGAATAAAACCCGCCCAAGATTTTGATGATCACATCATGGCTTGAGAAGATCGCGAAGGCACCAAGCGCAAACAGCGCACCTTTTGCATTAGGCGTCATGATCCAATCCTTTGTTACCGCTACCACAACGTAGTGCAAAAAGGTTCACGTTTGGTCAAGGGCGCATAGAAAAAGGGCCACCCGTTTGGGCAGCCCTTTGCGTAACGTTATAGCGTTTGCTTAGAGTGACGCGTCGAGTGCGGCCAAAATCACATCGCCCATCTCGATCGTGGACAAAGGCGTGCCGCCTTCTGGGCCCATCAAATCGCCGGTGCGTGCGCCATCTGCCAGTACTTTTTCGATAGCGGCTTCGAGGCGGCCTGCCTCTTCGCCTTGGTCAAACGAATAACGCAGCGCCATCGCGAACGACAAGATACACGCGATTGGGTTTGCTTTGCCTTGGCCCGTGATGTCCGGCGCAGAGCCGTGAACCGGTTCGTACATCGCCTTCGGACGCCCGTTTGCCATTGGCAGACCCAACGACGCGGATGGCAACATGCCAAGCGAGCCAGTCAGCATCGCCGCGCAATCGGACAGAATGTCGCCGAACAGGTTGTCGGTGTAGATCACGTCGAACTGCTTTGGCGCGCGCACCAATTGCATCGCACCGTTGTCGGCGTACATGTGAGACAATTCGACTTCTGGGTAGTCCGCGTGGACTTCGGTCACAACGTCGCGCCACAGGATGCCGGATTCCATGACGTTCGCTTTTTCCATCGAACAGAGTTTTTTGTCGCGTTTCATCGCCAATTCAAAGGCTGCGCGCGCGCCGCGTTCTATCTCGGCTTCTGTGTAGCGCTGTGTGTTTACGCCGACGCGCATGTTGTCTTCGATGTGGATCCCGCGCGGTTCGCCAAAGTAGATGCCGGACGTCAATTCGCGCACGATCATGATGTCGAGACCCGCAACAAGCTCCTTTTTCAAAGACGAAAAATCCGCCAGCGCGTCAAAGCACTGCGCTGGACGCAAGTTGGCGAAAAGGTCCATTTCTTTGCGTAAACGCAGCAAACCGCGCTCTGGTTTCACAGAGAAGTCGAGGTTGTCGTAAGCCGGACCGCCGACAGCGCCGAGCAGAACAGCGTCCACTTCTTGGGCTTTGGCCATTGTTTCGTCGGACAATGGAACGCCGTGTTTGTCGTAAGCTGCGCCACCAACAAGATCTTCGGACACGTCAAAAGCCAGGTCGCGCTTTTCGCCGTACCAATCAATGATACGCTTTACTTGCGTCATAACTTCGGGGCCGATGCCGTCGCCGGGCAAGATCAAGAGAGATGGGTTCGACATGAGGTGCGTCCTTGGCTAAAATTCCGTTGCACGCGGGGTATCGCGCCCGTGCGAAATGTTCAAGATACCAAGGGCGTGAGGCCCGTTGTTGCTTGGATGCGAATTGACATGTTCTGGGGTCACGTTGTGCTGTCGATATCCACCCAAACGAGGTGATGCACGCCAGCGGCTAAGCCGTCGTCGCCAAGTAATGTTGCATCTGGGTCGTCGGGTGCAGGCCAGAATACGCCTGCGTCTCGGACGGTGAAGTTGGCCGCGGGAAGTACGTAGCTGACCCGCAGGTTTCCCGGGCCATCTTCTGGCCAGTTAGCGGTGGGTTTTCCCGTGTGCGGATCAGTCAGGCGCGGGTCACGCAATACCTCTGCCATGGCGGTGCTGTACCCCTCGCCCCCTAAGGGGTCGAGATTCGCGTTGCCTAGCAGCACAAAATTAGACGGTGCCGCCCCGTATTTACCGTCGAGGACGTGCTGCCAGATCATCAATTCATCACGGTTTCGCAAGCCGTTGCGATCCTCTGGTCCGTCGAAAACCGGTGGTGTCGCGGCGAATGCGAGCAATGTCACAGGACCAATCCGCGTATCGATAGGAACGATCCAATGGCCGCTGGTTGATAGGCGCTGAATGGCTGCTATCTCTGACGTCATGGTGGTTGGTAGGACGGCGTTGGGCACGTCCCGCCAGAACACGTCGGATAGGTCTGTGACCTGTGTCGCATCAATCGCAAACTGCGATAGGATCGCCATACCACCGTCGCCGGAGAAACGCCCGTAGCCCTGTGCGTCACGTGCGTCGCCGAACCGACCGTCTCCGTCGAGATCAAAGTCGGTTTGTAGTCCAGTATTCGGACGCAGCGCAAAGTGCTGCGGATAGTCTAATGCTTCGGCCAGCGCGGATAGCGCCAGCGCGTCGTAATCGTAGTCAATGTCAGTCAAAAGCAGCAGATCAGGCGCGTTGTGTGCGATGATAGCTAATACGGCCAGTAGTTCTGGATCTTCGCCTCTTTGCAGATCCCGCAGTAACAGGCCGGGTCCACTCCGACTAAGCGAGGCTGCGTAAGTCGCGACCCGAATGCTGTCGGATAGCGCAAATGCGCCCCAGAAAACCGAGATAAAAAAGGTAATTAGACCGG
Organism: Yoonia ponticola; assembly: GCF_014199395.1. Lineage (GTDB taxonomy): Bacteria > Pseudomonadota > Alphaproteobacteria > Rhodobacterales > Rhodobacteraceae > Yoonia > Yoonia ponticola. The sequence goes on along the minus strand of NZ_JACIJM010000001.1, from coordinate 267,003 downwards.
CAGCATGCCTTCGGCGGCGGCGGCGGCGTACGCTTTCTTGCGTTGCATGTGGATCATCCCTGCTACACGAGCAAGTGCAACACCACGCATCAACAAACTGGCTGGCAGGAACGCCCATATCACTACAATCCAAATCAATGTCTGCGGATCGTCAAAACTGATTGGATCGATAATGGTCCAAGCCGCCTTGAGCATCGCTGGGATCATAAATGGCAGCAAGGTTCCTAAGATTAGGTTAACAACGCTGTCGCGATTGAGCCGATCGACAACATCGCCACCGATTGTTGGGTCGAACGTCGGCAAGTTAATCCATACATTAAAGGTCTTAGAGCGACGCGGCCAGATGCGCGACCGCAGCAAACCAATGAAGACAACCAGAGACACCAACGACACAAAATAGCTTAGCCCTGCGGCGGTGCGAAGCGAATCAATCACCGCTGGAGACGTGTCGTAGGGCATCATCACGAGCATCAGGCGGACTGGCGAATAGGGGAAATCTATCGAGTTGCCAATGCGTTCGCCGATCACGTCGAAGAACAGCACGAAGGTCGATGGCGACGACCCGTTGCCCCCGCCGAGAATAATGGACATCGCGGCCACGGACACAAACACGCCGATAAAACGCACGCGGTTGTAGGGCGGTGCGTCGCGAAATTCGATCAAGCTGGGGCTTTGCGAGGAATATTCGGCAATTGTGAAAATCGCGGCAAACAACGCCACGAGCATCACGACAGCACGTGAGTCACCCGCTGATGACGGTAAAAGCGACGAGGGCAGTATGATCAATAAGATCACAATTAGCCCACGCGCAAACGCTCCTGGCAGTCGTGCATACACTGCGAATTCACCTTCAGTGCGGCCGGGAACGATACTTTGCCGTTCACCTGTTCCGTTTTGATCCCACGACTTAGGCGCGGGTTGCCTCATTGCTGCCACGTTTCTGCCCACTTTTGTTTTTCCCATCAATACTTGAAAAGTTTTAGACGATAGAACTGCGGCGGTTTTGCGACACAAGTGGTTCAGCAATGTAGCCCCCAATGCCGGGAAAACACGAGGCGGCCCCTGTATTTGATGGCAATTGGGCGGGAAATGTCGTTGTACAACTCGCCTTAGAGTATGACCTCAGAAAAGTTAATAAATGGTTAATCAGCAACTTAGACTGAATCCGAATAGTCACGAAAACGCCGCAACATGGCTGTTAGTTCGCCGACCGGAAATGTGTCAATTGAGTGACTTGCCGCTAGATTGCCACAATTGAAACGCCCTTTTGGGCAGTCGCTCGAATCGCAAACCCCTTAAAAGTGCTGATTCTGTGCGGCTGCAAAACGACCATTTGAAGATCGGACGGCGCTAAAAACGCCAATTCGACACACAAAAGCCCGGCACAATGTACCGGGCTTTCGTTAGTGTGCCACAATTGGGTTAACCCAAAATGGATTTTAGACCCAAGGACGGGCCGCACCTGCTGTTGCTTCGAACGTATCGATTGCCGTTACTTTTTCCATGGTCAGGCCAATATCGTCGAGACCATTTTGCAAGCAATGCTTTTTGAACGCGTCAACTTCAAAGCTGAACACTTCGCCATCGGACGACGTGACTGTTTGTGCTTCGAGATCGATTTCAATCCGCGCATTGGCCCCTTTTTCTGCGTCTTTCATCAGTGCGTCGCGCTGATCTTCGGGCAGAACAATCGGCAGGATGCCGTTCTTGAAGCAGTTGCTGTAAAAGATGTCAGCAAAGCTGGTCGAGATCACGCAGCGGATACCAAAGTCGGCGATGGCCCAAGGCGCGTGTTCGCGTGATGACCCGCAGCCAAAGTTGTCGCCAGCCACAAGGATAGACGCCTCGCGGTACGCAGGTTGGTTCAGCACGAAATCTTCGATTTCTGTGCCGTCCAGATTATAGCGCATCTCGTCAAACAGGTTCACGCCTAGGCCAGAACGCTTGATTGTTTTCAAAAACTGCTTTGGAATGATCATATCGGTGTCGATATTCACCAAATCCATCGGTGCGGCGATGCCGGTCAGTTGGTTGAACTTTTCCATTACATCAAATCCCTTACGTCTGTCAGTTTCCCTGTGATCGCTGCTGCTGCCGCCATTGCTGGTGACATCAAGTGTGTGCGACCGCCGCGGCCTTGGCGGCCTTCAAAGTTGCGGTTGGAAGTTGCCGCGCAACGCTCGCCTGGCTTCAGCTGATCGGGGTTCATGGCAAGGCACATGGAACAGCCCGCAAGACGCCATTCAAAGCCCGCATCGATAAAGATTTGCGCGATGCCTTCTTCTTCGGCTTGCGCACGGACCAGACCAGAGCCGGGCACGACCATTGCGCGCATTCCCTCTTTGATCTTTTTGCCTTTGAGGATCGCTGCCGCCGCACGGAAATCTTCGATCCGTCCGTTGGTGCAAGATCCGATGAAGACGGTGTCGATTTCGATGTCGGACAATTTCTGCCCCGCCGTCAGGCCCATATACTCGATAGAGCGCTTCACAGCCCCGACTTTGCCGCCTTCGAAGCTGTCGGGCGATGGCACAACATCGGTAATGGCAAGCACGTCTTCGGGAGATGTACCCCAAGTGACCAGCGGCGCGATGTCTTCACCTTTAATGGTCAGGACTTTGTCGAAATGCGCGCCTTCATCAGTAAAGAGCGTCTTCCAATACGCCATCGCCGCTTCCCATTCCGCGCCTTTTGGTGCGTGTGGGCGACCCATGCAGTAGTCAAATGTCGTCTGGTCCGGTGCGATCAGGCCTGCGCGTGCGCCGCCCTCAATCGCCATGTTGCAGACGGTCATGCGGCCTTCCATGGACAGGCTTTCGATGGCTTCACCGCAATATTCGATCACGTAGCCAGTTCCGCCAGCTGTGCCCGTTTGGCCGATCACGGCCATGGTCACGTCTTTAGCAGTCACACCGGGCGCAAGTTTGCCGGTGATTTCCACCTTCATGTTCTTTGATTTCTTCTGAATCAGCGTTTGCGTCGCCAGAACGTGCTCAACCTCGGATGTCCCGATACCATGCGCGAGCGACCCAAAAGCGCCGTGCGTGGCGGTGTGGCTGTCGCCGCATACAACCGTCATGCCCGGAAGGGTCCAGCCCTGTTCAGGTCCAACAATATGCACAACACCCTGACGGACGTCCGATACAGGATAGTAGTGCAGGCCAAAATCCTTGGCGTTTTTGTCAAGCGCTTCGACTTGAATCCGGCTGTCTTCGGTCATGGTCGCGGCGTTCGCGCGATCAAGCGTAGTTGGCACATTGTGATCAGGAACAGCGATCGTTTGATCTGGACGACGCACCTTGCGACCTGCCAAACGCAGCCCTTCAAAAGCTTGCGGTGATGTCACTTCGTGAACGAGGTGACGGTCAATGTAGAGCAAACAGGTGCCGTCGTCAGCCTCGTCGGCGATGTGAGCATCCCAGATTTTATCATAGAGCGTTTTGGGGGACATGTGGTCCTCTCCCGTAATTATGTGATGATTTATAGCGCGTGCGGAAACGAAAGGCGGTTTAGCCTTTGGATAGGATCGTGCGGTCGGCACCGTGGAACCGCCAAGGCAAACGTGCACGATCATCCATGTCGAAAATCTGTTTCATGCAGGCGTAGATATACTGGCACGGCCCGCGTCGCAAGGTCCTGTGCGGATAGGGCCGGCGCGATTTCAGGTTTCACGTGCTTGATCAAAGTGCTGCAGCGTGCAAATGTTCAACACCGCAGGTAAACAGGACAAAATGGCCGGACATACAGACTTTAGTCGCCCTGGGGGCATATCGACTGCCCCTCAACCCAGCGCCCCAATCGAACCCAGAGACCTAGAGGTCGATCAGATTATCGATGTGGGGCAAAGCCTGCTGATCCAAGCTGAGATGCTGTTTAACAGCCTGTTTCGGACGTGGAACCTGTATCAGATAGCGATAGCAGTCGGCCTGTTCGGGGTTGCGCATGTCATGCGGGCGATCTTTGGCCCGCGCATTCGGGCATGGATGGCAAGCCGCGAGAACTGGCCGAAATGGCGTATTCGCATTCTAGTTGTGATCCATCGCCGCCTACGTCCGATCTTTTTCGTGGCCTTGCTGTGGCTGACGGTATTTGCGATGCGCGAATGGACGTGGCCAAGCCGCAGTTATCTACTGACGATAATCGCTACTTTTGCATTTGTTTGGCTGTCTATTGTTTTTGTCACGCGCCTGATCAAAAGCCCGTTTCTGCGCAAACTCGTCCGGTATGGGGCGTGGATATACGCGACGCTTGAGATTCTTGATCTGGTCGACGAGGCGGAAACCCTGTTGGATAGCGCTGGATTTAGCATCGGGTCTGTGCGGCTGTCCCTGCTGTTGCTAGTGCAGGCTATTGTAATTCTTGGCATCTTAATCGCTGGCGCGCGGATACTCACCACATCGACCGCCAGTCGTATCCGCCGAAACGAAGATATCAGCCCGTCGATGCAGGTCCTGATCGTCAAGATGACGCAAATCGCCTTTTACGGGATTGCATTCTACGCGGGCGTCAAAGCGATTGGCATTGATCTCACCGGCCTTGCTGTCTTGTCGGGTGCGATTGGTGTGGGTCTTGGTTTTGGCCTGCAAAAGGTTGTGTCGAACCTTGTGTCCGGTGTGATTATTCTGCTCGATAAATCGGTGAAACCGGGGGATGTGATTAGCCTCGGCACCACGTTCGGTTGGATCAATTCGCTGGGCGCGCGGTACGTGTCTGTGGTGACGCGCGACGGCAAAGAATACCTTATCCCAAACGAAGATTTGATCACGGGCCAAGTGGTGAACTGGTCGCATTCCAACGATTTTGTACGGCTCGACATCTTTTTTGGGACCGCCTATCACGACAGCCCGCACGACGTGCGCCGGATCGCAATTGAAGCTGCAAATAGCGTGGATCGTGTGCTAAAATCGAAAGCGCCCGTTTGCCATGTTGTGGGCTTTGGTGACAGTTCGGTTGACTATATTCTGCGGTTCTGGATTTCGGACCCGACGGGTGGCCTGACCAACATTCGCGGCAACGTGTACTTGGCGCTGTGGGATGCGTTTGCAGAAAACGACATTTCAATTCCATTCCCGCAACGTGAAGTCAAAGTACTGGACGGCAACGCTATGAAACCCGAGCGCGGTGCGTTGGATTGATTTTAATGGTCCATCTGCAGCGATTCGCGGGCCTGTTGACGGAAATTTTACACCTTTGGTGCAGAGTGACGTACAGATAACGCCCAAAACCGCGATGAACACCTTGAAGATATGCCCAATTTCAATTAACGCGAAATCCCGCTTGCATTGGTTGAAATGAATCGCAGTGCTTGTTAGATGAGGTTTAGGTATCGCGCCGGACCTGCCATTCTTTCCTTTTGACGGCGCGCGACGGAGGACAATGAGCTGTCTTTTTCCACTGCGGTTGCTGATGCAACCACCCGCGGACCGGTCACTATGACTGGCTTCCAAACCGCTAATAGCGAAACAATCCTTGCGGCCGTACTCAAATCTCTTGACGACGACAAAGGCGAAGACATCGTGCAGATCAGTCTGCGCGGCAAATCCGAGATGGGTGACTATATGGTTATCGCGTCTGGTCGTTCGACCCGTCAGGTGTCTTCGATGTCTGAAAAGCTGGCTGACAAGATCAAATCCGAGTTCGGCGTTTTGTCCAAAGTAGAGGGCAAAGAAACTGGCGATTGGGTGCTGATTGATACGGGCGACGTGATCGTTCATATTTTCCGTCCTGAAGTACGCGAGTTCTACCAGCTCGAAAAAATGTGGACGCCGGGTTCCGGGCCTATCGAGGCGCCAACGGCGATCGACTGATGCGTGTACATATTTGCGCTATGGGCCGTTTGCGAAAAGGGCCCGAGCGCGATTTGTATGACGATTATCTGACCCGTTTTGACAGAACGGGCCGTGCGCTTGCGCTTGGTCCAGCAAAGTTAATCGAGGTCGAAGATAAAAAAGGTGGCGGCATGGCGGCCGAAGCTGCCTTGCTCGAACGCGCCATTCCTAGCGGGTCGCTGATTTGCACCATGGATGAACGCGGAGAAGTTATGACATCACCAGCGTTCGCCGCCCGTCTTGGTAAATGGCGCGATCAGGGCCGTGCTGATATTACGTTTGTGATTGGTGGTGCGGATGGCATTGATCCCGCGCTGCGTGCGCAGGCGGATGCATCTCTAAGCTTTGGCAAAATGGTCTGGCCGCATATGCTGGTGCGCGTGATGTTGGCCGAGCAATTGTATCGTGCCGCCGCGATCTTATCCAATGGTCCGTATCACCGCGCGTGATGTCTGTTTTCCTTTGGTGATGGATCGTCTAGACCATTCATAACTAATCAAGGAGTTGCCGATGTCTGCCCCGAAACCCGTTGTATTATGCATTTTGGATGGTTGGGGCCTGCGGGCCGAACGCGAGGGCAACGCCCCTCTTTTGGCGCATACCCCGAATTTCGACAGGATTATGCAGGGCCCACATGCGCAACTTTTGACCCACGGACCTGACGCGGGTTTGCCGAGCGGGCAGATGGGTAATTCCGAAGTGGGCCACACGAATATCGGCGCGGGTCGTGTTGTTGCTATGGATCTGGGCCAGATTGATCTGTCGATTGAAGATGGCTCTTTTGCCAGCCAAGACGCGATTGTGCAGTTTATCTCGACGATGAAAATATCTGGCGGCACGGCCCATTTGGTCGGCGTCATGTCGGACGGTGGCGTGCACGGACATGTCGCACATATCGTCGCTGCTGCGAAAGCGTTGGCGGATGCGGGTATCCCGACAGTATTGCACGCGATCACTGATGGTCGCGATGTCGCACCATCATCTGCGCTTGTGTTTCTTGCTGGATTGCAGGGCGAATTGCCTGCCAGTGTAAAGATTGTAACCGTGATCGGTCGCTATTACGCGATGGACCGCGATAATCGCTGGGAGCGTGTACAGGCGGCGTATGATGCGATGGCGCTTGGTAAAGGTGCGGCGGCGGCTGATCCCAAAACTGCGATTGATCAAGCATATACTGCGGGTCAAACGGACGAATTCATCCCTGCCACTGTGATCGGTGATTACGCCGGATTTGCTAATGGTGACGGGCTGTTTTGCCTGAACTTCCGGTCCGATCGGGCCCGCGAAATCTTGGCCGCGATTGCTGATCCAGACTTTGACGGGTTCCCGCGTGTTATGCCTGAATTAACTGCGAAACTGGGCATGGTGGAATATTCTGATCGGCATACTGCGTGGTTTGCGACGGTATTTCCAAAGCGGGTGATTCCGAATACTTTGGGCGAATGGGTCGCAAAACATGGTAAACGGCAGTTCCGCTTAGCTGAGACCGAGAAATATCCGCATGTGACGTTTTTCCTGAACGGCGGCATCGAAGTGCCAACCGAGGGTGAAGATCGCTTCATGCCGAAATCGCCTAAAGTCGCCACCTATGATTTGCAACCAGAGATGTCGTCAGGCGAAGTCACTGCCGCGTTTGTGGGCGCAATCAACGATGGCTACGACATGATCGTGACCAACTTTGCCAACCCCGATATGGTCGGCCACACGGGCGATATAGCGGCCGCCGTTGCAGCTTGCGAAGCCGTGGATCGCGGTTTGGGTCTCGTTTTAACGGCACTTGAGGCTGCGGGCGGTGCGATGATTGTGACAGCTGATCACGGAAATTGTGAAACGATGATTGATCCCGAAACCGGCGGTCCGCACACTGCCCATACGCTCAACCCCGTGCCGGTAGCATTGGTTGGTGGCCCTGCTGGTGCTACGTTGCGCGACGGGCGGTTGGCAGATTTAGCCCCGACGATCCTAGATTTGATGGAACTTGCTTTGCCGGATGAGATGACGGGTCGGAGCTTGATTAACAAATGATCCGCATCTTGGCGATTTTGCTGGCCCTCGCGGGGCCTGTTTCTGCGCAAGATGATCCGGCATCAGCGGCCTTGGCTGCGGCGGAACAATTGACCCGCGCGGGGCTTGCACTGTCCGACGCCACGGGAGGGCGCAACCGCGTTGCCGCCTTGACCGAAGCCGTGAAAGGCTACGAAGACGGCTTGATCGCGATGCGCGATGGATTGCGTCGCGTGGCGATCAGACAACAAACGTTAGAGGCATCGCTGGACGCAAAATCTGCCGAAATCGGTAAATTGTTGGGGGTGCTGCAATCAATCAGTCGCGCCCCTGCCCCGCTATTATTGCTGCATCCAACAGGCCCGACAGGCACGGCGCGATCCGGTATGATTGTGGCCGAAGTCACGCCCGCATTGCATGCCGAGGCGGACGCGTTGAAGACGCAATTGCAGGAAATCGCAGTGTTACAGGTCTTGCAGGAAACGGCGGAAGAGACGCTATCGCTGGGGTTACATGGCGCCCAGAATGCGCGGACGGCGCTGAGTTTAGCGATCCAAGAACGCACGGATTTGCCGCAGCGTTTTGTTGAGGATCAAGAGCAGACTGCGCTTTTGCTTGCGAGTACCGACACGTTGGATAGCTTTGCCCAAGGGTTGGAACAGGCGACTTTGCCCGGTCCAGAAAACACCGACGCGCTGGCCGCAAAAGGCGCGTTGCCGATCCCCGTACAGGGCCAGATTTTGCGTGGGTATAATGCGGCGGATGCTGCTGGTGTTGCGCGCCCCGGTGTCATTATTGCGACCCGTCCACGTGCGATTGTCACGAGCCCTACGCCCGCGACCATCCTGTTTCGCGGGCCGCTGCTAGACTACGGAAATGTCGTGATTATCGAGCCGACCGCCGATGTCATGTTCATCTTTGCGGGACTTGCCGAAGTGTACGGCGAAGTCGGCGAGATCATCGGATCGGGCGCCCCATTGGGTCTGCTGGGCGGTTCATCGCCACAAAGTGATGCGGAATCGACCGGAATTAGCCAATCAAATGCCGGAACACAGTCACAGACCCTTTATCTTGAGGTCAGAGACGGGCAAACTCCGGTTAATCCAGCGACTTGGTTCGCGATAGAATAAGATAACAACGGGAAAACCTATGAAAAAGCTGATGATCGCCGCGGTGGGCGGTAGCCTGATGGGACTGATCGCGACGACGCAAATCGCCGGACCGTTGATCGCCCAAGAGGCCGAAGCCAATGCGTCAGTGTACGAACAGCTTGACCTGTTTGGCGACATTTTTGAACGCATCCGTGCCGGATATGTCGAAGATGTTGAAGAAAAGGACCTGATCGAGGCCGCGATTAACGGAATGTTGACGTCTCTTGATCCACACTCATCCTATCTATCCGCCGAAGATGCCGCAGCGATGCGCGTTCAGACGCGCGGTGAATTTGGTGGCCTCGGGATTGAGGTCACGCAGGAAGAAGGATTTGTGAAGGTCGTGTCCCCGATGGACGGTACGCCTGCTGATGCGGCGGGTGTGCTCGCGGGTGACTTTATCACCGCTGTTGACGGGGAATCCGTGCTGGGCCTGACGCTGGATGATGCGGTTGAATTGATGCGCGGTCCTGTTGGGTCCGAAATCATCATTACATTGGTTCGCGAAGGTGAGATCGAACCGTTTGACGTATCGATTGTGCGCGACACGATCAAATTGACTGCTGTGCGTCACCGGACGGAAGGCAACGCAGTTGTTCTGCGCGTCACGACGTTCAACGATCAGACGTTCCCGAACCTGCAAGAAGGCCTGAAAGAACAAGTCGAAGAAGCTGGCGGCATCGATAACATCGACGGTTTTGTGCTCGATTTGCGCAATAATCCAGGCGGTTTGCTGAACCAAGCGATCTATGTCTCGGATGCGTTCCTAGAGGCCGGCGAAATCGTGTCGACCCGTGGCCGCGACCCTGCTGACGGGGATCGTTACAACGCGCAACCGGGTGATTTGGCGGAAGGAAAACCTATCGTTGTGTTGATCAACGGCGGTTCTGCCTCAGCATCTGAAATTGTCGCGGGGGCGTTGCAAGATCACCGTCGTGCGATTGTTGTTGGTACAAAATCGTTCGGAAAAGGGTCGGTCCAGACCGTGGTTCCATTGCGTGGCGAAGGGGCGATGCGCCTGACCACGGCGCGTTATTATACGCCATCAGGTCGGTCAATTCAGGCGTTGGGCATTTCGCCAGATATTATCGTCGAACAGCCGCGTCCAAAGCCAGTTGATCCTGATGCCGAGGAAGAGTCGCGTCCGCTTCGGTCTGAAGCAGACCTGCGAGGATCTTTGAATAATGACAGCCTAACAGACGATGAAATCGAACAGATTGAAGTGGACCGTGCGCGTGCAGAAACGGCTGCACAACTACGCGAAGACGATTATCAACTGGCCTATGCCATTGATATTCTTAAAGGATTGAACGCGCTCGGACCGCTAGCCGAATAAGCGATCTGCACTGTGATTTCGAAAAGGCGCAGCTTTGGTTGCGCCTTTTTTTGTTGGATATTTCTCAATTTTGCAAAAATGTCGGCACACGTTAACCACCTGTTCATGGAATATATCATATGCTGAAAACATCCACTTTATCACCAGTTCATGAGATCAATAATTAACTATCGCCACCTTACGCATCCCCACGCACTGCGGTGTCACGAACGAGGTCGCTCAATGACTACCGTGCCAACACGGCCAGAAAAGGCACGCCTTGCGCTTTACGAGAGTTTCAGCGCCCCAACGCGCGCGTTGCTCGCCCTAGACGCGGGTCGCATGGGCAGTTGGTCGTTAAACATCCCGAGTGGTGAAGTCGTGGGCGACCGTTTTCTGGCCAACCTGCTGGGCTTGGATTATGATCGCCAACCTTGGGACATGACAACTTTTTACGAAGTTGTGGACCCTGCAGATAGCAGTCACGTTCACGCGGCTGTTAACCATGCCTGGACAGGCGAAAACAAATCTTACGACGTCGAATTTCGCAGGCGCCGCATCGATGACACTTGTCCACTTTTGTGGCTTGGCGCACGTGGACAGGTCACCGAACGCTCAGAGGACGGCACACCATTGTACATGGTCGGTGTTATATGGGACGTCACGCACCAGAAGATTCGCGCAGATGCGATCAACAAACAGGCTGAAAACACCTTTGCTCTTGTTCGTCGGCTGATCGATTTGGGCGAAAGCACTGCCGAGAGCCAACGTGACTTTGCAGCTACGTTACGGTCGCAAATCGACGCATTTTCAACGGTGCATTCGATGTTGACGCATGCAGCAGCAGGCGAGCCAATCAGCATTCGCCAAATCCTCGACGCCTCGCTTGCCTCTTTGTTGGTCGATGACCCGAGAGCCCCCCCCCATTTGGTGATTGAGTGCAATCCAGACATCGCGATCCATCCGGACAAAATCTTACCACTTGCGATGTTTCTGTCCGAAATCGCCAACAGTGCCGCACGACGCGAGGCACTATCGGCAGGTCGGAACAGTATCGAACTCGCAGTCACGCCCAAAACGTCCGATGAGGTTTTCTTGAGTTGGACCGAGACGACAAGCAGCATTGATGATCGCGAAAACCACGTCGAAGGCGATTTTTGCACGTCGCTACTCGACGATTTTGCAAGCCAGCTTGGCGGCACTGTCGTCAGGACAAATCACACCAATCAACTGACACTGGAACTGACGATGAACATTGTCGAATAATGCTTTTATCAGGCTTTGGCACGTGCTCCTGTAGGATCATAGAACGGCTTCAACTGTACTTCGGCTTTGACTTTACGGCCCATCACATCAATTTCGTAGTCACTGGCGAGCATATCTGCTACGGTTTCGCCCGGCTCGACGCATGGTACGTATCCCATCCCGATTGCCGCGCCGACATGATGCCCGTAACCTCCCGATGAAAGGTAACCGCAGGTTTTTCCATCGCGCAAGATCGGTTCGTTATGGTAGAGAAGTGGTTTAGGGTCGGTGAGTTTGAACTGCACAAGCCGCTGTTTCAGACCTGTTTCACGTTTTCGTAGAACTGCGTCGCGGCCAATGAAATCAGGCTTCTCCGTCTTAACCGCAAAGCCGAGACCGGCTTCAAGAACGTGGTCTTCTGATGTGATGTCATGGCCAAAATGACGAAACCCTTTTTCCATGCGGCACGTGTCCATCATGTGCATTCCGCACAGTTTTAGATTGAAATCACGCCCAGCAGCCGCGATGGTTTCGAACACGTGGCCACATTGATCCGCAGGCACATAGACCTCCCACCCCAATTCACCGACGTAGGTCACGCGATGGACGCGGGCGGTGCCCATGCCGATTTCGATTTCTTGCGCTGTGCCGAATGGGTTGGTTTCGTTTGTGAAATCATTGGGCGACACGGATTGTAATACGTCACGTGCGCGTGGCCCCATGATTGCAAGGATGCCTTCGCCCGCAGTCACGTCGGTGATCACGACGTTAAAATTGCCTGTGTTGCGGCGCATCCATGTTTGGTCTGCAAGGCGTGTGGCGGCTGGTGTAACGACCAAAAAGCAGTCTGGTTCGATGCGGGTAACGGTCACGTCCGCCTCGATCCCTGCTTTGGAATTTAGGAACTGTGTGTAGACAATTTTGCCGACTGGCACGTCAAAGTTGCCACCCCCGATGTAATTCATAAACGCCATGGCGTCTCGGCCTTCGACACGGATTTTACCGAAGGAAGACATGTCATACATACCAACGTTTTCTCGGACAGCCATGTGTTCATCGCGCACGTTGTCAAAGAAGTTTTGTCGAGACCAGCTGTATTCATATGCTGGGTTTTGTCCATCTCGGGCGAACCAATTGGCGCGTTCCCATCCGGCGAGTTCACCCATGACAGCACCGCGTTCAAGCAGATGCGCGTGGAATGGTGTGCGCCGGATGCCGCGTGCGGTAGCTTTTTGGCGAAATGGAAAATGGTCGGCGTAGAGCAGTCCGAGTGTTTCTTTGGACCGCTCGATCAGGTAGGTTTTGTTGCCTTGGAATGGTTGCATCCGACTGATATCGACGTCGCCCAAATCGAACGGTTTCTCGCCGGTGTCCATCCATTGGGCTAGCGCCATACCCGCGCCGCCAGCTGACTGAATGCCGATAGAATTAAAGCCCGCAGCGACCCAGACGTTGTCCATGTCTGGGGCGAGACCAAGGTGATAAGCGTCGTCGGGCGTGAAGGATTCTGGGCCGTTAAAGAATGTGTGTATCCCCGCCTCGGCGAGCATCGGTAAGCGGTCAACCGCGCGTTCTAAGATCGGTTCGAAGTGGTCGAAATCTTCGGGCAGTTGGTCGAATTCAAAGTCATGCGGGATGCCGTCCATTGCCCACGGTTTGGCGTTTGGTTCAAACGCGCCGAGCAAGATTTTACCCGCGTCTTCTTTGTAATACGCGCACTCGTCCGGCACGCGGAGCACCGGCATTTGTGTCAAGTTCGGGATGTTTTCGGTGACGATGTAGAAGTGTTCGCAGGCGTGCAGCGGAACATTTGTGCCCAACATTTTGCCCACTTGATGCCCCCACATCCCACCGCAATTCACGACCATATCGCAGGCGATGTGTCCCGTTTGGTCGCCCTGCTCCCAAACGACGCCAGTGATACGCCGTCCGTCTTTTTTCACGCCTGTCACGAGAGTCCGCTCAATGACTTGTGCGCCGTTTTGCCGTGCGCCTTTGGCGAGCGCGAGCGCGATATTGGCTGGATCACCCTGCCCGTCCAACGGCAGATAGACGCCCGCTGTCACGCCTTCGATGTTGAGGTGTTCGTAGCGTTGCTTCACTTCCGCGGGACTGATTTCTTCGACGTCCACACCAAAGGCGCGGGCCATCGCGGCTTGGCGGTAGATTTCTTCGCGACGCTCGTTTGTTAAGGCGACGGTGATCGAACCATTGCGCTTGAAACCCGTCGCGACGCCAGTTTCAGCTTCGAGATTACCGTAAAGTTCTTGTGAGTACTTCGCGAGTTTGGTCATGTTCGCTGTCGCGCGAAGCTGTGCGATTAACCCTGCCGCATGCCATGTTGTCCCTGACGTCAGTTGCTTGCGTTCCAGTAAAACCACGTCTTTCCAACCCAGTTTCGCGAGGTGGTACGCGACCGAACAACCGATGACGCCGCCGCCAATAATGACAACGCGGGCCTGATTGGGAGGGGTTGCCATCGTGACGAATCCTTTCGCGAAATAATGGTGTTAGACGATTTTGTAACCAACGGAACGCAGCGCGTCGGCGATGGCTTTGATATGTTTTGGGCCAACTTCGCAGCAGCCACCGACGATTGTGGCCCCATCTGCCACCCATTTCATCACATGCGCCGCATAGGCGTCAGGGCCCATGTCACGGCGTTCCTGCAGGGCGCTGACGGTGGGTTTGGCTGCAAGAAATGCTTTGGTGATCATGGTAAAGGCGTTGGCGTAGCCGCCGAATGGCTTGTCGCATTGCGCTAGAATGGGCATTGCGGCATCCAAGGCCTCGGGTGACGAACAATTCGCGAGCAGCGCGTCGGCGTCGTCGCAGACGGCAATTGCATCCGCCAGACTTTCGCCGGAGCGCAACTTTGTCCCGTCTTCATCGTCCAAAGTGAACGCTATCCACACAGGTTTTCCCGCCGTTTTCGCCCCAGCGAGCGACGACTGTGCATGGCTGACAGACGCCACGGTTTCGACGAGAATCAGATCCACCACAGGTTCGAGCAGTTGTGCGACTTCGGCATAAAGCGGCGTTGCTTTCGTAATGTCGGGATGAATGTCCGGTCTATAGGATGCGATCAACGGCCCGATCGATCCGGCGATGCGCGTGCCTGCGCGTTTGACATCGACCGCTTCTTTTAACGCGGTGTTTACCAAAGCTTCGAAATTGTTTTCAAAATCGGTGCCAACAAGTCGGTCGCGATGAATGGCATAGGTGTTGGTCGTGGCGACCGTAGCCCCCGCATTGAAATAATCACTGTGGATTTGCCCAACCAGACCCGGGTGCGCGTACATGACGTCGGTAGCCCACAGCGGGGTCGGATTGTCGCCAGTGCGATGGACCAATTCTTGGCCCATACCGCCATCGAGAAGTGTGATTTCACGGGTCATGTCATGCCCTTTCATGGTTAATTTCAAATATAGCGGCTGCGACTGTTAAGCTTTTATCCGCGCATTTTCGGGGTCCCATAGCGGCTGATCCGCTTGCACGGTGGCGGTGAGGCGTGCGCCGTAGAACGCGACTTCGACCTTGGTTCCCGGCACGTTCAGGTCGGCGCGCAGCATCCCGAGGGCGATGGATTTGTTCACGCGGTAGCCGAAATCACCCGATGTCGTCTCACCAACCACTTCGTCCCCGAACATGATCGGTGACATGTAAGGCGCATCCGCAGCGGCGGGTGTATCAAAGGTCAGCGTACAGAACATTTTTTTGCTACCCCTTTGTTTTTCCGCAAGTAATGACGCCTTGCCAGGGAAGTCTTGGGGTTTGTCGAAACGGATGAAACGCTCCATTCCGCCTTCAAGCAGCGTGTAGTCGGTGGACAGGTCGCCCTTCCAAGTGCGGTAACCTTTTTCGATGCGCATTGCGTTCAAGGCGTACATGCCGAATGGAGTGGCCCCTGCGTCGCGTATCGCTTTGTAGACGGTAGCGGCGTCGTCAAAGGCGGTATGAACTTCCCAGCCAAGTTCGCCGCCAAAGTTAATGCGGAACAGTTTGCAGGACTTGCCCGCGATGGTGGCGTCTTGAATCGTGAGCCAACCCGTGGACAGGTCAGCGTCGCCAACTTGCCCCAACAGATCGCGGGATTTTTCGCCGGATACGATATGCGTCGACCAATCTTTGGTGATGTCGGTTATGGTTAATCCGGACGTGAGTCGGTCGCGCAGAAATTCAAAGTCGTGCCATTGCGCGACAGCGGCGGTCATCAACCAGAAATCGTCGTCGGCCCAACGGATGATCGTGACTTCGGTCACGATGCGCCCGCGGGTATCGGTGAAATAGCCCAAATTCATGCGGCCCACCTTGGGCAAGGCCCCAGCGATTTGGGTGCGCAGCCATTCCGCCGCCCCAACGCCAGTTAAGGTGTAGCGCGAAAATCCGGGCATATCGAGCACGGCGACGTCGTTGGTCGCGGCGGTGACTTCGCGCTCAATGGCGGCGTTCCATGGGCCTGCGCGTTCCCACGTTTCGGTTGCCTCTAGCGTCGTATCTTCGCCGTCGTGCGCAAACCAATTCGCCCGTTCCCAGCCATTGTAGGCGCCCATCTGTGCGCCGGATGCGATCAAAGTCGTATGGTTTGGCGACAGCTTTTTATCGCGGCCAGCGGGCCAGTTTTTACGCGGGAAGTGCATCCCGTATTCATGGCCATAGGTTTCTAACGCTTTGGATTCGCAGTAATCTGCATCGGCATAGTCGGTGTAACGCCGCGGATCACAGGCCCACATATCGATATCAGTCTCGCCATGGATCAGCCATTCAGCCATGACTTTTCCAGCGCCGCCGCCCTGCACAATTCCAAAGGTAAATGAATGCGCCTCGTAAGCGTTAGTGACACCGGGCATCGGGCCAATCATCGGCAAACCGTCGGGCGCATAGGGGATCGGGCCGTTGATATTGCGGCCAACGCCAGCCGTGCCAAGGACCGGCACACGCGCCATCGCGTCTTCGATATACCATTCGAGCCGTTCAAGATCGTCGGGATATAGTTGAAAGCTGAAGTCATGCGGCATCGGGTCGTCTTTGGTCGTCCAATGCGCTTTGCAATTCCGCTCGTAAGGCCCAAGGTTGAGGCCATTTTTGTCCTGACGCAGGTAATAACTGCTGTCCACATCGCGGATCATCGGGGTTTTCTTACCGTTTTCCTTAGTCCATGCGGCGATCTCGAGGATTTCTTCGGTTAGGAAGTATTGGTGCGACATCACGGTTAACGGCACGTCGCGCCCGCCGTAGGGCTTGAACCATTCACCCACGCGCGCGGCGTAGTAGCCTGCCGCATTCACGACCTTGTCACAGGTGATATCGCCTTTATCCGTGTGCACGACCCATTCGCCAGACGGCTTTTGCGTGACACCAGTGGCAGGGCAAAAGCGTTCTATCCGAGCGCCCAGATCGCGTGCGCCTTTCGCGAGCGCTTGGGTCAGTTGAGCGGGATCAATGTCGCCGTCCATCGGATCCCACAGCACACCTGACAAGTCGTGGGTCGCGACAAAGGGGTTGTAGTCCTTCATATCTTCGATGCCGATCATCTCAAGCGGGAGGCCCATTGCGCGGGCTTGAGCGCAGACTTGTTCGAACTCTTGTTTGCGCTCTTTGGTATGGCCAAGCCGCAACGCACCTGTGACGTGATAGTTCATTGGGTAGTCAACGTCGTCGGCCAAAGTCCGGTACATTTCGAGCGAATACCGCTGCATGTTCATCACGGCCCAGTTCGGCGCAAAGTTTGGGCAATTGCCCGCCGCATGCCACGTCGATCCAGCCGTCAGTTCGTTCTTTTCAAGCAAGACGCAATCGGTCCAGCCTTCTTTCGCGAGATGGTACAGCGTGGATACGCCCACGACGCCGCCACCGATAATGACGACACGCGCCGTTGTTGGAAAATCAGACATGGTTTCTCCTTCGTGAAGCGGCTTAATAAACTGGCGGGGCGATGACCCAGATGACGACGCAGGGCGCGTCATGCGGATTTGCCCAGCGGTATGTGTGACCACGGATGCGAAAGCTGTCGCCAGCGGTTAAGTGGAAAAGTGTCCCGTCGATCCACAGATCAAAGTTGCCCGAAACGATGTAGCCGACTTCTTGGGTTGGGCGAGTGGCGGGTTCGGGCAGGTAGGCGTGTGGTTCGAAGACGGAATGGATCATCTCGAAATCGTCGGTCAGATCAGGCGAAAGCAGTTGTTCGGTCGATCCTGCAACCCGCGATCCGATGGGGCGACGGGCATCGGCGCGCACGATCAGCCCTTCTTCACCTGGCGCGGCGCTGGTGCGGAAAAGGCTGGATACCGACACGTCGAGGACCGCTGCCATGGCACGCAAGTCGGCAACCGTAGGGCTGGATTTGTCGCGTTCGACTTGGCTCAGCCAGCCGACGGATTTACCCAACTTTTCGGCCAAGGCGATCAGCGTCATTCCCCGCGCTTTGCGTAGGGCACGCAAGTCGGCACCAAGGGTGCGCGCGTCGATGGGGATGTCGTGTTTCATCGGGACCACGGGACTAGGATTACCCGAGCACCGTGGCAGAGATTCGTGAAAATTCAAGGAAAAATTTCACGCGGTAATTCCACGAAGTGATTTAACGTGCGAAAGTACCATCCAGAATAGCGGTCAATGCGGTGACATCGTCCTGCGTGAAGGCGGCAGGTTGATTGCTATCGATATCCAGCACTGCAATCACATCGCCAGCCTTATTTTTAACGGGAAGAACGATCTCGGAGCGGGTGGAAGATGCGCAGGCGATGTGGCCTGGGAAGGCGTCGACATCGTCGACCAGTTGGGTTTGACCAGTCCGTGCAGCGGCACCGCAAACCCCACGCGAAAATGGGATTTGAAGGCAGCCGTGCCCCCCTTGGTAGGGGCCGATTTTTAGCATTTCGGGTGCTGTGACGCGGTAGAAACCAGTCCAGTCAAAGCGGTCATCACTGTGGTGAAGCTCGCACGCGATGGTCGCCATAAGCGCCACGGTGTCGTCTTCGCCTTCGGTCAGCGAGGTGATGGTTTTGGAAAGAAGTCCGTAGTCTGCGTGCATGGTTTTACCTGTTGTGACTGAAATTGCGCCGCGTTTCGCGTCGCGATGCTGGAGGGGCCAGCCCCTCCAGACCTCCCCGGGGTATAGAAAGAACCAAAGAAGTTAGGGGCGTTCGATCGCGATTGCCGTACCTTCGCCGCCACCGATGCAGATGGCTGCGATGCCGCGTTTGAGGTTCCGTTTTTCGAGAGCATTGAGAAGCGTGACAATGATCCGTGCGCCTGATGCGCCGATGGGATGGCCCAATGCACATGCGCCGCCGTTTACGTTGATTTTGTCGCGTGGGATTCCGAGATCGTGCATGAATGCCATTGGTACCACGGCGAAGGCTTCGTTCACTTCCCACAGGTCGACGTCACCTGTGGTCCAACCGAGACGGTGCATCAACTTTTGCGCGGCGGGAATCGGGGCCGTGGTGAACCATCCGGGGGCTTGGCCGTGGCTGGCGTGGCCTTTGATCGTGGCGCGAATGGGTCCGGTTGCTTTGCTTTGTGCGGACAACACAAGGGCTGCTGCACCATCGGAAATCGAGGACGCATTGGCGGCTGTGACGCTGCCGTCTTTGCGGAAGGCCGGTTTGAGCATTGGAATTTTGTCGGGCCGTGCTTTGCCGGGTTGTTCGTCTTCGGTGATTGTCACAGCGCCGCTGCGCGTATCAAAAGTCACGGGCGCGATTTCGTCCAAGAAGCCGCCGTTCTTTTGAGCATTCAACGCATACGCGAGGGATTGCAGCGCGTAGTCATCTTGATCCGCCCGCGAGAATTTAAATTTATCGGCGCAATCTTCGGCGAATGTACCCATCAGGCGGCCTTTGTCATAGGCATCTTCGAGCCCGTCTAGGAACATGCTGTCGATCACAGCTTGATGACCAATCCGCGCACCAGCCCGCATTTTCGGCAGCAGATAAGGGGCGTTTGTCATGCTTTCCATGCCGCCAGCAACGATGTGATCCGCGCCACCAGCCGCAATTTGATCAAAGGCCATCATCGCGGCTTTCATGCCTGAGCCGCACATTTTATTTAGCGTTGTGGCGGGGACGTTTTCGGCCAGACCAGCTAGAAATGCGGCTTGGCGAGCGGGTGCTTGTCCTAATCCGGCGGGCAAAACGCAGCCCATTAGAACTTCGTCAATGGATGCGCCCGACTGTGAAACCGCTGCTTTGATCGCTGCGGCACCGAGCGTTGGTGCGGCGACCTCTGCGAACACCCCTTGGAAACCGCCCATTGCTGTGCGTGCGGCCCCTGTGATGACAACGTTTTCCATTTTGAAACCTCCCTCAAGTTGCGCGTAGGCTAGACCGGAAATGCCCCAAGCAAAAGCACAGGTTTTGCGTTGCGGCCATCCCGTATTTTCGTAAGGTCGTCGGCAACAAGGGGGCACATCATGCGCGATTTTTCTACACCGGGTCGGTCGGCGGCTTTTGCAAGCAACGGCATGTGCGCGACGTCGCACCCATTGGCGGCCAAGGTCGCGGTGCAGATGTTAGAAGCGGGCGGCAATGCAGTTGACGCCGCAATCGCGGGCGCTGTCTTGCTGGGCATTTGCGAACCGCAGATGACAGGTATTGGCGGCGATTGCTTTGTGCTGCTGACCCCGCTGGGTGAGGATCGCGTGATCGCACTGAACGGATCAGGGCGCGCACCTGCTGGGCTGGATGCGGCTGTTTTGCGTGAACAGGGGCATAAAACGGTGCCACTGCGCGGGCCTGAAGCTGTGACGATACCGGGTGCTGTGGATGCTTTTTGCACGTTATCAAAGGACTACGGCAAACTCGGGCTACGGGCATCGCTGGCCCCTGCGATTCACTATGCTGAAGCGGGTGTTCCTGTGGCCCCGCGTGTGGCCTTTGATTGGGATCAGTTGCAGGGCGATTTGCAGGGCACCGCGCGGGATCGGTATTTGTTGGATGGCAAAGCGCCCGTTGCAGGTCAGCTTTTCAGTGCGCCGCAGCAGGCAGAGGTTTTGCGCCGCATCGCGATGAATGGCCGTGATGGTTTCTACGACGGCGAAGTGGCCGAGGATATGGTCGCGTCCCTGAACGCGATGGGTGGCACGCACACTTTGGAGGATTTCGCCGCCGCGTCCTGCGATTACACCGATCCGATTAGTGGCGGATATGGCGGATTGGACCTGTACGAGCATCCACCGAATGGCCAAGGTGCGACGGCGATTTTGATCCTGAATATTCTGAAGCATTTCGATTTGGCCGCGATGGATCCAATGGGTGCCGCGCGTGCGCACATTGAGGCTGAGGCGACGAAGCTGGCTTATGACACCCGTAACCGCGTGATTGCTGATCCTGATCATACGGCTCGCTTGGCGCACATGCTGGCGCATGAAACGGCCGAGAAATTGGCCGCGTTGATTGATCCTCGCCGTGCGTTGCCCGCAGGACTGCCCGGTGCCGAGGCCGTGCATAAAGACACGGTTTACATTACTGTTGTGGACAAAGACCGGATGTCCGTCTCGTTGATCTACTCTATTTTCCATGGGTTTGGGTCGGGGCTTGCATCCGATAAGTTCGGGATTCTGTTTCAGAACCGTGGTGCTGGCTTTACCTTGGAAGACGGTCACCCAAACGAGGCAAAGGGCGGCAAACGTCCGATGCACACGATTATTCCGGGGCTGTTGTGTCGCGATGGGCGGCCATACATGCCGTTTGGTGTGATGGGTGGGGCGTATCAGCCGACGGGTCATGCGCGATTTATCAGCAACATGCGCGACTACGGCATGGATATGCAGGCCGCAATGGATGCACCGCGTTGTTTTGCTGATGCAGGCGAGTTGCGGATGGAGAGCACTTATGCGGATAGCGTGCGCCAAGAGCTATCCGATATGGGGCATGTCGTCGTCACGCCGCCCGGTCCGATGGGCGGATCGCAAGCGATTGCGATCCACGATAGCGGTGTGCTGGAAGGCGCAAGCGATCCGCGCAAAGATGGGATCGCTTTGGGCTATTAACCTATTCGGCGGGTGCTGGAGCTTGGCCCAATGCCCGCTTGCGGACCACCATGATTGTTAGATGTCCGCCAACGGTGAGCAGCACAAACCAGATCGGGAAAATGACCAACAAAACGTCCCATGGGGCCGTTTTGAGTGCGGCACTTGACCCGAGCAATAGGCCCGACGACCAGCAAAACAGTGAGATCACCGCGACTTGGGTTGCGATGGCGAATTGCAGCGGCGGCAGTGAGATCATCGGGCGCATCATGTTGCTGCGCATCATTGGCCGGATAAATGCACCAACCATGAACGAGTTCAGCGTCATCACGACCATGATCGCAACTTTGGTCCATAATTTGGGTGAAAACGCTTCAAGCTGAAATCCGGTGCGGATGTAAATCAGCGTGATACCGGTGATCCAGAGACCGATAAAGGCACCGGAGATCCAGAAGTGAATGTGTTCCAGGTCTTCGATATCGACTTTGCCGATTGGGTCGGAGAGCGATTGGAAAGATCGGAAGTCGAAGTAAAGGGCGGTCCCCATGCCCATTGCAAAACAGAAAAGATGAGCGGCGCGTAGAATGTCTACGTAAGTTTCAAAGAGTTCCAAAATAGTTATCTTTCAATTAGCAGCAGATCGAAAATCAGGAGCGAGCAACGCACTGAATATCTATATATCGTAGTGGCACCTTTGACCGTGTGTCGAGTTAGAAATGCAAACCTACCCATAAGGATGGGTTTGCTAAGTTCACGTCATGGCACGAAATTTTCGTTCACGACGCGCGAAACGCGCGTGTAAACGCGGGATTTTTCAAGTCGTGATAAGGTACAACATGTAGAAGGTATCAGCGGTCAAAAGACACGCGAACCCCTTAATTCATTTGCACTTGGAGCGGGTAATGCCCATCTTCGAACGGTCCAAATAGGTCGTCGAGATCAGGGTGTTCAACCGGTTGCCCCGAATAATCGGCAACCAGATTTTGCTCGGACACGTAGGCTACATAATAACTTTGGTCATTCTCAGCGAGTAAATGATAGAACGGTTGCCCTTTTTCTGGGCGACTTTCTTCCGGGATCGCTTCGTACCACGCGTCGGTATTCGAGAACATTGCGTCCACGTCAAAGACTACACCGCGAAACGGATGTTTGCGATGACGGACAACTTGGCCCAAGTGATATTTTGCACGTGTCTTAAACATAACTATCGTCCCCCACCCTTTTACTAGCCGTGGAACCCTGCCAAAGTCCACGGCAAACACCCTTAAAAAGAGGAAACAGTCTGTGAACCTTGCACTGACAGTCCTAAATATCTCTGCCCCTGTTTTCATTTTGGCCGCTGTTGGCTTTGCGTGGGTCAAGTTGGGGTTCGAGTACCGTGTCGAATTTGTAACCCGCATTTGCATGACGCTGGCTGTCCCTTGTTTGATCTTTGTGGCGTTGATGAAAACCCAGATCGACCCAGAGGCCTTGGCGGCCCTGACTCTTGCCAGCCTAGTCGCCTACACCCTTGTTGCCATTGTATTTTTGGTCATTATTAAGCTGTTCAAACTCGACATTCAGACGTTCCTCGCGCCGTTGGTTTTCGGCAACACGGGCAATCTTGGCTTACCGCTTGCTATGTTCGCCTTTGGTGAGATCGGACTTGGCTACGCGGTCGTCGTGTTTGCTGTCATGGCGATCTTGTCGTTTACAATCGGGATTTGGCTGGTGTCTGGCGGTGGCTCGTTAACCAAGGTAATCCAAGAGCCGCTGGTTGCCGCCACGTTATTGGGCGGCTTGTTCTTATGGCACGGCTGGGAAACGCCCGTCTTTATGACAAACGCGCTGGAACTGATCGGCCAAATGGCGATCCCGATGATGTTGATCACGCTCGGCGTGGCCGTCGCCCGCCTTGAAACCAAAGCAATGAACCTCGCGATTGTCCTCTCTATCGCCAAAGCCGTGGTCTGTGCCGCAGCAGGATGGTGGGCGGCGGTCTGGTTCGGGCTGGAACCTGTGGCGGCCGCTGTTCTGATCCTGCAAATCTCCACGCCGGTGGCGGTGACCTCTTACATGTTGGCGGTAAAATACGGCGCGGAGGCGCAACCCGTCGCCGGACTTGTCGTGGCCTCGACGGTGTTATCTGTGGTCACTTTACCGCTTATCTTGGCATTTGTGATCTAAATCCTGTGAATTGACCGTTCACAGGCTGCCCACATTGCGCTAGGTTAGAAAAAAACAAAAGATAGGCGTGAGGCAATGAGCAGTTTCTTCCGCGCAATGGTTCTTTTAGCTCTGTTAGGCAGCTGTTCCGCTGGTGGATACGGTTCAGCCCCGCGCGAGCTAGACAACGCATGTGCCATTGTGAACGAACGACCCGAATATTTGCGGGCCTTCAAAGCAACCCAACGCAAGTGGGGTGTTCCCGTACCGACAATTATGGCGATGATTTACCAAGAGAGTAAATTCATCTCGAACAACCGACCACCGCATCAATATGCGCTGGGTGTGATCCCGATTGGGCGGCAATCCTCCGCGCTGGGTTATTCTCAAGCGCTGGATGGTACTTGGGACGAATACCAAGACCAAGAAGGCGGGCGCAGGTCCAGCCGCGAAAGCATTCATGACGCCACCGACTTTATGGGCTGGTATATGACTGCGACCGTGCGCGAAACGGGTGTTCCTTTGGGCGACACGCGCAACCAGTATTTGGCCTATCACGACGGGCGCAGCGGTTACATGCGTGGCACATGGCGGGCGAAACCGTGGCTGATCCGGATCGCTGGCGAAGTCGAACAGCGGGCGGTCACTTACAACGCCCAGCTTCACGCCTGCGGCAAGTTATAACAAAAAAGCCCGCGTCATATGCGCGGGCTTTTTATTGCCTATAGTCTGGATGGGTTATTCAAACCCGCGACTGCGCATCTCACCCACAATATTGAACTTGGCTTCACCAATCGAAGCCCCCGGCACAACGTCGTTCAAGATCACCGTGGTCTGCCCACCCGTATCATCAGTCACAACCCACTGGCGCAGCTCAACTGGGTTCGCTGTGAACACCAGTTGGATGTTGCCGTACTCCGGATGATCCGGGTCTTGCGCAGTGATGGTCGTCGTGGTCCCGTCTGATGTGTGGCCCGTCACCATCCGGCGCTGCGCCAAATCGACATTACTTTCCAGAATAATGCTCAACGGTGTCTGGTTCAGCGGATACCGGTCCGGCGCCGTATTCGAACGCGGATCAAAGATCGCGACCTGCCCGCCACCAGCAACCATCAGCGAATTGTCAGGCGCGTTATACTCGAACCGAATACGACCCGGCCGTTTGATGTAAATCTGGCCTGTGGACAATGTACCGTCGCCATTGATCTGCGTAAAACCACCTTGGGCCGTCACCAGTTGGTTCAGATATCCGGACACTTCGCCCAGTGACAATTGTTGCGCACTTGCTGATGTCACCAATGCAGGTGTGGCAAGCGCTGCGACACCAATGGTCAGAAAATCACGTCGTTTCATAAAGCTACCTATCTGTTGTCGGGCACTGTTTCACCCAAGGACATAAGAACAACAATGGCTTCGCGCCAGATGATAAGCGATAACACGCCGTTGATCTGCCGTAACACCCTTTAAAACAAAGAAAAACGGGACGCATTACGCGCCCCGCCCTATCTTCATTTCGCCATAACAACTCATTCTTAGTGCTGTTCAGGCACCAAAATCTCGCGTTTGCCCACATGGTTCGCCGAGGATACGACCCCTTCGTCTTCCATTTGCTCTACAAGCCTCGCGGCTTTGTTATAGCCAATCGCCAGTTTGCGCTGGATGTATGAGGTCGAGCATTTACGGTCTTTAATCACAATCGCCACAGCCGTGTCGTATAGTGCATTTTCGCTATCTGACCCGTCACCCAGCCCCAGAACCATGTCGATGTCGCTGCTTTTGCCGTCTTCTGGGCCTTCGATCACGCCAGACATATATTCTGGTGGACCGAACCCTTTGAGATGGTTCACGATTTCTTCGACTTCTTCATCCGAACAGAACGGTCCGTGGATACGGCTGATTTTGCCGCCGCCAGCCATATAAAGCATATCGCCCATACCCAGCAGTTGTTCCGCGCCCATTTCACCAAGAATGGTGCGACTGTCGATCTTCGAGGTCACTTGGAAAGAAATTCGCGTTGGGAAGTTGGCTTTGATCGTTCCAGTAATAACGTCCACGGATGGACGCTGTGTCGCCATGATCAAGTGGATGCCCGAGGCACGCGCCATCTGCGCAAGCCGCTGGATGCAAGCTTCGATTTCTTTACCAGCGACCATCATCAGGTCGGCCATCTCGTCGACGACGACGACGATATATGGCAGCACTTCGGGCTTGAATTCTTCTGTCTCAAAAACCGGATCGCCAGTTTCATCGTCGAAACCAGTTTGCACGGTACGGCTGAACATTTCGTCCTTGCCCAATGCCTCGCGCACGCGACCGTTATAGCCGTCGATGTTCCGCACGCCCATTTTGGACATCTTGCGGTAGCGTTCTTCCATCTCGCCCACGACCCATTTCAGGGCAACGACCGCTTTTTTCGGGTCAGTCACAACGGGGGACAGCAGGTGCGGGATACCGTCATAGACGGACAATTCGAGCATTTTGGGATCGATCATGATCATCCGGCAATCTTCCGGCGACAGCTTGTAAAGCAACGACAAGATCATCGTGTTGATCGCGACAGATTTACCGGAACCGGTCGTGCCCGCAATCAAGAGGTGTGGCATCTTCGCAAGGTTCGCGATGATCGGCTCGCCACCGATATCTTTCCCAAGCGCGAGCGGCAGCTTCATGCTGCTATCGCCAAAATCGCGCGCTGACAGCATTTCGCGCAGCACAACCATTTCGCGCTTTTCGTTCGGCAATTCGATGCCAATAACAGATCGACCGGGGATCGTCGAAACGCGCGCGGACAGCGCAGACATTGACCGCGCGATATCGTCGGCTAAGCCGATCACGCGCGACGCTTTCAGGCCGGCGGCCGGTTCAAGTTCGTACATCGTCACAACCGGACCCGGACGGACTGATACGATTTCACCTTTGACGCCGTAGTCATCCAGCACGGATTCAAGCATACGCGCGTTTTCTTCCAGCGCCTCGTCGGATAAAACATAACGTTCAATTGTTTCGGGCCCGCGCAATAAGCTGAGTGGCGGCATCTCGAAGCCCGCGTATTTGTTCTCTTCCAGCGCCAATGCGGGCTGGCTTTCGCGCAGTGCTTGCTTGGACGGCAAGCTGTCGCGCTTCAACGGGTGCTGTACGACCTTTTTGGCTTCCTGCGCAGGAACTTCAACGCGCTTGATCGCGGGTTCCTCAATCGGGTCCTGAACAGGTGCAAAGTTGCGTTGCAGAACCGGACGAACGGGCTGCGCTGCCTCTGCGGGTTCGATGTACTGTTCAATCACGGGGTCATCGACAGGCGCGTCCATAAAACCCGCCTCGACCATCGGTACGTCTTCTGGGAGGGGCGGCAATGTGCGCGGGGCGGTGTTCAAGATCATCGGCTGTGGGCCGCGACCCTTGGTTAATGACGGCTCGATCCGCGTACCCAATTCGGTAATCGGCGCAGGGCCTTTGCGTGAGCGTACAGCGTCGGCAATACGTGCGGACACACGGTCTTCTGGGGCTGCTGGTGCGTCTTCCACAGCAGGTTCTGGCGCATTGCGCTTCAGCAATCCGGCAAGAAAACCAGTGGGTTGCGGTGCCGCGTCGCGGACAGGTGCGGCCAGTTTCGGCTCAGCCACGGCAGCGGCAACAGGTGCCGCCATTGGCGGTTCGGCCACATGGCTGCCCGGCATTGGTGGCATTTTGCGGGCTGTGTCTGTCGGCATCGGCGTGGTCGCACGGACCACAGACGTCGGGCGTTTTGTCATCTCGCCGGCGGCGATTGGCATAATCGGAACGGGGATCAATGCAGCGGCTTCGGCTTCTTCAGCGGCGGCTAATGCCATCGCTTCGCGATGCGCACGCGACGCTTCGCGTTTGGCGGCAATGGTGGACCCAACACCGCTTGCAGCTTTCGCGGACACGGCGGCCCCCTGCCCCACTGCCCGCAGCAATAGCGCGTAAGCCATCACGACGCCCAAGAACATGAAACGAATGCCGGTGCGGATTTCTTCTTTCACGAAGCCTAAGGTAAACGCCGTCATCGCAATCAGGCAAATAGCCAAAATCAATGACAATAACTTGAGCGCGAAAGGTGCGCCCAGCGGGATCAGGATTTGCAACGTCACGCCCAACACGGTGTCACCAAACAGGCCACCAAGGCCAAAGTTCGGCGGCCAGTTTGCGCTCGGCACCAAAGTCGCGGCGTAGAGCGACCCAACAGCCACGGCGATTGGGACGAAAACGGCGCGGCCCATTGCGCGGTCGTGGCCGTAGTGCAACGCAAAGCGCAGGCCCCACGCGATCAATGCGAGCGGGATCATCCAAGCGCCTTTGCCCACGATCATCATCAACGGCGCAGCAATTGATGCACCAGATTGGCCCAACCAGTTTTGCACGGGCGCGTCGGTGGCGGAAATCCATGATGGATCACTCGGAGAGAAGCTCCAGATCATTGCCGCGCACAGCAATCCTACAGCGATCAACGCAAAACCTAGCAATTCCTTGCTGCGTTTTTCGATCACTGCCTGCGTGTCGCTATCCAAAAGTGGGTCGCGTTTGCGTGCCTGATAAGATGCCATCGTTATTCCCTCAGTCGTAGAGACAGTCGCGGAGGGCCGTTAGACCGCGCTGCACTTCTTGTGTTGGGGCCACCATGGCGACCCGTAAAAATTGATCAGCTGGATTTACACCGTTGAAATCGCGCGCCAAATACGCACCCGGCAAGGTGCGGACGCCTGTTTCTTCCCACAGCTTCACGGCTGCTTCTTCACCGTTTTGCACTGGTAGCCACAGAAAAAATCCAGCGGCAGGAGACATATATCCCGGCACGTCGCCCATGATCTGGTCTGCAATTTTATACTTTTGTTGGTACAGTGCGCGGTTCTCAATCACATGCGCCTCGTCCAGCCACGCGGCGGCAGCGACGGCTTGCAACGGTTCTGGCTGCGGCGCACCTGCATAGGCACGCAACTGACGCATCCGGCGAATGCTTTCCAACCCGCCAGCACAAAAACCAGACCGCAGGCCTGCAAGATTTGATCGTTTCGACAGCGAATGAAAAATCATCACGCGGTCCGGATCACAGCCCAAGCGTTGCGCCATTTCCAACGCACCCGTTGGCGGGGTGTCGCGGTAAATCTCGGAATAGCATTCGTCCGCGAAAATTTTGAAGTCGTATTTCTCGGCCAAACCAATCAGTTGCGTCCAATATGCCGGGTCGGCAACTGCACCTTGTGGGTTTGCAGGCGAGCAGATGTAGGCGATCGTCGTCCGTTCCAAGATATCCTCTGGCATGGCTGCGTAATCCGGCAGGTGGCCAGTTTCATCAGTCGCGGGAACGAAAATTGCCTCTGCTCCAATTGCATTCGCAGCGGCAGAATAGGCCGGATAAAACGGGTTTGGCGACAAAATGACGGGCTGTTTGCCATTTTTTGTTTCGGGTCCAAGCGCAAGAGCCGCGTTAAACAAACCTTCACGAGTGCCGTTTAGCGTTAAGATATTTTCAGGCTTCACCGTCACTCTATAGCGTCGATCAAGCCACTGCGTGATCGCATCAAGTAACGCTACGGTCCCGTTATTGTTGGGATACTTGCGGAAATCGCCCATATGCTGCGTCAACAGAGGGCCCACAAAGCTGGGGAAATCATGCTGCGGTTCGCCGATAGTCATGTTAATGACCTCGCCGCCCGGCGTCCGGTGATCGAGTAGCCCGCGCAAACGGGGCCACGTCGCTTCCGGAAGGGAAGAAAACCGCTCTGGGTATACCATTATTGCCTCATGCGCGGGATCATTGCGCCCCGCTTTTGTCCAACGTAGCCGCAGGGTTGGGGTTGTGTCCAGAATAGCTTGGGCAAATTATGGCATGGTGCATCGCAATTGTGTCTTTTGGGTCCTGCCCTAAGCGAGCGCCGCCTCAACCGCCGTGCCGATCCGCAATAAACGGGCCTCGCAATGCTTTGGCGTGTTGAGTAACAGCCCGCAGGACGGCGTTTTTGTTGGTAAAGTCAGCGACGTCAGGTCAAGTAAGTTAGCGATCCGTGTGTTACGCAAAGCAAGCAGATTTTCCGTTTTGTAATAAGCATCATCCGTTAAAAGTCGGTTAGCGTTTGGCGGCAAATTGGGCGCCGTCGGCATAATCACAGCATCAAATCCAGCAAACGCGGTCTGGAAAGCGGCCCGGATATCGCGCAGCACATTCCAACCAGCAAGGTATTCGGACGCCAAGACCGACTTGCCGCCGCGCACACGCTCCAAAATCTGCGGGAACATCTTTTCTGGCGCGGCTTCGACCTTTTCGCGCCACCAACCGTAGCTATCACCCGCATATAGGGTTCCTGCGACATCAAAGGCTTGGGTCAACATCGGGAAGGTGTGATACGTGATCGTAGCCCCCGCCGCTTGCAGGTCAGATACCGCGCTTTCAAATGCGGCTTTCGGAGTATCGCGCAGGTCTTGCATCGCGATTGTGTCGAGAATTGCAAAGCGCATGCCATCAAGCGATGTCTGTGTCAGATCAACAGGTTTAGTCCCGCCAAGACATGCGAACAACAAATTTGCATCCTCGACAGAGCGGCACAGCGGCCCTACGGTGTCAAAGGTTTGGCACAGCGGAACAGTTCCACGAAGGCTAAGCAAACCATGGCTGGTTTTTAGCCCAATAAGGTCGTTCCAAGCGGACGGAATGCGCACCGATCCGCCCGTGTCGGACCCGATCCCAGCGGCCGCAAGCCCGAATGCAACCGACGCCGCCGCGCCACTGGACGACCCGCCGGGCACGGCTTCTGCGTCGTTCTTGCAAGGTGGTGTAGCGGTCATCGGGTTTAGTCCAAGCCCGGAAAACGCGATTTCGGACATGTGGGTTTTACCCAAGCAAACAAGTCCCGCAGCGGTCGCGTTTTGCAAGACCTCGGCGTCGGCATCAGGCACGCGACCTTCCATCAGTTTAGTGCCCGCTTCGGTCGCAGTGCCCGCCGTATCGAACAGGTCCTTCCACGACACGGGCACCCCGTCGAGCGGTGAACGGCGTGCGCCTGACGCGACCCGTTTGCTCGCGGCTTTCGCTTCGCCACGCGCACGATCATGTGTGACACGCGCATAAATCCGGTCGCGCATCGGGTGTGCATCAATGGCCGCAAGGTAGGTTTCGGTTAGCTCAACCGGATCAATCGCTTCAGCCGCAATACCACGCCCCAAGTCCGCAGCCGTCATCCAAAGCCAATCTTGCATCGCCGTTCTCCCTTGCGTTTTCGCAACGGTAGCGACCACACGGCGCATGGACAATCCCGACACGAGCATCATATTGAAAGGCATGGAAAATGATCTGATTATCGTGGGCGGCGGATTGAACGGACCGGCCTTGGCGTTGGCGGCAGCGAAGGCGGGGTTTTCGGTCACGATCATCGATACACTGCCCGAAGACACGCGCAAAGAACGGGATTTTGACGGCCGATCCTATGCGCTGGCCCTGACCTCAATGCGGCTTCTGCGCAAGATAGGCGTGTGGGATGCGATTGTGGATAGCGCCCAACCCATGTTGGAAATCAAGGTCTCAGATG
Organism: Yoonia ponticola; assembly: GCF_014199395.1. Taxonomy (GTDB): domain Bacteria; phylum Pseudomonadota; class Alphaproteobacteria; order Rhodobacterales; family Rhodobacteraceae; genus Yoonia; species Yoonia ponticola. Next base: position 235,807 of record NZ_JACIJM010000001.1, on the reverse strand, counting down.
GACGCGCGGGCGAAGGGCCTTCGCCTTGGATGATGCACTTTGATCACGCGGAAATCGAAGAAGGCCCAATGGGTTACATGGTCGAGGATAGGTATCTGCGGCATGCGTTTTTGGACGCGATGGCGGATCAACCTCTGATTACACAGCTTTCGGGTGAAACCGTTGTGGGACAGAATGTGACCGCAGCTGGTGTCGATGTAACCTTGGCGAGCGGGAAACATGTCGCGGGTCGCGTGCTGGTTGGTTCCGATGGACGTCGTAGTGGGACAGCTGAACGCGCTGGGATTAAACGGACCGCATGGGGTTATGATCAGACCGCTATCGTATGCGCTGTTGCTCATGCGAAGCCGCACAATGGTATTGCGCATCAGTTCTTTATGCCCGGCGGGCCGCTAGCTATTTTGCCTCTGACGGGTAATCGGTCGTCTATTGTCTGGTCAGAAACGACGGAACGCGCTGCCGCGATTATGGCTGCCGATGACGCTGGTTTTCTTGATGCGTTGCGACCTGCATTCGGGGATTTCCTTGGTGATATTTCACTTGTCGGGCAACGATTTACCTACCCCCTTGGATTATCGCTTGCCGATCGCTTCATTGCGGATCGTATCGCGTTGGTTGGTGATGCAGCGCACGGTGTGCATCCTATCGCAGGTCAGGGTCTGAATGCCGGATTGCGTGATGTGGCGGCCCTTGCCCAAGTTCTAACGGAAGCGCGCGCACGTGGCGAAGATATCGGCGGCGCCCAGCCACTGTCCCGCTATCAACAATGGCGCAGGTTCGATACCGCGACGCTCGCCGTTGCCACAGATACGTTCAACAAATTGTTTTCGAACGATAACCCTTTACTGCGCACGGCACGCGATATCGGCATGGGATTGATCAACAAAGCGCCCGCCTTGCGCCGCAGCTTTATACGCGAGGCCGCCGGATTGACCGGTGAACTGCCGAAATTGATGAAAAATTAGAACTGCTCGATCACGTCATATGTCGCGTCCATATTGCAGGCAGGTAGCGGTGTGCGACCACACCTCAACGTGTTCAGGTGCACGTGACGTGTGACCTTAGTCTCCCACAACTCCGGATCTTTGAGCAGATTTTTAGGAAGCAGTTCCTGACGCAAACGCCGCTCTTTTACGATTTTCGTTGTCGCGAGCGTATCAACACCTTGCGTCGAAAACCGCAGCGATACGAACCCCTTGCACAAGAAATCCTCGCGTTCGCGAAGCTTGCGTATATCGGTGCGGATCACGGCCAATTCATCAGCCGGATGCATATTTCTCATTTCGAATCCCCTTTGGCAACTCAACCTAAGAGACGCTAAAAACAGAAATATTTCGTAAACGCGGGCTAATCCGCTAAAATGCGCGCCTCGTCGACCAACATTACCGGGATGCCGCCGCGAATAGGAAAGGCAAGACCAGCATTCTCTGAAATCAATTCCTGCTTGTCTGCATCATATTTCAAGGTGTTGCGCGTCTCGGGACATACCAACGCCTCGAGCATTTTCGGATCAAACTGACCAGCCATCATTGCATTCTTTCCTCTACTGATCCGCCGCGCAGTGCGAATTCAATCAACGTGGTTAACGTTTCTCTACGGGTTTTGAGCGTCGGCGCCTCAAGCAAGGCCTGTTTATCCTCGGGTTCAAAAGGGCACAACATCGACAGAGAATTGATCAACAATTCATCCTCTGCTTCGCTCAAAGATTCCCAATCGGTTTTGAGGCCCTGATCATCAAAGAACCGCCCCAATGACGATAAAAACGCAGCGCGATCAAAGCCTTCGTCCATTTCTGTCGACCCCAAATCTCGGTCAAACTCGTCCCACGTCACGCGACAGCGACGATATGGGGCGAACCCGTCGACTTCTTCGGAAATACGGAACCGAGACACGCCTGACAATGTCACCATGTAACGCCCGTCTTCGGTCTCAGAAAACGAGGTCAAGCGTCCAGCGCAGCCAATCCGGTGCAGCGGAACAGGTTTCGCTGCATCCATTTCTCCGGACACTTCAAGGGGTTGCACCATCCCGATTAAACGATTTTCCGTTTTTAACACATCATCCATCATTGCTAGATAACGTGGTTCAAACAAATGTAACGGCAAACGGGATCGCGGCAGCAAAAGCGCACCGGGCAAAGGGAACACCGGAATGGTGTCGGGAAGGTCATGTTTATTCATTATCACCAAAGTAGGTCGAATACCGGATCAAGCAAATATTAAAGACGACAATTTCCGACGCCCGTTCAGAACGACGGGATCGTTTGCTGGCAGGGCATCAAATAACTTGAACAATTGCGTGCGGGCAGCACCATCATTCCATTCTCGGTCCCTGCGAAATAACTCTAACAGGGTCGCAACTGCGGCCTCGGCATCACCATTGGCATGTTGCGCAACAGCGAGGTCAAACCGGGCCTGATGATCGTCAGGATTAGCCTCTACAGCTTCTGCCAATTCCGCAACGGGGCCCGCATTTTCTGCCTCGCGGGCAAGAACCACTTGGGCGTGCGCTGCTTCTAGCTGCACATCCGTCGAAATCTCTGCAGGTGCGCCGTTCAGCACGGCCTCTGCTTGATCAACATCGCCAAGCGCAAGATGGGACCTGACCAAGCCCGCATAAGCGCCCCCGTGTGCCGGGTCTTCTTGCAAGATCGCTGCGAATGTTTCGGCAGCATCAGCGGCGTCACCATCCGCCAACATTTGCTCTGCAGCTTCAACTGCATCAGCAAGCCCATTGTCCGGTTCACCGCCTAATGCCGCGACTTTATCAACAAATGCCTGTATCTCCGACGGTGGCAATGCACCTTGAAATCCATCAACGGGCTGGCCTTCATGAAACGCAAATACTGTCGGGATCGATTGAACCCGCAACTGGCCCGCGTAGCCAGGGTTCGCGTCCACATCAATTTTAACCAGTTTCACGCGCCCGCCAGCAGCCGTAACAGCTGCTTCAATCGCAGGCCCGAGGGTTTTGCATGGTCCGCACCAAGTTGCCCAGAAATCCACGATCACCGGAACCGTTTGCGACGCCTCAATCACGTCCTGCATAAAGGTCGCATCGGTGCCATCAATAATCAAATCAGCAGCGGGGGCGGCGGTTGGTGTCGTGCCAAGCTCTAGCATCGGGTTCTCCTATGGATCGATTGGACTATATATGGAGGCTTGTGCGCAAAGACCAAGGGGCAATCGCGACAATCATAAACAGGCCATTTGCCGTGTTTCTTTGGCTTTCTCTAAATCCCGGGGATTGGGGGCTGGCCCCCAACCCGAATTTTCGCGAAAATTCGCCCCGCGCTACACGTCGAACGTTGCAAAAACTGGGGCGTGGTCGCTAGGTTTTTCCCATCCGCGCACGTCACGCACAACGCGGCTGCCCGATGCGAGGCCCGCAATATCCGGCGTTGCCCAAACGTGATCTAGGCGGCGCCCTTTATCCGCAGTGTCCCAATCGGGCGACCGATATGACCACCAGCTATAAAGCTTGCCTTCGGGGATATCCGCCCGCGTCACATCGACCCAATCGCCAGCGGCTTGCACCGCAGCAAGCGCTTCGACCTCAATTGGCGTATGGCTGACCACCTTGAGCAGTTTTTTGTGGTCCCAGACATCGTCTTCGCGTGGTGCGATGTTCAGGTCGCCCACAAGAATGGCCCGCTCGGGTTTTTCAGCCAAAAATCCTGCTTGCATATCCCGCAGATAATCCAGTTTTTGGCCAAATTTCTCGTTGATTGTGCGATCAGGTTTGTCACCACCCGCAGGCACGTAAAAGTTGTGGATCGTCACGCCGTTCGCCAGTTTGCCAGCGACATGACGGGCGTGGCCGAGTTCGGCGTAATCATAACCCGAAACATCCTCCATCGGGATTTTCGACAGAATTGCTACGCCATTGTACCCTTTTTGGCCGCGCGCGACCATGTGCGTGTAGCCAAGCGCCTGAAACCCCTCCAATGGAATTTTATCGACCGGGCTTTTGCATTCCTGCAAGCACAGCACGTCAGGGGCCTGTTCACGCATCAGGCGCAGCACGATTTCTTCGCGTAGGCGGACAGAGTTAATGTTCCAAGTGGCAAGTGTGAACGGCATTGGGAATCCTTAGATCAGGGCAGAAACAGGGTTAATACGACCGATGACAAGGCCGTCCCAGTTGCGAATATCGGGGGCCATCAACGACTTGGCCGTGGGGTGCGCAGCATCGAGCACACCCAGCTTTACGAGGATCGCGGCAATTGCAGCTTCACTTGCACGGGTCGCACCGTCGGTGATTTTCAGGGCAACGCCGATGCGTTTTTCAGGGATAATTGCGATAAACACGCCTTCAGCGCCAGTTTTCACCGCAACTTTGCCATTCATGGCTCGCATCAAATTCGTACAGGCCCGCGTTTCCCCCGCGACCATCTCAGGATAAGCCATCATCGCGGATGCCAGCCGTGCAGCGGCTTTAGAGCGCGTGTCGCTGCGCGTATGGGCCGAGGCATAAAACGCCATCGACCGCGCAAGGCCGTGAACCGTCCCTGCGAAATTCGGGGCCGAACACCCGTCGATACCGTAAGTCGGGGACGTTTCTTGGGTTGTTTCTTCGAACGCGGCTTTGCAGGCGATCTGCACAGGATGGTCGATATGTGTATAGTCTGGACCAGCCTTGAGGTGCTGTGTCAGCGTCAGAAAGCCGGAGTGTTTTCCTGAACAATTGTTATGAATCCGGCACGGCTTTTCGTCAGCACGGATCAACGCATCGCGCACATCCACGTCGCCCGGCACCTGCGGCCCACAACGGAAATCGCTTTCACCTAGACCGATGTCTTTCATCCAGGCGTTGACCGCATCGACGTGAATTGCCGACCCATTGTGCGAGGCGCAAGACAATGCCAACTGTTTTTCGGTCAGACCATAAGCATCGGCAGCACCGCTTTCGACAAGCGGCAACGCTTGGATCATCTTACATGACGACCGCGAATAGATCACAGTTTCGGGATCACCCCACGCATGCGTGATCTGACCTGCCTCGTCACAAACGACCGCATGGCCTTGGTGCATGCATTCTAACAGGTCGCCCCGCCAAACTTCGATCAAATCAACTGGCTTACCCATCTGCGTCCCTCGTGTTACAGCCCCGCATCGTCGCCTTTTAGGCTTTCACAACTGGGCGATTTTTTGCTAACCCTATGCCTATCGAGTTGAAACACGACCCGCTAGCCGAAAAGGTACACCCAAGATGTACTGGCGGCCAGATGGGCATCCAGAGGCAATCACAGCTTGGAGGCTGTCACTATGTTTAAGAATTTCGCACGCGCCCTGACGGCAACAGCCCTGATCGCATCGGGCACATTGGCCGGCGCACAGGAATCGTCAAATCGGGTTGCCGCAAACACCGATTGGAGCGTGTTTGTCGAAGATAACCCAAATGAATGCTGGGGCGTGTCCGCGCCTAAAGAAACAGTAAACAGCCGCGATGGCAGCACTGTCGAAGTGCGCCGCGGCGACATTCTGCTGTTCGTCTTCTACCGCCCCGGTGCGGCAGTCCAAGGTCAAGTTGCATTCACAGGCGGCTATCCTTTCGCGAGCGGCTCGACGGCGTCTATGGATATCAGCGGAACAACCTTTGAATTGTTCACCGAAGGCGAATGGGCGTGGCCGGCCACGCCAGAAGATGACGCAAAAATCGTGGCCGCGATGAAACGCGGATCAGGCGCTGTACTGACTGCACGCTCCGGTCGAGGCACGGTCACACGCGACTCGTTTTCGCTGCTCGGCTTCACCGCCGCAGTGGAAGAAGCCGAACGTCGCTGCGCGGGGTAATCGATTTTTCTCGAAAAATCGTACAAATTTTCGAGAAAATTTGGGCGGTCCCTGCTGCTAAATCTACATGATATACCACACGTCACAGAAACAAAGCGTCGGTTTTCATTGGAAACCGACGCTTATTGTTTATATGGGGCGTGAATGTTGGAGATTCTATTATGAACGCTACGGCCCCCGTCACCCCTGATATGTTAACCATTCCGCGCAAAGACGTCGGTGGTGGTTTGCCGAATCTCGTTGGCATGACGCGTGATCAGATGCGTACGGCGTTGATCGAAGCTGGCACCTCTGAGAAACAAGCGAAGATGCGTGTGGGCCAGATTTGGCAATGGATTTACCATTGGGGGGTCCGTGACTTCGCGGAAATGACCAATCTTTCCAAAGACTACCGTGCGATGCTGACCGAGACTTTTGTCGTCGCCGTACCCGAGGTCGTGACGCGGCAGGTGTCCGAAGATGGCACGCGCAAGTATCTCGTTCGCATTGCTGGCGGCCATGAAGTTGAGATCGTTTATATTCCCGAAACCGATCGTGGCACACTTTGCGTGTCGTCCCAAGTTGGCTGCACATTAACCTGTTCCTTCTGCCATACAGGTACACAGAAACTTGTTCGCAACCTGACATCTGCCGAAATCATCGGACAAGTGTTGGTTGCTCGCGATGATCTGGATGAATGGCCGGATCACGGCACCCGTACTGACGGCCCTCGCCTGCTGTCGAACATTGTTTTAATGGGCATGGGCGAGCCGCTTTATAATTTTGAAAACGTGCGCGATGCGATGAAAATTGCGATGGACCCTGACGGCATTCAATTGTCGCGTCGTCGGATTACGCTCTCGACGTCTGGTGTCGTGCCAGAAATCGCACGAACAGCTCAAGAGATCGGTTGTCAGCTGGCAATTTCCTTTCATGCGACCACTGATGAAGTGCGTGACAAGCTGGTTCCGATCAACAAACGCTGGCCTTTGGCTGATCTGTTGGAGGCGCTGCGGTCGTATCCAAAGGTATCCAATTCCGAACGTATCACCTTTGAATACGTGATGCTGGACGGCGTGAATGACAGTGATGAAGACGCTTACCGTTTGGTTAAACTGATCGAAGGGATTCCGGCCAAGATCAACCTTATTCCCTTCAACGAATGGCCCGGTGCGCCTTATAAGCGGTCGTCTAACAACCGGATTCGCAAGTTTGCGGACATTATCCATGACGCTGGCTATTCGTCGCCCGTACGCCGGCCGCGCGGCGAAGATATCATGGCCGCCTGCGGGCAGTTGAAGTCGGAAACCGAACGAGGTCGCAAATCCAAGGCGCAAATCGCTGCCGAAACTGGCGGTTAATCAGGCGCAAAGTATCAGACAGGTTTGTAATTTGAAGATGGTAGGGCTTTGATCCCCTCCGCAATTGGTGGCATTTGATATGAAATTAATAATTGATACAGATCCGGGCGTGGATGATGCGCTAGCGATAGCATTGGCTGCAGCTTTGCCTGATGTCGAGCTGCTTGGGCTGACCACTATTTTTGGCAATACGTTTGTCCACCAATCCAGTCGTAACGCGCGGTATCTACTTGATTTTCTTGGCACGAAATGTCCGGTCGCTGAAGGTGCAGCACTTCCCTTTGGTGCGACAGATTATCAACCGTCTGCGAATGTTCACGGTGATGAAGGTTTTGGCGCTATCGCTGACATTCCTGAGATAGGTCAAAATGAAGACGAAAATGCCGCCACATTTCTGGTGCGCATGGCCCAGGAAAATGCCGGCGAACTGGTCGTTTGTGCTATTGGTCCACTGACTAATATTGCCGACGCGATCAAGCTGGATCCCGATTTTGCGAAGAACATCAAAAGCCTTGTGATTATGGGCGGCGCGTTTGAGTGCGCTGGCAATATCTCGCCCTATGCCGAAGCGAATATTTATCACGATCCCGCAGCGGCTGACGTTGTATTCTCGACTGACATGCACACCGTCATGGTTGGCCTGAATGCGACGATGCTTACGCTTTTGGCGCCCGAACACTTTGTTGTGATGGGTGAAACATCACCAAAGGTTGGTGGATTTATTCGCGATATTTCTGACTTCTATCTCGGTTTTTACCGGTCCGTTGGCGTGTTCGACGGATGTCCGATGCACGATTCGACAGCTTTGCTCGCTTGCATCGCGCCCGAACGCTTTGAGATGAAGCAATCTGGCTTGCGGGTCGTTCTAAGTGGCGATCAAATGGGTCAGACAGTTGCCGATGACACCCGTCCCCTTGTTGACGTGGCGATGAGTGTCGACGCGAAATGGGCGGTTGATCTCGTGATGGAACGGATTGCATCACTGCCGTAAGCGCCAATTATCCGGGGTAAATCTGGCTCATCTCGGCGTCGTAGCGGGCCCATGTCATTGTGGCGTGATTGCCTGCGTAGCCGTGGTAGAACGATTTCCCCGAGGACGTCGGCAGTCCTGCCCAGATTTTTGCCAAATTGTTCATAAACGCATGACGGTTTATGCTACCTGCCCGAAATACGGCCAACCCCGCGTCATTTAGCAGAATTTCCGCAAGTTGATCCTGCACGGCGGGCGTGAATTGCGTTTGCCGTGTGTACCCCGCCTGCCCGACCAAACGGCGCAACGTATCAGGAATGAATTGATAACGGCCTATGGCATGAGGTTGGCCTGGGGTCGCGACAATCCAATCGTATATCTCGCCGATAGTCATGTCCGTTGGTCGCTTTGCCGGTCGTTTTGAAGCCCCGTGCTGCACCGCATCGTAGCCGTCTGGCCCTGCTTCGGCCGATGCGATCAGTTGCAATAATCGGGCTTCTGACGATGCGTATTGGCCCAAAATTCCGCCAATCGGTGCTTTGTGGCGGGTCGGATAGGGCGCAAATAGACTGCCGCCGCTTTGTCCGATGAACAGGCTGGACCCGTTGCTTTTCAACGGATCGCTGGCGCGATTGATTTGAACAAGCGGCATGCGATCCGCCCCACCGATCAATGGCGAGACTTGCGCGCGCGCACCCACGGCCATCAAAGCCAACAAAAATATCGTTACAACGCAACGTTCAAAAATCATACAAAACAAACCCCAAATACATGAGGTCCGTTGTGCACGTTAAGTATTGAAAATTCGTTTCAGTTCTTCAAAAAATCACTCGCGAGGCTCAGCGACCGGGGATTTTACCGCGCTTCTCGCCTTTGCCTTCCCAGTTTTCCAACGCTTCCATCGCCTCTTCTGCGGTTTCAACAAAGCGGAATAACTTAAGGTCATCCGCCGAAATTGTGCCGGCGTCGGCCAGAACATCCCAGTTGATAATACCTTCCCAGAAGGCTTTCCCGAACAGCAGGAACGGCACCCGCGCCATACGGCCTGTCTGAATCAGGGTTAAGGCCTCAAACATTTCATCAAGCGTCCCAAAGCCACCTGGAAAGACGGTGATTGCTTCGGCACGCATCAGGAAGTGCATCTTGCGAATCGCGAAGTAGTGGAAATTAAAGCATAATTCCGGCGTCACATATTCGTTCGGTGCTTGCTCAAACGGCAGCACGATATTCAACCCGATAGATTTGCCGCCGGCATCTTGTGCGCCTCGGTTTCCTGCTTCCATCACGCCTGGCCCGCCGCCTGTTGCGATCACGCCGCGTTGGCCGCCTGTGGCCATGGATTTCGTCGTCATAAGTTCCGAAAATTTACGCGCCTCGTCGTAATATTTTGACAGGTCTGCCAATGTTTTTGTCCGCGCCGTGTCCTTTTTCGCAGGCTCTGGAATACGGGCCCCGCCGAAAAGAACGATGGTGGATTCGATCCCCGCTTCGTTCATCAACAGTTCAGGCTTGAGCAATTCGAGCTGCAAGCGCACAGGCCGTAAATCTTCGCGGCACAAAAAGTCGACATCTGCGAATGCCAACTTGTAGGACGGCGCCTGCGTTTGCGGTGTGACCGGCGTGTGCGATACCGCTTCGCGGTCTTCGTGGCTGTCGCGCAGATTATGTTTACGGTGATCCATCGGTCGCCTCTTTCTTTTTGTTTGCGATAGACTTGCTGGAAGCGCCGACGGATGCAATCGCTCTACGCCTTGTTTCTGGGATTAGTGACTTTCTGCTTCAAGCAATTCACCAAAAGGACGTGTGCGTATTCGGGGAATTTGGTGTATGCGGCATAGATTGCGCCCGTAGCCCTGTCCGATTATAGCCGCGATGAACATTTTCCAGACCAAAGGACCCTGCCTCATGTCGAATGCTGCCCTTGAGACCGCCATCGAAGCCGCTTGGGAGGCCCGTGACATGATCACCACGGCCACCAAAGGTGAAACACGCGACGCTATCGAAGATACGATGAACGCACTGGATAGCGGCAAGCTGCGCGTTGCTGAAAAGCAGGAAGACGGCAGTTGGTTTGTGAACCAATGGGCGAAAAAAGCGGTGCTTTTGTCCTTCCGTTTGAACGACATGGAAGCCATCAACGGCGGTAATGGCGATACAACATGGTGGGACAAGGTTCCGTCAAAGTTCGCAGGCTGGGGTGAAAACCAATGGAATGACGCAGGTTTCCGCGCGGTTCCCGGCTCTATCGTGCGTCGCTCGGCCTATATCGCCCCCGGCGTTGTGTTGATGCCGTCGTTTGTGAACCTTGGCGCATACGTCGACGAAGGCACGATGGTTGATGGTTGGGCCACAGTTGGGTCTTGCGCTCAGATCGGTAAAAACGTGCACCTGTCCGGCGGCGTTGGCATTGGCGGCGTGTTAGAGCCAATGCAAGCTGGCCCGACGATCATCGAAGACAACTGCTTTATCGGCGCGCGCTCTGAAGTCGTTGAAGGTTGCATCATCCGCGAGGGGTCTGTTTTGGGCATGGGCGTCTTTATCGGCCAATCCACCAAGATCGTAGACCGCGAAACTGGCGAAGTGTCATACGGCGAAGTGCCACCATATTCCGTTGTCGTCGCAGGCACGATGCCATCAAAGAACGGCATCAACTTGTACTGTGCGGTGATCGTGAAGCGCGTTGACGAAAAGACACGGTCAAAAACAGGCATCAACGAATTGTTGCGTGACTAAATGATCATGGTCGAGGGCGGGATTCCCGCCCTCTGACCTCACTAACGGATCGAGTAGGCTGGACCGAACCATTTTGTGATCAGGTCTTGGTAGGTGCCATCTTCACGCAAACGCAAGAACGCCTGATCGACAGGCTCGCGGTAAAGACTGCCTTCGGTGAACACCATTCCATATTTTTCAGGACGGTAAATACGTTCCAGCAGACGGGATTTCCCGAGGCCGGTATTGTCCACGTAATGCGCGAGGATTGGACCATCAAAGACGACCGCTTCGATCTGTTTGGTCTCGAAGGCCACAAATAGTTCTTCCAATCCGGCGAATTCAAAATGAGCGATGCCGCGATCATCAAGAAACGCTGACGTTGTCGACATCTGGATCGTACCAACTGACCGCCCGTCAAGGTCCGACAAGCTGTCCACGTTGTCTTGGATCGCGTTGACCGTCAGTGCCGCCGTGATCTGGGCCACAAAGATCGACACGATGAACAAGCTACCGATCACAAGGAGCACACCAAACGCACGCCCCGGTTTGGACTGCGGCACACGCTCTTCAAAACCGCCGTTTACGACGAGGTTAAGCGCCCACCAGAACGCAGGAAACACCGCGTCCTTTGGGTTGTGATCAAAATAGGGCTGATGCTTACGCTCGAACAGGTACATTAACATGCCGCCCGCCAGTAAAAGCAGCACAGCGCTCAGGACCAGCAACCCGATATCGCGCGTCAAAATCACTGAAAAGATGCTACTGCTTGCACTCGCATCGGATCGCAACATGACCTGCACACCGCCGTCAAAGATCGGTTGAGTAAAGTCCATCAGGCGTTCGCGCTCGGCCGTGATCGAGATATTCGAGATCGCCGCGTCAACCATGCCAGTTTCTACTGCAGTCAACATTTCTGCAAAGCTATCAAAGCTTTGATAACTAACGGACATGCCGATGGTCTCGACTGCTGCGTTCAGCAAGTCGATGCTAAAGCCGCTGTGCCCTTCGGGTGTTTCAAATGAAAACGGTTCTCTTGTGACCGTCCCAATCGTCAATGACACATCCGGCGTCTGTGCCGTTGCCACAGTTGTCCAAAGGGATACATATATCCCGATGATGATCATTAAAAAACGCATAGTGTAGAAGTCCCCTAGTCTCTGTGTCGTCCCCTGCGCCAATGATTGGGGGATGACAAGGCTCTTGCCCTTCGGGTCAGAGTTTGAAACGTCAGTAACAGCAAAACATTGCCTAAAGGCCACGTTCATGACCCAACACAAAGTCAAAAAACCGTCCAGACAGCAGGTCTACACCCTTTTGGTCGAAGTCGGCCGCAATACGGACGACGGATTGCCCGAAGGCGCCACAGGCGGCGCGCTGATGTGTTACGCCTCTGGTGTCGACGAAGCAGAAGCCGTGCGCGAAACTGTCGCGATTCTGAAACAAGCCGATCTGGCCCCTCTCGATGTGTCGGGATACGGCACGCTCGAAGAACGTTTGGCCGAAGGTCACGACATCAACGACGAAGAACGCGGCTTGATGAAACGCGCACTCGATGAGAATTCGGTGATCATCGCGCAGATGACACCGTTCTTTGAAGGGGACGAAAAAGATGACGATTGATCCCGTCGCGCTGACTGCGGATTTAGTGCGGTGCAATTCGATCACGCCCGCAGAAGGCGGCGCGCTTGTACTATTGGAATCGCTACTGACTGAGGGCGGATTTGACTGCACCCGCGTGGATCGCGGCAGCATTTGTAATCTCTACGCCCGCTGGGGACGGCAAGGTGCAAATCGCACATTCGGCTTTAACGGTCACACCGATGTCGTGCCCCTGGGCAATCCAGACGACTGGACCGTCGATCCGTTTGGTGCTGAAATCAAAGACGGCTATCTGTATGGCCGCGGTGCGACGGACATGAAATCCGGCGTTGCAGCCTTTGCCGCTGCCGCCGTGGATTTTGTGCGCGACACACCACCTGACGGTGCCGTCGTGCTGGCGATAACCGGCGACGAAGAAGACGTAGCCCAAGACGGCACCGTCGCATTGCTCGACTGGATGGACGCCAATAACGAAGCGATGTCCGTGTGTTTAGTAGGCGAACCCACCTGCCCAGACGCGATTGGCGACGCGATGAAAATCGGTCGTCGCGGGTCCATGACGGTGTGGTTTACGGTAACAGGTGTGCAGGGCCATTCGGCCTACCCGCACCGCGCCAAAAACCCGGTTCACGCCATGTCCCGCTTAATGGATGTGCTCGCGTCGCATGAATTGGACCAAGGCACTGATCATTTTGATCCCTCTTCACTGGCAGTCGTGACGATCGACACCGGAAACGGCGCGACCAACGTAATCCCCGCCCAATGCACCGCAACAGTGAATATCCGCTTTAACGACAGCCACACAGGCGCGGATTTGACAGCATGGATCGAATCCGAGGCGAACAAAGTCGCCGCACAATTCGACCTCGACATCAACATGAAGGTCAAGATTTCCGGCGAAAGCTTTATCACACCGCCCGGCCCGCTTTCTGACCTCATCGGGGCAGCGGTCAAAGCCGAAACAGGCCGTGATCCTGAACTTTCCACATCGGGCGGCACATCCGACGCGCGCTTTGTGAAAAACCACTGCCCCGTTGTCGAATTCGGTCTCGCGGGTAAAACAATGCACCAAGTCGACGAGCGGGTTCTGGTCTCTGAGATCATTACGCTCAAGGCGATCTACAGCCGCATTCTCAAGGATTATTTTGCATGATCACTGTTGTGGAAGACTACGCGCCATGCGTCGCCCTGCGCCGTGCCGTGTTCATCGAAGAACAAGGCATCTCTGAGGCCGAAGAAATGGACGATTTGGACGCAAGCGCGATCCATATGCTGGCAATGGTTGACGGCAAACCCGCCGGAACGGCCCGCCTGCTCATCCAAGACGACATCGGCAAAATCGGCCGTATTTGCGTGCTTTCTGATCATCGCGGCACCGGACTTGGAGCACGAATCGTCGAGGCCGCAATGGACCACCTGCGCACGCTGCCGAACGTGACCCGCGCCAAGCTTGGCTCACAAGACCACGCCATTGGATTCTACGAAAAGCTAGGCTTCAAAGGCTACGGCCCGTTTTACGACGACGCAGGCATTCCACACCAAGACATGATCCGTGACCTCTAGAGACTTTAAGCTTCATTCTGCCCAAACAACTCCGGGGGTGCGGGGGCTGGCCCCCGTGCAGCCTTGCGTGATAAGGCATCCCCATGAACAGCATTCCTTCAAAAGCCGAAATCCTGACGTGGATTTCCGATCACCCCACAAAAGCCGCCAAGCGCGACATTGCCAAAGCGTTTGGCATCAAAGGCGCCGCTCGGATTGATCTGAAACGCGTGCTCAAGGAGCTCGAAGCAGAAGGGAAACTGTCCAAGCGGCGCAGTTCCTATCGCGACGCGAATGTGTTGCCGCCCGTGACTGTTTGTGAGGTCACAGGTGCCGACGCCGATGGTGATCTCTACGCGAAACCGCTGGAATGGACTGGCGACGGCGATGTGCCGCGTCTGTTGATGACATTACGCGGCACTGACCCTGCCTTAGCTGCGGGTCAGCGGTTTTTGGGCCGATTGACCGAAGTCGCGGGCGAAGATTACACCCACACCGCTCGCATTATTCGCCAGATCGGTGAAAACCCGCTGCGCCTGTTGGGCATCTTTCGCAAAGGGGCCGAAGGCGGTCGCTTGCTGCCCGTTGATAAGGGCTCGACCAAGGAATGGATCATTCCCGCCGGTTTGACGCATGACGCTAAAGACGGGGAATTGATCGAGGCCGAACAAACCGGACCAAAAGGCCGGATGGGTCTGCCTAAGGCCCGCGTCATTGCGCGTCTTGGCGATCCAACAGCCCCACGTGCCGTATCGCTGATTGCAATCCAACAACACGACATCCCCGATCATTTCCCTGACGCCGTGATCGCCGAAGCGGACGCTAAGACGGGTGCGCCCTTAGCCAAACGCACGGATCTACGTAATCTGCCGCTTGTGACGATTGACCCGTCCGATGCGCGTGACCACGATGATGCCTGTTATGTCGAGGCCCACGCGAACGGCACCTTTACGATCTGGGTCGCGATTGCTGATGTCGCTTATTACGTGACGCCGGGGTCTGAATTGGACCGCGAGGCCCGCAAGCGTGGCAACTCTACCTATTTCCCCGACCGTGTTGTGCCGATGTTACCCGACGTTTTGTCCGGTGATCTCTGTTCGCTGCATGAAGGAGTTGATCGTGCCTGTCTCGCTGTGGCAATGACGATTGATGCCGAAGGCAACAAGACCGGACACACGTTCCACCGTGCCTTGATGCGCTCTGCCGCGTCGCTTCATTACGAAGAAGTCCAAGACGCAATTGACGGCAATCCAAACGCCAAGACCGCGCCGCTTTTGGATGATGTTCTGAAGCCGCTTTATGGTGCTTATGCCGCGCTATTGCGTGCCCGCGCGTGTCGTCAGCCGTTAGAACTAGACCTGCCAGAACGCCGGATCGAGCTGAACGACGAGGGCAAGGTGACTTCGGTGAACTTCAAGGATCGCCTTGATGCACACAAGTTGATCGAAGAATTCATGGTGCTGGCCAATGTCGCCGCCGCCGAGACACTGATCGCAAAGAAATCGCCGCAACTATTCCGCGTTCACGAAGAACCGACCCAAGCGAAACTGGACGCCCTACGCGAGGTTGTTCATGCCTCTGGTTTGACATTGGCCAAAGGGCAAGTGTTGCAGACCGCGCATTTGAACCGTCTGCTGGATCAAGCCCGCGGCACTGATGATGCTGAATTGGTGAATATCGCGACGCTACGGTCGATGACCCAAGCCTATTATAACGCTGAGAATTTCGGCCACTTTGGCCTCGCGCTCAAGGCCTATGCCCATTTCACCTCGCCTATTCGGCGTTATGCTGATTTGATCGTTCACCGCGCTTTGGTGTCGTCGCATGGCTGGGGTGATGATGGTTTATCCCCTGATGACGTCGCGCGTTTGGATGAAACAGCCAAGGCGATTTCCGACACCGAGCGACGGTCGATGGTTGCGGAACGGGACACGACTGACCGCTATCTTGCCGCGTTTTTGTCGGAACGTGTTGGCGCTGAAATGTCAGGCCGGATCAGTGGCATCGCAAAGTTTGGCGTGTTTGTGAAACTGGACGAGACGGGTGCCGATGGCATGGTGCCGATGCGCAGCCTAGGCAACGAATTCTTCCAATACGACGCCGATAGTCAAACCCTGATGGGATCGGACAGCGGCCTTGTGATTGCGCTGGGCCAGCGGGTGAAAGTGACCTTGGCCGAAGCCTTGCCCGTCACTGGTGGCCTGATCGTTGAACTGCTTGAAATTGACGGTAAAGCCTTGCCGCGCGGGTCTAGTCGTGGCCGTCGTGGTGCACCTGTACGGCGTCGTGCTGGGTCTGCGAAAAAGAAGGCCGCAAAGGTCAGCCGTAAGGTCAAACGCACCCGTAAGTAATTACTTTTGCAGATGATATGTCAGCGCGGAACGGATCAATGCCCCGTGTCGCACAGGGTCAATTTGGGTGATATCACTGAAGACAACCGCACGGTTTCCTTCAATGATGTCCCAGCCCGGATAGGCGTCGGCAAAGTCGCTGATGATCGTCGATTGGCAGCTTGCATAGATCGCAAAACCACCATTCTTTGGCACACCTAGCCGGATCGTGGACCCAACCCGCGCTGGCGTCAGATAGGCGGGCTGTCCCCAACGCAACCCTTCGGTCACGCTGGGTACTTCGGGTAGGTCCGCCCCGATTCTGAGGATCAATTCACGCAGTTGCAACAGACCTGCACGGTCCGGCTCTGGGATCGCATCAAAGGCTGCGCGGACAGCGTCATCTTGGAATGGGGTCAATCGAACATCTCCTTCATGCGGGTGATGTAGCCCATCAAAACCGGATCGCCTGACACACGCAAGGACGATGCCGTCTCGACTGGTGTGGCGACGAAGTTTGACAGGATCGACGCCACCGAGAAGTCCGGCAAAGTCGGCTTGTCGCCTAATATGAAGGTGTGCTGCGCTAACAGCGTTCGAATGGTGGCGAGATCTTGATCAAGTCGCACAAGCCGTTGGTCCGTCGTTAGCCGCAGAAGCCCTTGCGCATGCAGCCCTTTGCGCAATGCCTTGCGAATGCCGTTTGTGACCACCCCGCGAATGATCTTGGGCATGTCGGTGAAATAGGCATCCCTGACAATCGGCCAGACACGATCATCGAACCAACGGTCCATGACGACGTGAAAATACATGTGATCTTCGACCATGCGGATCAACGCTCGCCCCATCGCTTGATCACGTGGACTGGTATCGCCCCAAAAATCTGCTCCCTGTTGTTCAAGGAAAAGCCGGATGCTGTCACTGTCAGAGATCAAGCGATCCCCGACCCGCAGCACTGGCAGTTTGCTATGTTCGTATTTGCGTGGATCGGGCGTGTCGGTGCGCTGCCAAGCGGCACCAGCATGGTTCAGCATCCAGATGGATTTGACACAGAACGGGCTATAGCTGACGTTGCCGAATCCGGCTTTGAAGGTGATGATGTCGTACATGTGATGGCTCCTATTGCGTTGAACCATGTCTACGACGCTCTCCTGTCAATTTTTGTCAGGATGTGTGATATGAAGGGGCATGACCCGCACAAATCGTCTTTTTCAATTGATGCAAGCGTTGCGCAACCATCATCCGCCCGTCACCGCAGCGCTCTTGGCGGCCGAGACCGGCGTGTCCGAACGCACGCTTTACCGCGATATTGATGCGTTACGCGGCCTTGGTGCTGTGATCGACGGGACAGCGGGCTACGGGTACGCCTTGACCGAAGACCCCGCCCTACCGCCGATGATGTTTAACGACGAAGAAATCGAAGCGTTGGTTCTGGGCCTGCGCGATGTCCAAGCCATCGCTGATCCGGCTCTGGCCACAGCTGCTGCAACTGCTTTAACCAAGTTGCACGCGCGATTGCCCAGCGCCCAAGCGCACCGTTTGAAACATGCCGTCCTCGCTGTGAACCGTATTTTCCCGCCCCCAAAACCGGGGATCGATGTGGCTGTACTGCGACGTGCAACATGGGACGAACGGTCAGTTTCGTTCGGATATGTCGATGGGAAGGGGGCGCAAACGAGCCGCACAATTGATCCGCTTGGCATTGTGTTTTTACAGGACAAACATTGCGTGCTGGGCTGGTGTCATCTGCGCAGCGATAGCCGTGTGTTCAGACTGGATCGGATGTGTGATCTCGTTGTGACCGAACACAGCTTTCGACCCCGACGCGTGCCGATGTTGCAAGCAGCACTTGCCAAAATCAAAGCTGACGTGGCGGAGAAAAAGAGCAGCGGCACAACCCTAGCCTAAGACGCCCGCTTTTGCAGCTTCAGCAACAGGTAGATGTTATTCGCCGTAAAATGGGCAGCGGTGCGGGTCTGCTGGTTCAGTCGCTGATCCAGCCGCGCCCGCTTACGCGGCGACAACACGCGGCGGATCACCCAATGGACCAGCGATCGTGTCTTCGGGCGTTGCACCGCCAGTTGCGCGTCAACACGGCCCATTCCATAGCCGACCACATTGAACAGCCCCTGTTCCACATCAATCGACGGTGCGACGCTGGTGGTAATATCTTCGGACGAGATCAGATCCAGCGGTTGGCTTTCCAGAAATGCGTGGAATTTCGCAATTGGATGACCACCGCCGACAGTCGCTTGCACTTTATCAGGCGCAAAGCTTTCGCTGCGAAAGCAATCCGCGATCAGAATGTGACCATCCGGTTTCAGCAACCCAAGACATTTGGGTATCCCCTGATCCAGCGGGATGTACTGATAGCTTTCTGAAAAGAGACACAGATCAAACAGGCCTGTCAGATGCGCGTCTTCAAACATGGCTTCATGCACAATGGCTTCTGGCGCGTTCACACGGCAGCGTTCAGCCAGATATGCGCTTGGCACAACGATTTCGACGCTATGACCAAGTGCGATCAGCTTTTTACCCGTTTCGCCCGCACCGCCACCGATATCAAGAATACGTAACGGACCCTCTGGCAGCAGATCAAACAGCTTTGCAGTATAGGCTTCTTGCGCGGCGCCAACATTGCCCGCGCAAATATCAAGCCCATCCCAAATCCCGTAGTGAAGGTTCTCGCGACCCGTAAGCCACCGTGAAAACGACAGGCCGATATCTAAACCTACAGAGCGGCTATCAAACTTTTTACTATCCATGGCCGAATCCTAAATCATTCCGGCTATAGGGGAATAGTTTTTTTAACGCGCCGTCACAGTTTAGATGAAAATTCTGCGAGCACTTTTTCATAAACCTCACGCTTGAACGGTACGATATTATCGACAAGCTCGTCTTTGTGCATCCATTTCCATTCGGAAAACTCTGGGTGCTCGGTCGCGATATTAATGTCAGCATCGGTGCCGTGATAACGCAGCAAGAACCATTTCTGCTCTTGACCGCGATATTTGCCCTTCCAGATATTGGGAACAATGGCGTGCGGCAGATCATAGGGTATCAGGCCTGCGCTTTCCGCTTCAATCGTGATCAGCTTGTCTGTGACACCGGTTTCTTCCCACAGTTCACGGATCGCAGCATCGCGCGTGGTTTCGCCTTTATCAACGCCACCTTGTGGCATCTGCCAAGCGTCCTGATCCCGATCCAGCCGTTGCCCTACAAAGATATGTCCACGCGGATTGGCAAGCATAATGCCAACGCAAGGACGATAAGGGAGCTGGGCAATTTGGTCGGGGGTCATAAAGAGGCCTTGGTGTTTCATATCTTAAATTCCTTGTCCGTTTGGACCGGAATATGGGGCAAGGTCCAGCGGTTATGCGATAACAAGCCGTGTTTTTGGCCGAATTCGGGCAGCAATCCATTTTAAATGGTCACGTCGAAACGCAACACAGCCTGCGGTTGGACGCCCTGGTCCCCGCCATTGGTGAATAAATATCGCAGACCCACGTCCCTTGGCCGCATCGGGCCAGTTCCAATCCGTGATAACAATCAAATCATACATCAGGTCGGCGCGGCGCAAATTTTCGTGGCTATATCCATGTGGCACCCGCACCAAATGGTTGTATTCATCGTCAGCCACATCATCTGACCACAGATCACCGGGCCTAATTGCACGTGCCCAATCCGCGGGCTTTGCCATCCGGTCGGGACGATACAGCATTCCCACAACCCGATGCACGCCGCGCGGCGTCGCCATGTCGCCTTCAACCTTATGATCCGTCAGCCCACCGCGCCCAATCGTGCAAGCAAACCGCCGCCCCATGAAACGCACACCGCTCGGCATTACAATAAGATCAGTCGACGTCATGCGAGAGGCCCCATCTTCATTTCGCCAAAACAACTCCCGCCGGAGGCTCCTGTCCTCACAACAAATGTCCGGACTTCGCGGCCTTCGTCGCGAGGTAAGCCACATTATGACTATTTTCACCGACCTTCAGCGGCACGCGTTCGGTGACTTTGACACCTGCATCTTCCATCTTGGCAATCTTGGCCGGATTGTTTGTCAGCAACCTCACGGCACTGAACCCCATGCGTTTGAGAATCTCAGCACCGATCCGAAAATCACGTTCGTCATCTTCGAAACCTAGCCGATGGTTCGCCTCTACAGTATCAAAGCCTTGATCCTGTAACGAATAGGCCCGCATTTTGTTAGCAAGCCCGATGCCGCGTCCTTCTTGGTTAAGGTATAGTAACACACCCTGCCCTTCAGTGCCCATCGCGGCCAGCGCCCCGCGTAATTGTGGCCCGCAGTCGCATTTCAGTGACCCCAGCACGTCGCCCGTGAAACAAGCAGAATGTAGTCTGGCGAGAACTGGTAACGACCGATCCGGTTTGCCAACTTCGATTGCGTAATGTTCCTCTGCCCCGTCTTCAGGCCGGAAAATGTGCAGGCGCCCCGCCTCTGATGCTTCCATCGGCAGGCGTGCAGCGATCAGTGGGGCGAGCGGCGATAGGCTCGTGTCCATGATCGCGTGGGCGGGCACCGCTGTCAGATCGTGATCGCCCGCGAAACCTGCGGCGACATCTAGACATACTGCCGCTGGTAACAGTCGCGCCGCTTTGGTCAATGTGATCGCGGCGCGGTGCGCGTCGGCGGGCCCGTCTCGCAGCGTGGACAGCGGTCCCTTCATAGGAGCAATCAGATCATCTGCCGGATCAGCGATGGCTTGCACCCACGCCAGCCCCGCATCAACTGGCAACACAACCCGCGCGATGTCAGCGTCATAGGCCCGCGCCTTGAGCGTCTCTGCGCGTCGTCCTGTCACCGCAATCACCGGAGTACCGCCCAAAAGCCGCAAATCCGCTAGTCGCCGATTGTCCAATGTCTCGGCTGCCATGACCAATAACGAGCCGGATTCGCCTTTGGTTGTCACCACAACAGGGACCCCCATCCGCAGATCAGCCCGCGCACGTGCCAACCGTTCTGTAATATCTGGTGCAAAACTCACGGCGTTTCCTCTATCAATTGTTTCAGCAGATACCTGTTTGGCGGCAAAAGTGAAACATTCGCCTTATCAAACCACACGAGCCTGTGAGGCGCACGTGCTCGTTCTTGTCACACAGTCATTTTGCGATACCTTTTAGGGTAACAACGAAGGATACCCCCGATGCCACAACTAAAAAAAATCCTGCTCGTCGATGACGACGACGACCTGCGCGAAGCGCTGGGTGAGCAGTTGATTATGACTGAAGATTTCGACGTGTTCGAAGCCGACGACGGCGCGAGCGCAATGGTGAAAGCCAAGGAAAGCATTTACGATCTCGTCATCTTAGATGTCGGTCTGCCTGACACTGATGGGCGCGAATTATGCCGCTTGATGCGCAAACAAGGCGTGAAATGCCCTATCGTGATGTTAACCGCACAAGACAGCGATGCAGACACGATTTACGGTCTGGACGCTGGCGCGAACGATTATGTGTCCAAGCCGTTCAAATTTCCTGTTTTGCTCGCCCGCATCCGGTCACAGCTACGCACACATGAACAATCCGAAGACGCCGTTTTCCAGCTCGGGCCATATACGTTCCAACCTGCGCAAAAGCTGTTGGTGACTGAAGACGACAAAAAGGTGCGCCTGACTGAGAAAGAAACCAACATTCTCAAGTTTCTCTACCGCGCGACTGAAGGTGTTGTCGCCCGCGATGTGCTGCTGCACGAAGTTTGGGGTTACAATGCAGGCGTCACGACTCACACGCTTGAGACGCACATCTACCGTTTGCGTCAAAAAATCGAACCTGATCCGTCGAATGCCCGTTTGCTGGTGACTGAATCAGGTGGCTACCGCTTAGTCGCTTAACACCCAAATACCGCCGGTGATCGGGACATATCACCACCTCCCTGTTGGACTTGCCCGGACGTATCGTCCGGGCATTTTTTAGATCATGTCCCACAAAAGCCGTAGCGCCAATGCTGTCGCTGCCGTGACCACCACGGGCTTGATAAGCTTTGCACCAACGCGCATTGCCAACCGCGCACCAACTGCGGCTCCCGCGATCTGTGCCGCGCCCATCATGAGCCCGACGATCCACCATGGCTCTGCCACCAGCGCGTAGGCCACGATCCCGCCGAGGTTTGACGCAAAGTTCAGCAATTTGGTGTGTGCCGTCGCCTTGAGCACCCCAAATCCCGCGAGCGCCACAAAACCGATCATGTAGAACGCGCCTGCGCCCGGCCCGATCAATCCGTCGTAAAACGCGACCAATGGGACAATCGTTACAACAAAAACGCCCGCGCTGATTTTACGGGTGCGGTCGAGGTCGTCCAAACCGGGTTTGAATGCAAAGAACAACGCAATCGCGATGAGTAGGATTGGCAGACCGAACTTGATCACGTCCGTCGGCAATTGCGCCGTCAAAAATGCGCCAACCACCGCGGCGCAAAATGCCAGTGCCGCTGGCCAGAGTTGCGCGCGCAGATCAACATGCCCCGCCCGCCCGTAAGTCCACGCGGCCATGCCAGCGCCGAAAACGCCTTGCACCTTGTTGGTCGCAATCGCCGTGACGGGCGGCGCGCCCGCAAGAACCAAAGCAGGCAGCGTGATCAATCCACCACCGCCAGCGATTGCGTCCACGATGCCCGCGACAAAAGCCGCTGCCATTAGCAGCAATACGAGATCAAATGCAATTTCCATTTACCCGAGCGCCTCGGTCCAGTCGGCGATCAAATCGTCGATATCTTCGATCCCAACAGACACGCGGATCAGATTTTCGGGAATACCCGTGTGCGGTTCAATTGTATGACGGTGCTCAACGAGGCTTTCGACGCCGCCAAGTGATGTGGCCCGCAGGAACAGTTTTAACTTGCCCACGATGCGCAAAGCATCCGACGCATCGCCTTTGACCAGTACCGACATCAGGCTGCCGAAACCCGTCATCTGCTGAGACGCAGTGTCATGGCCAGTGTGATGCGGTAACCCCGGATACAACACGTCATCGATCATCGGGTGGCCATGCAAAAACGCAGCAAGCGTCTCTGCGTTCTGAGTCATCCGCTCTACCCGCAAAGGCAGCGTGCGCATACCACGGATTAGCAACCAAGCCTCAAACGGCCCCAGAACCGCGCCCGCATCATGGCGGTCCGCTTTGATGATGTCCCAAATTTTCGCGTCAGGTGTATTGGTGGAAAGGACGCCAGCCAGAACATCAGAATGCCCGTTGATCGCCTTTGTCGCGGAATGCATCACGATATCAGCGCCCAGCGCCAGCGGCTTCATCAGTATCGGCGTGGCGGCCGTGGCGTCCACAACAAGGATACCACCCGCGTCATGCGTCGCTTGCGCGGCGGCCTCGATGTCCACGATCTTGAGCCACGGGTTCGACGGTGTTTCAATAAACACCAACGCCGGCTTCTGTTCTGCACATTTCGTTTGCAAGGCAGTCAAGTCGCTCGCGTCTACTTCATGCAGCGTCACATCTCGACGCGCGCAGAAATCACGCACCCACTTCGTTGTACCCCAATAAATACCCGATTGGATAACCGCCACATCGCCAGCCCGTAACGTGCGAAACACAGCCGCGATCGCGGCCATGCCCGCCGGAAACAACAGCGTATCCTGCGCTTGTTCTAGTTCGCGCAACACCGTTTCAGCCATGCGCACCGTATCGCTATGGTCGCGCGAATACACATTGTCGGGGCGGATCAGTGCGTAACTTTCGTCGCGCATAAATGTCGTGGCAGGCTGGATCGACGGCACAACCCCAGCGCTTTGCGGATCAACAGCACCTGCAGCATGGGCCGCAATAGTTGCGGGGTTCAGGTCGCGGGTCATGTCACGAACTCTGACTTCGCATAACCTTGGATATAAAGCAGCGCAGTCAGATCGCCATGGTTCACACGCACTGACACCTTTTCTTGCAGTGCAGGTTTGCCGTGCAGCGCCACGCCAGTCCCAGCGTTGGCGAGCATCAGCAGGTCGTTCATCCCGTCACCAACAGCAATCGCATCCACAGGCGTGATCCCCATTGTTTCAGTTATCCCGTTCAGTGCCTCAAGCTTCGCATCTTGACCAAGGATCGGGCGCACGACTTTCCCAGTTAGCTTACCATCCGCAATCTCAAGCGTATTCGCACGGTTTTCATGAAACCCCAACTCATCAGCGACACGCGCGGTAAAAGCCGTAAAACCACCGGACACAAGTGCCGCATAAGCGCCCTGCCCACGCATCGTATTCAGCAGCGCAGCACCGCCCGGCATGTAGGTAATCCGCGTGTTGAGCACGTGATCGATAATCGTTTCAGGCAAATCAGCAAGCAGACCGACGCGCTCGTCGATCGCCGCTTCAAAATCCAACTCACCATTCATCGCACGCGCGGTGATGTCAGCCACACGCGCACCAACGCCCGCCTCAGCAGCCAATTCGTCAATGCATTCCTGCTGAATCATCGTGCTGTCCATATCGGCGATTAGCATCTTTTTGCGTCGCCCCGCGACTGGTTGCACAATCAAATCAACGCCCTGCTCTTGGCACACCTGCCAGACCTCAGCTATATTCGCAGGCACCGCCTGCATCACGAACTCAGCCGCCTCATCCACCGACAACCAAACAACATCGCCGCCGCCCCAAGCATTGCGCAGGCTTTCCACCAATGCGCCATCCAAAGACGGGTTTGCCGGATCGCATAGAAAGGTCGCTACAAACATCTCAAAATCCTCAGGTCGTATTATTACAGAACCACCGCCCTGCTTCATTTCGCCAAATAAACTCAAATAGCGCCGCCAGCAACGACATGCGCAAAGTTTCCGATCTGCATTCCTAACTGTCGGGATTTCCTTCCAGTATGCTGGGGCCTTTTACAGCGCCGGCGTTTTCAAAACACGGCTTGCGTCCCACTGCGCACATTCCTTGGACAGCCATTTCACAAACAACTTGGCGACCGGCCTTAACGTCATGTGGTCAGGATGAACGACGTAATATGCCGCGCTTTCGGTGCTCCACGGCCCAAAGGGCGCAACGACAGTGCCAGCATCCAAGCGGTTCTCAACCAACGACAATCGCGCCAGCATGAACAGATTTTGAGAGATCATGTTCTCGATCGCGATATGACTATCCGTGAAACGATACGCGTAATTTAAGGCATTCCGGCTCAGCCCGTTCTGATGCAGCCAGTCGCTGACATTCGATTTAAAACCTACATTTGGTCCAACATCATCGATGAAGTGGACTTCAGCCAGTCCCTCAAGGTTCTCGACGCCGCCGTATTTCTGGATGTAGGCGTCGCGCGCTTTTGGCGTGCAGACGACGTTTATCGCCTCTGACATCAACTTGCGGCTCGTCAGGTTCGGATAATCACCTTGGCCATAGCGCACCGCGATATCCACCTCGCCCGCGCTGAAATCGACCAGATCGTTTGTCGTCAGGATCGAGACATCAACGTCGGGGTATAGCGTCTTGAACCCGATCAATCTGGGAACGAGCCAGAGCGACGCAAAGGACGGCAGCACCGATATCGTCAGATTCGTTACGGAATCGTCCCCACGCAATTCACTTGTCGCCTCTTCAATCATCGAAAGTGATTGCCAGACTTGGGCATAGTAGGTTGCCCCCTTCGCGGTGAGTTCAACGCTCGATTTGCCGCGTATGAACAGCTGAATGCCCATCCAGCTTTCCAGTGCCTTAATTTGTTGACTAACAGCTGATGCGGAAACGCCGAGTTCGGCGGCGGCCCGGGCAATCGACTGATATTGCCCCACAGCACAAAAACTACGAAGCGCATTCAGGGGCGGCAGTTTTTTCATATTTAGCCCCTAAACGACCTCGCACGCCTATCTGGCAAGCACGAGGCCTTGATTAAATATAAATAGCGTTCGAAAAACCTAGTCGATCAGCCGTTTCAAAGCAAACGACACATCGGTTCACTTCGCACTGTCGCAGCATAACCTTAGCCTCACTTAGGATTTCTAATTCACGTCGTCAGCCCGACTGAAGGTATCAATCAAGCACAGTAGGACTGTCCAATTACAAACAACTCGTGAAAACCGAACGCTTAAGGAATTTCAAAATGGCGACCATGACTGAACGCACCCGAGGGACGCTAGAGATGGCTGCTGCCATGTTTTTGTCCGGCACATTAGGGTTTTTCGTCGTTGAATCCGGTCAGGGTGCTTACAACGTCGTCTTCTTTCGCTGCCTCTTTGGCGCAGGGTTCCTGTTCGCCTTCTGCCTGGCACGCGGGTTTCTGAGGAACACTGGCCTGACCCGCATGACTTTACTGATGACCTTGGCGGGGGGCATCGCCATCGTTGCCAACTGGGTTTTGTTATTCAGTTCTTATGCGATGGCGTCCATATCGGCTTCGACTGCCGTGTATCATACGCAGCCGTTTTTCTTGTTGCTGATCGGCGCAGTCATTCTACGCGAAGCCATTCCCCGCAACAAAATCACATGGATCGTTGTGGCCTTTGTGGGCGTGATGATGGTTGTGAATATCGACCTATCGTCGCTGTCGTTCTCTTCTGATTATGTTGCTGGTCTGGGATTAGCTTTGTCTGCTGCGGTTCTTTACGCAATTGCCACGATGATCACGAAGCAACTGAAAGGTATCCGTCCGCATGTGATCGCGTTAATCCAAGTCAGTCTTGGTGCTGTGTTACTGCTACCTTTCGCAAACTTTGGCGCGCTTGGCGCAATTGAAGGCGTCCAGTGGGGCTACCTGGTTATTCTTGGCGGGGTCCATACCTGCTTGATGTATATCTTGCTGTATTCAGCGTTCCAAAAACTACCGACAGCGGTCATTGCTGTGATGTCATTCGTCTATCCCGTTGTCGCGATTGGCGTTGATTACATTTTTTACGATCAATCGCTCAGCGGTAGTCAGCTAGCGGGGATTGGCTTGATTATGTTTGGTAGTTTTGCAGTTAACCAAAACTTGCCGCTGAAACCACGCTTTGGTGCAGCCCCGAAACCAGCGGCCGATACCAAGTGAATACAATCGGAAACAACGCCCCGGATACTGCAGAGTTTCACTGCACTGCCCCACGAACGTTCCAACTTTGCCTATTGCTGTTCTCTCAACTTCTGCGTATCCCGCCAAGTGGGACACCCTTCCCCAACGAAGGGCATTTATCTGTGAGGATACCAGCAATGGTTACGACACCACCGGCAGTGCGCCCGGCTAACGCACGTTTTTCTTCTGGCCCATGTGCCAAGCCCCCCGTATTTTCTTTGGACAAGCTTGCTGACGCGCCTTTGGGCCGCTCGCATCGTGCCGCTGTTGGCAAGTCCAAACTGGCTGAGGCGATTGACCTCACCCGCGAGATCCTTGGCGTGCCTGCGGATTACCGCATCGGCATCGTCCCTGCGTCGGACACTGGCGCGTTTGAAATGGCCATGTGGTCCATGCTGGGCGAACGCCCTGCCGAAATGGTCGCATGGGAATCGTTTGGCGCAGGTTGGGTCACTGACGTGGTCAAGCAACTGAAAATCGAAGCAAAGACACACACAGCTGATTACGGTCACATCGTTGATATGTCCGCGCTGAACTATGACAATGACGTTTGCTTTACGTGGAACGGCACAACATCCGGCGTGCGGATGCCAAACGGCGATGCGATCCCTGCGGACCGCGCTGGCCTGACATTGTGCGACGCGACGTCTGCGGCATTCGCCCAAGACCTGCCTTGGGACAAACTGGATGTGACGACTTTCTCTTGGCAGAAAGTCATGGGCGGAGAAGCCGCACACGGCATGCTGATCCTGTCGCCACGCGCTGTTGAGCGTCTGGAAAACTACACACCTGCATGGCCGTTGCCAAAGATTTTCCGCATGACCAAAGGCGGCAAATTGATTGAAGGCATCTTTAAGGGCGAAACCATCAACACGCCGTCGATGCTGGCTGTTGAGGATTACCTTGTCGCGCTGAAATGGGCGCAAGACATCGGTGGCCTGAAAGCCCTGCAAGGTCGTGCCAACGCCAACGCGCAAGCGATCTTTAACTTCTGCGATGCAAACGACTGGATCGCGAACTTGGCTGAAGACGAGGCGACACGCTCGAACACATCTGTTTGCCTCAAGTTCACAGACGACCGGATTACCGACGGTGCGGCCTTCGCCAAAGCCGTTGCAAAACGTCTCGCCGACGAAGATGTCGCGCTTGATATCGGCGCCTACCGCGACGCCCCTGCCGGCCTGCGGATCTGGTGTGGTGCGACGGTGGAAACATCCGACATCGACGCCATGTTGCCATGGCTGAAATGGGCGTTCGAAGCTGAAATCGCAGCGTAACGCCACGAATTTTCTAGAAAATTCGCCACCCCGCTGATGGGGTGGCACATTCCCCTTATGTTGAAGGACCATACCAATGGCCGCTCCTAAAGTACTGATTTCCGACAAACTCTCTGCCGCTGCTGTTCAGATTTTCAAAGACCGTGGCATCGACGTTGATTTCCAGCCAGACCTTGGCAAAGACAAAGACCTGCTGCTGGCCGCGATCCCGCATTACGACGGTCTTGCGATCCGCTCTGCGACCAAAGCGACCCAAAAGATCATCGAAGCCGCCACAAACCTGAAGGTCATCGGCCGCGCAGGTATCGGCACCGATAACATCGACAAAGAAGCCGCGTCTAAAGCCGGTATCATCGTCATGAACACGCCATTCGGCAACATGATCACAACCGCCGAGCACGCTATTGCGATGATGTTCGCTGTTGCGCGTCAAATCCCAGAAGCATCCGCGTCCACACACGCTGGCAAATGGGAAAAGTCCAAATTCATGGGTGTTGAGCTGACAGGCAAAACGCTGGGCGTGATTGGTGCGGGTAACATCGGCGGGATCGTTTGCGACCGCGCCAGAGGTCTGCACATGAAAGTCATGGCCTACGACCCGTTCCTTGGCGAAGAAAAAGCCGCTGAAATGGGCGTGAAAAAGGTCGAATTGGACGAATTGCTCGCCAATGCTGATTTTATCACATTGCACGTCCCGTTCACGGATCAGACGGCCAACATCTTGTCCGCCGAGAACATCGCGAAGACCAAAAAAGGTGTGCGGATCATCAACTGTGCCCGCGGTGGTCTGGTCGATGAAGAAGCTCTCGCTGAAGCGTTGAAATCCGGCCACGTGGCTGGCGCTGCGTTCGACGTGTTCGCTGTCGAGCCTGCAACTAACAGCCCGTTGTTCAACCTGCCAAACGTTGTCTGCACACCGCACTTGGGTGCTGCCACAACCGAAGCGCAAGAAAACGTCGCCCTCCAGGTTGCCGAGCAAATGTCCGACTACCTGTTGACGGGTGCTGTTTCCAACGCGCTGAACATGCCGTCCGTGACTGCCGAAGAAGCCAAGATCATGGGCCCGTGGATCAAACTATCCGGCCACCTTGGTAACTTTGCGGGTCAAGTTAACGAAGAGCCGATCACAGCGATCAACATCTTGTTCGATGGCGAAGCATCCGACATGAACCTCAAAGCACTGACCGCTGCTGTCATCGCAGGCATCATGAAAAAGGCGAATCCAGATACAAACATGGTCTCTGCCCCCGTCATCGCCAAAGAGCGCGGCATTCAGGTATCCACAACAAAACAAGACCAATCTGGCTCTTATGACGGCTACGTTAAAGTAACTGTTGTGACTGAGAAAATGGAACGCTCTATCGCAGGGACTGTGTTCAGCGACGGCAAGCCTCGCTTTATCCAGATCAAAGGCATCAACCTTGACGCCGAGATCGGTGAACACATGCTTTACACAACCAACAAAGACGTACCGGGCATCATCGGCTCATTGGGTCAAACGCTGGGTGAACACAACGTTAACATCGCGAACTTTACCTTGGGCCGCTCTGCCGCGCGCGACCAAGCTATCGCGCTATTGTACGTCGACGAAGAAGTCACTGCACCCGCTTTGAAAGCGCTGGCCGACACGGGCCTGTTCCAAAAGATCAAGACGCTCAAATTCGAAGTCTAAATCAAAGGGCCGCTCTTCACGGGGCGGCCCTTTCGCCTTGATCTGTTTTTGTATATCCCAGCCTTAGCAGCGTGCGACAGGCGCACCGGCAACGAGGACACGACCAGATGATCTATGCGATCGGCGACATTCACGGCCAAATTGAAATGCTCGATCATGCTTTGGACCTTATCACGCAGGACGGCGGGCCAGACGCGGATATCGTATTTCTGGGTGATTACACCGACCGTGGCCTGAACAGTTGCGCTGTGATCGACCGCCTGATCGACGGCAAAGCATCCGGCAAAAACTGGCGTTTCATCAAAGGCAACCACGACCGGATGTTCACCAATTTCGTGACGATGGGCAAACAGCACGACCCGCTTATCGCACCCGGCCTGAATTACCTGAACCCACGTATCGGCGGCACAAATGCAATCGCGTCTTATGGTGTGACAGGCGAACCGATCTTCGCGGCGCACACCCGTGGCGAATTGGAAATTCTCCTGCATTTTCAAACAGACCAGGGTGCATTGACGCCAGACCAGTTACAGCAGGAAACAGCGAAAGCCGTACCTGCGGCTCATGTCGATTTCGTGAATAACCTGCCGTTGTGGATCGAAACCGACGACCTGATTTTCGTCCATGCGGGCATCAGACCGGGCGTTGCTATGGCTGATCAAGACCCCGAAGATCTGCTTTGGATTCGTGAAGGTTTTCTCGAAGACACCACCGATCACGGCAAGCTCATTGTCCACGGCCACACTGCCCTTGATGCGCCAACCCATTTTGGCAACCGCATTGATCTGGACGCTGGTGCAGGTCGCGGCGGCGCGTTGATCCCTGCAGTATTTGATGGACGCGAGTGTCACATCTTGACCGACAACGGCAGGGTGCCACTGACACCGGCATAACTCGCGCCATGCCCCTGACATTTACCACATTAAACGACATATTGGCGAACGCTGCGGACACGATTATCGACGTCCGCACGCCTGCCGAATTTGCCGGGGACCACATTCCCGGCGCGATCAATCTACCCGCGTTGTCAAACGACCAAAGGGCTGAAATCGGCACGATGTATGTGCAAGACAGCCCGTTCAAGGCCCGCAAACGCGGCGCTGCGATGGTCGCACGGAATGTTGCAGATCATCTCGATGGGCCATTGCGGGACAAAGACGGCGGCTGGCAACCGCTGGTGTATTGCTGGCGTGGCGGGCAGCGGTCAGGGTCGTTTGCGTCGATTTTGCAGCAGATCGGCTGGCGGGCTGAAACCATCGCGGGCGGCTATCAAACATTTCGCCGCTTGGTGCATCAGTATCTTTACGAGACGCCACTGCCGCATCGGATCATTCTGCTCGATGGGAACACCGGAACAGGCAAAACCGCACTCCTTGCGCGGCTCAGATTGCAAGGTGTGCAAGTGATCGACCTCGAAGGACTGGCCCATCATCGCGGATCAATGTTGGGTCAAATGCCCACGCCACAACCCTCACAAAAGGCGTTTGAAACAGCGCTGGCTTGTGCCTTGGTACGTTGCGATCCAGATCAGCCAGTGATCATCGAAGCCGAAAGCAGCAAGATCGGCCGGATCAATCTGCCTCCATCGCTATGGTCCGTAATGTGCGCGGCGCCGCGCGTGATGATCTCTGCCAGCCTTGATGCGCGGGCCGCGTTCTTGGCAAATGCCTACGCGGACGTCACCGCCGATTTGGACGACCTGCGGCAGCGTTTACAGCCGATGCGCTATATCAAAAGCCACGCGACGGTGAACGCGTGGGAAGATTTGCTCGACGCCAATAATCTCAAAGCACTGGCAGCATCCTTGATGCAGACGCATTACGATAGCGCATATGACAAAGCGCGCGATGGGCACGTATTTGATCTAGTAGGGCATATCCATGCGGAAACCTTGGATGATGCAGGGCTCGCAAAGGTCACAAATCAAATTGCAGCGCTGATTAATCCTGCAGGATGATCCGTCCGACCTGATCAGTGATGGTCCCAATAATTGCAGCTGGGTAGCCTTCGTTTTGCAGCCGATCCACTAGCTTTTGCGCCAATGCCGCATCAACCGCGGCCAACAAGCCACCAGCTGTCTGGGGATCAAACATAAGCTCCGACAACGCACAATTGGTCGCCTTAACACCCGCAACATCAGCGCGGTTCGTCGCGAAAAGAGATGATTGTACACCCGATTTAACCAAGTCCAATGCGCCATCCATCACCGGAACCGCTGCGAGATCGACCATAGCACCAACGCCAGACGCTTCGCATATCCCAGCCAAATGCCCCGCCAGCCCGAAACCGGTCACGTCGGTCATAGCGTGTGCGTCGGCCAAAATACCGGACGCTGCGGTTTGGCCTTCGGTCATATGCGCAAGCGCCGCCGCCACATCCGCGCCCGCCGCTTTGCATTGCATCTCCGCTGCCATGATGACACCCGATCCGATAGGTTTCGTCAGGATCAATGCGTCACCGGACTTTGCACCAGCAAGCGTGATCGCACGCTTTTCGACCAATCCTGTGACTGTGAAACCGATGGTCAACTCGTCCCCCTGCGACGTATGCCCACCCACAATCGCGGCCCCCGCGTCGGTCATCACATCATGCGCCGTGACCATGATTTCCGCCAGAGTGCGTTCTTGCAACGCCGCCGACATGCGCGGCAAGATGATCGTCACCGTCGCCGCCTGTGGCTTGGCCGCCATTGCCCAAACGTCGCCCAGCGCATGAATGGCGGCGATGCGTGTCATCACGACCGGATCGTCCACCATGGCGCGTAGATGGTCCGTCGTCATGACTTGGGTCGTATTACCCGTAGTCAAAATCGCGGCATCGTCACCGAGCGCTGAGAGTACATCAGCACGTTTGTCATCAGGCAGTTTAGCAAGAGCATGACGCAGCGTACCGCGCCCA
Organism: Yoonia ponticola; assembly: GCF_014199395.1. Classification (GTDB taxonomy): domain Bacteria; phylum Pseudomonadota; class Alphaproteobacteria; order Rhodobacterales; family Rhodobacteraceae; genus Yoonia; species Yoonia ponticola. The sequence goes on along the minus strand of NZ_JACIJM010000001.1, from coordinate 202,668 downwards.
ACCTTAGCACCGCAACCGCCACACATCGGGCGGTCGCCCAGCACATCGCGCAGGCCATCAGCGACCGTCAAAGGCACCTCCGGTTGCGCCATCGGCGTCAGCCCCACAAATTGGTTCATGAATTTGCGGTCGATATGGTTCTTGAGCTTCCACAAAAGCGGCCCCTGGAGTGCCGTCCCAAATCTCTCGGCCAGCGCGGATTTATCACCGAGTGAGATCAGCTTGAGGTAGTCATTTTGTGGCTTGTATGCCCGCAATTCGCCGCCAGATAATCGCGCCCGTAGATTGTCGAACAGCACAGGTGCCTCGCGCACGGCATAGACGCCCGCCTTTGGGCGCGGATCAAAGCTAAGATGTGCGCAATCGCCAACAGCAAACACGTCTTCGTTGCTTGACTGCAGGGCACTATTCACGCTGATAAAACCTTCGTGGATGTCCAAATTCAGACCAGCCACCCAGTCATGCGGTTTCGCCCCAGCAGCGCCCGTGGTGAAGTCCGATTTGATAGTTTCACCGTCCGATAACAAGATACCATCGGCAGTGATTTCGGTCACATCGGCGTCTTCAATTAATGTCACGCCTTGGTCTGCCAGCGCTACGAGCATCTTTTGCTTCGCGACATCACGTAGGTCTTTCAAGACCTTACCCCGGTCCACCAACTGCACGACGGCATTGGCAGATCCATCGCGGCGCAATGCATGTGACATCGCCATCGCCAGTTCGGCACCCGCAACGCCACCGCCGATAATCGCAATATGTGGGTCTTTGGTGTCCGCGCGAAACGCATCCCATTTCGTCGCAAAATGACCCAACGGTTTGGCCGGAATGGCGTGATCGGTGAAACCCTGCAATTGCGGCATCGTTGATGTGATACCTACGTCAATCGCGGTGACGTCATATGCAATCGGCGCGCGCTCCGGCACGCGGATCAACTTGCTCGCCACATCGATATGGTTAACCGCGCCCAATATCACTCGCGCACCCGCAAATCGCGCCAACTGCACGAGGTCGATATCCAACTCTGCGCGTGTATAATGACCCGCCACGAACCCCGGTAGCATCCCAGAATAAGGCGCAGTCGGCCCCGGATTAATCACCGTCAGACGCACACCGGGTAGCGGCTTCATCGCCCAAGATCGCAGCACAAGTGCATGGGTATGGCCACCGCCAACAAGGACAAGATCACGTGTCTGGGGAAACTGATTTTTCATAACAGTTTGATAACCCTCGCCATGTTAAGGAGCCAACCAGTTTCCCGCCCAGTCACCAACCTGTGAGAACGCAGCGCGGCGATGAATATCGCCCAAATAGACCGCGTCAATATGCGTTGCCTCACAGGACAGAACCGCAAAAACGTCAGCATTCGGGGTCTTGGTGTAAGCTGTGCTGTCGGGGATAATCTGGCCAGGGGCGGGCGTTATACCGTAGCTGATTTTTGAGTGATCGGGAACTGCGGCCCACCGATCCAGAACTTGCGGACCACTGAGGATCGCAACCTTGGCTTGCACCCTGATTTGCAGAGATGTGGCATCATCCCATAGCAGGATACTGGCGTTAGGATGCGCCCGTAGGCTGGTTATTTTATCCGACTGAAGGTCTGTGTAAATTTCCAAGGTCCGCGTCGCCCGGTCGGCATGGCGCAGCACGACAGTGCGCACCTCGGGCAGTCCATCGACACTGATCGTACCCAGCGCCACCAAGGCATTGTTATCCGCGCTCGTGCAAAGACGATCCCAGACCATATCTTGGGTGCCGTTCAGTGTCTCGAACCAGTTATTCATAGCCTGTCATCTCCAAATATCCGCGCCCCGTGTGGCTGCCTTCAATCCGAACTGGACCCTCCCAATACGGAACCGAAGTCTGCATCCACGCATCGCTATTTACTGCCGTCACCGTCGCGTCGACACCACGATCCGGCAATTGAACACGCCAAGTCGTCGGGACCGTGGCCCCAGATGTTGCTGATGTTTCAAGAGCCTCTGCCCGAAATGCACCATCAGGGTAAGCTGTCGTCGTACCATCTGCCGCGATCCACGTGGCCGACGAATACGCCGTCCCATCAGATTGCCGCAGCAGAAATCCCATCATCTTGGCCCCGTCATCAAACGACAGTGAAAACCAATCCCAACCCGTCTGGTCCGCCGCCAATGGCTGAGACGACCATTCGCGATCAAGCCAGGCACTGCCCGTCACGGCAACATCGCCGTCAGGCAGCGTCAAAGTGCCCGCAATATCGAAATACGGTTGCGAATAATAATACGATGCCTGTCCGCCAGCCGACTTCACCGAATAGCCGTCATCACCATGAAAAATCAGTGGCCCTTGTGCGTTCAGGTCCATGTCATAGGCAAAATCCGTGCCGCTCGCGGTCATCGCCATCGTTTGCCAATCACCACTGAACTGCCAATCGTCAATCCACGCGCTGAACGGCGCGGCGGTCACGCCTGCTTGGCCAATGCCGCCGCGTCCGATGCGTTCACTCACGTAGTGATCCGTCGACGTCGTCACAGCAGCGTGGCCCATCCACAGTTGCGGTGCGGTCCAACCAGAGCCCGTTTCAGGTGCAAGCGCAGAGCGAAACAACGTCCACTGCAAACCGTAATCGGTGCCGTCATCCGCCTGTAAATTTGCGGTCAGATACCACCACTCAATGCGGTAATTATCGTGCGGGCCGTGATCCGTTGGGAAATCGAATGTGGGCGCGGGCGTCGGCAACCCAAACCCATCCGCAGCACCACCAAGCCCTGCAAAACCTTGGGCGTTTGCCGCGAATGGCGTCAGTGCGAGGACGATGATCTTAGCGTTCATTGGAAAATACCTTGAGCAAACCAGCAGGCGGCGTTCGCGCAAGTCTGATCGCGGGCCATAGCGACGCAATCGCCGCCGCGAGAACCGCAAAACCAAACAGACGCACATAATCCCACGGGAATAGGTACATCGGCAACTGCCAGCCAAACGCCGCGACATTCACAACCGCCAGCAATGCCCACGCCAGCGCGAGACCAAGCGGTAGTGCAATCACCGCCGTCAAAAGCGCGAGCAAAACGGCCCGAATGACTTCGAGCCGCCCGAGTTCTGCACGCGTCATTCCAACCGCCCAAGCAGGGGACAATTGCGGGACGCGCATCGTCGCGAGGGTCAGCAGGCTCATCAATATAGCAAAGGCGGCAACCGCCAAGGTCAGCACATTCAACGCCGTGGTCACAACAAATGTCCGGTCAAAGACGTCTAGCGAGAACGCCTTGATTCCCGCTTGGTTAATCATCTGCGCGTCGGGAATCCCCACGTCGTCACGTAAAATCGAGCGCACACGGTTCACGTCAGCTTCAGGAACCCGTACCCCAAACCGCAACGGTCCGACGTCAGGATACAGCTTTACAAACAGGTCTTCACCAATCACCGCCTGTCCAATCGGATTGCCATAATCACCGTAGACACCGACAATGGTCAGCGGCACAGCGTCCAGCATGACCTGATCCCCAACGTTCAATCCCGCCCGCCTGAATAACTGTTCGTTAATCAAAATCGCCTCGCCCGATGCAACCTGATCCCAAGGCAGATCAAGGCTATCCAACAGCACCCAAGTGTCGCGATAAGTGTCATGGATGCGGGTTCCAAAAACCTCAGTCGGGATGCTTGCGATAGGCATCGTCACCGACTGGATCGGTAGGATCACGTCGACTTCAGATGCGATACGTTCCGTGATCTGCGCGGCCTGATTGGCGTCTGCAGCCGTGACATATAGCTCCGATGACAGACGTTGATCGAGGAACCCAACAAAGGTCAGCCGGAAACTGCTGACCATCGTGGACACACCAACATTCGCGGCCATCGCCAGTAGCAACGCCATCAACGCGAGCGACAAGCCCGGTAATTGCTGGCGCGTATCGGCCCAGAACCATTGCCCCACGACGCCACGTGCGCGGTTGGCGCAAAACGCCAGAACCGCACTGAGGATGATAGGCAAGCCAAGCGCCGCGCCGATGAGCAGCGCTGCCAACATCGCAAATCCGGCGATAAGACCCTGCGCCGTCGCGGCTAAAATCAGCGTTGCAATGATCAAGATCGCTGCCAACCCGCCCTGCACCTTTGCGCGTCTGCCCGCCGCCATCGCCATCGCACGCGGTTGGGCGGCGGCAAGCAACGGCATCCGGCTCAATTGCCACAAGGCGCCAGTCGCGGCCAATGCGGTTCCGCCCAGCGCAATCGCGAGGCCCGAAATCCACCAGCTTGGGCGCAATTGCAACGTGCCAGCAACCGACGCGCCATAGAGGCCGTTCAACGTCGCGGCCACTCCTGGCAACAGCATTCCGGCGATCACATAGCCCAAGGCGACGCCGATAATGCCTGCTAGTAAGGCCATCAGCATCAACTCCACTGCAATCAACCCAATCAACGCCCCAAGCGGCACGCCAAGCGCACGCAAGGTCCGCACAACAGGGCGGCGCTGCTCGAACGCCAGCCCAATCGCGCCGTTCACAATGAAAATTCCAACAGCAAACGACAACAGCCCAAAGGCGGTCAGGTTCAGGTGAAAGCTGTCGGTCAGCTTGCCCACATCCGAACCAGCGGCAGCGGCGCGGCGGATAAGGTTCGGGGCGACTTCACGTAGAGCAAGCTGCCTCAGCGGCTGATCCGGCGCGACAATTAATAAATCGACTTCACCTGCACGGTCTAACATCCGTTGCGCCACGCCAATGTCGGTATAGGCTACGTTCGGCGCAAGGTCCGGTGCGACAGACCCCGTGACATCGAGCGCAGCAAGCGTCTCTACCGTACCATAAACTTGGCCCCGCCCAGACAGAAACGCCCCAATATCAGCACCGTCGGCCAGATTAACTGGCCCAAGACTGCTCGGCGCGGTCAATGGTTCGATCCCGATCAAGCGCACGCCGTTGATCTGCCCTTCAATTACCGGACTGACAAGCCAGCCAGCACGGCGTAGCGCTACATAAGTCTCTAGCGAGATCGGCTGGTCATCACCACTGACAAGCTGGTCATACCCCGCCTCACCCAAGGTCGCAGCGGCACTATCGTAACTTGCACGGGCCTCGGTATTGACCGCCTGCACCCCCGACCAAAGCGCGGTTGCCAGAGCAAGCCCTGCCAGCAGCGTGAACAATTGCATAGGGTTACGCCACCAATGCGACAAGAGTGCGGAAAGGGCTGCTCGTGTCACGCCGCAACCTGCCCTGCTCGCAAGTGTACCCGCCGCGACAAGCGTTCTGCCAAAGCTATCGAATGCGTAACCATCAACAGGCCCGCGCCTGCGTCAGCCACCAGATCTAACATCAACGACATCACATCATCAGCCGTGGCTTCGTCCAAATTACCAGTCGGCTCATCCGCCAAAACCAGCTTTGGCCTCGGTGCCAATGTCCGTGCAATCGCAACGCGCTGCTGCTGGCCACCTGACAACTGCTCGGGATATTTCCGCAAATGCGCGGTTAATCCCATGCGATCCGCCAAATCCGCGTTCCACTTCGGATCATCTCGACCAGCAAGCCTAGATTGAAACGCTATATTGTCGGCGACACGCAAACTGGGGATCAAGTTAAACTGCTGAAACACAACGCCCACGGTCCCGCGCCGCAACGCCGCACGCCCGTTATCATCCATAGCAGCAATATCTGCAGAATTAATCATAATCTGCCCCTGATCTGGCGTATCAAGCCCACCAATCAGATGCAAAAGCGTGCTCTTCCCGCTTCCGCTTTCGCCCGTCAGCGCGAGACTTTCGCCCGCTTCTAGCGCCAGATCGACGCCGCGTAGTACGGTGAAGGGACCGTCTGCGGTATGAAAGGTTTTGTGGATATCTGTGGCGGTCAACAACATACGATTAGTCCTTTGAAACAGACTTAGCACGCGAGCCACCAGAGAACAGCGCCGCTTGCGCGATTGCAGTGGATTTATGACCCAACGTTCCGCCTCGCCTCCCGATTGGATTGCGGTAAGCTACCCCAAATCGAAGGGAAAAACATGACAAACATCGTTATTCTGGGCGGCGCACGCACTGCCATTGGTGGCTTTGGCGGGGCATTGGCGGGAACGTCGCCAATCGAGCTTGGCACTATCGTGACGCAGGCAGCGATCGCGCGGTCCGGCATTGCTGCGGATCAAATCGGTCAAGTGGCCTTTGGGCACGTGATCAACACCGAACCTAAGGACATGTACGTCAGCCGCGTCGCAGCCATCAATGCGGGCATCCCCGACACAGTGCCTGCGATGAACGTGAACCGCCTTTGCGGATCAGGGGCGCAAGCGATTGTGTCGATGTTCCAATCCCTTACCATGGGCGATGCCGACTTTGCCGTAGCTGGCGGGGCCGAAAACATGTCCCGTTCGCCCTATATCATCTCTGACCAGCGATGGGGCGCGAAGATGGGCGATATCACAACGCGGGACATGATGCTCGGCGCTCTGAACTGCCCGTTCGGGACGGGTCACATGGGCATCACGGCAGAAAACGTCGCAGATGAACACGGCATCAGCCGCGCCGATCAAGACGCCTTTGCGCTCGAAAGTCAAACGCGCGCGGCAGCGGCTATTGCGGCAGGCTATTTCACTGATCAGATCGTCCCCGTTCCGGTGCGTGTGCGGCGCGATACGGTTGATTTCGCGACCGACGAGCACCCAAAAGCCACCACGCTTGACGCACTCGCAGGCCTGCGCTCCGCGTTCCAAAAAGACGGAACCGTCACAGCAGGCAACGCATCTGGCCTGAATGACGGTGCAGCGGCAATTGTCATGGCAACCGCGGATGCGGCAGCATCAGCAGGTCTCACCCCATCATTGCGCGTCGTAGGCTACGCCCACGCAGGTGTGCGACCAGAGGTCATGGGCATCGGCCCCGTACCTGCCGTCGAAAAACTACTCGCAAAAACCGGGTTGAAAGCCTACGATTTCGACGTCATCGAATCTAATGAGGCCTTCGCCGCTCAAGCCATCGCTGTGAACCGCGCACTTGATCTTGACCCTGCCAAGGTAAACCCGAACGGCGGCGCAATTGCGCTTGGCCATCCCGTTGGGGCCACTGGCGCGATTATCACCGTCAAAGCCATGTACGAACTCGAACGCATAGGCGGCAAACGCGCCCTGATTACAATGTGCATCGGCGGCGGACAAGGCATCGCACTGGCGATTGAACGTCTTTGACCTTCATTTTGCCCTAACAACTCCGGGGGTGTGGGGGCTGGCCCCCACCCTTCCCTCTTGTCCGTCGTGCGTTCATATGAGATTGTCACGCAAACGAGCATACAATAAAAACCAACAGGATTTCCCCGATGGGCGCTGCCACGCTACTTCGTGATGTGTTTGGCTTCGATGCCTTCCGTCCGGGACAACAAGAGATCGTCGAAGCGGTCGTCGAAGGGCGCAATACCCTTGCCATTATGCCCACGGGCGGCGGCAAATCTCTTTGTTTTCAATTGCCTGCGCTAGTTCGCGACGGTGTCACGGTCGTCATTTCTCCGCTGATTGCGCTGATGCGCGACCAAGTCCGTGGCTTGCGCGAAGCAGGTGTTGAGGCCGGTGCGCTGACCTCTGGCAACACCGACGAAGAAACCGATGCGGTGTGGCGCGGTTTAGAGGCTGGCACGCTGAAACTGCTCTACATGGCGCCCGAACGTCTTTCATCGAGCGGGACCATGGCTATGCTGCGCCGTGCGGGTGTCAGCATGATCGCGGTGGACGAGGCCCATTGTGTCAGCCAATGGGGGCACGATTTCCGCCCTGATTATCTGCGGATCGGTGATCTGCGGGCCGCGTTGGATGTGCCGCTTGCCGCCTTTACCGCGACGGCCGATGCCGAAACCCAAGAAGAAATCATTCGCAAGCTGTTCGACGGCGAAACCCCGGCGACGTTTCTCTATGGCTTTGATCGCCCTAACATCCACCTCGCCTTCCAAGTCAAAGACGGGCCGCGCGCCCAGATCCTCAACTTTGCCGCCGCCCGAAAAGGTCAATCCGGCATCGTCTATTGTGGTACCCGTGCAAAGACCGAAACGCTGGCAGGGGCACTACGCGAGGCGGGGCATTCTGCCTGCTATTATCACGGTGGCATGGACGCCGAAGAGCGCCGCGATGTGGAACGTCGGTTCCAGCAAGAAGACGGCTTGATCGTCGTCGCGACTGTGGCCTTTGGCATGGGGATCGACAAACCCGATATCCGCTGGGTCGCCCATGCTGACCTACCCAAGTCGATCGAGGCTTATTATCAGGAAATCGGTCGCGCGGGTCGCGACGGTGATCCGGCGGAAACGCTGACGTTATTTGGGCCCGATGACATCCGCTACCGCCGCCAGCAAATCGACGAAGGCATCGCCCCACCTGAACGCCGCGCCGCTGATCATGGCCGATTGAACGCGCTGCTGGGGCTGGCAGAGGCATTGCGCTGTCGCCGTGTGAACCTGCTACGCTATTTTGGTGAAGACCCGCAGCCCTGTGGTAAATGCGATCTGTGCGACAAACCTGCCGAGATTTTCGACGCGACAACGCCTGTGCGGATGGCCCTGTCTGCCGCGTTGCGTACCGAAGAATGGTTTGGATCTGGCCATTTGATCGACATACTGCTCGGTGCAAATACCGATAAAATCCGGCAACGCGGCCACGACAGCTTGCCCACATACGGCGTCGGCAAGGAATATGACCGCCGCCAATGGCAGGCGATTTTCCGGCAAATGATGGGCCACGATTTGATGCGGCCTGATCCTGCACGACATGGTGCCTTGCGTATGACCGACGGGGCAATCCCGATCCTCAAAGGCGAAGCCAACATTGAGTTGCGTCGCGATACCATTCGCGCGGCCAAAGGCACTGGGCCCAAAGTCCGCCAAATGGTCAGCGAAGAAGACGCGCCGCTGCTCTCTGCGCTCAAGGCGAAACGCCGTTATCTGGCAGAACAAGCCAACGCCCCCGCCTACATTATCTTCAATGATCGCTCCCTGATCGAAATGGCTGAAAAGCGGCCCATGACGCTCGACGATATGGCTCGGATTGGTGGCGTGGGCGCGAAAAAGCTGGAAAGCTACGGCAATGCATTTCTTGAGGTCATTGCTGGCGAAGCACAACAACTTCACCCGCAACGCCGCAAGCTGGCTGGTCGCAACGAGGGCGAAGTGTATGACCGTCTGCTGGCCGTACAATCAGAACTGCAACGCGGTCCGCACGGCGCAGACAAACCCATGAGCCTCAGCGCGTCGATGCTGGCCAAAGTCGCCCAATTGCGCGGTGCTGATAGCAGCGCAATCGAGCGGTTGATTGGCGAGAAATACGCCGAACGGTTTGGCGATGCATTCTTAGAGGTACTGGAAAGCGCCTGAGGCTACAGCCGCGTCATTTGCGATGCTGCAAGGATCGGACCAGTGGCCTTACCTGTTGGTGATCCACCAAACGGTTCGTCCGTGATCGCAAGGCTCCAGCTATCGACACCGTCGAGCCAGACCGCAGGCAGCGCCAGCGTTTCATTCGCCTCGTCCTCAGACAGAATGCCCATAGATTGCGCCTCTTGGCCTTCACCAATGAACCACAATTCCAGACTGCGCCCATCAACCGCAGCACCAGCCGTGCGAGTGATTTGCACACCTTGCGTATCCGCATCGTACACAGCCAAAATACGCAGGCTGTCGGTGTCATCGGCGAGTTCGGTCACGTAAACTGGACCATTAAGCACAGGTTCCGTCGGGCCGAATATAATCAGCGTCGACGCAATCGCAGCCGCAGAAAGTGCGACGGTCAGGCCCTTCCAGAAGCTCACACGCTCCATAAAGCTAGGTCTTGGATCAACGCCAAACAGCTGTTCCATCAGATCGGTTTTCGCGATGGACGATGGCGTTACCGGCATGATTTCATCGGTCAGTGACGCAAGCCTGTCCTCCCAGATGCGTATCTCTGCCGCAAAAGTGGGGTCAGAGGCCGCACGCGCGGCGGCTGCACGGTGCGCGTCTTCAGGCAGAACACGAAGTACATATTCACCAGCAAATTCAGTGTCGTCAGGGGTCATATCGGATGGATTGCTCATTTGGACAAACACTCTCTTAATGCGATCAGGCCGCGTCGCAGCCATGTGCGCATCGTGTTGAGTGGGACGTTAAATTTCTGTGCAAGTTCAGCATAAGGCAGACCGTCAAGATAGGCCGCCTTAATCGCCGCACTGCGTGTCGGTTCTAATTCAGCGAAGCAATTGGTGATGCGTCGCGCTTCGCCTGTTGCGATAATGCGGCCTTCGGCTGTCGGACCGCTGGCTGCGATGGTGTCGGTGTAATCGTCAATGTCAGCGGTCGGCTTGGACGCACGCAAGCGGTCAATCGACGTATTCCGCGCAATCGTAATTAACCACGTCATCGGACTATAGCCGTTTACCGCAAAGCGATCAGCGTTCTTCCAAACTTTGATAAACGTATCTTGCATGGCGTCCTCTGCTGCAGCCCGATCACGTAAGATACGCAGGCAGACGCCCAAAAGTTTCGCACTCGTCGCATCATAAAGCGAATTGAATGCCTTACGGTCGCCCAGTGCGACACTGCCAATCAGGGTTTCGATTTCTTGTCGCGTCATAGGGGGCTGGCCTTTGGTCGCTGATGCTGTTCAATGCAGGTTTCTCGATAACGTAGTTCTGAGAGCCGCGCATTAATAAATGACATCGCTGTGAACATCTGTCCGCGACGACTGGTCAATGGCTTCTCGCATGGTACATCTAGCCCAAATTTGCACGCTTCAAGGATGCCGCCCGATGATCACTGTCATTTCACCCGCCAAGTCATTGGACATGGACCCTGTCGCGATCACACCGACGCAGCCCGACTTTCAAGACGACGCGGTGCGGCTGTCCAAAACCGCCAAGAACCTAACGCTAGGCGGGTTGCGCGACTTAATGAGCATCTCTGACGATCTGGCCCGCCTGAACCGCGACCGATTTCAAGCGTTCGAGGCAGAGCCTTCGCCCGAAATGACAAAGCCCGCCGCATTGGCGTTTAACGGCGACACCTATCAGGGCCTAGAGGCCAAAACGCTAGAGCCCGAGGATTTGGATTGGGCCCAAAGCCACCTACGCATTTTGTCAGGGCTTTACGGCTTGTTACGCCCGCTTGACGCCATCCAGCCTTACCGTTTGGAAATGGGCAGTCGTTTGAAAACCCGTCGTGGCAAGTCCCTGTATGACTACTGGGGCGATGATATTGCCAAAGCGCTGAACACCCAAGCCGCAGAGATTGAAACCGACACGTTGGTCAACTGCGCCTCTCAGGAATACTTTGGCGCGGCGGATCGCAAGGCGTTGAAATTGCGCGTGATCACGCCGCAGTTCATGGAAGTCAAAGACGGCAAACCCCGCATTGTGTCCTTCTTTGCAAAGCGCGCACGCGGAGCGATGGCACGGTTCCTGACCCAAGAACGCGCCACATCGCCTGAACAAATCAAAGAGTTCACGACAGGCGGCTACGCCTACGATGCGGACCTGTCTGAAGGCGATAAATGGGTCTTTGTCCGCCCCTATCCTGACGCCAAGGCATGATCTCAGCATCCTGACATTGCCATCCGCCCACTGAGCCCCTACGTCTGACCCTAAGGAAAAAGGGAACGTTATGGGCGAAATTACACTGGTGCGGCACGGGCAGGCAAACTCTGCTGCGACGAATGAAATCGACTACGATAAATTGTCAGATTTGGGTCATCAGCAGGCCAAATGGTTGGGCGAATGGATTCACGAACATGACGGCCCGTTTGACGAGGTGTTCAGCGGATCACTGCGGCGACAAAAGGAAACCGCAGCAGACATGGGCTTTGACAACGTGACTGTCGACGAGCGGCTGAACGAGATCGCTTATTACGACCTGACAGACGAAATGGCCGCCCATAACCCCGAAATCGCTCGTTCTTCACCTGAAGATTTTGTGACGCATTTCCCAGCGACCCTGAGCGCATGGAGAGACGGCCACATCAAAGGCACAGAAACCTATCAGGCGTTCACAGACCGCGTGCAGGACATGATGGATTTGGCAGCCCAACCGGGGCGGCGTATTCTGTGTGTCACGTCCGGCGGGATCATCGCGCAATCGGTATCGCGCATCCTTGGGCTCGACATTCCGCAAATGGCGCGGATTGCCTTGCCGATCCTGAACACGTCCGTGCACCGCATCCATGTCACCGATCACGGCCCGCTTGTGTCCGCGTTCAACGGATCACCGCATCTGGACCACGCGGATCGCCTAACCGCCCGTACCCACTACTGATTGGATACACGATGTTAACGCTTCATTACGCCCCCAAGACAATTTCGATTGCCGTGGCGATTGCACTGGAAGAGGCAGGACTTGCCTACGATGCTGTTGCTGTGGATTTCGCGACTGGTGCGCAGGGATCACCCGAATATCTGGCCGTGAACCCCAAAGGCCGCGTGCCGTCGTTGATCACAGGTGCAGGCACCTTAACCGAGACGGGCGCGATCCTAGAGTTCATCGCGGACACGTCGGCACAGTTGATGCCCGACACACCGCTGGCCGCAGCTAGAATGCGCGAAGTGATGTATTACCTCGCCTCGACCATGCATGTGAACCATGCCCATAAAATGCGCGGACATCGCTGGGCGGATCAACAGTCCAGCTTTGACGATATGACTGCAAAAGTGCCTGAAACAATGGCCGCGTCCTGTGCGTATCTGGAAAGCAAGCTAGAACTTGACCCATTCGTCAGTACCGACATCAGCATCGCCGACCCTTACCTGTTCGTGGTCCTTAGCTGGGTGCCGGGCGACGGTGTGGACCTCGCAAAATTTCCGAAACTGGCTGCATTTGTAAACTTGATGCGCGCCCGCCCTTCCGTTCAAGCAGTCACCGCAAAAGGCATGTTATGACCCATATTTGGCTACGCGCAGAACCCCGCCACCACGAAACCCGCGTGGGGCTGACGCCCGCAGGTGCCGCAGAAATGCTCGCCGCAGGGTTCACTGTCACGGTGGAAGACAGCACAGATCGCTGCATTCCGACCTCTGAATATAGCGAAGTCGGTTGTGGTATCGCGCCACTCGGTAGCTGGCCAGATGCGCCGCTCGACGCGATTATCTTTGGCCTCAAGGAACTGCCCGAGGACGGCACGCCCCTTATCCACCGCCACATCATGTTCGGCCATGCATACAAAGACCAGCCAAGCGGGCGCATCCTGCTCGACCGTTTCAAAGAAGGCGGCGGCACTCTGTATGATCTCGAATATCTGGTTGATCTGGATGGACGTCGTGTCGCGGCATTCGGCTATTGGGCTGGTTATGCAGGATCGGCCATGTCGCTACTGGCATGGGCCGCGCAGCAAAACGGAACAGGTTTGGCCGATGTGCAAGGCGTCTCGGATGCCTCTGATCTGCAAGAGCGGATCGCAACAGCGCTAAACGGGCAAAAGCCCACGACCTTGATCATCGGCGCACTTGGCCGCGTGGGTACCGGTGCGGCCGATCTATGCAAGGCGCTTGGGCTATCCGTTACCGGTTGGGATATCGCCGAAACCGCCAGCGGTGGCCCCTTCCCCCAAGTGTTGCAGCACGACATTTTCCTGAACTGCATTCTCGCACGTCACGGCACACCCGTTTTTGTACCCGCCAGCACTGTCACTGACCCACGTAAACTGCGTGTCATCGGCGATATTGCCTGCGACCCTGACAGCGATTTCTCCCCGATCAAGGTCTACGACCGTGCGACGACTTGGGCCAGTCCTGTGCTGCGCGTCCACGATGCACCGCCGCTGGACGTGATGGCGATTGATAACCTGCCGTCATTGTTACCACGTGAAAGCAGCGAAGATTTCGCGGCACAGTTGCTGCCACATCTTTTGGGGCTAGATAACTTGGGCGACGGTGTGTGGGAACGCGCGCGGTCCGAATTTAGTGCTCACCTCTAAGCGCAGCACATTAACGTAGCTGCGTTTGCACCAACTCAAAACAGGATGCGTCGTCGGAACAGGTCGGCGCATTCGTCCGTCCTGTCAGCGCCCAAATCTGCGCACGCGCCTGCGATTGATCGGCGGCTGACATATCTGCAATCGTATTTACGGCACGACCAGAGCTAACAAAATGCGTGGCTTGGATCGGGTCTGTCGGACCGGCAGCCCCTAGAAGCATCGGCAGCGTGGCCACCAGTGCAACACCACCAAATCCACTGATCAATTTGCCAAAACGTGTCATATGATCACTCCCCAATCCCGCGACGATCCTCGTCACAATTGGTTAATGAACCGTAAATTCGACAGAAATATGTCTATTGGGTGGCTTCGTTCCAAGCAAGATTGGTATTCACGCCACCGCGCGACATGTACCCATCACCACCGGGCGACAACCAGAACGTCCGGCCAGGATAAGCCCCTGACACAACGTAATAATCCGGCGTCACCTGATAGGCGCCAGTCGTGGCCCCACAAACACCTGCACCGCTATTACAAGGGCGCAACGTGTAGGTCCGCAGCTCACCAGCTTCCGATACAACAACCTTAACGGCCGCCTCGTCGAAAGGTTTATCTTGGAACACGTCAGCGTAAAAACGACTGGCCTGTGCAGGCGCACCCCCCGCGAGCGGCTGGCCCTCGGTGCAAGCAACAAGTGCGGCGGTTGCCAATACAGCAGACATCAAACGGATCATAGCAGTCGTTCCCTCAAAAGCATTGCGTGCACCATGCCCCTAGGGCTCGGGCGGCGCAAGTGGAACCGCCTTTGGTTCCGCATCTGGCGCGAGTTCTTCAAAGTCGAAATTGTCCAACCGATCCGCACGTTTCCCAGCGCGGGTCGCAGCAGTCAACACGCCAGCGACGTCGTCACCCGCCTGACGCAAGTGGACCTCAAGCTTACCGGCCTTTTCGCCGATGATCTCCACGTCACGATGCAGCAAACGCAATGCCTTGCGGATTTCACCCGCCTGTTCACGCATCCGCGCATCCTTCAGTATCGCGCGCATCGTGTTCAACGTCGCCATGCACGTCGTCGGCGACACAATCCAAACGCGGGCGTTAAAGCCTTCGCGTACGACATGTGGCAATCGCGCGTGTAGCTCGGCATAGACAGCTTCGGAAGGCAGGAACATGATGGCGCCGTCAGCGGTTTCACCTTCGATGATGTATTTGTCAGAAATCGCTTTGATGTGGACCTTCACCGCGTTGCCAAGATCGCGCAATGCGGCCTCCTGCTCCGGTTTTGTCTCGGCGGCGGCATAGACCTCATAAGCTTCAAACGGAAACTTAGCGTCGATGACAATCGGTCCCGGCGGGTTCGGCAGGTGCACCAAACAATCGGCACGTTTGCCGTTGGAAAGCGTCGCCTGCAGCGCATAAGCATCCGATGGTAGCGCTTTTGACACAATATCCGTCAGCTGGATTTCACCAAACATACCGCGCCGTTGTTTGTTCGACAGGATATCTTGCAGGGACAAAACATCGCCCGACAGTTTTTCGATATTGGTCTGGGCCTTGTCGATAGTCGCCAACCGTTCTTGTAATTGCGTCAGGCTTTGCGTCGTTTTCTCGGACGAACCAGACAGCGTTTCCTTCATCCGCTCCTGCATCTCGGACATGCTCATCGCGGATTTTCGGGCATTATCTGCCAGACGATCTGCAACCTGCGTTTGCACCTCTGCCAGCCGCGTTTCCATCGTCTGGATCACACGCACTTGGGCGTTGGCCTGCGCGTCGCTGACGGTTTGGATATTACCCGCAAGCTGGTGTTGCCCCTGCGACAGCGCAGTCACATCGTAGGACAAACGGCTCATGTGAGCCGCAACATCCTGCACCAAAAGCGTCGAGTGCGTGGCTTTGCGAGCGGATGAAATCAGCAACCACAGCACTGCGATGACGACCAACACACCAATCAACGCAGCGACCACACGTGGATCGTGCAATGCGTAACTTTCGCCAGCGATTTCAATCATGTGCGACCAAACAGACGTTCGATATCACTGAGTTTTAGCTCCACATAAGTTGGCCTGCCATGGTTGCACTGTCCCGACATCGGGGTGGCCTCCATTTCGCGCAAAAGTGCATTCATTTCATCGGCTTGCATACGCCTGCCAGAGCGGATCGATCCATGACACGACACACGGCTTAGGATCGCATCAATGCGGGATTTCAGCTGTGTGCTGTCGCCCTGATCGGTCAGCTCGTCCAGAATATCGCGCAACATGTTGGCCGCGTTGATCTCGCCCAAGATCGCAGGTGTTTCGCGCACGGCAATCGCGTTTCCACCAAATGCCTCGATCGTCAGACCCATTTTTTGCAAGTCGTCCGCAAAACCAAGCAAAGTCGCGACTTCGTTGTCTGACAGTTCTACGATTTCAGGGATCAAAAGTGCCTGTGCAGGGACACCATTCGCAGCCATTTGCCCTTTGAGTTTTTCGTACACAAGCCGTTCGTGCGCCGCATGTTGATCCACGATCACCATGCCCGTTTCGGTCTGCGCAATGATATAATTTTCATGCACCTGTGCACGTGCAGCACCCAACGGAAGATGTTGCGGCACGGAATCTTCGGCTGGCATCGGCTCAAATCGCGCCGAGGGCTCCGCGAAACCTGTCATGCTTTGCGGAGCTTGCGCTTGGAACGTCATGGATCGCGCACTGAACGACGGTCGATCCATTTGGTAGACGCGCGGCTGCATTTGCCCTGACGGTCGCGTTTGCTCGGGTTGCATGGCGCCTAATGTTGCCCCGGCAACAGTCGTAGACGCACGGTGGCCGGCATCTGCAAGCGCATGACGAAGACCTGACACGATCAGCCCGCGTACAGCCCCCGGATCACGAAACCGCACCTCTGATTTCGCAGGATGCACGTTCACATCCACTAACTTTGGATCGCAATCCACGAACAGCGCTGCAACCGGGTGCCGGTCACGTGACAGCACATCCATATAGGCAGCGCGCAATGCGCCCAGCAGCATTTTGTCGCGCACTGGACGCCCGTTTACAAACAGAAATTGCGCAATCGCAGCACCACGGGAATAGGTCGGCAGCGCGGCATATCCGGTCAGATGGAATCCCTCGCGCTCTGCATCAATCGCAATCGCGTTTTCGGCAAATTCACGCCCCAGAACGGATCGCAACCGCCCATGCAACGCATCAAACAAATCGCCAGTTTCGGCGTCAGCGCGAAATGTCGTGCGTTGATCCCCATTTGACGCATCGCGCAAGATAAAGGTGATAAACGGCTCGGCCATCGCAAGCCGTTTGATCACATCACCCACCGCTTGCGCTTCGGCGCGATCAGTTCGCAGGAATTTCAAACGGGCAGGCGTGGCATAGAACATGTCGCGTAATTCCACGACGGTTCCGTTATTCAAGGCCGCGGGGGCAACCGCGTCCGTGACGCCACCAGCAACGGCAATACGGGCGGCCGTTTCGGGCGGCACCCGCGATGTAATCGTCAAGCGGCCGACCGCGCCAAGCGACGGAAGCGCCTCGCCGCGAAACCCAAACGAATGGATATTCAGCAGGTCCGACCCGTCAATTTTGGATGTGGCGTGACGTGATAGTGCGAGCGGCAAATCATGCGCGGCAATTCCGCAACCGTCGTCTGTGACGCGGATCAAGGTTTTGCCACCGTCGGCGATCACGACTTCGATGCGGGTCGCGCCAGCATCAACTGCGTTCTCGGCCAGCTCTTTGACAGCAGAGGCGGGCCGTTCCAGCACTTCGCCAGCGGCAATACGGTTAATTGCAGCGTCGTCCAGCTGTTTAATCACAGGCTGCGGCTTTATCTGGGGGGTCACATGGGCCATGCCACAAGCTGTAGCATAGCCCACTTTGATTCTGCGAGGTCAGACGCCAAGTTATCCACGGAAAAAATCCGCTATAAATAATCGCGATCGGACATAGACTATTCGGTCGAAACCAGCCCTTCCGGTTGCCCCACAACCACAAAGTGCAGCGCCTCTGGGTCCAGCAATTCGCCAGCCACGCGGTTAATATCCTCTAACGTCACGGCCTCGATATAGTCGTTCCGATTGATCACATATTCTGGCGGCAGCCCGATCATCTGCATCCCGACCATGATATCCGCGATCTCGCCGTTGCCATCAAAACGCAGCGGATATTCGCCCGTCAAATAAGTTTTCGCCGCGGAGAGTTCATCTGCTGTGACGCCTTCATCTGCCATCCGCGCCCATTCGGCGCGCGTCACGTCAATCGCTTCGGCAATCGTGGCATTCGCCGATGCCACCTGCCCCAGCACCATTTCGGCGTGAAACTTCGGCACAAGGTACGTGCTGATCCCGTAAGTCAGGCCACGTTTTTCGCGCACTTCGTTCATCAGACGCGATTCAAAACCTCCCGCCCCAAGGATTTGATTCATGATGTAAGCCGCAAAGAAATCGTCGTCATCGCGTTCGATCCCGGCATGTCCAAACAATGCTACCGACTGTGGTGTTTCAAAGTCGATGACCGTCACGCCACCCGACAGGCCAAAGTCCACATCGTCAGGCAGCGCTGACCCTTCAGCAGGCAGGTCGCCCAACAAGTCGTCCAAAATTGGCCCGATTTCGTCCGCCGTGACGTCGCCCACAGCAGACACAAACAAACGGTCGCGTGTCAGCGCATTGCGGTGTGCAGCGAACATGTCACCTTGGGTCAGCGCCGAGACGCTTTCGATGGTGCCGTCCATGCTGCTGCCATACGGATGATCGCCGAATGCCGACGCATTAAAGTAAGTGCTCGCGATGCTGTTCGGGCTTTTCGCGTCGCTGTTAATCCCTGAAATCACCTGCGCCCGCACGCGATCAATCGCGTCTTGGTCAAAGGTCGGATTGATCAGCGATTGCTTGAACAACGCTAATGCCTCGTCCTGATTTTCAGTCAAAAACTGCGCCGACAACGAGATCGTATCGTCAGATGCGCGGTAACCAAAGGACGCAGCTAAGCTTTCGCGTTTGGTTTGGAATTCCTGCGCTGACATCTCGCCAGAGCCTTCTTCAAGCAGGCCCATCATCAGATTGACCGCGCCGCGTTTGCCCTCTTCGTCCAATGACGCGCCACCGCGAATGCGGATTTCTAACGCGACAAACGGGATCGAAGGTTCTTCGACGACCCAAGCGTTAATTCCGCCCTCGGACGTGACTGTTTTAATATCCACAGCAGCAGACGCGACAGAGGCGGTGACGGCAAAAACCGCCGTGAGAATAAAGTGCCGCATTAGCGTGCCTCCTCTTGGCTAGATACGACCCAGCCGGTTACGGCCTGATCTCGGTTCAGGACTTTTTCAGCGACGGCTTTGACGTCTTCGGCGGTCACGGCTTGCAACACATCGGGCCAGTCTTGCACGTCTTGGATCGTCAGGCCTTGGGTCAACGCAGCCCCGTAGCGACGTGCAATTCCTGCCACATCGTCCAGCGCGTAAATCTCGGATGCGCGCAGTTGCGTGCGGATGCTGTCCATGCGTGCCTCGTCAATTGGCGCCTCAAGGAACGCCGCGATTGCGTCGTCCATCGCGGCCTCGACCTCTGACAGGCTGACCCCATCGGCGGGTGCAACGGAGATGCCAAACGACGTATCATCCAGTGACGAGCCGCTGTAGCCCGTGCCACTATAAACCGCCATTTGCGTGTCAAACTGCAATGCGGTGCCTAGCACGGATGTAAACGGCGAACCGCCAAGCAATTCAGACAGATAGACCAAAGCAGCGGCCTCTTCTTGCGCACCCGCGTCACGCTCTGGCGCGAGGTAAGAGCGGCTGAGATACGGTTGCGACACACGTTGATCGACGTAAGTGATCCGGCGTTCAGCCCGCTGCGGTGGCTCTTCTGGGCGAATGCGTTCTGGCAAGTCCGGCTCTGCGGGGATCACACCGTAATACGTTTCTGCCAAAGCACGCACATCATCGGGATACACGTCACCAGCCACAATCAAGATCGCATTGTTCGGCGAATAATAGAGGTCATAAAAGTCGAGCGCATCTTGCAGCGACAAGTCTTCCATCTCGTGCTTCCAACCGATGATCGGCACGCCGTAACGGTGGTTCTGATACAAGGCGGCGTTGAATTGCTCGCGCGCCAAGGCACCCGCATTGTTTTCCGTCCGCTGGTTGCGTTCTTCCAGAATGACCTGTCGCTCTGTTTCGATATCGGCTTCAGTGATCCGCAGATTGTTCATCCGGTTGCTTTCCATCTGCATCATCAGCTCTAACCGATCAGCGGCAATGCGTTGGAAATAGGCAGTGTAGTCATAGCTCGTGAACGCGTTGTCAGACCCGCCATTGTCGGCAACCGTCGCAGAGAATTCGCCCGGCTCCAGTACGTCAGTGCCCTTGAACAACAGGTGTTCCAGAAAATGCGCGACCCCAGATGCCCCAACAGGTTCGTCCGCCGATCCGGTTTTATACCAAACCATTTGCGTAACAACGGGGGCGCGGTGATCTTCGATCACGACGACGTCCATACCGTTATCTAGCGTGAATGTGGTGACGGCGTCTTCGGCGGTCGCGGCCATGGGCAAAAATAGCGCGATGGCAGTAGCGAACAATCGGGTCATGGTGATCCTTAATTCTTGTGTTTGATCAAAGGTATGCCATCGCGCCGATCATGCAAGATAGAGATGACGTCTACGTGATCGTCAAACACAAAAAAACGCGCCATTGCGGGCGCGTTTTTTCATTTCAGTGAGTGGAGTGGAGTGGATTATTCGACCAACCGCAGCCCGGTTGTTTTATCAAACGCGTGGGCGAGTTCCGGCTTGATCGTAAAGCCGATCATTTCGCCTTTCGCTTGGCTCGGTGGCTTTTCGGTTTTCGCGATAAACTCTGTGCCTTTGGCTGTAATCAGGTGAACCAAAGCGTATTCGCCAAGGTTCTCGACGAGCTCAAGCTTGCCTTCGACAACAGCACCTGTGGCTGTCGGGATCATATGCTCAGGACGCAAACCGATTTGCACATTGGCATCTGCCACGCGCCCCAGCACGCCAGCAGCTTCGGCTGTCAGTTCATCCGCATCAAAGAAGTTCATCTTCGGGCTACCAATAAACTGCGCGACAAACGCATTTCGTGGCCGCTCGTAAAGTTCGATCGGGCTTCCAACTTGCTCGATTCGACCATCGCGCAGCACGACAATCTTGTCCGCGAGCGTCATCGCTTCGACCTGATCGTGCGTCACATAGATCATCGTGGTCTCAAGGCGTTCGTGCAGACGCGCGATTTCCAAACGTGTTTGCACACGCAGGGCCGCATCAAGGTTCGACAATGGCTCGTCAAACAAGAACACTTCCGGATCGCGCACAATCGCACGGCCAATCGCCACACGCTGACGTTGCCCACCAGACAGGTTACGTGGCGAGCGATCCAAATAATCAGTGATCTGCAGAATTTCGGCAGCGGCTTTCACGCGGCGGTCGATCTCGGCGGGATCCGTCTTGGCCTGCTTCAGACCAAACGCCATGTTTTTATAGACTGTCATGTGCGGGTACAGCGCATATGTCTGGAAAACCATCGCCACGCCGCGTTTGGATGCGGCGACTTGGTTCACTTCGGTGTCACCGATGCAAACCGAACCGGATGTGATTTCCTCTAGCCCTGCGATCATCCGCAAAAGCGTGGATTTCCCACAACCCGACGGGCCGACAAATACGACGAATTCGCCGTCTTCGATGTCCAGATCAACGCCATGCATAACTTGCGTGGCACCATAGCTTTTGCGCACGTCGCGCAGTGTCAAACCGGCCATTTTTGCTCCAATTCAAAGATATCAAGCCGAAGTGTCTCGGCAAATTCAGGATAAGTTTCAGGTAGATCGCCCCAAAGCTGGGGAGAGGTGATAAAGGTGTCACTGCCCAACATCGCGGCAAGATCGTCCCAGCTGGGTTCCACGTATTTAAACGGGATTTTGCCAGCCTGCACATGCTGCGCAAAGACGTACCAACTGGCAATGCTGCGGATCGCAGATGCAGGCACGATGCCCTGCGCAAAACAGCCTTCCAGTGTCGGGCGGATGAAAATCGGGAACTTTGCCATGCCGTCCGCACAGATCCGCGCCACGGTGTCGCCAATTGCTTGGTTACCGAAACGGGCGTCGATCTTTTCCAGATAATCCGTTTTTGAGAACGGCAAATCTATCGTAATCGCGGGCAATACTTCGGCCTCGAATGCGCGAAAATGTTCGTACAAATGCGGCACCCGCATCGCAGCATCAAAGGTTTCGACACCTTCTAGGGCTGCGAAATAACACAGCGCCGTATGGCCGCCGTTCAAAACACGAATTTTGGTTTCCTCAAACGGGTCGACATCCGCGGTAACGGTCACGCCCGCTTGAGCCAGATCAGGCATGGCGGCGGCGGCTTTGTCCTGCAGAACCCACTGAATGAAATCTTCGGCCATGATCGGTGACGCGACAGGCGAGCCTATTAATGCGGTCAATTCTGCGCTTAATTCAGGCGTGCTGCGCGGCGTGATCCGGTCCACCATCGAACATGGGAACGCAACGTTCGCAGCTGTCCAGTCGTACAGATCAGCATCACTACACGCTGACAGATAAGCCAGCAAATTACGGTGCAACATCTTGCCGTTTTGACGGATGTTGTCACAGCACGCGATGGTCAACGGCGCACCGGATTGTTCCATCCGCGCTTGCAAACCTGCCCGCAGATAACCGTAAACGCTGTGCGCGGTGCCGCTTTTGATTTCAGATGCGATCACCGGATCAGCTAGGTTCAAATTGCCGTTTGGATCGGTGTAATACCCGCTTTCGGTCACTGTGATCGTCACCAGATGCACGCTGTCTTGCGCCAGCAACGCCTCTGTTGCGGCACGGTCCACGCTCCAATCCGCAAACTGCACATGTGACCGCACACGCCGTAACGCTTGGGCGCCATCTGCCGCGTAGGACTTCAGGAAATACCCATCGTGGTGTGCCACATCGCCAGCCGCCGCAGCAAAAGCATCCGCCTCTGCCCCGCGCAGGTTTACAGCGGCAACACCCCAACGCAGGTCGCCAGTTTTGTCCATATAATCATCGAGATAGACAGCTTGGTGCGCCCGATGGAACGCGCCGAATCCCAGATGCACAACACCCACAGCACAGGCCGCGCGGTCGTAGCGCGTCGCCAGAATTGGGGGCAAAGCAGCCTTGGTCATGGTGAAGTCTCCATTGGTTTTGCGAGATCTTTGCGCGCGGTTTCGCGGTACTCGGAAGGCGTCATGCTCTTCATTTTAAGAAAGTGGCGGTTAAAGTTCGCCAGATTACGAAAACCCGATTCATAGCTGATATCGGAAATGGTCTGGTCCGAGACGTACAGCATGCTGCACGCCTGACCGATGCGTACACTGGTTAGAAATTCTACGAATTTATGACCAGTCACCGCCGTAAAATTGCGCGCGAATGTGGCTTGGGTCATGCCCGCCATCTCTGCGGCTTGCGCGACGGAAAAGTCTTCTTTGAAGTTGGTCACGATGTGATCCACTACCGCCCCGATCCGTGCGTGTTTGCTGCCGCCCTGCACCTGCACCAGCTTGGATACGGACAGGACTTTTTTCTCGGCATGTTCGTTCAGCCGCACGAGGAAACGGATAAACGCGAGAATGCGCTCAGGGCCTTCGTTGTTGCGGATCGCTTCCATGTGACCCATCGCAAACGTCGGATTGAACCCTTCGAATTGCACGCCGGATTGTGCCAAAGTCAGCATTTTGCGGACCTCGCCAAATTCAGGGAACCCTTCGGCCAGCTTTTCAAAGCTCTCATGGCTGAATTGCACCAGCATATCGCGGACCGCGACAGGTGTGGTCCAAACTTTGTCAGTGATCCAGTTATGCGGCAGGTTCGGCCCAGTCAGAAACAGATCGCCCGCTTCAAAATCACCGATGTAATCGCCTACAAACGCCTTGCCACGGGTCGCTACAACAAGATGCAACTCGTATTCTTCATGCGCGTGCCAGCGGCACAATTCCGTCGGCCAGCCATGCTCAAGATAGCGGATCGAACGGGTTGTGCGGTCAACGACCTCGATTTTGGGGATCATAATAGACATGATTAATCCTGCAAATTGCGTGAGGCGGCGCCAAAGGCGCGAGCAAAAGGCACCGCCAACACGATCACTTTACCGCACCAAACGTCAAACCTTGAACAAGCTGCTTTTGACAGAACCAGCCAAGGATAATGATCGGGGCCACAGCCGCAGTAGACACGGCGGACAGGCGTCCAAAGAACAGACCTTCCGGCGCACGGTTCCCTTCAATCAGCTTCGACAAGGTCGCCGCATCAATCGTGGTCAAACGCACTGTCCAGTAGGCTTCGTTCCAGCAGAAGATGAAAGTCAGCAGCGCAGTCGATGCAATGCCGCCCCATGCGAGTGGGATCAGAATATCCTTGATCTCGCCCCACGTGCTGACGCCGTCCATTTTGCCTGCTTCAATGATCTCTTTCGGGATTTCCTTGAAGTAGGTGAACAGCATCCAGATCACGATCGGCAAATTGATCAGGCACAGTACCAAAATCACAAGGAAGTGCGTGTCGAAGATGCCCAGCATGTTTTTAGTCAAGAACGTCATCGGATACAGAACCGCCGCCGCTGGCAACATCTTGGTGGACAACATCCACATCAGAATGTCTTTGGTGTGCCGCGATGGGTCAAATGCCATCGCATAGGCCGCAGGCACGCCGACGATCAACGCGAACAGCGTCGCAAACGTCGAGGTGATCACAGAGTTGGTCGCGAATTTCCAATAGTCATAGTTCTGCGTCATGTTGGTATAGTTTTCCAACGTCGGCGTGAACTTGAACAGGAATTCCGGCTTTACTGCGTCAGCGTCTGTTTTAAAGCTGGTGAAGACCAACCAGAAAATCGGGAAGAAGAAGATCAGCGCGACCACCCATGCCGCAACGGGCCATGCAATTTTGCTGAATTTGGATGTTTGAGAAACGGTTGCCATTGTCTTTTCTCCTAGTCCATCAACGTCTTGCCGACCATACGCAGCAAGAAGATGGCGATAATATTGGCCAGAATGACCGCGAAGATTCCTGTCGCACTTGCCGCACCGATGTTGTTGCTGGTGAACTCACCAATCAGGTAGGGCAGGTTTTTGTTGCCATTACCGCGGCTAACAATCTCGATTTCCGCGTACAGTGACAGATGGAAAATCGACTGGATCATCACGACAATCGCAATCGGGCGGGCCAGGTGCGGAACGGTCAGGTTGATAAACTGCGACCACGGGGATGCACCGTCCAACGTCGCCGCTTCTTTCTGGCTTTCGTCTTCGGACTGCAGTGATGTCATAAAGATCAGCACAGCAAATGGCGTCCACTGCCAAGCCACCATCATAATGACCGCATAGGCAGAAGTCTGTGTGGCACGGAACGAAATCGGCTCGAGCACGGGCCACAGATTAAAGAACCAGCCCAGCACAGGGAAATCACGCAATCCGTCGATGATGTTATTGATACCGCCAACAGCCAGACCCTGCAGGCCCAACACTGGGTCCAAAATCATGTTGATCCACAGAACCGCGTTCACCGCAGGCATCACAAAGAACGGCGAGATCAGCAAGACACGGACAATGCCACGTCCGGGGAAGTTCCGGTTGATTAAAACCGCGATCCCAAGACCCAAAACAACCGTAATCACTAGAATGCTGCTCACAATCAGCACAGAGTTCTGGATCGCAAACCAAAAGTCCTTCGCATCAAGCACATATTTATAATTGCCCAATCCACGCCAGTTGCTCAGCGCTGGTGTCGTCCATTCGGGACGGATCGAACTGTTCAGCACATAGCGGATGAACGAGAAGTAAAGCGTCATGCTCAGCGGGACCAACATCCACACCAGCAACAGCAAAACAGACGGAGTTTGAAGAATGCGTGGTAGCGTTCGTTTCGACATAGCGCAGGTCACCTTTCAACGCAGGGTTCGGTAAATCTCGTAGAAATCGGGCGGGCGTTTCGCGAACAGCCAGCGATGGGCTGCGTCAAGCGAAACGATCAAATCTAACGGGGGGATGATGGGCCCAATGCAGGGCCCACCATCGTTCGTTTGGGAGGGTTTAGTAGTAACCAGCTTCGGACATGATAGAGTCCGCTGCAGATTGTGCTGCTTCCAGTGCTTCATCTACAGATTTTGCACCTGACAGCGCCGCTGCGATTTCTTGCGCAACTGCTGTGCCCACTTCTGGGAACTCAGGGATCGACGCAAACTGAACACCAACATATGGCTTGAGGTCTGTGGCTTCTGGTGCCGCAGATTCAATCGCTGCCATTTCCGCTGCTGCGAAAGGTGCAGCCTCTTGGAATTCAGGGATCGCGTATGTGGATGCACGTGTACCTGTTGGCACTTTGCTCCAGCCGAAATCAGCGTGGTTGCCGACGGCTTCGATATACGCTTTGGATGTGGCCCATTCGATGAAAGCATGTGCTTCTTCGGACTTTTCTGTGCCTGTTGGCACAGCCATTGCCCACGCCCACAACCAGTTCGCACCGACAGGGTTACCTGCGTTTGGTGATTGTGCGTACTCAACACCGTCAACTGTCAGGAAAGATGCCGCGATTGTGGCGTCAATCCACATGCCGCATTTGCCTTCGTTATAAAGCGCGAGGATCTCGTTGAAAGAGTTCCCTTCGGAACCTGGAGGGCCGTATGTGCCCAGCAGATCAACGTAGAATTCAATCGCAGATTTCCACTCGTCGGAATCCAGTGTTGGGTGGTATTCCGCATCAAACCATGCGCCGCCGAAAGAGTTCACAACGGTTGTGACAAACGCCATGTTGTCGCCCCAACCTGGTTTGCCGCGCAGACATGCACCGTAAACGCCGTTGTCAGGATCGTGCATCGCAGCGGCTGCCGCTTTGACATTGTCCCAGCTGTCGTTGTCCGCAATCGTAACACCAGCTGCATCGGCTAGATCTTTGCGGTACATCACCATGGACGATTCACCGTAGAATGGCGCCGCGTACAATGTGCCATCTACAGACAGACCATTGCGCATCGCTGGCAGCAAATCGTCAACGTCGTATTCGTCGCTAAACTCAAGCGGTTCGATCCAACCAGCAGCGCCCCAGATCGGTGCTTCTTGCATACCGATGTTGATAATATCGTATTGGCCGCCGCCTGTTGCGGTGTCAGAAGTGACCTGCTCGCGCAGAACGCCTTCTTCCAAAGATACCCAGTTCAGAGCAACACCAGTTTCTTCGGTGTAGGCTTCTGCAACCTTCTGCATGTTGATCATGTGACCGTTGTTCACAATCGCAATTGTCAATTCACTTGCGTGTCCGTCAGCCAAAGCAGACGTCGCAACCAAAGACAGACCCAAAGCCGTGTTCATCAGATTTTTCATTACGTTCCTCCCAGAAACTTCAATGTAGAATAATTTCGTACCAAATTCTGGCACACTCAAAGCCGAATCCACGAATACAATACCAGCATTTACTCATACTAAATCTACAATTTTTACGGAATTTCCGCGAAATGATGGGGATACGCTCAAAATTAGTGTCAGAAACAGAATCACTGGGGCGGTTTTGTATCAACATTCGATGTCCCCGACCGGCTTGCGGATGCCCGGTCGGGGTGCTGCTTTAGTGGTGCGCGTGCGGGTCCGCTTCGATGATCAAGACACCGGGCGCAGGGTCTGCACCATCGTGGTCGTTGTCACTGTGTTCTGCGGTGCTCACCCAGCTATAAGATCCGTTGTCGCATTCTTGAATGACGGGAAAATACACCGTCTCACCCGCAACCAAGCTATCCGTCAGCTTACCACGAAACGCGAATTGATCGAAATGCGCGTCGTCCAGCGACCCTGACCAGACCAGTTCCTTGACGCCTTCGGATAGCGCGGTGCCGTAGTAATCATAGCTGTTTTCATATTCACCGCTGATGATCTCAAGGTCCCAACCGGCCTTTGGCACAGGTTTTACCGCGATCACGCCTTCAGGAATTTGAACGCGAACACGCACAGTCGGCTCGCCTTCGCAACCGTGTCCGATCCCCAGTACACCAAGGTAAGTCGACCCCTGTGGTGCTTGCGGCGTCTCGAATGCGACATGCCCAAAGGCGGCTGACGACGACAATGCGACTGCCGCGAGTGTTGTTGTGATAGTTTTCATAATATGTCTCCAATGGGCAAAGTGTTGTGAAATTGACCGAGATGCCCGCTCGGCCTGACACCGCAGCCGACATGGCTGGGGTGAAAACCAAAAGCTGGGGCAGGACAGCCAAACGGAAGCAGTCCGCGCAAATGCGCTGGAAAATCTGCAAACGAATGGCGTTAAATGCGAGCGTCCGTCATCAAGACAGCGCGTGCGACACGCGCCTTACAACAACCAGAGACACCCAAGCGTCCCGCGAAATCTAGGTGATTGCAGGCGGGGCGCGCGGCTGCAGCGGTGTATGCGTTGTGACAAGTGCGCTGCGACGGTCGATAAATGTCGTGCGGTAAGGCGCGAACTCTGCCGTCCGGCCTAGCGTATCAAGCTGAGCCTGCACCAGAACCAATGATAGCGTAACGGCCAGACAAGCTGGTGCGTCGTTTGAGGAATGATCCGTCGGGGCGACGTCTTCGATTTCGCCTTCAGCGGTTAACCAGACTTCGGTGGGGCCTTCCGGTGTACATAGAACCAGCGCCATGCCACCCGCGCGGCTGTCCCTCATAAAGCCTTGCGGCACCGTGCCGGACACCATCAACGCGAGCAACAACGTCAGGAACACAGACATCCGCGCCGCAGGTCGCGGTGTTGCACCACGTCTCTGCGCCCAAATGCGTTGTAAACCTGTCAGCCAATGCATCACGTAAGACATCCCCTCACAGGATCGTTACCAATGGGCCGCCGAACGCACAAACGGTAAATCCAACGCCTAGGTGATGGCAGAGACAATCCGCATCATGCCGTTTTCCAGCTGCCCCTTCACGCGGAACACTTCGGCCATATTATCTTGCGTTAGCACGTCTTCAGGCGTGCCAGTTACGATGTGTCGCCCACCCCGCATCAGGGTCATTGTGTCGCAGTACCGCGCCGCGAGAGTCAGGTCGTGGAACGTCGCGATCACTGTTTTGCCACGGCGTTTGATCTCGTCCAGCAGCAGAATTTGGTAACAAAGATCAAGGTGGTTGCTCGGCTCGTCGAGAATATAGACCTCTGGCGCACGAGCCAGTATTTGCGCGATGTGGGTCTTTTGCCGCTCGCCGCCAGACACTAGTGCCGCTTCCGCCTGCGCCATTTCAGCCAGTCCGGCGATCTGCAACGCCTCAGCGATACGCGCATCCCGTTCCCCTGCGCTTAACGGCAGGTTCATCATGCCGATTTCCACAACATCGCGGATCGTCAGCCCTTGCAGGCTACCCCCGTCTTGCACAAGCGCGCCAACCGTCCGCATCCATGCCGCCTGCGACCATGTCGATAGCGGCTTGCCGTTGATCCGCACAATACCGTTGTCCGGTTTCTGCGCCCGATACAATGCGCGCAGCACCGTCGTCTTGCCCGCCCCGTTTGGTCCCAACAGCCCGTGAAACGCACCCTTGGGCACGCTTAGAGAGAAATCATCGACACGGGGTAAACCACCCAGCTTGATGCTCAGGTTTTCGATTTCAATCATCGGATCAGAACGCATGGCGTACTCGTCTTAAAATCAGAATGAACGGCGGCGCTGCGAAAATCGCGAGCAACACGCCCAGTGGCATTTCTTCGGGTGCGAGCATCACGCGGCACATCAAATCAACCACGACAAGGACCAACGCACCCAGAATTAGGCTGAACGGGATCAACGCAAGGTGCCGGCCGCCGACCAATAGCCGCGCCATATGCGGCACAATCAAGCCGACAAACCCGACAATGCCCACAATCGCGACCGACAACCCAGCCAGCAACGCCACAGCGCAGAACACGACGACGCGCAATCCGCGCACAGGTACGCCCAGCGCTGTTGCCCGCTCATCACCCAGCAATAACGCATCGAGGTTCTGTGCCCGAGACAATGCAAATACGGTGACGCCGCATAACGCGGCCAGCGGCAACCAAAGCTCGCTCCACGTTGCCCCTGCCGCGGTGCCCATAAGCCAGCCAAGTGCCGTGCGCGTTGCATGTGGATCGCCGACATATAAGAAGAACGCCGTCATGGATTGGAACATCAACGACACCGCAACGCCCGCTAGAATGACCACCAACGGCGACATCATCGTGCCGCGCCGATATGACAGACCCAGCGTCAGGACAAACGCGCCGACGGCCCCCAGAAACGCAATCAACGGCACGCCCAACGTCGATGCGACCCACGACGGCAACCATAAAATCGCACCCACTGCAGCCGCCGATGCCCCCGACGAGAGACCCATCAAATACGGGTCCGCCAGTGGATTGTGGAGTACGGTTTGCATCATTACACCCGCCAGCGCGAGGCTCGCGCCAACAATGGCCACGACCAAAACGCGCGGCATCCGCCATTGCCAAAGGATCAACGACAGCGTGCGCGGTGCATCGGGTGCGCCCGTCAACGCGGCCCAGCGATCCGCCCACGTCACGTCCGCCGTGCCGAAAAACACGCCAGCCAACATGGCTACGATCAATATGATCACGGCCAATATCGTCAATTTGAACTGGCAGCGCATCAGATCACTCCAGTGCGGCCAGTTGTGCGGTCAGGTTGTCCAGCCCATCAGCGAACTGCATCCCCAGAACCGTTTGCGAAAACGGTAGGGTCACAAAGCGACCATTCACCACGGCATCCAGTTGCGACAGCACCGGATCGGCTTCCATGTAGGCGCGTTTTTCAGCGGCGGTGGACCAGTCTGCTTCGATCAAGACGATCAAGTCGGGGTTATTGATCACAACACGTTCCCAGCTTAGGTAGACCCAGCGGCCTTCAACGTCGTCAGAGATATTCGTCAGGCCAACAGTCTCGACCAACAGGCCCGGACCGCCACAGCACCCGATGGAATATGGCGTTTCACTGCCGCTATCGAAGATAAACGCGCTTCGCCCAAGTCCCGCGTTTTCAACCATTGCTGCGTCAAGCCGCGCTTCGATCTCGGTGATCAGCGCCTCAGCACGGTCTTCAACACCGAAAATATCGCCAATGGTGCGGATGTCCGTCACGATCGGTGCTGTCGTCAGAGGCACATCCTTGGGGTGCGCCAAATCACAGGACGCATCTACCAGATATGTCCCGATCCCCAGATCGTGCCAATTCTCTCGTTCACCCAGATTGTCCTCCGAAAACGCAGAGCCAAATCCCGCAAACAAAAAATCCGGATCGCTGGTAATCACAACTTCACGCGCAGGATATTTCTCGGCCAAGATCGGGACTTCATGATAAGCATCACGCCATTGCGGCAGAATTTCGTCGTCCATATATGCGGTTCCAACCATGCGATCCTGAAGGCCAAGCGCCAGCATGACTTCGGTCGCTTGCTGGTTCAGCGTCACGGCACGCGCAGGTGCTTTATCGTAAGTGTAGCTCTGACCGCAGCTTTGGATTGTCGCCTCTTGTGCGGCGGCAGGTGCGGCGGATATCGGCAAGATCGCGGCGGCCATGATAAAGTTACGCAGTCTCATAGGGTGCACCGGTCTTGAAAGTTTGAAATTCGGGAAGGGCTTTATTCTGGCGCAACACCACATCAGCAAAGCGGCGCACAGCGGCGGCATCAGGCAGTCGGAACCAATCGCCACGCGGATAAACCACCACGACAGGCCCCGTGTTGCACGGAAACAAACAGCCCGTTGATGTGAGTAGACAATTGTCACCAATGCTTAAGCGGTTGATCTCGGCTTTCAACAGCCCCAATAAATCAGGCGCGTCGCGCAGGTGGCAGCGCGGGCCATTACAAACAAGGATATGGTGTGCGTGTGCAGGCGGCGCATCCCAGCCATTGCCCATACTGCCTTGGATTTTCGGCTGAACCTGCGTGCGGGAAACGGGCGCATGCGCAATCGCCGTTAAAATGTCGGTATCCGTGGCACTATCGTCGGCCAACCACAGCGTGCAACCTGCGTTCTCATCCCGCGCGAGCCATTCTCCGACAGCACCGGGCAGCCATTTCATCAGGCTTTGCGAAAACGGAAGACCAACGGGCCGCAATGTGATCTCGCACGCACCCTCGGACGTGAGCCGCGACAATGCCTGCCACATGTTTTCGCCGTCACGTTCCAGACGCACAGCTTCGGCACGACCAGAGGTCGCGGCACACAGACCATCCATGACGCCACGCAAATTGCGCCCGCTCACGTAGGACTGCGAAATCAGATATAGCGTTGCTTGCACCAAATGCTCCCGCGGGGCGGGTCGAGCAAACAGAAGTGGGTCTGGATCAAATCCATCATCAGCTGTCTCCTTCGGACGCCCCGTCCGAATGTGTTACATCTGATGGCAGGTCTCCTGACTCGCGGGTCAAAGCTTGGCCAACCTTCCCGAGAGCTGTCTCAGTGGCATATTAGGCGTCGCTAACCGCTTACAGTTGCGGGGGCAGTCACGGTTTTGGCGCCTGTTGGCTATTCCTCACCGTATTCCCTTTTCATTCCAGACACCGCTTTGGGTGCCAGAAACCATCCCCGACACCGAACCACAAAGCAGTCGGTTTGGCAACGCGATCAAACGCCAAAAAATTTCATTTCGCAACGTGACGGTTATTCTGGTGACGGATAACCATTTCTTAACCTTTTGAATTTACACTTCTGGCAGACACTAAAAAGAACGAACGAGCGCGATTTCATGCTGCGATCAAGCAACTGCTTGAGCTTGGCCAGAGTGATGCTTTACCATTTCATTTGGCTGGATAGCGACATTCTCCGTGAAAAACATACGCATCGAACCTTCATCAACAACGCTATGCGCTGGTCCCGCGACTGGCCTAGATACGGCAATCCAAGATCGATTTTCCCTCATCCGGCGTCTCAAGGCACCCGTTTGGGTATTCGACATCGACAATTCGCGCATCGTCTTCGCGAACGCGCCCGCCTTTATGCTATGGCAGGCCAACAACGAACAAGAACTCTGCGCCCGCGATCTAAGCCAGAACATGTCCCCCGCGGTAAAGCGGCGATTGCAGCAATACCAAGTAGATTTTATCGAATACGATTCCGTATTCACCGAACAATGGACGTTATATCCGAACGGCCAACCAACTAGCGTCATGGTCGCCTACAGCGGCATTCGACTGGACGGCGGTCGCATGGCTATGTTTTGCGAGGTGCTAGACGGGTCCGAGGCAGAACCCGAAAACATTCGCAGCGCCGAAGCGTTGCTGCACACCGACGTCATGATCACCCAATACGCGATGGACGGTGACTTGCTTTACATGAACCCCGCCGCGCGCAACGCAGCCGTCGGATCACAACACGTCTTCTCTGACATATTCATGGATCGCACCGACTACGACAATGTCATGGCTGCGATCCACAATACCGGCGAACATCGGCTCGTCACCCAAGCCCACACCGGAATTGGCGCGCGGTGGTATGATATTTCAGCGAAACGGTGTCTGGACGCGGTCACGGGCAAACCAGCAGTCCTTGTCACAGCGACCGACGTGAGCGAACTCAAAGTCGCGAAGGACAAAGCACGGTATCTCGCGGATCGTGATCAACTGACAGGATGTTACAACCGCAACTATATCCAGCAACATTTCGACACCCTGATGACCACCAACTCAGGCAAGTGCGCTCTTTTGTACTTTGACATCGATAAATTTAAGACAATAAACGACGAAATCGGCCACGAGATGGGCGACATCGTGTTGAAAAAACTAGCGCATCGCGCACGTAAATTGCTGCGAAACGATGACCTGCTTGGGCGTCTCGGTGGCGATGAATTTGTCATTCTTCTGCACGATGCAACCTCCCCCGACGACATTTCCAACAAAATCGACGAATTGCAACGCGCCTTTGGCGAACCGATCCGCAACGCCGCGACCCATGTGAACGTCACAGTCAGCCTCGGCGTCACGACCTTTGAACCGCACGGCATTGAATTCGACACAGCGCTGCGCAACGCGGACATCGCCCTGTACGTTTCAAAACAATCCGGCCGAGATCAGGCGACTTATTTCAACGAGGAAATCGGTGCCATCGACAAAGAACGGCGCTTGATCGAAGCAGATATCAGACGCGGCATCGCGCAAAACGAATTTATCCTGCACTACCAGCCGCGCGTCCATCTGCCAAACGGGCAAACTGTCTCGGTTGAGGCTCTCGTGCGCTGGGAACATCCAGATCGCGGGCTCATCATGCCAGATAATTTCATACCGATCTGCGAAGAAACCGGCATGATCGAAGATTTAGGCAAAATCGTCTTGGACATAGGCTGCAAGCAAGCCTTGGCATGGGCAAATGCCGGCATCGACATGGGCGTCTCTATCAACATTTCCCCGCGCCAGTTTCAGGGCACCCAACTGATGGACGCGTTGAAGGCGTTCACAAAAACACCCGGCTTTCCGCGCCATAAAATCGAACTCGAAATCACCGAGAACGTTCTGTTTGGCGACCACAATAAAATCGCTGAAAAGCTGCAGGAAATCGTCGAGATGGGGTACCGGATTGCGATTGATGACTTCGGGACCGGATATTCAAACTTGTCTTATATCTCGCGGTTTCCACTGAACTGCATCAAAATTGACAAGTCGTTCGTCAGTCAACTGCCCGAGTCCGGCCCGATCATCCAACTGATCTTAACCTTGGCAAAACAAGTCGGCGCAACGGCAGTCGCCGAAGGTGTCGAGACACAAGCAGAATACGATTGGTTGCTTGCCGAAGGATGCACGCAAGTCCAAGGGTATTATTTCTCGAAACCAGTGCCACTCTTGCGATTACAAACCTCATTTGACGCCAGCGCCATTAAGCCCGCCGCGCCATCAGCAAAAACGGCAAACGCACCCAACGCGTAAACCAATCCCCTTTCCGCCTTCCAAAACAGCATTCCGCACAGCGTTTTAACCTGCCCGCCACACTTTAAATCGCCCGTTGGCACAAAATAGTGATGTCCCCGCGATTTTCTTTCGACGGAAAATATTTGGTGCTACGTAAGATCATAGACGCGCAGCCGGACCCACCCGATGATCGGTTTGGATTGGCTGTGCCGGTGATTGCTGCGTCATTGCAGACGAAACGGATTTAGGGACGGCCAAAACTTTGAAACATTTTTTTGTGACACTTCTTTCAGCGGCCGTTCTGGCAGGGGCTTATAGTATCGCGTTCGGCGTTCCGGACCAGGTTTCGCAGCTTTTAGGCAGCACCGAGCAGCCGCAAGAAGCAGAAGCCACCCCGCGTGGCGGTCAAGGCGGCGGCGGACGCGGACAAAGCCGGGCAACAACTGTCGTGCTATCCCCACTTGAGGAACACAGCTACACGCTGACCCTGCGCACGGTTGGTAGCGCTATTTCGCTATTCCGCGCCGATGTTGTCGCAACCGAAGCGGGCGAAGTTGTCGAAACAGCGTTACGTGCCAATGCCTTGGTCGAAAAAGGCGATGTAATTTTGCGCCTCGATGATCGGACCGAGCGCCTGTCACTGGAAATCGCACAAGCCGAGCGCGATCAGGCACAAGCCACCGTCACCCGCTACGAAGGGCTGCACACAAACGGCAGTTCTGTGGTCACTGACGTTGCGCTGTCCGAAGCCGCAGTTGCCCTGCGCTTGGCCGAAGCCAACGTCGGATTGGCCGAACTCGACCTTGAAAACCGCACAGTCGTCGCGCCGATTTCCGGACGTCTTGGCCTCAGTGAAGTGAACGTCGGCGACCGCCTGACAGCGGGTCAGACCATCGTCACTGTCGATGACACCACCACAATTTTTGCAGAATTCGAAGTCCCCGAACGCTCTGTCGGGCTTTTGGCCGAAGGCAAGCCCGTGTCCGTGTCCACCCCAACCTATACGGGCCGCGTGTTCGAGGGCAGCATCACCGCCTTTGACAGCCGCCTCGACAGCGTGACACGTAGCGTGACCGTACAAGCCGAAATCGACAATTCCGAAGGTTTGCTATTGTCCGGCATGACCCTCGCCACCCGCATGATCGACGAAACAGATCCCCTACCCGTCGTCCCCGCGACTGCGGTCACTTGGGACCGCACGGGCGCTGGCATCTGGATGTCGCAAGACGGCAAGGCCGTGCGCGTTGCGGCCACCATTCGCTACCGTGATGCGGATCGGGTCTGGATCGAAACCGAAGCGCCGATTGGGGCGGGAATCGTCACCGAAGGGGCTGCGAAACTTCGCGAAGGCGCCGAAGTCGCCCCAGCCCGCACACGAGTGGAAGAAGGCGCATGAGCATCGAGAAACGCGCCCACAAAGCCGGATTCGCTGACATTTTTGTCGCGCGTCCGATCCTTGGGATTGTCCTGAACCTTCTGATTATCATTGCGGGCCTCGCTGCGTTGTCCAGCGTCGATATTCGCGAAATGCCAGACGTCGACCGTCCCGTCCTGTCCGTGCGCACCAACTATGATGGTGCCGTGGCAACCACAGTCGATAGTGAAGTCACCCAAGTTCTCGAAGACGCGCTCAGCGCGTTGGAAGGCATGTCCTACATTGAATCGACCTCCAGCACCGGCTCCAGCCGCATCACGATCGACCTGTCCGATGGGACCGACGTTGACGTCGCTGCAAACGAAGCCCGCGAGATCGTATCAAACACGCTGCGCTCTCTGCCCGATGACGTGGACGATCCCAGCGTCACCAAAAGCGACAGCAACTCCGACGCGATTATCCGCCTCGCGCTATTGGGCGACGCCAGCTTTGACGAGTTGACGCAGATCGCCGAAGGTGCGGTGTACGAACGCCTTTCACTGATCGACGGCATCGCCGAGGTTACTGTGCGCGGCAATCGCGCGAACGAATTCCGCGTGTCGTTGAATATGCCGTCCCTCCTCAGCCGTGGTCTCACGATTTTTGACGTGTCCACTGCACTGGCACAACTGCGTGACGATACCGCCTTGGGCTCTCTGGAAAGCGCGTCGCAAACGCTTGCACTGCGCGTTGGCAACGAAGAGGTCACAGTTGCCACAATCAACGACCTACCGATCAACGACACCACCCAAGTGGCCGATGTCGCTTTTGTCCAGTTGATCCCCGAGGACAGCAGCGTCTACGCTCGCGTTAACGGCGAAACAGCGGTTGGGCTTGATATCACACGGCAATCCGTCGGCAATACGCTGGAAATCTCGCGCGACGTTGGTGTGGCCGTTGAAGAACTGCGCGCCGCACTGCCCTATAATGTGCAGTTGCTCGTGACCTCCGACGATGGGATTTTCATCGAAGGATCAATCAACGAGGTGGTGAAATCCATTCTTCTTGCAACTGTCATCGTTGTGGCCGTGATTTTCCTGTTCCTCCGCTCACCGCGTGCTACGTTGATCCCAGCTATAACCATTCCCGTGGCGCTAATCGGCACGCTCGCCGCGATCTGGCTGACTGGATTTTCCGTCAACACAATCAGCCTTTTGGCCTTGGTTTTGGCGACAGGCATGGTCGTGGATGACGCTATCGTGGTTATTGAAAACATCGTGCGGAAACGTAAATCCGGCATGGGCGCCTATGCGGCTGCTGCAGCTGGCACGAACGAAGTGTTCTTCGCCGTAATTTCGACCACCGCAACGCTTGCTGCGGTATTCATCCCTATTTCGTTCCTTCCCGGACAAGCTGGCGGTGTGTTCTCTGAATTTGGCTTCGTGCTCGCCTTTGCTGTGACCTTGTCATCGATTACGGCTTTGACGCTGGCACCTGTCTTGGCGGCCCTACTCGATCCGGGCAAAACGCAGGCCGACGCGACGACACCTAAACCAAGCCGCCTTTCACGCAGCTTTGACGCGGTCATGGATTACGCAATCCGGACGCCAATCATCGTGCTGGCTGTGGCGCTGGGCTTTGCCATGATCGCGATCGGCGCGGCTGCGACCTTGCCATCAACCGTCACCCCGACAGAGGATCGCGGCTTTTTCCTTGTTCAGGCGCGTGGTGCGTCTGATACGACGGTCGATTACTTGGACACCCAAGTCATTCAAGTCGAAGAAATCCTTGCCCCTTACCTTGCAAGCGGCGAAATTGCTGCGGTTCAAAGCATCATCGGCGTCGGCGGCGGGACCAGCGCGTTTATCGTCGTCCGCCTTCCGGACTGGGCCGACCGCGACTTCACGCAACAAGAACTTATCAGCAAGATCAGCGGCAGGCTTTCGTCCGTGCCGGGTGTGCAGGTCAGCGCACGGTCCACCAACAGTCTGAACATCCGTGGCGGCGGCAGCGGGCTTGGCTTCGCGGTCACTGGTAACAACATCGCGGATATGACCGCAGCGGCTGACAGCTTGGTTTCGGCGATGGCGCAAGACAGCACTTTCGTGAACCCACAACTGTCCAGCGATAGCGTCGACGCGCAATTGGAAGTCACCGTCGATGACACCGCCGCAGGCACCATGGGTCTGAATAGCGCCGAAGTTACCAGCCTCGTGCGTGCCTTGGTGCAAGGCGACGTGGCTGTGACCGTGTTCAACAATGACACCGAAGTCGACGTTAATGTCGTGCCCGGCGGCCCGCCTATCGACGATCCATCCGACATCGAATCCATGTCGATCCGCCTTGATAACGGTGCTTATGTGCCACTATCCGCCGTAGCCTCGCTGCAAACTGTTGTGAGCGATGCGCAAATCCAACGCTTGGCCGGCTCGCTTGCCGTGTCCTTGCAGGCAAACCTCGGCGAAAACGTGGACCTGTCCACGGCTATGAAACAACTGCTCGTTATTGCGGATGACGTCCTGCCCGACGGCATGGCAATCACGTTCACAGGCGAGGCGGCGACGCTCGATGATACCGCCGCTGGTATGTACATGGTCTTTGGCGTGGCGCTAATCGTTGTCCTACTGGTTCTCGCCGCGCAATTCGAAAGCTTTGCCAGTGCGGTTGTCATCATGTTGACGGTGCCGTTCGGTCTCGCGGCTGCCTTGCTCGCGATTTCACTAACGGGCGGGTCGCTGAACTATTACAGCCAGATCGGGCTTGTGATGTTGATCGGCGTTATGGCCAAGAACGGCATCCTGATCGTCGAGTTTGCCAACCAACTGCGTGAAGCCGGCGAAGACATCGACAGCGCGATCCGGAATGCCCTGCGCCTGCGTATCCGGCCTGTGATGATGACGATGGTGTCCACCGTGTTCGGCGGCCTACCCTTGATCCTGACCTCTGGCGCAGGTGCCGAAGCACGGATCGCCGTTGGCTGGGTGATCGTCGGCGGCCTAGGCTTTGCGACCGTGTTCACGCTGTTCCTGACGCCGATCTTCTATCGCTGGATCGCGGTCTGGGGTGCGGCACCGGGGTCTGCGGCGAAACGACTGCGCCAAGAATCGGATGCGACAGCCGACGCATAATCTGACACGCCCTCACGTTTGAGTGATTGCTCAAAATTAACACTTGAGCAATCACTCAACAATGCGTAGTTCTGTGTGCATAGACACCACAGAACTACGCATCAAAGGACGCGCCATGACTGACTTTAAAATCCACACGATCGAATCCGCACCAGAAGCCGCCAAGCCGCTTTTGGAAACATCTTTGAAAAACAATGGCCGTATTCCTGGCCTGCACGGCACAATGGCAGACGCGCCACCTTTGCTTGCAGCGTATAACTTTGCTCACCAGCAGTTCATGGCGACAAGCCTGACAGACGAAGAAAAAACTGTTGTATGGCAGGCGATCAACGTCGAAAACAGCTGCCATTACTGTGTGCCAGCACACACAGGCATCGCTAAAATGATGAAGGTCGACGACGCAATCACCGACGCTTTGCGCGATGAAACACCACTGCCGACAGCGAAACTCGAAGCACTGCGCACATTCACACTCGCGATGCTCCGCGACCGTGGTTTCGTCGCTGACGCAGACACACAGGCATTCTTGGACGCGGGTTTCACCGAAACCAACATCCTCGAAATCATCTTGGGCGCGGCTCAAAAACTGATGTCGAACTACACGAACCACTTCGCAAAGACTCCAGTTGACCAAGTGTTCCAAAAGTTCGCTTGGGAAAAATCCGGCAACGTTGCGGCCGAATAACCACTCACGTATTGGTCTGGCGTATCGCGCCAGACCATCCCCCACTGACCGACCAGCGCCCCTGCATGAAGGAAATGACATGACCAAGCCGCTTCGTATCGACATTATCTCTGACGTCATGTGCCCTTGGTGTATCATCGGATACCGCCAACTTGAGCAGGCACTTGAAGCGTCAGGCACCGACCATGAAATTCACTGGCACCCGTTCGAGTTGAACCCGCAGATGCCTCTCGAAGGCCAAGACATGTTCGAACATATCTCGGAAAAGTACGGCTCTACACGCGAGCAATCACTGGAAAGCCGTGCGCAAATGGCCGCACTTGGCGACGATCTGGGATTTGATTTTCAGTGGACCGACGAATCGCGGATGCACAACACATTCAATACGCACCAGTTGCTGGCTTGGGCAGACACCCAAGGTCGCAAACACGATCTGAAAATGGCGCTGTTCACCGCGCATTTCACCAACCGTCGCAACCTGTCGGATGACACCGTGCTTGCCGATATCGCCGCCGAAATCGGGCTGGACCGAGACGAAGCCGCCGCTGTATTGGATGACCAACGCTACGCCGACGAGGTTCGCAAAGGCGAACAGTTTTGGCAGCAACAGGGCATCAGCGGTGTTCCAGCGGTTGTTTTCGACCGTCAGCACCTTGTGACCGGCGCCCAAGGCGTAGACAATTACAAAAGCATTTTGACGCAGCTTGCCGAGTTGAAAGAATAAGCCATGGCCCGCACCGCAAATTATGATCGTGACGCCGCACTGGATGCGGCCATGACCCTATTTTGGGGCAAGGGCTATCACGCGACGTCTCTGAAAGACCTCGAAGCGGCATTAACCTTGAAACCGGGCAGTATCTACGCCGCATTCGAGAGCAAACAGAACCTCTATCTCTTAGCGATGTCGCGTTACTTCGCGATATCGCGCCAAGGGTTCCGCGACCAAATCGCCAGCGCCGACAGCCCACTTGCGGGCCTCGCTGGCCACTACATTAATTTCGCAAGCCTGCCAGAGTCGGATGCCGCCCGCCAAGCCTGCATGTTGACCAAGACCCTTGTTGACACCAACACAACCGATGAAACAATTGCATCCGCGTCAAAAGACTACCTTGATCAGATGTGCGCCGAGATCACGGACGTGTTTCGTGCGGCACAAAATGCTGGCGAAATCCCTGAAAACGCCGATCCGGAACGGCTCGCGCGTCGCTTCCAAGCCAACATCACAGCCCTGCGCGTCGAAATGCACCGCGGTTCATCACGCGAAATGATCAGCGCCTTGGCCGAAGATATGGCAGCCGAAACGCTGACCCTCGGGACACGGTCCCAAGCGCGCCATTAACCACGCCAATCCATCGTCTTGAACGCCTCGCGAAACGCGAATGTCTCAAGGTGGCTGTCGATCGCAACACGCCCGCGATCAATCCCGCCTGCAGTGTCAGCTGTCAAATCGACAATCAACTCCGCATCAGTCGCCGTCAGCGTGGCATGCCCGAACGGAAACACCGCCGTCCCTGCGGTCTTATCAAACTGAACATCAATCTTATGCGCAAAGTGTTTGCAGAGCTGCTGTAGGTAGCGATTGGCGTTTTTTGTCTTGAACCGACCTTGGTCCGAAAATGGGGCTTGCATCGCACATATTCCTGAGTATTTGTGTCGGAGAAAGTACCTGACAGATTCACTCGGCTTTGTCTAGGCGCTGAGACCCGCACAGACCACCTGAAGGACATCCAATGAAAACCATATTAACCACGCTCGCCATTGCGGTTTTACCGACATTGGCATTCGCTCAAACAGCGGAAATAGAAACCGCAGCCGGGCCAGTGACGGTTCCTGTTTCGCCCGAATCTGTGGTCACATTTGATCTCGCGGCGCTCGACACGTTGACAGCACTGGGCGTGTCCGTTGCTGGCGTACCAAAAATCGCACCGCCTGCGTATCTCGCCGATGTCATCGACGGCTTGCCCACAGTCGGCACGCTGTTCGAGCCTGATTTCGAAGCTTTGGCCGTCATGGCCCCCGACTTCATCATCGCGGGTGGCAGATCACAAGCACAGGTCGAACCGCTGTCCCAGATCGCACCGACAATCGACATGACGATCTCTGGCGACAACCTGCTTGCCGACGCGAAAGCACGTATTTCGGCCTACGGCACGGCGTTTGATCGCGAAGACGCATCAGCCGCCCTACTCGCAGACCTCGACAATGCAATTGCCGCGGCCCGCACAGCGGTTGATGGAAAAGGCGACGCGCTGATCGTGTTAACCAATGGCGGCAAAGTTTCCGCTTACGGCGACGACTCGCGCTTTGGGTGGTTGCACACATCGCTTGGCTTGCCCGAAGCTTTCCCAGAGCTGAATGCAGAAACGCACGGCGAAGCCATTTCGTTTGAATTCATCGCCGACGTCGACCCTGATTGGATCTTCGTCGTCGATCGCGGTGCAGCAATCGGCCAAGACGGCGAAGCGGCAGCCGTAACCTTGGATAACCCACTGGTTGCAGGCACTGCGGCTGGCAAAGCAGGTCACATCGTTTACCTCGATTCCGCACGGCTTTATCTTGTCGGCGGCGGTTACCAGTCCATGATGGGCACAATTGACGAAGTCGTAGCGGCGTTTGCAGCCGACTAAAGCGAGGCGATTTCGTGAAACTGTGGCTTTACGCGACCTTGACGCTCGCCCTCCTTGTGGGGGCGAGTTGTCTTATTGGGGTCGCTGACCTTTTTGGCTCTGACCTCGACGGGCAAATGGTGATGGTCGTCAGCCGTCTACCACGCACGTTCGCGGCGCTACTGGCAGGCGCAGGATTGGCGCTTGCTGGTGTTGTCGTGCAGATGAGCGTTCAAAACAGGTTGGTCGAACCCAGCCTCGTTGGCACACCTGAGTCTGCAATGCTTGGGTTGCTGATCGTCACCCTGATCGCCCCCGGTGCTGCGTTAATGGTTAAAATGTCCGTCGCTGCAGGGGCCGCATTGGTCGGCACGCTCGTATTTTTATGGTTAGCGCGACATGTACCGCGCCGCGATCCCGTACTACTCCCGCTCGTTGGGTTGATCTACGGCGGCATCATCGGCGCGGCAGTGCTATGGCTCGCGTGGACGACAGATTTGGTCCAGTACATCGGCGTTTGGCAAAGCGGAGAGTTCTCGGGCGTGCTGCAAGGCCGTTACGAATTGCTCTGGATCGTCGCCTTGGTCGCCACACTTGTTTGGCTCGCTGCAGACCGGATCACCATGCTCGGGTTGGGCGAAGACGCGGCCCGCAGCCTCGGCCTAGATTACCGTCAAACGCTGCTGGCTGGCTTGATCCTTGTGTCGATTATCGTGGCCGTCGTCGTGGTCAGCGTCGGGTCGATCCCCTTTGTCGGCCTCGTCGTGCCTAATATCGTATCACGTTGGCGCGGCGATAATCTGCGTCGCAACTTGCCGCTGGTGGCGTGGCTGGGCGGGACCATGGTGCTGGCCTGCGACATTATCGGGCGGATCATTCGCTTTCCCTACGAGATCCCCGCCGGCACGGTTTTCGCCGTTCTGGGCGCTGCGGTCTTCCTTTGGCTGCTGCATGCAGCACCGAGGCGGTCCCATGGTTGATCGTCGCATTTTACTGCTCGCAGCCCTCTTGGCGTTCGTATCCGCACTGTTCCTGTTCTGGAATCTACGTGCGCCGATGGGCTTTATCCTATCACTGCGCTTCACAAAGTTCGCAGCACTCTGCGTGGTCGGTGCCGCGATCGGGACCGCCACAGTCCTATTTCAAACCATCGCCGCAAACCGCATGTTAACACCCGGCATCGTCGGATTTGACGCGCTCTTTGTGTTCATCCAAACCATGCTCGTTCTCACATTGGGCGGCGCAGGTTTCGCACGATTGCCTGCCCTCGCCCAGTTCGGCGTCGAAACAACCGTCCTCGTTCTGGCCGCACTCGCGCTATTCAGCATCCTACTGCGCAAAGGGGCCGACGACATTCTGCGCCTCGTCCTGACAGGCGTCATCATCGGCGTACTGCTGCGCGGGCTCGCCGGATTAGCGCAACGCCTGCTCGACCCGTCCGAGTTTTCAATCGTCCAACAAGCAAGCTTTGCGACATTTGGTGCCGTCGACAAAACCCAACTTGCAATCGCAAGCGTCATTCTTGTGCTGTGCCTCGTCGCGGCACTCAGCATCGCGCGATCACTTGATCTGATGGCACTTGGCCGCCGCACCGCACTGCCGCTCGGGCTCGACTACGACCGCATGGTGTTCGTGGCACTCGGCATCGTCGCATTGCTCGTCGCAACATCAACCGCCCTTGTTGGTCCCATCACGTTCCTCGGCTTGCTCGCATCCAGCCTAGCCCACGCGGTCTTATCAACGTGGCGACACGCACGCCTGCTGCCCGCCGCCGCCATCATCGGCGCGATCATCCTCGTTGCGGGTCAGTTCGTTTTCGAACGCCTACTCGGTCTGCAATCGACCCTCACCGTCATCGTCGAATTTGCAGGCGGTGCGCTCTTCCTCTTCCTCGTTCTGCGAAGGCCACGACTATGATCCAGCTCGATAACCTGTCGATCACCAAAAATGGCGCGGATATCCTCAGGGATGTGTCCCTAAAATTTGGCCAAGGCGGCATCACCGCATTGATCGGCCCAAATGGCGCGGGCAAGTCCACGCTTCTGAATGCCATCGCAGGACTAATCACACCGTCACAAGGATCGGTGACGGTCGAAGGCTGCGATATGATCCGCGCCCGTCCACCTGAACGGGCGAGCCACGTCGCATTGCTCGCGCAAAATGAACAGGTCACTGCACGTTTGACTGTGCGCGATCTCGTCAGCTTCGGACGTTGGACACACCATAAAGGCCGCCCCAAAGACGAAGACCACCGTAAAATCGAAGAATCGATCGAAGCCTTTGATCTCGTCACACTCGCCGACAGGCGCTTGGATGAATTGTCAGGCGG
Organism: Yoonia ponticola; assembly: GCF_014199395.1. Lineage (GTDB taxonomy): Bacteria > Pseudomonadota > Alphaproteobacteria > Rhodobacterales > Rhodobacteraceae > Yoonia > Yoonia ponticola. Next base: position 157,796 of record NZ_JACIJM010000001.1, on the reverse strand, counting down.
TCAACGGCAGCGCGCGTTTGTCGCAATGGCATGGGCACAAGAAACACCGTGGCTTTTGCTGGACGAGCCGCTGTCGGCCCTTGATCCGCGCCACGTGCGCGACATCATGGACCGCTTACACGCGCTTACCCGACCGGGCGAAAACCAACGTAGCGTTGTTATCGTCCTGCACGATCTCAGCGTAACTGCTCGCTACGCAGACCGGATCGTCGCCCTTAAAAACGGACAGCTCGTGACAACGGGACCACGTGTCCTTGCCATGACAGGTCCGATGCTCAGCGACCTGTTCGGCACAGGCCTCGCCATCGAACGCTTTGGCGGCCGCGACGTCGTGGTGCCGTGCTAAGCCTCTCTTAACCACGCCTTCTACAAACGATCCCTTGCCCCCATAGATAATCCATCCTACCAAAGCAGCACCTCGGGGGGCCTTTTATGGCTGAGACTGCGCAAGCTGACCCGTCGAACCTGAACCGGTTAAGACCGGCGGAGGGAAGGTTTAGCACATCCGCTATCCCCCCAATCCGCCCGTCACATTTGGAGGATACGATGTTGAAAACGACCTATCTGACAGCTGTTGCGGGACTTTGTGTGGCTACTGTAGCCACGGCAGAGGTCCCGAAATTGACTGTCCTCACCTACGATAGCTTTACCACAGAATGGGGCCCCGGCCCTGCGATTGAGGCGGCGTTTGAAGAAACCTGTGCCTGCGATCTGGAATTCGTAGGCGCAGGCGACGGTGCTGCATTGCTCGCACGCTTGCAGCTCGAAGGGTTGCGGACCGAAGCCGACATCGTGCTTGGCCTCGATACAAACCTGACTGCTGCGGCACGTGAAACAGGCTTGTTCGCGCCGCACGGGATTGAAGCAGAATTAACCCTGCCGCTGGGTTGGACCGACACCGAATTTCTACCCTATGATTGGAGCTACTTCGCCTTTGTCGGCAACGAAGGCGCAGAAGCACCCACATCGCTACAGGCCTTGGCCGATAGCGACATCAAAATCGTGATCCAAGATCCACGGTCATCAACACCCGGCCTTGGTCTGCTCTTGTGGGTCAAAGACGTCTACGGCGACGACGCCCCACAATTCTGGGCCGACCTCGCTGATAATATCATCACCGTGACACCCGGCTGGTCCGAAGCCTACGGGTTGTTCATCGATGGCGAAGCTGACGCAGTGCTGTCCTACACGACCTCGCCCGCCTACCACTTGATCGCCGAAGATGACGCCAGCAAAGTCGCATGGGCGTTTGATGACGGCCACTACATGCAGGTCGAAGTCGCGGGTAAAGTCGCAGGCACGAACGTGCCCGAAATCGCAGACCAATTCTTGGCGTTCATGGTCTCTGACGGTTTCCAGTCCATCATCCCGACGACAAACTGGATGTATCCGGCTGCAACACCTGCGGACGGTTTGCCCGAGGGGTTTGACACGCTGGTCGTCCCAGAGCTGTCTCTCTTGAAAACACCAGAAGACGCGCTGGCAATCCGAGACGAGGCATTGGCCGAATGGCGCGAAGCCCTGTCGCAATAATCAGCCGCACCCCCGCCAATCTGGCGGGGGCGTTGGTGCTGGCACTGACCTTGGGCACGTTAATCGCAGTCGCGATACGGGCCGAGGTCGGCACCGGCCTATCCGCTGCCGATTGGGCGGCGATCCAATTCACGATGTCACAAGCATTGGTTTCGGCCTTGGTCAGCGTCTTGCTGGCGATCCCCGTTGCACGCGCACTCGCGCGGCGGTCGTTTTGGGGGCGTGGCGCGTTAATCACGCTACTCGGTGCGCCGTTCATTTTACCCGTGATTGTCGCCGTTCTAGGCCTGCTCGCCGTATTTGGTCGCGGCGGCATCCTGAACGACGCATTCGGCTCTATAGGACTACCCGAAGTCTCGATCTATGGCTTTCACGGCGTCGTTCTTGCGCATGTTTTCTTTAACCTACCACTCGCCACACGGTTCCTCCTGCAAGGCTGGCTCGCAATACCAGCGGAACGGTTCCGACTTGCGGCGTCACTGAATGCACCAGTCGGACGACTACTGGAATGGCCAATGCTACGCGCTGTCGTGCCGGGTACATTCCTCGTTATCTTCCTGATATGCCTCACAAGTTTCGCCGTCGCCCTGACTCTTGGCGGTGGGCCCAAAGCAACAACCGTCGAACTCGCCATTTTCCAAGCGATCCGCTTTGATTTTGACCTTGGTCGCGCCGCCCTGCTGGCTTGCGTGCAATTCGTCATCTGCGCGATTGCGGCAGTGGTGGCGTGGAAAGTCACGGCAGTTGACGGCTTCGGCGCAGGGCTTGACCGCGTTGTGCAACGTTGGGATGGCTCAAAAGTTTGGGACTTTACGTGGATCACCGCCGCCGCGTTGTTCTTAATCGTCCCGCTCAGCATGGTCGTGATCAAAGGCATCCCCGGCCTGTTCGACCTGCCACCTAGCGTATTCGCCGCGGCGATCCGGTCAATCGGGGTGGCGCTCGTGTCCGCAATTCTATGTGTCGGAATGGCCTTAGCCCTCGCGCTGCATGGCGGCCGCATGGTCGCAATTATCGGCGTTCTGCCGTTGGCCGCCTCCGGACTAGTCGTCGGCACAGGCTTGTTCCTGATCGTATTTCCCTTCGTGCGCCCGTCCGATTTAGCGCTGCCCGTCACAGCACTTGTCAACGCAACCTTAGCTTTACCCTTCGCATTACGGTCGCTTTCCCCCGCTATCGACTCGGTTGTCGCAGACTACGGACGGCTCGCGGATCAACTTGGGTTGACGGGCTGGACACGGCTGCGCCTGCTGATCTTGCCCCGCATCCGGCGACCAATGGGCTTTGCACTGGGATTGGCAGCGGCACTATCCATGGGCGATTTGGGCGTGATTGCCTTGTTTGCCGACCAGTCCGGCGCAACCTTGCCACTCGCCATGTATCGGTTAATGGGGGCCTACCAGCTTGAGGCCGCAGCAGGGGCTGGCTTGTTGCTCGTCGCGCTTAGCCTGTTGCTATTCTGGATTTGTGACCGTGGAGGGCGCGTAAATGCTGACGTTTGATGCGGTGACATTATCGCAAGGCACGTTCCAACTGACCGCAGATTTTCAGCTGCAAGCCGACATCACGGCGGTGATCGGCCCGTCAGGTGGCGGCAAATCAACGTTGCTGGCAGGCATAGCTGGTTTCTTTGAACCGTCCAAAGGCCGCGTTCTGTGGGATAACCAAGTGCTCACCGGAACCTCGCCAGCCAAACGCCCAGTCAACATGCTGTTCCAAGACAATAACCTGTTTCCGCATCTGACAATCCAGCAGAATGTCGGGCTTGGGTTGCGGCCCGATCTGCGACTGACGCAGGACCAAAAGCAGATGGTCGCAGACACCCTCGATCATGTGGGATTAACCGATCTGGGCGCACGCAAACCAGCGGCGCTATCCGGCGGACAACAAAGCCGCGCGGCACTTGCCCGTGTTCTCGTGTCGCAACGTCCGCTTGTATTGCTAGACGAACCCTTCGCCGCACTTGGGCCTGCGATGAAGGACGACATGCTGCGATTGGTCCGCGAAACATTAGTGCAGGCTGGCAAATCAGTTGTGATTGTGACGCATGACCCCGACGATGCACGTCGCTTTGCGGATCAGGTGATCTTGGTCGCGGACGGTGTGGCCCATGCGCCCGTGAGCAGCGAAGAGATATTCGCAAACCCACCACCAGCACTACGCGCTTACTTGGGGTGATTCCGCTATCAGCCCAAAGCCCATGCCACACCACAGGCCCTGACCTTCAAACGCAAAAGGCCCACCAATCTGGCGGGCCTTTCGTATACTTTAGATCAAAGAAATTAGTCTTTTTTCTTGTGCGGTGCCCAAAGACGCTTGTTCGTCAGGTAAAGCAGCACAGACAGGATCGCGAGGAAGATCACGCCGGTCAGACCAGCCTGCTTACGCGCCATCATCTTTGGTTCAGCCGTCCACATCAGGAATGCAGCGGTGTCTTCCGACATGGCTTGGATGTCGTTTGCATGGCCGTCGTTGAATTCAATCGCACCATCATACAGCGGCGGTGCCATCGCGATCCACGACCCTAGAACCATGTTGTGGCCTTCTTCGTCAACGCAGGATTCTGGGAAACCACCAACTGCAAATGCAGTGTTGTAGTAGCCTTCCATGTTTGCATCAGCGGCACATTCTGGCTCTTCTTCGTAGCCGCTGAGGATCGCTGTGATGTATTCAGCGCCACCCATACCGTACCAAAGTTGGTTCAAGCCAGTGCCCGCAGGTCCGTGAAAGCCAGCGCGTGATTTGGCCATCAAGGACAAGTCAGGTGCGCCAACGGACGTTACAGCAGGGAATTTGTCAGCTGGTGTCGCTGGACGAAAATCGCCTTCGCCATCGAACAAAGCCTGGTCAAACACTTCGTAGTATTCAGCGTATGCGAACACTTGGTCTTCGGGCAGCGCAGGGCCGCCTTCGTCGCCGAGTGTGCGGATCGCTACGTGCTCTAGACCGTGACATGCGGAACAGATTTCAGTGTAGATTTGCAAGCCGCGTTGCAACTGCATTTGGTCGAAAGCGCCAAACATACCGTCAAAAGAGAAATCCACGTCACTAATGTGGACGTCACCTTCTGCGGCGGCCTGTGTCCCCAGAAGGGACACAGCAGCAACGGCGGAAAGGGTGAGTTTACGGAACATAGTCATTGTGTCTTTCCTCACTCTGCCGGTTTCGCAGCAGCGGTGCTGCCTTTTGCCGGATAGTGCGCATTGAAGTCGTCTTCAATCGTTGCAGGCGGTGTGTCTGGTTTCTCGATCACGCCAAGAAGCGGCAGGATCACGAGGAAGTAGGCAAACCAATACGTCGAGGCGATCAATGAAATCCAGTCATACGGGAATTCTGTTGGACGCGCACCAACCCACATCAGCAGGATGAAATCGACGACAAGCAGGGCGAACCACCACTTGAACATCGGACGGTAACGGCCTGAACGGACAGACGATGTGTCCAACCAAGGCGCCAGCGCCATGACTGCAATCGCACCAAACATCGCCAGAACACCAAAGAATTTCGCATCAATGATGCCAAAGCTCAGGAATTGAACGATCTGAACAACCCAAACGTCCGCAGTAAAGGCCCGCAGGATCGCGTAGAACGGCAAGAAGTACCATTCAGGAACGATGTGCGCAGGTGTCGCAAGCGCGTTCGCAGGGATGTAGTTGTCTGGGTGACCAAGGTAGTTCGGCATGAAGCCCACAACCGCCATGAACACGACCAAGATCACGGCCAGCGCGAACAAGTCTTTGATCACAAAGTACGGCCAGAACGGCAGTGTGTCTTTCTTTGCGTCTTCTTTGGACGTGCGGCGCACTTCAACACCAGTTGGGTTGTTGTTGCCTGTGTGGTGGAACGCCCAGATGTGCAGGATCACGAGGCCAGCAATGATGAATGGCATCAGATAGTGCAGCGAGAAGAAGCGGTTCAACGCAGGTTGGCCAACAGCGCCAGCACCAAGCAACCACGTCTGAATGCTTTCACCGATGAACGGGATCGCACCAAACAGGCCGGTGATAACAGCAGTACCGTGGAACGACATTTGGCCCCATGGCAGAACGTAACCCATGAACGCAGTCCCCATCATCAGAAGATAGATGAGCATACCGATGATCCATGTGACTTCACGTGGGGCTTTATAAGAGCCGTAGTAAAGGCCACGGAAGATGTGGGCATAAACCGCAAGGAAGAACAGTGACGCGCCGTTCATGTGGAAATAACGGATCATATGGCCGCCGTTCACATCACGCATGATGTGCTCGATGGACGCAAACGCCATATCGACGTGTGGCGTGTAGTGCATCACAAGCACGATGCCTGTGATGATCTGCAACGCCAGTGTGAATGTCAGGACAATGCCCCAAATCCACATCCAGTTCAGGTTTTTCGGCGTCGGAGCCATGATCGTTGTGTAAAGCAGGCCGAGAATCGGCAGCCGTGCTTCCATACCTTTTTCAAGGTTGGTCTTTGGCTCGTAATGGTCGTGGGGAATGCCACTCATGGGGTTCTCTCCTTAACCGAGTTGAATTGTTGTGTCGTCCACGAAGGACGCGATAGGAACCGGCAGGTTGCGCGGCGCAGGACCACGACGAATACGGCCAGCCGTATCGTAGTGCGACCCGTGACATGGGCAGAACCAACCACCGAAATCACCAGCTTCGCCCAATGGGACGCAACCAAGGTGTGTACACACACCCATTTGCACCAACCACTGACCAGACTCGTCAAGCGCCCGGTTTTCATCGGTCGCTGGCACGTCGCCAAGGTTTTCGTTGTTCGCTTCGGAATCGGGCAAGCTGTCTACGTCAACAGCACGCGCTTCGGCGATTTCGTCTTCGGTACGGGACCGAATGAAAACCGGTTTACCTTGCCACAGAACAGTAATCTGTGTGCCAGGGTTAACTGCGCTGATATCGACGCGGATAGAGGCCAAAGCCAAAACATCGGCAGAGGGGTTCATCTGATTGACCAGTGGCCAGACAGCAGCGCCTGTAACAACTGCGCCCGCACCTGCGGTAGCGTAGTAGATAAAGTCGCGGCGTGTGCCCTGGTGTTCGTCTGCATGTGACACGGGGTGCATCTCCGGTTTAATGTTGCGGTTTTCCGCGCGAATAGGGGTGAAGCCCAAAGCATCGCCCATTGCGGCGGTGTTTAGACGGCAATTCCCTGCCAGTCCAGCGGACATTCGGGCGCAGGGGGTTATATAGGGTCTATGCGATACAGGTATCCAAGGTGTTAAGCTCCCTACTCCCCTGTATCATGCTACATCCAGTGCCAGACCGTCCAGCCCCCACTAAACCTGCCGGTTGTAGGCTTCGGTGCAACACAACCGATTCGACCGTCGGCGGAAACTAGCGAAATGTTGAACAAAACCACGGTTTTGGGCTGTTGCTGTGGTGATACCGAAGGTCTATATCTGGGACAACATTGCAACGTTGGACTCCCACGATGACCTTTATGCGCCTTATTCCATTGATGATCGCACTTTGCACCGCAAATGCGGCGTCAGCAGAGATCGAACTCAGCTTTTATGGCGGCATTCAAACGGCACCACCGTCTGACGTTAAGATTTCTGGCGATGACGTGATTCCCAGCAGCTCGTTCAATGTCGACTGGGAAGGCAAGTCGTTCGACGCCCCGCCCTACTATGGTATTCGTGTCACAAAATGGCAAAGTCCGTCGTTCGGCTATGGTCTCGATTTCTCGCACAACAAAGTTTACCCACAAGAAGGCGAATTGCCTGACGGGTACAGCCGCCTTGAATTCACCGACGGCCTGAACACGCTAACTGCAAACGCCTACTATCGGTGGCAGGACGTGGTTGGCGACATCACACCTTACGTCGGTGGCGGTATCGGCCTTGCCATTCCCCATGTCGAAGTCATCACCGAAGACAGCTCGACCTTGGGCTACCAAGTCACAGGGCCCGCCGCGACCATTATCGCGGGTGCCAGCATGCCGATCAACGATCGTTGGTCCGTGTTTGGGGAATACAAAGGAACGTATTCTGTGAACGACGGCGACCTTGATACAGGCGGCACAGTGTCCAGCGACATCTTCACCAACGCGCTCAACGTCGGTGTCAGCTTTAACTTCTAAGCCACACTAGAAACCGAACGGGATTCGCACTGCGATCTCCCGTTCGACGTTTTACGTACTCAGGCAGATGTTGCTTTCATGCTGTCGCGCTGCTTGAAAGCTTCGTGCCAAGCGGCAAGCGCGTCGTTCCCATTTCGCCAGTTCCGGGCATCGTGGCGCAAATCGACGTAAGACAAAGCACACGCCACCGCGATATGCGACATGTCTAACGGACCAGCCAAATGGCTCATCCAGCGGTTGTTCACAGCAGCAATCGCACGACTGGTTTTCTGCCACTGGGCCTCGACCCAATCGGCCGATTGTTCATTCTCAGGACGCAGACGGACCTCGTAAGCCATCGAAACAGCAGTCTCCATGATCCCGTCTGCTGTGGCCTCTAACGTCAAAGTCTCCCAAATGCGGGCCGCAGGATAGAACGCGCCGTCATTGGTGTCGTTCAAAAAGCGGGTAATCACGCGGCTATCATAGAGAGTCGCAGCATCATCTCGGACCAACGCAGGGATTTTACCCAGCGGATTGGCGGCAATCACACTGGCGTCGGATTGAAACGCAGTCGTCGTGACCTGCTGCTCTGTAATCGCATCGGTCAGGCCCATTTCATGAACCAGCACACGCACTTTGCGCACAAACGGCGAAGCCGCAGAAGAAATGAGTTTCATAACGTGTCCTTAAGGGAAATACGAAGGGGCGGCCCCCGGTTCCCAGATGGGACGTTTGACCATGATCACCTTAAAGCTGTCCGAGGTCTCGAAGGCTGTCAACCACCGGATCAGATGCGGCCAGTCCTGCGCGTTAAACCAATCGCGGTCCGTGTTGGCAAATTGGCGCACGAAAGGCAGGATCGCAGTGTCCACCATTTTCGGGGCATCGCCGAACAAATGAGGCTGGTTAACCAGACGGTCGTTCAACCCAAACAACACATCGGCCGCCTTTGCGCGATCCGCCGTCGCATCGCGATCAGGAAAGCGCACCGCGTATTTCGTGTGATCCAACGCCCGCTTGAACGGGCCATCATTCGTGTCGATCATCGCATATCCCTCAGCTGGCATATCAAGCCAGCCATGCGGATCATTCTGCGCGAGCGCCCAGAGCATGATGTCGCGAGATTCTTCAATCACCTCTGTCCCCGTGTTCAAAACCGGAACCGTGGCTTTTGGGCTAACGTCAGTCATCTCTGCGGGTTTGTCCTTGAGCAGAATATCCCGCAGGTCCATTTTCACGCCCGTATACAAAATCGTCAGTCGCGCCCGCATGGCGTAGGGGCAGCGGCGAAATGACCAGAGGACAGGTGTTTGGGACATATGTTGCCTGAGTTGTTATGGCGAAATGAAGGGGCGGTTGCGTTCAAGCCGTGAGCTGGGTGGCGGTGGAACCGGTGATTTTGGTGGTCACGATCTGGCTTTCGGGTTGATCAGTTTCAAAGGTGACTTCGGCAAATTGTTGCGTCCGGCCCATGCGGGGATTTTCCATCAGGATGTGATGGGTCAGGCCGATCTGGTTTTGCAGGTGGGTTTGCACGGCCGTGTCACCAGCAGCACGAAGTTGTGCGGCGCGGGATTTAATCAGTTTCCCATTCACCGCAGGCATGCGCGCAGCGGGCGTTCCCTCGCGGGCGGAATAGGGAAAGACGTGCAGCCATGTGAGGTTACAGTCTTTGACCAGCGCCAGCGAGTTGGCGAACATCGCGTCGGTTTCTGTCGGGAAGCCAGCAATGATATCAGCGCCGTATGTCATGTCAGGACGCAGCTTGCTGGCCTGCTCGGTAAAGGCGATCGCGTCGTCGCGCAGGTGCCGCCGCTTCATCCGTTTCAAGATCATATCGTCGCCGTGTTGCAGGCTTAGGTGCAGATGCGGCATCAGGCGCTGTTCGGTCGCAATGGCTTGCATCAGGTTTTCGTCAACTTCGATGCTGTCAATCGAACTGATCCGCAGGCGTGGCAAATCAGGGATCAGCTTTAGGATGCGCATCACCAGATCGCCCAGCTTTGGCGTGGATGGCAAATCAGCACCCCAAGAGGTCAGATCGACGCCAGTCAAGACGACTTCGTTATAGCCCTTTTGCACGAGCCGCTTGATCTGATCGACCACGACACCCGCAGGCACAGATCGCGAATTCCCACGACCGTAGGGAATAATGCAGAACGTACAGCGGTGGTCACACCCGTTTTGCACCTGCACATAAGCGCGACTGCGCGTGCCAAATCCGTCGATCAAGTGGCCAGCCGTTTCCGTCACCGACATGATATCATCGACTTGCACGGGTTCCGTCATCCCGATCAAATCAGGCGCCATCTGCGTCCACGTCGCAGGGTCCATCTTTTCAGTGTTGCCCAGCACCACGTCGACTTCGCCCATGTCTGAAAACGTCTTGGGTTCGGTTTGCGCGGCACATCCGGTCACGATGATTTTGGCGTTTGGATTGGCGCGGCGTTGCTTACGGATGTCCTGCTTCGCTTTGCGCACGGCTTCTGCGGTCACGGCACAGGTGTTCACGATAATCGCATTCTCGACGCCAGCACGGGTCGCGAGATCTTTCATCGCTTCGGTCTCGTAGGCGTTCAATCGGCAGCCGTGGTTCGAGAAAATCGGAGCTTTAGACATACCAAACACCATCAAATACGTGGGCCGTCGGGCCAGTCATCCAAACGCCATCATCGCGCCAGTCAATATGTAGCGTGCCACCATCCAGATCGATGCGGACTTTACGACCCGTCAGCCCCTTGCGGGCAGCAGTCACGGCAGTTGCACAGGACGACGAACCAGAGGCTTGCGTGATCCCCACGCCCCGTTCCCAGACGCGCATACGGATATGGTCGGGACCAATGACGCTCGCGAATTGGACATTTGTGCGTTCGGGATAAAGCGGATGATGTTCGATTTCAGCACCGCGGACGGCCAGATCAACAGCTTCAGCATCATCAACAAAGAACGTGCAGTGCGGATTGCCCATGCCAGTGGCCGCAGGCGCACCCTCTATCGGTAAGGCAAGCGTGTCCACGTCGTGCGATAGCGGCACCGCGTCCCAGTTCAGTTGCGGGTGCCCCATGTTCACCGACGCCATCCCGTCCTGATCCACGGCCTGCAACACACCCCGATCCGTCGTGATCGTCAGCGTATCGCGCTGCAGCGCGTCCATCATATGGCGGGCAATGCAGCGGGTCGCGTTGCCACACGCCCCGGCCTGAGACCCGTCAGCATTCCAAAACGTCAAATGCACATCGGCATCAGACGAATCACTGAGCACCGCAAGTTGGTCATACCCCACCCCACGATGCCGATCCGCGATACGAATCGCCAAAGCGGCATCAATGCGCGGCGTAATCCCCCGTTCATCAACAACAACAAAGTCATTTCCCAGTCCGTGCATCTTCATGAACGGAATTTTTGTTAAGTTTTTTTGGCTCATATAAGGGCATATAGAGAAGGTTTGCAGAGTTATCCAGATGTTGGCAATTTTAGGGTTGACCCTGCGGGCAGGTCTTTCTAGAAGCCCCCCAGTGGGCCGTTAGCTCAGTTGGTAGAGCAACTGACTTTTAATCAGTAGGTCGATGGTTCGAACCCATCACGGCTCACCACTTTCTCTCTTAAATCCGTGATATTTCAGGGTCTTCAACCTTACGATCAGCCGTCGCTCGTCTGCGTTCAGTCGTTCGCGCGAACGAAACCTCATAAAAACCGAAAAACCTCACAAACATCCGCCAGACCGATCAAAATCCGTTGACGGTCACCGCTGCCCCAAACCTCTCCCACCAAATTAGTATCGATACTATTTGACCGAATCCATAAATATCGACATTTATAAAGGTGAGACTAATAAATCTGGGAGGATTTGTGATGAACTTTAAGGGTATGACCACCTCGGCGCTGGCTTTGGCCTTCATCGGGCTTGGCGCGGGGGCGCAGGCGGCGTCTTGTGTTGAGGTGACGCTGACTGGCACGCAAGGCGGCCCGCCTGTTTTTGGCGGTCTGGCGGGATCAGGCACCTTGGTCAGTTACGGCACCGAGGAAAATAACTGCCGCGACGTGCTTTTGCAGTTCGATACGGGGCGCGGCACGAACCAGCAGCTATCTAAAATCGGCCTGTCGTCGGCGGCGTTAGATGCCGTGTTTTTCACCCACATTCACTCGGACCATTCCGAAGGGCTTGCCGATCTGATGCAAGTCCGCTGGCATTTCAACTCGGATGGCCCAAAAGTTGATCTGGTTTGTCACGAAGACGCTACCTCTGACGACGGCCACACGATGAGCTGCGATAAATTCGCGGCACATATCGGCGATGCTCTCATCGAATCCGGTGAAATGGCGCAACGCCTTGCCGAAAATCCCAGCCGCCTCGCGGGTGGCCCATCGGATTTGCTGGATGTCACAACCTTTGGCGCATCGACAGAGCCTCAAACCGTCTGGCAGAAAGGCGACGTGACCGTCTCGGCGATCTCTAGCCGCCATATCGCAGGTCACGCGTCCTTTAGGGTCGATACGCCCGCTGGTAGCGTGGTCATCGGCGGCGATGCAGGCAACGACAGCCCTGCCCCGCCGCGCGATTCGTCCACGTCGGCACAGGTCGAACTGCTGTCAAAAGACGCGGATGTGCTGGTGCATTCGGTCATCCACCCTGTGATGGGGCCCGACGGTGACACGGGATTTCCGCCGCCGATCTACTACCGCCAGTCTACGGCGACTGATCTGGGGGCACTCGCGGTGCGGGCTGGTGTGGATAATCTAATGTATACGCACATGATCCCACCACTGGGCGCACCACGTCAGGGGCCATATCCGCTGCCCGCGCCATTGACCGAGGCTGACTACGAGACTGCAGCGCGTGACGGTGGCTTTGAAGGGAATGTCGTCGTTGGCACCGATCTGGCAACGCTGCGTCTGGTCGCTGAATAGAGCAACGCGCAACTGTCTGTTGAAAATTCCGAAGGGGCGGCTTTCACAAGCAGCCCCTTTTCGCGTCGCACAACCGCTCACGCTGCCACAAATACACCCGCGCAGATCGCCGCGACAAAACGTGAAGCACATCACCGATAACCTATGTTCAGTCCTGCAATAATCCGCGATAAGCACGAGAACGAAACGCCAACATCCCCACAATCTTCGCCACGCACGCAAAGGTATTCCCTATGAAAAACGCAGACCAAGACACGGTAAAGATACATTATATTTGCCAAACTTACGTGGAGAAACCGTCAAAACGCGGCGGACAACCGGACCTGAAAATCGACAAAACCTTCACATACTCCACAGCATCCGAAGCGCAAAACAGAGCCGAACGCGAAGCACAGCACGAAAACTGCGCGGGCGCTGACGCCTACATCATCACCGAAGACCTGAACAGCGGCGAGTTAGAGCCACCAAACTTCCTCGTGCGACTAGGCAACGTGCCGGAATTTGATGATTTTTAAATGGTTGCTGGCAGTCCTTCGCAAGGAACACAAAAGCCAAAAGGCGCGATTAAATCGCGGCCATCGGAAATGACGCGGCACCTCACAGTGCGTTTTTAAATACTCGGCGGAAGTAGGCTCACATTGATCTTGCTGGCGGAACGGATTTCATAATTGAGAGTTTGGATTTCATAACTTCACATCTGGAGAATTCCAAAATGAAAACCATGGCAGACGCGTTCCACCACACACTCAAAGACATCTATTATGCCGAAAACGCATTAACCAAGGCGATGCCTAAGATGATCGACGCCGTTGATGATGATGACATCAAGTCAGCGTTCGAGGATCACCTGAAAGAAACCAAAGAGCACGTCAAACTGCTTAAAAAAGTATTCGCGACGATCGACCAGCCAGCCGAGGGCGAAAAATGCGACGCCATTGAGGGCCTGATCAAAGAAACTGAAGGCATTATCAAAGAGGCCAGCGGTAAAGCCTTGGGCATGTGCCTGATCGGGGCTGCTCAGGCCGTGGAGCATTACGAAATCGCGCGTTACGGAACGCTGCGCCAGTGGGCGAAGCAGCTTAAGAACGAGGAAGCTCACGATTTGCTTTCGCAAATTCTTGACATGGAAAAAGCGGCGAATGCTAAACTAACCGGAATTGCAGTCTCCGGCGCGTAAAGCTGCCAGCGATTTATATTTTCGGCGTCGAAGGGTTGGGTAGGCAATATGCCTGCCCAACCTTTGATGCTTGAAACAAGGTGCAACCAATGCCTGTTCGGCAACCCGCGCGTATCAATTTTCCGACCAAAATTGCTGTAACGGTCACGATAGATTTGAGGTCACATGTACGATCCGTTCAAAAAAGCGCGTGCGCGGTCGCGGCAGAAAATCCGTAGGGCTACAGTTACCGCGCTGACCAACGCATGGGGATCGACCTTCACGCCCGCTAAACCAAAGCCCAAAAAGTCAGCCGTGAAGTCGGCGAAGCCTTCTACAGCGCGTTCACAGAAGGCAAAAGGCGCGTCGCAGGTCAAACCCAACTCAAAGATTCCAGCGACGTCGCAATCACGCGCCGTTGTTCCACGCGGGGCATCATTCAACACCGAGACGTACCAATGCGACTTTGGCGCGCGCTCATACATGCTTTATGTGCCAAAGGCTGCTGCGACGGCGACCGGACCGATGCCTCTTATCGTGATGTTGCACGGCTGTGGACAATCATCGCGCGACTTCGCCCGTGGCACGGGTATGAATACACTGGCCGAAGAATTCGGGTTTGTCGTGCTCTACCCCGAGCAAGCTCGTGAAGCGCACAATCATCTTTGCTGGAATTGGTATCGCGCTGCCGACCAGCAACGCGGCGCCGGAGAACCTGCACTGATTGCGAACCTGACCCGACAGATTATTGATGAACAGAAAATTGACCCCGCCAAAGTGTATGTATCCGGCTTGTCAGCGGGTGGGTCTGCGGCGCTTACACTTGCAGTTGAATACCCAGACATATTTGCTGCGGTCGGTGTCCACTCGGGCTTGGGTTTCGGTGCTGCTCTCGATGCGAAATCAGCCCCCAGAGCAATGCAATTTGGCGCCACGGGGCGACGCCACACCGCCCAAATGCCGACGATTGTTTTCCACGGGGATGCGGACAAAGTTGTTAATCCCCGCAATGGTCGATTTATCGCAATGCGGGCTGTAGAGCCCTACAGCAATCTCGAAAAATTAGAAAAGTCAGGACAGGTTGTCGGCGGGCGCGAATTTGTGCGCACGGTTCACCGCGTTGGCCGATCTCGCCCATATGTCGAAGAATGGGTCGTAGTTAAATCGGGCCACGCATGGTCCGGCGGCCATGCCGCAGGAAGCTATACCGACCCCAAAGGTCCAGACGCATCGCGAGAAATGGTACGTTTTTTCTTGAAACATCGCACAACTAAAAAACACAGGGCCGACGTTGGCGATCCTGTACGGTGATCAACTCTGCACTGTCCCAATTGATACCTTTTATACAGACAAAAAGGGAATTTGCTGCTCGTTTACTTGCCTTAACTCACAGGTTTGGAACGTTTCCTTCAACTATGCGTTACGAAAAGAGACCTAGTGCGGGGAATTTCATCGGTTGATGCAGGTAAGCTTCGCAGCTCAGCAAGCCCGCTATCCAACCTCTTAAACAGACAGGAGGCCGTTTATGTTTTTCGACAACGCCGTAATCGACGCGATTGTAAAAGGCTCGCTCTTGAGTAGCATCGGGCTGTTTTGGGTTGTTCTGCTCGTACGGTTAGTCGGACTGCGATCTTTTTCAAAAATGACAAATTTTGATTTTGTGGTGACAGTTGCCACAGGGTCTTTGCTCGCTGGTGCTTCACAATCTGAAACATGGACTGGATTATTGCAAACCATGGCCGCGATGCTGACGCTCTTTGCTGTGCAATATTATGTGTCAGTTATTCGCAGGCGACAAAAATGGTTCGATGAGCTTGTACAGAACACACCCGTTCTTTTGATGAAGGACGGTGAAATTTTATATGATGCGCTACGAGCAACCCGCGTCGCCGAAGAAGACCTCATTGCTAAGCTGCGTGAAGCAAATGCTCTCGATCTATCAAAGGTCCGTGCTGCGGTCCTTGAGACCACTGGCGATGTGTCTGTTCTTCATGGCGACGCGGTTGATGCGGACCTCTTTAAGGGGGTTAAATTGTCGTAGATACCCTATTTCTGGGTCATTTCGTGGGCGCTACTGCCCGTGCAGCCGTCGGCGTCGCATCCCCTGTAGCGGCCTACGGCAGGACATGGGATTAGAGAGATTTTCTACTTTTTCGCAGACATACCCGCACAGGTATCGCGCGCGACATACTCGCGCAACAAAGCGACGCGCCGAGGTCTAAAGGAAACCCCGCTGAGGCAGGCAGTTTCAATTCCAGACGCATGAAAGACACGCCAGTCCTGACGCAAGCAACACCAAACCAACACCATCAATGTGCGGTCCGAATAACTGATGCCAAGCGGCCAGATCTCGCGTTCAGTGACTTGGCCCTTAAGGTCGCGATACCGCACATTCAGCGCCAGTTCCTCCCAGCAAGCACGACGCAACAGCGCAATGTCCACGGAAAATTCCAGCCGCGCTGGCGTCGAACGGAAGCTGCGTAAGACGGTGTGCATGGCTTGACGCGATTGCCCGTCAGCAAGCGTGGCGATGATCCGCGCGAGGGCGGATCGACCTGCGGCCTCCAACGCCGCGTCACCGGTTTGGGACAAGTCACTGACGGCAAGGACAAGCGCTTCGATCTCCAGCTGCGAAAAGCTTTGCGGTGGTAATGCGGGATCTTCGGTCAACCGGTATCCGACCCCAGCCTCGCCATCAATCAACGCGCCACCAGCGCGTAATGTAGCGATGTCGCGATAGAGCTGACGCCGCGACACGCCCGTCTCATCCGCCAGCCGCGCGGCGGTGACGGGTGCCGGCAAGCGGCGCAGCGCATCCATCAGGCGCATAAGGCGATCGGTTCTGGCCATGCTGACGCAATCTGTCAGCAGGTGTCGGATAAGACAAGGCATGACACAACTTCAGGATACACTCATGCCGACACTTTATCATTCCCAGAACTCCCGCTCGACGTCGATCCTTCTTTTGATCGAAGAGATGGGCATCACCGACCAGATCGACGTGATCGACGTCACGGTTGCGCGACAAGATGGCAGCGGAGGTGCAGACGCACGCAACCCCCACCCCGAAAAGAAAGTGCCTTACCTGACCGACGGCGACGATCATGTGCGCGAGCGCGGTGCAATCGTCGCTTATCTGACAGATATGTTCCCAGAAGCTGGGATGGGTCGCCCCGTCGGACACCCGCAACGCGGCCAATTCCTAAGCTGGTTGTTCTATTACCAAGGCGTGATGGAACCCGTCCTGGTTCTCGATTGGGCCAAGATCGACCATCCTGCACTGCATGCAACATTCCGCGATATGGATGCAGTTATTGGGTGCCTGAGCAAAGCACTGTATCAGCCATACCTGCTCGGACAAGAATACTCCGCAGTTGATCTGCTGCTTTCAAGCCCGTTCCAATGGCTACCCGATGCAGCGCCCCAGCAACCATCCATCCAAGCCTGGCTAAAGCGTTGCGCCAACCGTCCAGCGATGGCGGCAGTCATGAAACGGGAAACGGCAGGGTTGGTAGAGTAAATAGCAATTGCAGCACCTACGAATAGCATCACGAGGCGAGGCGCGCATTCTGGGTGGGCCTCACTTTGCTGAGCTTGGCAATGGGGTGAACCCATTGCCAAGCTATTCCCGAACACATTGGTGGAAAGCAGCCCCGCGTGTTTCTAATCCCCGCGGCTAATCCTGATTAAGCACCCGTCTCGCGGTCGTCCGCGATCCCGCTAAGTTCGCCGGATGTTTCCTGCGCGTCGTCGCCGTCATGGCGGCCTGCGTCACCTTCCAGTGTGCCTTCACTGCGCACTGCGTCTTTCATCTCCGGAGGCAGTTCGCGGGCGAGGTCTGCGACCGGTGGGTCGTCACGATCGACAGATTCCCTGCGAATGTCACGCTTTTCACCGGGGATCACGACCGTGAGGTCCTCGGTTTCGGCTGTCGATTCAGGCTGTGTGCTGTCAGTGGTTTTATCGGCCATTGTAGTCTCCTTTTGCTGACTAAACGCCTGCCAAAGGGAATGGTTCATTCTTAAACTCTGGCTTGGCAGTGCGCCGCCTATTCTTCAGAATGAGTTTACCATTCGAGGACCACGAATGCTGTCCACTTTGGACTTGTCGCGGTTTGATGCCGATCAAACAGCTTAACGACGCGACATATCTCAGCGGCCCCCTGATCCACATCCTTGGTAAGCGAACAAACCTTCCCTACTTCACATAAAAAGGCCGCCGAAGTGATCGAAATCACTCCAACGGCCAACCTTTGTCTGCATAATGGAAAACGAAACTACCAAAACGGTCAATTTATGACTGTCGTTTAGGGAGAAAAAGGAAAAGGCTTCTCAAAGCCTGCATCCTACCTGATTCGAAGAATCGAAAAACTATTTCGATTCAAATAGTTAAAAAACAACTTTCTTGGGCTCAAAAAGCAATAGTCTGCGCAAAAAAGCAAAAGCGTGCGCAAAGCTTAACTCAATAAAAATACCATACATTTCAAGGTACTAATCACACCTTAAAAGTTAGCCCACAAGAAGTTCGTTATAGAAAATCGCCCATTCTTTCTTCCTTCAGTAAACAAATCGGCATGCAGGTCGATCTCAAATGACAGTTGCTCTTTTTGTGCTGGCCCATCTGTCGGCATATTTCATGATACAAAGTGACCTGGAGATAGACTGCGATGACACAACAAAGGGCCGATGAACTCTATTATATATGACCTTTAATCGTTTCTCGTTGGTTACGCCGGGTAGATCCAACTTGACTTCCGAAACGGCCATACAAATCAAACGAGTGCGTGCGCCAGATTGACGGAAGCTGACACGCCATCAACCAGTACCGCATTTGATTTCAACGCCAGTTCCGGTTTTAGCCGCGCCATGCCCGCGCAGCCTAGGACCAGCGCATGTGCGCCTGCGTTTTTCCCGACTGTGATCGTCTCGAGCAGCCGTTGGGTCACGTGGGCGCCGCCCGCTTCGACCTCAAGGACAGGCAAGCCCGATGCAAATACACCAGCGCAGGCCATCTGGTGACCGTAGGTCATGACGTTGTCTTCGATCACAGGCACCGAAACGGCCAATGTTGTGACCACGCCAAACCGCCCGCCGTATAAAGCGGCGATAGCCATGCCCGCCTGCCCTATACCGATCACCGGACAATGAGCAGCCGCGTGTAATGCGTCCAATCCGGTATCATCAAAGCATCCGATGACGATGACATCAGCCTTTTCCGCTTTGGCGGAGGGCAATAGATCCATCAGACCGCTAATGGCCCGTTCCCCATCTTCAGGCCCCTGAATAGCGGCAGGGCCTGAGTGGTTGGTCCAGCCCAAAATATCGACATCCGCAGCCGCCGTTTTCGCAACGGACACAATGCTGTCGGTCATCGCTTCTGTCGCATTCGGATTGAGAAATAATATGCGCATCAAGTGACCTTTGCACGGGCATATGTCGCCCAGTCTTGAAGGATTTTGGCGGCATCGGCGCTGAGGTGCTGTACTGCAGGCATGCGGCGGGTCTCGACGGCATGACCACATTCGTGGGTTAACAAATCGACATCAACCGGAAACCGAGCCGCTTCTGGGAGATCAGCAATCGCATCGCCCGCCTGCCCCATATCTGCCGCGTAATACAATGCGGCAATTCCTGCGATATTCATTGCAGCTACGCAAAGCGCACAGGGCTCGCAGCTTGAATACAACGCGCACCCTCGTAAATCGACGGTCCCCAGATTGCGACACGCGTCGCGGATCGCTTCGGTTTCCCCGTGCGAGGTCGGATCATGGTTCATGACGGATCGGTTGATCCCCTCGCCCACAATTTGACCGTCTTTGACAATGACAGCGCCAAACGGTTCCGTGCCCGGTGTCGTGATCGCCGTTGCCGAAATTTCAATCGCACGCCGCAGGAAGCTTTCGTTATACATCTGATGGTCCTTCCAGTTTTGTTTCAGCCGCGAAACAGGCCACCCGACGGTTATGCACCTCGACCTTTCGTTCTGGGCGTTCGACCTTGCATCGGTCAAACGCAATCGGGCACCGCGGATGGAAGGTGCAACCTTTTGGTGGCGATACAGGTGATGGCACCTCGCCGCCCATCGGACTGCGGTCGCGTTTCGGGGCCTCAAGATCGGGAATAGTTTCCAGCAAAAGCTGCGTATAAGGATGCAGCGGATTCGCGAAGAGATCCGCCGTGGGCTGGATTTCGACGATCCGCCCAAGATACATCACCGCGATGACATCGGCCATATGGCGCACGACGCTCAGATCGTGGCTGATAAAGAGATAGGTCAGCTCCATCTCCTTTTGGAGCTTCTTCATCAAGTTCAATACTTGCGCTTGAACCGACACGTCTAGTGCCGAGGTAGGCTCGTCACAGACAAGGAATTCCGGTTCTCCCGCAAGTGCGCGGGCGATGGAAATACGCTGGCGTTGGCCACCTGAAAACTCGTGCGGAAATTTAACACGGTCAGCGGCAGCAAGACCTACTGTCTCTAGCAACTCATCTACGCGCGCTGACACAATATCGTCGGGCGTGTCTGGTTTAAGCGTGCGCAACGGCTCTGCAATGATCCGACCGACCCGCCAGCGTGGGTTCAGGCTGGCAAATGGGTCTTGGAAAATCATCTGCAATCTATCGCGGTCTCCGTGGAACCTGATCTTGCCGCCAGATGGCGCGTGCAGGCCTGTCACCAGTTTTGCGACCGTGCTTTTGCCACAGCCGGATTCCCCGACAAGCGCCAGCGTCTGTCCACGTTGGATCACGAAATCAATACCATCCACCGCGCGTAGCGTCTGAATTGGCTTGCGCTCGATCATACGGTTGAGCCACGGAGCGGAGACGTCAAAACGACGTTCCAACGCGTCAACTTCAAGAATAGCGTTTGATCGAATGCTCATGCGGGTGCTCCTTGTGTGGCCAACCAACAGGCGACGCCGCCAGCTGCACCGTTGATCCGAGGCATGTCAGCACGGCATTGCGCCGTGGCGTGATCGCAGCGCGGGTTAAAGGCGCAGCCTGGCGGGATTGCGTTCAAGCGCGGCATCGACCCAGGGATCATCTGCAATTCCTCCACCTCGTTCTGAAGCGACGGGATCGAGCCCATCAGCCCGCGCGTATAAGGATGCTGCGGGCGACGGACGACGTCGTCCACGTCACCAACTTCGGCCAAACGTCCCGCATACATCACAGCCACGCGGTCTGCAGTTTCGGCAATCACGCCCATATCGTGGGTGACCAACATCACCGCCGTGCCGCGCTCGCGACACAGCCGTTTGAGCAAGGCTGTGATTTGGGCTTGGATAGACACATCCAGCGCGGTTGTCGGCTCGTCTGCGACAATCAATTCCGGCTCACCACTGAGCGCCAACGCAATCACGATCCGCTGGCGCATCCCGCCAGAAAACTGGTGCGGATAATTGTCGATCCGTTCATCAACGGCCGGAATGCCGACTTCGCGCATCAACTCTTTGGCCCGTTCGCGCGCTTGGGATTTATCCAGTTGGGTATGCAACCGGATCGTTTCCACCAGTTGATCGCCCACCTTGAAAAGCGGGTTCAGCGATGTCAGCGGGTCTTGGAAAATTGCCCCGATGCGACGGCCACGAATGGTCTGCATCGCTTTGTCATCCAAAGTATCAATACGATCCCCAGACAGGTGTATCGACCCTGCAGCAATCCGGCCCGGAGGTTCCAACAGGCCGAGAATTGCCATGCCTGTCATCGACTTACCTGCACCAGACTCGCCCACCATACCCAAAATTTCGCCACGGCGGATTTGCAGAGATACGTCATCCACTGCGGTTAACGTGCCTTTGCGTGTGGGGAATTCGACGCGCAGATTGCGCACGTCTAGAACGATGTCGTTCATCAGGCGTTCCTTTCATAGCTGGGGCGGAAGATACGCGACACAGGCGGATGACCTGCTGTGCGTTCGGGGTATTTGGCAATGACGCCGTCGAACTGATCCTGGGCGCGTTGCGCGTCAGCGGCGGCATCCACATCGGGTATGCGCCAGTCTGCCATCACATGACGTCCGTCGATCCAGACATCACGCACATCGCGCCCTGCACATGACGTCATCAGTGTCTGAACGGGGTCCGGCGTTTGCAGCGTTTCGCTGAGGTTCACGACAGCAATATCGGCCTTGGCACCAACCGCAAGGCGCCCCAAATCGTCGCGATTCAGCGCGTTTGCACCGCCTAGCGTGGCTGCATCAAACATTGCCTCAGACCGGACCGCATCCATCCCATCTCGCATACGTGCGGTCATCATGCCGATCTGCATATTCAGGATCATATCGGCGGGAAACGTGTCAGTGCCCAATCCAATATTGATGCCTTTGTCACGGCATTTGGCAAAGCTGTTCAGCCCCCCACCGTGCCGCGCTGACACAAGCGGGCAATGCACCAGCGTCGCACCAGAATGTGCGATAAGATCAAATTCGGCGTCCACCGCCTGTGTGCCATGTGGCAGCAACCAATTGCTTTGCAAAACACCGATCCGGTCAAGCCATTCAATCGACGCGCAATCATGCTGTTCGCGAACGAGGCGCAACTCAACTGGCGACTGACTGCAATGCAAGCGGACGGGTGCGCCCATCTCTGCGGCGATTGTCGCTGTCCGCTGCAAGAGCGTGTCGGTGCAGGTCTCAATCCGGTCCGGTGCAAACATCGCCCGCACGAGTCCCCCCGCCGTCCCATCAATCCGTGCTGCAAATTCAGCCGCGTCGCTTAATCCGGCAAGGCCGCGATCCTCATTGAAAACCGCACGAATGTTGCCATCGCCATCGGTGACTTGACCGCCGCTGCGATACGCTGGCCCCAGATACACACGCAACCCAAGGTCTTTTGCAGCAGTGGCAGCCGCGTCGAATTCCTGAACTGTTTCGCCCCATTCGCGGTAGAAGAGCGACGCAATCGGCAGTGCGGTGGTGATCCCGTTGCGGATCAACTGCGCAAAAGCATGTCGTTTTTGAAACGCAAGCTCATCGGGCGCATACATCTCGTAGGGGCCGCGCTTGATATAGCTCTCGGGCCAAACACGCCCCTTTTGCCACGCAGGACTGTTGTCATAGCCAAGGATCGTCGTATCCAGATCCGACAACGCATCAAGATCAACAAACCCAGGTGAAATGACGGCCTGCCCGTAATCAAAACGGCTTTCCACGGCGCCGTCATACGCAGTGCCGACATACAGGATTGTGCTGCCTTCGATCACAACCACGCCGTCCTCAAACACGACATGTTTACCATTCATGTGGCCAATGACCCATCGGGCCGTCAGAAGTGTGCGTTTGGCCATCAAGGGGCCTCAATCACGCAAGCACCGTCGCGGGCGATGACTTTGCCTGCCTTCAGCACCAGCTTGCGAGGCGCATGGGTCACAACTGCCTCGGCCAGTGTCGCGCCTTCGACGAGAACGCAATCAGCTACGCATCCGACGTCTAATCCGTAGCCTTTTAGGCCCATAATCGCGGCACCACCAAAGGTGCAAATATCCAACGCCAATTCGACCTCGTCGTCGCGCCGCAAGTTATTGCGCATCCCGATGTGCATCGCTTTTTCCAGCATGTCGGAATTGCCATACGGGGCCCAAGTGTCACGAATACCGTCACAGCCAGCGCCAGTCAGAATGCCATATTCTTTCAGCTCCTTGACGGCCGGGACAGGTGCCGACGCCGGTGCCGTTGTTAAAATGTGGATCTGGTTCTCGGCCAGCTTTTCTTGGAGACCCGCGACATACCCGCGATCTACAGCACCAAGACAGAACGCATGACTAATCGCAACTTTGCCCTGCATGCCAAGCGCAATCGTCCTGTCGATGATTTCCTCCATCGAGAACCAGCCCAACGCATCGCGCTCGTGCAGGTGGATATCAATCGGCTTGCCGTGTTTTTCAGCCAAGCCAAATACCGCATCCAGATGGCCTTTGGGGTCATGTTCCATGCCGCAAGGATCAATGCCGCCCACCAGTTCTGCGCCCAATTTCAGGGCTTCATCCATCATCTCGACGGTGCCCGGACGGGTCATCATGCCCGACTGCGGGAAGGCGACAATCTCGATATCAATCATACCCGCCAGCTTTTCACGGGTCGCCATCACGCCTTCGACACCTGCTAGACCGTGGTGGGTATCCACATCCACGTGGCTGCGAATATGGGTGCAGCCATGCGATATCGCGAGAATAGCGTGCCGTTCACTTTGCACCTGCGGATCAAGGCCAAGTGCGACTTTCACTTCGCGTTCATTGTCGATCTTATCAATCAGGCGCGGCCCGACTTCGTTGCGATACCAGTCCATGCCCAGCAGTGATTTATCAAGATGCGTATGCGCCTCGATCAAGCCGGGGATCAGAATGCGCCCGCCGCAATCGATGACTTCGGCACCCTCTGGCGCAGTGGCAGAAAAACGACCATCAACGATATTCAGGTCAGTCAGTTCACCGCCCATCGGACGCAGGTTTTTCAGGATCAATGTTGTCATTTTATTCTACCGAAGTTTGGGGTTGAGAGCGTCGCGCAGCCAGTCACCAATCATGTTGACGGACAAAACGATTAGGCAAAGTTGGATCGACGGAAACACCACAATCCACCACAGGCCCGAGAACAGATATTGGTTACCGATGCGGATCAATGTGCCGAGGCTGGGTTGATCCGGCGGCATGCCCACACCGAGAAAGGACAACGTCGCCTCGGACAAAATAGCCAACCCAAAGTTAAGCGTGGCCGCGACCATGATCGGTGTCATGCAGTTGGGCAGAATATGGTTCAACATGATCCGCCACGACTTGACCCTGATCAGTTTCGCCGCTTGGACATATTCTTTTTTGGCTTCAACCATCGCAGAGGCCCTCACCGTGCGCGCATATTGCACCCACGACGGCACCGCGATCGCAAAGATCAGGATCGGTGCCGCGAGCACGTCTTTTAGACCCGTCGGCAGTGACGCTGACGCCACCGCAGTGATCAAAATCGCAATCAGGATAAATGGCATCGACAAAAGCACGTCGCCGATCCGCATGATGATGTTATCAGCCCATCCACCGAAATAACCCGCGATCAAACCAAGGGCCAAACCAACGGACAAGGCCAAGATCACCGAGGCAAACCCGATAATCAGTGAAATTCGCGACCCGTAGAGAATGGCTGATAGAATATCGCGCCCCTGCGTGTCGGTGCCCAGCAGATAAGGCCACTGCCCTTGCGCGTCCCAGATCGGTGGTATCTCAGAATTCCACAGCTCTAGCGCGCCTAGGTCATAGGGGTTCTGGGGGCTGATGAACGGCGCGAGAAAGGCCGTGATCGTGACAAACGCCAGCAGTGCCGCCGCAAAAATGGCAGAGGGGTGCGACCAGAACGAAAACCACAGATCGCTTTCGCGCAGCTTGGTCAATCGTGACGGCTTTTGTGGGATCAGCGGTGACGCAGTGCCGCCTTTAGTGATGTCGGATGTATTTTTCATTGGAACCTCGGGATCAACCATTTGCACCACCCGCACGGGCCGCGTCATCGCGCAAGCGCGGATCGACCCACGCATAGGTGATATCGACCAGCGTATTCAGCGCGACGAAAATGAACGAAACGATCATCAGATAGGCCGCCATCACCGGAATATCGACGAAGGTCACCGCTTGGATAAAAAGCAGGCCCATGCCCGGCCATTGGAAGACGGTCTCGGTCACGAGCGCAAACGCGATCAGATTTCCGATCTGCATCCCTGTCAGTGTAATTACAGGCATCAAACAATTGCGCAGCGCGTGACGCCATTGAACGCGCCGGATCGGCACACCACGGGCGCGGGCGAATTTGATGTAATCGGCGCGCAGGGTTTCGAGCATCTCGGCCCGCACTAACCGCATCACAAGCGTGATTTGAAAAGTCGACAACGACAACGACGGCAGGATAAGGGCCATGCGACCAGACGGTGTCAGCAGTCCGGTAGACCACCACCCGATGTCGACGGTGTCGCCCCGCCCAAAGGCGGGCAACCACCCCAATGATACCGAAAATGCCAAAATGAGCAGGATGCCAACTACGAAACTTGGTAAAGACACGCCGATAATAGACCCTAGCTGGAGTATATTGGCCAAACGTGAGTCGCGATGGACAGCAGTTAAGACCCCGAGCGGAATGCCCACCACAAGTGAAATCACAGTCGCAACTAGAACCAGCTCGAATGTCGCAGGAAACCTGTCCTTGATCAGAACCATCACATCTTGTTGGTTTCTGTAGGAAATCCCGAAATCACCCTGCACGGCGTTGGTCACAAACCGCGTATATTGCGTGACAAAGCCATCGTTCAGACCAAGCCGCTCGCGCAATTCAATGCGGTCCTGTTGCGTCGCTTGTTCGTTCACCATCATCTCGACGGGATCACCGAAGAACCGGAAGATCACAAAGGCCAGCAGTGCGACCGCCAACATGACAAAGGCGGCGTTCGCGGTGCGTTTAATCAAAAATGCAATCATAGCTGTCTTTCAGATGGCAAAGGGCAAGGAAAAAAGCGCCGGGCCCGAAACAGGCCCGGCCCAGGATTTAGGAATCGGAGTCGACCATCGCGAACCAGAGACGTGGTTTGTTGTCCGAGAACAACGGCATGTCTGCCACGTTCTCGGTCACGGCCCATGCCATCGGCTGCTGGTGCAACGGGATCATGATCATTTCGTCTTTGACGATCTGAAGTGCTTGCGTTTGCAAATTCAACCGCGCTGTCAGATCCAGTTCACTACCTGCGGCGTCAATCAGCGCGTCAACCTCAGGGTAAGACCAGTCGCCCCAGTTAAACACACCTGCATTGCCGTCTTTGGAGTGGAAGATCTGCAACAATGGTGAATAGCTGTCCAATAAAGGCAAAGTAGCCCAACCCAATGTGTAAACGTCGGTTGCGCCATTTGTCCGCTTTGGCGATTGCACAGCACGCGGCGCAACATCCAGCTTTGGCGACAGGCCAATACGCGTCCACATGGATGCGATCGCCTGACAGAATTGCTCTTCATTCACAAGCCCGTCTGAAAGACAGTTGAATTCAAACTCGAGTCCCTCAGGCACACCAGCCTCTGCCAACAGGTTCCGTGCTGCATCTGGATCGAAACCAGGCAGATCATCCAAGGCTTCAACATATCCTGGAATTTCAGGGGCAATTGTCGCACCCGCAATCCGTGACTTACCGCGCATGACCCGCTGGTGGATCAGATCAAGATCAATCGCACGATACAGCGCTTCGCGCACGTTGCGATCCTTAAATGGGTTCGCTTCGCCCGTGGTCAGCGTTTCTCGAAACGGAAAGCCAATCATCACGGTGCGCAGATCCACACCTTCCAGCACCTTAACATTTGGTGCGGCCGCCAAGCGAGGAAGATCCTGAACAGGTGCGTCGTTGGTGAAATTGATCTCACCCGATAGCAATGCAGCCACACGTGTTGCGGCGGATGTGACAGGTGTCAGCTCAATACGGTCCAGATTATGCTGTGGCTCGTCCCACCAATCGGGGTTCACGACGAAAACGGTTTTAGCATCTGGCTGACGGCTTTCAACGACGAAAGGGCCCGTGCCGTTGGCATTGTAGGTCGCGTAACCCTCGGTGCCCGCCCCGATGTCGGTCGGCTTAAGGGCGTTATTTTCCGTCATCCATTCATTGTCGAAAATGTGGATATTAGTCAGATCGTTCAACAACAGCGGATAGGTTCCATTCAGGGTAACGTCGACTGTCAAATCGTCCACGACCTCCGAACTCACGTAGGCTGGCAGGTTTCCTTTAAGCGGTGACGTTTCGTCGCTGACACGCGTCAAGGAGGCAACGACATCTTCCGCTGTGAAAGGGTTGCCATTGTGGAATGTTACACCTTCGCGCAAATGAAAACGCCACGTGATGTTGTCCTCTAGGATTTCCCAGCTCTCCGCCAAAGCTGGTTCAATCTTCAGGTCTTTGTCGTAACGGACCAACCCTTCGTAAACGTGGTTCAGCACGTTGATGGTAAAGCTGTCCCCGTATGAATAGGGGTCAAGCGATCCAATGTCGCGGTTCGCCCCCCAGGTTAATACATTTTCAGCCTGCGCTGCGCCCGAAAGACCGGCAAGTGCTGCCGAAATAAGCAAGAGGTTTCGAGTTTTCATTTTGGTCCCCGTCCAATGAAATTGTATCTAGGAATCACCCAGATTGGATACGATATATTTGGGATGGCATGAGGATTTCTGTCGGTCAAGAAGATTGTATCCAATTGACTGGATAAATTGTATGCGATATGCATCGTGCAAATTTTATGAGCAAAGTTGACTATGGCCGACAAAAATACACTTACCGATGCAGTGCATGACCTTTTGCGCAAGGCAATCATCGAACAAGCACTCAAGCCAGGTATGCGCCTACCGGAAGACACCGTAGGCGAGCAATTCGGCGTAAGTCGCACTATCGTGCGCCATGCTCTCGTCCGGCTTGAGAATGAAGGACTGGTTGTCACGTATAAAAATCGAGGGGCATTTGTTGCAGAGCCTTCAAAAGTAGAAGCCCAGCACATCTTTGAAGTGCGCCGCTGCCTTGAAACAGAGGTTATCAGGGTTTTATGCCAGGGAATCCACAAAGACGGCTTTGATCGCCTAGAGGCGCATGTGCGTCACGAGGATGCTGTCAGAGGTAAAAACGATCCCGTATCCATTCGCCTCGCGGGAGAGTTTCACATCCTGCTAGCAGAACTCACCGGCAATCATGTGTTAGCCCGCTATGTATCAGAGGTCGTGTTGCGCTGCTCCTTAATCATGTCACTGTATGCGCGAAATCATTCGTCGGAATGTGCCGTGGACGAGCATTCGCAAATCATCGGGGCCATTCGCGCCGGAGATCAGGCGAGGGCTGCGGAAATAATGGAGCACCACCTGGGGGCCGTCGCGGGACGCGCCGAGCTTACCGCACAACCAGATAGTATCCAATCTATACTCTCACACTACGGCAAGGAGCTGGCCAATTGACCCTTCAAGAAGGTTACCACGCGTTTGATTTCGCGGATATGTCCCCCCGCGAAGCCTATAAGGTCATGATCGGCACGATTGTGCCTCGGCCCATTGCTTGGGTCACCACCGTTTCGCCCGATGGCGTGGTGAATGCAGCCCCCTATTCGTTTTTCAACTGTCTGTCCGCAGATCCACCGATCCTTGCTTTGGGTGTCGAGAATAAACCAGACCGCAGTTTCAAAGACACCGCTTACAATATCCGCATGACCGAATGCTTTACTGTGAACATCGTCGATCGCGCAAATGTCGAAGCCATGTCAGTGACAGCGGCTGGGTTCGACCCGGAGGTCGATGAACTCGAAATGGCTGGCCTTACTGCAGCACCAGGACAAATGGTGGCATGCCCAAGGATCGCAGAAGCCCCCGTGGCGTTTGAATGTGAACGTTACTTGGGAATCGAAATCAGCTCTGCACGCGAGATCATCTTGGGCCGAATTGTTATGGCACACATCCGTGAGGATATCATCGACCCGAAAACCCATTATTCAGACCATAAAAAGCTGGATGCCTTAGGTCGGATGGGCGGCAATGGATACGCAGGAACGATGGACTACTTCGATCTCCCCACACCCTCCGCCGAAGACGTCCTAGGCACCAAGACACGAAGGGGAATCTAGTTGGGGGTCATTCAGCTTCGCCGTAGAACGGGCTAAAGGATCGCATTCGCAATGCACTTGGATTTCTATGGTAGAGTAGTAGTTCCCGCAGCCTATTTGATTGGGGCTTGTCAAGACGATGGTCCCACACTGGCTTGGCTTGACGCGATTTCGATCGGCGGGACTCTAGGTAGTATAACTTTAGCATTTGCCTTCATCACAGCCATTGGTCGATGGATGCCAGATGATAGTTGGTGCTATGGTCTTAGCATTGAGAGCCAGTCTCAACTAGAAAGACCACCCTGTCTAGTCGTCGAGTGCGGCTATGAACCCACGCATCACGATCGCCGCATTACTAGCGGCGAGAGACATGAACGTGTTCATTTCATTGGCGCCGTCGCCCCCACCAGCAAGATCTGAAAGCGATCTGAAGGCGATATAGGGCACATCATTAGCAAACGCGACCTGCGCGACGCCAGCGCTTTCCATATCCAGAACCCGTGCGTCAAAAGATGTAAAAACATGTTCTCGCAGGGTCGCGTTATCTACAAAAATCGGCCCCGAGACGCCGTTGCCACCAACTACGATCTGCGGTGCGCGCGTCAAGCAAGCAGCCTCAGCGTTGCAATCAGCCAATGAGAGCGTTTCAGAAATGTCAGTGGCGACCGCCAGCAACGCTGGATCAGCGTCGAACCAGAACCGATTGTCAGGCTCAGCCAAATCTTCTTTGAGGACGCCGAAAGGGATCGCGTGGAACATACCAAAGTTTCGGAAGTCAGATGACATCCACCCTGGAAGGGCAAAACCGTCTCCATCAGCTCGCGCAGCTGTGCCCTGTAGATATTGCCCCCAATGCGCTGATACGACCACATCGCCAATTGAAAGATCTGGGTCAACACCGCCCGCAATGCCGGAAAATACAATTCGCTTAATGTCAAAGTGATCGAGTGCCAATTGCGTTGTCATCGCCGCATTCACCATGCTTACACCCGACAAGAACATCACGACGGGCTTGCCTTCGAACTGACCAGTAGTAAAGGTCACACCATTCAAACTATAGCTAACCTGATCGGTGAAACCGTCTTGCAAGGCAACAATTTCAGGTGGAAATGCAGACATGATGGCCGTTCGGGGTGTGTCATCTAAGGTCTGAGAAGAGACCATAGATGGGATTGTAAGAAGGATAAAAATGTTGAAAAGCGCGCGCATGTTTGTCTCCTGATAGATGTCCCGAATAGACGGGTTAACTTGAGTGCAGTCAATGTGCTGGTTAGGATGAAGTTGTTCATCAAGCGTTAGGCCACATCATTCGTCGATGGATTTCAGAAACGGGTTGTCCCGCCGAAACATCGTTTCGTAACGGTCATGCGTGAAAGGAGTCACGAAGCGGGGCATCTGTGTCTGCTCCACCCAAACATCAACAAAATGATCCACTTCGAGCCGTGCGGCTCCCTTTGACAGCGCTGCCCCGATCGCGTCAGACGTCATCTTGATAAGCAGGCCCCAGCGGAATGCAGCAGCCGTCGCCAACCTTTTGTAGAAATCTTCACCAGCCAAACCACCCGCGACCTCAATCTTACCGTTAATTGCGTAGCTGCAAACCACTTCGTGGATAATTTGAAAGTCAGCCGGAAGGGTAATGTCGCTGAATTGATGCGTCGTCATCAATCGAAAGAGCTGCGGTTCACTTTTGATATCCGCCGGTTCAGCGGTCACCTAACCGAGTGCGGCGAGAATAAATATTTGGGCTTCATTATTTCTCGACCACTCGAGATGCCCTCTTTTAGAAGCCGAACAGGGCACAACCGCCTCACCACGTTGCGACACCATTCTTGAACACTCGGGAGAGCCAAAGCCGACGCAGCTGCGCATAATGCAGGCCGCGATTCTCCCGGAGACACTAAATCACGATAAGCCTCTAACCTTAAACGATAAATATGGGTTCAAAAAACAAGAACCCGTCAAGAGAATTAAATCTTGACAGGCCTTGCGCACACTATTGCTTGCTTTTGAGAAGGCTATTCATGTTTCTGCCTAACACCTCAGCCCAGCATCACCCGCACTTAGAATACCCGCAAGACCCGCATGTCATGCAGCCCTCGACCATCCGCAAGTCGTAGTCGCCGCAGGACGAGCAAGCCTTGCCCTTGGGCGCGCTATTCAACGGGACAACGTCCGCTTGTGGGTCCGATTTCAGGCCCATGCCTTCGCCAGCCAAGAAGCCTGTCGCGACCATGTGCTTTTCAATCACGCCACCAATTGCGGCCAAGATAGACGGCACGTATTTGCCCTGCATCCATGCGCCACCGCGTGGGTCGAACACTGCTTTCAACTCTTCGACCACAAACGACACGTCACCGCCGCGCCGGAATACCGCCGAGATCATCCGTGTCAGCGCCACGGTCCACGCAAAGTGTTCCATGTTTTTCGAGTTGATGAATACCTCGAACGGACGACGGTGCCCTGCGACGATCAAGTCGTTGATGGTGATGTAGATCGCGTGCTCAGAATCCGGCCATTTCAATTTGTATGTCGCGCCATCCAATTCCTGCGGACGGTCAAGCGGCTCTGCCAAATACACAATCTCAGAAGTTTCGCCGTCTGTCGCCACCTGTACTGGGGCCTCGGATTTTTCCTCGGACACCGACAAGACCGACCCAGTCACGTCGTTTGGACGGTAAGTTGTGCAGCCCTTACAGCCTTGATCCCAAGCGGCCATGTAAACCTCTTTGAAATCATCAAAGCTGATATCTTCGGGGCAGTTGATCGTCTTGGAAATCGAGCTGTCGATCCATTTCTGCGCTGCGGCCTGCATGCGGACGTGATCCAGCGGCGCGAGTGTTTGCGCGTTCACGAAATAATCCGGCAATGCTGTGTCGCCTTTCAGCTCGCGCCACAATTGTACAGCATAATCAACAACTTCTTCCTCGGTACGCGATCCGTCTTTCTGCAAAACCTTGCGTGTGTAAGCGTAAGCAAACACAGGCTCGATCCCGGATGACACGTTACCAGCATACAAAGAAATCGTGCCAGTTGGCGCAATTGAGGTCAGCAATGCGTTGCGAATACCATGCTCGCGGATCGCATCACGGACGTCTTCGTCCATGTCCTGCATCGCACCTGAAGCCAGGAATTTATCCGCGTCGAACAGCGGAAACGCGCCCTTTTCTTTCGCCAGATCAACAGACGCCAAATACGCGGCGCGGGCAATCGCATGCATCCATTTGTCAGTCTGTGCCGCAGCTTCTTCGGACCCATAGCGCAGGCCAACCATCAGCAACGCATCGGCCAAACCAGTGACGCCAAGACCAATCCGGCGCTTGGCGGCGGCTTCTTGCGCCTGCTGCTCTAACGGGAAACGGGATGCATCGACCACGTTATCCATCATCCGCACAGCCGTCGCGACCAGATCAATCATCAGGTCTTCATCCATCGCGGACGCATCACCAAACGGATCTTTGACCAAGCGGGCCATGTTAATCGACCCCAGCAAACACGCGCCATATGGGGGCAACGGCTGCTCGCCACACGGGTTCGTCGCGGCAATGGTTTCGCAATAGGACAGGTTGTTCGCTTTGTTGATGCGGTCGATGAAAATGACGCCCGGCTCGGCGTAATCATAGGTGGATTGCATGATCGCATCCCACAATTCGCGGGCCTGAACTGTGCGGTATGTCTCGCCGTTGAATACCAAATCCCACGGTTTGTCGGCTTTTACCGCATCCATAAACGGATCGGTAATCAGCACGGACATGTTAAACATCCGCAGACGGGCAGCGTCGGATTTCGCGGTGATGAAGTCCTCGACGTCGGGGTGATCGCAACGCATCGTCGCCATCATCGCACCGCGACGCGACCCCGCTGACATGATCGTGCGGCACATCGCGTCCCACACATCCATGAAGGACAACGGGCCAGACGCATCCGCCGCAACGCCTTCGACCAACGCGCCTTTCGGGCGGATCGTGCTGAAATCGTAACCGATCCCGCCACCCTGTTGCATGGTCAGCGCGGCTTCTTTCAACATGTCGAAGATGCCGCCCATGCTGTCCGGCACAGTGCCCATGACAAAGCAGTTGAACAACGTCACTGAACGGGCCGTGCCAGCACCAGCGGTGATGCGGCCGGCTGGCAGATATTTGAAATCTTCCAAGGCGTTATAGAACTTTGGTTCCCATGCCTTCGGGTCTTTTTCAACGCTTGCCAGTGCACCGGCGATGCGCGTCCACGAATCTTCGACAGTCTGGTCAATCGGCGTGCCATCTGCTTGCTTGAAGCGGTACTTCATGTCCCAAATTTGCTCGGCGATTGGGGTGGTAAAACGGGACATGGGATGACCTTTCGTGATCGAAATATGGCAACGGGAGACATTCACACTACGTGAATTCCCGCGAAAAGGGAATGAGATTCTGCGAGGTGCCGGGCGGCGGTTGTTCGTTCTCGAGGCCGTCATACCCCAACATGTGGTGTCCGCAATACGAAAATGTCAAAATATAGTAAATTTTAAATCTTGATAGACGCAGACCTAAACAATAAGCGTTACCCCAACTAAGAGGAATCGCGCGTGACTAAAACCGTCAACTTGATCAAACTCTCTGTCGGCACCGAAAATGTCGAAGGACTTGCCGCATGGCAAGCCACAAAACAGGCCCAAACCGCTGACGGCTACCCCCGTCATGTCACACGGATGTGGCCCAAACGCGATACCGAAATCTTAAATGGCGGCTCTATTTATTGGGTGATCAAAGGCGTCATTCTGGCACGCCAAGCCATCATCCGCCTCGACGAACATATCTCCGCCGATGGAATCAGACGCTGTGCCATTGTTTGCGACACACCCCTGATCCGCGTCGCAGGCACCCCCAAACGCGCATTCCAAGGTTGGCGCTATCTCACACCAGAAGACGCCCCCATCGACCTGCCTGCGGGGCGCGAAGAAGAAGAACCGCTTCCCGCTGCCCTCAGCGAAGCACTCGCCGCCATTGGTGTGCTCTGACCCCGGCTTCATTTCGCCAAAACAACTCAATCAACATCTGACACAGCAGTGCACGGGTTGTGCACGCCTTGTGCACGCGAGTCACAACCCGATTCTGATCATACGTCGAGCAGCGCCAACAGCTCTTTGAACGTCGCCCGCTGTGCATCCGTCCAGTCGCGTCGGCGGCCCCGAAACAGCGTCGCCTGTGACGCGTGAATCAATCCACCGTCCAGAATTTTCAGCCCATTGGCCCGCAGTGTTTCGCCCGTCGACGTGATGTCTGCAATCGCTTCAGCGGTCTCGTTTTTCACGACACCTTCCGTCGCGCCCTGACTATCGACGAGACGGTAATCAGCCACACCTTCGTCGCGCAGAAACTCGCGGACCAGCCGGTGATACTTTGTCGCGATCCGCAACCGCATCCCGTGTTTCTGGCGGAACGCGGCGGCGGCGGCATCCAAATCATCCAGCGATTCCACATCGACCCAGCCTTGCGGCACGGCGATAATCAGGTCTGCCCCGCCGAACCCCATCAGCGCCAATTCACCGACCTGCGTGTCCCACGCGGGCAGCTTTTCGCGGACCAAATCCGATCCGGTCACACCCATGTGGATGTTGCCAGCGGCCAGTTCGCGCGGGATTTCTCCGGCGGACAGAAGCACCAGTTCCACGCCGTCGATCCCGTCAACCGCACCCGCATATTCGCGGTCCGATCCGGATTTGCGCAGCGTCACGCCACGTTGCCCGAACCATTGGAACGTCTTTTCCATCAACCGCCCTTTAGACGGCACACCTAGCTTTAACATGCGCGTACCTCGAGCAGCAGATCAGGGCGGATCACGGCACCAACGGCAGGGGCCGCACGGCCCTCGCCCAGCACTTCGGTCAGCGCGTCGTAGCGCCCCCCAGTGGCCACCGGCCGATTGTCCTTAAGCCCATAAAAACCAAAAACAAAACCGTCGTAATATTCCAGCGACGTGCGTCCATAGCTGCCTTCAAACGGTAGGGTTTCGACGTCGACACCACGTGCTGACATCGCGTCCAGACGCGCCTCAAAGCGGCCAACAGCACGGCGGATCGCAGGCATATCAACCGCAATATCGTGCAAGGCGGATAGGACATGCGGGGCGGTTTCGCTTAGTGCCAAAATCGCTTCGATCACCGCGATTTCTTCGCCGGAAATCGGGGCCATCGCGGCATCTGCACGCAACGTATCAAGGCGCTGCTGCACCTCTTGGCGTGACCGCAGACCGACTTCTGGCCCTGCGTCCGCAAAGGGGTTTTCGTTGGCCAAGAGCGCCAAACGTTTCGCAGGCACAGCGACCCGTCCACCGAAACGATCAAGCAAGATTTTGAACCGTTTGGGCCGCCAAATATGCCGCATCAGCGCAGCCTTGCGTGCATCACTTGTTTGCAGACCTGCAACGGCGGCTTTCAGCAAACCAATGTCGCCTGTCGCGGCCCGCACAGGCGCGTCGGCAAGCGCCGTTTGCACTGTCGCAAACACATCGGCGTCAGCGGCGGCAGGGTTCTGGCCGTCGAAAACTTCGAAACCGACTTGCGTATATTCACGCGCGCGGCTCGGGTCTTCGTCTTGTTTGCGGAAAACCGGACCTGAATAGGTGTAGCGTGCCGGGCTGGCGTGGCTTTGCATATGCATTTGCACGACGGGCACGGTGAAGTCGGGGCGCAGCATCATTTCGCCCTGCACCGGATCGTCTGTGACATAGGCGCGGCCACGTATGTCTTCGCCGTAGAGGTCCAAAAGCACCTCTGCGGGTTGCATGATTTCGGCCTCGACGGGAACAGCCCCTGCGGCCTCGAACACGGCGGAAATGCGGGATGCTTCGGCTTTGATTGCTGCTGTTGTCACGCGCCCTGCCCCGCTAAAATCTCGCGTACTTTCGCGACAAGATCACCGCGCGGCACTTCGTATTGTGACGGCAGACCTTTCCATTCTTCCAGCGTCGCGCTCTTGGCGATTTCAGCGCCTAGGATCAGGTCTTTGATCTGGATAACGTCGTTCTCGAACTCGTCACCACCTGCAATAATCGCAATCGGAGACTGTCGCGCATCAGCGTATTTTAACTGATTACCAAAGTTTTTCGGGTTCCCGAGGTACACTTCGGACCGGATGCCAGCGTTGCGCAATTCGGCAACCATCGTTTGGTAATCGGCCATGCGGGCCTTATCCATGACGGTTACAACCACGGGACCAACGGCAGCTTTCGACAAACGACCCTTCGCATCAAGCGCGGCAAGCAAGCGGTCCACGCCGATGGACACGCCCGTCGCAGGAACCTCTTGGCCCGTGAACCGTTTCACAAGGTCATCATAGCGACCACCGCCAGCGACCGAGCCAAAGTTGCGCGGACGGCCTTTTTCGTCGGTGACTTCAAAGGTGAGTTCGGCTTCATAGACAGGACCGGTATAGTAGCCGAGGCCACGGACGACGGATGGGTCGATAACGATGCGATTGGCTTCGTATCCTTGGGCGCTCAATAACGCGGTAATCTCTTCGAGTTCATCAACGCCTTGAATACCGACCTCAGATCCCTGAACCAATTTACGGAGATACTCACATCGTTGAGAATTTACAAAATCGCCTATATCGTCTCGGTCGCTTGTATGTTGACCTTTGTTATCTGAAAGTTCGATTTCAGCGCGAATAACGTCTGCAATTTCACTGTCGCCGTCGCCAATGGCTTCAGATAGATCAATTAGAGCATTAGATTTCACGACATCGTTTGCGTTTACAAACTTAAGAACGACTTCGATCTGCTCTTCATTTAGCCCCGCACCCTTGGTGACATCCCCACTCTCGTCCTTACGACCTTCGCCCAACAACGCCCGCACGCCTTCAACACCCAATCGATCCAGCTTATCAATCGCGCGTAGCACGATCCCGCGCTCGGCTTCTTTGTCGTCACCAGCGAGGCCCGCAACTTCCATCACACCGTTCAGAACCTTGCGGTTATTCACACGGATGATGTAGTCGCCACGGTCAATCCCCACGGCCTCCAGCGTATCCGCCAGCATCGCGCAAATCTCGGCGTCGGCCGCTACGCTTGGCGCTCCAACTGTGTCCGCATCACATTGATAGAACTGCCGAAAACGACCCGGTCCCGGTTTTTCGTTCCGCCACACAGGCCCCATCGCATAGCGGCGGTAGGGCGTCGGCAGATCGTTGCGGTGTTGCGCATAGACCCGTGCCAGTGGTGCCGTCATGTCGTAGCGCAGCGCCAGCCAGTCTTTGTCCTCTTCCCATGCAAACACGCCTTCGTTCGGGCGGTCCACGTCGGGCAGGAACTTGCCCAAAGCTTCGACAGTTTCCACAGCCGACGTTTCCAGCGCGTCGAACCCGTACCGATGATAAACCGCAGCGATCTGATTTAACATTTCAGTGCGCTTGGTCACCTCAGCGCCAAAATAGTCGCGGAACCCTTTGGGGGTTTGCGCCTTTGGCTTGGGTGCTTTTTTCATCTTGGCCATTTCGGGTCCTATGGAATTGCTTGAATGCGCCTGCCGTTTAGCGCGGACAGGCGGTTGGGGCAATGCGCATTGGCTTTGCAGTCTCGTTGGGCCGTGATAAGCGGGAATTATGACAGACGTGACACACATCGAAGAACAAATCGCCCACCTGACCAAAACGGTCGAAGAGCTGTCCGACATCGTCGCACGGCAGGAAAACGAGCTCGCCGTGGCGACCCGTCGTCTTGCGATGTTGATGGAACGCGAGGCTGGCCGCGAGATGGACGCAGGCGGCTCTGTGCCGTTGGCCGATCAACGTCCGCCGCACTGGTAGATACAGCTTTTCAGCCTCTCCGTGAAAGTTAATCGGCGTTTGCCGGAACTATTTATCATGTCACCGCGTTCTCTGGATAACTTAATCAAGGAGACATCCGATGGCCGATAGAGATCGCGATACACGAGACACGACCGTTATCCACACCGACACAGGTCGGAGCAGCGGTGGCGGCGGGTGGTTCATTGCAGGCCTGCTGGTCGCTGTCTTGCTACTGGGCTTTTTCGCAATAAACAGCGGCATGTTTTCCAGTGGTGGCGGTGAGACGCTCGACGTCAACGTCGAACTGCCAGAGGTCGAAGCACCAGCGGCGGAATAGACAACACCGTGATCTAAACGGACAACCGGGCGGCATAAAACGTGCCGCCTTAAAAACTGGTGTGCCGCCTCCCCTCGGGCACACCAGTTTTTTATGCGCTGACAATCGCCAAGCGCCTGCCGCCGTTTGCAAATAGACGCGCCGCGCTAAAACGCAAAAGGCCCACCAAGATTGGCGGGCCTTTCGTTTACCTAGGCAGCGTCTCTTATTGCGGAACGTCGCCTACAATGCCTTCAACGTAAAAGTTCATGCCAGCCAAGCCGTCATCACCATAGTCGGAGGCGGTTTCGCCGTCAGCCAACCAGACAGACCCGTCTTGTTTGTTGATCGGACCAGTGAACGGGTGCATGTCGCCCGAACGGATAGATTCGATCATCGCTTCAGCGGATGCTTTGATCTCTGCAGGGACTGCGTCGGTGATGTCACCAATGCCAACCATGCCCGGCGCGATACCGTCCCATGTGCTTGTGCTTTCCCATGTGCCATCGATCACGGCTTGTGTGCGTGCGATGTAATATGGTGACCAGTTGTCGATGATCGAGGATACGCGCGGGTACGGGCCGAATTCAGCCATGTCGGACGCCTGACCGAATGTTGCCACGTTACCAGCAGCTTGGGCTGCGGCTTGTGGTGCTGTTGAGTCAGTGTGCTGCAAGATTACGTCAGCGCCTTGTTCGATCAGAACAGTCGCTGCTTCGGCTTCTTTGGCTGGATCAAACCATGTGTAGGCCCAGACGATTTTGAATTCGACGTCAGGGTTCACCGCTTTGGCTTGCAGGTAGGCTGCGTTGATGCCGCGAATAACTTCGGGGATCGGGAAGGACGCGATGTAGCCGATCACGTTGCTTTCGGTCATCTGACCCGCAATGTGGCCTTGCACAGCCCGGCCTTCGTAGAAGCGTGCGGAATAGACAGAGACGTTGTCAGCTTGCTTGTAGCCCGTCGCGTGCTCGAATTTCACGTCTGGGAATTTGCCAGCGACGTTGATCGTCGGGTCCATGAAACCAAAAGATGTCGAGAAAATCAGGTCAGCACCGTCAAGCGCCATCTGCGTCATCACACGTTCGGCGTCTGGGCCTTCTGGCACGCTTTCGACAAATACGGTTTCAACCGCGTCACCGAAATGCTCTTCGACAGCCAAACGGCCTTGGTTGTGCTCGTATGTCCAGCCGCCGTCGCCGACTGGGCCTACGTAGATAAAGCCGATCTTTGTGGTTTCGTCTTGCGCGAAAGCCGCAGTTGTCAGGCCAAGGGCAAAAGTGGCCCCGGTCAGAAGTGATTTCATCAT
This sequence comes from Yoonia ponticola, assembly GCF_014199395.1. Lineage (GTDB taxonomy): Bacteria > Pseudomonadota > Alphaproteobacteria > Rhodobacterales > Rhodobacteraceae > Yoonia > Yoonia ponticola. Next base: position 118,156 of record NZ_JACIJM010000001.1, on the reverse strand, counting down.
GTTTTTAATCCCCATTGATGGTCGTGGTCGTATGCCCCTAACGCGAGGCGTGAAAGATTCGGCCCAGTGATCCGGGCGCACGTCCAGCCCGCATAATAACCAGAACGACGATGGTTGCCAGATACGGCGACATCGAAAGATATTCGACCGGAATTGCCATACCAGCGGCCTGCAGGTTCAGCTGCAAAACAGTCACCCCGCCAAAAAGGTAGGCACCCAGCAAAAGCCGCCCCGGTTTCCAGCTGGCGAAAACAACGATGGCAAGGGCGATCCAACCCGCACCTGCCGTCATGCCTTCCGTCCACTGCGGCACCCGCACAAGGCTGAGGTACGCGCCGCCAAGGCCAGCACAAGCCCCGCCGAACATAATCGCCAGCATCCGCACGCGTTTGACCTTGTAGCCCAGCGCATGGGCCGCGTCGTGATTTTCACCCACAGCACGCAGGATTAGACCTGCACGGCTGAATTTCAGAAACGCCCAGACCGCCAGCACGATCAACAGGCCGACATAGACCATCGGATCGTGTTGAAATACAATTGGGCCGATGACCGGAATATCGCCCAACAGCGGGATGTGCCAATCAGGAAAACTAGGCGATTTGATCCCGATATAACCTTGGCCCATCAAAGCACTCAGCCCCAACCCGAACAGGGTTAATGCAAGGCCGGTCGCAACTTGGTTCGACAGTAAATACTGTGTCAGGAACCCGAACAGCGACGCCAGCATCGCACCGCCGATGGCCGCGCCAATGAACCCAAGCCACGGCGATCCGGTGCTCACCGAGACGATGAACCCGCAGACAGCGCCCGTGATCATCATACCTTCAACGCCAAGGTTCAAAACGCCGGATCGCTCTACGACCAATTCGCCAATCGCGGCCAACATGATCGGGGTTGCCGCGACCATAAGCGATGCGAGCAACAGGATAGGGTTGATTGATGACAGATCCATTATGCGACCTCCCCCTGCCCAAATCGGACGCGGTAATGCGTTAACACATCCACCGCGAGCAAGAAGAATAGCAGCATCCCTTGCAGCAGTTGAATAGCCCCTCCAGGCAGGCCGAGTTTGCTCTGCGCAATTTCGCCGCCGATATAGGTCAGCGCCATCAGCCCACCCGCCAGCAAGATTCCGACGGGATGCAAACGGCCCAAGAACGCGACGATAATCGCAGTAAATCCGTAACCCACGTTGAAATCGATGCTGATTTGCCCCGCAGGTCCAGCGACTTCGAACAATCCAGCGAGACCAGCAAGCCCTCCCGAAATCGCCATACACAGCAGGATCAACCTGCCCGGATTGACGCCCGAAAACGCAGCCGCACGAGGGGCAAGGCCGGACAATCGCACCTGAAATCCAAAGATATGGCGCGAAAGCATGATGTAGGCAAAAATCACCGCGATAAACGCCGCGACAACACCCCAGTGCATGCCAGACCCAGAGATCAATTCAAGGTTCGCCGCCGATGGATATTGCGACAGGTTCCGTGATCCGGGAAAGCCCATGCCTTCGGGATTGCGCAACGTGCCTAGCGCCATAGATGCCAGCAATTGCTCGGCCACATAGACCAGCATCAGGGACACCAAAATCTCGTTTGTGCCAAATTTCACCCGCAGAATGCCGGGGATCATGGCCCACAGCATGCCGCCCAATGCGCCCGCGATCACCATTGCGGGAAAGATGAACACGCTTTCCATCGGGTACATCGCGAGGCCCACAGCCGCGCCGCAAATCGCGCCGATGATGTATTGCCCCTCTGCGCCGATGTTCCACACACCGGCTCGGAACCCGAACGACAGACCAATGGCAATCAATACCAAAGGCGCGCCTTTCACCAGCAATTGCGGGCGATAATACCATGCAAATTCCGAAAACAGCGGGTCATAAAAAATCGTGCGGATCGTCACCAACGGGTCTTTGCCAAGTGCGGCAAACAACGCGCCGCCCACCAGCATCGTCAGTAAAACCGCCAAAATCGGCGTCGCCAACGTCCAGCCTTGCGACGGCTGCGGTCGTTTCTCAAGCATGATCATGACCGCGCCCCCTGTTTCATTTCGCCAAAACAACTCATCTTACGACGTTGCAACATGGGCGACCTCCATGTCGTGCGCACCGCCCAACATCAGCCCGATTTCGTCCACCGTCAGCCCGTTAGCAGCGCGTGGCTCTGATAAACGACCTTCGTTCAACGCGGCGAACTGGTCGGATATTTCCATCAACTCGTCCAAGTCTTGCGAGATCACAATCACCGCAGCCCCGTTGGCCGCCAGATCAAGCAAGGCCTGCCGGATCGCCGCCGCCGCGGCCGCATCCACGCCCCACGTCGGTTGGTTCACGACCAAAACATCGGGGGCTTGCAGTATCTCGCGACCGATCACGAATTTCTGCAGGTTCCCGCCTGACAAGGCGCCTGCCGTGTTTGCCGCCCCGGGCGTGCGGACGTCAAAATCTTTGATGATCTGATCCGCAAAGGCCCGTGCTTTGCCCCACCGCAAGAAGCCTCGCGATGTGAGACCTTGCCGCACAGCACCCGTGAGAACCGCGTTTTCGACCAAGGACATATCGCCAGCGGCGGCGTGCCCGTTGCGTTCTTCGGGGGCCACTGACAGCCCCAATTTACGTCGCGCGTTTGGCCCGAGTTTGCCGATCGGCTGCTCGTCCAGCATCACCATGCCGTTTGCCGTGCGCATTTCGCCGGACAGTGCCGCGACCAGTTCGTCCTGCCCATTGCCAGCGACGCCGCCGATGCCCATGACTTCGCCAGCGCGAACACGCAGGTTAATATCGCGCAGCGGCGTGCCAAATTGATGCGGCGCGGGTGCGCTAAGCCCGTTAAGCACGAGAACACCGCGCCCAACGGCCCGTTCGGCCTTGGTCGGGACTTGCAGTTTCGCGCCGACCATCAATTCTGCCATGTCCCGCGCCGACGTGTCACGCGGGATGCAGTCGCCGACAACAGCACCCAGACGCAGAACCGTTGCGCGGTCACACAGGCTGCGAATTTCTTCGAGTTTATGCGAGATATAGAGGATCGCCGTGCCTTCAGCGGACAGTTTGCGCAGGGTCTCAAACAGGATATCGACCTCTTGCGGGGTTAGCACCGATGTCGGCTCGTCCATGATCAGCAGTTTAGGATCCTGCAAAAGACAGCGAATGATTTCAACGCGTTGCCGCTCACCCGCCGACAATTCACCGACGATCCGTGACGGGTCCAGCGGCAGCCCGTATTTTTCCGATACCTCGCGCACACGTGTTGCGATTTCGCGCTGCGGTGGTGGGTTTTCCATGCCCAACGCGATGTTCTCGGCCACGTTCATTGCATCGAACAGCGAGAAGTGTTGGAACACCATCGCCACCCCAGCGATCCGTGCCGCACGTGGTTCGGCTGGCGTAAAGGCCGCGCCGTTCAGCGTCATCGTCCCCGTGTCAGGCTTCACCAAGCCGTAGATCGTTTTCACCAGCGTCGATTTACCAGCACCGTTTTCCCCCAAAAGCGCGTGGATTTCGCCACGTTCGATGTCGAACGACACATCGCTGTTCGCCACAACACCGGGGTAGGCTTTGGTTAAGCCTTTTAGCGCCAGTAAAATCTCACTCATCCGGTGCGTTCCTCTTTCACGCTTTGCGTGGTTAGCATGGCCGTCGCAACGCTGAGCGCAATTGCTTGGGGGTGTTTTCCAAGGGCTGGATCGCCAATCGGACAGGCAATGCGTGAAATTTGTTCGTTACCATGACCCATCGCCGTTAATCTGCGCCGAAACCGTGTCCATTTTGTATCGGACCCGATCAAACCAATGCTACCAAAATCGCGCCGCAGCAAGGCATCGCAGAGCGCTAAATCGATGTCATGTGAATAGGTTAGCACCAGATGGTCCGCGTTTGAGGGGGCGTGCGGCACGACCAGCAACGGGTCCGCCGCAACCAATGGGGCAACGCCGTCCGGCAGGTTGCTCGGCATACGTGCAGCGGTGGTGTCGATCAGCGTAATCGGGCGGTCATTGAAAGGCGCGAAAACGCCCGCAATCGCGCGACCGACGTGCCCAGCGCCCCAAATCCACAAAGCGGGTTGCGTGGCGTCACCGACAGCCGCGCCCTGCTGAAACCCAAGCGTCACGGTCCCGCCGCAGCACTGCCCAAGGTCCGGCCCCAGCGGCATGACACGTTGCATGTCAGTCTTGCCGTTCGCCAGCATTTCGTGGGCAATTGCCGTGGCTTCCCATTCTAACGCGCCGCCGCCGATTGTGCCGTCTTGGCCGTCCGCAAACACCCGCATCGCGGTGCCCGCATCACGCGGCGCCGATCCTTGGGTCCGCATGACCGTGATCGTGATCCACTGGTTCTCACCCATTGCGCACACGGGTCACGGCGTCCAAAACTGCTTCAGCGGTGGCTGGTGCGTCGAGTGCCGGATAGCCCTCACCGCAGCTGGAAATCGCATCGGATAGCGCCAAAAACGCGGAAATCCCCAGCATGAACGGCGGCTCGCCCACGGCCTTGGATCGGTAGACGGTTTTTGCAGGGTTCGGTTGATCCCAGAGCGCCACGTTGAAAATGTCAGGCCGATCAGAGCAGGCCGGAATTTTGTAGGTCGAAGGCGCGTGCGTGCGTAGTCGCCCTTTGTCATCCCAGACCAGTTCTTCGGTTGTTAACCAGCCAGCGCCTTGCACATAGCCACCTTCAACCTGTCCGATATCAATGTCAGGGTTCAGCGATGCGCCCGCGTCGTGCAAAATGTCAGCGCGCAGAATGCGGTTTTCACCCGTCAGCGTGTCGATCACAACTTCGGTCACGGCGCAGCCATGGGCAAAGTAAAAGAACGGCCGCCCCTGCCCTTTGATCCGGTCCCATTCGAGGTCTGGCGTTTTGTAGAACCCCGTCGCAGATAGGCTGACGCGGTTGCTATACGCCAGCAAAACCGCTTCGGCAAAGGTCATGGTCGCGTCGTTGACGGTGACTTTGCCGTCCGCGAAAATCACGTTGTCAGCGGTGGTTTCGTACTGTTCTGCGATAAATGCGGCGATCCGGTCGCGGATCGTGTCACAGGCGATTTGCACCGCCATGCCGTTCAGATCGGTGCCAGATGATGCAGCGGTGGCTGATGTGTTTGGCACCTTGCCCGTGTCGGTGGCCGTGATCTTGACCGTAGATACGTCGACACCAAAGCGCGACGCCGCGACTTGGGCGACCTTTTGAAACAAGCCCTGTCCCATTTCCGTCCCGCCATGGTTCATGCGGATCGAGCCGTCTTGGTAAACATGCACCAAGGCCCCCGCTTGGTTCAGGTGCGTCAACGTAAAGGAAATCCCGAATTTAACGGGCGAAAAAGCGATGCCGCGCTTGAGGACCGTGTTTTCCGCGTTGAATTTCGCGACAGCAGCTTTGCGGGCCGCGTAGTCGCTCGACTTCAGCAACGCGTCGGTCATGCCGTGCAGGATAAAGTCGGTGACTTCCATGCCGTAGGGCGTTGTTTGGCCGGCGGTTTTTGGCGAATGCTCACCGCCAAAACGGGTGCCGCGCGTGTTTTGCCCAACCGCGCCGTCCATTTCTGCATAGTAGTTCCGTTGGCGCACCACAATCGGATCAAGGTTAAGCGTGGCCGCGATGTGGTCCATCATCCGCTCGATCCCCACAACACCCTGCGGGCCGCCAAAACCGCGATAGGCGGTGGCGGACTGTGTGTTGGTTTTCAAACGGTGCGACGTGATCCGTGCGTTTGGCAAAAGATATGCGTTGTCGGCATGCAGCATCGCACGGTCAGCAACCGGCAGCGACAGATCAAGCGCCCAGCCACAACGAGTTGCGTGGGTAAAATCAACGCCAGTCACACGTCCGTCGCCGTCGAAACCTACGTCGTAGTCGATCCGAAAATCGTGGCGTTTTCCTGTGATCGTCATGTCGTCGTCACGGTCGTAGCGCATCTTGCAAGGCTTGCCTGTCAGACGCGCGGCAACGGCACAGCCGACGGCTAACGCATTACCTTGGCTTTCTTTGCCGCCAAAACCGCCGCCCATACGGCGGACTTCGCAACGTACATCGTGCATCGCGAGGCCCAGCGCGTCGGCGACTTTGTGTTGGATTTCAGTCGGGTGTTGGGTCGATGAATGCACCACCATTTCGCCGTCGTCTTGCGGTAGGGCAAGTGCTGCTTGGCCTTCGAGGTAGAAATGTTCCTGACCGCCCATTTCAATCGTGCCTTGCAGCCTGTGCGCGGCGCCTGTCAGGGCGGTATCAACGTCGCCTTTGGTCCAGATGCGCGGGCCTTCCTCGAAACGGCTATCCGCCGCCAGCGCCTGATCTATCGTGAGGATCGGCGTTTGTTCGGCGATCTCGATGTCACCCAAACGCGCGGCCTTGCGCGCGGCAAGATGCGATGTGGCTATGACCAGAAACAGCGGTTGTCCGAGGTAATGCACCGTATCCACGGCCAGCAACGGCTCGTCATGCGCAGAGGGCGAGACATCATTGGCAAAGGGCAGATCGTCCGCGACCATCACGGCGACGACGCCATCAGCTGCACGTACTTTGTCCAAGTTCATCGCGGTGATCGTGCCACACGCGACCTCTGACATGCCGAATGCAAGGTGCAGCGTGCCTGTGGGCGTTGGAATGTCGTCGATGTAGCGGGCTGCACCTGTCACGTGCAATTTGGCGGCGTCGTGTGGAAGTGATTTTGCGACACTCATGGCTGGACCTCCAAGACGTTCGTGGCGGTCCCTGTTGTTTCCGCGAAGTAGCGGCGCAACATGTTGGCAGCGGCAGCAAGGCGGTAATCCGCAGAGGCGCGCATGTCCGACATTGGCGTGTAGTCGGCGCCAAATTGCGCGGCGGCAGCTTCGATAGTGTCCGCGGTCCATGGTTGGCCGATCAGCGCTGCTTCGACGGATTTTGCACGCGCAGGTGTCCCTGCCATGCCGCCGAAAGCGATGCGAGCGGCGATCACAGTGCCGTCTACGATGGTGATATTGAACGCGCCGCAGGCTGCTGAAATGTCCTGATCAAAGCGTTTCGAGAGCTTATAACAACGCAGGCCGTCTTGACCCAAGGGGATCGTGACGCCTGTGACCAATTCGCCAGCGGCGCGGTCTTGCTTGCCGTATGCAATAAAGAATTCTTCGATCGGGATTTGCCGTTCGACGTCGCGCAATTGCAGATGAAGCGTCGCACCCAGCGCGATTAATGCGGGCGGGTTGTCCCCGATGGGCGACCCGTTTGCGATATTGCCGCCAATGGTCGCGGCATTGCGCACTTGGACCGATCCGTAGCGGCGGATCATTTCGGCATAAGACGGGTAGTCGTCGCGAAGGGTTTCCAGCACGTCGGTCATCGTGACGCCCGCGCCAAAGTGGATGGCGTCATCGGTGCGTGTGATCTGCTTAAGCTCTGGGCAGCGACCGACAAAGCCGACCTGATCCAAATCCCGCAGCTGTTTCGTGACCCAGAGGCCCACATCCGTGGCCCCCGCGACCAGCGTCGCGTCGGGATTGTCGGCGTACCAATTTGCGAAGTCGGATAGTGTGACGTCGGGGGCGTCGGCGGTGACGTCAGCCTTGTCCTTCACCCAAACAGGCACGGGCTGTTCAACGGCAGCTTTGGCCGCGCGAATGATTGGCGCGTAGCCCGTACACCGGCACAGGTTGCCCGCAAGCTGGTCGTCGTGATCACGACGGCCATTGCGGTGCGCGGTGGCCATGCTCATCACGAAACCGGGTGTGCAGAAACCGCATTGCGATCCGTGGTGATCGACCATCGCTTGTTGCACGGGATGCAATTCGCCGGACGGCCCGGACAGCCCTTCGACAGTCCTGACAGATTTCCCGTCGAGTTGCGGCATGAACAAGATGCAGGCATTCAGCGCCCGCGCCCCGTCCGCATCCGTGACCATCACCGTACAAGCACCGCAGTCGCCTTCGTTGCAGCCCTCTTTGGTGCCGCACAGCCCTTGATCCTCGCGCAGCCAATCGAGCAACGTCCGTGTGGGCGCGGCTTCGACGCTGATCGTTTCTCCGTTCAGAGAAAACGCAACTTTCATGATGTTAAACCTGCCGCCTTACTGAAATTCTTCACAAGGATTTGGCACAGCGTCGATGCGGCGTAGACGCGGCGTGCCCCTTGGGTTGCCGACGATCAAAGCCCGCATGCCATCGTTTGGCAAGGAAAAACTTGCTAAATTGTCGCAGCCAGCGCGGCCAGTTGGTCGGCGGCGATGCCCCAGCCTTGTTCGAATCCCATCTCTTCGTGGGTTTGACGGAAGACCGCATTGGGGTGCAATGCGCGGACTTGATAGAGGCACCCGCCATCCTTGGCCGTGAGGGTAATGTCAGCTGTGAATGGGAATGCGCCGTTCTCTTTTTTCATCTCTGACGGAACAAATCCGGCGGTCAACACGCTGGTCCAAACCAGCCGTTCATTAGGGATTGCCACCAAAACGCAACCTGCGCTTGTGACGGTTCCTGCACCGGGAATTTCCATGGAATTGCTGAAATCACCACCCGCAACAGGGTCCATCGCGACATCAAAAACCCGCACAGGTTTCGGTGCGAACCACTGCTCAATCAAGGCCGGTTCCGTCAAGCACCGCCACACAGCAGCAGGGCTCGCGTCCATCTGACGGTCGAGGGTCAAAGCGTGATTAGTCATTTTAGTCCTCCATGCGGTCTTCCCAGACCTTGCGTTGCCATGCCAACCAGCCTTGCGCCTCTAGCAATGGCGCGGCCTCGATGTGACACATCCTGACACGACCCTTTTTGATCGACCGCACAAGCCCCGCGCTTTCCAGCACGCCGAGGTGCCGCATGAACGTGGGCAGTGCCATGTCGTGCGGCGCGGCCAGATCGCTGACGCTTGCGGGGCCAGCCACGAGCCGTTCCAACACCGCACGGCGGGTCGGGTCGGATAGCGCCCCAAAAAAGGTATTCAGATGTGATGACATGCGCCTAGTATTTCTTGCGGCCTACGCGCGGTCAATTGCGTTTCGCACCTTCCCCCCCCGCCGCTGCTCGCATAGTGTCGGGGGATGTCAGATCCTCGCTTTATCCATCTTCGCTTGCACACGGAATATTCCCTTCTTGAGGGGGCCGTGCCTGTTAAAAAACTGATCGGCCTTGCCACTGGCATGGATATGCCCGCCGTTGCCGTAACCGACACGAACAACATGTTCGCAGCGTTGGAGTTTTCGGAATACGCATCCAAGGCTGGTATCCAGCCGATCATCGGCTGTCAGGTCGATATTCGCTACACCCAAGCTGATCCGGGCAAGAAACCAGAGGCCCCCGCGCCTGTTGTGCTGCTCGCGAAATCCGAAGCGGGCTACATGAACCTGATGAAGATCAATTCATGCGCCTACCTTGATCAAGGCAACGAGGTGCCGCAGGTCAACATGCAGGAACTAGCGCAATATAGCGACGGTTTGATCTGTCTCACTGGCGGACCTGACGGACCCATCGGACGGCTATTGCGCCAAGGACAGCGGCCCAAGGCCGAACTGCTGATGGATCAGTTTTTCGAGATTTACGGCGATAACCTATACGTCGAATTACAACGTCACCCCGGCGAGAACGGCGTGACCGAAGCCGAGAAACTGTCGGAACGCGGTCATGTCGAAATGGCCTATGCCAAGGGCATTCCGCTGGTTGCGACCAACGATGTGTATTTCCCCAAAACCGGTTTATACGAAGCGCATGACGCGCTGATCTGTATTTCCGAAGGCGCATATGTTGACCAACAAGAACCGCGTCGCAGGCTGACGCCGCAACACTATATGAAAACACCGCAGGAAATGGTGACCTTGTTCGCCGACTTGCCAGAAGCGGTTGAAAACACAGTCGAGATCGCAAAGCGTTGTGCGTTCAAAACCTACAAACGCGACCCGATCCTGCCGAAATTCGCGGACGACGAGGTCGCGGAATTGCGCCGTCAGGCCGAAGAAGGGCTGAAAGCGCGGCTCGCCGTGATCCCACACGCAGCAGAGATCAAAGAATACGAAGACCGGCTGGAATTCGAGCTGGGCATCATCGAGGGCATGGGATTTCCCGGATACTTTTTGATCGTTGCCGACTTTATCAAATGGGCCAAGGATCAGGGTATTCCCGTCGGTCCAGGCCGTGGGTCCGGTGCGGGGTCGCTGGTGGCCTATGCGCTACTGATTACCGACCTTGATCCGCTACGCTATTCGCTTCTGTTCGAGCGGTTCTTGAACCCCGAACGTGTGTCCATGCCCGATTTCGATATCGACTTTTGCATGGACCGCCGCGAAGAAGTTATCCGCTTTGTGCAAGACAAATACGGGCGCGATAAAGTCGGACAGATCATCACATTCGGTGCGCTACTTTCTAAAGCCGCCGTGCGTGATGTCGGTCGCGTGCTGCAAATGCCTTATGGCCAAGTGGACCGCCTGTCGAAAATGATCCCCGTCGAGGGCGTCAAACCTGTGTCGATTGAAAAGGCGCTGGCGGACGAGCCACGCCTGCGCGAAGAAGCCAAAAACGAAGAGGTCGTCGACCGTCTGTTAACATATGCACAGCAGGTCGAGGGGCTTTTGCGGAACGCATCAACCCACGCGGCGGGTGTTGTGATTGGCGACCGTCCGCTGGATGAATTGGTGCCGCTGTACCAAGATCCGCGCTCTGACATGCCCGCGACGCAGTTCAACATGAAATGGGTGGAACAAGCGGGGCTGGTCAAGTTCGACTTCTTAGGCCTGAAAACCCTAACCGTCATTCAGAATGCCGTGAACCTTGTCGTGAAATCGGGCCGTCCGCTGCATGTGAATGCCGCTGGTGACGAATTATTCCAGCCGCCAGAAGGGCTGTCCAACGACATCGGGACCATCCCGCTGGACGACGAAAAATCCTACAAGCTGTATTCATCCGCCAAAACCGTCGCCGTGTTTCAGGTGGAATCCAGCGGCATGATGGACGCGCTCAAGCGCATGAAGCCGAACTGTATCGAAGATATCGTGGCGCTTGTGGCGCTGTATCGTCCCGGTCCGATGGAGAACATTCCGACCTATTGCGAGGTCAAGAATGGCCTGAAGGAAATCGAATCCGTTCACGAATCCATCGACTACCTGCTGGCCGAAACCCAAGGCATCATCGTTTACCAAGAACAGGTTATGCAGATTGCGCAGGTCATGGCGGGTTATAGCCTCGGTGGCGCTGACCTTTTGCGCCGTGCGATGGGTAAGAAAATCGCCGAAGAAATGGCCAAGGAACGCCCGAAATTCGAAAAAGGCGCGATGGAGAACGGCGTCGATAAGAAAAAGGCGTCAGAGGTTTTCGACCTTCTCGAAAAGTTCGCCAACTACGGCTTTAACAAATCACACGCGGCGGCCTATGCGGTGGTTAGCTATCAAACCGCATGGTTAAAAGCGAACCACCCTGTCGAATTCATGGCAGGCGTGATGAACTGCGATATTCACCTGACAGACAAACTGGCGGTGTATTTTCAAGAGGTCAAAAAGGGCCTCAAGATCGACTATATCCCGCCTTGTGTGAACAGGTCTGAAGCGACGTTCGACGTGCGCGACCAAAAACTGGTGTACGGGCTGGGTGCGTTGAAGAACGTCGGTGTCGAGGCGATGAAACTGATCGTCGAAGGCCGCGACGGGCGCGAATTTGTGAACCTGTTTGACGTTGCGCGGCGCGTTGACCTGAAACGGGTTGGGAAGCGTCCGCTAGAGATGCTCGCGCGTGCTGGTGCCTTTGATGTGCTTGATGGAAACCGCCAGCGTGTGTTCCGGTCACTTGATCCGCTGGTCGCCTATTCCGCCGCGATCCATGAGCAAAAATCGTCGAACCAAGTCTCGCTGTTTGGCGAAGCGGGCGACGATCTGCCCGAACCGCGCCTTGCTGGTGGTGACGATTGGTTGCCTGCCGAACGCTTGGCCGAAGAATTCAAAGCCATCGGGTTCTACCTGTCCGGCCACCCGCTGGATGACTACATGGCCGCCCTCAAACGCAAAGGCGTTTTGACGCTGGACGAGGTCACAGCAAAGGCAGAACGCGGCGCCTGTATCGTCAAAATGGCAGGTACTGTGTCAGGACGGCAGGAACGCAAATCGGCTCGTGGCAACCGCTTTGCCTTTGCGCAACTGTCTGATCCAACAGGACAATACGAGATCACGATTTTCTCGGATACCTTGGAATTAGCCCGCGAACACCTTGAGACTGGATCGCAGGTCGTGATCCAAGCCGAGGCAACGATGGAATCCGACCAGTTGAAATTGCTCGGGCGCTCGGTCGCCCCGATTGATAGTGCTGTGGCGGACGCGGGTAGCAGCGGTTTGCGCGTATTCTTGGACGCGCCTGACGCGATTTCATCGGTCGCCACGATCTTGGAAAACGCATCGCGCGACGGGATAAAAGGCGGACGCGGTCCGGTTTATTTCTGCCTGATGAGCGCGGACTTACCAGGTGAAGTCGAGATCGATCTTGGCCAACATTACCCCGTGAACCCACAAATTAAGGGCGCATTGCGGTCGCTAAACGGGGTTATCGAAGTCGAAGAAGTCTAGCGGCACCTTTTCGCCTTAGACAAAGGGCCACATGGACACAGACACGCGTTCTGTCCTAAACACAGCGTCGGGACAGTAGGGGAATTTGGGCATGAACTGGCAATTTACGGCGATCATTGGCACCTGTGTAATGTTGGCTGCTTGTACCGGAACCCAAACCACAGCGCCCAATACCCTGTCAGATTTAGACCGCTTGAGTGAAGTCACATTGCCCGAAGGTGCCACGCAAGACGACGCCGTGGCCGCAGCACTTGCGCTCGCAGCGGCACCCGCGGCCCCCGAAGGCGGATTGCTGGGTGGATTGTTCGGCAGCGGCGGATTGCTGGGTGGGAATACGACAGCGCAAACAGTGGTCCGCACAGGCCCCGACGCCCGCGTGATCCCTTACGGCGAAAGCGTCGCTTACGGCGAAATCGCCACGGTCTGCGATGTGCCAAGCGGCAGCATGGGCACCGAAGTTGCCAACGTCAGCGGCTACAAAATCTACGACACAATCCCGAATGCCACGGCAATGCGACCGCATTTCATCACCGGATTTGACGACGGCTGCGCGAGACAATTTACAGCGGCATTGAGCCTGACAGGCGACGTCGGCACACACGAAGTTGTGCGCTATTTGCCGACCAACCAAAACGTCCCCTACAGCGGCACTGACAATGCCTACGAGGCGATCAAAGCGTCATTCTGCCGTGTCAGCCACGGGAAGCCTTGCGGCGCAAAACTAGACCGGATGGCTACAAACACCACGTTCGTGACCGCCTACGAGACGTTTGGCGCGAACCCGAGGTGGGTCGAAATTCTGCTGCACGACGGCGAAGTCAAAGCGATTGATTTCAAAGAACGCTAAAGCCGCGCCGTAGGTGCCCGCCCACAAAACGTGTGTTTGTCGCACCTACGGGAGCCTCCGGCGGGGATTTTGAAGTAGTCAAAGAAGCGGTGGCGCGGCGACCGATTACCCGTCGATCCTGATATTTGCGTTTTTAGGATCATAGGGGCTGTCTTCGACGATTTCCGCATCCCAAAGCGCGTCGAACATCCGGACTTTGAGTTTCGTGCCGACGACAGCTTGCTCCGGTCGCACATAGCCTAGGCCGATGGATTTCTCGAAAGCGACGGAATAACCGCCGGATGTCAGGCGACCGACGCGGGTGCCGTCTGGGGTATAAAGTGCCTCTCGGCCCCAAGGGTCAGCGTCATCAGGGCCGTCGATGAGTAGGGTCACGCATTTGGACCGGATGCCTTTTTCGACCATCGCGTCTTTGCCGTAGAAGTCTTTGCTTAGGTCGATAAAGCGCGGCAGGTCTGCTTCGGCAGGGGTCGCGTCGCGGCCCAATTCATTGCCAAACGCGCGGTATGATTTTTCCTGACGCAGCCAGTTTTGCGCCCGCGCACCGACGAGTTTCATGCCGTGCTTTTCGCCCGCCTTTTCGAGCAGATCGAACAGGTAGTTCTGCATCTCCATCGGGTGGTGCAATTCCCAGCCTAGTTCGCCCGTATAGGCCACACGGATCGCGTTCACTGGACACATGCCCAGTTCGATTTGTTTGGCGGACAACCACGGGAACCGCTTGTTGGACAGGGCTGTTTCGGGGTCCGCGTCTTTGATCACCTCTGCCAGCACATCGCGCGATTTCGGGCCAGCGATGGCAAAGACGCCGTATTTCGTGGTGACATCTTCAAGGTTGATCCGCCCGAATTCCGGTTCTTTGTCGGCGATAGCTTTGGTCAGGTAATCTTGGTCGTAGGCATGCCACGCTCCTGCGGACACGAGATAATACTCATCCTCAGACAGGCGCACGATGGTATATTCCGTCCGCGTGGTGCCGTGCGATGTGAGCGCATAGGTCAGGTTGATCCGCCCGATTTTGGGCAGTTTATTGCAAGTGAACCAGTCGAGGAATGCCGTCGCCCCTGCCCCCGAAATCTTGTGTTTGGTAAAGGCGGTTGCATCCACGAGACCGACACCTTCGCGGATCGCTTTGGCCTCTTCGACCGCGTATTGCCACCAGCCGCCGCGCCGGAAGGATCGTGCGTCGTGGTCGTTGAACCCTGCTGGCGCATAGTAGTTCGGGCGTTCCCAGCCGTTCACAAACCCGAATTGCGCGCCGCGTTTCGCTTGGCGGTCATAGGCGGGCGAGGTGCGCAGCGGGCGGCACGCGGGCCGTTCCTCGTCCGGGTGGTGCAGGATGTAGACGTGGTCGTAACATTCTTCGTTTTTGCGGGCCGCAAATTCGGTCGTCATCCAGTCGCCGTAGCGTTTGGGATCAAGCGACGCCATGTCGATCTCGGCCTCGCCGTTCACCATCATTTGCGCAAGGTAATAGCCCGTGCCGCCCGCCGCTGTGATGCCGAAAGAAAACCCTTCGGCCAGCCACATATTCCTCAAACCGGGCGCAGGACCAACCAGCGGGTTGCCGTCAGGCGTGTAGCAAATCGGGCCGTTGAAATCGTCTTTCAGCCCGCTTTCCTCGCAGGACGGAATGCGGTGGATCATCGCCATATATTGGTCTTCAATCCGTTCCAGATCGAGTGGGAACAGGTCGGCGCGGAACGCATCCGGCACGCCGTATTCAAACACGGCAGGCGCGTTTTTCTCGTAGACGCCCAAGATCCAACCGCCGCGTTCTTCGCGCACATAGGATTGCGCGTCAGCGTCACGGATCACGGGATGTTCGACGTGGCCTTCGGCGCGGAATTTCACCAGATCGGGGTCTTGGTCCATCACGATGAACTGATGCTCAACGGGAATCGCGGGAATTTTGATGCCCAGCTTTTTGGCAGTTGTCTGCGCGTGGTTGCCCGAGGCAGTGACGACATGTTCTGCCGTGATAACAATTTGCTCGTCGGATGGGATCAGATTGCCGCCCTTTTCGACCATTTTGGTGCAGGTCACATCCCAAGCCGTCCCGTTCCATTCAAACGCGTCAGCCTGCCATTTGCGTTCAATTACGACACCGCGCTGGCGAGCGCCCTTGGCCATCGCTTGGGTCACGTCGGCGGGGTTAATGTAGCCGTCGGTGTTGTGGTAAAGTGCGCCCTTGAGGTCGTCGGTTTTGATCAGCGGCCATTTCGCTTTGATCTGATCGGGCGTCATCCATTCATACGGCACGTCGCAGGTTTCAGCCGTCGCCGCATAGAGCATATATTCGTCCATGCGTTCCTGCGTTTGGGCCATGCGAAGGTTGCCGACGACAGCAAAACCAGCGTTCAAGCCTGTCTCTGCCTCAAGCTGCTTATAGAAATCAACCGAGTATTTGTGGATGTGCGTTGTCGCGTAAGACATGTTGAACAACGGCAGCAAGCCTGCGGCGTGCCATGTTGATCCTGACGTCAATTCGTCGCGCTCGAGCAGCATCACGTCATCCCAGCCCGCTTTGGCCAAATGATACGCAATCGACGTGCCGACAGCACCGCCCCCGACGACCAAGGCTTTGACAGTAGTTTTCATGCACGCGACTCCACAGGATGCTCTTTGAGCCACTGTGTCGCAATCGACGGGCGGACGTTAGAACCTTCCGACCTTGAAAGGTGCAAAACCGACAGCGGCGACTAATTCTTAACTTTTGGGCGCTATGCAGAAATGACACTTGGCGCATTTGCTTACATTTGGAGGCTCAACAAATGCCGTAGAAATGCCTATGTTGGATTCACCACACGTAAGATGTGGAATATGAGGAGTAGTTTTATGTCACGCTTGCTAACCATGCTGGCGTTAGTCTCGGCAAGTTTGCTGAGCGCTTGCGCTGCAACACCTGACAGCTATGTGGCTGGTCGGGCTGATAATGATTTGTTGCGCTTTTCTGCCGCGAATTACGCGATTCCAACGGGTCCAACCCGCTAGTCTACGTTTTTAACGGTACATTTAAGCCAATCGATTACCACGTGCCATTTTCGGCACGTGACCCATTTTAATACCCAAATTTCAAATCGGATTTACCCAAAACATCGGACCAGCCACGAAGATCACGTGACTCAGTTACACCGGCTGGCTATGGTCCAAATAACAATAAAACCAAACAGGCAGCCCGCAGTGGAACAGGCACAAACATGGCGTGCCCGACGCACCGATTTTATGCATCGCTTCCATGCGCGGCGGTCTGCACGCGCACGACCTGCGACTGGGTTTGTGTCGCAGCCGGAACCAAAAACGATAGGTCACTTTGCCAGAGGACGGCAGTTGATCAGCGGGAATTTCCTGTTCGCGGGGGCTTTTGTCCAAGCCCCGAATGCGTTGATTTGGGACATTGGCATCGACAATCCCCGTATTGCCGAAGAAATTCAAGGTTTTGCGTGGCTTGATGATCTGGCCGCCGTTGGCGACATGCGCGCGCGCGAACGGGCGCAAGCGTGGGTCGCAGATTGGATCGCGCGTTATGGCACGGGCGTTGGGCCTGGCTGGACGCCCGATCTGACGGGGCGTCGTTTGATCCGTTGGATCAACCACGGCCTGTTTTTGCTGCGCGGTCAGGATAAGGCGGCGTCGGACATCTATTTCCGCTCGCTTGGCCAGCAGACACTGTTTCTTGCCAAACGCTGGCGCACGACGGAACCCGGTTTGTCGCGTTTTGAGGCGCTGACGGGAATCATCTACGCAGGGCTTGCCCTTGAAGGCATGGAGCAATTCGCCCCGCCTGCGGTCAAGGCGCTGGCCAGTGATTGCGCCACGCAGATCGATAGTATGGGTGGGATCGCCACGCGGAACCCCGAAGATTTGCTAGAGGTTTTCACGTTGATTACATGGGCGACCCAAGCGTTAACGCTTGCAGGGCAAACGCCGCCTCGCCAATTCATCGAAGCCCAAGAACGCATGGCCCCGACCCTGCGCGCCTTGCGTCATGCAGATGGTAGCCTTGCGCGGTTTCATGGTGGTGGCCGTGGGATCGACGGGCGGTTGGATCACGCGCTGGCAGACTCGCATGTCCGCGTCACGCCGATTGAACCCAAAGACCTGCACATGGGATTTGCCCGCGTCACGGCTGGTCGCACGTCGATGATTATCGACGCCGCGACCCCGCCTGTTGGCCCAGCGTCCGGCGATGCTCATGCCAGCACGCTTGCGTTCGAGGTCACATCGGGGCGGCGTCCGATTATCGTCAGTTGCGGATCAGGCCGCAGCTTTGGCGAAGACTGGCGTCGTGCCGGTCGCGCTACGCCGTCGCATTCGACGCTGTGGATCAATGGATATTCGTCGTCGCGCCTTGCCCCCCCCGTCAGAGGTAGTCATTCGGCGGAACTGCTGCTGGACGTGCCGCAACGTGTGCAATGTGAATTCTCGAACCTAGATGATGGCAAGCGGCTGGAATTGTCCCACGACGGCTACCGCCAGACACATGGGCTGACCCATGCGCGGACCATCGATATTGCGATTGATGGACGTGGTTTGGTGGGTGAAGACTTGCTGACGACGCTTGGCACTAACGACGAAGCCCGCTTTGACGGCCAGCTATCACGCAGCAGCCCCGGTGTGCCGTTTACGATCCGATTCCATCTGCACCCTGATGTTGATGCAACCGTCGATCTGAGCGGCGGTGCCGTGTCGATGGTGCTGAAATCCGGCGAAGTTTGGATCTTTCGACACGACGGGCAGGCCACATTAAGCCTTGAGCCGTCAGTTTATTTGGAAAATGGCAGATTAAAGCCCCGTAGCGCGCAACAGGTGGTTTTAACCAGCGCCGCAATGACATATGCGACGCGCGTCCGCTGGTCGTTGGCCAAAGCACAAGACACGCCCGATGCGGTGCGTGATCTGACCCCAAACGAGCCGGTGGGCGGTTACGATGACACATCACGGGGACAATGATGACCGATCTCGCACCACTACGCCGCGCACTGCTTTCTGTATCTGATAAAACGGGGCTCATTGAATTGGGCCACGACCTTGCCAAACGTGGGGTTGAATTGCTCTCGACTGGCGGTTCGGCCAAGGCGCTGCGCGATGCAGGCCTAGACGTGAAAGACGTGGCAGACGTCACGGGCTTTCCTGAAATGATGGACGGGCGCGTGAAGACGTTGCATCCTGTCGTGCATGGCGGCCTGTTGGCCCGCCGCGATCTGGAAGGTCACGTCGCCGCGATGGAAGAGCACAACATCGGTCCAATCGACCTGCTGGTTGTGAACCTCTATCCGTTTGAAGAAGCCGTTGCCAAAGGCGCGGATTACGACACCTGCATCGAGAACATCGATATCGGCGGCCCTGCGATGATCCGGTCATCCGCCAAAAACCACGCTTTTGTCACGGTTGTGACTGACGTTGAGGACTACGCTGCTTTGCGTGCCGAATTGGACGCCAACGACGGCCAGACAACCTACGCCTTCCGTCAACGCCAAGCGCAGATCGCTTATGGCCGCACGGCCGCCTATGACACCGCTGTCAGCACTTGGATGGCAAATGCGATTGGGAACAAAGAGCCGCGCCGCCGCACATTCACAGGGACGTTCACCCAGACTTTGCGCTACGGCGAAAACAGCCACCAGTCGGCGGCGTTCTACACCGACGGCACCAACCGTCCGGGTGTGGCAACAGCCCAGCAGCATCAGGGCAAGGAGCTGTCCTACAACAACATCAACGACACCGATGCGGCGTTTGAATTGGTGGCGGAATTTGATCCCGCGAACGGCCCTGCCGTGGCGATCATCAAACACGCGAACCCATGCGGCGTTGGCCAAGGGGCTACGCTGCTTGAAGCTTACACCAAAGCGTTCGATTGCGACCGTACCTCTGCGTTTGGCGGGATCGTAGCGCTGAACCAACCGCTTGATGAAGACACTGCCAAAGCCATCGTCGAAATCTTTACCGAAGTTGTGATCGCACCGGGCGCGTCTGATGCGGCAAAAGCCGTGTTCGCGACCAAGAAAAACCTGCGTTTGCTGACCACAGACGGTTTGCCTGATCCACAGGAACAATCGCTGGCCTACCGTCAGGTTGCTGGCGGCATGTTGGTGCAGGACAAAGATACCGATGATCTGCGTATCGAAGACCTGAAAGTCGTGACCAAGGTTGAACCAACCGACGACCAACTCAAAGACCTGCTGTTCGCATGGAAAGTTGCCAAGCACACCAAATCCAACGCGATTGTTTACGTCAAAGACGGCGCGACTGTGGGTGTCGGTGCTGGGCAAATGTCCCGCCTCGACAGTGCTTTGATCGCTGCGAAAAAAGCGGAACGCATGGCAGACGCGATGGGGCTGCCACAACCGCTGACCATCGGGTCTGCTGTGGCGTCCGACGCATTCTTCCCCTTTGCTGACGGTCTGATGGAAGCCGCCGCTGCGGGGGCGACCTGCGTGATCCAGCCGGGTGGTTCTATGCGCGACGACGAAGTCATCAAAGCCGCGGACGAGGCTGGCATCGCCATGGTCTTTACAGGCACACGGCACTTCCGGCACTAATCGGTTACCAAAACGCACTAGGTGAAAAACACGATCAATACCCTGTAACACCCAACATGGGCTGGGTATTGATCATCCAACTTTTCGAGTAACGCCCATTAAGGACACAACGATGCGCCCACTCTTTTGGACAGCTTTCTGGATTTTCCTGATAGATCAGCTGTCAAAATACTATGTTCTGCACTGGCTCAAGCTGGATCAGATCAGATATATCGACGTCGCGGCCCCGTTCCTGACATTCCGCATGGCGTGGAACAGAGGCGTGAATTTCGGGCTTGGTGCCGGATATGACATGCGGTGGGCGCTGATTGGCGTTGCCTTGGCGATTTCCATTGGCGTGATTGCCTGGCTTTGGAAAGCTGGCGGCACGCGCAATATGATGATCGCGGCGGGCCTGCTGGTTGGCGGCGCAATGGGGAACATCGTTGACCGCGTGATGTACGGGGCAGTTGCGGATTTCTTGAACATGTCCTGCTGCGGGATCGACAATCCGTATGCGTTCAACGTCGCGGATATCTCTATTTTCGCGGGCGCTATCGGCCTTGCGTTTCTATCCGACAGTGGCGGTTCCAAGCCGTCGAAAAAATCCCGTACAAAGAGGTCGTGACGCGGCAGCAATCCTGCGCTAAACACACGGGACCAAAGACTTAAGGAACGGCAATGCGTGCAATCATCTTGGCAAGCGTCCCTGTACTGGCTCTTGCAGCCTGTTCAAACGGACCTGCGACTCCGATCCGTGATTTCGGGTCGGTGACGATCACGCCGTTCGAGAGCAATCTGGAGACGCAGAAAGAACTCGATCTTCCTGCGACCTTCCAAACTTTGCCTCAGCCCACACCCGGTGGGCGTAATCGCGCAGATAACTAAGACCTGCGCATTGCTGCTTTGAATTCCGTTAACCGGAATGCGCCTAGCATCTGACCAATCGCAAAATAGCTCACGATCCCGCTGACCACGAGGATCAACAAGCCGATGTAGCGCGTGCCGCCGCTGCCAAGCATCGGTTGCAGCACGATTGCCAGTCCGAACAGAACAGCCCCCATCGCCACCGCTGACGCGATAATCCGCGTGATCCGGCGCTTGAACCGCGCGTCAAATTGCGACGCCTTGCCCATGCCACGCGCGCCCCACCACAACTGGCCAACCATCGCCCAGCTCGTCAGCGTCGTGCCGACAGCCGCCGCGATAAAGCCGATGTAATCGCGCAGACCGAAGGCCAGAACAGCGTTCAGGATCATCGCAAAGATCGCATAGTAAAATGGACGTTTCGTGTCGCCGCGTGCGTAAAACAACGGCTGAAGCGCTTTTTGCAGCACGAATGCGGGCAGGCCCAAACCGTAAACCGCAACGGCCAAGGCGGTCGCAGCCGTGTCGTCGGCTGTGAATGCGCCCCGTTGGAACAGAACTGACACCAGCGGGATCGGGATCACGATCAGTGCAATTGCGGCGGGAATTGTGAGGGCCAAGGCGACCTCGGACGCGCGGTTAAACGCATCTTGACCGCCCGCCTCGTCACCCGCTTGAAGGCGGCGCGACAGGTCCGGCAGCAACACCACACCAATCGCAATCGCGATCACGCCCAGCGGCAGTTGGTACAGTCGGTCCGCGTAGCTAAGCCACGCAATTGCGCCGTCAAAGGTACTGGCGACCTGACGGCCCACCAACAAGTTGATCTGTAAAACACCGCCCGCCATCACCGCAGGTATGGCGATAATCGCAAGGCGTTTCAGGTCCGGCGTCAAACGTGGCATCCGCAACGCCATCGGAAAACCGGCACGTCTGGCGGCGATGAAAACAAGCGTCACCTGCGCAATACCCGCAAAAGGCACAGCCCACGCCAACCCGCGCCCAAACCCGACAGTCGCGTCGAAAACATAAGCCCCGCCGACAACTGTTGGCCCGCCGACCAGCCACATCACAACCATGATGCCAACGAAGAAGATGTTCAGCAAAACGGGTGCAGCAGCAGCGGCCACGAACCGCCCCGTTGCGTTCAAAACGCCGGACAGCAGGGCCGCGAGCGAGATGAACAAGATATAAGGAAACGCGACCTGACCGTAGGCCACGGCCAATTCAAACCGAACATCACCGCGAAAGCCCGCAGCCATCAGTGTGACCAGCGCAGGCATGAAAGCGACGGCGATCCCTGTAAAGATCATCAGGACGAACCCAAGCCCCAAGAACGCGTCTTGCGCGAATGTCAGTGGATCGTCGTCCGCCTCTAGCTTCTTGGAAAACATCGGCACGAATGCCATGTTAAACGCCCCTTCCGCGAAAAAGCGGCGGAACATGTTGGGCAATGACAAGGCGATCAGGAACGCCTCTGCGACGGGACCAGTGCCAAGGAACGCCGCCATCATAATGTCACGCGCAAAGCCCAGAACACGCGACAGCAATGTCCACAGACCGACCGTAAAGAAACCGGCCATCAAACGAATTGGCTTCACGCAGGCCACTCCGTCTTAGTTGGAAAAATCGTCCGAATTTTCGCAAAAATTCGCGTCATGTTGCCGCCCTCTGTGCACCTTGGATGATCGCCTCGCGCAAGTTCTTTTCGAGAGCGTCACGTTTGCTTTCGGTGTGATATTTCAAACCGACCATATCTTTGACATAGAACGTATCCACGATCTGTTCACCAAAGGTCGCGATGACTGCAGAGGCGATATAGACGTGATTTTCGGCAAGCGTCCGCGTCAGATCATACAACAATCCGGGGCGATCACGGGTATCGACCTCGATGATTGTGTAGATTTCAGAGCCGACGTTGTCGAAGGTGATGACCGTCGGCACCCGAAACGCACGTTCGCGCTTTTTAATCTTATCGCGGCCTTTCAGGGCCTCGCGCGCGACAACTTCGCCGTGCAGCGTTTTCACGATCATTTGCTGCAGTCGCGGCAGACGGGCGGCCTCGTAGGGGTGACCATCCGCGTCTTGAATCCAGAACACCGCCGTCGCATAGCCGTCTTTCGACGTATAAGTCCGCGCATCCACGATATTTGCACCGACCAGCGCCAAGGCGCCCGTCATCCGGCTGAACAGACCGGGATGATCGACCATCGCAAAGCACACGCGCGTCGCGTCGCGATCTTCGTCCAACATCAGATCAATCGCGAGACGGTCGTCCGAAATACCGTTCAGCAGGTTCGCAAACACCACATGCGTCGTCCCTGGCAGACCCTGCCAATAGGTGCCGTAATGCCGCCCGATCTCAAGCTTCAGGTCTTTTGGTTTCCAATCACTTAGCGCGACGCGCAGCGCACGTTTTGCTTCGTTTTCGCGGCTTTCGCGGTTCAGGTCTTCCAAGCCGTTCTCAAGCGCATCTTTCGTCGCGGCATAGAGATTGCGGATCAAAACAGCCTTCCAGTTGTTCCACGTCCCCGGCCCCACGCCGCGAATATCGCAGACGGTCAGCACCGTCAGCAGGTCCAGTCGTTCCACGGTTTTCACGGCTTTGGCAAAGCCTTTGACCGTGCGCGGTTCTGCGATATCGCGCTTTTGGGCGGTATCAGACATCAGCAAATGGTAGCGGATCAGCCATTCGACCGTCTCGCAATCCTTCTTGCTCAACCCCAAACGCGGCCCAACAACGCGGGCAATTTGCGCGCCCAGCACCGAATGATCTACTGGGCGGCCCTTGCCAATATCATGCAGCAATAGCGCCACAAACAGCACCTTGCGGTTCACCCCGCCTTTCAGGATGCCCGATGCAAGCGGCAGTTCCTCGACCAGCTCTTCGCGCTCGATCTTGGACAGATGGCTGATGCATTGGATCGTATGTTCGTCGACCGTGTAGTGGTGATACATATTGAACTGCATCATCGCCACAATCGGGGCAAATTCGGGGATAAACGCGGCCAAGAGGCCCAGTTCGTTCATCCGGCGCAGCCCGCGTTCTGGATTGCCGTGTTTCAGCATAATCCCAAGGAACAGCTTGCGGGCACGCGGATCATTGCGCAGTGAATCGTCGATTTGGTCGAGGTTCGCCGCGATCAAGCGCACCGCGTCCGGGTGCATCAACGTGCCTGTGCGCAACACCTCTTCGACGATGCCAAGCATGTTCAATTTGTCCGCAAAGAATGCGTCCTCGTCGGCGATGGTCAGGCGGTTTTGTTCGATTTTATAAGGGGCTTTGGCCTTTTTGCGCCGTTTGAACAGACGCAAAAGCATCGGCTCGGCCTTGGTGTGCGTGGCTTCAAGCGACGTCAAAAAGACGCGCGTCAGCTCGCCCACAGTTGTCGCGTGGCGAAAGTAGTCTTGCATGAAAAACTCGACCGCACGACGCCCATCATGATCGGTGTAGCCAAGCCGTTCGGCCACATCGACCTGCATGTCAAAAGTCAGCTGATCCACGGCACGGTCCGCACT
Source organism: Yoonia ponticola (assembly GCF_014199395.1). Classification (GTDB taxonomy): domain Bacteria; phylum Pseudomonadota; class Alphaproteobacteria; order Rhodobacterales; family Rhodobacteraceae; genus Yoonia; species Yoonia ponticola. The sequence continues at coordinate 93,890 of NZ_JACIJM010000001.1, read as the reverse complement.
GATGTGCATGTGACAGCGGACCGACCACAGGAAATCTTCGGCGGCTTTAAATTTAAGAAACTCGCCTTCGGTATAGACACCAAAAGCGATCAATTCTTTGGCGTTTTGGGTGCCGTGGACGTATTTCCCGATCCAGAATAGCGACTGCAAATCGCGCAGACCGCCCTTACCCTCTTTGACATTCGGCTCGACCACGTAACGCTGGCCACCTTGTTTGGTGTGGCGCTGCTGGCGTTCTTCCAGCTTGGCTTCGATGAATTCAGCCGCTGTGCCACTGAATAACTCTTCCCACAGGGTCGTCGCAAGCGTTTGTGCCAACTCTTCGTCGCCAGCCAAATAGCGGTATTCGACCAGTGAGGTGCGGATCGTGAAATCCTCGCGGCCCAAGCGGATGCAATCCTTGATCGTCCGGCTGGCGTGACCGACCTTTAGCTTCAGATCCCACAGGATATAGAGCATCGATTCGATCAGGCTCTCGGCCCAAGGCGTGATTTTGTAGGGGTTCAGGAACAGCAAATCGACGTCAGAATGGGCCGCCATTTCGCCCCGCCCATAACCACCAACAGCGATAATCGCGATGCGCTCGGCCTCTGTCGGGTTTGGTAGCGGATGTAGATAGGTCTGCGCGACGTGCAACACTTCGCCGACAACCTGGTCCGTTAACCAGCTATAGGCCCGGGTGCCGCGCCGTCCGGGAAATGGATCAACGGCGAACGCTTCTGCGATGCGTTTACGGCCAGCGATACGTGCTTTGCTCAGGATTTCGACGGTTCTGGATCGGATAATCTTGTGATCCGTCGTCTGATTAACAGCCGCATCCAATGCGATCCGCACCGCAGGCTGATCAAAAATCTCAGACGCCGGACAAATCAAATTGTCCGGCGTTTCTAAGTCGTAAGTCGTGTTGGTCGGATCAGAGACCTGATCCGCCAAAGCTCCGCGGTGCTGGTTCAAGAGTAATCACCTGATTGTTGCGTATTTCGGCAATGGCAAGGCCACGTTGGTTCAAACCATTTGGCAGGAGTCGGAAGATACCACCAGTCCCTTGGAACCCTTGCGGTGTCGTCAGCGCCTGTTTCGTCAGGGCATTCGCATTACCTTGAGCCACAAGAGCTCCAATGGCTGCGATACCGTCATAAGCCAGACCAGCCAGTGGATGCGGGCGATCACCGTACACAGACGCATAGCGATTCTCGAATGCGGCGTTCAAGGATTGGTCAGGCAATGCGATAATGCCGCCTTGGGCCGCAGAGCTAGCCAGCACGTCAGCGTTGGCATCCCAGCGCGTCAGGCCCATGTAGCGGGCTTCGTTTGATGTCAGGCCAGCGGCGGACAGACCGTCCAGAATGAACGGTAAATCAGCGGATGGATCACCTGTAAAGAACACAGCGTCGCTGCCACCGTTGCGTGTCGCGGCAATAATACGCGACGCCGAATCGGTCACGCCTTGTTGGCTCAATGGGTAGCCTTCGATCGCCGTCACTTGACCACCGTTCGCACGCACCGCATTTGCAATCGCGTCACGGCCCAGCTGGCCGGGAATGGAATTTCCGTGCACAACAGTATAGCGGTTGATACCCTGAAGGCCCGCATATTGCACCAGACGGTTCGCGGTATTGCTGAACGTAGAGCCAAGGATAAACACGTTACCCCCTGCAATCGTTGGGTTATTCGAGAACGCAAGCACGTTCACGTTGCGGTTAGCGACAGACACACCAGCGGCATTCGCTGCTTCGCCAAACAGCGGTCCAAGGATGATTTTTGCACCGTCATCGACAGCGGCACTGGCCACACGCGCGGCCTGCAACGGATCGCTGCCGGTGTTGTAAACGCGCAGATCAATCGTCACGCCTGCAAGATCGGCAATCGCCAAACGCGCAGCATTCTCAAGGTTCGACGCCAAAAAGCTGTCAGAGCCTTGGCCGGACCCACCCGGCACAAGCAGCGCCACCTGAACTGGTGCGCTTGGGTCAATTTGTTGCCCCGTGTTCTGGTTAACGCCCACTTGGCCCGGCACAGCACATGCGGACACAAAAACGAGCGTTAAAAAGATGAACAACCGGGCAGCCGCCTTGCGGGCGTCGGCGAAACAAGCAAACATAGGAAATCCCCTCCTGTTGGTGACCGCCACCGGTCAAACATTTGGGCAACATCATAGGGCGATGCGCCGAAGGGTCTAGGTATGAATTTTATAGAAAAGCCCTTGACGGCGGGGCTCTACTTTGTGGCGACGCCAATCGGGTCGGCACGGGACATGACATTGCGCGGCCTCGACATTCTGGCCAGCGCAGATTTGATCGCCGCCGAAGACACACGAACAGCCCGCAAGCTGATGGAAATCCACGGTGTGCCGCTGGGTACACGTCAAGTGGTCGCCTACCACGACCACAGCGGCGAAAAGCCAACGCAACGGTTGGTGGATGCGGTTAAGAACGGAAAATCAGTCGCTTACGTGTCTGAGGCAGGTACGCCCTTGGTCGCGGATCCGGGGTATGAATTGGGCTGTGCGATGATCGCAGCCGACCTGCCCGTCACCACCGCACCGGGGGCCTCTGCCGTTTTGGCAGCGCTGACCGTGTCGGGTTTGGCGACGGATCGCTTCGCGTTTATCGGCTTCCTGCCATCGGCAAAAACGCAGCGTGAAACCGAAATCGCGGGCCTGCGCGACACGCCGATGACGATCGTTTTCTACGAATCTCCGAAGCGTCTTTACGATATGCTAACGTCTTTGCGCGATACACTGGGGGGCGAGCGTCACGCGGTTGTGTGTCGTGAGCTGACCAAGAAATTTGAAGAGGTCGTGCGCGGCAATCTAACTGATCTCGTCACCGAATTTGCTGAACGCAGGGTTAAGGGCGAGGTTGTCGTGCTCGTTGCGCGCGGTGATGGCGAGGTGATTGGCGAAACCGACGTGCAAACCGCCCTTGCAGAGGCGATGCGCACGATGCGGGTCAAAGATGCGGCCACGATGGTCGCTGGCGCAATGGGCCTGCCCCGTCGGCAAGTGTATCAAATGGCCCTCGGCCTAGAGAAAGAAACCGAATGACGTCACTCATGGCCCAAGCCCTGCGATCAAAAACAAACTACCACGCAGGTCTTGCCGCCGAAGCTATCGTCGCAAACGACTACCAACGCCGTGGGTGCGTCGTTGCAAAAACGCGCTGGCGTGGACGTGGCGGCGAAATCGATCTGATTATACGTGACGGCGACGATTTGATCTTTGTCGAAGTGAAGAAAAGCAAAACGCATGACCAGGCCTTGCGACGCGTCAGCCGAACGCAAATGGATCGCCTATGTCATGCCGCCAGTGAATTTGTCGCAACAGAACCGCGTGGGCAATTAACCAACATGCGGTTCGATGTGGCGACCGTCGATCAAGGTGGCACCGTCCGCATCATTGAGAATGCCTTCATGGAAGCGTGAACAGCGCCCCATTGCACCAGACAACACCATACGCCATGTATCTCTTAACTCATTATTAAGAAAAGGCTCAGCCGTATGTCCTTGAAAGTTGCCATCCAAATGGACCCAATTGGTCCGATTGATATCAATGCCGACAGCACCTTCCGCATCGCTGAAGAAGCGCAGGCACGTGGGCATAGCCTGTTTTATTACACACCGGACAAGCTGGCCTATCGCGAAGGCAAAGTTGTCGCGCGCGGTTGGCCGTTAACCGTTCAGCGGGTCAAAGGCGACCATTTCACGCTCGGCGATGAGGTCGAAGTTAACCTTGCCGATTACGATGTCGTATGGCTGCGCCAAGACCCGCCATTTGACATGGGCTACATCACCACAACCCATATTCTCGACATGATCCACCCCGATACATTGGTCGTGAACGACCCATTCTGGGTGCGGAATTATCCGGAAAAACTGCTGGTCCTGAATTTCCCCGATCTCACGCCACCAACGATGATCGCCCGCGATCTCGACACGTTAAAATCGTTCCGCGCGACCCACGGTGATGTGATCCTGAAACCGCTTTACGGCAACGGCGGCGCCGGTGTTTTCAAGCTAAAACAAGGTGATAGCAATCTTGCGTCCCTGCATGAAATGTTTTCAGGCATCAACCGCGAGCCGCTGATCATGCAAAAATTTCTGCCCGACGTCAGCAAAGGCGACAAGCGCGTGATCCTCGTCGACGGTGAACCTGTCGGTGCGATTAACCGTGTTCCTGCAGAAGGCGAGACGCGTTCAAACATGCACGTCGGCGGCAAACCTGAAAAGGTAGCACTGACAGATCGGGACCGCGAAATTTGCGCCGCAATCGGGCCGCTTTTGCGCGAAAAGGGTCAGATCTTTGTCGGCATTGACGTGATCGGCGATTGGTTAACCGAAATTAACGTCACCTCACCGACGGGTATCCAAGAATTAGAACGTTTTGACGGCGTCAACATCACCGCCAAAATTTGGGAAGCCATCGAGGCCCGCCGCGCCGCCTAGACCTCTTGCGCGAGCGACAATCTGTAGCTGACCGCTTCTGCGACATGCGGTCGGCGCACTTCCTCCTCGCCCGCGAGGTCAGCAATCGTGCGGGCGACCCGCAAAACGCGGTGATACCCCCGCGCTGACAACCCGAACCGTTCCGCGACCTTTAGCAGCAATGCCCGACCTTCCGCGTCGGGCGTCGCCACCGCCTCTAGTACGCGACCTTCGGCCTCTGCGTTAACCCTTACACCTGCGATCCCTACGAATCGTTCCGTCTGAATGCGCCGCGCCGCTGCGACTCGCGCCGCAATCGTGGCCGAACTCTCGCCGTCCTCGGGCAGATCAAGGTCGGTGTAAGCAACAGGCGGCACCTCAACGCGTAGATCGAAACGATCCATTAACGGTCCGGAAATCCGGCCCATATATTCGTCCCCGCAGATCGGCACACGCGCGCAAGCCCGTGCAGCATCTGCCAAATACCCGCATTTACAAGGGTTTGCGGCCGCGACGAGCATAAATCGGCACGGATATTTCACATGTGCATTGGCCCGCGCCACGACCACTTCTCCGGTTTCAATCGGTTGGCGCAGCGTTTCAAGAACAGAGCGCGGAAATTCAGGGAACTCGTCAAGAAACAGAACGCCATTATGCGCGAGAGAAATTTGACCGGGCTTCGCCGTGCGTCCGCCACCAATAATCGCCGCTGCTGATGCGGTGTGATGCGGTTCTTGGAACGGGCGCGTGCGGTTGATGCCGCCTTCCTCCAACACACCTGCCAACGAATGGATCATCGACGTCTCCAGCGCCTCGATAGGCGACATCGGCGGCAAAATACTCGGAATACGTTTTGATAACATTGACTTACCAGATCCGGGTGAGCCGACCATCATCAGGTGATGCCGACCGGCCGCGGCAATTTCCAAGGCACGTTTGGCACGTTCTTGCCCTTTGACCTCAGCCAAATCAGATACACCGCTAGGCGTTTGCACTTCGCCCGGCAGAGCTGCGTCTAGGACCGCTTGCCCAGTGAAGTGCCGGATCACAGCGGCAAGCGACGACGGCGCGATGACCTTTGCCGCATCGACCCACGCGGCCTCTGGACCGCAAACTTCGGGGCAAATCAATACCTTGTCGTCCGTCGCTGCGGCCATCGCGGCGGGCAATGCGCCCGTGACCGGAACGAGGTTCCCGTTCAGTGACAATTCACCAAGCGATACCGTGCCCGCAATGTCATCGCGCGGCAGGATGTCCAATGCGGCCAGCAGTGCCAACGCGATGGGCAGGTCAAAGTGCGCCCCCTCTTTTGGCATGTTCGCGGGCGACAGGTTAACCGTGATTCGCTTGGACGGCAGCGCGATTGCCATATGCGTCAGCGCAGCGCGCACCCGTTCGCGCGCTTCGGACACCGCCTTGTCGGGTAGGCCGACAATCGCGAAACCGGGCAAGCCGGGCGTCACGGCGCATTGCACCTCGACCATTTTGGCTTCGATCCCGTCGAACGCGACGGTATAGGCAACTGCTGACATCTTGATCCCGTTCTTCACCACTACACATGGTTAACGGCAGGGACGTTACAAAAGCGTTAACCGTTAACCAATTCCATGAATTTAGGCCACGCAGCTGGATCGGCGACGGTCTTATCGCGGCAGGATGCGTTGCAGAAACCGAATTTCCGGCCATCCATGACTAGATAGTGTGTGACTGGGTCACCGGAGTATGGGCAGCTTTTGTTCTCGGATGGTCCGGTTTCAGCCGATTTTGCTGGAATGATGTCGACTGGCCAAGGTGCTTTTGCGAGACCGAAATCATAGGGGAAAGGATCGTAGGTCACGGTCTGCCCCATCGCTCGCCACTGCCTGTTCGCGGTGTCCGCGATGTGGGTGTCGACATAGGCTTGGGCAGTCACGCCAAGTGCTATGCCGTAGGTTGCGAAGCGGTTCGCAATCGGTGCGTAAAAGGCGTCAGCGGCCGAGTAATTCCCAAACAACCAAGGGCCGTCCGCACCAAAGCGGTCGCGTGCAAGCGACCAGAGTTCACTGATCCGTGTTACGTCTTTCATCACAGCGTCAGACGGCGTGAAACCGATAAGCGTGTGGTCCATGTTGTGCGGGCAGTCACCGCGTAATGCATTGAAACTGCCGTGCATTTCCGCCACCAGCGACCGCGCCATTGCGCGTGCTGCTGGGTTCTTTGGGTAGAGCCCCGCGTCAGGATTTTCTTCGGCCAAGGTTTCGGCTATGGCGATACTATCCGTCAACAATCCGCCCGACGGCGTGACCAATGCAGGCACCGTTTTTGCCCCTACGAGATGCGCCATATCTGCGGCCATCGTCCCAGCATACAGACCTACCATAGTGGTTTTGTAGGGCAGCCCAAATTTTTCAAGCAACAGCCAGCCGCGCAGGGACCAACTGGAAAACGTCCGATCACCGATGTAAAGTTCATGGGTCATTTAGTGGCTCCTCGCGGGGGTTATGCTAAGTGATTGATGGTTCCGATTTGCCAACCTTGCAAGGTCAGACGCATGTCGGTGACGGAAAGGTTGTCGATCTTGTGGCCCATCGCGGCGTAGGGCGTGTATCCACATTGTGCGATCATCGTCATGATCATGCCCATATGTCCGACGACGACGATGTTTGCGTTCATGTTTTCTTGTGCGATGTTGGTTAATGCGTCTGTCACGCGGCGAGTGACCGCGTTCCAGCTTTCCCCGTGGGGAGCAGCAAGATCGCCCGGATTTTCCCAGAATGCGCGGCTGAGGATCGGATCGCGCGCAGCCACTTCGCTGTGGTGCATCCCGTCCCAAACGCCGAAATCGAATTCACGCAGACTTTTTCGCGCAGCAAGTCGGGTGCGCGGTCCGGCGATGGCGTCGGCTGTTTTCACACTGCGTTGCAGGTCGGATGAGGTCAGAAGCGCATCCATCGGCAGATAATCCGACAGGCGATTAAGCGCATCAGTGTCGGACAAATCGGCAGGAACATCGCGCCAACCTGTAAAGGTTTTCTGGTGCGTTGGCCCATGCCGGACCAGCCAAAAGCGGGTCAAACCTTCCCCGCGGGGAAGACGTGCGTTGCGGAAACCAGATCGCAAGACCCTTTGAGAACAAGTGGTAGGCCCGAGATCACCGTGATGACTGTATCGGCGCGGGCGGCGATCATCTGGTTGATTTTTCCCTGCATATTCCGGAACTTGCGTGAGAGCGCGTTGTCAGGAACGATCCCCATGCCGACCTCGTTTGAGACGACAACCACATCGCACCGGCAAGTTACCAGCGCATTAACCAATTCACCGCAGGCTGCTTCGACGTCATGATCAGCCAGCAGCACATTCGTTAACCAAAGCGTGACGCAATCGAGCAGAATAACGTCTGTCGGCTGTGCCTTCTTTAAAATTGTAACGACGTCGATGGGCGCTTCGATGGTCGTCCAATCGTCGCCGCGATCTGATTGATGCTTGGTTAATTTTGCCCGCATTTCATCGTCGTAAGGTTGCATTGTCGCGACATAAATCTTTGGCTTTTCGGTCCCGCGCGCAAGCGTTTCGGCGAAGGTCGATTTGCCGGATGCCGCCCCGCCGGTGACGAAATATAATGTCTTTCGCATGATATTTTGCAACTTTTTGTGATCCACGGGGTTCTACCCTTCGTAAACAGATCAATAGCACGGGAAGGCTCGTGTGCAATCTGGTGGGGATCAAAACATGGCGTTTGACGGTTTTTCGGATCAGAAGATGACACGTAAGGCGATGAAAGCAGAGCTTTTAGACGCGGATACGGAACGGGAATTGGCGATTGCGTGGCGCGATAACCGCGACGAACAGGCATTACATCGATTGATTACGGCCTACATGCGGCTCGCTATTTCGATGGCAGGGAAATTCCGGCGCTATGGCGCACCGATGGGCGATTTGATCCAAGAAGCGTCGGTCGGCCTGATGAAAGCGGCGGACAAATTTGACCCTGATCGCGGTGTTCGCTTTTCAACCTATGCGGTTTGGTGGATCAAGGCGTCGATTCAGGAATATGTGATGCGAAATTGGTCGATGGTCCGGACTGGGTCAACGTCTTCGCAAAAGTCACTGTTTTTTAACCTGCGTCGCGTACAAGCGCGATTAGAGCGTGAAGCCGCCGCAGAAGGTCGTGTGATTGATCGCCATGACATGCGCGAAATGATCGCGACCGAAGTCGGTGTGCCGTTGCGTGATGTTGAGATGATGGAAGGACGGTTATCTGGGTCGGATTATTCGTTGAACGCGACCCAATCGGCAGAGGATGAAGGCCGCGAATGGATTGACCTGTTGCAGGACGATGCACCGCAAGCGGCAGAAAAGGTTGAGAATAATCACGATACGGACACGCTACGCCAGTGGCTTTTGTCTGCATTAGGCGAGTTGAATGATCGCGAACGATTGATCGTGCGAGAACGGAAAATGCGCGATGATCCACGGACTTTGGATAGTCTTGGAACCGAGCTTGGGTTGTCGAAAGAACGTGTGCGGCAGTTAGAAACGGCGGCGTTTATTAAGATGCGGAAAAACCTTGAAGTGCATAACGAAGAGGTGCATCGCTTCTTCGTATGAAGATTATTTCGTCGATCATGATTGCGCTTGCGGCCCCTGTGGCGGCGGATAGCATTTCACCGTTTCATATTAACGACTTTGAAGGGTTCGACATCATCATCGTCGGCGAAACCCACGACGATCCGACGCACCACCAGATGCAGGCTGACATCATTACGACGGTTTATCCGACTGCGGTGATTTTCGAGATGTTGACTAAGGCACAAGCAGAAGCTGTAACGCCAGACCGTCGCGACTCACCTGATTTGGGTGAATTGCTCGCATGGGAAGACTCTGGTTGGCCCGCGTTTGAAATCTATGCGCCGATTTTTGCGGCCTTGGGTGATGCTGCTATTATTGGCGCGGCGGCGTCTGAAGCGCAGGCCGCACAAGCGCGTGATGACAGCGCTGCCGCGTTTGGTAACGGTGCGGGTAGATTCGGGTTAACGGCAGATTTACCTGCAGCAGAGCAACTGACCCGCGAGGCTGACATGCAGGCGGGTCACTGTGGCGCATTGCCTGATGAGATGCTGCCGTGGTTCGTTGATCAACAACGGTTTCGGGACGCGATGTTTGCCCGTGCGGCGTTAAATGCGTTTGAGGAACTCGGCGGACCCGTGGTTGTAATTACGGGGAATGGCCATGCGCGGACCGATTGGGGCATGCCGGTTTATTTGGATGCCGCGGCCCCTGATGTTAAGGTTTTGAGTATCGGTCAAATTACCGAACATGATGTTGATCGGCCTTACGATTTGTGGCGCATCACGCCGCCTGTGGATCGCCCTGATCCCTGTGCTGCATTCCAATAGCACGTGCTGATTGTAACCATGCGGCCAAAGGCTTAGGTTTCGAGCAACTGCGGAGGCTGACATGCTGGCGAACAAACACATCCTACTGATTATCGGCGGCGGAATCGCGGCGTTCAAGTCGCTTGATCTGATCAGGCGGTTGCGTGAACGCGGCGCGAAAGTGACGCCTGTGTTAACCAAAGCTGGCTCGGAATTTGTGACGCCGTTGTCGGTGTCGGCCTTGGCTGCGTCCAAGCTTTACACCGATCTGTTTAATCTCAATGACGAAGCCGAGATGGGCCATATCGAGTTGTCGCGCGCAGCGGATTTGATTGTTGTGGCACCTGGCACCGCTGATTTAATGGCGAAAATGGCGGGTGGCTTGGCTAATGATCTGGCTTCGACGCTGTTGCTCGCGACGGATAAACGCGTGCTTGTGGCCCCGTCGATGAACGTGCGGATGTGGGAACATGCCGCGACACAGCGCAATTTGGTGACGTTGCAGGGCGACGGAATTTTGTTTGTTGGACCGACCGAAGGCGATATGGCCTGCGGTGAATTTGGTCCGGGCCGGATGGCAGAACCGCTTGATATTGTTGCTGCAATTGATGCGGCTTTGGCGGATGGGCCTTTGAAGGGCAAACATATTTTGGTCACCTCTGGGCCGACACACGAGCCGATTGATCCGGTGCGTTATATTGCGAACCGGTCGTCGGGCGCGCAAGGGACTGCGATTGCGACCGCGCTGGCGGCGCTTGGCGCGGATGTGACGTTTGTAGCCGGGCCTGCGGATATTGCGCCGCCAGCGGGTGTGCGTGTTGTTCCGGTTGAGACCGCCGCGCAAATGTTGGAGGCGGTGCAGACCGCGTTGCCTGCTGATGCCGCCGTTTTCGCGGCTGCCGTTGCGGATTGGCATGTGGCGAATGCGTCTGACAGCAAGATCAAGAAGGATGCCTCGGGGTTGCCCGAGCTGAGCTTTGCCGAGAACCCCGATATTCTGGCGACCGTGTCCCAGATGAAAACCGGACGACCGGGGCTGATTGTGGGTTTTGCTGCCGAGACCAATGATGTGATTGCGAATGCAACGGCCAAGCGGTTGCGCAAAGGCTGCGATTGGATCGTTGCGAATGATGTGTCGCCTGAAACGGGCATCATGGGCGGGAGTGAAAACGCGGTGACGCTGATTTCCGACGATGGCGCAGAGGACTGGCCGCGGATGGGCAAAGATGCGGTCGCAACGAAGCTCGCCGCTCGGATTGCGCAGGTTTTGGTGGGATGACAAATTTTCTCGAAAATTTGGACGATTTTTCGCGAAAAATCGGGGGATCAGATGCAGATTAAGCTATGCTGGCAAATGGACGCGGATCAAGACCTGCCCTTGCCCAAGTATCAAACGAAGGGCGCTGCTGGCGCCGATTTATGTGCCAACTTTGGTCGCGATGCTGGCGGCGTGACATTGAAATCTGGTGCGCGGGCCTTGATTCCCACCGGACTGTCGATGGCGATACCTGAAGGCCTTGAGGTCCAAATCCGACCGCGTTCCGGCCTTGCGTTGAAACACGGTGTGACCTTGGTGAACAGCCCCGGCACAATTGATAGCGATTATCGCGGTCCTGTTGGCGTCATTATGGTTAATTTGGGCGATGCGCCCTTTGAGATCACCCACGGTATGCGGATTGCACAGATGGTTGTCGCACCAGTTATTCAGGCTGACTTTACCCTCGTTGATGATCTGGACGAGACCGTGCGCGGCGCTGGCGGCTTTGGTAGCACGGGTGTCACCGCATGATTATGGTCGCCGCGATGGCGGCTGTTTTATGGGGCACGGGCATGGCGATGGGCACGCCGAAACGTGCCCGTTGGATCATGATTGCGCTGCTGTTGAGCCTTGTTATCGTTATCCAAATTGCCCTGCCCGACCGCCATCCTTTGCGTGAGGCGACGGGTGGTGATGTGCGGCTTTGGACGTTGATACTTGCGTTTGGCGCGATTGGGTTTGTGTATCGCCGCCTATTGCAGGCGTTGCGGCAGAAGGCTGGCGCGAGCGAACACCCTGTTGAAACGCCTGTGAAGCCCACGTCGTTTTCGGAAACCGAACTGAACCGCTATGGCCGTCACATCATGCTGCGTGAGGTCGGCGGCGTCGGTCAAAAGGCGCTACGTGATGCCAAAATTTTGGTGGTCGGCGCGGGGGGCCTTGGGTCGCCTGCCTTGCAATATTTGGCCGCTGCTGGCGTTGGTCAGATTGGCGTGATCGACGACGATATTGTCGAGAACACGAACCTGCAACGCCAAGTTATTCATACGGATGACCGCATCGGGATGCCCAAGGTACATTCTGCCGCGGAGGCGATCCGCGCACAGAACCCGTTTGTGACGGTGAAGCCGTATCATCGCAGGTTGGACGATAGCTTTGCCCCTGAACTGTTTGCCGAGTACGATTTTGTGATGGATGGCACAGATAATTTTGCGACCCGTTATTTGGTGAATGAAACCTGTGTGGCGGGTAAAATTCCGTTGGTTGCAGCCGCGTTAACCCAATGGGAAGGCCAGATTAGCGTTTACGACCCCGCGAACGATGCCCCCTGCTACGCCTGTATTTTTCCACATGCGCCCGCCGCCGACCTTGTGCCATCCTGCGCCGAAGCTGGTGTGATCGGCCCCCTGCCCGGTGTGATCGGGTCGATGATGGCGGTTGAGACGATCAAGTTGATCACAGGCGCAGGCGACCCGTTGCGCGGCAGATTGATGATTTACGATGCACTTTACGCCGAAACACGCGTTATCACTGCAAAACGCAGGCCGGATTGCGCAGTTTGCGGCGCTGCCCACTTGCCATGATCGCGAACCGCATCATAGTGCATTGCAAACAAACCCACGGGAGATATTCCATGAAACTACTCATGCCTATTGCCGCTGCCATGCTGACGGCGACTGCTGCCTACGCCGACGGACACTTGCCTGATTTGAATGGTCAAGAGATCGTTGTTGTGACCGAAAACGCCTATCCCCCGTTGCAGTTTATTGACGGCGATGGTGCGGCTGTTGGCTGGGAATATGACGCCATGGCCGAGGTCGCGAAACGCCTGAATGCGATGGTGACTTACGAGAACATCAGTTGGGATGCGATGATCCCTGCCGTGTCCGAAGGTCAGTATGACATGGGCATGACCGGTATTACGATCCGTGATGACCGTGCTGAAATCGTCGATTTTTCAGACAGTTACATGACATCTGAGATGGTTATGCTGGTGCGTGGCGACGAGGATCGGTTCGACGATGCGGCTAGCTTTGCGGCTGATCCTGATCTGTTCATGGCCGCCCAACCCGGCACAACGCCATTTTATGTGGGTGTCTACGACGTGCTGGACGGCGACGAGGCGAACCCGCGCATTCAACTGATGGAGACCTTTGGCGCCACGGTTCAGGCCCTGCGCACGGGTGATGTTGACTTGGTCCTAACGGATGGCACGGCGGGCAATGGCTATGTTGCCGCATCTGATGGTGGCTTGAAGATTGTTGGCGAAAAGCTGGGCACCGAGGACTTTGGGTTCATCTTTCCACAGGGGTCTGATCTTGTCGCACCGATCAACGCCGCGATTGCAGATATGCAGGCTGACGGCACTATCGATGCGCTGAATACAAAGTGGTTTCTTGAGTATAAACTTGGTGAATAAACGTAGCTTGGCGGGCATCTTGCCCGCCCGTTCGACATGATCCCGACATCGCCTGATGACAAGGACTTCCCCTGGTGGCTGCTTATTGTGGTGGCGACCGGGGTCTATTTGTTTTGGCAGGTCTTTACCGTTGAGATTTACGAACGTGTTTTAACCACGCTGACCAAAGGCATTTGGGTGACGGTCTACGTGACGGTCGTGGCCTACCTGAGCGCGTGTTTGATCGGCTTGGGGCTGGCCACAGCGCAGATGTCACGGTTCATCGTGTTACGCCAAGCCGCACGGCTATATGTCGAAGTTGTGCGCGGCATTCCGATTATCGTGCTGCTGCTCTACGTGGCATTTGTGGCCGCTCCCGGTTTTGTATCGGGCTGGAACTGGGTCGCGGAAACACTGGGGTTCGAGCCAATTCGCACCCGGGATTTTTCGCTGCTCTGGCGGGCGGTGATTGCCTTGACCATTGCGTATTCATCGTTCCTTGCCGAAGTTTTCCGCGCTGGTTTGCAATCGGTTGATACCGGACAGATCGAGGCCGCAGAGGCGTTGGGCTTGAACAAATGGCAGCGGTTTCGTCATATCGTTTTCCCGCAGGCGTTTCGCACGATCCTGCCACCGCTCGGCAATGATTTTGTCGCGATGGTGAAGGATTCGTCGCTGGTGTCTGTGCTGGGTGTCACGGATGTGACGCAACTGGGCAAAGTGCTGGCTGCTGGGAATTTTCGGTATTTCGAAACCTATAATGTTGTTGCACTGGTGTACCTGACAATGACGATCACTTTGTCGCTCGGCATACGGCGGCTTGAGAAATATATGCGGCAGCGGCCGGAAGTTCGATCGGATTATTGAGTTGTTTTGGCGAAATGAATGCAGGTGGCTGGAACTGATCGCCACGGCACCTTAGGTTGACATCAAAGGAGATTTCCCATGACGAACCCGCTGCTGACTGACTGGACGACACCGTTTGGCCTGCCCCCGTTTGATGTGATTTCAGACGAGGATTATGCCCCCGCCGTTGATGTGGCGCTAGACGAGGCGCGTGCGGCGATTGATGCGATTGCGAGCAACGCTGATGCGCCGACGTTTGAGAATACGATCTTGGCGATGGAACTGTCCGAAGTAACTTTGGGCAAGGTTTTGGGTGCGTTTTATGGTGTGGCTGGCGCGGATAGTAATCCCGCACGCGAGGCGTTGCAGCGCGATTTCGGTCCACTGCTGAGTGCATTTGGATCAGAGATCACCGAGAACAAGGCGCTGTTTGCCCGCGTCCAAGACTTGTGGACCCGCCGCGATGCGTTGGATTTGACGGATGAACAGGCCCGCGTTCTGATGCTGACGCGACGCAGCTTTGTCCGGCAGGGTGCGTTGTTAGAGGGTGACTATGCTGTGCGGTTGCGCGATGTGAAGTCGCGGTTGTCTGTGCTGGGTACGCAGTTTACGCAGAATTTGCTGGCGGATGAGCGGTCTTGGTTCATGACGTTAGATGAGGCCGAACTGAAAGGCTTGCCTGATTTTGTGGTTGCCACCGCGCGGTCTGCGGGTGCGGAAAAGGATGCGGGCGGGCCTGTTGTGACGTTGTCGCGGTCTTTGATCGTGCCGTTTCTGCAGTTTTCACCCATGCGCGAGTTGCGCAAGATAGCTTACGAGGCATGGGTGTCGCGTGGCGCGAATGGTGGCGAGACGGACAATCGCGGCATTGCGGCTGAGACGCTCGCCCTGCGCGAAGAGCGCGCCAATTTGCTTGGGTACGACACATTTGCGGACTACAAGCTTGAGACCGAAATGGCAGGTACGCCTGCGGCGGTGCGTGATCTGTTGATGCAGGTGTGGACCCCAGCCAAAGCAGCGGCGGAAAGCGATGCTACGGTACTTGAGACAATGCTCAAAGCGGATGGCTTTGATGGTCCGTTGGAACCTTGGGACTGGCGCTACTATTCTGAAAAGCGTCGTCAGGCAGAGCATGATTTAGACGAGGCGGCGTTAAAGCCCTATTTGCAGCTTGAGCGGATGATCGAGGCTGCGTTTTCCTGCGCCAATCGGTTGTTTGGTTTGGAATTTGCGCCACTAGACGCCGCGACCTATCACCCTGATGTGCGGATGTGGGATGTGACACGCAACGGCGAACATGTGGCTGTTTTCATTGGTGACTACTTTGCCCGCGGGTCAAAGCGATCCGGTGCGTGGTGCATGGCGATGCGGTCGCAAAGTCGCGCGGATGGTGAGGTCCGCCCGCATGTTGTAAACGTCTGCAACTTCGCGAAACCAGAGGACGGTCAGCCTGCGTTGCTGTCCTATGACGATGCCCGCACATTGTTCCACGAGTTTGGCCATGCGCTGCATCAGATGTTGTCTGATGTGACATTCGAGAGCATCAGCGGAACGTCTGTTGCCCGTGATTTTGTGGAGCTGCCAAGCCAGCTATACGAGCATTGGCTGGAAGTCCCCGAGGTATTGGCTGAATTTGCCACGCACGCCGAAACTGGTGAGCCGATGCCAGCGGATATGCTGCAGCGGATGTTGGATGCGGCGACCTATGACATGGGCTTCCAGACGGTGGAATATGTGTCGTCTGCGCTGGTTGATCTGGCGTTTCACGACGGCCCTGCCCCGAAAGACCCGATGCAGAAACAGGCCGAAGTGCTAGGCGAACTTGGGATGCCGCACGCCATTCGGATGCGGCACGCAACGCCGCATTTTGCGCATGTTTTCGCAGGGGACGGCTATTCCAGCGGTTACTATAGCTACATGTGGTCCGAGGTGATGGATGCCGATGCTTTTGCCGCATTTGAGGAAGCGGGTGATGCGTTTGATCCTGCGCTTGCGAAAAAGCTAGAGGAAACCGTGCTGTCATCCGGCGGGTCTGTGGACGCAAAAGAGCTGTATACGCAGTTCCGAGGGCGACTGCCGGGGGTTGAGGCGTTGCTCAAGGGGCGTGGATTAGATGCCGCCTAAAGCTGCGCAACCATTCTTGGTCGAGTTGATGTCGCGCGATCCCGAAAGGGTCGCTGCGGCATTACAGGACGCTGCGTGGGAAAAGTCACCAGCAGCTTATGATGCATTGTTGCAACAGGCAAAGCAGGTGTATTTTGCGCTGCCCCGCGAATTACCAACGCGGCAGGATACCCAGCGCAAATGGGCCTTTGCTGCATTGTTATACGAGACGCGGGACACAGCGCCCTCGAATATGGCTTGCGGATGTTACATGTCGAATGCGTCACCTAAAGAGGTCGAGACGGTCGAGATTGTCTCGCAGACGTCGGATGATCAGTTTCATGTGCACTGCGATGCGTGCCGCATTGATTACGACGTGACTGCCGAGCATTTTGAGACGGGCGAGCCTGATTGGCGTTGGAAACCGCGGCTTTAGTCGCGGACTTCGTCCGGCTCAACGCCCCAGATCACCGATTTGGGGGCCCAGCCGCGATAGCCGCCAGCAGTCAATCGGCACCATGACAGTTCGCATTCACCAAGCCGTGCGATAACGCCGAGTTCCAGTTCAACCGTTTCGCGGCTGTCGTCACGGGGTTTGGAGCGTAGGCGCAACCGATCTTGATCGACGATCACCGAGCGCGAGCCGGATAACATGGTGTAATGGACCCAACCGCCCTGCCCTTCGCGGTCAATCACACGACGCCAATGGCCGTATTCCGCGACGACTTGCAGTGGCATGTTGCGCCGTTGGAAAACCCAATCGATGCGGTGTGACAAGCTGGGCCCGCGCCGCACGTTTGCTTCTGCTGCTTTCAGTGACACATAACGCGGCAATGGCAGATTTGTCTCTGGACCGACCGATGGGGCGACCAAAGATCCAGCGGCAACGGGTGTCGCATCTTGCGCTGTTGCGCCTGTCGCGAACTGACAGAACGCCGCACATACCAGTAAAATTCGAAAAATCACTGAAAGCCTGCCTTTTTTCTACTCACGTCGCGCGAGGTTCTTGTGCCTCGCGTCGGTTAAATGCACTCTGAACCAAAGCGGGTATCCGTTTCAAGCGATGGGAGAAAAGAATGCCAGGTCAGCGGTTAAGTGTTGTCGTCACGCGACGGTTACCCGAAAGCATAGAGACGCGCATGAAAGAGCTGTTCGACGTCAAATTACGCGACGACGATAGCCCGATGAGCCGCGCACAGCTGGTTGAGGCGATCCAAGACGCCGATGTTCTGGTGCCGACGGTCACTGATTTCATTGATGCGCCGTTGCTTGCACAGGCTGGAGAGCGGTTAAAGTTGATCGCGAACTACGGGGCTGGTGTTGACCGGATTGACGTGGCCACCGCCCGTCAACGTGGGATTCTTGTGTCGAATACACCTGGCACCGTGACCGAAGATACCGCCGATATGACCATCGCGCTGATTCTCGCTGTCACCCGCCGCATTCCCGAAGGGCTGCGCGTCATGGGCAGTGGCGATTGGGCAGGCTGGTCGCCCACTGCGATGTTGGGTGGTCGGATTTCCGGACGCCGCGTCGGGATTTTGGGCATGGGCCGGATTGGTCAGGCCGTGGCGAAACGGGCTGCGGCCTTTGGAATGCAGGTGCACTACCATAACCGCAAACGATTGCGCCCTGAAGTTGAGCAGGCATTAGAGGCGACCTATTGGGATTCACTGGATCAGATGGTTGCACGGATGGATATTATTTCGATCAATTGTCCGCATACGCCGTCGACGTTCCATTTGATGAACGCCCGTCGGTTAAAACTAATGAAGCCTGACGCTGTGATCGTGAACACGTCTCGCGGAGAGGTGATTGACGAAAATGCTCTGACACGGATGTTGCGGGCGGGTGAGATTGCTGGCGCTGGCTTGGACGTGTTCGAGCGTGGTCACGAGATTAATCCACGTCTGATGGACCTGCCAAACGTCGTTCTACTGCCGCACATGGGGTCGGCCACGGTTGAGGGACGTCAGGAGATGGGCGAGAAAGTGATCGTGAATATCAAGACGTTTGCGGATGGCCACAGGCCGCCTGATTTGGTTGTGCCGGGGGTTCTTTAACGCCGAAGACAGCGGAGGCTGCACAGCGTGGAGCCTCCGGCGGGGATTTTGAAGAAGTCAAAGAAGCTGGGGGTACGGTCTACCTTTAGGGTTTGATCATCACCGCGATGTAGAAGCCGTCCATGCCGCCGAGGTCTGCCCAGTAATCGGGGCGCAGGCGGATGCCGCCTTCTTCTGTGAACCACGCGGGGTCAATACCCGCTTTTTCGCGTGTCGCGGTATCAACGGTCAGACCTTCGTGCCGTTCTAGCGCGTCGTCGATTTGGATTTCGCCTTCGTCGGGCAGCAGAGAGCAGGTACAGAAGACCAGTTTGCCGCCTGATTTCAGCAATGTCAGCGCATGATCGATCAGGCGCTCTTGTTGTTCGATCAGCTCCATAAATTCAGAGCCGTCTTTGGCATAAGGCAAATCGGGATGGCGACGGATCGTGCCTGTCGCGGAACAAGGTGCATCGAGCAGGATCGCGTCGAAACCATCGTCGGTGAAATCAAAAGCGTCCGAAATGATGCAGTCGGCTTTTAGACCCACACGTTTCAGGTTCTCTTTGACCCGTGCCATGCGGCTATGGCTTTGGTCAACGGCGGTCACAGCGGCACCGCTGGCCGCGAGTTGCATGGTTTTGCCACCCGGTGCGGCGCAGAGGTCAAGTATTTTCATACCCGGTTTCGGGTCAAGCACCTGCACGGGAATCGCAGCGGCGGCGTCTTGCACCCACCAATCGCCAGTCTCGAACCCCGGGAGCGCGGATACTTGGCCTGCGTCTTTTAGCCGGACCGTGTTGTTTGGCAAAAGCACACCGCCGACGGCTTCAGCGACAACAGATGCGTCGCCTTTTGCGGTCAGGTCTAGGGCTGCGCCTGCGAAGTGTGCGGCCTCGATGCCTTCGACCGATTTACGCCCCCATGCGGCGACCAAAGGTTGGCGCAACCAGCCCGGCGTCAGAGGGTTCGCCCGTTTGTTCCACCCTTTTTCGCCCTCTTCAGAGATTCGGCGCAGAACGGCGTTTGTCAGGCCCTTGAAAGACGAGACGTGTTTGTTGAGGCTAATAATTTCGACATAGGCATTCACGACGCCATGTGCAGCCTCGCCGGAAACCAGTTCGATCACGCCAAGGCGCAATGCGTTTTGCACAGTCTCTGGCGGCTCTTTTTTCAGGTAAGGTTTCAACATGCGATCAGCACGATCAGCACCACGCAAAGCGTCTGTCGCAAGGCGTTGCGCGCGGGCGCGATCCTCTGCGGCCAGATGATCCAGCGCACCGCCCCCGATGAGTTCGGACATCAGCCGACCTTCGCCGGTGATTTCTTCGAGGAGGTGATGCGCGGCGCGGCGCGGCGGCAAACCGGTTTTGGACATGGACGTCTCACTTGTTTTGAACCCGTTTGGACGTATATCAGAAAGGACACGACGACAAGGATGCCCAGATGACTGACCGGAATGATTTACCTGCCGCTGCCCAGCGCGCACTGGCCGAAGCCGAAGAACGCCGCGAGAAAGCGGATGCAGTAGCGTTGCCGCCTGAATTGGGTGGTCGCAAAGGACCAGAGCCTGTGCGGTATGGCGATTGGGAAAAAAAGGGCATCGCTGTCGATTTTTGACAAATTCAGCGACGGGAACGCGGGGCGCGGACGTATTACGGCTAACTTTAGATAGATGGAGCCTGATATGCGCACCCTGCCCTACCTTTTTCTCGTCGCTGCTGCCGGGCTTAGCCTTGCGACGTTCATGACGTCACAAACACTGGCCAGCCAGCCAGCGCATGTCGCAGTTGAGCGTGTTCTCGGGGTAGACTGGCCTTAAACATTGGCCTTAAATCACGTGACCGGCCTGGGGTTACAGCCCCAGTACATCCAACATATCGTATTCGCCTGCGGCTTTCCCTTGGCCCCAGAGTGCGGCTTTGAGTGCGCCACGTGCAAAAACTTTGCGGTCAGTTGCCATGTGACGCAATACGATGCGTTCGCCTGCTGCTGCAAACAGCACGTCATGTTCGCCAACAATATCGCCGCCTCTGATCGCGGTGAAGCCGATGTCACCGCGTTTGCGTGCGCCCGTGATTCCATCGCGTCCGCTGTCTTTGACGTCACTGAGTAATACACCGCGCCCTTCGGCGGCAGCTTCACCCAACATCAGGGCTGTACCGGATGGTGCGTCAACTTTGTGGTGGTGATGCGCCTCGATGACTTCGATGTCGAAATCTTCGTCCAATGCCGCTGCGACTTTTTTAGTCAATTGCACCAAGAGGTTCACACCAAGCGACATGTTTCCGGCCCGCACGATGACGGTATCCTGTGCAGAGACATTCACGGCCTTTAGATCGTCGTCCGTCATGCCTGTCGTGCCGATGACATGGACAACACCCGCCTGAGCCGCGATTTTTGAAAAAGCGACGGTGGCGGCGGGTGCGGTAAAGTCAATCACGGCATTGGCTTTGCGGAATGTTTCTAGCGCGTCTGACGTCACCGTTACGCCCATAGGCTGTCCGCCCATCGCAATGCCTACATCTTGCCCGACCCAATCATGACCGTCACGTTCCAGCGCGCCGACAAGGTGATACGCATCTGACGCCACAATCGTCTCGATCAACATCTGCCCCATGCGGCCAGAAGCCCCAGTCACCACGATACCCGGTCCGTTTGCCATGCGCTGTCCTTTCACGTCTGTTGGCCTCTCTTAGCGGTGCTTGCAGCTTGACGCAAAGCCTTGCTTGGCAAAACGGCGGACAGTGATTACATGGAGCATATGGCAAAGCAAAGTAACAGAGACGGTAAAGCCCCAACGCAACGTATGTTGAAAGTGGGCGAGCAAATCAGACGGACTTTATCGTCCGTGCTGCAACGTGGCGAAGTGCATGATCCGGACCTGAACCGGATGATGATCACCGTGGGCGAAGTACGCATGTCCCCCGATTTGCGGGTTGCGACGGCGTATATTCTGCCGCTGGGCGGGAAGAACAAGCAAGAGACACTGGACGCTGTGCGCCGCAACAGGTTCGAGATCAGACATCTTGTCGTCAAAGGCGGGTCGCAAAAATTCGCGCCTGAATTGCGGTTCGAGATCGACGGTACGTTTGATCAGATGGATGCGACACGGGCTTTGCTCGCGGATGATCACGTCAAACAAGACCTCGACGACTGATGCGCTGGCTTGCGGGCCTTTTTGTTATTCTGGCAGGTCCTGCATATGCGGTGACCTGCGACGACGTTGCATTCCAAGACAACAGCTACACAATCTGCACCGTCGATGCCGAAACCGAAGATTTGCGCCTGTTTCACAGCGACAATGAGGGCAGCATTATCGGTAGCTTTTCCAATCTCGACAACACCTACCCCGACAAAACGCTGGCCTTTGCGATGAACGCGGGCATGTATCACCAAGATCGTGCGCCTGTGGGCTTGTACCAAGAGAACGGCGCACAAACATCCCAGATCGCGACATCCGAGGGGCCCGGTAACTTTGGATTGCTTCCGAATGGCGTGCTGTGCCTGACGGATACATCTGCCACGGTGATCGAAAGCCTGAACTATGTCGCCACCGATCCGACCTGCCGCGACGCAAACCAATCCGGCCCGATACTGGTCATCGACGGCGATCTACACCCGCGCTTTCTGGCGGATGGCACATCGGAATATATCCGCAACGGCGTTGGCACATCAGCGGATGGCAAAACCGCAATCTTTGCGATCTCGAACAATGCAGTCAATTTCTATAGCTTTGGCACGTTCTTCCGCGATTACCTAAAAACACCCAACGCATTATACTTCGACGGCAAAGTGTCACGCCTGCACGCCCCACAGCTGAACCGATCAGACTTCGGGTTTCAGCTTGGCCCGATGATTGGCGTTCTGGAATAACGCTGTGCTTCTTTGACTTTTTCTAAATCCCGGGGGTTTGGGGGCTGGCCCCCATTATCGGAACTTTAGCGGCGCGCGCCCCCATATTGACCGCATCCCCAACACAAGCTAGCACGCGCCTTCAATCACCAAAGGACGACATCATGGCACGCAAACGCAAGGGACGCGATATCTCAGGTTGGCTGGTCGTGGATAAACCTGCGGGGATCACATCGACCACCGTGGTTGGCAGGGTACGCTGGGCGCTGAACGCGAACAAAGCGGGCCATGCAGGCACGTTGGACCCCGAAGCGACAGGCGTGTTGGCGATTGCCTTGGGTGAGGCCACAAAAACCGTGCCTTATATTACTGACGCGCTGAAAGCGTACACGTTTACCGTCCGTTTGGGCGAGGCCACAAACACTGATGACACCGAAGGTGAAGTCATCGCGACCTCTGCGAACCGTCCTACTGACGATGAAATCAAAGAGGCGCTTGCCCCGTTTATTGGCGACATCATGCAAGTGCCTCCGCAATTTTCGGCTGTCAAAGTTGACGGTCAGCGCGCCTATAAAAAGGCCCGCGACGGCGAAGAAATGGAATTGGCGGCCCGTCCTTTGTGGGTCGAAGAGTTGTTGCTGATTGATCGTCCTGACGCGGACCATGTTGTTCTCGAAATGACTTGCGGCAAAGGCGGTTATGTCCGTTCCATCGCCCGTGATCTTGGCGCGGCACTAGGATGCTACGGTCACGTCCTGCAGTTGCGCCGGATTTGGTCCGGTCCGTTTGATGTTGAAGACGGCATCACGATGGAACAGGTCGATGCGCTCGCCAGAACGCCCGAATTGGACGAACACTTGCAGCCTTTGGAAGTTGGCCTAGCCGACCTGCCCGAAGTCACTTGCCCTGCCGAGAGCGTGACCAAGTTGCGCAACGGCAATCCCGCGCCCGTCATTGGCTCCGGTTTGGATTACGGCGACGAAGTGTGGGCGTCGCATGACGGCACACCGATTGCTGTTGGCAAATATCTTGGTGGAACATTGCAGCCAACGCGTGTTTTCGTCCCCGAGTCGCAGTAAAGTTCTGCGATTCCGAAGACGATTGTTACAAATTGTCACGGCCTTCACGTCCACGTGACGACGCGGCCCGCAATTGTTTCACGAAATGTTACAGTTTCACCCACCCCGTTCATCCCTACGTGATAGGGGTGCACAGGACCGGCGGAATTCGGCAAGTTGTGTTCAACGATACACACAACATTTGACCGAAAGCTTCCAGCCATGACCGACACCAAACAAACCGCCTTCACCGTACTTGCTGCTGGCGCTTTAGCCACCGTCGCATTTGACGCCTTCGGCCAAGGGCTTTCGCCGATGTTCGGATTTGCCAAAATGGCCCCAGTTGGTCTTGCCCAGCAAACACTGAACACCGTCTTCGGCAGCGTGCCAAAAGGGACGGCCCACATGTTGCACACGATTACCGGTCTGATTTTCTATGTGCTTGGGTATCTGCTGGTTGCCCGTCCGGTGCAAAAGATGATCTTGCCGAATTTACACTGGCTCATCACTGCCGTGGTTTACGGCGTGGTTCTATGGGTCTTCGCCCTTTACGTGATGGCGCATCTGGTTGCCGGAAACCCTGCGTTCCTTGGCTTTAGCGGCATCACTTGGGTCGCTCTTTGGGGTCATATTGTCTACGCGGTCGTCGCTGCTTGGGTGCTTGAAGCCCGCGGCGTCGCGGTATCCTACGCGAAATAAAACTACCCCTCCTCGTCAGGTCGTCTTTGTTCATCAAAGGCGGCCTGTTGCTATTTGAGCGATCCGGCCAGATACCGCTGTTATGATCACACGACACCACAACGACGGCGCGACGCAATCCTTCGCGACCTACTCCGATTGCGAGACCTACCGCTATGCGCTGACCCGCACGTGGGACACGGACGGCAAGCGGTTGATGTTTGTGATGCTGAACCCGTCCAAAGCGACAGAAGCCCATAATGACCCGACTGTTGGCCGCTGCGAAAATCGCGCGCGTGCGCTTGGATTTGGCGCCTTTCGCGTGACTAACTTGTTTGCGTTGCGCGAAACCGATCCTGCGCTCATGCGTAAACATTTTGAACCAAATGGTTCGGATAATGATCAAACGCTGATCGACGGGGCGCAATGGGCGGACACGACCATCGCCGCTTGGGGTGTTCATGGCGTGCATTTAGGGCGAAACGAACAGGTCATCGCGTTGTTTCAGAAGTACAATTGCGAACTTCACGCGCTTGGATTGACCAAAGCAGGCCATCCGCGTCACCCGCTTTATCTGCCGTACAGTGCGCAACCGACCCCTTGGGTTTTGTAACCTACTGTTAACCAACAGTTACTTTTGTTCCAGACTCACACTTTCAGCCTTGATAAGGGTGATCAGTAGATTTGGGTCGGGGGCGGTTCAGTTGAGGCAGGAAGTTACATGCTCGCTATTATTGCTCTTTTTGGTGTCGCGGTTGCGTCTGTCTTGATCACGGACGCAGGTGCTGACGCGGAACCCGACACCGAGGCTGCTGCTGATAGCTTGAACGACGATAACGACGCGACCACATCTACTCCCCTGCAAGAGTCGTTTACATCGGGTGATACGCTCAACAGCGTCGGGCAAGGGCAGTCGGACGAGACCATTACCGGCACAATCCGCGCTGATCTTCTGGTCGGCACCGAAGGTGACGATGTTATCGCGGGGGAAGACGGCGAAGACACGTTGCACGGCCACGACGGGCACGACACGCTTTTTGGCGGCAATGCAAAAGATACCCTTTTTGGTGATGTCGGTGACGATACGCTTGATGGTGGCGACCACGACGACGAATTGATCGGCGGTAGCGGCGATGACACGCTATTTGGTGGCGACGGCGATGATACGTTGCTGGGGTCGTTTGGCGATGACGTACTATCCGGTGGTAACGGGCAAGACCTGTTGAATGGCGGTGCCGGGAATGACGTGCTCATCGGAAATGACGATGCTGAAGGTGATTATTTGAACGGTGGTCGCGGCGATGACATTATCCGTAGCGGCGCAGGCGATACCGCGCATGGTGGCGCGGGTGCGGATACCTTTGCGCTAGATGCCGACGCAGAAGATGGGGCGTATATCGAGGACTACGATCCAGACGAGGATATCATCGAAGTCGTCTATGACGCTGAAGGTCCGATACCAGAACTGACAACAACCGAAACCGAGAACGGGCTGGCCCTATATGCTGATGGGGATTTCGTTGCGGGCTTTGCCAATATCACCTCTATTGATCTGGACCGAATTGCGCTGGTTGCGGCATAAAAACCTTTTCTTTTTGACAATTCCCGCCTAAACGCACCCATCCACATAGGGAATCCCCTGTGCGGATACTCCACGGGCTTTTCTGGACGACATCCCGGATTGCGCCATTCACCCTTTAGACAAGGAGACCCCGATGTCGATTACTGCAGAAGACAAAGCACGGATCATGAAAGATTTCGCCACCAAAGAAGGCGATACAGGCTCCCCAGAAGTTCAGGTCGCGATTCTTTCGTCGCGCATCGCAACTTTGACAGAGCACTTCAAGACCCACAAAAAAGACAACCACGGTCGCCGTGGTCTGCTGAAAATGGTTGCTCTGCGCCGGAAGCTGCTGGACTACACACGTGGCAAAGATGAGGACCGTTACCAGGCCCTGATCAAACGTCTTGGCCTGCGCCGCTAATTTAGCCGCAGCACCACAGATACGGAAAAGCCCGCCAGTTTTGGCGGGCTTTTTTGTTTTTAGATTATCGGCAGTAGGTGCCTGTGTGCAGCGCACCATCATTCGTCACGGTCTGCGTGGTGTAGTCGTAACAATCAGATGTTTCGGACGGTTTGTAGCGAATGAAGTAGTCGTCGCCTTGATAGGTGTAATCCATACTGCGCGTCCCATCATTGCCTTGCGAGAACACAAGATTTTCGACGCCGCCGCGTGGGGGTGTTCCGGGTGCGGCACCACCGCCAGCTTCGGCCTCTAGAGGGCGCACACGTGGTAGAGAATCAAAATTAGCGATCTCACCCATCAAACATTGCACAATATAAGGCGCATCCGGCGAGGTGTGATAGCGATATCCGAATTCTTCGTCCAACTGACCATTACAGACATCTAGCGTATCAGCCGCGATCGGAGTGCCGTCAGGATTTGCATCCCCGTAAATCGGGAAGCCATCAAACGCCCAGCCGATGATCGGATTCTCGTCTGCGTTATCCATTGCCTCCATCATACAAGTAGGCGCGACGTGATAATGGTAATCATCACCCCGCCCAGCATGACCGCCGCAGACATCCAACTGCCCCGTCTGCAGCGTATCGTGTTGCGCCTGATGGTGAGCGAGGTCAGCCTGAGACATCTCGCCGCCGCCAGTGTAGTCATAAATCGGCACGCCATTCACGGCGACGCCCAGCGCCGCATCACGTGTCAAAGGTGTGCCGCCTAGCGTTGGCGTCAGATTGATCGGCGCGGCGTAATCTGCCGGAACGGGCACTTGTTCGTTGGTTCCGGTGATGCCCGTCATCAACTCGTGATCCGGATAGGTAAGCGATTGAATGATCGCGTCAGTTTCGGTGCAGGTCACCGTGACGCTGTCGCTGAAACCGGCTTCTTCGACAGACGACGCGACGGCAGCGCAGTGATCTTCGTGTGCGTGGGAACTGGTCGCGCCCGCGTATGACACGATGATGGCTGCAATTAGTGTGTAAAACCAAGGGGCTGAAATGAGACGACGCATATCGATACCCCCTACTCGACCGTTACACGGCACAGGACCGTGTTGCTTTGTTCTAGGTCGGGGCCCCAGATCAGTTTTGCTGTGTCGGCCCAATTGACGTCGTCGTAGCCGTCTTTTGGCGATACGTCGGCTTCGGTGTAGACGTCTGCTTGCGGCCATTCGGATGCGTCGAAATCTGCGCTGTCCCAATCGGCTGGTTCGTCCGTGAAGGTAAACCCGCAGGCACCTTCACCTGCAACTGGATTGGCTTCGCTTTCGCAGGATTTGTCGAGCGGTGCTGTGTGAATGACCTCGCATTGCCAGCCCGCATCGCTGACCACGACGGGTGCGCCGTCGGCATCAAGGATTTGCATGATGATACCGCCATCGCCCATCTGCTGCCGTCTTGTGCCGATGTATTCGAGACCGGTATCGTTTTCCTTGAAATCTTTGGCGACGACGCCAACAACAAAAGGCCGCTCTGCGGTGAAAGTGAAGCTTTCCGCGTTGAATGACCGTTCGGTTGTGATGGAGACGCTATCTTCGGCGACCTGTTCTCCGTTGATCCGCATTTCAAACCAGTTGTCCGCCCACACATCAGCGGAGAATTGTTCGGCGGAAACCGCGGCGGGCAAAAGCGCCAAGAGCGCGACGGTGGAAACGAGACGGTGCATGATAGGTCCTTTTGGCTGGGTCTATCCGTTATACGCCGTCTCGCGTGTTTTCCGGCGCAAAAAACGCGCTGTTTTAGGTCATCCGAATGACGTCTTTATCAATCGCCAGCATATAGCCTTTGCGCGCGATATTTTTGACCAACAGTTCGCTGATCATCTGGTTGCCCAAGGTGTCGCGCAAGCGTTTGATCCGCGTCGCACCTGCCGCTTCGTCGCAGTCGGATGCGTCGCGGCCAGAGATCACGCCTTCGATTTCAGCACCTGACAGAACTTCGTCGTCCATGCGGGCTTCGGCGAGGACTGAGAGTGTTTCGATCGCGGCATCGGTCAGCTTGAAGGCAAAATCGTTTAGGTAGACTGCTTTTTCGGCGCGATTGATCTGAAGCGAGTTCACTTCGATCCCCGCCCGCACGATCCGTCCCATGCGGCGGTTCAAAGCGATGAGCAGCACGAGGAACGCCACTGCTGCCACAAGCAACGCAGTCGAGAACATCAGCAGCACAAAGATAACAAAGCGGTAAGACGACAGCGTGTCCGCAAAATTGGTCCCTGTTTGGGCAAGAATTTCGAGCAGTTTGATCTCGGCGTTGCCCGTCAGCGTGTCGTTTTCAATGAACAGCCGCTCAACCTGAGAATTGAAGGCGTTTGCATCGGGCAAGTTGATGAACAACAAAACAGCCGCCACCGCCAAAATCACGACGATTCCGACAATGCCTGCGATAACCAATCGGCTGCTAATTTCACGGGTCTCAGAAGCGGAGGAAGTATTCACCGGCGCTATCCTTCTTGTCATCCAACTGCGCGTCTTCAAACACGCTCAGTATATTCAGCAATTCCCAGCCGCCAGACGATAAACGTCCAGACAGTTGTGAGGCTGCATTACCAACAGAACAATCGCCCCGCACCGCAGCTACGCCGTAATGTAGCCGCAAGGGGTTGTCCTGTTTTGCTTTATAGTCAGCGTAGCAGGCCGCATTCGCAGCCCCCGCCAGCATGACCGTAGCCAGTATGGAATAAAGAAAGGTCTTCATGCCTGATCTATGCCCTTATCCTGCGTGTTATCCAATATCGCGCCACGTTACCCCGCTTGGTATCGCATAACCATCCCCCGATATTGTTGAACATAGGTGACGCGGCCAAGTTTGCTGCATCCCGCATCGCAACAAAGGATAAACCGATATGCGTAAAACACTGACTGTTGGCCTGACTGCCTTTTCCCTGATCCTTGGAACCGTCGCACCGGTACAAGCGGACACCAATGACGGGCTGAACAAAGCCATGCTTGGGCTGCTTGCCGTTGGCGCGTTTGGCTTGGCGATGAAACATAATCAGAATGTCGAACCACAGGTCGTCGAGGTGCAACACGCCCCACGGTTTGGCGAACCTCAACAGACGCATCGACGCGATCAAGCCCAACAGTCGCGCAATACCCGTCGCGCCGATCCACTACCTGCACGATGCTTTCGTCAGATTGAATTGGGTAACGGTCGCACGCAATCCGTGTTTACCGAACGTTGCCTAGATCAACGCTACGACGACAACGCCGCCCTGCCCCGTCAATGCTTAACGAACCTTGGCGGGCGTGACGGACATAATCAGGGCTACGTGGCGAGTTGTTTGCGTGACCGCGGATTTCGGTCTGACCAACGCTGGTAGTTACATGAGATAGATGTGCGTGCTGGACGGTCATGTCGGCGCGCGCGTCTTGTGGGGCAAGGGCCTTGGACGATCTCTTGCCCCATTTTAGGGTTGAATGGCTGACTGCGCTCTGGTCTGAACCCTTATGGTTAAGACGATTCCCACCTTTGAATATGAAGACGACGCGATCAACAGCGGCTATGCGCGAATCGCGGGTGTCGATGAAGTTGGGCGCGGACCGCTAGCTGGGCCTGTGGTCGCGGCGGCGGTTGTTTTGGACCCCGCCAACATTCCCGACGGATTAAACGACAGCAAACAGATGTCCGCGAAAAAACGCGAAGCGCTTTACGACATCCTGCACGAGGTCGCTGACGTGTCGATCGCAGAAGCAACTGTGCGCGAGATCGAAGAAATTAACATTTTACAGGCGTCCCATCTGGCGATGGTTCGCGCCGTGTCGGGCCTGTCGCAACCCGCTGATTTTGTGCTGATTGATGGCAATGCGGTGCCGCGTGGCCTGAACATACCGTCAGGCACCTTAATTAAAGGGGATACGCGATCACTTAGCATCGCGGCGGCCTCGATTGTGGCCAAAGTGTGGCGCGACCGTCTTATGTTGTCTCTTTCGCAACAGCACCCCGGCTATGGCTGGGCAACAAACCAAGGTTACCCCACCAAAGAACACAAAGCGGGACTAAAAAGCCACGGTGTCACCCTACATCATCGTCGCACTTTCGCTCCGGTACACAATATCTTGTGGCAAGAAGAAAAATAAAAAGACAATTTTTTAAAGATATTTACAGGGAATCATCTGTGAATCATTGTGAACTCAACCAACGAGCGGAACAAATTCGCCAGGTCTGAGGCAGTAGTATGAAAACCAAATTGAAAACCCCAAAAGGGGTGACGGAAGCGGCTACGCTTCCCCTAAACACGATCCTAGATGGCGACTGCATTGAGCGTATGAACGCGCTTCCTGCGGGCTCTATCGATCTTATTTTTGCGGACCCTCCGTACAACCTGCAGTTGAAGGGCGATCTGCATCGCCCCGATAACTCCAAGGTTGATGCCGTGGATGATGCATGGGACCAGTTTGACAGCTTCAAGGTTTATGACAAGTTTACAAAGGCTTGGCTCGCCGCGGCGCGTCGCCTGCTGAAACCGAATGGCGCGATCTGGGTTATTGGCTCCTACCATAACGTGTTCCGCATGGGCGCTGAGTTGCAGAACCAAGGCTACTGGATTTTGAACGACGTCGTATGGCGCAAGTCAAATCCGATGCCGAATTTCCGTGGCAAACGCCTGACGAATGCGCATGAGACGCTGATCTGGGCATCTAAACAAGAAGCCAGCAAATACACCTTTAATTACGAGGCGCTGAAGGCGCTGAACGAAGGTGTGCAGATGCGGTCTGACTGGGTTCTGCCAATCTGTACCGGCCACGAGCGTCTGAAGAACGAAGACGGCGACAAAGCGCATCCAACGCAAAAGCCGCAATCTTTGCTGCACCGCGTCTTGGTTGCCACCACGAACCCCGGCGATGTTGTTCTCGATCCATTCTTTGGCACAGGCACCACTGGTGCGGTTGCGAAAATGCTGGGCCGTGATTTCATCGGGATTGAGCGCGAAGAAGCGTACCGCAAAGTTGCTGAAAAGCGCATCAAGAACACACGCAAATTCGACAAAGAGGCACTGGAAGTGTCCACGTCGAAACGTGCTGAACCACGCGTTGCCTTTGGTGTTCTGGTCGAGCGCGGCATGCTGCGTCCCGGCGAAGAACTGTGGTCCATGAATGGTCGCCACAAGGCCAAGGTCCGCGCTGATGGCACCGTCATCGGTGCTGACATCAAAGGGTCAATCCACCAAGTTGGGGCAGCCTGTGAAGGCGCACCTAGCTGTAATGGCTGGACTTATTGGCAATTCAAACGCGACGGACAAAAGGTCCCTATCGACCTGCTGCGCCAGCAGATCCGTTCGGAAATGGCCAAACACAACTAGATTTTACGAATACCGCCGGTGCGAGTGGCCCGCCTTCCCTGCAAGGGGAAGAACCACTTGCACGAACTTCACCCCGCCCTTGTGGCGGGGTTTTTTTTGACCGTTTTTACCGCGGCAGCGGATTTGTGCCCTGCTTATACGGCAACCAATCCTCGATTTCGGGGTAATATTTCGCACGCCACGCCAAAACGCGCGGGTTCATGATGCGCCGCCAAATACGGGGTGACAAAGCGAACATTGTCATCAGTGGATAACCATATGGCAGTTGCGGCGCGTCATCGTCGTCGTAATTTTGCAGTAGCGGAAAGCGGCGGTTAGGCTTGTAATGATGGTCAGAATGCCGCTGTAGATTGATCAGTAACCAGTTGGACGCCTTGTGCGCCGCGTTCCATGAATGGCGCGGCAGGACGTGTTCATATTTCCCGTCGCCTAGGTGTTTTCGGGTCAGTCCGTAGTGTTCAACGTAGTTCACTAATTCAAGCTGAAAGACGGCCCAAAATGCTTGGGTTAGAAAGAGGAATACGCCCCACCAGCCGCCGATGATTGCGGCGACCACGACGAAAGTGACTTGTAGCGCCCAGTAGCGGAAGAACGGGTTGGATGGGGTAAACCAAGGCTTACCTTTGCGGGCCAGCATCGCCTTCTCTGCATTAAAAGCAGAGGCATAGCATTCATGCAGCACACGCGGGAAGAAGCGCCAGAAATGTTCGTTATAGCGTGCGGTGACTGGGTCTTTTGGTGTCGCGACATAGCGGTGATGGATCAAAAGATGCTCTGACCGGAAGTGCGAATAAAGGACCGATGCCAACAGGATATCCGCCAGCCAGCGTTCCAGCTTTGACTTTTGGTGCATCAATTCGTGGGAATAGTTAATCCCTACAGTGCCAGAGATAATCCCGAAGCCGGCAAATAGCACCCATTCTTCGACCCCATTCAAGCGGTCTGAATTCATCACATAGGCCATTAAGCCAAAGATTGTGACCAACTGAACAGGCGCCCAAATCAACGTAATCAATCGATACCAAAATAGATGTGCATCCGGCGTTTCAGGATCGGCGTTTTCGGTATTTAGCCCTGCAAAATAGTCCAAAAACGAGAACAGATACCATGTCGATAGCGGCAACAGCGCCAAGGTCCAGCCGCCATACATCGCGGAAATCACCGCGAGCGGGATCAATATCAGCGACAACCAGAATGGAAGTGCGGCGGTGATACGGGACATTGCAGGCAAGGCAGGAGCAGCGGTCATTACTATCTCACTATCGTTTAACTATTTTGATAACGTTAACGCGCCTTATTCTCAATTGTGGCGTCACGTCGCGGAATCAAATCGAACACTTTGCGCATCGCGGTTGGCAGTGCTGTAGGTGAAAATTCGTTGTGATTTACAAAATGCCCCCTGTCCGGCGATGTCGGGTTGGCGACATCTGCCGTCATGATTTTCAATCGCAAATGGAAGTGCGTGAACGTATGTCGAGCTTCGTATCCGCTATCGATCCATTCCGTGTCGATGGGCGGATCTGGCGTCGGATCGTCGGACCAATCGGAACTTGGGAACGCAAGCATTCCGCCCAATAATCCCTTTTCTGGTCGTGTTTCGAGCAACCATGCACCGTCATCGCGTCGCGCGACATAGACATAGCCTAACCGGATCGGTGTTTTCTTTTTCGGTGTCTTTTTCGGTAACTCAGCCGCAGTGCCAGCGACACGTGCAGCACAGGGATCGCGCCACGGGCATATCCCGCAGGCTGGATTTTTCGGTGTGCAGATCGTAGCACCCAAATCCATGACCGCTTGGGCGTAATCACCGGCGCGACCATTTGGCGTAAAGGTTTCCGCATATTGCATCAGCACAGGTTTGACGCCGGGCAGTGGGTCGTGAATGTCGTGCATCCGCGCCATCACCCGTTCGACGTTGCCATCCAGCACAGTTGCTTTGCGATTGAACGCAATGGATGCGACGGCGGCGGCGGTATAGGGACCGACGCCCGGTAAGGTTAACAGTGTGTCATAGCTATCAGGAAACGCGCCGCCGTGATCGTTTACCACGACACGCGCACATTTCAGCAAATTTCGCGCACGGGCGTAATACCCAAGCCCTGCCCAAGCGGCCATGACATCTGCATCTTCGGCTGCCGCCAAGTCATGAACGGTCGGCCAAATCGTGGTAAATTTGCGGAAATACTCCTTAACAGCCGCCACAGTCGTCTGCTGCAACATGACCTCTGACATCCAGATAAAGTACGGATCGGGTCGCTTGCCAGCCTTGCTATCAACTGGGTCCACACGCCACGGCATCGTGCGGGCGTTCACATCGTACCATGCGAGCAATTCTTCGCTGAGATCACGCAATGTTTATTGCTCCTGTCCTGTCGGGTCTGGCTTGGCGGGCCGCTTTGCTTACATTAGGTACAGAATGATGAAACAGCCACGCCATAAAGGATCAACCTACGGGTTTTCACGCGCATCTGGATTGATGCAGAACCGGATTCGCAAAGCCAGCGAAGCGCGCGGCTTTGCTGTGACCCGCCTTTTAACCCATTGGGCCGAGATTGTCGGCGAAGCGACGTCGAAAATCGCAACGCCTGTCAAGGTGAGTTACGGCAAAGGCGGCATGGGCGCGACCCTGTCGGTGCTGACCACTGGCGCAAATGCCCCGATGCTTGAGATGCAAAAAGACCAGATCCGCGAAAAGGTGAACGCCTGTTACGGCTACCGCGCGATTTCGCGGGTTAGGATCACACAGACCGCCCCTGTTGGATTTACCGATGGGCGCGTCGCGTTTGATGCGGTCGAAAAACAACGTCCCGAGCCCGCTCCTGCTATCAAGGCAGAGGCCAGCAAAATGTCCCATGATGTGACCAGCCCCGAATTGCGCGATGCTCTCGCTGCACTTGGGGCTAACGTCCTGTCAAAACACAAAAAACCCACTAAAGGATAACGAGATGAAACGTAGAGATCTTTTGAAAACAGGCAGTGCTGCCGTAGCCCTATCGGGTGGCTTTGGCACGCTTGCGCATGCCCAAGAAGAAACCACGATTGAAATCACTGATATGGTTCTGGGTGATGAGAACGCGCCGATTGAGATGATCGAATATGCGTCATTCACTTGCCCACACTGCGCAGCATTCCACGCCAATGTGTATCCAAAGCTGAAAGCGGATTACATCGACACCGGCAAAGTGAAATTTATCTACCGCGAAGTCTATTTTGACCGCTTTGGTCTTTGGGCGTCGATGATTGCGCGCTGCGCTGGCCAAGAACGTTTCTTTGGTTTGTCCAATCTCATCTACGAAAACCAACGCGATTGGGCCGCGAGCGGCGATCCAGCGATTGTGATCGAAGAACTGCGCAAACTGGCGAAAACCACTGGCCTGAACGACGCGGCACTAGACGCATGTATGTCTGATGCCGACCAAGCCGAAGCTTTAGTTGGCTGGTATCAGACCAACGCCGAACGCGACGAAGTGAATTCAACACCAAGCTTCCTGATCGACGGCGAAAAATTCGGCAATATGTCTTATGATGCATTCCAAGAAATCTTGGACGCGAAACTGGCTTAAGCCTTAGAGACCAATCTGACTGAGGGCCGCATCAAGTGGCCCCCAGTCGCTGACCTGTAGCCGCACGGGCAATGTCAGCACCTTGGCCCTGAACGCATCGGGCAAGCGCACTGCATCCTTTTCAGTCGTCACCAGCTGCGCGTTTTTCAAGCGGGCCTCGGTTTCGAGACGTGTCATCAATGCAGCGGTCAGCGGTTGATGATCCGACAGTGCTTCGCCGTGGATCAGGGTGACACCGAGATCACGCAGCGTTTGAAAGAACTTTTCCGGATGACCGATCCCTGCGAATGCCAACACGGGCAGTCCTTGCCACGGCATGCCCGTTGGCAGCGGCTCTAGCCGCCCTGTGATGTGGGATACAGGGATAGGCCACTGTTCTGCGAAGGCGTTTTGATCGTCTTCGGTTCCAATGGACAGGACAATATCAGCACGATTGAGGCCCGCATTAACAGGTTCCCGAAGCGGTCCCGCAGGAATGACCCGCCCGTTGCCAAAGCCGCGTTTGGCATCCACGACAATGATCGACAGGTCTTTCTGGACGCTAGGGTTTTGAAAACCGTCATCCAGAATAATCACGTCAGCACCAGCCTTTTGCGCGGCGGACACGCCAGCGGCACGGTCCTTCGAGACCCATGTTGGCGCGAAGGCTGCAAGCAACAACGGCTCGTCCCCGACTTGTTCGGCTTTGTGGGATGCGGGGTTCACTTGCGTCGGTCCCACTTCGCTGCCGCCGTATCCACGCGACACGATGTGCGGTGTATGCCCCCGCGCAATTAAACGTTCCGTCAACGCCATGGCGGTCGGCGTCTTGCCCGTTCCACCCGCGTTGATGTTGCCGATGCAAATGACTGGAACGGTCGCTTTGATGCCAGCCTGACGCACACGACGCGCCGTTGCCGCCGCGTAGAGTTGTGCAATCGGCATCAGCACCCGTGCTTGCCACGTCGGCGCGCTTCGCGGTGTGAACCAGAATAACGGCGCTTTCATATTACTGCTCTACCTTATCCAATTGCGCATGGATTGCTTCGGCCAAGCGGTTGGTCACATCAGCCCCGCGCGACGTCACGTCCCACGCGGCATGCACAATCCGAGCGGTTTTGTCAGGTGACAATAATGTTTCGACCATCTGCCCCAGTTCTGAAAATGATCTCAGCGATACGCAAGCGTCAGCCGTCGCCAGCCGTTGGATTTGCGATTCATACGGGCGCACGTTCGGTCCGTGCAGCACTGCGGACCCCAATGTCGCCGCCTCGAACGGATCACGGCACGGACCAGCAGACAGGCTGCCACCGAGGTACGTAATCGGTGCGACGCGATACCAAAGCCCTAATTCCCCTACGGTATCAGCGACATAAACTTGCGTCGCGGTGTCGGCCTCTTCATCGGCAGAGCGCAACGCGACGGTAAACCCTGCGTCACGCAATGCCTCAGCTGCCGCCGTTCCCTGTGACGGGTCACGTAGCGACACAATCAACAAAAGCCGATGCGCTCGCCTGCTGGCCTGATGGTG
This sequence comes from Yoonia ponticola, assembly GCF_014199395.1. Classification (GTDB taxonomy): domain Bacteria; phylum Pseudomonadota; class Alphaproteobacteria; order Rhodobacterales; family Rhodobacteraceae; genus Yoonia; species Yoonia ponticola. The sequence goes on along the minus strand of NZ_JACIJM010000001.1, from coordinate 57,484 downwards.
CGCCTTTGCGATTTGCGGGATTTCCAAAATGTCCGTGTCAGCCGCGAACCAGATGGATCGCGCTCCCAAGGTGGTCGCGATGTCCTGCCGTTCGCTTTCGAAATGCGGCAACGCTGACGGTGCGCTTTCTAGAGCGCCAAGCGTTTCGATGCTATTTGCGTCCGCTCCGGCCCGTATGAGCGTCGCGTTCACGTCGGCGTCCAGCGTCATAATTTTCACGAATTGCCGGAGCATTGCGCGTGTCAGGCCCGGCACCCAAGCCTTGACCGCCGGACGCGCGGTGTCTTTCGATGCACCGACGAGGATGCAAGGAATGTTGGCCTGTGCCAGTTCGAATACAGTGTTGGTGTCCAATGTCGGCACAAGCCAAAGTACTAAATCAGGCGTCCAGTGGTTCAAAAATGCCCGCACGTGCGCCCGACCAGTTGGGGTTTGAAGCACACCCTTTTGGGCAGTTGGTAACGTTGTGATCAGGTGGATTGGATCACCGTCCGCCTGCAACTGAAGCTCTAAATCGGACAAAGCATCCAATTGCGACGCGTGATGCCCGCGCACCCAAATCACGTTTCCAACTGGGCGCGGCGGCATATCAGCCAACGGGGTTCCCGCCCCGTCACCACCACGGCGAGAGAAATACGCCGCGAGCGAGAGCGAGGTGTCAGCCATTTGGTGTGTCCGTCTTAACCGAGTTCTTCAGTCGACGAAGCGGCCGTTTCTTCGTCCCGCAGGCGGTGCAGATGCGCAATGAAATAACGGGTATGCGCGTTATCAACGGTGCGATGCGCAGCCCCTTTCCAAGCGTCATAAGCCGTGGCGTAGTCTGGAAAGATGCCAACGATATCGATGTCATTCACGTCCGCAAATGCGCTTTTGGTTGGATCGATCAGTTCTCCGCCGAAAACAAGGTGAAGGCGTTGGGTCATGGGATGAACCTTTTGTTGTATGGTGCTGTTGGCGACAACTTAGGTGTTTGGCAGCCGCGCCTCAACAGTGGATGTGGCAAATGCGTCCCGCAATTTGGATGTGATCGGGCTGCCAGCGACGACCCCGTTCACCTGCGGATGTGGATTATTGAAACGCAAAGGTGCGCCGGTTTGGTCGGTGACGTCGCCGCCGGCTTCTGCGACGATCAACGCGCCTGCAGCGATATCCCATTCCCACGACGGTCGTATGATCATCATCGCGTCGAAACGCCCCTGCGCCGCAAGCGAAAGGCGGTAGGCCAGCGACGATCTGAATTTACGCGTGACACCGATTGGGGGCGCGCCTGCCGCCCAAATCTCATCCGCAAAACTGGCTTTGTTGGACAGGACCGTTGCCCCGTCGAGGTCAGTCTTTTGCGACACTTTAATCGGTTCGCCGTTTAGGAATGCGCCGCCGCCATGCGATGCCGTATACATTAAGTCACGCATTGGCAGATACACGACTGCGCATGTCACCAGCCCGTCTTCGAGAACAGCCAAAGCATGCGCCCAATCGCGTGATCCGTCGATAAAGGCGCGGGTGCCGTCAATGGGATCGACGATGAACTGGCGCTGCCTCTCCAGCCGCGCCATGTCGTCTTCGGTTTCTTCGGACAACCAGCCGTAGTCGGGCCGCGCAGTTTGCAAATCGCTGGCCATCAGTTCGTTTACGGCCAAATCGGCTTCGGTCACAGGCCCAGCCCCGCCGCCTTTTTCCCACACTTTGGGGGCCACATCGACAAAACCCCGAGCGATTTCACCCGACGCTTTTGCGGTTGCGATCAAAAGATCTAGATCAGTCCCCTGCAAGGGTCAGCCCCTCGATCAAAATCGACGGAACAACATGGCTCAGATGTGCACGTGCGTCATTCGCTGGGATCATCCGCAACAGCATGTCGCGCAGATTGCCCGCGACAGTGCATTCATTCACGGGATAGGTGATTTCACCATTTTCAACCCAGAAACCAGCAGCCCCACGGGAATAATCACCGGTGTTGGGGTTCACGGTTGAGCCGATCATCGACGTGATCAACAGGCCCGTTCCCATGTCGCGGATCAGGTCAGCACGGCTTTTGTCGCCTTGCGTCAAAGCAAGGTTCGACAGGCTAGGCGATGGCGGTGCAGACGTCCCGCGTGACGCATTTGCCGTGCTGTCCATGCCAAGTTTGCGGGCATTGGCGAGATCTAAAGTCCAGCCCGTCAGCATCCCATCGTCGATGATTGCGCGGCGCTGTGTCGCTAAACCTTCGGCGTCAAACATGCGCGACGAAAAGGCGCGTGGCCGGCGTGGGTCTTCGATCAGGGAAATGCCTTTGGGCAGAACCTGTTCGCCCAGCGCATCGCGCAGCCAGCTAGAGCCACGTGCAATCGCGGCACCGTTTACGGCTTGGCTGATGTGGCCAACAAGACTACTGGAAATGCGTTCATCGAACAACACAGGGTAGCTGCCGGTTTTGGGTTTGCGGGCACCCATACGTTCAACTGCACGTGCGGCGGCCTGACGGCCAATGTCCTCGGCATCGCGCATATCTGCTTGGAAAATACGGCTATCGTAGTCGTAGTCGCGTTCCATCTGCGCACCAGTGCCGCTGATTGCGACGCAGGACAAACCACGGTCGCTACGCTCGTATCCGCCGGAAAATCCGTTGGACGCCGCAAGGTGAATGCGGCGGCGGCTGTAACCAGCAGAGGCGGATTGAACTTGGCTGATGTCTTTGTTTTGTAGTGCTGCGGCTTCGGCGCGGGCTGCGTCGTCTTGCAATTGGGCCGGATCGGGTTCGTCCGTTGGATCGAACATTTCCAATCCGCTGCTGTCGCGATCCACGGCCAGTTGTGCGGCATCAGCCAAACCCGCATGCGGGTCTTCGGGCGCTTCGCGGGCCATCGCAACGGCGCGTTCTGCCATTTGTTCCAAGGTCGCAGTTTTCGCGTCCGATGACGACACGCACGCCTGTCGCTGCCCAACAAACACACGCATCCCGACGTCCACGCCTTCGGAGCGTTCCGCCTTTTCCAAGGCCCCGCCCCGCACATCAATCGACACCGAAGTGCCGTCAACGGCAATCGCATCGACGGCGTCTGCGCCTGCCTTTTTGGCAATGGCGATCATCTGTTCTGTAAGGGAGGAGAGCGTCTGGGTCATGTGTGCCTACTATAATAAGTCGTAACACAGGTATGCGGCGGGTTGCCCCGCCGCAAGGGGCGCTTAGCGCATACGTTGGCCGTTCACCATGACATGACCTTCTTCGTTCACGTCCAGACGCGATTCAAATGAATCCTCGCCAGTGGATTTTGCGATAAAGCCCATGCCGAGACGCGCCATGCCAGCCTGCTCCTCGGGGATCACACCAAACGCGACCAAACGGTCGATCAACGCGTTTGCACCAGTTACGTTCAGGATTGCGCTGCCTTCTGGACGCGGGAAACCGCCAAAGGTTGCGGTGTCCGCGTTATCAAGCAGGAACGATCCGGTCGCCAAGGCGCTTGCCCCGATGGCCGCAACAGAGATTTCGTTGATTGTCAGCGTTTCCAGGCTGATCGGCGGCTCGGCTTGATCCATTTGCGCCTCAAGGGTCGCAAAGTTCAGCGCGTCGATTTCAGAGATTACAGTACCAGCAAGGTCGATGTTGATCGACGCCGGATCGCGTGGCAATTCGGCGTTCGGATCGAACAAGCCCCACAGGTCTTCGCTGATCTCAAGGTCGGTCAGGTCAAGACGCAATGCGACGTCTTGTGCGTCTTCGCTCGGCAACAGTGGGAATTTGTAACCGCCCGCGATAGCGCCGATGCTGCCAGCCATTGGGAATGGAAACAGCTCTGGGATCAGCATTTTAAAGTCGACGCTTTCGCCTTCAGCGAACAGGTCAAAGCCAGCTTCATCAATCGAAAAGCGGCTGGTTGTACGGCCAGACGTCTGTGTTTGCTCGGAAATGATGTCGCCATCGATCGTCGTTACAGTCTCGCTAGAGCTGCCTTCGCCTTCTGCTGTGCCGCGCAAGTACGCGCCAGCGGTCAGTGCGGCAGACAAGTTCATCACGTCTGAACCACCAGCAGGAAGTGCTGTTTCAAACGATGTCTCATTTGCGCCAAAGCGGCCAGTGTTGCTCATCACGGCGCCTTCTGGGTCGTTAAGCACATAGGCGATGTCAGCGGCACCCGTTGTCAGATCGGTCGTGGTTGTAATCAGATCGCCAGTCACGACATGCGACGTCGATGTATAACCTTCGCCCTCTGCAAGGAAGGTAAAGTCGACTTCAGCATCGGGCGCATCGATATCTTTGACTTCGATGGTCACGCCATCGGCGGATTGCACGAACGTCATGTCGTCAGGCACGCCAGAAACGGAGCCTTGGTAGTTATCTTGCGAAATGCTGAGCGTCAGGGCACCGGACCCTTCGGACGGCGCATCAAATTCGAAACGCACATCAATCGTTTCGGGGTAGGAAATAGTAACTGTGCCGTCGGATTCGTCTGTCATGCGCATTTCTGGCAGGCCAATCCGCAGCGTCGCCGCACCAAATGGGAAGCGGTACAGCAATGCCGCATCACTCACGAGCGTATCAGCGCCATCAGCAGCCGGCGTGCCGATGACTTGTGCGCCAGTGGCTTCGTAAGACGCGGAATATGTCGCCCAAACATCCGCAGCCGTGACATCAGCCGCTGCCGTGTGCGCGAGCAGTGCCGATGCGGATAAGACGGTCGTTCCAAAAAGAGTACGGCGAAGCATTATATTTCCTTCATTTAACAATAGAAAAGGCGCGACGGTTGCCCATCGCGCCCCCTGTTTCGCGCATCTTACTGGATACGTTGACCGTTGGCCATAATGTGGCCCTGCTCATTGATCTCAATTTTCGATGTCAACTCGTCGTCGCCAGTTGGCGTGGTGAACATGCCCATGAACATACGGCCCATTGTCGCCTGTTCTGCTGGCAAGAGCCCCATGCTGACAGCGGTATCGATCAGCGCATTTGCGCCTTTGATATCGATGTTCACTTCACCTTCAGGGCGCGGCAAACCGTTGAACGTTTCAAGGTCTGTATTGTCGAATGTAAAGTCACCCACACCCGTGATTTCCGCCCCAGCGGCAGCCAAGCGCAGACCGATCAGTTGCAAACTGTTCAATTCACCCGGCGTTTCGCCATAGGCCATTGCTTCGGCTTGTTCGGGATCCAAAAGGTTAAAGAACAACTTAGCCAGCCCCGCGACTTCGATTTCGGCTGAGATCGGATCACGTGGAATGGCGCTGGCCGGATCAACCATGTTCCAGATGTCGTCGCTGACTGTGACGTCGGTCAGTGCGAACTTCAAACCAAATTCTTCCGGCTCTTCCGAGCTGGCCACTGGCGTATGAAAGCTGATTTCGGCCTGATCCCACGCAAAATCGACTGGGAACGGAAGGTCCGGCATTTGTGCGCTGACGTTCAAACCATCGAATGTGAACCCGTAGCCTAGACGTTCTGGATCAACATTGGCGTTGAACCCACCTTCGCCAAGCTGAACCGTTGCGGTGCCCGCTTCGCCGTCAGCGTTGAAATCAATGAGGAAACCGCCACTGGCGTAGTTCATCGCGCCGTCAAAGCCAAAACCGTTCACGAACCATGTTTCCGGATTTTCGGTATCCATGTCTTCTGGCACGATCATGTCGCCAGCGAATGAAAGAGCGTCCAGTTTACCACTGACCAGAACGTATCCGTCGCCGCCCGGCTCTTTGATATCGACCAACATATCCACGTTGTCAGCTGACAATTCGTAGGTCAGCGTGTCGACTTCGCCTTTCTCAGAGACATATGTCCCTGCCACGCCGTTTGCTTTCACAAAAACGTCGCCGTCGATCTCGTCGCTGTCACCCTTGAATTCAGCGACGCGGATCGTGTAGCTGTCCGCAGTCACGTCATAGTTCAGGTTCTCGGGGTCACCGCTGACCATGATCGCCATATTTTCTTGGGCAACTTCAAGGTCGGCTACAAAATCATCTTCGATGTTCACGGCGATCAAATAGCTAGCCGGAACGGTCACGGATACAGTGCCGTCGCCGTTTTCAGTGAAGGTGAGCGCATCCATCTGCGTGGTCACGCTGCTGTATTCATCATCCATCGACAGGCTAAGATCGCGCACGGTCAGTGTATCGCCGTCCATGTCTTCGGACCCGATCGTCACACCATCTGAACCATAAAGTTCGAGACTTTTCTGCCAGTCCGCCCACACGTCAGCCGCTGTAACATCGGCGATTGCAGCCGTAGAGGTAAAAAGCGCTGCCACACAAACAGCACTGCGAAGTGCTAGAACATCTTTCATAAGAAGACCTTTCAAAATTTTCTGATGATACCTTCCTACTGCTTGCGCTGATGTGCAAGGTCGGGAATTCTAGACTAGCAAGCATTGGCCGGAATACTTAGGGAGCGACTATGAACGATCAAACGTTACGCGGAAAAACGGTTCTTATCACAGGTGCCAGTCGTGGTATTGGCGCGGCTGCGGCCCACGCCTTTGCGGATGCTGGGGCGAATGTTGTCTTAGCGGCAAGAAGTCGCACCGAGATAGAGGCAATCGCCAGCGGCATCGGGGATCGCGCCTTGGCGGTTGAATGCGACGTGTCCGATCCGGTGGCAGTGGAAGCCGCTGTCAGCACGACGATTGCGCATTTTGGCGCGATTGACGTCTTTGTCGGCAACGCAGGCACAATCGACCCTATTTCCAATCTATCCGAAGCCAACCCCGATGCGTTTTCCAAAGCCATCGACGTGAATTTCAAAGGCGTGTTTTACGGCATGCGGGCTGCATTACCGCCGATGATCGCCCAACGGTCTGGAACGATTATCACCGTGTCGTCCGGTGCGGCACATAATCCGGTGCTGGGATGGTCCGCGTATTGCTCATCCAAAGCGGGCGCTTACATGCTGACCCGTACCGCTGATCTGGAAAATCGCGACCACGGCATTCGGGTTCTTGGCCTATCACCGGGAACAGTGGCGACCCAAATGCAGCGCGAGATCAAGGCGTCGGGCGTCAATGCGGTGTCAGAGTTAGACTGGTCCGATCACATCCCGCCAAAATGGGCCGCCAAAGCCTTGGTCTGGATGTGCGGCGACGCAGCAGATCCGCATTTAGGCGCGGATGTATCGTTACGAGACGACGATATTCGCCGTCAGATTGGCCTGATATGATCGACTATAGCTTTGACGATCACCTGTCTGTCATCACGATCAATCGTCCAGAAAAAGCAAACGCGCTGACGGGTGATATGCTGCGCGCACTCATTGATGCGGTCGATAAGGCTCGCGAGTCGCGCGCTGTGGTTTTAACCGGCATTGGCAAAATCTTTAGCGCGGGTGCATCGCTCGACGAGGTGAAAACTGGACTAGCCACTGATCCTGTGTGGGAAATCCTGTCGCAAAAGATCGCGGACCTGTCCGGCCTGACGATATGTGCGTTGAACGGAACCTTGGCGGGCGGTGCATTTGGCATGGCCTTGGCTTGTGATCTGCGGATTGCTGTGCCGGACGCCAAGTTCTTCTATCCCGTGCTCAAGATGGGCGTTTATCCGCAACCGTCTGATCCCGCCCGCATGAAAGCGTTGATCGGCCCGTCGCGGACAAAAATGATCCTGCTGAGTGCGCAGAAGATACAGAGTGACGCAGCACTACGGTGGGGTTTGATCGACGAGATCGTAGCACCGGACACTCTGATGGACCGCGCAAACGCGCTTGCGGAGACGGCCCGTGCCACGACATTGCCCCTTGTCCGTGGCGTCAAGGCTGCGATCACGGGCTGAAGCTTGCCACGCAAAGCAAATCGGGGCAAAAGCGCATCGTGAACCGGAGGCGCTTATGGATCCGCAAGTTATTTTAGAACAAGTTTTAGGTTATGTTGATCAAGGCGTCGCGCTGGCAAAGGACTGGCTGTTGTCGCCTGCCGCTTGGTCGCAGTTTGGCCTGTTGATCGCGTCGTACCTGCTTGCCCGCATCGTCAATCGCATATTAACGCCCAAACTTGCAGGCCTGCTGACACCCGCCGCCGACAACACCAACGCCCTAGCCAAGGCGCGACGGTTCTTACTGAACCTTTTGCCGTTACTCTTGCCATTACTCGCTTACGCGTTCACCGCGATGGGCGAAGCTGTCGTAACGGCGATGTTCGGCGCAGGTCCGGTGATTGGTTTTGGTAAACGGGTATTCCTGTTCCTCGCGATCCGCGCCTTTGCCAAGGACATTTTGACCGACTCGTTCCTGCACGTCTTGGGCAAATTCATTCTGATACCTGCTGGCGCGCTTTATGCGCTTGGTGTTCTGGAGCCTGTCGTCGTCCTGTTGGGCGAAGCGCGGGTCAGCGTCGGTAATATCGCCTTTAGCGCCTTGGCGCTTGTGCGCGGCTTGATCGCTGGATCGTTGCTGTTTTGGCTGGGCCATTGGTCAAACAGCCAATCGTCCGCGTTTCTTGACCGTCAGGAAATGCGCCCAGCAATCCGTCAATTGACCGTCAAAACCGCAGAATTTGCCATTTTCGGTTTCGCCTTCTTGTTGTTGATGAACATTATGGGCATCGATCTTGGCTCGCTTGCGGTCTTGGGTGGTGCAATTGGTGTGGGTCTTGGTTTTGGCCTGCAAAAGATCGCGTCGAACTTTATCTCGGGCGTGATTTTGCTGGTCGAAGGACAGGCGACTGTTGGCGACTATGTCGAACTGGACGGTGGCGAAGCGGGCACAATTATCAAGATGACCGCCCGCGCCACGTTTTTGGAAACCTTTGATGGTCGCTGGATCGTGGTCCCGAACGAAGATTTCATCACGACCCGCGTGGTTAACTATTCAGACAGCGGGTCGGCGAACCGGTTAGAAGTCTTGTTCTCTGTTAGCTACGACACCGATATCAATAAAGTCCCAGACCTGATCCAAGCGGCAGTCGCAGCCCATCCGAACGTACTAAGTGCGCCGGAAGAACCAGACTGCGAATTGCGCGGATTTGGCGACAGCGGCATCGATTTTGCCGTCGAGTTTTGGGTCGAAGGTATTGACGACGGGCCGAACAAATACGCCTCCGATATTCTATTTGTTGTTTGGAACACCCTCAAAGCCAACGACATCGAAATCCCATATCCGCACCGCGTCGTGGAAATTAAAGGTCATTTACCAACATGAGCCAAGCTTTGATCATTGGCGGCGGACCCGCTGGACTAATGGCCGCCGATGTTTTGTCGCAAGCAGCCCACGACGTCACGATTTGCGATGCAATGCCGTCGATAGGCCGCAAATTTCTGATGGCGGGCAAGTCCGGTTTGAACCTGACCAAAGACGAACCGCTGGACGCCTTTATCGCCCGTTTTGGCACGATACACCCGACGCTAGAGGCCGCGCTGCGAGGCTTTAGCCCTGTCGAGGTGATGGCGTGGGCCGAAGACTTAGAGCAGGCGATTTTCACCGGATCGACCGGGCGGGTGTTTCCCAAGGCGATGAAGGCGTCGCCGCTCTTGCGCGCTTGGTTGAAACGGTTGCGGGCGGCAAACGTCACCTTTAATCCACGCTGGCGTTGGACTGGCTTTGATGGCGCCGCGAGCCAATTCGACACGCCCGACGGCCTGCAGACAATTAGCCCCGACGTCACCGTCCTCGCCATGGGTGGCGCGAGTTGGGCCAAGCTGGGATCAACCGGCGCGTGGACCGCGCAGTTCGATAGCGTCGCGCCATTCAAACCCGCGAACATGGGCTTTCAGGTCGCTTGGTCGGATCACATGATGCCTTTCTTTGGGCAGCCAGTCAAAGCCACGGCGCTGTACGCGGGCCGCAGATCTTCGCGGGGCGAATGGGTGATTTCTCGTAATGGCATCGAAGGCGGCGGCGTCTATGACCTTTCTGCAGCGGTACGCGACGGTGCGATCTTGCATGTCGACTTGTTCCCTGATTTGACGGCAGATGCTGTATTGGCCCGCGCCAAGAAACGGCGCAGTAAGCAGAGCTTTTCACAGTTTATCAAAAAGTCGTTACGCCTTTCGCCAATCAAAGCGGCGCTGTTTCAAGAGTTCACACGCGATCTAGACCTCAGCGATGCGGTGCGGATTGCCGAGCTGTTGAAATCCCTACCCGTACCAGTGTCGGAACCGATGCCGATGGACGGTGCAATTTCGACGGCGGGCGGATTACGGATCGGCGCGCTTGATACGCGCTTTATGGTGAAGGACACGCCGGGCGTGTTCGCGGCTGGCGAAATGCTGGATTGGGAAGCACCAACAGGCGGTTACCTGATCAACGGCTGCCTCGCGACAGGATATGCGGCGGGACATGGCGCGTTGGCTTGGCTTTCCACGTCGCGGTAAGCGAATCCGCTAGAATCGCTATTGCCTCAATTCGGCTAGGTGCAGCCCCACGGATTCGCAAAACACGGAAAAACGCGCGTTTTCAGCGGGAATCGCGACCATTCAGGGTCAAATTTGTGCATTTTTGGTTCCATGGCGAACGCCCGTTTGGGGCAAACTGTTGCGCAGCCGCATCGGTTTTCAGCTTTTGTGCAAGACCACGCCAAGACGAAATTCAGCGTCGCGAGGCAGCTCTTGCGTCATACCACCTGACGCGAAGCCCCCGATTCACCAATAAAAATAGGCTCGTGAGGCTGACTGCCGTCTCGTCATGCGCTGAGATGTGTGGCAAAATGCTGCATCGGGCGGATTTCTGCGCAAAAAGAAACTCTTGGGTCCGACGCCCAAAACATTTAACCCCTTGAGTTACACGAGCACGGTGGATAGAAAACCTGTGATCGTCCACAAAGTGCATTTATTTGGAGTACCGACATGCGCCTCACAACTACTCTCGCTGCCGCAGCTGCTATTGCTGTTTCCGGTGTTGCTGCTAACGCTGGCGGCTTGGCCCCAGTAATCCCAGAAGCACCAGTTGTCATCGTTGACACACCTGCTCCTGCTGGTTCAATCAACTCCGGTTACATCGTGCTTGGCCTTTTGGCTGCACTCGTAGCTGCATCCGCTTCTTTCTAATCTAACGATTAGATTTAAGTTTAAAGGGCTAGCTACGGCTAGCCCTTTTTCATTTTTTAGAAGAAGGAAACTCAATATGCGCTCTTTGAAAGTTCTCGCCGCTGCTGCGGTTTTGGCAACATCCGCTGCAGCAGTTAACGCTGGCGGCCTTGCTCCGGTTCCAGCTCCTGCACCAGTTGTAATCCCACAGGCACCTGCACCAGCACCTGCTGGCTCAGTTAACTCTGGCTACATCGTGCTTGGCCTGCTGGCCGCATTGGTTGCAGCATCTGCATCATTCTAAGCTCAACCGCTTAGTCACGAACGAAAAGGGGCCAACATTTGTTGGCCCCTTTTTGCGTTTATTGATTGTTAACGTCGCGCCATCATCGCCAAGCGGATCAGCACCCGCTCCATCAATGCACGATCCGGCGTTGCACCAGCTGACCGCATTTGTAGGTCGACGTCGGTCAAAGCGGTTAACGCCCGCTCAAGTCGGTCACGGCCCCAGTTGCTGGCTTGCCGCACGATTTTGTCACGACGCGGGCCAAAGACCGGCGGGCGCAACCGCCCTACCCCGGCCGCAGCGCCGCCCGGATCAGACGCAGCTGCGTGCAGTTGCCGGAAATGGCGCATCGCACCGATGCATAGCGTGACAGGTGCGACGCCCTGCGCATAGAGGTCGCGCAAGACCGGTCCCAGCTTGTCCGCCTGCCCTGTAGCGACGACCTCAAGCACGTCGTCCACGTCGACTTCTGCGGATTGCGGCGCGTTTGCCATGACGTCTTCGATGCTTAGCGGCGTGGTGTCCCCACGTTTATACAGTCCGACTTTTTCAATCGTTTGCCGAAAATCGCCAGGCTCTAGCGATCCGGCGAGCGCAAACAAGGCGTCCATAACATCGCGGCCCTGCACTTCGAGCCCCGCATCGCGCAACGATTGTTCGATGTCGTCGCGGCTAGGTGGATCATCATAGATGCCGATACACATCGCATTGCGATGCGCCTCGAACACCTTGCGCAAAGCGGATTTCGCGGTGAGCTGTCCTGCAGTGACCACAACCTGCGCATCGCCGGACTGCCAATCCCGCAGTGCAGCATCGATGACTTTGGCAATGGTGTCAGTCGCATCCTCGACAAATGCAACGCGATGGCCGGGGAAAAATCCTTGGGCCTTGATCGCATCATTCAGGATCGCGGGGTCTTTGCGTAAATCGGCACCCGGAATGCGGGTCAGGCGCATTTCCTCGTCACCCTTGGGCCCAACGAGCGCAGCGATTGCTTCCTGCCGCTTGCCAGCGACCCGCATCGGGTCCGCACCAAAGATTAACATCCCAGTGTGGGTTTTATCGGGGTTGCGAAAATAGCCGTTTGCCGCTGCCCCAGCGAGTTTCATAGCGCGGCCCCTAGTAGAACCACCCGCCGGGCGATCAAGTCCGCCAAAGCCACGCCAAGGCGTGCCTGAGCGTCATTTTCCGCCGCCTGCGTCGCCACTGTAGAGCCTGTTGCTGAATAACTGGTAAACGTCTGCTCCAACCCCGTCGCGATCTGTACGCCGGATAGGTCGGTTAATGTCCACGTCGCATTGCCAGTCAGGTTATAGCGCGTGCTATCCCCGTCCTCTGTGATCGTCGCAGAGACCGAACCGACCTGAGGTTCGACATTCAAGGTAAATTTGGCGGCAGTCACGGGGCCAAAGACCTCGGTCAACCGCGCGTTCATGCGGTAGCCGATCACGCTTTGCGGCGTTTGGAACGTGACTGCATTCTGCCATTGCTCGCCCACACCATCTGGCCCGTAAGCTGGAGCGAGCCCGCAACTGGTTAAAGCCAAAAACGCCCCCAAGAGCACGCCTCGGCGAGAGATCACCCTAAATAACAATGTTAACGATCCGCCCCGGCACTACGATGATCTTTTTCGGTGTCGCGCCGTCGAGTGCGCGTAGAACCTTTTGGTCTGCCATCGCGAGCGCTTCGACGGATGCTTTGTCTGCGTCCGCGGCAACTGCGATTTCGGCTTTGCGTTTACCGTTGATTTGAACAGGCATCGTGACCGTATCTTCGACCAGCTTGCTTTCGTCCGCGACCGGCCAAGGGGCTGTCGTGACAAGCCCCTCACCACCCAGCAACGTCCAGATTTCTTCGGATAAATGCGGCGTCATTGGTGACATCAACTGGGCCAATGTGCGGGCTGCGTCACGCTTGGTCGCGGCGCTGGCTTTCGATTTCGACAGCACGCCTGTAAAGCCGTAAAGCTTTGCAATCGCCGCATTAAATCCGAAACTTTCGACGCCATTGGTCACGTCTTGGATCGCCTTGTGCATGGCCCGCTCGAGGTCTGCGTCTTGCGACGCATCGCCGCCTTCGAGTGTGGCGATGTCAGTGGCGATCCGCCAGACGCGGGCCAGATGTTTGTGCGTGGCTTCAGCGCCCGAAGCGGTCCATTCCACGTCGCGTTCTGGCGGGCTGTCGGACAGCACAAACCAACGTGCGGTGTCAGCGCCGTAAGTCGCAAGGATGTCGTCCGGGTCGACCACGTTCTTTTTCGACTTGGACATTTTGGCGGATGGGATGATGTCGACGTCTGTGCCGTCAGCCAACTTACCATCGGTCACATCTGACGGGAAATGGTAAACAGGGCGCCCATCAGCGCCTTTTGTTTGGTAAATCTCATGAGTCACCATGCCTTGGGTGAACAACGCGTTAAATGGCTCTGATGCGGCCTCTGGCAAGTGACCTGTCATGTTCATCGCACGGGCAAAGAAGCGCGAGTACAGCAGGTGCAAAATTGCATGCTCAATCCCGCCGATATACTGATCGACGTTCATCCAGTACGCCGCTTCGTCCGCGTCTACAGGCGTGGTCGCACCCGGTGACGTGAACCGCGCGTAGTACCAAGACGAATCGACAAAAGTGTCCATCGTGTCGGTTTCACGCTGCGCAGCAGCACCGCATTTCGGGCAAGTGCAGTCGCGCCATGTCGGGTGGCGATCCAACGGGTTGCCGGGAATGTCAAAGCTGACATCGTCGGGCAGACGGATCGGCAGGTTTTCTTTCGCCTCAGGCACCGCGCCACAGCTATCGCAATGGATAATCGGGATTGGACAGCCCCAATACCGCTGACGGGACAGGCCCCAGTCGCGCAGACGGAACTTGGTCACGCCTTGGCCAACGCCGTTAGCTTCACAGAAATCAACGGCGGCTTCGACGGCTTCGTCGCCGTTTTGATCGGTCTCGCCAGCGAAGCCTTTGAGGTACGTGACCTTATCAGTGCGACCCGGCACGAAGGCTTCGGTTAGGATCACATCAGTTGCCCCGACTTCGGCAAAAACCGGGATGATGGGCAAGTCATATTTCGTCGCGAATTCAAAGTCGCGCGGATCATGCGCAGGGCAGCCAAAGATAGCGCCCGTGCCGTAATCCATCAGGATGAAATTGGCGATGTAGACAGGTAATTCCCAAGCGTTATCAAACGGGTGGCGCACGCGCAGGCCTGTGTCCAAACCGAGCTTCTCTGCTTTTTCAACAGCTTCGGCTGTCGTGCCCCCTTTGCGGCATTCAGCGCAGAACGCGGCGATTTCCGGGTTGTCTGCTTCGAGTTGCTTGGCAAGCGGGTGATCCGGCGAAATGCCCACGAAAGATGCACCGTTCAACGTGTCGGGGCGCGTCGTGTAGACATCGACGCGGTCATGGCCCTCGGGGCCGTCGATCATGGAAAAGCCGAACTGCAAGCCGCGCGATTTGCCGATCCAGTTGGACTGCATCAATTTCACTTTGGCAGGCCAGTTGTCTAGGTTGTCCAAGGCAGTCAGTAATTCATCGGAATAGTCCGAAATCTTAAAGAACCACTGCACCAATTCGCGGCGTTCGACCTCGGCGCCGGACCGCCAGCCTTTGCCGTCGATGACCTGCTCGTTGGCCAGAACCGTCATATCGATGGGGTCCCAGTTCACGACGGCTTTCTTGCGGTAGATCAGGCCTTTTTCAAGGAAATCGATGAACAAGGCTTGCTGCTGGCCGTAGTATTCGGGATCGCAGGTCGCAAATTCACGCGACCAATCCAGCGACAGGCCCAACGGGCGCATCTGGGATTTCATGTGGGCGATGTTGCCGTATGTGTATTCTTTCGGGTGAATGCCGGTCGCCATGGCTGCGTTTTCTGCAGGCATCCCGAACGCATCCCACCCCATCGGGTGCAACACGTTGTGGCCCGTCGACAGTTTGTAACGCGCGATCACGTCGCCCATCGTGTAGTTGCGCACGTGTCCCATGTGCAGGTTGCCCGACGGATACGGAAACATTTCCAAGACATAGTACTTGGGTTTATCATCGCTGCGCACGGCCTTGAAGGTCTCGGCATCCGCCCATGCGGCCTGCCATTTGGCTTCGATGTCTGATGGGGAATAGGTGGACATATGTCTGGTCTTTCAATGGAAACGCGCGATCAAGCTTTGCGTTTTCATAAAGGCCCGCGCACCGAAAGACTAGTCCAGCAAAAGATGTGCGCCCAAAAAGAAAGAGCCGCCCTAAAAGGACGGCTCAAACTTAGATCATGTCGGTCGACTTAGAATGTGAAGTCAACTTGAACAGTGAAACCTGGATCGAATTCGTCGTTGCCGATTTCGTCCGCTTGGTCGCCGTCAACGTCTTCAGCATAAACGAGTGTAGCAACTGCGCCGCCACCCAAGTCGTATGTTGCGCCAGCGTAGTAATCTACATCGTCGCCTTCGTTTTCGTTCAGAACACCAGCAAGAACAGTCAGACCGTTACCTACGTCGTAAGAACCTTCAACAGTGTACTTTTCTGTACCCTGGTCGTCTTGGTAATCAACTTCTACGTCGATTGCACCAGCTGCGTAAGCAACGTTAACACCGTAGTTAGGGTCTTCGTTTACGCCACCAGTTTCTTCAACGTAGTAAACTGTACCAACAACTGGACCGAACGGGTAAGAAACTTTGATACCAGTAGACTGTGTATCGTCAGTCATGTTGTCAGCATATGCGAGTGTGATTGTTGCGTTAGCAAAAGTCACAGCACCGGAAATACCAGCAACTTCGTCGCCGTTGAAGTCGCCGTCGCCGTCAACGTAAGAAGTTTCTTCTTGGTACGCTGCTGTGATCGTAGCGATACCGAATGTACCAGCTGCACCGAAGGACAACTGCTCAGCTTCGTTGTTAGTGTCATCAGCAAGGTAAGAGATGGATGCGTCTACGCCACCAAAGGATACGTCGCCGCGCAGTGCTGCGGAGTCGTTACCAGATGTGAAGAAGTCGGATTCCATGTCGCCAGCAGATGCCCAGTGACGGTCAGCCGCTGTGCCTGTGTCGCCGAAGAACAAGGAAGCGTTGTCGCTTTCCAAGGATACAACGAAGTCAGAAGATACAAGGCCGATTTCGCTGTCGTCGGTTACAGAACCGTCGATAGCATCGTCTTCACCAACAGTGATTTCGAAGTATGCACCAGCTGTCAGACCATTGTCCAAACCAGCAGTTGCAGTAGTCTTCAGGTTACCTTCCCAGAAGAAACCGTCTTCGCCGAAGTCTTCTGTTGGATCGATAACATCGGCGCTGCCGTAGTTGTCGTTGGATGTGTATCCCAGTGTCGCGGACAGTTCGTGTGAAACTGCTGCGTGGCCATCAGCTGCAGCGGCGCCAGCAAAGGCGACCAGGGCAGTAGTGGTAAGAAGGATGCTTTTCATGGATAATTCCCTCGTGTTTGCATTCCCAAGATGCCAGATCGTCTAGCATTGCCTGAGTAATTGCGCCCAAGTGGCTGCACACTCAAGTAAATTGGACCACATGTTCGCCAGTCTATGAGAAATGGTGCATCAAGGACACACACCAGATTTGGCGGTTTGCGCGATGACATTGCCCGCGAAACACCCTATTTTGTTGCTCAAGACGATTATCAAAACAATAACAGGACCCTGCAATGTCGCTGACCGATATCCAAGAGCGCATCAATCGCGCCGAAATAAAAGCGAACCGTACAAAAGGTGACGTGACACTTATTGCGGTTTCCAAAGTACAACCAAACGACCGAGTCGCAGCGATTCTTGCCAGTGGACACCGAATTTTCGGCGAAAATAAGGTCCAAGAAGCGGCAAGTAAGTGGCCAGAGTTTCGCGAGACCTATAGTGACGTCGATCTTCACCTGATTGGACCGCTGCAAACCAACAAGGTTCGGCAAGCCATGGCACTGGCGCAATCGATCCACACGCTAGATCGGCCAAAGCTTGCCACGACTATCGCCCGCATTGCCCAAGAGGAAGGCCACTGTCCTGACCTCTATATACAAGTGAACACCGGTGCAGAGCCGCAGAAAGCTGGTGTGCTGCCGCAAGACGCTGACGATTTCATCAAAGACGCGATTGCACTTGATTTGCCTATCAAAGGGTTAATGTGCATCCCGCCTGCCGACGAGGAGCCGTCGTTAAACTTTGCGTTGCTTGCGAAGATTGCACATCGCAACGGTCTGACAGGGCTATCTATGGGCATGAGCAGCGACTTTGAAAGCGCCATCGCATTGGGTGCCACGCATGTCCGCGTTGGGTCCGCTATTTTCGGCGACCGCGTTTATGAGTGACACTTACAACCCGCCCCAAGACCCGTTGGTCATCTTGCACGATGACCACGAAGTTGTGCTCGTTGACAAACCCTGCGGGCTTTTGTCTGTTCCGGGTAAAGGTGAACACCTTGCCGACTGTCTGATTGCGCGTGTGCAGGCGGTTTATCCGCAGGCATTGTTGGTGCATCGCCTAGACCGCGACACATCCGGCGTCATGATCTTTGCGCTAACCCCGCATGCCCAGCGTCATCTTGGCCTGCAATTTGAAAAACGGCAGACGAAAAAGACCTATGTCGCGCGGGTTGCTGGACTGATTGCGGAGAAAACCGGGACTATTGATTTGCCGCTGATCGTGGACTGGCCCAATCGCCCGAGACAGATGGTGTGTCACGAGACGGGAAGGCAGGCGATCACCGATTTTCGTGTCCTGCGGGGCAACGACACGGAAACGCGTGTCCGCTTGATGCCGAAAACTGGCAGATCACACCAATTGCGTGTTCATATGCTGGCGATGGGGCATCCGATTTTAGGCGATCCGTTCTATGCGACAGGCGCCGCCCGCGACTATCCCCGCATGATGCTGCATTCTGAAACGTTCCAGTTTCGGCACCCCGACGGCGGGCAAGGCACACGGATCACGGCCAAGGCCCCGTTCTAAGACATCAGCGTTACGCGGGGGTGTTCTAAATTTTCGACACACCTATATATGATCAAAGGACAACAAGAGGATAATGCTATGAGCTTACGTATTAATGACACGATCCCGAACCTGACCGTTGAAACCGACCAAGGTAGTTTTGCACTGCACGATTGGATCGGCGACAGCTGGGCAATTTTGTTCTCGCATCCCAAAGACTTCACTCCGGTCTGCACCACAGAGTTTGGTGCGGTCGCACAGCTATCCGACGAATGGGCAAAGCGCGGCACCAAGGTTATCGGCGTATCTGTTGACGGCGTTGAGGATCACAAGAAGTGGAAATCCGACATCGAGACCGTCGCTGGTGCGCCTGCTGGCTTTCCGATTATCGCGGACACAGGGCTGGAAGTATCCAAAGCATTCGACATGCTACCCGCCGAAGCCTACCTGCCCGACGGTCGGACACCAGCCGATAGCGCAACGGTACGCGCGGTCTTTATTATCGGGCCGGACAAGCAGTTGAAACTGTCGATGACCTACCCAATGACTGTCGGCCGCAATTTTGCCGAAGTTCTGCGTGCCCTTGACGGCCTGCAAACCTCAACAGGTCGTGGCGTCGCGACGCCTGCGAACTGGAACGTTGGCGATGATGTTATCATCCCCGCGACGCTGAGCGACGAAGATGCCAAAGCGAAGTTCGGTGACTTTGAAACGGTGTTACCGTACTTGCGCAAAACCAAACTTAAGTAACACCGGCTATACTTGGAAAACAAAAGCCCCGCATTTTGATGCGGGGCTTTTTCGTTCAAATCAGTGATTGTGCGTCAAAAAATATACACGTGCGTATTAACAGGCACTTGGGCATACAGTTCTTCCACATGCGGGTTGATCAAACGCACGCAGCCAGACGAGAAATTTTGACCAATCGTCCACGGCTGTGGCGTACCATGAATGCGGTAATATGTGTCACGGCCACCATCATAGAGATACAGAGCACGTGCACCCATCGGGTTTTGCGGGTGACCGCCGGGCAGGCCGCGACGGTACGGCGCGTAAAGCTCTGGTTCGAGGTTGATCATGTTCTGCGTCGGCGTCCAGCTCGGCCATTCGGCCTTGCGACGGATTGTTAGAACGCCCGTGTAGTTGCGCCCCTGATTGCCCAGCGCGATCCCATAGCGACGCGCACGGCCGTTACCAAGCGTCCAATATAAGAAAAAATCTTTCTTCACGACATGAATTTGGCCTGCAGGTAAATCCGGATTCACGTCTACTTCCTGCGGCATAAACTTGAGGGGAAGTTGAACAACTGTGGGCGTTGCGATGGCGGGCGACGCAAGTAGCGAAGCCACTGCTGTTGTAGCAAATTGACGGCGTGTCAGCATTTCAGATCCTGCTCAGGTCAGTTTTTATACTTATTGCCTGTAATTTATTACAATCTGGTTACCAAATCATCGAAAATGAAAAATGCCGCCCCGAATAGGGGCGGCACTGTAGGGTTCCTGCATCAGTTCGCCGCGCTAGACGTCGCGTGGATACAGATATACCTGCGCACGCATAGGCGTCCGGTCGTAAAGGTCTACGACAAACTCATTCGTCAAACGTGCACACCCATTTGAGACGGCAGTCCCGATTGTGCGCGGTGAATTCGTCCCATGAATACGAAGATAAGTGTCACCGCGACCTGGCTCAAACAGGTAAATTGCACGTGCACCGAGAGGATTATTTATGCCCCCCTCCATACCGTCTTTGAACTGTTCATAGGCTTCTGGATCGCGTTCGATCATGTCAGGCGTAGGTGTCCAACTTGGCCATTCCTTCTTTGCACCAACAAAGAAAGTTCCGGGTTCGTAAAGCCCCGGACGGCCTACGCCGACAGCGTAACGCATCGCCTGATCCCCGCCGAGCGTGAGATAAAGACGGAAAGTGTTCGGATCCATGTGGATCTCGTTCGCCGGAACGATGCCCGCCAAAGTCACCAAGGTTGGCGCAAGCGGGTCAGCCGGTACAATTGGTTCCTCTATAGCAGGTGTAGCTGCTTCCTGAGCGAAAGCAGGATGTGCGCCAAACGCGGTGATGGCAGCACCCGTGGCAATAAAATGACGTCGTGTCAGCATTCGGTTGTTCCCCCAAAGAATCTGGCGCTGGTTTTCTAGTACTTAACGCCATCGCAGAGGAAATTCAGATCAAATATGAGTGAACCCAGTGCGGTGATGCAAACCGACAACAACATTAGTCGGCTTGCTCGCGCCAAATTAGGGGAAAAATCGCGATGTGCGATCAGAAGCGGTAACCCATCGCGATGTTGATATACGGATAAATCGATACATCTGCCAAATCTTCACGCATAGATTTCACGTCCTCGTCGTTATCGATGGCGTCTTGTAATTCTGCACTGTCACCTGTGACTTCAACATCAACACCGCCAATGAACACTGCACCGATCTCACCGCTCAAAACCCAATTGTCAGAGATCGGATAATCATAGCCCGCAGTAACGACCGGAGAAACAGACCGCTTAAACTCGATCAGGCTTTCGGCGACGCCACTACTGAAGCTTTGCCCGTTATATTCAATAGGATCGCCGGCGGCCCCACGCACGGTAGAATCGATTGACGTTCGGCTGAACAACACGCCGCCAGACATGCGCCAGCCAGCATCAATCGGAGAATAGTCGACCATCATGGTCAACGCGCCAATCTCGGCATCTACATCAAACGTATTTCCGTCCTCTGTACGCGTTTCGTCAACGTTCACGCCACCCATCCAGCCACCTCGCGCGCGGAATTCAGGGGCGAATTGATAGCCGCCCTCGAACGAGAGCCCAAAAGAAGAAATCCCGCTCCAAGCGGTGACATCACCGACCTGCTGAGCGTGACCGACCGACCCTAAAACACTGAAAATGAATGCGATTGCGACTGTAGACTTCATCAAAAGTTCCTCGTTGTTTTCATTTACATAAACAAGACAAGTAAACAAAAAGAAAAGCCCCAGCGTTTCCACTGGGGCTTTTCCATTCAAAAAGTGCCTAATTTACTCTTCGGCAGCTTCTTCTTTAGTGATCTCTTTACCAGTTTCCTGATCCACCATTTTCATGGCCAAGCGCACTTTACCGCGATCATCAAAGCCAAGCAATTTCACCCAAACTTCTTGACCTTCTTTCAGAACGTCAGACGGGTGGTTCAAGCGGCGGTTTTCGATCTGGGAGACGTGCACGAGGCCGTCACGTTTGCCAAAGAAGTTCACAAACGCGCCGAAATCGACGAGTTTCACAACTTTACCTTTGTAGACAACGCCTTCCTCTGGCTCAGCCACGATGGAGTAGATCATGTCGTAGGCCTTTTTGATGGCCTCTGCATCGTTAGACGCTAGCTTGATGACGCCGTCGTCGTTGATGTCTACTTTCGCGCCGGATGTCTCAACGATTTCACGGATCACTTTACCACCAGACCCGATAACTTCACGGATCTTGTCGGTTGGGATCTGCATCGTTTCGATCTTCGGTGCGTGTACGCCCAGATCTTTCGCGCCTGTCAGGGCTTTGCCCATCTCGCCGAGGATATGCAAACGGCCAGCTTTCGCCTGATCCAATGCTTTGGACATGATCTCTGGCGTGATGCCCGCGATTTTGATGTCCATCTGCAAAGATGTGATACCGTTTTCAGTACCCGCAACCTTGAAGTCCATGTCGCCGAGGTGATCTTCGTCGCCCAAGATGTCGGACAGGATCGCGTAGTCGCCATCGTCTTCCATCACGAGGCCCATCGCCACACCAGCAACTGGTGATTTCAACGGAACGCCCGCATCCATCATGGACAAGGAACCACCACAAACGGACGCCATCGAAGAAGAACCGTTAGATTCAGTGATCTCTGACACCAAACGGATAGTGTATGGGAAGTCTGTCGCCGACGGCAGAACCGCCTGCAACGCACGCCAAGCTAGCTTACCGTGGCCGATTTCACGACGACCAGGACCGCTCACGCGACCAACTTCACCAACAGAATATGGTGGGAAGTTATAGTGCAGCATGAAGTTTGATTTATACATGCCAGTCAACGAGTCGATCATCTGCTCGTCGTCGCCGGTACCCAACGTTGTCACAACAAGACCCTGAGTCTCACCACGTGTGAACAAGGCAGAACCGTGTGTCCGTGGCAAAATGCCAGTTTCGGAAACGATTGGACGGATCGTGTCGAGTGCACGACCATCAATACGCTTGCCGTTTTTCACAACGTCGCCACGCAGAACAGCAGATTCCAGCTTTTTCAGGGCAGCGCCCAAGTTGCCGTCTTCTTGCTGTTCTTCGGTCAGAGACGCGACGATTTCATCTTTCGCGGCAGAAACCGCACCAGTACGCTCTTGCTTGTCGGTGATCGCATAAGCGGCACGCATTTTGTCTTCGCCAGCGGCTTTGACAGCATTGAACAGGTCCGAATAATCTTCTGGCTGGAAATCGAACGGCTCTTTCGCGCAATCTTCGGCCAGATCAATGATCAAGTCGATGACAGGCTGAATAGCGTTGTGAGCGAATGTTACCGCGCCAAGCATTTCTTCTTCGGTCAATTCGTATGCTTCGGATTCAACCATCATCACGGCGTCTTTTGTGCCGGCAACAACAAGATCCAAACGCTGCTCTGGGTTCATGCGCAGGTTGTGCATATCGTCAATTTCAGGGTTCAGGATGTATTCGCCACCTTCATAGCCGACGCGACAAGCAGCAATCGGGCCACGGAACGGCGCGCCAGAGATGGTCAGCGCAGCGGATGCGGCAATCATAGCAACCATGTCTGGGTCGTTCACCAGATCGTGGGACAACACAGTACACATCACCAGAACTTCGTTTTTGAAGCCAGGGACGAACAACGGGCGAATAGGACGGTCGATAAGGCGGGATGTCAGCGTCTCTTTTTCAGTTGGACGCGCTTCACGCTTGAAGAAGCCACCAGGAACTTTACCGGCAGCGTAATATTTTTCTTGATAGTGTACGGTCAGTGGAAAGAAATCCTGACCTGGCTTTTGCTTGCGTGCAAATGTGACGTTCGCCATCACAGATGTTTCGCCAAGCGTTGCGATCACAGAGCCGTCAGCCTGACGCGCAACCTTACCAGTTTCGAGAGTGAGCGTTTCTTCGCCCCACTGCATCGACTTTTTTACTTCGTTAAACATATATGTTTTCCTTTTGGCCCTTTGGGGCCTTTTGCGTAGGGGGCGTATTCCCCCTCAATCCGGTATCTTCTTTTTGTCGGCGCTGGACTGCGGGCGCCGGGCTTCCAAGATGGGCGGGCCATACACTGGATTAACCGCTTTGGGAAGCATTTTGGGTTTTCCGCGGATACAATTGTGCGTGCCGTGAAGTGCGTTGCAGCACAAGAGCAATGCCCACTTACCCGCCATAACTCTGGACCAACCCTGTTGAGAGCAAGCTCCAGCCATCGGCGACAACAAAAAATGACAACTTAAACGGCAGTGAAACAATGGCGGGCGGCACCATCATCATGCCCATCGACATCAGGATCGCAGCAACGATTAAGTCAATGATAAGAAAAGGTAAAAACACGATAAAGCCAACCTGAAAGGCACGCGCCAATTCGCTCAGCATAAATGATGGGATAACGACGGACAGGTTGGATTGCTCGATAGGCAGCGCCAGATCGACGTCTGGCCGCAATTCAACCAACCGCTCGAAAGTATCTGGATCAATGCGTCCAGCCATAAATACCTTCAAAGGCTCCATGGCCCGATAAAATCCAGTCTCGATGTCCATCACGCCATCGACAACAGGACCAATCCCGTTTTCCCATGACGCAAGAAAGACCGGCTCCATGACAAAATAGGTCATGAAGAGCGCAAGACTCACCATCATCATGTTCGGCGGCGACTGCTGCAGCCCGATGGCCTGCCGCAAAATCGCGAAAACCGTTACAAAAAATGGAAAGCACGTCACCATAATTGCAATGCCCGGCACGAGGCTCAACACCGTGACAAGGACCAAAAGCTGGACAGAGCGCGACGCCAGCGAGGAGTCGTCGCCAAGGGTTATTGCAAAGTCTTGTGCGTTTGAGGGTGACGCCCAGAGGACAACAAGAGCGAGGGAAACGAGAAGATGACGCACTTTAATCTAACTCATCCTTATGGACCGCGACTTCTGTTAATCTGACGGCCAGCTGTCCCGGCTCCCCTCCTTCGAGTTCTTGCAATTCGCCCCGCGCAATCAACCGATCGCCGATATACAATTCGACGGGATCATCAATTTTCCGATCAAGCGGAAGCACCGCATTTTCTGAAAGTTTCATTAAATCGGAGATCAGAGGCGTTGCCTTACCAACGCAAACTGCAATTTCAATTGGTATCCGCTGTAGTGGATGAATCGCGCTGTGCGCTCCCACTTCGTTCTCGACGTGATTTTCCATTTTAGGATGCCTTCTGCGATGGTGTGAGTAATATTGCGCTATGCTCTGTGATGACCTGCAGCACGCCATCTAAATCCAATGCCGTTTCGCTATTGGGCCCACATACAATCGCCGCATGATCTGTAAGCGTTTCATCTGGAACAAAGGTGACACGCGCCAAGTCGAGATCATCGACAGCCAACTGAAACGCCTGAATCTGATCAGGCGGTAGTCGTATCGAAATTGGACCTGATGCGTCGCGCTCAATCGCCTCCAGAAGGACTGAGCAAAGTTGGGCATTAAACGCAGGGCTCAAAAGTGCCGGCAAAACAGCTTCAACGAGGGCTGTAACATACGAGTTCATTCCAGCCAAAAAATGTGCTTGGGCTTCTAAGTACCCAAAGTTCGCATCGTTTAACGACTCGGTTAGAGAGGCTCGAACGTGCGTTTGCTTTTCGGCCAACGCCATTTCTGCGGCCACCCACCCGTCGCGGTAACCATCATCATAAGAACCCACTGCTTTTTTATCAGTTGTTGAAGATCGTAACGAACCATCATCAAAACTCTCTAGGCTCAGTATCGCGCCCATCTATGCATCCTCCGTTCGCTCATGGTCATCCATCCAATTTTCTAAAATCTGCAGTGTTTCAGTTTCACGGTCGGAGATCATATTTTGCAATCGTGTGACGGGGTCCTCGGTCCCCCCAGCAGCCAACGTGCCGTTAGCCAAGGGTTCGGTATCGGGACCTTCGATCGACATCACATTGGGAGATGCAGAGATGAACTGCGATCCACCATCTGCGTTTGTCATATCGCCATCAACTGATCGCTCGCTAGGAGCAGATAACGCGGCGATATCAGCGCGAGGCGCGAGAATCGGTTTCACAACGAATAACCCCAACACCAACGCGACAGCGGCCAAAACGCCAATCTGAATGAGTTGCATCATATTGAGCGAAGACGTCGTTACACCTTCGGCGAACATTTCAGTGCCCAACTCAGGAACAGGTTCAAATGGCATCGCTCTAAGCGTGATTTGATCACCACGTTCCTCATCGAACCCAACTGCCGACGTCACGAGTTCCTGCAAGTCTGCCAACTCTTCGTCGGACCGGGCTTCTGACGTTGTCGTTCCATCAGCGCCGATTACGACCGCGTCATTAATCAAAACCGCGATGGTTAAACGCTTCACAGCCCCCGGTCCGCGATGAATTTCACGTTGCGTTTCCGAAACCTCAAAATTTGTTAGAGCTCGTGTTTCGCTGTTTTCATTGTTTGCAGCACCACCTCCCGCCGCATCACCATCAGGCAAATTGGACGCGACGGTCACGTCACCTCCGCGGGAATCCTCGGATTTTTCAGCGCTCTCTTGAACGTCTGTGCTAATTGCGACGCGACTGTCGGGATCAACGGTCCTCTCAGAAATGGTTTCCGAATCGGTTACCGTTTCCATCGTGACTTCGACGACCGCATTTCCAGCCCCCACTCGCGCAATCAAAAGGCGCTCCGCCCTCGCCCTAAGAACGTCAGCTCGTTCATTATCCGCCGCAGCCCCGGGCAGGTCATCAGCCCCAGACAACAATCCAGCCGTTGCATCTATTATCGCAACGTTTTCAGGAACTAACCCACTTACCGCCGAAGCAACGAGATACTGTAACGCTTTCACTTGGCTCGCAGAAATCACTCCGGTGGCAGATTGTACCGTAATTGCGGCGCTGGGTGCTTCGGTGCGTTGAAAGGTTCGCGTTGTTGACGTCGAGATGTGGACCCGCGCACTTCTAAACCGAGGATTAGCCACGATTGTTCGTGCTAATTCACCTTCTTTTGCTCGCCAATACGTCGCGTCGAACATTTGCGATGTGGTCGAAAATCCACTTAAATTGTCAAGAAGCTCGTACCCATCCCCCCCGCTCACCGGAAGTCCTTGGCCAGCAAGGACCAATCTAAGAGAATCACGCGCCGAAGCGTCAACATAGATCGCAGCACCTCTCACCTCATATAGCACACCTTGCTGATCTAGGGCAGCCAGGACGTCGCCGGCAGCACCGGCCTCCAATCCACCGAAAAGTAATGACATATCCTTTGATGTGGGCGACTGAACCAGCAACAGTACGACGAGAAAAACGCCAAGCGTCGACCCTATTGTCGCGATCCGTTGACCGAGGCCAAGTCGCCCCCACACATCGAGTAAATTCTGCACTTCAGTTCTCCGACACAAGAAAGGCTTTCTGCCTTCGATATGCCGACAGATTGGCCGGAAAGAATTAACATCAAGTTAGGTCTTCTTTGATTTAGTCGGCTCCATCGCAACAAAATGGATTCGCAATCATGGCAGACATAATCGAAACAGATGGACCGCCGATCAGGAAAAAATCAAAGCTGCCCTTGATCCTTGGCATCGTCCTATTGGTTGCGGGGGCAGCGGGTGGTTTTCTTGCAGCAAATTCTGGCATGATTGGTGGAACGGCAACGCCAACAAGTAGCGCCTCAACGCCGGACCACACCGCGAACCGAGAAACAGAAGAGCTAGCATTTGTGGCGCTAGACCCGATCATCGTTTCATTTTCAAGCGGTTCCAGCAGGCAACTGTTACGTTTCACGGCTCAACTCGAAGTAAAACCGTCTGCCGTCGCCGAAGTGGAGAAAATAAAACCGCGAATCGTGGATGTTTTAAACGGTTATTTAAGAGCTTTGGAAATAGACGATTTAGAAGCACCAGCTGCGCTCATCAAACTGCGGTCGCAAATGCTGCATAGGGTCAAGATCGTTGCAGGAGACGATCTAATTAATGATCTTCTCGTTATGGAATTTGTCTTAAACTAAGGGGTGCCAGAATGGCCTTCATCTCTGATATACTAATGTCTTCTGGCGCTTTTGGCGTTGCACTTTATTGCATCGTTTTGTCTCGTCGATTGAAGCGTTTCACCAATTTGGAGAGTGGCATTGGAAAAGCGATCAATACAATGTCTAAACAAATTCAAGATTTAGAGAATTCCCTTCAAAAAGCACAGATCACAGGAAGCGAATCGGTAAACCGGTTGAAAGAGGGAAGTGAACGTGCCGAAGCAGCGGGACGACACCTCGAGCTGTTAGTTGCCTCGTTACATAGCCTTCCAACCAATGAACGCCAGACTAAGACAGCGCCCGCAAATCCGTTCTTTGCACGACGTAACTTCGACTATGCGAGCGCAGAATGAAAAACTCAAAACAACGTCGAAATACAGTTAGTTCATTGCGAATACTTGCGTCAATTTTGTTGCTGTCCGGCACCATACGAATCACAAACCAAGGTAACGTCGCATTTGCACAAGATGCCGCGCCCGCGGATCAACCTTCAATAAGCGATGAGCATACTATCTTGAGCGTCCCGTTTGGAGACGACGCGATTGAGACAATACTTGCAGCACTTAAATCCCGCGAAGCGCGTTTGTTAGAACGAGAACAACAACTGGATGACTTGGACGACACTCTACGTGATGCGGAAGCTCGCGTAACTGAAAAGATAGCTGAACTGACTGAGATCGAAGCAAAACTTGCAGCAACATTAGCGCTAGCTGATAGCGCTGCCGAGAACGACCTTGCGCGATTGGCGACGGTTTATGAAAACATGAAACCGCGCGACACAGCCGCGCTCTTTTCTGAAATGGACCCTGGGTTTGCGGCTGGATTTCTAAGCTTGATGCAACCCGATGCAGCAGCATCAGTCATGACGGAGCTAGAACCACAGGTTGCACACACGATAAGCGTCATGTTGGCCGGACGAAATGCAAATGCATTTAACGTTCAATAATTCCATCCAAACCAAGAGCCAGAACTGTGAGACGAATGAATGGTCGGACTAATCGGTATTGTCATCATTTTTATAACCGTGTTCGGCGGATATCTACTCGCGGGTGGCAAAATGGGGATTATTCTAAAATCCTTACCATTTGAAATGATTATGATTGTCGGA
Source organism: Yoonia ponticola (assembly GCF_014199395.1). Taxonomy (GTDB): domain Bacteria; phylum Pseudomonadota; class Alphaproteobacteria; order Rhodobacterales; family Rhodobacteraceae; genus Yoonia; species Yoonia ponticola. The sequence goes on along the minus strand of NZ_JACIJM010000001.1, from coordinate 29,021 downwards.
GCTGCGGTTGGCGCATTTGTTATCAGCAACGATGGATCCGGAATAAAGCACACAGCCAAGGACATTGGAAAAGTATTCAAGGGTCCAACCTGGAAATCGACCGACTACAGCGACCTGCTATGTCTTCTTTTTGAGCTGCTACGTATTGCAAGGACCAATCCAGTCGAACTTGAGGTCCACATCGAAGATCCGTCAGATTCAGAAATCTTCAAGCGATACCCAAAGATACTGGCTGATGTCGAAGCGGTTGGGCTGATATGTGATACATTGAGATCCGGATCGATGAACTATGACGACCCTCACCAAGTGGAAGAGGTTTTAGAGAAACGGATCGAAGCCACACATCACCACAACATGCACTCAACACACGCTTTACAAAGTATCGCTGATGGGTTGCCAGCGCTGGGTATCGTAGCGGCAGTTCTTGGTATCATCAAGACAATGGGGTCGATTGATCAACCGCCTGAAGTCTTAGGAAAGTTAATTGGGGGCGCATTGGTCGGGACATTTCTTGGCGTATTCTTAGCTTACGGCCTAGTCGGACCGTTCGCCTTGCGCGTTGGCTCTGTAGTTGAAGAAGATGCGCACTTCTACCGCCTGATCCGCGAAGTTCTTGTTGCTAACCTACACCGCCACGCTCCCAATATCTGTATAGAAGTGGGTAGACAAAATACTCCAATGCAATTTCGCCCAAGTTTTACTGACCTTGAAGATGCTTTAAAAGCTTTAAAAAAGGACGCCTCTTAATGCGCCTGATTATAGTAGCGTTAAGCATGGCTTTACCCCAATGCCTATCCGCAGAAATTGTTCCTGTTGTCGCTGCTGAGCATGAAAGCTTTACACGTATTGTTGTCACTATCCCTCCTCAAACTGATTGGCGTTCAACTCAAGATGGATCGCTGTTAACACTCGAGCTACCTGAAAAATTGGTATTCGATTCAAAAAACACCTTTGATCAAGTTACCGATTTACGAATTTCATCGATATCATCTGAACGCCTTAAAAACGTTCTCGACATCCAGCTCGCGTGCGAGTGCAAGGGAACCGTTTTTTCCTACGAGGACGTTTATCTAGTTATTGACATTGGATATGATACCCCTGCTGCGGTCGGCGACACCTCGTATCAGCCTCGCGCCACGTTCGAGAGCTGGTGGAAGGACTCTGAGTTCGTGCCATTAACACATGGTCCTATAGCTCGGATCTCGCCTCCGACCTCGGAGGGATCTTTAACTAAAAACATATTTTCACCAAACCGTTTGGCACGAGAGATCTCATCCAGCACCGTGGCAGGCACAACAGAGTTACGAACGACCGCAGAAATAAATTCAGAAGTCCGCTTGGTGGAAATTACCAGACCTACTAGCGATTTCAACTTAAACATCGGTATGAGATCGAATACGAACGTCGACACAGAAGTATCTTCTAACTCTGAGGCTTTGCATTGCAACGAATTTCGATCTACAGAATTATTTTCTGCAAATTTAGCAAAGTTCGACTATGGCCGCATCGCAGAAGAACGGGAACACATCTTCACGTCCAATGGAGAGCCAAACGCTGAACACATCATACCCCTCGTCATTACCTATCAAAAACTAGGCTTTGGAAACGAAGCGGCTCAAATACTCGAATTAATCGATGGCCCCATTGGGGAAGTCGCATTACTGTCTGAGATTTCTCGCTTAATATCTTCACCATCTTCTAAACGAGAGTTTTGGAATTTATTCAGTGATTGTGATAATTCATTAAATTTCTGGTTGTTTCTACAAACCTCAAATCCTAACTCAGGTAACACGAACGCCGCCTCCATACTCTCTCAATTCAAATCTTTACCGGCCCCTTTGCAAAAAACACTTACAGGCCAGACCCACCGTCAATTAGTTCAGCACGGTTGGTTAGATGCAGCAGAAGAGTTAAATACATTCATGAAAGTTATCTATGAAGATCCAGAAAGATCTCCTCCTGACCCAGAGCGACGAACAACACTTAGAGAATTGCAACTGTCAAACATGGATGAACCAGAGCTTATTACAAAATCCCTGTCCTCATCCCTTCGCGTGCCCTCCGATATAAACCTAGTTGGCGCGTCAGAGGCCGTTCGATTCGAATATCAAAACACGTCGAATTGGGCAAAACTTCTTAGCGCCGAGATATCGACGAGTCTAGCTCTGAGGAATTTTTCGGATGCGCTTGATAAACTACGTGAACTAGCAGCCGAAAGCGTGTCTACTTCAGACGTCGAGCGCGAGGCAAATGCAGTATTTTCAGCCATCACAACCGACGCCTCGGATACAGACTTCCTAGCGTCGTATTTTGTCAGTCAGGAATGGCCACTTTCTCCAGCTACGACCGCTGCTTTAAAAAGCCGATTTATCGGGTTTGGCATCTCGGAATTAGATTTGGACGTTAATAATTTCACCGTTTCTGAAACGTTGCCGGATGGTTTCGGGACCGACGACACCATACCAAATATCCATACGCGGGACGGATCTGCATCAACCATGTCCAGCGGGCAATTTACTAGCTCGAACATCCGCTCACTACTCGAAGACTCCAAAGTTTTGAAAGAAACCATTTTAGGGCAGATGTCAGCACGCCCCAAAAGATATTTAAAACTGATTCCATAACTTTAGGTCCCTTAATGAACAGCAACTCCTCCCACACGACAATTGCCCTCGCCTTCGTTCTCATGGGCGTAATTTGCATCATGATTCTTCCAGTTCCATCTTGGGCTTTGGATATTGGACTCGCCGCCTCGTTTTCCTTGGCAATTCTCATGTTCACCGTGACACTTTTCATTCAAAGACCATTAGATTTTTCCGCTTTTCCAACTATCCTACTTGGCTCACTAATATTACGCCTATCGCTCAATATCGCCTCAACGAAATTGATTATCGGGAATGGACACACGGGCACCGGCGCCGCTGGCAACGTCATTGAAGGATTTGCAATGTTCGTTATGAGGGGGAATATTGCCTTAGGATTAGTTGTCTTTTGCGTCTTATTGATGGTTAACTTTCTTGTTATTAACAAGGGCGCGACTCGCATGGCCGAGGTCGGTGCACGATTTGCGCTGGACGCCATGCCAGGGAAGCAAATGGCGATTGATAGCGACCTTGCATCTGGAGCCATTTCCCACGAGCAAGCCAAAGAACGTCGTGAAAAAGAACAAGCCGAAACAACTTTCTTCGGATCACTAGATGGCGCGTCAAAGTTTGTCAAAGGCGACGCTATTGCTGGACTTTTAATTACTGCGTTAAATTTATTTTTCGGTTTAGCTATCGGCTTTTTTAGTCACGATATGCCGCTTAGCGAAGGATTTGCCACGTATTCAATTTTGACTGTCGGCGATGGTCTAGTGTCGCAAATCCCCGCCGTTCTTATTTCTATTGCATCAGCCTTACTGCTGGCACGTGGTGGCACAACTGGAGCCACAGACGTAACCGTCGTTGATCAACTTGGGAAGCACCCGGCTGCGTTGATCTCTGTTTCGATTTTGATGGTGTTTTTCGCATTGGTTCCTGGCCTTCCATTTTTACCATTCATGGCAGGGGCCATGGTTCTTGGAGTGGCGGGAGCGGCTAGGTTCAGGATTATAAAGCGAGCAGTGGGTGATCCGAAATCTGATCATGACAAGGTTGTAGCCGAGCCCGTGACATCGTCTATTTCAAGCTTATTGGAAACTGATATCATCCATATCGACTTCGCCACAGATCTCACCCCGATGGCCTTGGATCGCGCGACAGGTCTTGACACGCGTATCGCCAACATTCGGAAGCATGTTGCAAGCGAATTTGGAATTCTTCTTCCTGAAGTACATCTCACGGACAATCCTATACTTGAGTCCGGCGAATATGTTATCAAACTACTTGGCGTAACGCATGGTCGGTATCATCTCAAACCGGACCTACAACTTGTTCTAACCTCCAACTCCGAGGAGCTTGAATTAGAGGGTCAAAAAGTCACCGAACCTGTGTTCAACGCACCAGCGGTTTGGGTCTCAAAAAATGGAGCCGAGGAAGCCACACTTAACGGGTTAACGGTTGTGCGCCCTGAAGAAATTCTTGCAACTCACTTGCTGGAGGTGCTGAAGAAAAATTTCTCAAAAATCCTAAACATGTCCGCTTTACAAGAACGCCTTTCTGAAATGACAACTGTTCCCGACGAAAGGCGCGCAACTGCCAATAAAAAGTTGCTAGATACGATGATCCCCGAAAAAGTTTCATTAGAATTGCTTCACGCGACGGCACGCTCCCTGCTCGACGAGCACATTTCCATCAGGAATTTGCAACTGATCATTGAAGCAATCGCTGAAGGTCAACAATTTTCGAAGAACTGGGATAGTATCTATGAGCACGTCAGGAGCCGTTTAGGTTTTCAGATTCTGGACAAGATCAAGGACAAAGACAATAACCTGAATGTCGTTCAACTGGCGCAAGAGTGGGAGAAGGTGTTTGCCACCTACCAGTTAAATGGCGACGGGTTCAACCGAAGTGAAATTGCTTTGCCCCCGCCATTGCTGCAGGAATTACTCGAAAAGACATCAAAAGAAATTAACGATGTCGCTAGCACATCGACCCAAACAGCTATCATCACGACGAGTAAACGTCGTAAATTCATAAGTAGCATTTTGGCTGCGAAGGGTATTTCCAATCCTGTACTTTCATACGACGAAATAGATCAAAACGTATCGTTGAATTTAGTTGGCGTAATTCAACCTTGATCGATATCGTGACTCTAGTCAGCGTCTTTGGGATTGTGTCACTTGACAGCTTGGCACTCGTTTTTTGTCGAGTGGCTGCAGTTGCATTTCTACTGCCGGGCTTGTCTGCAAGCTATGTTCCACCGAGGTTCAAGCTCGCTCTAACCTTTGTGATAAGCATAACAATCTTCTCAGCGGTAACGAATTCGACGCCTCTTCCGCCGAATAGTTTTGAAACCCTCTCGATAATCATGGTCAAGGAAATCATCTTCGGTACCATCATTGGGTTTTCCATTCGCTTTGGGCTTTTTACGTTGCAAATCGCAGGCACCATCGTAGCGCAAGCTAGTTCAATAGCCCAAATATTTGGGGGGTCCGTTTCAAACGATGCGCAATCGACCATCAGCAACATCTTAACTATATCTGGCGTAACACTTCTTATGATATCGGGATTTTTGGATACATTTGTCCTTTTTCTTGTACAGTCTTACGATTGGTTACCTCTCAACAGTGCAATTGATGGGGCGTTGATCTTAGACATGATTGTGAATCTTATGGTAAGCAGTTATGCGCTTGCCTTTCAACTCGCACTACCATTTCTGGCGTTATCACTATTCTACAATTTCACCCTAGGTGCCATAAATCGTGCGATGCCACAGCTCTTAGTCAGTTTTGTTGGCGCTCCTGCCATAATCGCTGCCTCGATTGCGCTTCTTCTAATCGCGATTGAGCCAATTCTCAGCGAATGGAGATACGTCGCATTCGATTCTTTACCTATGCAACGGTATAAGTGAATGGACGACTCCGATGACAAGACCCATCAACCTTCAGAGAAAAAGCTTCAGGACGCCAGAGAAAAGGGCGAAATCGCGCGATCTCAAGAAATAGGAATTGCTCTGACATACCTGTCTCTCGCAGTTACGCTGTCCATATTTGGTGCTTCGATCTTTGAGAAACTGACATATTTACTTCGGAACTTCCTTGCTCCATCGACACTCATTGCACAAGCGAACACGGCACTATTGTCTCCTGAAATCTTCATTTCAATTGGCGCATCCATCTTGCCAATTTTCTTGGTACCCTTTGGCCTTGTTGCAATCATGATAGTTTTGCAACGATCCGCTATCTTTGTCGGCTCAAACATTACACCAAAGTTTAACAGAATATCTCCGGCCGCCGGTTTCAAGAAGAAGTTTGGCGTAAATGGGGTTTTTGAATTCCTCAAAAGCTTTACGAAACTGCTACTGTACGTGATTGCACTATTAGCGTTACTGATCCCGTTAATTGATCAGATTGCCGGACTATCGCTGCTCCAGCCGCAGATTGGCACAAAGTATATTTTCGACAAATGTTTGAGTCTGCTATTCATTGCCACGCTCATTTCAGTCACCTTGGCTATCGTAGATTACCTCTGGCAGCATGCCCAATTTATAAAAAAGAATATGATGTCTTTCCAGCAAATCAAGGACGAGCATCGAGAAGCTGAAGGCGACCCACACTTTAAAAATGCAAGGCGGCAACGGGCCATGGAGATTGCGTCCAACAGGATGATGCACGACGTCCCTAATGCTGATGTCGTCATCGTTAACCCTACCCATTACGCGGTCGCTCTGGCATGGGACCCACGCAAATCAAACGCACCAATCGTTCTGGCAAAGGGCATTGACGAGATTGCGCTAAAAATTCGGCAGATCGCAAATGAAAAGGGCATCCCCGTTCACGTGGATATCCCGACTGCGCGACAACTCGCGAGTACAGCGTCGATCGGGGATGAAATTCCTGTCGAGTTTTATGGGGCGGTTGCCGCTGCGATCAGGTTCGCGCAGTCCGCACAAAAACATTAGGAATTCATATGGCTCGCGGTATAGAGAAGCTCGTCACAATATCACGACTGAAGTACCTGCAAGATCAGAAGACTTGGTCACAACACTTGCAACGGCGTGACGACTTAGAAAAAATGATTCACAGGCTGGATGAGAGTCGAAACCTTAGCTCTCGCGATTCAGCGCAACCTCTGATGCAGAAGCAGTCCTTTCACTGGGGGCGATGGATCGATGACATGCAAGCAACGGTCAATGTGGAGCTTTTCACAGAAGTTGCGAAGGAAGACGCGACGCGCGAAAAACTTAAAGCATCCTTTGGACAGCACCTTGCAATCGAGGCGCTCGTTAAAAAACTTAAGTGAGTGCCCCGAACAACTGTAATTCCAAGGTCCGCGCGGCTGCCCTTCCAATTGGCTTTGCGGACATCAGGAACATTTTTCTCGTTAACACCATGGACTGCAATCGCTGTACTATATGATACTCTTTTTCCCTACCGACGCCTGCGCGTCCCGAGCAGGTTCGCAAGAAGTGGGACATGATGTCGTCTTTGCTGCTTGCGCAGGATGGCTGGCTGGTCCATTTTTACGTATTCGGGAGACATATCTGTAGATGTTACAAGAGCAAGGCGCCAGTTCCGCAAGCTATCTGACCACCAAAGAGGTGGCAGACATTTTGCGGGTGAAAGAACGTAAGGTCTACGATCTTGCGGCCGCAGGGGAAATTCCACACCGACGCATTACCGGTAAGCTGCTATTTCCACGCGGGGAACTGCTTGACTGGATCGAGACGGGTAGCGCACCTGCGGCGGCTGAACGTCCCGTCGTTTTGACAGGATCACACGACCCGCTATTGGATTGGGCCGTTCGCGAATGTGGATCCGGCCTTGCGACACTGTTTAACGGTAGTCGCGATGGCTTGGACTGCTTTGCCGACGGGCGGGCTGCACTGGCGGGCTTGCATATCCCAGACAGTACGGGCTGGAATGTCGAACCGATTGCCGCGCGGGGATTGAAAAACGTTGTCTTGATCGCGTGGGCAAGTCGCGCGCGCGGATTGATTGTCTCGCAGAATGCAACCGCCTCAATCACTGACTTCGCCCACCTCAAAGGTAAACGTGTCGTGCTGCGTCAACCTGGAGCAGGCGGCGCTACATTTTTCGAAGATATGTTAAAGCGTGAAGGAATGAGCGCGACAGATTTGGAACTGGTGAGCGGGTTGGCCCATACGGAATATGACGCGGCGGTGGCTGTTGCCGCAGGACAAGCAGATGCCGCGACTGGCATCGAGGCCATGGCCCGTCAGTTCAATCTCGGCTTTGTGCCGCTGGCCGAAGAGCGCTTTGACCTGCTGATTGATCGCCACGCCTACTTTACAGAACCTGTGCAAAAGTTGTTGTCGTTTGCGCAAAGTACTGCGTGTCGCGAAAAGGCCGCGTCAATGGGCGGGTACGATCTGTCACAGATGGGCACAGTGCGCTGGCTGTCTGAATGAAATTCAGTCGAAAGGCGCACTACTACGCAGCGCGCCTTAATCGATTATTAGTTCGCGTTCGGGAAAAACAACTGTTGCCCGTCGATCTTGTAGTCAGCAATCGTGGCTTGTCCTTCTTCGGATAGCACCCAATCGATAAACGCTTGCCCCTGCTCGGCCTTCACATTGCTATGCTTTTCAGGGTTCACAAGAATGATGCCGTATTGGTTGAACATCTTCGCGTCGCCCTCGACTGCGATCTCATAATCGCCTTTGTTGCCAAAGCTGATCCAGGTGGCCCGGTCCGTCATAATGTAAGCATTCATGCCCGTGCCAGTGTTCAAAGTAGCCCCCATACCGGACCCGGTTTCGCGGTACCAACCACCCGATGCCGCATCGACGTCAACGCCAGCGTCGGCCCACAGGTTCAACTCGGCTTTATGTGTCCCGCTGTCGTCACCGCGTGATGCGAATGGTGCTTCGACTTCAGCGATTTGGGCGAGTGCTACGGCGATATCGGACGACCCGGCGACGCCCGCTGGATCGGAAGGAGGTCCTACGATCACAAAGTCGTTGTACATGACGTCACTGCGGCTGACGCCATCACCATCTGCAACGAATGCTTCTTCAGAGGCTTTTGCGTGAACGAACAACACGTCCCCGTCGCCATTGGCTGCATTTTTGATCGCTTGGCCTGTGCCGACCGCGACGACGCGTACTTCGACGCCTGTTTCGTCTTGGAATTTCGGCAGCATATAGTCGAACAAGCCAGAATTTTGGGTCGATGTTGTGGATTGCACGATGATGAAATCATTTTGTGCGGCCGCGGGTCCAGAGAGACCCAGCGCCAAAAGGCCTGTGGCTGCAAAGCCAAAGAAATTACATCTGAACATGATCATACTCCATTTTTGATACTGTCAGTTTCAGTTTTTTCGGGAACGAAAAGACGCCCGCCCAGCCACGCCTGCGCGGCCTCAGATCGGGGAGCATCGAGCACGCGTTTGATCGGGCCCGTCTCTGCGATGCGTCCTGCATGTAGAAACACCAGATCATCGCCAAGCCTTCGGGCTTGCCCCGCGTCATGGGTCACAAGAACGATAGTCGTCCCGTTTTCACGAGCGCCTTGGATAAGATTTTCGATAGCCAAAGATGACGCTGGATCGAGGCTCGCTGTTGGCTCATCTAGGAACAGAAGTCGCGGCGCACAGATCAGGGCGCGGGCCATCGCAAGGCGCTGCTGTTCGCCGCCGGACAGAACACGCGCGGGCTTGTCTTTAAGTGTTTCCAATCGAGCAAGCGCAAGCGTTTCAGCCTCGCGCGCCCGTCTTTCTTCGCCTCGCACCCCACGCACTGAAAGGGCAAACCGGAGGTTGGCGGCGACGGACCGGCGCAGCATAACTGGGCGTTGAAAAACCATCGCCTGCTGCTGACGCCCAGCGCGATCTAGCGGTTGGCCTTCCCAGTTGATCGTGCCTTCTTCGGGTCGAATAAGTCCGTGCAACAGACGCAAAAGCAGACTTTTCCCGCTCCCATTTGCCCCCATGATCACAGTGCAGCGCCCAGCGGCAACGTTCAGATCAACCTTATTGATCAAACGTTGTCCACCCGCGTCAAAGCACAATCCGCGTGCGGTCAACAGTGGCGCTGACGGGCTGCTGGTGTAATTGCGAATGTCGATCAGTTTATCAGACATAAGCCGCCCTCGTCGCTGTGCCGCGAATAGCCATCAGAAGACCATTCACGATGACTGCAATTGTTAGAAGGATCAGCCCAAGCGCTAGTGCGAGTTGTAGATTGCCCTTGGATGTTTCGAGCGCAATTGTCGTAGTCATCACACGGGTTACGTGGTTGATATTGCCGCCGACGATAATCACCGCGCCAACCTCGGCAACCGCACGACCAAAACCCGCCAGCGCCACGGTCAGCAAGCTATAGCGGGCATCCCATAGCAACGCGAGAACGCGGTCAAATGGACCCACGCCCAGCGATGCGAATTGCTCTGCGTATTCACTGTTCAGGTCTTCAATCACCTGCCGTGTCAACGCCGCGACGATAGGTGTCACGAGGATAGTCTGCGCAACAATCATCGCCGTCGGCGTGTAAAGCAGCCCCAGAACGCCCATCGGTCCCGAAGCCGACAGCATCAAATAAACCAGCAAGCCAACCACAACTGGCGGCAGCCCCATCAAGGTATTCATCGCAATGATCACGCCTGTTCGCATTGGGAACTGAAACGCGCCGACGATTGCACCCAGCGGCAAGCCAATCAGGCACGCGGCGGCGACCGCCGTCAACGTCACGCGCAACGACAGCACAATGATCTCGATCACGTCAGGGTCCCACGACAGGATAAGACCGATCGCTTCTACCAAAATGCCCGAAAAGCTGTCCATGTATGCAAAATCTCCATCTCGCGGGAAATTTCGCATAGTAAAGCACAAGAAGCTATAGCGATTGCGCCCAACCGACACGGATCAGGGAAATTTCGTTATATTTCAAGGGCTCATGGGTGCGCCGCATGGATCGACACCCACCGTTAACCGCCCTCGGTCGCGGCAGCGCGTTGGTCGAAGGGTGTTTGTTAGTGGTGAGGATCGTCGATTTCGCCGTGTATTGCGAATTGCTCAAGCCCTGCCGCCTGCGCTTCGATCATGCGATAGCTTTCCTTGACGCCCGCTTGCGTTAGCTCACGCGCCACTGTGAGCAGCGTATTCGCGTCATGTTCGTCGCAGAGGTCCGACATTTGCGACAATTCTTCGCGGGCAACGTTACGGGCGGCATCCAGCGATGGTGCACCGTAGATATCGACAAAATGCTGGGCCAACAGGTCGGTTAGCGCTTGAATTTCGGTGTCTTCGATCTGCGTGACCGCGACGAACGTGACGCGGCCAAATGTCTCGCATCCCATCCATCCATTGGAAAATGCCTGTCGCGCTTTGCCAGTCAGATCACCATCGGACCAGTTTGAAAACTCGAATCCGCCGGAAATGCACCATTCGCCGGTGCGAGCCGGATTATGGAAAACGCGCGTGTCGCTTTCGTCAAAATGGATTGCGCGGGCAAGTTTCATGTCGGCTCCGTCAAGAGGGCTGTCAGTGGAATAAGGCGGGTCTGATCGCCGCTTTTCAATAGCAACCCGAGCGTTTCATCAAGGCCAATAAAGATGCCCGTTTGACCCGCTACGGCAATTTCAGTGTCGCGACCATGGGCAAGCCCGCTCCAGTTGCGGTGCAAACGTGCCGGGCCATCATCGGCCCAAGCGTTCAATTCAACCAATGTGTGCCGCACCCAAGCTTCCAGCAAGGTGATCGGATCAACATCGCCGCATCCTTCTGCGTAAAGCGCGGTTCTGTCTGGCGTTAATCCAGTGTCATCCGATGGTGGCCAGAGATCCAATGCAAATCCGACGACCAGCCATTCTGGCACTGCATCGGGTTCATGCGTCGACGCCGCGATTTGAAGCGCGCCGCAATGGCCGCCATTCAGGTAAATGTCGCCATTCCAACCCAAATGCACACCAACTTCGGGCGGCGCGAGCGCACCAAGTGCGTTCTGGAACCCCACACCGCAGAGCGGTAGCATGCAAGCCGCATCGCGCAACGGGATTTCAGGTGCAAACACAATTGCCGCACGAAGGGTCGCATGCGCCAAATCATACGCGACGAGCCCCGCATCACACACGGCTCGCGCCTCGGCACAAGCCAAGGCAAAAGGATCAGCCCCATTGGCATCAAGACCCGAAAATAGCGGCGGAAACTGAGGCTCGGTCATACGTGGCCGAGCGCGATCAGTTTTTGCGCTAACGCACGGAAACTCGCCGCTTGTGGGCTGTCGGGCTTAGACACGACAATCGGTGCGCCGCCATCTGCGGCCATACGAATATCGAGGTGCAGCGGAATTTCTGCCAACAAAGGCACGCCAAGTTTTTCGGCTTCGGCAGCAACACCGCCATGGCCGAACATATGTTCCTCAAACCCGCAATTCGAGCAGATATGCGTCGACATATTCTCGATCATACCAAGGATCGGCGTGCCGAGTTGGTTAAACATATCGATTCCCTTGCGGGCATCCAAAAGCGCGATATCTTGCGGCGTCGAAACGATAATAGCGCCTTCAAGCTGGGCTTTTTGCGCCAATGTCATTTGCACGTCGCCAGTGCCGGGCGGTAAATCCACGATCAGCACATCCAACGCGCCCCATTGCACTTGGGTCAGCATCTGCTGCAACGCGCCCATCAACATCGGGCCGCGCCAGACAACCGCCTGATCATCATTCGCCATCAGGCCGAGCGACATCATCGTGACCCCAAAATTCCGCATGGGCAGGATTGTCTTGCCGTCAGGCGACGAAGGCCGCCCCGATACGCCCAACATACGTGGCTGTGACGGTCCATAAACGTCGGCGTCGAGCAGTCCAACGCGCTTTCCTTCAGCCGCCAATGCACAGGCAAGGTTCGCTGAAACGGTCGATTTGCCCACGCCGCCTTTACCTGACGCAACCGCAATAATGTGGTTGATGCCGGGGATTTTTTGCGGGCCTTTAGGCTCTGACGGCTTGTTCAGCTTTAGGTCCGGCGGCGCGGCGGGCGCACTGTGCGCCGTCATCACAACGGACAATTGCGCGACACCGGCCAACGCCTTGATTTTGGCTTCGACCTCGTCTTTCAGCTTGCCGTAAGCGGCTGCGTGATTGCCGCTCACTTCGAGCACAAAGCGCACGTTGCCGTCTTGCACGGTCAGCGCCTTCACCAAACCAGCGTCAACAACAGATGTACCACTGACTGGGTCGGTCAGGGTTTTCAGCGCGGAAAGTACGTCCTCACGGGCAAGCGTCATTATCAAATCAACCCTTGATCGTGCCGGTAACGACATGTTCCAGATCAACACCGTCAATCGTCAGCACCATGCGGGCCTCGAATTGTTGACCTTCGGTGCCATCGGCAGTGCGAAACGCTTCTTCGATCGCTTGCTGCGACGTCACACCAACCTGCTTGAGGAATTTGCGCATCGACATATTGAAATCATCGCTCATGATGGTCTCCCTTTTGAACGTAATTAAGGACAGTTAATGATCTTTCCGTCTGGAAAAATAGTCATCGGTGGTGCGTACAGCAGGACGTTTCCCGCCAGTAAGCGGGTTGTTCTCAGAGTGGTATTGCGCCTGCACGCGGCAATTATCGCACATTTGTATCATACGTGCAGTCGCGGGATTTGAGAACATCGCATGATTGCCCGCCAGCTTTTCCATGATCCGCTCGACGGTAGATTTGACACCAAACAAGCTACCACATTCCACGCAGGCAAACGGTTCCTCTTCATTCAGAACGACTTGGTCCAGCGCAGTGTCCGTCAGATTTAACTGGGGCTGCAATGTAATGGCATTTTCGGGGCAGACGTTTGTGCAGAGACCACATTGCAAACATGCGTCCTCTTGAAAGCGCAGTTGCGGCATATCCGGATTATCCGCGAGCGCGCCGGATGGGCACAGCGAAACGCAAGCCAAACAGAGCGTGCAAGCATCTGTGTCAACCAGCACGGCACCATAAGGCGCGTGTTCTGGCAAAGGCACAATCGAGGCGTCCGGCGTCAGCGCCTTTGCCGCGATGCGACTGATTTGACGACGCGATCCTTGAGGCAAAATGGGGTTTTCGACGTGGACCTGTGCGGCAGTGCGCTCAAATAAGTGATCGCAAAACGCCTCAGGATCATTGAAGTCGAGCAATGCGATGGCGCTACCTGCGCCCATCGCTGTGGCTAGTTCTGCTTGTGCGGCGATCACATCGCGGTCGCTTTTCGGGCCAAGCACAACATCGACAGAGGTGAAACCACTTGCCAAAGCCGCGAGCATTTCCGCATGTCCGAACATTGCCAAAGCGTCGATTTCCATCGGGATCACATTGGCAGGTAACCCTTTCCCGAAACGTGCGCCAAGGCGGATCATTTCTGCCCCGTGCGCGTCATGTACCAGCAGCGATCCTGCTTGACCGCCTGCTTTCCGGTAGGCGCTTGCGATCACGCCGATCCGGCGGAACACATGATCTACTGGCGGTGCATCGTAGCTGATTGCGCCGGACGGGCACACAGCCGAACAGGCACCGCAACCAGCACAAACCATCGGGTCAATCTCGACATGTTCACCTGCGGAAAGGATCGCACCGGTGGGGCAAACGTTCAGACAGTTCGAGCAGGCAGGTTGTTCAGCACGCGAATGCGCACAAAGTGACGGCTCTAAGCGGATGTGCAACGGCTTTTCAAACGTCCCGATCATCTGGCTGGCGTTCAGGATCGCATCCGCCACAGCAGGCACACTGGCAGGGTCTACGCGTAGATATCCGTCACGCTTTTCTGGGGCGGGAAACAGTGGAACTCCACCGCTGAGATCAAGGATCAGATCACATTCGGATTGCGCCGCATCGCGCGGGTCAGTCAGTGCGGGCTCACCGCGTCCGCCAGGAAAAACTTGCTGAAACGCATTGATCGTAACAGCAAATTGACCAAGTGTACCCTGCGCACGGCTCAATTTCCCGACGCACACATCAAAGCGATTGGTGATGGGCAAGTCGACTGCACCTGGGACCAGCACGGTGACGGTCAAGATGTCTGCCAACTTTTCAGCGGCAGCAAAAGCAACGTCGGGCGCGCCAATAATCAAGCAAATACCGTCAGAAACAACATCACGCGTCTTTGGCGACGGCTGTGCAAGCGCCGCGTCGGCAATCAGACTGACCATCTTTGCTGTTGTGCTGCCTGCATCAGCCGTCCAGCCAGCACGGTCGCGAATATCGACAAATTCTGGAACGTCAGCATCGAGATCTTCAGCCAATTCGGTGAACCGCTGCGATTCCTGCTGGCAGGCGATCATCACATTGCCAGCCTCAATCGATTTTGCAGCCAGACCAATCTCGGACTGGCAGAGCGACGTGTGCTTACGCGAACACGAAACGCCTACATCGCGCGCCAAAGCGTCAGCATCTATCGTTTGAGTGCCGAGGCAATCACATATCATCAGTGTCTTAGTCATTCTGCCTCCTTGGCTCGCCATACGTAAGACGTAAAAGCCGAGGATGAAAGGTGATCTAACGAAGATCACGTAACAATAGAGAAGGACACGCAAAATTCATTGTGATCGCCCAAGTACCAGCTTTAATTTTCCAGCAAGTTGTGTACGATAGAAAGACCCAAGTCATACGTGACATGATCAAACCCACAGGTATCCGATTGTCGTTCGTCTTCCCCAACTCCCAGTCCATTCCGGTGGGCGTCGTGATTCGGAAATCGCCCGGCGTGACCCGCTGGATGAAGTGGGCGTGGCGTGCGGTCGGCATTTTGCCCGGCGCACCGCCTGCGGATTGGGCCGTACTGCATCGTGACGGAGATGTCACCGAATTTCACGCAGCGACGCTACCGTTGGAATTATATGTCTCTGACACAGAGGCTTACGTGCACGAATTGCAAACGCGCGAGCCGTCACTCTACATCGTATTAAGCCCTAATACCGCATCTCGCGAGATGCCGTGGAAGGTCACGCTCGTCACTGCGTCACCTTATGAGGGGCAAGATTACTGCGATTCCGACGAGGTCATGGTCGAAAAAGTGGCAATGCCCGAAGGTATGAAAGCATGGGTTGCTGACTTTGTTTCTCGTCACCACGAGGAAGAGGCGTTTGTTAAACGTAAGCGCAAAAATACAGATGTCGATAGTGTCGAAGATGGCATCGGCGATCCGCGCATCTCCCAAGACAACGATGTGTACAGCGCACCGCGGCGTTTCCGGGGGGTAACGAAATGACCGATAAAAGTGCTTTTTGGGCCGGCCGCCGCGCTGGCGTGAAGGCAGAGGCGGACGCCGACAAGCTAGCTGAGGAAACCGCTCTCGAAGCTGAGCAACAGCAGGCACTGGCTGAAAAGTCTGACGAAGAAATTCTCGACGAATTGGGGCTTCCCGATCCGGAAACGCTAGCTAAGGGCGATGATTTCACCGCCTTCATGGCCAAGGCCGTACCGGAACACATTCGCAAACGCGCGTTGCGCAAACTGTGGCGCAGCAATCCTGTTCTGGCCTGCGTTGACGGATTGAATGACTACGATGATGACTATCTCACTGGTAGCTTCGGCAACGCCCCGATCAAAACCAGCTATCGCGTGGGCGAAGGCTTGCTCGCGCATGTCCTAGAGGTCGCGCGTCAAGATGCCGCTGCTGCCGAAGAACAAACGTTACTCGACAAGCCAGATGTTTTGGTCGAAGTTGATGAAGCTGTCAGCGACGAACCAGAGGCAATCACCCTGCCCGATCCAGATGATGTTGCAGACGATCCAGTTGACGACTTTGATCCACCCAAGCCGCGTAGAATGGCATTTCACTTTGATGGGAATAGCGCATGACGCTTGCACAACCAAAAGACCGGATTGACGACGAGGATCGCCTGCGCGCTGATCTCTACAACTACCTTGGGCTCATGCTATCTGGTCCGCCCGATGAACTGTTGCTGGCGCAAACAGCAGACCTGGCAGGCGATGAAACGCCGCTCGGACAAGCCATCGCGGGACTGGCGCGCGTCGCTAAGGTGAGTAAACCCAAGACCGTGCGCACAGAATATAACGCATTGTTTATCGGGTTAGGTCGCGGCGAGCTGCTGCCTTACGCGAGCTACTACATGACCGGATTTCTAAACGAAAAGCCGCTTGCCAACTTGCGGGCAGACATGGCTGCGCTTGGCATCACACGCGCTGAAAACACGTTTGAGCCAGAAGACAATATCGCATCCTTGATGGAAATGATGGGCGGCATGATCGTCGGGCGCTTTGGCACGGCGGCCACGCTGGAACGTCAGAAAGAGTTTTACAACAAGCACATCGGCCCTTGGGCGACGCATTTCTTTGCTGACTTGCAGGGCGCGAAAGCATCGGTGCTTTATGCATCAGTTGGGGCCGTCGGGGCCGAACTGCTGAACGTCGAACAAGAAGCATTTCGGATGATGGCAAGCTAATTGCCCATCTATTAATTGGCGGTTAAGACCGCTATAGTTAAATTACCGCATGAAACAGGGAGCATTCAAATGGCTGAAACAAAAGACGGCACAACCCGCCGCAATTTCCTGAAAATCGCAGGCACAGCCGTTCCCGGTGTTGTCGCGGTTGCATCTGGTGCGAACGCCGCGCAAGCGGGACCAGCACAGGTCGATCTGACATCACAAGTGATGCAAGATACGGAACACACACGCACCTATCTGGAAAGCACTCGCTTTTAGAATAAAGTAATCCGCCCACCACATTTGGGCAGGCAACAATAGACGACTACCAAGACTGCGACAGTGCAGCAGTAGGGAGAGAACCATGCTCAGGAAAAAGACAAATGGCACCGCACGTCGGTCAACACGATCACCAGTAGCGCAAGGCGCATCTGGTTCTGTTGATCGCCGCACATTCCTGCGCGGTTCAGGCCTAGCGATTGGCGGCTTGGCCGCTGTTGCGGCAACTGGCGGTACAGTATCGCAGGCGACGGCACAGACAGTCGCAGCCCGCGCAGTCGAGATCAAGAAATCCGTCTGCACACACTGCTCGGTCGGCTGTACAGTCATCGCAGAAGTCGACAACGGTGTTTGGACAGGCCAAGAACCCGGCTTCGACAGCCCGTTCAACCTTGGTTCACATTGCGCCAAAGGTGCATCGGTCCGCGAACACGCTCACGGTGAACGCCGCCTCAAATACCCGATGAAAAAAGAGAACGGCGAATGGGTCCGCCTGAGCTGGGAACAAGCCATCAATGAAATCGGCGATGGCATGATGAAAATTCGCGAAGAAAGCGGCCCAGATTCAGTGTATTGGCTTGGTTCAGCCAAACACAGCAACGAACAAGCATATCTCTTCCGCAAATTCGCGGCCTATTGGGGCACGAACAACGTCGATCACCAAGCGCGAATTTGCCATTCGACCACCGTTGCTGGCGTAGCAAACACATGGGGCTATGGCGCCATGACGAACAGCTACAACGACATTCATAACTCCAAGGCGATCTTCTTGATCGGTGCAAACCCTGCTGAAGCGCACCCTGTTTCCTTGCTGCACCTCTTGAAAGCAAAAGAACAGAACAACGCACCGATGATCGTGTGCGACCCCCGCTTTACCCGCACAGCAGCTCACGCTGATGAATACGTGCGCTTCCGGCCCGGTTCTGACGTAGCTCTCGTTTGGGGTATTCTGTGGCACATCTTTGAAAACAAGTGGGAAGATGCCGAATTCATCCGCACCCGCGTTTGGGGCATGGATCAAATCCGCGAAGAGGTGGCACGCTGGACGCCCGAAGAGGTTGAGCGCGTCACTGGCGCACCGGGCGAGCAGCTCGAGCGTGTCGCGCGCACCTTGGCAAACAACCGTCCCGGCACCGTGATTTGGTGCATGGGTGGCACGCAGCACACCAACGGCAACAACAACACCCGCGCATATTGTATCCTGCAGCTTGCTCTTGGGAACATGGGCGTTTCTGGCGGCGGCACTAACATTTTCCGCGGCCACGACAACGTGCAAGGGGCGACTGACCTCGGTGTTCTTGCCGATACGCTGCCCGGCTACTACGGCTTGGCCGACGGTGCTTGGGCGCATTGGGCTCGTGTTTGGGAAGAAGATCTGGATTACCTCAAAGGCCGCTTCTCGGACGCATCAATCGGCGATACCAAGATGATGAACCTCACTGGTATCCCAGTCAGCCGCTGGATCGACGGTGTGCTTGAAGAAAAAGCCAACCTCGACCAGCCTGATAACACACGTTGCATGGTATTGTGGGGACACGCCCCGAACTCGCAGACTCGTCAAAAAGAGATGAAGACTGCGATGGAGAAGCTGGAAATGCTGGTCGTCGTCGACCCGTTCCCGACTGTTTCAGCGGTTATGCAAGACCGGACCGATGGCGTTTACCTGCTGCCTGCCGCGACACAGTTCGAGACACGCGGCTCTGTGACCGCATCGAACCGGTCGCTGCAATGGCGCGAGCAGATCATGGACCCATTGTTTGAATCGCTTCCTGATCACACAATCCTCGCGAAATTTGCTGAGAAATTTGGTTTCCATGACCGCATTTTCCGCAATATCGGTATCGAAGACGGCGGCGAGCCGAACATCGAAGATCTGACGCGCGAATTCAACCGTGGCATGTGGACGATTGGCTACACGGGCCAAAGCCCTGAGCGCATGAAAATGCACATGGCGAACCAGCACACTTTCGACCGCACAACCTTGCGTGCAGTTGGTGGGCCAGCTGACGGCGATTTCTACGGTATGCCGTGGCCGTGCTGGGGCACCCCGGAAATGAACCACCCGGGCACTGCGTTGCTCTATGATATGTCGATTCCTGTGGCCGAAGGTGGGCTGACATTCCGCGCCCGCTTTGGTGTGGAACATGACGGCGAGAACATTCTAGCCGATGGTGTCTACTCAAAAGATTCTGAAATCAAAGACGGTTACCCCGAGTTCACGGTGCAAATGTTGCGTGACCTTGGCTGGGAAAATGATCTCACCGCTGAAGAACGCGCGAGCATCAACAGCGTCGCCGGATATCCTGAAGGTGCACCGCTGACGACCGAACCTGCCGACGATGGTGGCGCGAACAGCAACGAGGAAGTTGGAGAGACGTCGCAACAAGGCGAAATTCCGTCTGATTTCCAAGCGAAAACTGGTGGCGTAAACTGGAAAACCGACCTTTCCGGCGGCATCCAGCGGGTTGCGATTAAACATGGCTGCGCACCATTCGGTAACGCCAAGGCCCGTGCGGTTGTGTGGACGTTCCCCGATCCGGTGCCAGTGCACCGCGAGCCACTCTACTCCAACCGTCGCGACCTTGTTGCGGATTATCCAACCTACGAGGACAAGAAGTTCTGGCGTGTACCAACCATGTACGAATCGATCCAAAAGAACGATTTCTCTCAAGAATATCCAATCATTCTGACCTCTGGTCGCTTGGTCGAATATGAAGGTGGCGGCGAAGAAACACGGTCCAACCCATGGTTGGCCGAGCTTCAGCAGGACATGTTTATCGAGATTAACACACGCGATGCGAATGACCTTGGTGTCCGTGATGGCGCGCAAGTCTGGGTCGAAGGTCCAGAAGGCGGCAAGATCAAAGTGATGGCGATGGTGACTGAACGTGTGGGCACTGGCGTGGCATTTATGCCGTTCCACTTTGGTGGCCACTTCGAAGGTAAGGACTTGCGGGATAAATACCCCGAAGGCGCCGACCCTTATGTGTTGGGTGAATCCACCAACACCGCACAAACCTACGGCTATGACAGCGTAACCCAGATGCAAGAGACCAAAGCGACTCTCTGCAAAATCTGGTCGGCATAAGAGGAGATAGATCATGGCAAGAGCAAAGTTTCTCTGCGACGCTGAACGCTGCATCGAATGCAACGCCTGTGTGACTGCATGTAAAAACGAACACGAAGTTCCTTGGGGCATCAACCGCCGCAAGGTTGTCACTATTAATGACGGTAAACCCGGCGAACGGTCGATCTCGGTCGCATGTATGCATTGCTCGGACGCGCCTTGCATGGCGGTCTGCCCGGTAGATTGTTTTTACCAAACCGAAGATGGCATCGTGCTGCACTCGAAAGACTTGTGCATCGGTTGCGGTTATTGCTTCTACGCGTGCCCGTTTGGTGCGCCACAATACCCGCAGGCTGGCAACTTTGGCTCGCGCGGCAAGATGGACAAATGTACCTTCTGCGCAGGCGGTCCCGAAGAAAACCACTCAGCTGCAGAATTCTCTAAGTATGGCCGGAACCGCATCGCAGAAGGCAAATTGCCGCTCTGCGCTGAAATGTGTTCGACCAAAGCGCTGCTCGCAGGCGACGGTGATACCGTGTCCGAAATCTACCGCGAGCGCATTGTTGCACGCGGTTTTGGCGCAGGCGCATGGGGCTGGGGCACAGCTTACGACCAAAAGGGTCAGTAACGCGCCTACAATTTAGACTTGCGAACAGGCGGCCAATAACGGGTCGCCTGTCTCTATGATATAACTAAAGGATCGCTCTGATGCTCCGTCTCTTTGCAGTTTTAGTGCTTGTTAGCGGCTTAATGACACCTGCTTTGGCCCAAGAGAACGTGGGCGATGTCCGCGCTGACACTGGCGGCGCGCAAACCTTAAATGACATCCTGCAACGTCAGGCTGACCAAGACGTGGACGACGAATTTCGCCGCGATGCGATTGGCGATCCCTCTTTAGCTGCGCCAACGACCGAGCCACTTGGCACGCGCGGAGGGCAATCTGACGCCGAGTTGTGGCGCGGTGTGCGCTATGACACCGCTGACATGCGATCACAAATACGCGGACCAGCCACAACAACGCTGATCCAAGACGGTGGCATGTGGTGGTTAAAATTCCGCGAGGGGCCGTTGCAGACATATGGTGCCGCGCTGCTAGGCGGCACATTGCTTCTGCTCGCGATCTTTTATTTCTTCCGCGGACGCATCGAGATCGAGGGTGAGAAAACGGGACGCACCATCACGCGCTTTTCTGGCGTTGAGCGGTTCGGCCACTGGTTGCTGGCGGGTTCGTTTCTCGTCCTTGGCGCAACTGGGTTAATTTCTCTGTTCGGTCGCAAGTTCCTTATTCCGGTTTTCGGCCATGACGCATTTTCGACGGTCGCTATTGCTACCAAATGGGTACACAACAACATTTCATGGGCGTTTATGCTCGCTCTAGTGATCGTGTTTGTATTCTGGGTTGCACACAACATACCGAACCGAACCGATATTGCTTGGCTGTTGCGTGGCGGCGGTATTTTCGGGGGTGGCCATCCCCCAGCCAAGAAATTCAACGCAGGCCAAAAGATTGTTTTCTGGTCTGTGATCGTCTTGGGGACTTCCATCTCTGTTTCGGGTTTGTCGCTCTTGTTCCCGTTTGAAATCAACATGTTCGGCTTCACGTTCGCGAAACTGAATGCAATCGGCGTGCCCGGTTGGGTCGGCTTAGGCGACCTGCCCTATCCACTGGCTCCACAAGAAGAAATGCAATACGCGCAGCTTTGGCATGCGATTGTCAGCCTGGTCCTTACGGCCGTGATTTTTGCCCACATTTACCTTGGAACCGTCGGCATGGAAGGCGCGTTCGATGCGATGGGCACTGGCGAAGTCGAAGAACAATGGGCACGTGAACACCACAGCCTTTGGGTTGAAGAAGTCGATGAAGCCGACAAACAACAGAGCAAGGAAGTATGACATGAAGGCGTTTTTGATAGCACTGTGCGCCTTGATCGTCATCACTGTCGGCGCAAACCAAATCTTGATGTCTATTGGCCTTTCCGCCGAGGCCGTATCGGCGTCGAGTGCAAATGTTAGGATCGACGACTAGCGAGGCCAATCTCGTACATCGATAAGACACCTGACAAAACGCCCTAGTTTTTGTCAGGTGTGATAAGCCCTTCGGGGTCGATGCCCCGCTCCTTCGCGCTTTGATGGATAGCTTGCTGTATTGCAGGACTACGCGATAAAAGGCGCCGGAAACGCTCTGCATCCAGCACGAGTAACGTCGATGGGGCAATTGCACGTACCTGTGTGCGAACTGCCTTTTTGGTAACGATCGCCATTTGACCGACCATTTCACCGCCACCACGCCGCCATGTCTGACCTGCGCTCTCTACTTCGACAGCACCTGATGCAATGAAATACACGCTATCCGCAGGATCATCTTTGTTGATGATCAGATCGCCAGAGTTAACGTAAACGGTCTTGAGCGCGCGCCCGAGTTTCTTCAGCGCAGCATCTTCAATACCCACAAACAATGGGAAACGCTGGACAAGTTCCAGACGTTGGATCGCAATGTCGAGAGCCGGACGATTTTCCGTGGCTGCGCGTTGCGCATTCAGCCGTTGCATGAGCGTCGTATAGACCTCGGTCCCGATCAGCCCGTCATCGCGCATGATAGTGTATTCGCGCTCTTCGAGCCGTAGCGCAGTACGTCGTATAAAGCGGCGTTCTAGCTTTTCCGCATAGCCAGGGTATTGCAGACGCAATCCCTCCAACGCGGTTTCCATGGCGTCGACCCTACGGGCCAGCAGTTCGTGCAGCAAATCCGCAACGCGGCGACCGTGAATACGGCGAATACGTCTGTCAATAAACGCATCAAGGTCACGCAAGATTAACCGCTGCGAAAGCAAAAACTCAAATCGATCCGCGGTCATTCGAGCCAAAGGCGCTGACAAACGTAGCCTTCGTTGCAAAGACACACCGAACTGGAACCCTTTGCCGTACGAGACGCTACGCCGCGCCGCGCGTTGATATCCGTTCCGACCACCCGAGCGTGCACCCTCGATTAACCGATCCGCGTCCGACAAAACTTGCTCTGCCATTCGTTGCGAAATGGTTCGTTCGCGCATCCGCACCAATACTGTGTCGCGCTCGTGCCCCGCTAACGCGATCAAGCCTAGCGTAATCCGGTCCCTATCTTGAATTTCAGCACCGTCCTCTGCTGCTTGCACAGTTCGGTCGAGCCTTTCGCCAAAGTTCTTTGCCTCGGATCGCACGATTTCCCGTGTCAGTTCATAATTTTCGGTGGTCCGCTCGACGTCTTCACGCACCGTTTGCAAGGCAACAGCAACAACCTGACGCGAAAGCGCTTCGTCGATGGGCGACAAACGATCGAGTCCTAACCATTTGATCACAGACCGTAACGTGGTCCCCTGCACGATCAGTGTGAACAGCGTGAAACCAGTCGCCAAAATACCGACCAAGCGCTTGACCTCGATGGGGACAAGAATGCTTTCCGTAACCGCCAAAGCCAGCGCAAGCGTCACCGCCCCGCGCAAGCCGCCCCACAAAATTGCGACACGATAGGGGCGTTCGACGGCAGGCGACACCCGCAGCAAGGTTAACAATGGCAAGAGCCCGAACAAGATAAGGCCCCGTGCTGCAACCGCCGCGCAAATCACGACACCGATCAGCACAAAGTCTTCGGCGCGGACTTCTTCCAGCAAGCGCGGTATCAAAAGTGCCGCGAGAATAAAGATCAATGCGCCTGCCCAATGCGCCAACAAGTCCCAAACTTCGCTAAGATTAGTCCATGTTTGTGGCGATAACAGTCGTGGCCCGGTGAGGTTCATCGTGATCCCGGCAGTCACAACGGCGATGACACCTGACGCACCGATGATCTGCTCTGCGCCGATATAGACGAGATACGGCAACGACACAGACACCGAAATCTGCGCCCTTTCGTAATGAACGAAAACGGCCATGAGCCGCACTGCAAGCCGTGCCATGAACCATCCCGCAACGGCGCCGCCCCCGATCAAAAGCGGAAACTGGCCAAGCGCATCGGTCAATGTCGGGTCTGGCATACCCAACATGACAAAGCCCATGAAAAGTCCAAAAAGCGCGATGGCTGCGGCGTCGTTCAACAGGCTTTCGCCTTCGATGATCCGTGCCAATCGGCGCGGCGCTGAAATTGATCGAAAGATCGACACAACGGCCGAAGGGTCAGTGGTCGATACAATCGCGCCGATGAGCAAACAGGCGGCAAGTGGCAGCGCGCTCGCCCATGCCAGCGCATACCCCACACTCAAGGTTGCGACCACGACGGCTACAACTGCCAGCACCAGAATGGGGACCCAGTCGTCTAACATGCGCCGAAGGTTCATCCCCAAGGTCGCCTGAAATAACAACGTGGGTAGGAAGACATAAAGAAAGACGTTTGATCTGATCGGCAGCCCCACTATGGCCTCTGCCACGGGGTTCAATGCGTCGGTCAGATCGGTGCGTAAGAAAAACACGGATGCGACGGCGATCAACGATCCAAGAACCGCCAAAATCACACTGTAAGGAAGCTGCAAACGTGCGGCCATAGGTTCGGCTGCGCCGATAACGAGAAAGAGCGACGCGATGACCGCCGTAATAAGTATGATGTCCATATATGTGAGCTATCAGAGAAATTAGTTGTAGAAAATCAGGGTTCGTAAGTAACCCTTTGATTGGGCGGTTCACAGTAACAAATGTAGTCAATTTAAGCGTTATCAAGTCCTTGAACCGCCTTAGCGAATTCAGTCGCAACCAAGAATGGTATCACAAAAAGAAAACGCCCCGCAGCGGTTGCTACGAGGCGTTTCCTATAAGGCAGCGATTAATCTGCCCCACGCACCTCAAAAGGCGTGTTCGGATCGGGGCGAATGAACTTCTGGATCGCCCAGACGGCTACCGCACCGCCGACGCCAATCAGATCTGTGACAATGCCACCTTCGATCATAAACAGCGCCAAGATTCCGATTGCGATACGCAACCACCAGACGGTGCGCCCACCCATGAACCAGCCTTGAACCGCTGAGGATAAAAGGAAGACCCCGACGACGGCTGTTATGCCTGCACGGATAATCTCGGGCCATGTACCGTCCATCAGCAACGCAGAGTTGTAGAAGAACATGAATGGCACAACAAAAGCGGCGATCCCGATCTTGAAGGACGCAACCGATGTTGCCATCGGATTGGCCCCCGAAATACCAGCCGCAGCATAACTCGCCAATGCGACGGGAGGTGTGATCGAACTGACCACCGCGAAGTAGAAGACGAAGAAATGCGCCGTCAGTGGCGGGATACCCAGATTAGTTAGCCCGGGTGCTACGACGCTTGCAGCAACGGCATAGGCCGCCGTTGTCGGCATCCCCATCCCCAACAGAATCGCGATCAACATTGCAAAGAACAATGCCGCCAATTCGGACGCACCGGCGATACCGAGAAGCAGCGATGAGAACCGTGCGCCGACACCCGTCAGCGCAATAACCCCAACGATGATACCTGCACAAGCGCAGACGATGATGATCTGGATCGCCATAGCACCAGCAAGCTCAAATGCTTTGCCAATTGCGCGGAAACCCATCCGGTATGGCGTAAGCCACGACACAACGGCCGCTGAAAGCGTGGCAAGTGTACCAGCACGAATAACCGAATAACCCATGAACAACGCGGCGATCAGGATAACAATCGGGAAGAACAGGTAGACCTGACGGATCAGCTTGCGCAGTTTCGGCAATTCGTCGGCGCGCATCCCGCGCATCCCCAACTTCGCTGCTTCGAAATCCACCATGAAGTAGATGGACACGAAGTATAGAATTGCTGGAATGACCGCTGCGAGGGCGATCTCTGTGTAAGGGATGCCTGTGACTTCGGCCATGATGAACGCGCCAGCGCCCATGATTGGCGGCATAATTTGGCCACCGGTCGATGCAGCAGCTTCGACTGCGCCCGCGGTTGTTGGCTTGTATCCGACACGCTTCATTAACGGGATCGTGAGCGATCCGGTCGCGACCACATTCCCCGCCGATGTGCCGTTGATCATGCCCATCAAGCCACTGGCGAAAATCGACACTTTCGCAGGGCCACCGCGTGAGCGACCTGCAGCCGCAAATGCGAAGTTGATGAAATAATCGCCAACTTTGGATGCGGAAAGGAACGCCGCAAAGATGATGAACAGGATGATGTAAGTCGAAGACACCGCCGTCGTTGGTCCAAGGATACCTGCGTCGGTGTAAACTTGGCTAAAGAACCGTTCCCACGAGATGACAGGGGAATTCAGGAAGCCCGGCAAATGCTGGCCGGTAAAGACATAAGTGAGGAAGACGACTGAAATAATGACAAGAGCCAACCCAGCCACGCGGCGCGTCAATTCGAGGATAAGTGCAACGCCAGACACCGCTGCCAGCGAAATTCCGATCGGCGCAAATGGCGTCCCCGTGGAGTTGCGCATCAACGTGCCATAGATCGTGATCAAGTAAACCGCGACACCGGCGGCGCATATTCCCAAAACGATATCGGGTGCGGCGATCCCGTCGCGTTGTTTGCGATGGAACCAACTCAAGACAATCGCACCAACGGTAGCGACGAGCAACGGAACACCAAACCACCAGATTTCTCTGCTGCGGATACCTGTGTCCATGCCGTTCCACATCGCACCATTTGCGATCTCGACAGCAAAAGAAAATGCCGTGCCCACCGATACCAGCGCCAGTGCACCGAGTACCAAGGACGGCAAGTTCAGGGCGCGGGATTCACCGTGTTTGTCTTCCGCAAATGGACGTGCGGAGTACAGTAGAAAGCCGAGCAAAAGCGCACCAGCGACGTGGATGATACGAAAGTTCCATGTTTCCATCGGGAACGTCGGCAACAACGGGATTTCGACGCCAATCCAACGCTCGATTGACAGGCCGTTGAGTGCGGCCATGTGAAACGCAGCATAGAGACCAGAACACCACGCAATCGTGGTCATGCGCCAACCGGTAAAGTCGCGTCGATTGGCCTCCATCGGTTCTTCGTCAGCACCTTCGGATATCACGCCGCCACTTTCAGCCAGACCACCCGGCTCGAGCTCTGGCTTCATTATTTCGATGTCGTCGTTCTGTCCGGACATTAGCCGCTCCCAGTTCCCGCTCATGGCAGGTTGTCCGACTATAAGCCGGAATTCGTAAAAAGTTGTTAAATTTATCAGGGCGCGTCGGGATGGACACCACCTAGTATAGGATTGCCCCGATTATCGGGGCAATCCAGTCGTTTATTCTGCAGTGTAAACCATATCGTCAGCGATATCCGCATCGGCGTTTTCACGGAACCAACGCGCTGCACCAGGATGCCACTTCATGACTGTGTTTTTGGTCCAGTTTTCAACGATTGTCTCGGCTGCTGAGCCGTGAATGTTCATCATCCGCGCATTGTCCGACATGACAACGTCAGTGGCTGCGTAGACAAAGCTTTCTGGCAATTCGCAGTTCGCAATCGCAAAGTTCCACATCGCAACAGACTGCATATCACGCTCAAGCGTCGCGTAAGTATCTGCAGGAATTGCGTAATCCGCGACAGGATATGTGTCGATGATTTGGGCCTGCTCTTCGTCAGTGAAGTCGATGAAATTCACGTCGGCTTGCACTTCGATCTGGCTGATTGCAGGTGTCGGGATACCAACGGCAAATGCCACGGCATCAAGCAGCCCATCCTGCAGCTGGCCACCAAGGTCATCCCAACCGCCATTACGACGTTCAAAGTCGACACCAAGCGTTTCCAACATCGCAGGGAAGTACGTGTCAGACGTTGAACCGGCTGGACCAAAGCCGATGCGCGCGCCCGCTGGGATCGTCGCTACGGATTCGATACCCGACGATGTCAGCGCAGCCATTGAGAACGGCGTCTGGTACATCGGGAACATCGCACAAGCATTGGTCATCTGAAGACCGGGCGCGATCGGGTTGGTCCCTTCAAGAGACTCGCGTGCTGGGCCCATCGTGGTCATGCCGAACGCGGCATCGCCAGTGTGGACAAGCGCCATATTTTGCATTGGACCGCCGGTCACTTCGCCGCCGCCGGAAATGCCAAGCTGATCGCCAACCAAGTTCGCCCAGCCAGAGCCGTAAACAAAGAACGTGCCACCTTGGGACGCCGTGCCAACGGTAAAGCTGCTCGGCCAGTCCGTGCGGTCAAGATCAGCGTAATCCGCGTTTTGCGCATAGACCATCGTCGCCGAAACTGCCGCAATCACGGCAAGAGAAAGAGTAGTTTTCATGATATCCCCTCCACAGGTATTAATTTTTTATTGATTTACGCTATAGCACAAATTTGAATGCATCAGCACTACCACAACGCTGTAGTCGCGAACTTATTTTGCTGAATTTCAAAACAAGTGCAACCCTGATCAAGGTTACGCGAGTGGTTCTCGTTCGGGCCGGGTTTGAGTTTCATGGAACCACGCTCCGCGTGATATCTGCATTGCTTGTCTGACGTCAGCGCCTATGGGACCAAATAGCGTTATTTGATAAGAGAGCATTTCTGGCTCATCGTCACCACTGAGGAGTGGAAGATGAGACAAACAACGACGAGCCCCGGCGAGAAGATCGTCAAAGACATCAAACGCGCGCACCGCTGCCCTCTCATCCGAAGAGAAGATCAGGATCGTTCTGGATGGTCTGCGTGGTGAAGACTGAGGTGCCCCTAACTTCCTAGACGCCTGCCTTGTTCATTTTCTGCTGTTTCATTTCATAGTCAACCGGTGACAGCATGCCGTTGTTCGTGTGCT